>NZ_JBITGN010000001.1:594288-1741296 GCF_044457245.1 Nocardia sp. NPDC050630
CTCGCTGCGCTCGCCTCGGTCATCTCCCCTAACGGGGCTGTGTCTTTGATTCGCTCACTGCGCTCGCTCATATGACCGCAGCCTCGCTGCGCTCGCTCATATGACCGCAGCCTCGCTGCGCTCGCCTCGGTCATCTCCCCTAACGGGGCTGTGTCTTTGATTCGCTCACTGCGCTCGCTCATATGACCGCAGCCTCGCTGCGCTCGCCTCGGTCATCTCCCCTAACGGGGCTGTATCTTTGATTCGCTCGATTATGCGGGGCACGCCGTCCCATCGGCAGGCAGCTTGGCGTCCTTCAAATAGTCGGTGAGGGCCCGTTGTGCACAACCGGAATGGGCGAAGACCGGATGTCCCCAACCCTGCCAGGTGATCGCGGCCTTGCGCGCGCCCGCGGCGCCGAGCGCCCCGGTCACCGAGGCCTGACCGCCATCGCCCACCAGTGGATCCGCCACCCCACCGAGTACGAGAACCGGCAGGTCCAGCTTCTCCGGCAGCGGCGGTGCGGCACTGACCGGCCACGCGACGCACTCCATCATCCCGATCGCGGCCGACCTGCCGAACACCGGATACTTGGCACCCCAGGTGTCGGCGAGTTCCTTGGCCTTGGTGGGGCTCGGCGGCAGCTGGTTATCGGTGCAGCGGTTGACGAACTGACCATCGGCCGCGGTGGCGGCGGTTTCGCGCTGGATCAGCGTCCCGAGCGGGCCGCGATCGCCGCGCCCGGCGGTCGAGAGCGCGTCGGCGAGTTCGGCGATATGCGATGACTGGTCGCGCGGACCGGCGAGGAACCCCGACAAACCAGTCAATAGCGCGTTCGCGGAGATATCGCCGAGTCCGCCGCTGCCCGCCTTGCGCACCAGATCGATGATCGCCGCTCGTGGGTCGGCGCCGAGTGAGCAGTTGACTCCTGTGCAACGCTGGGCGAATGCGGTAACCGCCGCCTCCGCGCCCTGAACGCGCTGTTCGGTGCGGGTGACGGCATCGGTACCGACGGCCTCCGGCGAGTCCAGCACCAGACGCGCGAGGTGGTCGCCGAATTTCCGCGCGTAGCTGAGCGCGACCTTCGCGCCGTTGCCCGATCCGAGCAGGTCGATCCGATCGACCTGCCACTGCCTGCGCAACTGTTCGATGTCATCGGCGGCGTGCGGTGCGTCGAAGGTCCCTTCATAGGGCTGCAGGAAATCGCGGCAGGCAATGGTGGCGTCCTGGCTGAATCCGGTCGCCGCTTCGATCGGATCGCTCGCGCCCGGTCCGAATTGCCCGTTATCGGCAAGGCCGCGGCGGGACTCCACGCTCATGCAGTCGATCGGTTGTGAGGTGCCGAGGCCGCGCCGGTCTACCGCGACGATCGGGCGGGTGGCCAGCAGACCGTTGGCCGCGCCGACAGCGAACCCGGCCAGTGTCGCGGTCGAGGAGCGGTCCGAGCCGGAGGTGATGACCAGCGGAGCGACATCGGTCGGGGTCTGCGCCAGCCGGGCACGCATGGCGCCGGTGCGGAAGTTGCCGAGCACGCCGCCGGTCGAATCGATCGGCGTGGTGTATTCGGCGCAGTCCAGGACCAGGCCGGACGGCGCGGGGCCGAGGCTGAGTAGGTCGAGCGTCGGTGTCGTGCAATCGCGCCAGGCCAGATCGGTTTTCGGGACACCGGCATCCGGCGGTGGCGCGATGACCGTGGTCGGGTGCGGACCCGCCCCGCCCTGTGGCGCGCGCTCGACGGCGACGCCGGGGCGATCGGAAGGTCCCGCACCGCATCCGGCGATCATGATCGAGAGTGTCGATGCCAGCACGACGGCCCGAGTCCAGCGCATGCGCTACAGCCTGCCAGGTTCGTGCGGTGTGTTCATGAACGGGTCCAGCGGGTCAGCATGGTGCCGTCGTCGTCGAGCAGGATATGGCCGCGCACCATCGGTACCCGGAATTCGTGTGCCGACAGCGAGATTCGGCGCGCGGTGCCGCCCACCAGGATCGGGGAGGTGGTGACGCACAGTTCGTCGACCGCATCCGCCTCCAGCAGCTCACCGAACAGATGCGGGCCGCCCTCACACAGCACGCGCCGCAGTCCGAGATCGGTGAGTGTGTTGATCAGGCCCTGCGGAGTGACCGCGACACCGCCCGCCTCGATGACCTGCGCGCCCGCCTCGGCGAGTTGCTGTTTGCGATCCTCCGGTGCGGTGCTGGTCGTGATGATCAGCGTCGGAACTTTGGTCTCGGTGAACAGCCGCGCACCCGGCTCCAGCGAAGCGCTCGCGGTGACCACGGCGATCGGTGGCGGTGCGCCGTCGCGATGTCCGCCGATGCCGCGGTCGTACAGCGCCCGCCGAAAGACCGGGTCGGTCCCGGCGCCACCGTAGTTCTCCGCCCGCGCGGTGCCCGCACCGACCACGATCACATCGGCCAATTGGCGCAGCAGCATGAAGACGGTTTTGTCGGCCGGGGTGCCGAGGCCCTCGGAGACATTGTCGCTGGTTGCGGAGCCGTCGATGCTGGAAACGAAATTGGCGCGGACCCAAGGGGCCTGGAGTTCGGTGGGGTAGGCGTACAGGTCGGCGAGGTCGTCGCGGCTCAGTCCTGTGAGCTGGATCGCATTGTGGATACGCTGCATGAACAAAGATCACACCACGTCATTAGGCTTCCAGCATGCAAGAACGCCTTGTCGATCGCCATCCGGAGGTTCCGGCGGACCAGTTGGTCGCCCAGATGGTGCCACCGCCCATGTTCGACGAGGTCAGTTTCGCCTCCTACATCCCCGATCCCAATGAGCCGTCACAGGCGGCCGCGGTCGGCAAGGCCGAGGGATTCGCCGGTCAGGTCGCCAAGATCCATCAGGCGGTGAACAAGAAGAGCCTGTTCGGGAAGAAGAAACCGATCAGCGGCGCCGGGCTCTACCTCGACGGCGGCTTCGGTGTGGGCAAGACCCACCTGCTGGCCTCCGTCTTCCACAGCGTGCCCGCGCCGAAATCCTTCGGCACCTTCGGTGAACTCACCAATGTCGTTGGCGCACTCGGCTTCAACAACGCCCTCGAGCGGCTCGCGACGAACAGTGTGCTGTGCATCGACGAATTCGAACTCGATGATCCCGGCGACACCATGCTGGTCTCGCGGTTGCTGACCGAGCTGTCGGCGCGCGGTGTCTCCATTGCCGCCACCTCCAATACCCTGCCCGGCCAGCTGGGGGAGGGTCGCTTCGCCGCACAGGACTTCCTGCGCGAGATCAAGAAGCTCGGTTCGATCTTCGAGGCGGTACGGGTCGACGGTCCGGACTACCGGCATCGCGATCTGCCGCCAGCACCCGAACCCAGCTCGCCGGAGTCGCTCACCGAACGTGCCGCTGCCACAACGGGTTCCACGCTCGACCAATTCGATGCGCTGCTGAAGCATCTGAGCACATTGCACCCGTCCAAGTACGGCGCGCTGATCGCCGGTGTGTCGTCGGTGTACATCTCGGATGTGCATCCGGTGACCGATCAGGCGGTCGCGCTGCGGATCGTCGTGCTCGCCGACCGTTTGTACGACGCGAGTGTCCCGGTGACGGTTTCGGGTGCGAAGTTGGATGAGATCTTCTCCAAGGAGATGCTCGACGGCGGATATCGCAAGAAGTACCTGCGTGCGATTTCGCGTCTGCTGGCGCTTTCGCGCTTCGAGGTCGCCGCGTAACTGTCGAGGATCGACCTACGCGGCCGAGCCGAACAGGAAAGTTGACCAACTCATACTTCACTTGATTGTGTAGTGGGCGTTCACGCCGAGTGCATTGGAGCAGCATGGTCCGTCGTTCCGTTCGGGTTCCGGTCGCGCTCGCCGCCGGTCTCACCGTCGCTTTCGGTCCGGTGGCGGGTGTCGCACTGGCCGACCCGGTCAGCGTCGCCGATCCGGTGACCTTCGATCGCGCACTGCCGCTGCAGGGCGTGCAGAACGGCCGCGACGCGGGCGGCTACCGCACCACCGACGGCCACTGGGTACGCACCGGGCTGGTCTACCGCACCGGTCAGCTCAACAATGCGACTCCGGCCGATCTGGCGGTGCTGACCGACCGTCGGGTGCGCGTGGTCGACGATCTGCGCACCGTCTACGAGCGAACCATCGCGGCCGACCGCGTGCCCGCGGGTGCGGTCGCGAATTGGAACGACGTCATCGGGCAAGCCCCGCCGCAAACTCTGATCACCACCCTCACCGGCGGCAATGACCTGTATCGCGCGTTCATCACCGCGCCCGGTGCGAACGAGGCGTTCGCCGCGGTGCTGCGCGACATCGTCGACGCCGACGGCGCCGTGCTGTTCCACTGCACCGCCGGTAAGGACCGTACCGGCTGGACTTCCGCCGTCCTACTGACCGTCCTCGGCGTGGACCGCGACACCGTCATGCGGGATTTCCTGCTGTCCAACCAGTACCGCGATGCCAGCCCGAACGATCCGCTCAATGGTGTTTCGGCCGCCTGGCTGGATGCCGCCTTCGATCAGGCAGACCGCAGCTACGGCAGTTTCGACAATTACATCCGCGACGGATTGAAGCTGTCGGCCACCGATATCGGCGCACTGAAGGCGAAGCTGCTCGCCTAGGCGTGTTCCGCGTACCACCGATCGATCAGTGCGGGTAGCTCCTTACCCATCCACACGAAGAACTCGTGCATATCCCGAACCCGTTCGGCATCAGTACCATTCGGGTCGTCGAATAGGGCGAGCCCGCGCGCGGTCATATTGGTGAGATCGGTGTACATACCGCTCTGCTGGCGGGTCAGCTCGGGCAGGATTCCGGGCCGGATCGAGTAGTAGTCCTTGCGATCGCCGGGCTTGGAGATCTTGTCCACCCAGCGCATGGTGACCAGCGTCTTGAGTGCCGACGAAATGGAGCCCTTGGAGGCCTGCAGCGCATCGGCGATCTGGCCGAAGGTCTGTTCCGGCGGATCGCTGACCAGCAACCACCCCGCGGCCCGACCCGTCATCCGGACCAGGCCCATCCGCTCCAGTACGAGCGCGAAATCCTCGACGAATGCCAACTTTTCCGGAGTCGGTTCGGTGGCCTGCTCGTTGTCGGTGGTGCCCATCGGAGAAGTATCCCTTCCAGAATACGGGTAGCGGTAACGGGGCGGACCGTGTCGGCCCGCCCCGGAGCGGTCGGTCAGACCGCCAGATCGCGGCGATCGAAGGCACCTAGCCCCAGAACCAGGGCGGCGGCGGCCACGATGACGAGCACCGTCAGGTGGATACCGTTCCAGCCGTGCACGAGCGGCGCGCCGCCATTGGCCCAGTAGAAGGGTGAGAGCTTGCGCACCGAGTCGTCGCCGAGATTATTGGCCAGATAACCGGCCACCGCGATCAGCGACGCCGAACCCAGTGTCACCGAACGCTTTCCGGTGGCCGCGCCGATCAGCAGCGTGATCGCGCCCACGACCAGCGCCAGCAATCCGAGCCCCGCGCTTGCCGCCACAATATTGCCGGTCGGTACGTCCAGCCCACCCTGGTCGGCCCCCACAATCACGCTCAGGGTGAGCACGGCTGTCGCGCTCGCTGTCTGCACGGCCAGCGCCGCGAATCGCTGCAGCAGCAGATTCATCCGATTGATCGGTTGGGCGAGAAGCAGATCCAGCATCCCGTTCTCCTCCTGCACCACCGAACGGCTCGCGAAGGTGACCGCGAAGATCAGCATCAGCAGCAGACCCATCAACGAGTACACCGTGGCGTTCAAATAACCACTGGCGCTGGCGAAATCGCTGACGCCCATCGCGTCGTACATCTTGTTCTGCTTGATATCGAGCGAGCCCTGCTCCTTCAGCGACTGATAGGACGGCAGGTACATCAGCGGGATGATGGCGAAGCCGATCGACCAGCCGATCAGGCCGCGCCGCTGTTCCTTCAACGTTTGCGTGAAGATCGAGCGAGTCATGACGAATTCCCTTGTGCACTAGATGATTCGGGTGATAGAGGATTAGCGGCCGTAGCGGCTGAAGAAGATCTGTTCGAGATCCGGCTCAGTGGACAGCACGCTCACCAGTTGGTATTTCGCGGCCACCTTGAACAGGCCGTCGACCTCGCCTTCGGTGGTGCAGCGCAAGGTTTTTCCGTCGACGGACACATCGCGCACGCCGGGCAGCTCGGCGAAGTCGTCGCCGAGGATGTCCTCGACGAAGACCAATTCGACCGAGCGCGGCGAACGCCTGCGCAGATCCTCGACATTCTCGGTGCCGAGCAGTTGACCGGCGCGCATGATGACCGCCCGGTCGGCGCTCTGCTGCACCTCGCTGAGAATGTGCGAGGACATGAACACCGTCTGCCCATTGCGCTTGGCCGCGCCGACCAGCTCGAGAAAGCGTTGCTGCAGTAGCGGATCCAGTCCGGAGGTGGGTTCGTCGAGGATCAGCAGATCCGGATTGTGCATGAACGCGCCGATAATGCCGACCTTCTGCTTATTGCCCTTGGACATCGCGCCGACCTTCTTGGACAGATCCAGATCGAGCAGATCGGCAAGGTCGGTGATCCGCCTCGGTGCGACATCGCCGCGCAGGTCGGCCAGAAAGGTGAGCAGCTCACGAGCGGTATTGCGGCCCTCGATCTCGAGTTCACCCGGCAGGTAACCGATGCGCTTGCGCAATTGCGCACCGCCGACGCGCGGTTCGATGCCGAGCACCTCGACCCGGCCTGCGGTCGGTCGGATCAGATCCAGCAGGATCCGGATGGTGGTGGATTTGCCCGCGCCATTGGGCCCGAGAAAACCGAACACCTCGCCCCGGCCGACCTCGAGATTCAGCCCGGTGAGTGCGACATGCTTGCCGTAGTGCTTGGTCAGGCCCTCCGTGCGGATCGCGGTGGTGGTCATGAGGCTCCTTAAAGAGATTTCTGATCCCGGGAAGTTCAGTGAAAACTGACTTGTTCAGTAAATACTGAACACATCGAACTTGTCAATCATGCTATCCGGCTACGATCCGGTCATGACGACGTTCAAGACCTGGGACGGACTGGAGCTCAACTACCGCGTGTGGGAGGGCGCAGGCATTCCGGTCGTACTGCAACACGGGGTAGTGGCCGATACGAATGCCAACTGGATGGCCACCGGGGTAGTCGGAGCCCTGCACGCCGCCGGGCACACCGTGGTGTCACTCGATGCGCGCGGGCACGGTCGTTCCGAGAAACCCCATGATCCGTCGCGGTATTCATGGGCGGGGATGGCACGCGATGTCAGCGCGCTCTACGACGAACTCGGCTTCGATCGCGTTGTGCAGGTGGGCTATTCGATGGGCGCGATCATCTCGCTGCTGGTGGCCGGCTCCGACGAGCGGGTGAGCAAGCTGGCGGTGGGCGGCATCGGCTCCGGTGTGCTCGATTGCGGCGGCGTCGACCGGCGCGTCATCGATATCGATGATCTGCGCGCCGCCATGCGCGGTGATGGCGCGGGCACACCACCGATCGCGATGATGTTCCGAATTCTCGCCGACGCGGTACGCGCCGATCGCGACGCCATCGAGGCGGTCGCGACCGGCCTTGATGACGAGCCCATAAAGACTTTGGCCGATATCACGATGCCGAGCCTGGTTCTGGCCGGCGATAACGACCCGTTCGCCGCGGAGCCCGATCGGCTCGCGGCCGCACTACCCGAGGCGACGTTGCGGATCGTGCCCGGCGACCATCTGATGGCCGTGGTGGATCCGCATTTCCATGCGGCGCTGGTCGAGTTCGTGGCCTGATTCGGTCAGAAGACCCGCCGCATAACGAAATCGTGGTGCAATTGGCTGCCCACCATGAATGTCTTGGTGCCGACTCGTTCGAATCCGTGCTCGAGATAGAAACGTTGGGCGCGCTCGTTCTCCTGGTTGACTCCCAGCCACACCGCAGCGACCGCGTCCCCGCGGGCCAGTTCCAGCGACGCGTTCATCAGCGCCTTCGACACCCCGGCGCCGTGGTGGCCGGGCAGTACGTACATCTTGCTGATCTCGACGGCCGGCCGCAGGTCGACGGCCTTGGCGACGTCGGGATCGGCCGGGTCGCCGTAGTTCAACATCGCGTAGCCCACGATATCGCCGTTCGCGACTGCCTTGAGCACGATCCGGGCGGGGTCGGTCAGATATTCGCCGAAGCGTTCACCGGAGAGCGCCTCGGCGATGAAGATCTCGATATCGTCCGCGGTGGCGTGCGGCGGACAGGCCAGCGGAAAGGTCGCGGCCGCAACGTCACTGAGCGCCTCGGCGTCCCATATTCCGGCCCGGTCGACGGTGACTGGGATGTTGCTCATATGTCCAGTACAGCACGACCATCGCTGGACGCGGAAAGTTCATCCGGTTCGGAACGGGAATGGAATACCCGCGCGAGTGCGATAACGATCGCCATGAACAGGACGGGAATCGCGAAACCGATCCGATGTCCGAACCCGGCGGCGATCGCGCCAACCAGCCCGCCGCCGACGAGTGTGCCCGCGTAGTTGAACAGATTCAGGCGTGCGATGAGTGCGTCGAGCTGGCGTCCGCTGGTCAATTGTCCGGCCTCGCTGAAGCATAGCGGTGCGACGACGCCGGTCCCGAAACCGCCGATCAGGAAGCCGAGGATCGCGATAACCGGCCCGGGCGCGGCGACCGCGACAGTCAGTCCGAGTACGCCGATCGTCCCCGCGATGCGCACCACCCGGCGTCCGCCGAGCCGCCGCACCCACAGATCACCGCTGAGTCGGGCGGCCAGCGATGCGCACTGATAGACCGCCAGCGCCAACGCCGCCGCGGACGAAGTGGCCAGCAGATCCTCCTTCAGATACAACGCCGACCAGTTGCTGACCGCGAGATCGATGGCGAATACGAGCGAGGCAGCGATGCCGAAGGCGAGGTACATGCGCAGCGGGACCATCCCGGCCGCCCCGTATTCGCTGTCGGCCACTTCGGCCGGGCCGGATTCGGCTTCCGCTGCACCGAGTAGGCGTGGACCGAGCATCAATCCGATCACGAGAACTATGCCCGCCGCCGTCAACAGCGATTCGCGCAGCGTGACATCCATTGCCTCGCAGGCGGATACGAACAGCGCGCCGAGTATCGATCCGGCACTCCAGATCGCATAGAACGAGGACAGGATGAAGGTCCCGTATCCGTGCTGAATGAACACCCCCTGCATATTGGTGCTCGCGTCGACGATGCCGACCGCGATTCCGTAGAGCCCGAGGGTGATCAGCAGTGCGGGGGTGTTCGGGGCCAGCGCGATGGCGCATCCGGTGACCGTGATGCCGAGCAGGCCGATCCGCACCGTGACTCGACTCGACCATCGCGTGGCCACCTGCTCGGCCGCGACACTGCCGAGGCCCGCGAGGATCGAAACCAGCACCACCGAACCCGCGATCAGGCCATCGGACAGGTCGAAGCGATCCTTCTGCTGGGGCAGTTCGGTGAGCACCACCGCGAAGAAAAAGCCCTGCAACCCGAAGGCGAACGAATTCGCGATCCGGGCTCCGCGCAGGACAGGAGAAATCGGTCCCATCCGCGGAGAGTATCGGCCCCGCCGTGGCCGTGTGTAGTGAATCTGTCGCGGTCATCCTTTCGTCGGATGCGATGCGCGCGAAGGTCATCCTCTGGTCAGATTCGGTGGCTACCGTCGGGCGCGCGGGTAGTCGAGATCGGTGTCGCGTGCCACTATCGAAGGGGCGCAAGACAACTCGTGAACGGGAAGGGCCGTCGAATGAGAAAGCTGCCGCAGGACTTCTTTCATACACCGTATGCCTTCTACGAGGAGTTACGCGCCGAAGGACCTGTGCACCCAGTCGAGTTGAATACCGGCGTGCGCGCCTGGCTGGTGGTGGATTTGGACGTCGCGCGGGAGGTGCTACGCCATCCGGCCATCCGCAAGGATCCCCGCACCGACGCCAGCCGCAAGGCCCGCGGCCTGCCCATCGATGAGACCGGCGTCGGCGCGGTGAATGCCCGGATCAGCTACCACCTGTTGAATACCGATCCGCCGGGGCACGCCCGGCTGCGCCGATTGGTCGCGCCCGCATTCGCGCCCGCCCGGATCGAGGCGCTGACCCCGCGCGTGTTGGCGATCGCCGACGAACTCCTAGACCGGATCGCCGCGGGCGGCGCCGGCCGGGTGGATTTGTTGTCGGAGTACGCATTCCCGCTGCCCATCACCGTCATCTGCGAACTGCTCGGTGTGCCGGTGGCCGATCGCGCGGATTTCCGGGAGTGGTCGCGCATCATCGTCGAGCTGTCCACCGCGACGCCCGAGGAGGTCCGGCAGGCGACCGATGCCATCGCCGACTATTTCGAGCGGCTTGTCATTCGACGGCGGGCCGAGGGGCCGGGGGAGGATCTCGTCTCGGACCTGATCGCCGCCAACGCCGACGGTGACCGTCTCACCGATGACGAGCTGATCTCCATGGTGTTCCTCATCCTGGTCGCGGGACACGAGACCACGGTCAATCTGATCGGCAATACGGTGCTCACCCTGCTGTCGGATCCGGCGCGCTACCGTGCGCTGCACGGCAACATCGAGGCCGTACCCGCCCTGATCGAGGAGATGCTGCGCTACGACGGTCCAGTCAACGTCGCGACCTTGCGCTACACCACCGAACCGATCACGCTGGGCGGCACCGAAATCCCCTCGGGCGAGATGGTGCTTGTCGCACTGGGTTCGGCCAACCACGACGAACGGCACTTCGCCGACGCGGCAGAGTTCGATCCGCAGCGCTCCACTTCGGGCCACTTGGCGTTCGGCCACGGCATCCACTACTGCCTGGGTGCGGGCCTGGCCAGGCTGGAGGCGCGCATCGCGATCACACGGTTGGTCGAGCAGTATCCGGATCTGCGTTTGGCCGCCGATGGTGGGGAATTGCGTTGGCGGGAGAGCATGCTCATTCGGGGATTGCAGGATCTTCCGGTCGAATTGGCCGGAGCGCCAGCGCTGCATTGAGTCCGGTATGGGTGTGCGTCTATCTGATGGACGGTCCCGTTGATCAGGGTGTGTGCCTCAGGGGCTTCCGTCATGCCGGACAACTGTGGAACAGTGCAGCGAACCGGTCGTAACGATGCGTCCGGCGCTGGATGCGGAGGGGAAGATGACTGCGGCGTATCCACCCGGTCCGCCGATTCCCGCATTTCTGCAGGGCCTGCTGTATATCCGTAACCGCGCCCAGGTGCTGCCGCCGTTGCGGCGGCGCTACGGCGATGTCTTCTCGTTGCGTGTGCCGCCGTTCGCACAGAACCTCGTCGTATTCAGCCGCCCCGAACACATCAAGGAAATCTTCGCGGGCGACCCGCGCGACCTGCACGCGGGCGAAGGCAATCAGATCCTCGGCCCGGTCATGGGCGAGCATTCGGTGCTGCTGACCGATGAGGCCGAACACGCCAGGGCCCGCCGATTGCTCATGCCCGCATTCAACGGCGCGGCCCTGCGCGGCTACCGCGATCTGGTCGCCGAGATCGCGGCCGCGGAGGTCGACCACTGGCCGTCCGGTTCGACGGTGATCACCCTCGACCGGATGAACGCGCTCACCCTCGAGGTGATCATGCGGGTGGTCTTCGGCGTCACCGATGGACGCACCCGGGCCGCGCTCGCACCGCGCCTCAGGCGCATCGTCGGTATCGGTCCACTGCAGTACCTCGGCCTGATGAAACCGGCGCTGCAGAAGTATCCGCCGTGGAGATCCTTCCACGGCACTATGGCCGCCATCGATGATCTGCTGTATGCCGAGATCGCGGCCCGGCGCACCGCACCCGACCTCGCCGCACGAACCGACGTGCTGTCCCGGCTGCTGCGGGCCGGCGGCGATGCCGATGCCGATCCGCCGCTCACCGACCCCGAATTGCGCGATCAACTCATGACCCTGCTGCTCGCCGGTCACGAAACCACCGCGGCGGCGCTGTCCTGGGCCCTACACGAATTGTCGGTCAACCCGCGGGTACAACGCGACGCGTATGAAGCGGTCCGCACCGAGGACGACAGAGCGCTCGAGGCCGTCATGAAGGAGGCGATGCGGTTGCGCACCGTCATCCCCGGCGCGGTCCGCAAACTCACCCGGGATATGGCCATCGGCGGTTGGGATCTGCCCGCGGGCACTGTGGTGAGCTGTTCGATCCTGCTCGCGCACCGCAGCCCGGCCAACTATCCCGATACCTGGACCTTCCGTCCATCGCGCTTCCTCGACGGCGAGGTCGAACCGAATACCTGGCTGCCCTTCGGCGGTGGGGTGCGCCGCTGTATCGGCGCCGGATTCTCGCTGATGGAGGGCACAACGGTGCTGCGCGAGATCCTGTCCCGCTACACCCTGGCCGCGCCCGAGGGGGCGAAATCAGAGCGCGCACGGGTGCGCAATATCACCACTGTGCCGCGCGCGAAGGCCAGGATTGTAGTCACCCCACGTTCAACTTCGTGAAATCGCACCGAGGCTTTGCCGCATTCGCGTGAGCGACGTAATCTCCGTGCCATGACGAGCGGGAACCGCGTCGCAATCGTAGGTGCGGGCATCGCAGGCCTTGCCTGCGCGAAAATATTGCGCCAGGAGGGATTTCCGGTCGAGGTATTCGATCGGACCCCGGACGTCGGCGGAGTATGGAGCGCGACGCGCCGGTATCCCGGTGTGCGCGCACAGAACAGCAAAAACACGTATCACTTCTCCGACTTCCCGATGCCCGACGACTATCCGCGGGTGCCGGACGGGCAGCAGATGCAGCAGTACCTCGACGGGTACGTGCGGCACTTCGGCTTCGGCGAGAGCCTGCGCTTGGGCACCGAGGTGGTGGCGGCCGATCCGGTGGACAGCGGCTGGCTGCTGGAGATCCGTGACCACATCGGCGTTCACCGCACCTCCTGCGACCATCTGGTCATCGCGAACGGAATATTCAGTGAGCCCGCGGTGCCCGACTATCCAGGCATCGAGCGGTTCCGGCAGGCGGGTGGACAGGTCGGGCACGCCTCGGAGTTCCTGGATGTCGAGTGGGCGCGTGGGAAATCGGTCGTGGTGGTCGGCTACGGCAAATCTGCCTGCGATATCGCCGAGGCAGTAAGCCATGTCGCGGCTTCGACGAATGTGGTCGCCCGGCGGCTGCTGTGGAAGATGCCGCGCAAGTTGGCGCGCGGGCTGGTCGACTACGAGCGGCTGATGCTGACCAGACTGGGCGAGGCACACTTCCGCTATCAGGAGCTCGGTCGGATCGAGCGGTTCCTGCACGGTTCCGGACGTAGCTTCCGCGAAAGCAATTTCGATGTGATTCAGGAGCTCGTCACCAAGAACTCGCATCTGCGCGAACTGGGTCTGGTGCCCGATGGACGCTTCGAGGATATCGCTGAGAGCACGGTCAGCCTGGTCACCGAGGATTTCTTCGAGCGGGTGGGGATGGGAATGATCGCGGTGCACCGCGACAGCACCATCACCGAGTTGGCCGCGAACCAGGTGCGACTGTCCAACGGCACAACCCTGCAGGCCGATATCGTCATCTGCGCGACCGGATTCCACCAGCGGGTGCCGTTCCTCACCCCGTATGTGCAGCGCCAGCTCACCGATGACGACGGCAATTTCCGCCTGTACCGGCAGATCCTGCCGATCGGCGTGCCCAATCTGAGCTTCGTTGGATACAACTCCTCGGTCATCAGCACACTCAGCGCCGAGGTCGGCGCGCAGTGGACCGCGGCACTGCTGCGCGGCCGTCTTGCTCTGCCGACGCAGGAAGAAATGACCGCGCACGTCGACGAGCGGCTGCGTTGGATGGCCGAACGCACAGGCGGCCATCACGCGCACGGCGGCGCCATCACCCCGTTCTCGATCCACAATCTCGATGAGATGCTGGCCGACCTGAAATTCCGGCTGCCGCGCAGGACCCGTGCGGCACAATGGTTCCGGACGATCAAACCGTCTTCGTATCGTGGGCTCGCCGAGCGGTCGAAGGGGCCGGTGCTTGCCCCCGCGCCGGAAGCCGCGCCCGCGGTCTCCGTCGAACAGCGCACGCCCTAGGTCGATTGCCCGCAATGCGCCCGGCGTTGGCTGGGCGCTCCTCTATGCTGTCGCGTTAGATCTGGGTTGCGGCGTCGAGCGGACGTGCGTACTGCCCCTGCGCGGGTTCTATCGGCATCGCCGATCGCGGGGAGGGATCTTTCGTTCTTCACCAGCCGATGCCGATCGTGGCAGCGGTCGCCGGAGGAATGCGGGAACGGAACAGAGTCCGGCCGCATGTTGATTTCGCAGTGCCACTGTGGGTTTCGAGTCGAAGCGGTGCACAGTGTGACCGACGCCGCATTGGATACGCGGTCATTCCGACCAGACTCTGTGATCGGATGCGCCAACGCATCGAGGTCCACGCGACGGATTATCAACCAGTGCAATATTGGTCACCAGCCATTCCATTCTGGATAATCCAGGAGTGGACGCCCTCGACATGAATCTGCTGGTTGCTCTGGATGCGCTGCTGGAGACCAACAGCGTCACTCGGGCCGCCGAGCGGATGCATACCTCGGCGCCCGCGATGAGCCGAACGCTGGCAAGGCTGCGCCGGGTGCTGGGCGATCCGCTGCTGGTGCGCGCGGGCCGCAACCTGGTGCCGACGCCGCGCGCACTCGAATTGCGTTATGAGGTCGGCGTTTTGGTGGAGCGGGGACGGACGCTGCTCGCCCCGCGCGGCGCACTGGACCCGACCACGCTGAAACGCGACTTCGCGGTGCAAGCCGGCGATATGGTGCTCGGCGAATTGGCGACCCCACTGCTGGCGGCCGTCCGTGCGCAGGCGCCCGGCGTGACACTGCACCTGCTTCCGGACCGCGACGAGGGCACCGCCGCGCTGCGCGATGGCCGCGTCGATATCGAGGTCGGCGTCATCGAGCACACCGATCCCGAGACCACCGTGCAACGCGTACTGCGCGACCGCGTAATCGGTGTGGCGGCACCGAAACATCCGCTGATCACCGACCGCGTAACCGTGGCCCGGTTCGCCGCGGCCGCCCAACTCGGCATCTCCCGCCGCGGCCGCGCCCGTGGTTCCATCGACGATCGCTTGGCGCTGCACGGTCGCACCCGCCGCGTCGTGGCCACCGTTCCCGACCTGACCAGCGCCCTGCTAGCGGTCCGTTCCGGTGATCTGGTCTGCCCGGTCCCCGCCGCGCTCACCGCGACCACTCGCACCGCACTCGGCCTGTGCGCCTTCGAAATCCCCCTACCCCTGCCCGAAATCGCCATCGCCATGGCGTGGCACCCCCGAAACACCGCCGACAACGGCCACCGATGGCTGCGCGAATTGATTCGCGGCACGCTCGCCGGTCTGGACTCGTCGGGTCGGTGAGTTGCTTTGCTCAGCCCTCGGTACGGATCGCGAAGTTCGGGTCCACCCCGGGTAGCTCGTTCGCCGCGGCAGTTGGTTCGGGGCGGCCGAACGGGCCGTTGGGATTGCGCTTGAGTTCGTCGAGCATGGCCTGCAACTTGTCGACGTGGGAGTTGTCCTCCCCGGTACTCGCGCGGTGTGCGCCAGGGGTCAGTGCGCCGTTGTCCTCGGCGCGGGGTGCGGTCATGCCGGAATCCGGACGGGTTGTAGGCGTTGCGTCCTCGTAGCCGTTGCGGGGCGAGGTGAGCGGCTCCAAGCGGCCGTTGCTCGTGCCGATCGAGCCGTATTCGAGCCGGTCGCCTGAGGTCGCCGGCTGCGAATTGGTATATGTCGGCGCGGCAGGTTCGGTGCTGGCCGACGTGCTCGAGTCGAGCCAATCGGGGCGCGAGGCGGGTGCGGACAGCGGTTCACTGCGGTAGGTCGCGGGGACCGGGGGCGGCACGGGCTGCGGTGTCCGCGCCGGGAGGGACAGCGAGTCGTTGGGCGTCGCGGGGCCGAAGGGTTCGAGGTGTTCGGTGCGAGTGATCGGCGCGGTGAATTCGGTCCGTGCGGGGCGGGGGTTCGCGTGGTCTTCGGGAGCTTCCAGCCGTTCGTTGCGTCCGGTCGGGGCGTCCAGACGTCCCGTCGGGCTCGCTAAGCGTCCGTTGGATCCGGTCGTAGGCGTGCTGCGCTCATTGCGGGCGGTCGCGGGTTCGAGGCGCTCGTTTGTTGCGGTGGTGTCGGAGCGGTTGTTGCGTCCGGTCGGCGTCTCGCTGAGCACAGTCGTGATATCCGGGAGGTCGTTGCGACCGATTTCGGTGCGCGCACTCGTGGTGTCGGCCCGTCCGTTGACGGCATCGAGACGGTCGCGACGCGATGGAATCGGTTCGCGCCGTTCTCTGGCCATGGGAGCGGGCTCGGGACGGATGAGCGGCGCGGGCCCGGCCGGTTCGTCACCCGGTTCGACGGTGACGACTTGCTCCAAACGCGACCCGATCTTGGAAACATCCTCCCCCGTGCGGAAAGCCCACGCCTCCAGCTTGGCCAAGCGACCGGCGAGATTACGATCGTCGTCCACGTGCGCGGCAACGGCGTCGAGTTTATTGCTCACCTCGCGCAGAGTTGTCGCGAGACTCGACAAGAGTGCGCCGATCGATTCGCCACTCCGCTCGTCGTGGTCCATCCCATACCTTCTTCCCCGTATTGCCCGAAACTCCGCTCGTGGCCGGCCGATTCTATCTGTCGATCGGTACCGACGCCGGTTCGAGTACCGGCCCCGACCCCGCCGTGCACGATTCGTCCGGTTTCGTCCGCTGGGTGCGACAACATCGATCCGTGCCCGGCCGTGTTGCAGGAATGGCCGCAACTATCAATCATCGGAATAACTGTGGCGATGCTCTCGCGTGTCGCAGGAAATCGCTTGTGAGACAGCGCACATCGGCTGGTCGGAGCGTATTCGCGGGTTGTGGCGCACCCGAGCGCGGGGTAAAGGGGGCTGGCGGGCGAGCCAAAGCTGACGCACTCTTGATCTATGGCGTAGGTCGTACCTGACCTGCGGTGGTTTTGGGCAGGGGTGAGGTCGCGTGAGAACGAAGCAGCGCGTCGAGCGGGCGTGCGGGCGTCGGGCGATGCTCGCCGAATTGGGGTTGTCGGACGGTCGCATCGCGGACGTCCGGGCGCCGGATGGCCGCACAGCGGTCCGGGCTGGCGGATACGGTTGCACATGTCCGGAATGTGCCGCCGCGCAATGGGATATCCAGCGGCTGAAGTATTGGCTGTGCGGTCGACTCGTGTCCTACGGTGCGGACCTGGCCGAGGTGGATCGCCGGGTAGGTGACGTCCCGGTGGACGTACTCTGGCGCAGCGGCGAGCGGCAGTACGCCATCGAGGTCCGCACCGGACCGCTGGATCGGGAATCCGCGCAACATCACACGACGCGCCTGCGCACCTCCGGCTGCGACGGGGTGCTGTGGCTGTGCCCGCCGGGCTACTGGGTCGGGCATCTGCCCGCGCTCGGCATTGCCGATTTCGCGCCGCCCGCCTGCGATTACCGGGTCGAAGACGGCATGTTCGACGCCTCGAACAGCGCGCTCGTCGTGCCGCGCCGGGAACCCTATGAACTGCGCGATTTCCTGTCCGGCTGGGTGCGGGGTGAAATCGCTTGGGGCTACCGCGATGTGAAGACCGGAGGATGGGCCACCGTGACCGACTGGGAACACCACACGAGAACGCAGGCCAGCGTCATCGCTCGGCAGCGCCAGGAGTTGGTCAACCAACGCACCACCTTGGCTATGTCCCGAAAAACCGTGCGGGACAAGCAGAAACAGATCATGAAGCTCACTACCCGGCTGGAACGCGCCGAGGAGTCCGCGCAGAAACGCGCGGACTCGCTGGCCGAGGTCAGGCGCAAGCTCGATGATCATCACCGCATCGACGCCAGCCTGCGCGCCACCATCGTGAGCATGCAGAAGGCGATCGGTCACTGGCAGCTGATCACCTATTGCGCGATGATGCTGATCGTGACATTCATCGCAGGGGCGATGTTCGTGCGCTGAGCCGGTTCAGCTCTGGTGCGTGCCGCTCAAGCGGAATGGCGCACGGTCCCAACGCCATTCGTTGCGCAGCACCAGCGCGATCAGGTCCAGTACATCCAGTTCCACCTCATCGCGCAATTGTCGCAGCGCGGACCAAGACACCGGACCACGCTCGACCAACTCCCGCAGTCGACTTTCGGCCGGCGCAGCTACCTTGCGTCGCAATAGGTCTGGAATCCCGACCTTGCTGCCGGTCCACACCAGCCAGCCCCAGCCGTTGGCGTGCGCATGGGCGCGACCCGCCGCCGATTTGATCCGATTGATGTGGAAGCCGACGTGTCCCAGCGGTTCGACATCGATAAGGACCACGCGCCCATCGGCAAGTCGTGCGGCGATGGTGGGGTAGTAGATCCGATCCGCGCCGTCTATTTCGTAAGTGACCGCACTCGGTTGCTCCTGGAACGTCTCGACCAGGTCGCTGGCATTCACCGTACGCAGCAGTCGAGCCTCCAGACCGGAATCGAAGCCGACATCGCGTCCGACCTTGTCGAGATAGAACCTCCCGCGTCCTTCGTCATCGCCATCGACCGTGCGCGCCGAGGCGATCGGCAGGGGAGCGGGGCCCGGTGCGGAGGCGGGCCATTCGACCTGTTCCAGCCATGAATTCAGCTCACTCGTCGCCAGCGGCTCGTGCAGTTTCGCCAACCGCCGATTCGTCTTCTTCTGCCACGCCATGATCCGCTGCATGACATATCCGGCGACCCGCTTGGCATCCTCGCCGGCGTGCCCCGCCAGCCGCAGCTTCAGATAAGCCAACTCATTGGCGGCCAGATCGGTATCGGTCGCGTAGGTCTCCACCAACAGCGCCCGCACCAACTGCTGATCCCGCGTCCCCACCGGATACCGCGCCCCGAACACCTCGGCCGCTCGATGTCCGCTCAACTGCGCTTCCCGCAGAATCTGCGCCACCGCCCGGGTATGCAACTGCCGAACCCGATCCCGCGACAGATCGAATCGGGCACCGATCCGCGCCAATGTCTCCGGTGCCTCCCCGCTCACCCCCAGCCGAAACCCCACGATTTCGGCATCGCGCCGCTTGCGGTCACCCCGCATCTCGATCAATTCCCCCAAAAGCTCGTTGATCTCCTCGAGATCGAACGACACATCCCCGGCGATATCGTCGAGCACCTCGGGAGCGGCGTCCGCGGCGGCGCGATCGCGCCCATCGACCTCGCTTGCCGTCACCTGCACCCCTGACCACGACTCGGCTTCACTCGACCTGTGCGACAAAGCCTAATGTCGACCACCGACAACCCGGCCCACGACGGGGTTTCTCTGCGTCCGCCAGCTCGATGTCGCTGTCGTCGATATTTCCTGATCGTCATCGGAAACGGTTCTATGTTCACCATCAGCCAGGACCGCCCCTCGACAGCGCCGCGGCCGAACCCGACCTGCCGACACCGCGCCGACCCCATCCCGACTCGCGCCGCAATTCCCGCAGCGCGAGTCGGTTCGACGCGGACTAGCGCTCTACCGCCCGAAGGATCAGGTCGGCGACCGCCTGGGGCTCGGATACCGAAACCGCATGCGAGGCGGAGATTTCGACGGTGTCGGCCCCGGCGCGTTCGGCCATGAATCGCTGCACCTCGATGGGGATATTCTGATCATCGGTGGTCAGCAATGCGAACGTGGAAACCGACTTCCACGCTGCCGCGGTAGCAGTCTCCTGCAGTGCGGCAAGGGCGACCGGTCGCTGCGTGGCGGCCATCAGTTCAGCTGTTGCCGCCGGGACGTCGGCGGCGAACTGGCGGTGGAACTGATCCTGGCGGATGTAGAGCTCGGTCCCCGTGCTGCCATCGGACAGCGGGTAACTCGCGGGACGGGTGTTCGGTCCCAAGGTGGAGCCGGGGTACTTGTCGGTCAGTTGTAGCGCGCTCTCGTTCTCGTCGGGAATGAACGCGGCAACGTAGACCAATGCGGTGACGTTGGCCTTCCCTTCGGCCGCCACGCTGATGACACTGCCACCGTAGGAGTGGCCGACGAGCACGCACGGGCCCTCGACGCTATCGAGGACCGACGCGATGTAGGCCGCGTCACTGTCGAGGCCGCGCAGCGGATTTGCGGCGGCGATCACGGAATGTCCTTGTGCGCGTAGACGTTCGATGACGCCGTTCCAACTGGAAGAATCGGCGAACGCGCCGTGGACGAGCACGATGGTTGCAGCGGTCATGGATTGCTCCTGATCTGTTTGCGAACGAGGTCGATCACGCTGTGTGCAGGGCACCCTCGAGCGTCGCAACAGCCTGGGCGACAGCGGCTTTAGCGGCGTGGGTATCGTGCATCGCGTTCACCATGACGAAGTCGTGGATGATCCCCCCGTAGCGCACCTGTGTCACCGGAACACCCGCGGCACGCAACTTGCCCGCGAAGGCTTCGCCCTCATCGCGCAACACATCTGCCTCGGCGGTGATGACCAGCGCGGGCGGCAGCCCGCTCAACTGCTCTGTGCTGGCCCGCAGCGGCGACACGGTGATCTGCGCACGCTCTTCGGCGCTGGTGGTGTATTGATCCCAGAACCATTGCATTCCGTCGCGAGTCAGGAAGTATCCCTCGGCGAACCGCTGGTAGGAGCCGGTGTCGAAGTTCGCGTCGGTCACCGGGTAGAACAGTACCTGCTGCGCGAACGAGACGTCGCCGCGCTCCTTCGCCATGAGCGTCAGCGCGATGGCCATATTGCCGCCGACCGAATCACCCGCGACCGCGATCCGGGACGCGTCCAGGCCGTGCTCGGCACCGTCGGTCGTCACCCACTGGGCGACCCGGTAAGACTGCTCGTTGGCAACCGGATAACGCGCCTCCGGGGACCGATCGTATTCGGGGAAGACAACGGCCGCGCGCACCCCGACGGCGAGATCGCGCACGAGCCGGTCGTGGGTGTGTGCATCGCCGAAAACCCAACCCGCGCCATGGGTGTAGATGATCACCGGCAACACCTCGGTGACCCCCTGTGGCTTGACGATGCGTGCCCGCACCGAGCCGGTCGGACCGCCCTCGACGGTGACCCATTCCTCATCGATCTCGGGCTTGAAAATCGGCGAATCCTGCACCGAATCCACCGCCTTGCGGCCCTCCTCCGGGGCGAGCTGGTAGAGGAACGGCGGCTGGGACGTGGCGTCGACGAACTCCTGCGCCGCCTGCTCGAGCGAGATGCCCAACGGATTACCGGACATGGTGGTGCCTTTCTCTCGTGTTGTGGATCAGGACAATTCGGCGATCGCGTCGGTGATGACGGACGCGACCTGGTCCGGATGGCTCCGCATCACCAGGTGCGGTGCATCGATCTCGACGACCGCCCGCAGCCCGGCCCGTCGATAGCCGTAACGCTCGACGTCCGGATTGATGGTGCGGTCGGCGCTGGACACAATTCCCCAGCCCGGCTTGGTCTTCCATGCTGCGGCGGTGGCGGGCTCGCCGAACGCGGTCGCCGAAAGCGGACGCTGCGACACTGCGAGCACCCGCGCCTCCGCGGCTTCGACTCCGGCCGCGAAAATGGCCGGGAATGCGTCGATTTCGACGGATACATCGGTTCCGGTGGTTTCGCCGTCGACCGGATACGAGCTGTAGATCAGATGTGCCGCCAGCTCGGAATCCGGGAACCGGCCCTGCAGTTGGCCGAGGCTCTCGCCCTCCTCCAGCGCGTAACCGGAGACATAGACCAGACCGATAACATTCTCGGCCACACCCGCCACGGTGATGACCGCGCCGCCGTAGGAATGCCCGGCCAGCAGCACCGGCCCATCGATCTGTTCGACTACCGACCGGATGTACGCGGCGTCGGCGGACAGGCTGCGATTGAACACGGGCGGCGCAACCACCCGGTGGCCATGGTCCAGCAGCCGCTGGGTGACCGGTGACCAACTCGACCCATCGGCGAAGGCGCCGTGCACGAGTACAACGGTCGGGGGTGATGCGAGGGACATCGCGGTCCTTTCTGATCTGACGCTGTGGCCCTGAGCAGTTTCCGCTGCCTCCTCTCACCCGCGCCCCCCTTGACCGGCCGCAAATGCCCCCGATCAGGACACGGCCGCCGCGAACTCGGTGTCCATGGTCGATCCGGTTGTTCGGAAACGCTGCTGATACTTGCGCGGCGAAATGCCGAGCCGCGCCACGAACGCCCGCCGCAACGCCTCGCTACTGCCGTATCCGGCGGACATCGCCGCCTCGGTCACGCTGTGTCCGGCGTGCAACATATCCCGGGCAACACCGAACCTGATGAATGCCACGTACTCGGCGGGGGAACGTTCGAGTTCCGTGCGAAACAGCCGGGTCAGGTGCCGGACGCTGACGCGCGCGTGTTCGGCGAGGCTTTGCACGGTATGCGGGAACGCGGGATCGGCGCAGATCAGATCGACGACCCCGCGCAGCAGTGGACTGCGTGGTGCGGGTCCGCTCAGTAATGCCGAGAACTGCGACTGTCCACCGGCGCGCTGCATGTACACCACCAGAGACTGTGCCACCCGTCGGGCGACATCGGCACCATGATCCTCCTCGACCAGCGCCAGCGCGAGATCCACACCGGCCGCGACGCCCGCCGAACTGTAGAGGTTGCCGTCGCGCACGAAAATCGCATCCGGTTCGACCAGTACCGACGGAAACCGACGCGCGAGGTCGGCGGTGAATTTCCAATGTGTGGTCGCCCGCCTACCGTCGAGCAGTCCGAGTTGGGCCAGCACGAACGCGCCGCTGCAGATCGAGGTCATCCGTCGGGTATGCCACGACAGGTGCCGTGCCGCCGCCAAAACCTCGGGCGTCGCGAACTTATCCACGGGCAATTCGCTGCCCGGAATCACGACCGTATCGAAGCGACCCGCCTCGGCCGCCGCGCAGCTCACCTGCGTGCGCGCACCGATCGAGGTATGCACGTCCCGCCCGTCGGCCGAAACGAGCACCACCTCATAACCTGCCACCGACTGATTCGCCTCGACGAATACCTCTGCCGGACCAACGAAATCGAGCATCTTGACGCCGTCGAAAACCAGCACTCCAACCCGCCTGCGGGCCGTACCACCGAAACTTGCGGACATGTCAACCAGTATTATGGAGGAACGCCTCCAGAACAAATGAGGTGCTCGACATCACGGCTCGATTGGTACGGTGAGCGCATGGGACGGCCACGACAGTTCGATGAATCGAACCTGCTCGACGCCGCGACGGAACTGTTCTGGTCGAAGGGTTTCGACGAAACATCGGTGGAGGACGTGTCCCGCGCGACCGGCGTCGGGAACGGCAGCATCTACGCCGCTTACGGCAATAAACGCGGCCTGTTCCTCACCGCCTTCGAGCGCTACTGCGAACGCCGTGCTCGCTTCGTTCGCGAGGTCGTCACATCCGCTTCCGGCCCGCCGCGCATCGCCGTCCGCGCCCTGTTCCAGGCGGTCATCGATGACTGCGCGGCCTACCCCGACCGCCGCGGTTGCCTCATGATCAACAGCATCGCCCAACTCGGCACCCGCATCCCCGAAGTCGCCACCATCGGCGCCCGCACAACCACCGCCATGGAAGAAGGCGTAGCCGATCGCCTACGAACCGCCCGCCCGGAAGTCGATCGGGCCACCCTCTCCGCCCTCAGCGCTCACATCATCGTCATCTCCCAGGGTCTGATCCAATTGAGCCGCTTAGGAATCCCCTCCGCCCGCCTCCAGGAAATCGCTGAGGTGTCGAGCGCCGCTCTGCCATCCCCTTGGGTCGACCATTTGGTCCATTGACATCGGTCATGCGTTCGAGGAGCCGCTGAGGTCGCGCTGCTGTCGTCGTCGGTCAAGCGTCGTTCGACGGCGCGGTATTCGATCGTTGCCGTTGGGGCCATCACCACCTGGATCGCTTACCGTTTATCCGGCTACGCGCGGGGCAACCGGGAGACAACACGTCGTCTACCTCGGAGGGCTCGCCATGGTCGATTTATCTGCCGCAGTCGTGCGAAGCGCGTTCGCAGCCGGGGCCAGGCTCCGGCATGCGCGGGTCCTCCATCCTGACGGACTGCACCTGTCGGGCAGGCTGCACGCCGAATACCAGTTCGAGAACCTGTTCGGCAGCGGTGAACGGGCCGTCATCGCCCGTATGTCGAAGGGCACCGGGCTACCGGGGCCCGTGCCGGATGTGCTCGGGTTCGCCTTTCGCGTCCTGGATCGTGACGACAGGCCATGGGACTTCGCCCTTGCGACCACGGGCCGCAGCACGGTCGGTCGGTTCGTGATCACCGTCGCTACCGGCTGGGCCCGCGCCAGGTACGGCAGCCTGATGCCGTACCGTTTCGGCGATTCGACGCCTACCTGGGTATTCGCCGAACCCGATGCGGCACAACCGAAATCGGCATCCATCGAAGCACTCGAAGAATACCTGGGCGAACATGAGGTACATCTCGATCTGATCGGCAGCCCCATCGGCGGCCCGACCACCAAACTCGCTGAGATCAATCTGCGTTTGGCCGAGGGCGAGCACCGGACCGACTACTTCGACCCGATGATCAATCATCCCGGCGAGGTCGAGATGGTGCCGAAAGTAATCCGACAGCTACGCGAGGTGGCATACGCGGGTAGCCGCCAAGGGCGTGGCGAGGCACCATGACGCGTCCCCAGCTTCCGCAAGGCCGGGGTTGGGCACAAACAAAATCAGACCCGGTGAAAACCGGGTCTGACCTGGTAAAACGGTGGTGCGCGATACTGGGATTGAACCAGTGACCTCTTCCGTGTCAGGGAAGCGCTCTCCCGCTGAGCTAATCGCGCGAGGTGGAGACGGGAATCGAACCCGTGTGCACGGCTTTGCAGGCCGTTGCCTCACCACTCGGCCACTCCACCGTGCGAAGGGGGAAGGCTTTAACTATTGCCTGGCCCTACTCCTCGAGCGGATGACGGGATTCGAACCCGCGACCCTCACCTTGGCAAGGTGATGCGCTACCAGCTGCGCTACATCCGCATTTGCATCTCCGGCGGCCTCGCGGCCCTCCGTGGTGCGAGACAGAACATTAGCCGACGTTCGGCGCAACCTACAAATCCGCTGGTAGAACGGCGCGAAGTTGAATTACATGCGTGTCATTCGCGGGGTCCGATAAGACGCATCGCGGGGTAAAGGTGCTCGAAGCGACCGAGTCGCGCTTCACTCGGGCGCATCGGGCGGGAATAGTGGCATAGCGGTATCGCACCCGTTGGCACGAGGCCGCCAGACGGGATCGAAGCTGAACTCCCGCGCACTCGGATGCCATAGCCCCGCGATGGGTGATCCCGCTCCTGTGCATGTGCGCGGCCCCTCCGGGACCTGCTGCACCCCTTGGTAATTCGCGAGCCGACGCCAACCGCAGTCGCAAACCTCGACGGCCGATCGCCCGTGTCGGGGTGGCGATTTGGCGGCACGCCGGTAGTGCGTGCTAAGGTTCCATCTCGTTCGAACGGCTGCTCCGCCGCCGCTCGAGCGCCGAGTTCGGTCCCATAGCTCAGTGGGAGAGCGTCCGCCTCACACGCGGAAGGTCGCTGGTTCGAAACCAGCTGGGACCACTCATCAATCAGGTCGGTGCACCACGCGGTGCCCGACCTTTTTTGTCGGCGCAACGTCCGCCCCATCTCCGGCCGCCCCTCAAATAGGGATCCCCGCTGCCGTGCTGTGACTTGGGTCACATTTTGATAGCAGTTGGCCACATCTGCACCACAAATCTTTCCAAACGCTTTGCGAAGTCTTTACTATTGCGTCTGACCTTCGCGCCATGGGGTCACTGCTCCAAGAAGTGCTCCAGCGGAGCACATGTAGCACCCAGCGTTCTCCAGAAAGCTTCGCCCGCCGCTCGCTTTCGATGCCAGTAGATGTTCGACCGATGAACCGATCGGCTCCAAGCCGTTTCGGCGAAGGAGAGTAATGTCCACCGACACCGATCCCGTAACACGGACGTCGCCGCTTCGCGCAAGTCTTCCAGCAAGTCTCGCCGCCGTCGGCCGCCACGACCTACCCGCTTCTGTCGTGGTTTTCCTTGTCGCACTACCACTTTCACTCGGCATCGCGGTCGCCTCGGGCGCGCCGGTTGCCGCCGGACTCATCGCCGCCGTGGTCGGCGGTGTCGTCGCCGGGCTGCTAGGTGGCTCGGCCGTACAGGTCAGTGGGCCGACGGCCAGTCTCACCGTCGTCGTCGCCGAGAGCGTGCACCAGTTCGGTTGGTCCGCTACCTGTTTCATCACCATTGGTGCGGGCCTATTGCAGATCATGTTCGGGCTCAGTCGCGTTGCGCGTGGCGCACTCGCCATCGCGCCGGTGGTGGTCCATGCGATGCTCGCCGGTATCGGCGTCATCATCGCGCTACAGCAGGTCCATATTCTGCTCGGCGGCAACTCGCTGAGTTCGTCCTACGCCAGCCTCATCCAGCTGCCGCATCAGCTGATGTCGGTGCACCGCGGCGATCTGTTCGTCGGTCTGGTGGTGATCGTCATCCTGACCGGCTGGAAGTTCGTTCCGCCCACGATCCGCGTCGTACCTGGCCCGCTTGTTGCCGTGATGGTCGCCACGCTCCTGTCGCTGGTACTGCCGACCCATGTCGAGCGCGTCGTGCTGAATGGGTCGCTGCTCGATTCGATTGGTTTGCCCGCGATCCCGTCCGGCGGTTGGTTCGCCGTGGCGATGGCGATGGTGACGATCGCGCTGATCGCCAGCGTGGAGAGCCTGCTCTCGGCGGTCGCGGTAGATAAGACGCGGCCCGGCCATCGAACCAATTTCGATCGCGAGCTGATCGGGCAGGGCTCGGCCAATGTGGTGTCGGGTCTGCTCGGCGGTCTGCCGATCGCGGCCGTGATCGTGCGCAGCATTACCAATGCCAACGCCGGGGCGCGGACCAGGGCTGCGACGGTACTGCACGGCGTGTGGATCCTGCTGTTCGCCGTCGCGCTGGCCGGGCTGGTGCAGCAGATTCCCAAGGCGGCCCTGGCGGGGCTGCTCATCCTCATCGGCGTTCAACTGGTGAAGTTGGCCCATATCCGGTTGGCCCGGCGCAACGGCGACCTGTTCGTCTACGTGGTCACGGTGCTGGGTGTGGTGTTCCTGAACCTATTGCAGGGCATGGTGATCGGGCTCGTACTCGCCTTCGGCCTGCTGTTGTGGCGGGTGGTGCGGGTGGCCATCCACGCCGAACCGGTGCCCGATGCCCGCCGCTGGCTGGTCACCATCGACGGCACCTGCACCTTCCTCGCGCTGCCCAAGCTGACCGCCGAACTCGCGAAGGTCCCCGCCGAGGTCGACGTGACCATCGAGATGACGGTCGACTTCCTCGATCACGCTTCCTGCGAACTGATCACCGACTGGGCCGGTCTGCGTCGAGCTGGTGGCAGCACAGTCGATTTCGTCGAACTCGGCAGCGCGCGAATGGCGACGGCGGTTGCTGGTCCGCCGGAGCGTGGGCGCTCGCGTCAGGTCATCGATGAGGTCATCGGGCCGTGGCGGCGGACGGGTAATCGGGCGGATCCGATCGCGGCCGGTATCGCCGCCTATCATCGCGGCAATGCCCATTTGATGCGCCCCCATTTGCATGGATTGCGCAACCGGCCCGACGCCGATACCTTCTTCCTGACCTGCGCCGATGCCCGTATCGTTCCGAATGTCATCACCAATAGCGGGCCGGGCGATCTGTTCACCGTTCGCAACGTGGGCAATCTGGTCCCGGCCGGTGGCAGTGATGTTTCGGTGGAGGCCGCACTGATCTACGCGCTGGAGAAGCTGGATGTGCGGGCCGTGGTGGTCTGCGGGCACTCCGGTTGCGGCGCGATGGAGGCACTGCATCGAGAGGTGCGCAGCGGATCGGGGCTCGGCGACTGGCTCGCCTACGCGCGGCCCAGCCTGGACCGATTCCGGCTCGGGCATCCGGTCGCGGCTGCCGCGGAATTCGCCGGATTCGGCACGGTCGACCAGCTCGGCATGGTGAATGTGGCGGTGCAACTGGAACGGTTGCATGCCCATCCCGTGGTCCGGCGCGGTATAGCGGAGCGGGGCGTGGTGGTGTCCGGACTGTTCTTCGATCTCGCGACCGCCCGCGTCATCGAGGTGACGATGGACGGCATCGCCGAGTTCGACGACGAGTTGACGGTAGCGGCATTCGATGAGTTGGTCGAGGTGCGGGGGGTGGCTGCCGAGCCCGTCTAGTCGCGTGCTGTCGGGCCGAATAGTGCGGCCCGACATGCCAACTCGGTACGAATGTGTCGCGTTTCACACCGATTCGGAGGTACGGATTCGAGCACTTTTTACCAACTTCTCAGGCTTTGCTAAGTCTTTACCAATAGCCTTGACGCGATTTACCTCTCGATCCATCGCTGTGTCGGGAACTGCTTCACCGCGAGATGCCGGTTCGCGGTCTGTGCCCTGTTGGACATTTTGATCGTCAACCGACCTCGGCGTTCGCGCCGAGTCGGCGAAGGAGAAGTCAATGGCTATTGATAGCGCTGTAGCCGCACCACCGTTACCGCCCACTGAACAGGGCAAGGGCCATCGCAGTTCCGAACCTCTGTCCGATCGACTGACATCGATTCTGCGCCACGATCTGCCGTCCTCCATCGTGGTCTTCCTGGTCGCGTTGCCGCTGTCCCTCGGCATCGCCGTCGCATCCGGCGCACCCGTCGCCGCCGGACTCATCGCCGCCGTTATCGGCGGCATCGTCGCGGGCACGCTCGGCGGTTCGCTGCTGCAGGTCAGCGGACCCGCCGCGGGCCTGACCGTTGTCGTTGCCGAGTCCATCAATCAATTCGGCTGGCGTACAACGACATTCATTGTTGTCGTGGCCGGTGTGCTGCAAATCCTATTCGGGCTCAGCCGGATTGCGCGGGCCGCATTGGCCGTCGCACCGGTGGTGGTGCACGCGATGCTCGCGGGCATCGGCATAACCATTGCACTGCAACAGGTTCACGTGCTGCTCGGTGGGGCTTCGCGCAGTTCCGCCTGGAACAACATCACCCAGTTGCCGTCGCAGTTGTTGTCGCTGCACGGTGATGACGCCATCATCGGCGCGGTTGTCATCGCGATCATGCTCGGCTGGCGCCGGGTGCCAGCCAAGGTGCGGGTGGTGCCGGGACCGCTGGTGGCGGTCTTGGTCGGCACGGTGATGTCGCTGGTGCTGCCGTTCGAGGCCGAGCGAATCGTGTTGAACGGCTCGCTGTTCGATGCCATCGGACTACCGCAGATACCCAGCGGCGACTGGTCCGCGGTGGCGCTGATGATTCTGACCATCGCGCTCATCGCCAGCGTCGAGAGCTTGCTGTCGGCGGTGGCCGTGGACAAGATGCACACCGGTAAGCGAACCAATTTCGACCGCGAGCTGATCGGCCAGGGCTCGGCCAATGTGCTCTCGGGTCTACTGGGTGGTCTGCCTGTCACCGGTGTGATCGTGCGCAGTGCCACGAATGTGCAGGCGGGTGCGCGCAGCCGCGCATCGGCCGTGCTGCACGGCTTCTGGATTCTGCTGTTCTCGGTCGTCCTCGCTGGGGTAGTGCAGCAGATTCCGAAGTCCGCGCTCGCGGGTCTGCTGATCGTCATCGGTATCCAGCTGGTCAAGCTGGCCCACATCAAGATGGCCAGGCGCACCGGCGATCTGCTCATCTATGCCGTCACCATCGTCAGCGTGGTCTTCCTGAATCTGCTGGAAGGCGTGATCATCGGTCTGGCACTGGCTTTCGGACTGCTGTTGTGGCGTGTCGTTCGAGTTGCCGTGGCGGCCAAGGCGATTCCGGGCTCGCAGCGCTGGCTACTCACGATTGACGGTTCCTGCACCTTTCTCGCACTGCCGAAGCTGTCCGCGGAGTTCGCCAAAGTGCCCGCAGGCGCGGACGTTACCGTCGAGATGACGGTCGACTTCCTCGACCATGCCGCCTTCGAGGCCATCGAGGACTGGGTGCGTCAGCAGGAAAGTGGTGGCGGCACAGTAAATTTCGTGGAAATCGGCAGTGCGCGAATGGCGCACGCGACCGCCGGTCCCCCCGCCCGCGGGTTCGGGCGCGCGGTGCTCGACGAAATCCTCGGCCCATGGCGCGGAGATAACGAGAATGCCGACCGGGTGACCTCGGGTGTCGCCGCTTACCACCGCAGCCACGCCCATGTCGTGCGGCCGCATCTGGACGAGCTGCGTGACCGTCAGGATCCCGATACCTTCTTCCTGACCTGCGCGGATTCCCGGGTGGTTCCGAACGTCATCACCAACAGTGGTCCCGGTGACATGTTCACCGTGCGCAATGTGGGCAATCTGGTGCCGGACAGCGGCGACGCGTCGGTGGAGGCCGCACTGGTCTTCGCACTCAATGAATTGAACGTGCGGTCCATCGTGGTGTGTGGGCATTCGTCCTGCGGTGCGATGAAGGCGCTGCACTCCGGCACCGACGATGGACCGGGGATCGGGCCGTGGCTCGCCCATGCGCATCCGAGCCTGGAGCGGTTCCGGGTCGGACACCCGGTGGCGCAGGCGGCCGCGGCCGCCGGATTCGGCGAAGTCGACCAGCTGAGCATGGTCAATGTTGCCGTTCAGTTGGAGACGCTGCATCGCCATCCCGCGGTCCGCGCGGCGATGGCCGAGCGTGATGTGACGGTATCGGGGCTCTTCTTCGATATCGCCAGCGCACGTGTCATCGAGGTGACCGTGAACGGCCTCGCCCATATCGACGACACCGGTGCGCGCATAGCACCGGAACTCGTCTGAGCCGATGACAGCTGGACCCGCCCGGGCCTGGTCGGGCGGGTCCAGGCAAGTCGCTCGTAGGCTGGTGGAGATGAGTGTCGAGTTGGAGTCCGAACCCACACACACCGGATGGCGTGCCTTCCGCGCCCGGCTGGGCGCGCGGCCTACGCTGAACCTCGCCTACCGAATCGGGGTCGCGGTGGTCGGGGTCGCGGTGCTGGGCCTCGGAATCCTGGCGATTCCCTATCCCGGACCCGGCTGGGCGATCGTTTTCGCCGGACTTGGCATTCTCGCCACCGAATTCGCCTGGGCGCGCCAGGTGCTCGGCTGGCTGCGTGACAAGTATCGGCAGGGTATCGCGTGGTACTCCGCACGAGGCCCGGCCATGCGGGTGTTCGCGGCAATGGCGACCTTCGCGCTGGTCCTCGCGACACTGTGGGTGTTGGGAACATTCGGGTTGGTCGGCGGCTGGATCGGAGTCGAATGGCAGTGGTTGCGCAGTCCCCTGAAGTGGTGAACACGGTCCCCGGTCGCACCCTGACCGAGCCGGACTGGCTGTCGGCGCGCATCGCGGAAATGGGCCGTTCCTGGGGCACCATCGAACCGCGCGTCTCGGGCACGCTCTGGTGGTGCATGGTCGCCTCGGCACTGGTCGAACAGCTGGCTTGCGCCTACGCGAACGACAAACCCGCGCCGGAGCCGTTCTTGGACAACCTCGACTGCGTGGTGCGTCCGGACGGCGGCATAGAACGCGTCCATATCCATGCGGTCGCGGGTCGAGGTGCACCAGGGGACAGCGGTGCGCCGCAGGAGACCGACGCCGCGCTGGGCCATGCCTGCGCGGAGGCGTTGCGGGAGACTTTGGCGGCCGTAATCGGCCCCGTAGCGGCGGTCTCTGGTGTGGGAGTGCCGTCACTGTGGGCGATTGCCGCCGATGCCATCGGGAACCGGGCCCTCGATGCGGGGAATCCCGAAGCTGGGGCGCGGCTTGCCAGCCAAGTCGGAGGGAAACTGCCGGTTCCCCGGTTCGTGGACGTTGACGGGCGCACCTTTGTCCGCCGGATATCGTGCTGCCTGGTCTTCGAGGTGCCCGGCTGCGAAATGTGCACCAGTTGCCCGAAGCGGCCGTCCGCTGAACGCAAGACGCTCCTGGCTCGGCTCGCCGCCGAAAGCTGATCGCCCGCAAGGCTTTCGGTGTCCCACATGGAACTCGGTGAGTCTGGCCCGGGTGTGGCAGAAATCGCCGGTTCGGCCTGACTGCGAACGCGTCGACGCGCTGCCGGGAGCACAGCATCCAAAACCGAACCGCGTGCGCGGCGATGGCAGACAGAATCAGCGCTGGATTGGTCCCGGCATGCGCGACCGTGCGAAGCCGGGCTGCTCGCGCGAACTCGGCGGCAATCACCGGAGCGGCCCGAATGTGCATGATCAGCGCGATCCCTCCGAGCCCACGGCCGCGGGCCCCGGCGTCGGATCCGTAGGAGGTGGGGTCCGCGCAGCCGCGGAGAGCACCGCATCGAACCGGCGGCGGTCGGATGGTCGAACCGACTGCCCGATGTCACGTTCTGGTCTCGCGCAACCGCAGCGGCCGAACCGCGAGGCGGCGATCCGAGTCCATCGACGCGGGGCCGTCGCGGTGCCGATAGCATGGTCGCGCCGGAGCAAATCGCCTCCGACGATGACCCGTGGGCAACCGCCCGCACCAACGCGGGAACACGCCCGCCAGCCAACGCCAAGGAGTCTCTCGCCGTGACCACCTCAGCACCTATCACCCCTGTCGCCCTCGTTCGGGTGCCGGCCGGGACGACGGCGGGTGCCGCGGTGCGCGAGGCGGGGTTGCCGACGAAGGGGCCGGACACCATCGTCGTGGTTCGCGATGCGGAGGGGCTCAAGGACCTGTCCTGGACGCCGGATACCGATGTCGAGGTCGAGGCGGTCGCCGCCAATACCGAGGACGGCCGCAGCGTGATCCGGCATTCTGCCGCGCATGTGCTGGCCCAGGCCGTGCAGCAGGAGTTCCCGGACGCCAAACTCGGCATCGGGCCGCCCATCAAGGACGGCTTCTACTACGACTTTCAGGTCGAGCGGCCGTTCACCCCCGAGGATCTGGTCAAGCTGGAATCCCGGATGAAGAAGATCGTCAAAGGCGCGCAGCGGTTTTCGCGCAGGGTCGTAGCGATCGATGAGGCGCAGAGCGAACTGGCCAAGGAGCCGTTCAAACTCGAGCTGATCAGCGATAAGTCCGGTATCGACGATCCGGAGGTCATGGAGGTCGGCGGTAAAGAGCTGACCATCTACGACAACCTGGACCCCCGCACCGGTGAAAAGGTCTGGGGCGATCTGTGTCGCGGCCCGCACATCCCGACCACCAAATTCATCCCCGCCTTCAAGCTGACCCGTAGCTCCGCCGCCTACTGGCGCGGCGACCAGAACCGCGAAGATCTGCAACGCATCTACGGCACCGCCTGGGAATCGCAGGAGGCCCTCGACGAGCATCTGCACCTGCTCGACGAGGCCGAGCGCCGCGACCACCGCAAACTCGGTCTGGAGCTGGACCTGTTCAGCTTCCCGGACGAACTCGGCTCCGGCCTGCCGGTCTTCCACCCCAAGGGCGGCATCATCCGTAAAGAGCTCGAGGAATACTCGCGCCGTCGCCACGTCGCCGCGGGCTATGAATTCGTCAATACGCCGCACATCACCAAGGGCCACCTGTTCGAGGTCTCCGGTCACCTGGACTGGTACAAGGACGGCATGTTCCCGGCCATGCACCTGGACGCCGAACTCAACGAGGACGGCACCGTCCGCAAGCCCGGCCAGGACTACTACGTCAAGCCGATGAACTGCCCGATGCACAATCTGATCTTCCGCTCGCGTGGCCGGTCCTATCGAGAACTGCCGCTGCGGATGTTCGAATTCGGCTCGGTCTACCGCTATGAGAAGTCCGGTGTCGTGCACGGCCTGACCCGGGTGCGCGGCATGACCCAGGACGATGCGCACATCTACTGCACCAAGGAGCAGATGCACGCCGAGCTGACGAGCACGCTGCAATTCGTGCTCGGGCTGCTCGCCGACTACGGCCTCGACGACTTCTACCTCGAACTGTCCACCAAGGATCCGAAGAAGTTCGTCGGCTCCGACGAGATGTGGGAGGAGGCCACCGAGACCTTGCGCAAGGTGGCCACCGACTCCGGACTGGAACTGGTCCCGGATCCGGGCGGCGCCGCCTTCTACGGGCCGAAGATCTCGGTGCAGGCCAAGGATGCGCTCGGTCGCACCTGGCAGATGTCGACCATCCAGCTCGACTTCAACCTGCCCGAGCGCTTCAACCTGGAATACACCGCCTCCGACGGCACCAAGCAACGGCCGGTAATGATCCACCGCGCCCTTTTCGGTTCCATCGAACGTTTCTTCGGCGTGCTCACCGAGCATTACGCGGGCGCCTTTCCCGCTTGGCTCTCACCGGTTCAGGTCGTCGGTATCCCGGTCGCGGAAACCTTTGCGCCGCATCTGGATTCGGTCATCGAACAGCTGCAGGACGCGGGCATCCGCGCGCAGGTCGACCGCAGCGATGACCGGATGCAGAAGAAGATCTTCAACAACACCGCGCAGAAGATCCCGTTCATGCTGCTCGCCGGTGAGCGCGATGTGAACGCTGGCGCGGTCAGCTTCCGCTTCCGCGACGGCACCCAGGTCAACGGCGTCCCGGTCGCCGCCGCAGTGGCCACGATCGTGGAATGGATCGCGAACCGGGAGAACGCCTCGCCGACCGCCGATGGTTTTGTGGTGAAGGGCGGAGCATGACTGAGCGCACGGTGCCGGACGGGCTCGCGGATTTGAACGCGGACTCGGACGAGCACGGCAGCATCGTGGATACCGGGGCGGGTGAGCCGGATCGGCTGCAGCGGCTGTGGACTCCGTACCGGATGTCCTATATCGCCGAGGCGGCCACCTCCAATCCGAAAGACACCACGGGCCATCCGTTCACGGATATCCCGAAGATGTCGGATGAGGACGGTCTTGTCATCGCTCGCGGCGAGCACGTCTACGCGGTACTGAATCTCTACCCGTACAACCCGGGGCACATGATGGTGGTGCCCTACCGCAAGGTGGCCAACCTCGAGGATCTGACGCTCGAGGAGAGCGCCGAACTGATGTCTTTCACCCAGCAGGCGATTCGGGTGATGAAGCGGGTCTCGCGACCGCACGGTTTCAATGTCGGTCTGAATCTCGGTGGGGTGGCCGGTGGTTCACTCGCCGATCACCTGCATCAGCACATCGTGCCGCGCTGGGGCGGGGATGCCAACTTCATTACCGTCGTCGGCGGTGTGAAGGTCATGCCGCAGTTGTTGCGGGAAACTCGGGCGCTGTTATCGGCGGCGTGGAAGGAAGTCGAGTAGGGTGCTCAGCTTCTTCGGCCGCGAGACGTTCTCCAAAGCGACTGCGCCGCTGGGCAGAGCGCTTGTCAGCACCGGACTCACTCCCGACGCGATGACGGTGGTCGGCACCGTCGCTTCGATCACGGCCGCGGTCACCCTGTTCCCGACCGGACATCTGTTCTGGGGAACCATGGTGATCTGGCTGTTCGTCATGTTCGACATGCTCGACGGCGCCATGGCAAGAGCGCGTGGCGGCGGTACGAAATACGGTGCCGTACTGGACGCGACCTGTGACCGGGTCGCCGACGGCGCCATTTTCGCCGGGTTGGCCTGGTGGGCGGTGTATCACGAGAACAGTAAGCCGCTGTTCCTGGCGACACTGGTGGTTCTGGTCACGTCCCAGGTGATCTCGTACGCGAAGGCGCGTGCGGAGGCGAGTGGACTATCCGCGGACGGTGGACTCATCGAGCGGCCGGATCGGCTGATCATCGTTTTGGTCGGCGCGGGATTCACCGGTATCGGTGGGTATTGGGGGATCGAATGGCTGACCTGGGCCGTACACGTGGCGATGTGGATTCTGGCGGTGTTGAGCATTATCACGGTGTTCCAGCGGGTATTGGCGGTCCGGAATTCGCCCGGCGCGCGGGACGTGATTCCGCCGGCGCCGCCGCAGAATCCGGCCGACGCGACGGAGTTGCCCTCGTGAGTTCGCAGTCCGAAGGCGTCGGCTCGCGGATTAAGTCGAGACTGACGGATTGGGCCTATGCGGCAGGTTGGCGGGGTGTGCGCGCACTGCCCGAATCGACGGCGCGGCGGGTGTTCGATTGGGGTGGCAATTGGGTCGCGGACAAGGCGAATCGAACCTTCCGTGCCGGTGGTGAACCCAATCAGTTGCGGCGCAATCTCGCTCGCGTGCTCGGTGTGACTCCGGGCGAGGTGCCCGATGAGCTGATCCGAGCGAGCATGCGTTCGTATGCCCGCTACTGGCGCGAAGCCTTTCGGCTGCCCACGATGGATCACTCGGCACTGATCGGTTCGTCGGTGGAGGGTGTGGAGAATCTGGATGCCGCATTGGCGCGGGGACGCGGTGTGGTGCTGGCGCTGCCGCACTCGGGGAACTGGGATGCGGCCGGGGTCTGGCTGGTCAGCCACAGCGGTACCCTCGCCACCGTCGCCGAACGGCTGAAGCCGGAATCGTTGTTCGAACGGTTCGTCGCCTACCGGGAGAGTTTGAATTTCGAGGTATTTCCGCTGACCGGTGGTGAGCAGCCGCCGTTCGCGGCGCTGGCCGCTCGGCTGCGCGCGAACAATGTCGTATGCCTGATGGGCGAGCGCGACCTGACGGGTAAGGGTGTGCCGGTGACCATGTTCGGCGAGCGCACCTGGCTGCCCGCGGGTGCGGCGAAGCTGGCCATCGAGACCGGTGCCGCGCTGATCCCGGTGCACCTCTGGTTCACCGTCGATGCCGATGGTCGCGAGGGTTGGGGGATGAAGACCGAAGCACCACTGGATGTTTCGGGTGGCGTCGCGGCGACCACCCAGGCGCTGGCCGACCGGTTCGCGGCCAATATCGCCGAGCACCCGGCCGATTGGCATATGTTGCAGCCACAATGGGAGCAGGACCTCTCGGCGCAGCGGCGAGCCAGAATCGCCGCGGCGCAAGCCGGGATGGATGGCGCCCAAGGGGAGAAGACACCATGAAAATCGGCATGGTCTGCCCCTATTCGTTCGATGTCCCCGGCGGTGTGCAGGCCCATGTCGTCGAATTGGCGCGGGTATTCATCGAACGCGGCCACAAGGTGAGCGTGCTCGCACCCGCATCCGAGGACACGCCGCTGCCGGATTTCGTGGTGTCGGCCGGTCGCGCGGTGGCGATTCCGTACAACGGTTCGGTGGCCCGGTTGTCCTTCGGGCCCATGGCCTACACCAGGATTCGGCGCTGGATCGATGGCAACGACTTCGACGTGCTGCACATCCACGAACCGAACGCGCCGAGCCTGTCCATGCTCGCGCTGAAGATCGCCGAGGGGCCGATCGTGGCTACCTTCCACACCTCGACCACCAAATCGTTGGTGCTGAGCACCTTTCAGGGTGTGCTGCGGCCCTATCACGAGAAGATCAGCGGCCGGATCGCGGTCTCCGAATTGGCGCGGCGCTGGCAGGTGGAGGCGCTCGGTTCGGATGCGGTGGAAATCCCCAACGGTGTCGATGTGCCCGCCTTCGCGCGGGCCCCGATGCTGCCCGGATATCCGCGTGCGGGCGGGACGGTGCTGTTCCTCGGGCGCTATGACGAACCGCGCAAGGGGATGGAAGTCCTGCTCGGCGCGCTGCCCGCATTGGTGCGCAGACATCCGGATGTCGAGATCCTCATCGTGGGGCGTGGTGACGAGGATCGACTGCGCCGCGAGGCCGGGCCGCTCGCTCGCCACCTGCGCTTCCTGGGTCAGGTATCGGACGAGGACAAGGCCTCGGCGATGCGCAGCGCGGATGTGTACGTCGCGCCGAATCTGGGTGGGGAGAGCTTCGGCATCATTCTGATCGAGGCGATGGCGGCCGGAACCGCCGTGGTGGCAAGCGAATTGGACGCCTTCCGTCGGGTCTTGCGCGACGGCACCGCGGGAATGCTGGTCCCGGTGGGGGATTCGGCTCGGCTCGCCGCGGCGCTGGACACCCTGCTCACCGATGAGGTGCGCCGCGAAGCCCTGATCCATACCGCCAATCAGGTAGTCGGCGAATACGACTGGCCGGTAGTCGCCGAACAGATCCTGCGGGTGTACGAGACTGTCACCGTGGGTGATACGCGAGTGCGAGCCGCCGGATGACCCTCTCGTCACCGCGTCATTCGCGACCATGGATCATGTTCGAGCGGATGCGCCGGTCGTTGTCGGCGATAGCAAGGTGAGGGCTGTTCGATGATTACCTTTTCCGCGACAACGGTGCTCGTACTAGCGCTCATCGCGGCGGTGGTCGTCGCGATCGGTCTATGGGCGGCTTCGACGGCGAACCGGCTCGACCGGCTGCACGTGCGGTCGGATCAGTCCTGGCAGGCACTCGACGGTGCACTGGCACGGCGGGCGGTGGTGGCCAGGTCGGTCGCAGTGGCCATTGCCGGGCCGAGCGCCGATTCCGCACTCGTCGAGCACGCCAAACGGCTGACCACACTGGCCGATCGGGCCGAGCGCGCGGGCCGCGCCGACCGCGAAACCATCGAAAATCAGCTTTCCGCAGCACTTTCCACGATCGATATCGCCCAGTTGCGCCCACAGCAGGTCGCCGAACTCGCCGATGCCGAGGCCCGGGTGCTCATCGCGCGCCGCTTTCACAACGACGCGGTCCGCGACACCCTTGCGCTGCGTACCCGCCGCCCTGTCCGCATTCTGCACCTTGGCGGTACCGCACCGCTCCCGACGTACTTCGAGATCAGCGAACGCGCCACCCCGGCGGCCGCGACCGGCCTGGACGTCGATACCGTGCGCACCTCGGCGCGCGTGGTGCTGCTCGACGAACAGGACCGCGTACTGCTCATGCGCGGCAACGACCCGAAAACCCCCGACGTCTCCTTCTGGTTCACGATCGGCGGCGGTGTGGAACCGGGGGAGACCTTGCGCAGTGCCGCGGTGCGCGAGCTGTGGGAGGAGACTGGATACACCGCGGATCCGACCAGTCTGCGCGGTCCCATGTGGCGGCGGGTGGCGGTATTCCCGTTCGACGGCGAACTCATCCGCGCCGAGGAACTGTTCTTCGCACTGCGCGTCCGCGCCTTCGATCCCAAACCGGGCAATCTGACCGCGGTTGAGCGACGCAGCATCACCGACAACAAATGGTGCACCGGGTCGGACATCGTCGCCTTGGATCACACCGGCGAAACCGTCTACCCCTACCATTTGGACCAGCTGCTTCCCGAAGCTGCCGCGGCTGCGTCGGGTGATTCCGATCCCGAGGTGCGGTCTATCCGGTGAGTGCCACGCCCGTGATCGGCGTGCGCGCCTGGATCTTTCGGCTGTGATGTGTTTCACGATCGTGATAGCGTCGCGACTGGATTGCCGCCGCCCTGGGTAGTGCTGCTGGGGGAGCGCTACCTGGAATTCTGGTGGTACTTCCACTGCAGTGAGAAGGTCCGTTGGCGTGTGGAAGGTAAGCAGTACATGTCCTACCTGTTGTTCGATTTCCTGTTGCCATTGTTGGGTTCCGACGCCGCGGGGTATTGGGCCCAGTTGCTGGTAGTCGGCCCGCTCTAGTTCTTGTCGGGTATTCGTCGGGGCGGCGCAAGACTTGCGTCGGCCCGCCGGATCCGGCTCGTGACCGGGTCCAGTGGCCGCGGACCGGACGCAGACTCGCTGGTCGGGGCAAGGCCAGTGCTGTGCAACTGGCTATCAAGTGGCCTGATCGGTCCGCCTAGAATCGGTGGCGTTAGTTCCAAGCGACCCGATTGGCGCACATGACTCAGGAGTTTGCCGTGACCACGCCCGAGACCACCAACACCATCGGCACCGCCCGCGTGAAGCGGGGGATGGCCGAGATGCTCAAGGGCGGGGTGATCATGGATGTCGTCACCCCCGAGCAGGCCAAGATCGCCGAGGACGCCGGCGCGGTCGCGGTGATGGCCCTGGAGCGTGTTCCGGCCGATATCCGTGCACAGGGCGGCGTTTCCCGGATGAGCGATCCGGACATGATCGACGGCATCATCTCCGCCGTCTCCATTCCGGTCATGGCCAAGGCGCGCATCGGCCACTTCGTGGAGGCACAAATCCTGCAGAGCCTCGGCGTCGACTACATCGACGAATCCGAGGTACTGACCCCCGCCGACTACGCCAACCACATCGACAAGTGGAACTTCACCGTGCCGTTCGTATGCGGTGCGACCAATCTGGGCGAGGCGCTGCGCCGGATCACCGAGGGCGCGGCCATGATTCGCTCGAAGGGTGAGGCGGGCACCGGTGACGTCTCCAATGCCACCACCCACATGCGCAAGATTCGCGCCGAGATCCGCAAGCTGTCGTCGCTTCCCGAGGACGAGCTGTTCGTCGCCGCCAAGGAACTGCAGGCGCCGTACGAGCTGGTGCGCGAGGTCGCCCAGACCGGCAAGCTGCCGGTGGTGCTGTTCACCGCGGGCGGTATCGCCACCCCCGCAGATGCGGCGATGATGATGCAGCTCGGCGCCGAGGGCGTCTTCGTCGGCTCTGGCATCTTCAAGTCCGGTAACCCGGCAGAACGTGCCGCGGCCATCGTCAAGGCGACCACTTTCTACGACGACCCGGATGTGCTGGCGAAGGTCTCGCGCGGTCTGGGCGAGGCCATGGTCGGCATCAATGTCGAGGAACTGCCGGTCGATCACCGGCTGGCCGAGCGCGGTTGGTGAGGCTGCGCTACCGCTGAACCGAATCAACGCCCGCGGCAGAGGGATTGATCCACTGCCGCGGGCGTTGCTCGTCCTGACCGATGGGCGGAAGCTGTCGCGGCTTTCACCGTTGTCTTATGCCCGCCACAGAGCTGGTGGCTAGCTTCGGGATTCGTGCATGTCGGCGGCCGTGCGGGCAGTTCGCGCGGCACCGTCGGGGGCGCGGACCTCGCGGCATCGCTGTGTCTCATATCGCAAATATCCACATCTTCTTACAGATTCGCATCCTGCGGAGGAAACGAATACTGGAGAGCGGTTCGGGTCGCCTGGAGATTAATTCATATCGATACGCGGATATGCGCATTCAACTATGTGTCCCGCGTTGAATACAAGTGACTGTCTCCCAAAACAAATCGCAGAGGAGGAGAGAGAGGTGGCCAGTGTTCCGGGATGGGGTACGACTACCGACGAGCGGTGTCGTCTATACGGAGTGCCGGACGATCCGGGTGGTCCCATCGGATGAAAAAGGTTGGAGCGCTGGGGTTGTCGCGGTCATGGTGCAAGAGGGCGGGAACGGTCCACAGGTCGTCGGCTGGAGTTCGTCGGCGCAAGGCCGGTTCGGACATGTCGAGGTGGACGGTGAAATCGAAGGCGAGGCCGCGGCCCAACAGCATGGGTCCCGCGACGAACAGGACGGTGTCGGTGGCCGCGGTGCGGATGGGGGAGCGGGCCGAGCGGTCGCGGGCCTCGTTCCACAGTGCGGGGAGCCAGCGGGCATCGCGGCGTAGCGCCTGGATGACTTCGCGGTCGAGTGCGGCGTAGTCGAACCAGGCGGTGCGATAAGACATTTCGTCGGTGCGGCCGAATTCCATACGAAGCGAGGCCGGGCGAATGTAGTCGTGCAGGGCGACGACCTCGGCGGTGCGTCCGGTGTCGCGCAGTGCGGTGGCGATGCGGTGCGCCATCGTATCCGGCTCGGCCGCGTCGGCGCCATCGATGGCGACCAGTGCCCGCTCGCCGAGCTCGCGGACGCGGTCGACAATGAGTTCGATTAGTCCGTCCGGGGTGATCGGATCGAAATGCGGCACCGATCCATTCCATCAAATGATGCCGCGCACCACGTTCTGGGTGGCGGGCGCGGCCATTGCCGAGAGGTCACCATCGGGCCGCATCGGCGCTCGGGTTAATCTCGGCCCCATGGCGACAATCGAAGAGGCGCTGGAGATCGAGCGGCTCGAGCGGGACATCTTCCGTGGCGCATCCACCAAGACCCAGCTCGTACGCACATTCGGCGGACAGGTTGCCGGCCAGGCGCTGGTATCGGCGGTACGGACGGTGGAGCCACGGTTTCAGGTGCACTCGCTGCACGGATATTTCCTGCGGCCGGGCAATCCGGAAGAGCGGACGGTGTACCTGGTGGAGCGCATTCGCGACGGCCGGTCCTTCTGCACCCGCCGGGTCACCGGCGTACAGGACGGCGCCGCGATATTCACCATGTCGGCGTCGTTCCATGTCGGTGACTCGGGTCCACAACACCAAGACGAGATGCCGCAGGTGCAGGGGCCGGATGAGCTGCCCGATGCCAGCATCACGATGAGTCCCGAGCGGCTGTGGGCGATGCGCGAATGGGAGCACTGGGATATCCGCACCGTGCCGCAGGATGTGGTGACCCGCCGAGACGGCGTCGTCTCCCCGCAGCAGGTGTGGTTCCGCTACCGGCATGCGCTGCCCGATGACCCGGTCGTGCACGTCTGCACTCTCGCCTACATGAGCGATATGACCCTGCTCGGTTCCTCCAAGGTCACTCATCCGGACGAACCGACCCAGAACGCCTCGCTCGACCATGCCATGTGGTTCCTGCGTCCCTTTCGCGCCGACGACTGGCTGCTCTACGACCAGTCCTCCCCGTCCGCGGGCTTCGGTCGCGCACTGACCGGCGGCAAGATTTTCAACCGCGAGGGCCAGTTGGTTGCCGCGGTTGTGCAAGAGGGCTTGATTCGCACCTTACGCGGGGAGTGAGCGCCGAAACGCTCAGTTTTCCCAGTGACGTGAAATGCCGAACGGTCTGTATTTTATCCGGGTAGCTCGTAGACTGCCGCGCAAAGAAGTCGCCGACCAGGAACGACGGTTTCGATGCGTCAAGAATGGAGGCAGGAATGTGGCTGTCGGAAGCTTTACCTTCCAGAACGGATCGGGCTATTCGGACCGGATCGATAATCCGGACGAGTACCGCACCTACAACATAGCGATCGGCCGGGGAGCGGTGGACAACCAGACGAACGCGACGGTCTGGCTGTATGCGCGCGGCGACGGTCAAGGGGATTCGATCTATCTCGATCCGGGCGCCAGCACCTATGTGAGCACCGGCTACCAGAGCTGCAAATTCACCAGCTGACCCCGGCCGGATCATCCTGGTCCGACACCTCGCCCGTCCGCGGCGTGCGTAGCTAGTCGACCACCTGGCTGGTCCCGCTGACCTGCGCTAATGCCGTAGTCCCGGCCGTGGCGGCGCTGTTCGGTCGCTGTGTCGTGCTCGGGCCGGCGCAACGCGCAGGTGGCGGACCACGGTGTGGATCCTAGGGATGCGCGTTCGAGTTCGTCACGGCGGTGACTGGCAGCGCCCGGTCCCAGCCGATCGGCACCTCGATCTCGGCGATGACAACGACGTTGCGGCGTCCGGCGAAGCCGTGAGCAGGGCCACAGCGTCGCGCCTCGTAAGCTCGTGGCGTGAACGCATCGGTCGCCTCGCCCGCAACAGGCGCGCAGCACAGTCCCGACCGGCCCACCATCGGCGTGCTGGCCTTGCAGGGGGACGTGCGCGAACATGTCGCCGCACTCGCGGAATGCGGTGCGCACCCCGTGCTGGTGCGTCGCGCCTCCGAACTGGCCGCGGTGGATGCGCTGGTGCTGCCCGGTGGCGAATCGACCGCGATCAGCAAGCTGCTCGAGGTCTTCGAACTCCTGGAGCCGGTGCGCGCGCGGCTGCGGGAAGGTATGCCCGCCTTCGGATCCTGCGCCGGGATGATCCTGCTGGCCTCCGAAGTGCTCGACACCCGCCCGGATGCCAAGCATCTGTCCGGTATCGATATGACGGTGCGGCGCAATGCTTTCGGTCGCCAGGTCGACTCGTTCGAGACCGATCTGGACTTCGCCGGTCTGAGCGACGGTCCGGTGCGCGCGGTGTTCATCCGGGCGCCGTGGGTGGAGCGGGTCGGCGCGGGTGTCGAGGTGCTTGCGACGGTTCCCCGTGGTCCGGCCGCCGGGCGCATTGTCGCGGTGCGGCAGGGGAAGGTGGTCGCGACGTCGTTCCATCCGGAGGTCACCGGCGATTTGCGGGTGCACCGGATGTTCGTCGATCTGGTTCGCGACGGCGAGTAGTCGCCCACAGGAATGCGACGGAACCGGACGAGTAGGCTGGCAGAGTTGTCTACCCGGCCGGTGCGGGTACCGTGCGCACGATCAGAACGTGCTGTCGACTGGAGGAAGTAGGGAATGAGCGGCCACTCCAAATGGGCCACCACCAAGCACAAGAAGGCGGGGATCGACGCGAAGCGCGGCAAGCTCTTCGCCAAGTTGATCAAGAACATCGAGGTGGCGGCACGCACTGGTGGCAGTGACCCGGCGGGAAATCCGACGCTGTACGACGCCATCCAGAAGGCGAAGAAGTCGTCGGTTCCGAACGACAACATCGAGCGTGCTCGCAAGCGCGGCGGCGGTGAAGAGGCCGGCGGCGCCGACTGGCAGACGATCATGTATGAGGGCTACGGCCCCAATGGTGTCGCGGTGCTGATCGAATGCCTCACCGACAACCGCAACCGCGCCGCCGGTGAGGTGCGCGTGGCGATGACCCGCAATGGCGGCAATATGGCCGACCCGGGTTCGGTTTCCTACCTGTTCCACCGCAAGGGCATTGTGACCCTGGAGAAGAACGGGCTGTCCGAGGACGATGTGCTGATGGCCGTGCTCGACGCGGGCGCCGAGGAGGTCAACGACCTCGGTGAGTCCTTCGAGGTCATCAGTGACCCATCGGATCTGATCCCGGTGCGCAAGGCGCTGCAGGATGCCGGAATCGATTACGATTCCGCTGAATCCGGCTTCCAGCCGTCGGTATCGGTGGCCGTAGACGTCGACGGCGCGCGCAAGGTATTCAAGTTGGTCGACGCGCTCGAGGACAGCGACGACGTACAGAACGTCTACACCAATGTGGATATCTCCGATGAGGTCGGCGCCCAGCTGGAACAGGACTGATGCTCAGTTTGCCGGTGCATCGGGCACTTTGACGTGTAGAACGTCATTGCATCCGACGGTGGAAGATCTGATGCCCAGCTGGAACAGGGCTGACGCGAAATATCATTGACCGGTGCCTCGGGGCGGTTCGCAGAGATGCGGACCGCCCCGAGTGCGTTTCGCATCCGGCGCGCGGAGGTTATTCCGCGATTCGTGTCCGATCGGACCACTCGTAGACCCGCAGTCGCCCCTCGGGCGTATCGGCCTCCCGATTGGTGACCTTGAAGTGCTCGTATCCGCCACGGTATTCGACTTTGAGCTCGACGCCGGGCGGCGTGATCGCAACGATGCGTGCGGGCAAGTCGTTCGGCCCGCCTTCCAGGACAGCCTTGGAAACATTGCTCATCCTTCGGATGGTAGGTCTCCTATGTGATGCACGCCACAAACATGGCCGAACATCCGTGTTGCGCTGAGGGGATTTCCGGATCCCGGCGTCGAGATAGCCTCTCCGACCGGTCGAAGATTGCTAAATGTTTACTGTCAGCATCTCCTGTATTGGGAGCACTGATCGCTCGGGGTCGATCTCGGCGGTGTAACGGTTGCGGCTTGATTGCTGATAGCAGATCGAGAGCCGCGACAGCATGCCGCGGCCGCTCGATCATGCCTGCGCACCGAGAACTTATTCCGCCCGGAAAGAGACGAGCCATCATGAGTCGATTCCTTGCCGATGAGCGTCCCGGCGATTCAACCGACCTGAATATCACCCTCGCGCCGCTCGCGGTCGCGACCGGGCTGATCCTGCTCGTCGGCGCATTCGCGACGGTGTACCGGATGCCCGGCTGGGCAGCCGACTACGGCGCCAGCCTGGTCTATTTCGCGATCTTCCTCCACGTGGCGATCACCGGCCGTCTGACTTGGTGGGGCGCCTACATTCTGATCAGCCACGATAGGAAACGCTGACGGGCGTTCACGGCACCGTGAGCACCAATTTGCCTACAGTGCGGCCGGTTTCGCCGAGTGCGTGCGCCTTCGCCGCCTCCTCGAGTGGGAAGACTCCGGCAATGGTGGGGCGCAGCGTCCCGGAGTCGGCGAGTTCTGCGAGCGCGGTCATCCCGGCGTGATCGTCCTGCACCAGCATGCGCACCGCTCGTAGGCCTAATTGCTTTGCTTCGGTGGCTAATTCGGTCGTGCCAAAGGCGCGTAATGATACCAGCAGTCCGCCCGGGCGGAGTGTGCGCAGGGAGCGCAGACTGTTCTCGTCATCGATCGAGTCCAGTACGACATCGATATTGCCGATCGCCTCGGCGAAATCGGTTGTGCGGTAATCGATCGTCTCGTCCGCGCCGATTTCACGGAGGAATTCGTGGTTGGCCGCGCTGGCGGTGCCGATGACGTACGCGCCGCGCGCCTTGGCGATCTGAACGGCGAAATGTCCGACACCACCGGCGGCCGCGTGGATCAGAATGCGGTGTCCGGCCTGTAGTTTCGCGGTATCGATGAGCGCTTGCCAGGCGGTGAGGGCGGCCAAGGGGATGGCAGCGGCCTGAATGTGGTCCAGGTTGACCGGCTTCGGGGCGAATGCGCGGGTGGGGCCGACGACGTATTCGGCGAATGCTCCGTGTCCGTACGGATAGGGCAGCATGCCGAAGACCTCGTCGCCCGGTTCGAACAGAGTGACACCGATACCCGCGGCCACCACTTCGCCCGATACATCCCAGCCCAGCACGAAGGGTGGTTCGCCGAGGAAGAGTCCGGAGACGCCGCGATGCCGCCAATCGGTTGGGTTGAGACCGGCGGCTCGCACCCGGATCAGAATCTCGCCCGGGCCGGGCGAGGGGATGGGCAGTTCGACTTCGGTCAGTACCTCGGGGCCGCCGATCGCGTCCTGGCTGATCGCGCGCATGGTGGTGTCGTTCATATCGCCCAGCCTGCCGTCGGCGGCGATGCGAGAAAATGGCACAAATGCCAATATTCGATATGATCGTGCCATGGTTGCTGGCTCGGATGGGCAGGCAGCGCGACATCGGGTGGTCGTGCTCGCATTGGATGGGGTGTATCCATTCGAACTCGGCATTGCGAGCCGGGTCTTCGGCACTGCCGCGGATCTGTACGAAGTGAGCACGTGCTCGATCGATGGCGCACCGGTACCGAGCCGAGCCGATTTCGCCATTGCCGTCCAGCACGACAGCCGGGCGCTGGCAACCGCGGACACCGTGGTCATTCCGGCCTGCGATATCGATATGACGCTCGGTGGCACACTGCCGTCCCCGGCGGCCGCCGCCTTAGCCCGCATCCGACCGGGCACCCGCATCGTCTCGATCTGCACCGGTGCATTCGTCACCGCCGCCGCCGGATTGCTCGACGGTCGTCCCGCGACGACGCACTGGAATGTGGCCGAGCTGTTCCGGCGCACCTTTCCGCGGGTGCTGCTGAACACCGATGTCCTCTACGTCGACGACGACGATGTGCTCACCTCGGCAGGTGCGGCGGCAGGCATCGACCTCTGCCTGCACCTGGTGCGCCGCGATCACGGCAGTGCGGTCGCCAATACGGTGGCGCGCCGCTGCGTCGTACCGCCGTGGCGCGATGGCGGCCAAGCCCAATACATCGAACAGCCGGTGCCGCCGTCGACCTCGGCGGGCACCGCGGCTGCCAGACACTGGGCCCTCGAGAACCTCCGATTGCCTTTGACCATCGATGATCTCGCCATCCAGGCCCGAATGAGCAAGCGCACCTTCGCCCGCCGCTTCCGTGACGAGGTCGGTATGAGCCCGGGGCGCTGGCTCATTCAACAGCGCGTCTTCCGAGCCCGCCAACTCCTCGAATCGACCGATATGACCGTGGACCGCATCGCGGGCGAAGTCGGCTTCGCCACCGGCAGCTCACTACGCCAACACCTGCACGATTCCATCGGCGTATCACCGTTGGCTTATCGCCGAACCTTCCGCGCCGAGTCGGTCGCACCGGCCGCAGCCCTGGGATGAGTAACAACTCAATTCATCAACCGTGGAATATGTTTCAGGTCGCGTCGGGAACCGGAAGGCCGACGCGGGCGACGATCCAGGGGAATGACGAAGTGAACGCGGCCGAGGCGAACTGCCAGGTGTGGCCGCCCTGGGTGGTGTGGATGGTGCAATCGATACCGACTGCATGGCCTGCGTCGCATAGCTTTTCGGCCGCGCCGACCTCACCGGTGTCGAAAACTCCGTCGTGGCCGCCCATACCGACGTTGTCGTCGTCGGCTGCGGATTGCTGATGTGCGCCATGGGACCCCGGACCGGATTTGGGCGGGCTGAGATCGTCGAACAGGCCTGCCATGCCGGTGTAGGGACCATGTTCGGCCATGACGGTGAGCGGATCGAAGGCGGCCCAGCGGTCGGCGTCGCCGCCGAAAAGCCTTCGGATCGTTTGTTCCTTATTGCCTGATGCCGGACCGAGATCGCCCGCGATATCGACGAAGGTGCGCACCAATTCGGGATGCATGACCGCCAGATCGACCGCGCAGGTCCCGCCCATGGACCAGCCCACCACCGCCCAGCTGGCCGGATCCGCGGCGGCGCCGAACCGAGATTCGATAAAACTGGGCACATCTCGGGTCAGGTGGTCGGCGGCATCGCCGCGCGGACCGTTCACGCATTCGGTGTCATTGTTGAAACTGCCGCTGGAATCGACGAAGACGAGAATCGGCGCGCGACCGCCATTGGCGGCGGTGAACTTGTCCACCTCGGGCATGATCTGGCCGCTGCGGATCCAGTCGGCGGGGGTATTGAATTCACCGCCGATCATCATCACGACCGGCAGTGTCGGCGGAGTCGGACCGGCGAACCAGGCCGGCGGCAGGTATACATATTCGGTTCGATGCGGAAAACCGCTGGCCGCGTCCGGAATTTGCACCGGCACGATCTTGCCGGTGCTGACATCGGTATTGCGCAGTCCGGGCAGCGCATCGATATCAGTCTGATTCGGCAGCGGACCCGCGGTGAGCGCATTCCACGCCGACTGCACGGTGGGGTAGTAGCCCACCCACTGATTGAGCACGATGCCGGTGCTCATCACTGCCAGCGCAATGGCGAGGACCGAGACGCCGCGCCGCCACCACCTGGCACTGCGCCAGCCGAGCGCGGCAATCGCGATGGCCGCGACCGCGACGCCGACACAGGCCCACAACGCGACCGGCGCCGGATCCGAGGCCAGCCCTTGATCGTTCACATACGCCCACGCGGCCACCGCACCCGCCGCACCGAGTACGACGCAGACCGGCAGTAGCGCCAGCCGCCAGCGCCGGGTCCGCCAGCCGATCGCCAGGATCAATGCGGCCACCGCGACCAACTCGACGGTCATCGGCAGCCAGCCGTGCAGCAGCGATATGCCGTGGTGAAAGCCGTTCTGATAGTTCGGATTCAGATTCGCCGAAGGCAGCCGCGGTGGTGGCGGCGGTGTCACGGGGGTCGCGGGTGCGGCGAGCGGGGCACGGACTACGGGCACCTACGGCATTGTCGAGACCGTTCCTCGAGAAAGCCTGTGAATTCCCTCCGATGAACCTGGGCGACGCTGAAACGCTGGTCGATGGCAGGTCGATAACCGCACAGGTGAACCGGGCTCCGAACAGCCGTGTCCGGTAAAGTCCAGTGGCCGGTCGTGCAGGGATTCAGGAGGGGTGCACATGACTTATCAACCACCGCCGCAGTACCCGGGTTATCCGGGGCAGGGATATCCGGGCTATCCGGGATATCCGCCGCAGCCGCCCAAGGGTAAGCCGGTGTGGCCGTGGGTCCTCGGTGGTGTTTTCCTGGCGATCGTGCTCACCGTCGGTGGCTGCGTCGCGGTATTCGGATCCGTCATCTACCGGATCGACAAGGAGTCGAAGAAGGAAACCTCGATCACCTATGAGGTCACCGGCTCCGGCACCGCCGATATCTCCTACAACACTGGCGATTTCGACACCACCGAGGCCAAGGATTCGCCGCTGCCGTGGACGAAGGCGGTGACGGTGACCGGATACGTCCGCACGGGCCGGGTGACGGCGACTGTCAGCGGATCCAGCGGCGGCACGGTGACCTGCCGAATCCTGCAGGACGGCAAGGTGGTCGTCGAGGACTCGGACTCCGGCAGCTACGCGTATGTGAGCTGCTACCACTCGTTCAGCTAGCCGAATCCCGGACGGCCACCGTGTCGTTGGTGAACGTAAGTGCGCCGTCCACTAGACTCTCGAACAATTGTTCGTGCCTTCGAGAGGGGATCGCGTGCGGGTGATGGGCGTCGACCCGGGACTCACTCGGTGCGGCCTCAGCATCGTCGAGGGCGGGGTGGGTCGGAAAGTGACGGCGCTCGATGTAGACGTGGTGCGCACACCCGCGGATATGGACCTGGCACACCGGCTTATGGGTGTTGCCGACGTCGCCGAACATTGGATGGACACCCACAAACCTGACGCGGTCGCGATCGAGCGGGTATTCGCGCAGCACAATGTGCGCACCGCGATGGGGACCGCGCAGGCCGGTGGAGTGATCGCGCTGGCGGCGGCGCGCCGCGGAATACCGGTGGCCTTCCACACCCCCAGCGAGGTGAAGGCCGCTGTCACCGGCAATGGAACCGCGGACAAGGCTCAGGTGACGGCGATGGTGACGCGTATCCTCGGCCTCCAGGTCGCGCCGAAACCGGCGGATGCGGCCGATGCGCTGGCCCTGGCGATCTGTCATTGTTGGCGGGCGCCGCTGATGGCGCGGATGGCCGAGGCCGAGGCGCGTGCCGCAGAGGCGCAGCGGCGGTATACACAGCGGCTTGCCGAACAACGGAAGGTGGTGCGCGGGTGATCGCGTCGGTACGCGGTGAGGTGCTCGAGATCGCGCTCGATCATGTGGTGATCGAGGCGGCGGGCGTTGGCTACCGGCTCAATGTCACCCCGGCGACGCTGTCCACGCTGACCCGCGGCGAGGAATCCCGGCTGTTCACGGCGATGATCGTGCGCGAGGATTCGATGACGCTGTTCGGATTCGCCGATACCGAATCCCGTGACCTGTTCGGCCTTTTACAGACCGTCTCCGGAGTCGGTCCCCGGCTGGCCATGGCGGTGCTCGCGGTGCTCGAGCCCGAGGCGTTGCGCAAGGCGCTGGCCGAGAGCAATGTCGCGGCGCTCACCCGGGTGCCCGGCATCGGTAAGCGCGGCGCCGAGCGCATGGTCGTCGAGTTGCGTGACAAGGTGAATCTCGTTCCGGTGCAGGCCGGTCCGCCCGGCAGCGCACCGACGCCGGTGCTCACGCCGGTGCGCGAGCAGGTCGTCGAGGCACTGGTCGGACTCGGATTCCCGGTCAAACAGGCCGAGCCCGCGGTCGATGCGGTGCTCGCCGAGAATCCCGCCGCCGATACGTCGAAGGCGCTGCGGGCGGCGCTCGGCTCGCTGGGGAAGAATCGGTAAGACGTCATGGATCAGGATCCAGAGCACGACACCGAATCCCAGATCAGCGCAAGCTATCTGAAGTCCGACGGGGAGATCGAGGCCAGTCTGCGCCCGAAGTCCCTGGACGATTTCATCGGCCAGCCGCGCGTGCGGGAACAGCTCGCGCTGGTGCTGCGCGGCGCCAAACAGCGCGGCGGTACCCCCGACCATGTGCTGCTGTCCGGGCCGCCCGGACTCGGCAAGACCAGTATGGCGATGATCATCGCCGCCGAACTCGGTACGGCACTGCGCATAACCTCCGGTCCGGCGCTGGAACGCGCGGGTGATCTCGCCGCGATGCTCAGCAATCTGGTCGAGGGCGACGTGCTGTTCATCGATGAGATCCACCGGATCGCCCGGCCCGCCGAGGAGATGCTCTACCTCGCCATGGAGGATTTCCGCGTCGACGTGGTCGTCGGGAAGGGCCCTGGGGCAACGTCGATTCCACTCGATATCGCGCCGTTCACGCTGGTCGGCGCGACCACCCGCTCCGGTGCGCTCACCGGACCGCTGCGTGATCGCTTCGGCTTCACCGGCCATATGGATTTTTACGATCCCGAAGAACTCCTGCGCATTTTGCAGCGCTCGGCTCATATCCTCGGTGTCGCCATGGATCGCGATGCCGCCGCCGAGATCGCGGGTCGCTCCCGCGGCACTCCCCGCATTGCCAACCGCCTGCTGCGCCGCGTCCGCGACTATGCCGAGGTTCGCGCCGACGGCGTGGTCACCCGCCGCATCGCTCAGGCCGCACTCGAGGTCTACGACGTAGATGCCCTCGGCCTGGACCGGCTCGACCGCGCCGTCCTCGGCGCGCTCGTCCGCAGCTTCGGCGGTGGGCCCGTTGGTGTTTCGACCCTCGCGGTCGCCGTCGGAGAGGAGGCCGCGACCGTCGAAGAGGTCTGCGAGCCCTTCCTCGTCCGCGCGGGCATGGTCGCCCGCACCCCGCGCGGCCGCGTCGCGACCGCCGCAGCCTGGGAACACCTCGGCCTAGTGCCGCCCCCCGACCTCGTCTTCGGCTCCATCGAAGTCCGCGGCCGCGAACCCCACCCCACCCTCGACCTCTTCGACTAACACCCGGGCCGCTGGATCAAGCTCAGGTGGGGCTGGTGGCGTGGCTGCTCGGGCGATGCCCCCGATGGATTCCATCTGATGCTGATCGGCGGTGGGGTTCAGTGGTGGTTGTTTTGGAGGGCGGTGATGACGAGGTCGAGGAAGGCGTCGACCTCATCGCGGGCGTAGCCGCGGGTGCCGAGGCGGGCCTCGGTGAAGCGGACGGCGCGGACGTCGGTGACGGTCAGGCTGCCGGGACTGCCGTGTGCGAGGGTGGCGGCGACCAGATCCAGGAACGCGTCCACTTCTTCGGTGTCGTAGCCGCGGCGGCCGACAGCGGCTTGGGTGAACTGCATGCGGTGCACGTCGTCGGGGGTGAGCAGCGCGGGGCCGGAACCGTTGCCACCGTCCGGGACCGGGCGGGACCCGCGCTGGCGGAACTCGAGTTCCACGCGGACCCGATCGAGGAATTCGTCGACCTGATCGGCCTGATAGCCGCGGCCGCCGAAGCGCGGGGCGTCGAAGGCGACGTGCCGGATATCGTCCGCGGTCAGCGCCCCCTTGCCGGCCAATGTCGCCGAGACGAGTTCCAGGAACGCGTCCACCTCATCGGCGTGATATCCGCGGTGCCCCACGGATGGCATGGCGAAGTGGATTCGGCTCACGTCGTCGGGGGTCACCCGCGACATTGTTCCAGGGTCGCTGCCCTGCTCGCGTCGAATGCGGTTTTTTCGAACTAGGCGGTCTCTGCCGAACACGTGTTGCCCCCGTTGGCCGGTCGATCCGGGTCCCACCCTAGCCGGAATCGGGTCACCTGGCCGCTGGCGATTTGTCGGACTTCAGTCCTTGCGCACGCCGTCGATCAGCAGCCGTCGGATTGCCTCGTTCAATTCCTGGACCGCGGCCTCGTCCGGATTGCGCAGCCCGTGCACGATGCCCGCGAGCAGCATGCCGGTCACCGCCTTGGCGGTGTATTTGGTATCGAGATCCGCCCGCAGATAACCGAGTTCGACGCCGTGCGACAAATACCCCGCGGTGAGCGCATCGGCCATATCGAGCAGGCCATAGAGCCGGGTGGTGAGTTCGTCATCGATTCCGGTGGCATGGAACAGCAGTAGTTGGGCGACGCGTCGGTCGTCCACCAGGATCCGGGTGAGCGCGGCGCCGATGCGATCTATCTGGGCGCGATATTCATCGAGGGAGGTGGCGGCGTCGGGCGCGTTATCGGTGCCGAGTGCCTCGATGATCCGGGTGGCCAGATCGTCGATGACCACATCGATGATCTCGCGCTTATTGCTGAAGTACCGGTAGAAGGTGCCGTGGCCGATGCCCAATTCGCTGGCGATATCGGCGATTCCGGTGGCGTGATAGCCCTTCTCGGCGAAGCACACGAAGGCGGTATCGATGATCTCCTGCCGCAGTTCGGCCTTGCGTCGCTGGATCGCATTTCCGGCCGCTGGGCGGGGCGCACGCGTGGATGGCTTCGTCACCTGTCCGATGATACGGTGTTCACAAACGGAATGAGATGTCATTCTGTGAGAGATGGTTCCTACATTCGCGATGGAATGTTGAGCAGGAGGTTCGACGTGGCGCCTCAATACGACGCGGTCGTGGTCGGTGCGGGATTCGGCGGCATGGGCGCGGGTATCCAGCTCGACCGGCTGGGTCTGAGCAATTTCGTCATTCTGGAGCGCGAGGACGACCTCGGCGGCACCTGGCATGTCAATCACTACCCGGGTCTCGCGGTCGATATCGCCTCGGTGACCTACTCGTATTCCTTCGAGCCCAACCCGTATTGGACGCGCCTGTTCGCACCTGGCAAGGAGCTCCAGAAGTACGCCGCCCACGTCGCCGACAAGTACGGCTTGCGCCGCCGGATGCGTTTCGGCACGGTGGTGGACGGCGCTCGCTGGGACGAGGAGCACCAGCACTGGATCGTCTCCCTCGCCGGTGGTGAAACCCTCACCGGCCGTTACCTTCTCACCGCAACCGGCTTCCTGTCCCAGCCCTACACACCACCGTTTCCCGGCATCGATTCGTTCGCGGGCAAGATCATCCACACCACCGCGTGGGAGGACGATTTCGACCTGACCGGCCGCAAGGCCGCCATCATCGGCACCGGCGCCACGGCCGTGCAGTTGATACCCGAGGCCGCGAAGAAGACCGACGAACTCACCGTATTCCAGCGCACCCCGATCTGGGTGGTGCCGAAGATCGACACCGCGATCCCCGCGCCGGTGCAGAAGCTGTTCGCGCGAGTGCCCGCCACGCAGAAGGCCGCGCGCCTGGTCAACACCAGTCTGCTCGAGGCGCTCATGGTGATCGGGGTACTGCACTTCAAGCAGGCCAAGCCGCTGAATATGGCCGCGGGCGCACTCGCCAAGGCGCATCTGCTTGCGCAGGTGCGCGACAAGGAGATTCGCAGGCAGCTCACCCCGCACTACGACTTCGGCTGCAAGCGCCCCACCTTCTCCAACCAGTACTTCAAGACGTTCAACCAGCCCAATGTCCGACTGGAGACCAACTCGATCGATCACATCGAGGCCGACGGCATCGTCACCGCCGACGGGCACAAGACCGAGATCGATACGCTGATCCTGGCCACCGGCTTCAACCTGTGGGATGTGAACTTCCCGGCCATCGAGATCATCGGCCGCGATGGCGTGAATCTCGGAAAATTCTGGCGCGACAACCGTTTCCAGGCCTACGAGGGCATCACCGTGCCGAAGTTCCCGAACTTCCTCAGTCTCAACAGCCCGTACTCCTATAGCGGCCTGTCCTACTTCACCACCATCGAGGCCCAGATGAAGCACATGGGTCGGCTGCTCGGTGAGATGTTCCGGCGCGGAGCGACCACCTTCGAGGTGACCGAGCAGGCCAATACCCGGTTCCTGGACCGCGTCACCGAGAAGTTGGGTTCGTCGGTGTTCTACGGCGGCGACTGCGCGAGCGCGCGCAGCTACTACTTCAACCAGCACGGCGAGGCCGCGCTACTGCGCCCGACCAGCACCATCAATGCCCACCGCGAGGCGGTGAGCTTCCCGCTCGACGACTACACCTACGGCAAGACCGCTTAGGACGCCGCGTTGCGCAGCCCGCGACCCTTGCTCGGTCGCGGGCGTCATGCTGTCGGTGGATCGGCTCGATATCCGGATTCCGGGACGTCAAGGGTGTGCCGGTGTGGTGGTGACGACATGAGCTGGCAGACTGTTGGGGTAATAGCCCATTCCCCCCACAGACTAGGGACTGACTTCGACGATGGAACTTCTGTTTCCGCTCCTACTGGTAGCCCTGCTCGTGCCCATGTTCCTCGGTGTGCGCCGCCAGAAGCGCGAGGCCGAGAAGGTCACGACCATGCAGGAAAGCCTGAAGGTCGGCGATCAGGTCACCACCACGTCGGGTCTGTACGGAACCGTGGTCGATCTCGACGACACCACGGTCGATCTCGAGATCGCCGAGGACGTCATCACCACGTGGTTGCGTCAGGCCATCCGCGATGTGCGCACCGAGGACGAGACCACGGATGAGACCGTGACCGACGAGGCCGAGGCCGGTCCCGTCGAGGAGTCCGCGCAACAGACCGAGACCCGGCTGACCAAGGACTGATCGGTTTGCTGGTGGGCCCGCGTGCTGCAGATCGCCGCGGGCCATCCGTCCGGGTGCCCGGCCGTGCGCGCCCGCCTGTTCCACCTCGACTTCCGCCTAGGAGATGACGAACTGTGCCACCTTCCCAGGGATCGGCGCATCCGCTCCGGTTGCTCAGCGTCTACGCCGTGCTGCTGGCCGTGATCTATGCGCTGGTGTTATTCGCCGGTGACCATTCCCCGACTCCCAAGCTCGGCATCGACCTGCAGGGTGGTACCCGCGTCACGTTGACCGCGCGCACTCCCGACGGCAGCAAGCCCAGCCAGGACAGCCTGCGCAGGGCGCAGACGATCATCGAGAACCGTGTCAACGGCCTCGGTGTCTCGGGTTCCGAGGTCGTCATCGACGGCGACAACCTGGTGATCACGGTTCCGGGTGACGACGGCGGTCAGGCCAAGGCGCTGGCGACGACCGCCAAGCTCTACATCCGTCCGGTGCTGTCGGCGGTGCCCGCGACAGGTGGCAAGGCCACGCCACAGACGGGCACGGCGGCGACGCCGGGCACGGTTCCGGACGCCACCCAGCTCAACCCGGACGGCACCGTGCCGACGCAAACCGCGCCCACCACCGAGCCGGCGCCGACCACAGAGTCTGCGCCCGCGGCGGAATCGACCCCCCAGCCGCGCGTATTCCCCGCACAGGCCCCGACCTCCCCGCCGGCCCCGCCCGGCGGTCTGACGCCGCAGGAACAGGCGAAGAAGGAGATCGCCGACGCCAAGGCGACCAGGCAGAGCACCGATTCCACGGTGCAGCAGGCCGCCATGGCCGCGATGGACTGCAACAAGTCCGATCCGCTCGCCGGTAACGACGATCCGAATCTGCCGCTGGTCACCTGCTCCACCGACGGCAAGGAAATCCTGCTGTTGGACAAGAGCCGCATCGACGGCCAGGAGATCAAGGACGCGACCTCCGGGCTCAACCAGCAGCAGGCGCGCCACGAGGTGAATCTCGAATTCAAATCCGGTGGTAGCGATGCCTGGGCCACGCTGACCGGTGAGTACATCAACAAGCGGGTCGCATTCGTACTCGACTCGAAGGTGGTCAGCGCGCCAGTCGTGCAGTCGGGTCCGCAGCAGGGCGGCCGCACCACCATCTCCGGTAGCTTCACCGCGGCCAGTGCCAAGGAACTCGCCAACACCCTGAAGTACGGTTCGCTGCCGCTGTCGTTCCAGACCTCCGAGGCCGAGACGGTTTCGGCGACGCTGGGTCTGTCCTCGCTGCGCGCGGGTCTGCTCGCGGGTGCGATCGGCCTCGCGGTGGTGCTGCTGTACTGCCTGCTCTACTACCGGATGCTCGGCTTCCTCGCCGGTTTCTCGCTGATCGCTTCGGGTGTCGCGGTGTACGGCATCATCGTGTTGCTCGGCCGGTGGATCGGATTCACGCTGGACCTGGCCGGTATCGCCGGTCTGATCATCGGTATCGGTCTGACCGCCGACTCCTTCGTGGTGTTCTTCGAACGCATCAAGGATGAAATGCGCGAGGGGCGCAGCTTCCGTTCGGCCGTGCCGCGCGGTTGGCAGCGGGCCCAGCGCACCAACCTCTCCGGTAAGACCGTCAGCCTCATCGCCTCGGTGGTGCTCTACATCCTGGCCGCCGGTCAGGTGAAGGGATTCGCCTTCACCCTCGGTATCACCACCGTTCTCGACGTGATCGTGCTGTACCTGGTGACCGCGCCGCTGATGATGTTGGCCTCGCGCTCGTCGTTCTGGGCGAAGCCATCGGTCAACGGGCTCGGTGCGATTCAGGAAGTGGCCAGGGAGCGTAGGGCCGGCGAGGCGCTGGTTAAGGAGACGGCACGATGACGAACTCGACCCTGGAGCCGTTCGCTGACGAGGTGAACGATTTCGAGACGCCCAAGCACAGTATTTTCGAGCGTCTCTACACCGGTACCGGCGGATTCAAGATCGTCAGTAGGCGGCGTTTCTACTACGCGCTGACCGCGGCCTTCGTGCTGATCTCGTTGCTGAGTATCGGACTTCGCGGCTTCACTCTCGGCATCGACTTCGCAGGCGGGTCGCGCATCCAGTTGCCCGCGGCGGGCACGGCCACCACGCAGAAGGTCGAGGACATCTACAACCAGACCATCGGCCACGCGCCGGTGACGGTGCAGAAGGTCGGATCCGGCTCTGCGGAGACCATCCAGGTCCGCTCGGACACACTGAGTGCCAGCCAGACCGATGCGCTGCAGAGCGCGCTGTTCAATGCCTTCCAGCCGAAGGACAAGGACGGCAACGTTTCCCGCAATGCGATCAGCATCGCCGAGATCAGCGAGACCTGGGGTAGCCAGATCACCAAGAAGGCTTTGATCGCGCTGGTCGTGTTCATCGCGCTCACCATGGTCTATATCGCGATCCGCTTCGAACGGGATATGTCGATAGCGGCGATCGCCTCGCTGTTCTTCAACATGATCGTCACGGCAGGCATCTACTCGCTGGTCGGCTTCGAGGTGACACCCGCCGCGGTGATCGGTCTGCTGACCATCCTCGGTTACGTGCTCTACGACAACGTCGTCGTCTTCGACAAGGTCGAGGAGAACACCCGCGGTGTGGTCAATACGACCCGGCGCACCTATGCCGAACAGGCGAATCTCGCGGCGAACCAGACGTTGATGCGGTCGATCAACACTACGGTCATCGGCATTCTGCCGATTGTCGGCATGCTCGTGATCGCGGTGTGGCTGCTCGGTGTCGGCACGCTGAAGGATCTGGCGCTGGTGCAGCTGGTCGGCATGATCGTCGGCGCGTATTCGTCGATCTTCTTCGCGGTGCCGCTGCTGGTGTCGATCAAGGAGCGGTGGGGTCCGGTCGCGGCGCACACCAAGAAGGTGCACAACAAGCGGGCCGGGCTGGCATCGGCACGTGCTGGCGCCGAGGCGCAGCGGCGCGCGGTCGCGGCGACCGGTCGGGAGCTGGGCGCGCGTCCGGTTCGCGATGTGGGACAGACTCCGCGTCCGGGCGCTCGTCCTAGCGGAAAGCGGAACAAGCGCAGGCACTGACACCGACGGCAGGGGTTTGCATATATGAAGCAGTCGCTAGCGGTACGTCTGATCGGAGCGGTGGCTGCGGGCACCGTGGCCGCCACGGTGATGGCCGGATGCTCCAGCCAGAACCAGGTACCCTCCATCGGCTATGCCGTCGACTCGGTGATCGCCACTTACAACGGCGGTAACACGCTCGGTGCGAGCAGCGGTTCTGCCGCGGTCTTCGCGCGGGTGCTGACCGGGTTCTTCTATACCGGACCGGATGGTCAGCAGGTCGCCGACACCGATGTCGGCACCGCGAAAGAGGTGCCGGGCGAGGCGCAGACGGTGCAATACCGGCTCAATGCGGACGGGGTGTACTCCGACGGGGTGCCGACATCATGTGACGATCTGGTGCTCGCCTGGGCCGCGCGCAGTGGTCGCTACACCAAACCCGGTGACCGCGGCCAGGTTCCGCTCTTCGATGCCGCGAGCACCGCGGGATATGCCGATATCGAGCGGGTGGACTGTCAGCCGGGATCCAAAGACGCCACCGTCGTGTTCCGCGCGGACCATCACTATCTGCCGTGGCGCAATCTGTTCACCGCGGGGGAGTTGATGCCCGCGCATGTGGCGGCTCGGGTGGCGAATGTTCAGAATGTCGTGACGGCCGTACAGTCCGGTGATCAGGCATCTCTGCAGCGGATCGCCGACTTCTGGAATAACGGGTGGACCATCGGAACAGACAAGATGGATCTTTCGCGGTTCCCGTCGTCGGGACCGTATCGGATCGATTCCTACTCCGCCGAGGACGGTCTGGTGCTGGTCGCCAACGAGCGCTGGTGGGGCAATAAGCCCGAGACCGGGCGAATCGTGGTGTATCCGAAGACCGCCGATCTGAAAGCGAAGGTCGGTGACAATGCGGTCGGAGTCGTCGATATCGGCGCCGGATCGGTGAAAGATATCAATCTCGGCGGATTCTCGGTGCGGACCGTGCCGGGGCGCGGTGCCGAGCAATTGGTGCTGGGTACTTCGGGAGTCTTCGCCTCGGCCGACGCGCGGCGCGGCTTCGCATTCTGCGTGCCGCGCCAGGACCTGTTCGACAAGCTCGGCAAGGCCAAGGACGCACCGAAGAGCGGACTCGGCACCGCGGTGTTGAACTCTCGTATCACACAGCAGGATTCGCTGTACTACCCGAACGTCATCGGCGCGGCCGACAAGTACCGCGGCGGTGATGCGACGGCGGCGGCCGCGGCCAGTTCGGCCAAGCCGACCATTCGGATCGGATATGTGAAACCGGACGACCGCCGCACGCAGACCGTGCAGATGATCGCGGATGCATGCAAACCGGCGGGTATCAACGTAGTGGATGCCGGATCCGTCGATTTCACGCCGTCCCAGCTCACCGAGGGCAAAGTCGACGCCGTCCTCGGCAGCACCGCATCGGCCCCGGGTCCGGCCGGATCCGAGACCGGAGTGGCCGCTACCAGTGCGTTGCGCACAGGTAGCGGGCTCAATTTCGGTCGCTACGGTAACGGCCGCTACGATTCGATCACCGACCAGCTTGCGGGCGACGACAACTCGACCGCAACGCTGAATCTGCGCACCGAGGCCGAGAACCTGCTGTGGGCGGAGATGCCGAGCATTCCGTTGTTCGTCACACCCCGCACCATCGCGTTCGGCGACGGTCTGCGCAACGGCATAGCCGGTCCCACCCAGGCGGGTACCGGTTGGAACATGGACCGCTGGGTGTTGAAGCGGTGACAGGTGTTGGTGGGTGAGGAACCATGGAGAGGTGTCGATGAGCAAGCATGCGGCGGTGGAATCGGACGACGTTCTAGCCGAGCGGACAGGTAAGGCGGCCGAACTGGTCGAACGCCTGACCCGCTGGCGCGACGATTTCCCCTCTCCCGGCATCCGCTTCGCCGATCTCACGCCGGTATTTGCCGATCCGGAGGGTTTCCGGGCCGTCATCGACTGCCTTGCGGCGTGCGCGCCCGATGCCGATCTGGTCGCGGGCGTCGACGCTCGCGGATTCATCATCGCGGCCGGCGTTGCCGCGACGCTGGGAACCGGTGTCATGGCGGTGCGCAAGGCCGGAAAGTTGCCGCCGCCGGTCGTCTCACGTGAGTACAGTCTCGAGTACGGCACCGCATCGCTCGAGATTCCGGCCGACGGGGTCGACCTCGAGGGTCGGCGCATTCTGCTGCTCGACGATGTGCTGGCCACTGGCGGTACCTTGGCCGCCGCCGCGGATCTGTTCCAGGCCACCGGGGCCGAAATCGTAGCCGCCGCAGTAGTTCTGGAATTGGGCTTCCTGAACGGACGAGATCGCCAAGGCGATTACCCGCTGACCTCGGTGGTGCGAGTCTAGGTCGCACGTCTGCGGTTTGCCCGTTCGAAATCGTCCTGCCAGGATCACCGAGTGGTTGATTCCGTGCCGATGCGCCAGATTCGGGCTACGTATGACGACTCGACAGTAGTTGTCTATCAAGCGTATTCGCCGCACATCGCCGACCCGGCCCTCGCTGCGGGGACTTTCGTGCCACCGTTCAAGCGGGAGCGAATGACGTGGATCAAACCGTCGTTCCTGTGGATGATGTATCGCTGCGGATGGGACCGCAAGCCCGGGCAGGAGCGCGTACTCGCGATCACCATGACGCGCACCGGATTCGAGTCGGCGCTGGCGCGTGCCTGCCTGAGTCACTATGTGCCGGAACTGTATTCGGATCGCCGTGAGTGGGCCCATCGGTTGCGGACGAGTCCGGTGCGGATCCAATGGGATCCCGAACGCGATCTGCATCACCGACCGCGGAGTTACCGATCGCTACAAGTCGGCCTGAGCGGTGAGGCGGTCGACGCGTATGTGGACACCTGGATCACCGGGATTCGAGATGTGACCGATCAGGCGCGGCGAATCCACGACTTGGTGACCGCCGGACAACTATCCGCAGCTGCCGCCGCCCTTCCGGTCGAGCGGCCGTATCCGCTCGCCGGTGAGACCGCGCGCCCCATCGGTGCGATCGGTTAGCGCCGACGCAGATGCTGGTTGGGCGTGGTGGTCAGGGATTACGAACCGTGCAGTCGAGGTGGCGGCCGATGAGTCGAGCCGCCGCGGTGGTGCCGACGTAGTGTGTGATCGCAATATCAGTGGCGCGACAGCAGGGGATGTGTTTAACCTAGAAGGGTCTTATCCCCGTTGATCGGAGTCATGTCGTTGCTCTCATGAGGTAGCCACTCGGGCGGCCCGCATCCTGTGCGCCGCATTCCCGCGCGACCTCTGGGGACCACATGACCAATCTGTCTATTTCCGATCTCACTTTCTCCTGGGCCGATGGCACTCCTGTCTTCGACGGTCTGGACGCAGTGCTCGGACCGGGCCATCTCGGCCTGGTCGGTGGCAACGGTGCGGGCAAGTCCACCCTGCTGCGGCTGATCGCGGGTGAGCTGACACCCGCGCGTGGTTCGATCACGGTCACTGGGCGGCTGGGTTATCTGCGCCAAGATCTCGGCCTCGGCGACGGTCAGCGTGTCGACGCGGTGCTGGGCATCGCCGAAACGCGAAAGGCACTGCACCGCATCGAATCCGGCATCGGCGAGGAGGCCGATTTCGATATCGTCGGCGCGCAGTGGGATGTCGAGGAGAGCGCTATCGCGCTGCTCGGTCGCCTGGGTCTGCACTACCTCGCCGACTCCACCGAACAGCTGGACCGCCGCTTGGAAACCCTCTCCGGTGGTGAGACAGTGCTGCTCGGCTTGGTCGCCGAGCTGCTGCGTGATCCGGACGTGCTGCTGCTCGACGAGCCGACCAATAACCTGGATCACCTTGCTCGCCAACGCCTCTACGAGGTCCTCACTCAGTTCTCCGGCACCGTCCTCACGGTCAGCCACGACCGCGAACTGCTGGAACGAATGTCCACCATCGCCGAACTGCGGCAGGGGGAATTGCGTTTGTTCGGCGGCAATTTCAGCGAATACGAGCAGATCATCGAAGCACAGCAGCAGCTGGCACGGGCCGCGATCCGGGACGCGCGCAGCGACGTTCGCAAACAGGCGCGCGAACTGGTCGAAACCCGGATCAAACTCGATCGCCGAGCGCGCTACGGGCAGAAGATGTTCGAGAACAAACGCGAGCCGAAGATCGTCATGGGCGCACGCAAGCGGGCGGCGCAGGTATCGGCGGGCAAGCTACGCAATAACCACATCGAAAAGTTGGACACCGCGAAGGAACAGCTGCAGCAGGCCGAGGATCTGTTGCGTGACGACCGACAGATCCGGATCGACCTACCGGGCACCCGGCTCTACCCGGGCCAGGACGTCATCGATCTCGAGGAGGTCGAACTGGCCTGTGGTCCGACCGTGACATTGCGGATTTCCGGTCCGGAGCGAATCGCGCTGACCGGCCGCAACGGCGCGGGCAAAACCACGCTGCTGAACCGCGTCGCCGCCGAACCGCCGCAGGTGCCGTGGCGCATGCTGCCGCAGCGCCTCGACATCTTCGACGAGCGGCGCACGGTCTTCGACAATGTTGCGGCGGCCGCACCCCACGCCGCCGCGGAACAGATCCGAGCCCAACTGGCCCGCTTCCTGTTCCGCGGCAGTGATGCCGATGTCGCGGCGGCAGCCCTGTCCGGCGGGGAACGCCTGCGCGCCGCCCTGGCCATGCTTCTGCTCGCCGATCCGGCACCGAAGCTCCTCCTGCTGGACGAGCCAACCAATAATCTCGACCTGCCCAGCCTCGACCACCTCACCCAGGCGCTGGCCAACTACGAGGGTGCACTGATCGTCGTCAGCCACGATCCCCGTTTCCTCGACGATATCCGGGTGACCAGACGTCTCGAACTAACCGGCAACGGGCTTGTCGAAACGTGATAGCGCGCGCCGCATGACGCTCGGATGACGAAGTAGGCGCGGTCCCAGCTTCACCGCCAGCAGGGTCAGTGGGAGCCAGGGCCGCAGGTGCGGTTCGAGTCGGCGGATGCGGCCGTCGGCGGCCAATTCGAGGATCATGGCCTCGGTCATCCGGAATGGTCCTACGGCGGCTTCGGCGAGTAGAACTCGGCGGGCGCCGTCGCCGATGTGCTCGGTCCAGCGCAGTCGGCCGAGGCTGCCGTAGGCAGCGGTCAGCAGGATGCGCAAGTCGTCGTGGCCTCGGAATACCAATCTGCCCGAGACCGGCGATGTCAGCTCGGCATCGGGGGCCAGGGTCGTCATCAGTGCATCGAAATCGCTGGCTTCTGTTGCCTCGCGAAACCGCGTCACGGTATCCGACATCGTCTCGATCACCCCTTCACAGTTTGCTCGCTCGCAACGTATCGGAGTCACTTGCGAAAAGCAATGGACTACGATGGGTGGGTGCCCAAAGCTGCCATGTCCGATATTGTGTGCTCGATCGCGCGAACCCTGGACGTGGTCGGGGAGCGGTGGACGCCCTTGATCCTGCGCGATCTGTTCGTCGGGGTGAACCGGTTCGAGGACCTGCGCCGCGATCTGGGCATTGCCACCAATGTCCTGACCGCGCGTCTGGACGTGTTGCGGCAATACGGGATCGTCGAGGCCAGGATCTACCAGACCAATCCGGTGCGCCACGAATATGTGCTCACCGAGCAGGGGCGCGATCTGTATCCGGTGCTCACAATGCTCATCTCATGGGGCGATAAATGGCTCGCCGGGCCCGCGGGGCCGCCCGCAGTTGTCGTGCATCGCGATTGCGGACACCCGACATCCGGTGTGGTGGTCTGCCGCGAATGCGGCGCGCCGCTGACCGCCGACAATGTGTACTGGCGGCACGGGCCCGGCGCCCGTCGCGGACCGGGAACCATGCTGATCGGTGATCATCTGGAACCGGCACTGTAGATCCGTCGGTAACGCAAGTGTTTCGCTCGAGTTGATCGACGTGCTCAGCTGCAGCATGATCAATCCGATGGATCCGGTGTTGCGGGCGATAGCCGATATCGATTGGGTCGAGCTGGAACATGCTTACGGCCCGGCGGTGGATGCTCCGACGCACCTGCGGGCCCTGATCGACGGTGATGCCGAGGCCTGTGTCGACGCGGTCGGCTATCTCGACGCCGCGCTATTGCATCAGGGCAGTGTGTACTCCGCGACCGCGCCGTTCGTCGCGATCGTGGCCGAACTGCTGGCGCGTCCGCACACCGAGATGAAGGTCGAAGACATACTGCCGTGGGATCCGGGGCCGCGACCGTTGCGCGTCGCGCTACTGGACTACCTCGAGGTCTTCGCGCAGGGGTGTTGTTCGGGAATCTCCGATGAGCAGCTGTATGCCGAGGCATATCCACCCGGGCGCACCGAGGAGGATCTGCAGCGCGTCAAAGCGAATCGGCGCGCCGGGTTACTGGAATTGGGGCCGGATCCGGCGAATGCCCTTTTGGTCGAACATGTTCCGACGCCACCGGGTTTGTTGGCGGCCATCGATGATCACGTATTCCGTGCGGCGATGCGGGCCAGAGACGAGATCGCCTGTCGCGCAGTTATTCCCGCCGTGATCGAGGCGGTCGAGCCGCTGGTCGAGGATTCGGACGTGATGGTGCGCATGGCCGCGCTGCGGGCGCTGATCGAACTCACCGCGCATCCGGCCTATGCCGAGAAGCGGGTCGCGCTGCTGCGGCAGCTGGACGAGATCGCGCCGACCATCTCGGACCCGACCGAACGCGCCACCGCCGCACGTATTTCCGGCATCAACGGCGGCCGTCCTGAGCAACTGCTCGCCGATGCCCATCCCGGTGTGCGCACCTGCGCCGCTCTCGCACCCGCGTTCGCCGGCGAGCAGCGCGCCACCGACGAACTACTTGCCGCGCTGGAGCATCCGGAGGTCATCGACCGGTGGTTCGATCGTCATCTGCCCGGACAGGACGGGTGGTTGCGCCACGACGTCATTCGCGAGCTCGTCAGTCGGGTCGGTGATTTCGAGACGCTGCTGCCCGCCGCGATCGAAGCGGCCTGGGCCGCGAATCCCAGCACCGTGCACTCCGACTGTATTTCCTTCCTGCACAGAGCCTTTCCGGATCCGATCGGTATCGATTCGCAGCTGTCCGCCGCCCAGCTGTCGTTCCTAGCGGTGCTGGTGGAGATCGATGATCTATGGCAGCTCGGTCAACTCGAACACTGGCTCGATAACGCGGGTCTGCCCGGCGGGCGGGACAGTTGCCGTCGGCTCGTCGAGCAGTAGTTCAGTCAATCCAGCTGGGCCGCAAGCCGTTTCGGTGCGACCTTCCGGTATGCGTCATGAATGATCTCGGTGATCTCCGCCCAATCGGGATCGACTTCGAGCCGCACGCCGATCCATCCGCGATGCCCGACATACGGTGGTACGAAAAACCGTTCGGGTTCGGCATCGACGAGTTCGGCCTGCACGCCCTCCGGGGCCGGACACCAGATCGTGGCACCAGGTTCGCGGTGATGATCCTCCATATACATGGTGAACGCCGTTTTCGACCGCACGAAGAAATTCGGGCAGCCGTGACTGAGCCGCTCGCTGCTCTCGGGCAGTGCCAGGCAGATCGCCCGGATCCGCGTCAACGGGTCCACGTCCGCAGTGTAGGTGTAGGGTCCTGACTTTCGCCGCCGGAACGCGGACACAAGGATGTGTATCCATGGGAATCGAGTTGCACGCGGCGGGGGTATGCCGCGCGCCCGCCGCGGACTTCCTCGATCAGGTGGGGGAGTGGTTGCGGACCGGCCCCGCCGGTGCGCGGGTCGACTGGACCGCCACGTCCGCGCCACTGCGGAAATCGGTGGAGGTATCCGGAGATCGCCTGCTTGCCGTGCTGCATCCGGCGGCCGAACCGGTCGATCTGCGTGCGGCGCACGGGCAAGTGGTGGTGAGTGCGGGTTGTGCGTCGGCCGGGCCGGGCTATCACCGGCACGTCGCGGCGGTGCTGCACGAAATGGGTCGGCGATTCGACATCGTGTGGGACGAGGGGACCGAGGATCCGCTCGGATTGGGCGATGACCGCGCCGAGGTCGAACGCGACTATCTGGTGTGGATCCGCGGCCTCGCGGAGACGGTGCTGACCGAGGTTCCTACGGAGGGCGCCTGGGTTTCGATCGGATTGTCACTCGGTAGTGACCGTTTCGACTACGACGGGCTGGCCGCGAGCTGGCTTGGACCGCGCGATCGCGACTGGTTCCAGGCGGTCCGCGATGGCGACGAGGCGGCAGCGCGAGCATTCTTCCCATGGTGGGAGGACGGCTGGACCGCGCCGACGATTCGCAATACCGCGATCGGCATCATGTGGAACGACGTGCGGTGGCGCGCGCCATCGGACGCCGATGACACCCCAGCGCTGCACCAGGCCGACGCTTTGCTTGCCGAGGCGCATCGGCTCGATGCCGAGCTGGAGCTGCCGTGGGCGGCCTGGCACGAATTACGGCTGCTGCTCGCGGATTCGGCCACTGCGGCCGGGGCGCCCGCCGATCTGCCTGCGCGCGCCGCCGCGACGGACCAGATGCCGGTGGGCTACCGCCGCCGCCCGGTGCACACCACACCGGTCTCCGGGTGGAGCTTGCGGATTCCTGGCGATTTCACCTATGGCTGGGACGGCGATCGATGGTGGGCATGGGACGGCATCCGCCAGATCGAGATCACCATCCTACGCGTCGGCGACCCGAAAACCGGGCCACCACCGGCCGCGATGCTGCAATACGGTGCCAACGCGACCGCGGGTCATCGCGGCGAACCGGTGACCGGCGGACCCGGTGACGGATGGTGGCTGCCCTCCGAGGACGGTGCGGAGGTCGGCGTGCAGGGCATCGCCAGCCGCCGCAATGGTGAGTTGCTGCTGGTGACGATCAGTGTGCCCGGAACGCAACTGGATTGGGCGATCGAGGCCTGGCGCTCGCTGCAGTACAACGGGGACTGACCGCACGTTTGTGGAAGCGGATGCGCGCCCGGGCGGAGCATGCTGGCCTTCCGACTCGAACAGGAGATTTCCCTTGGCCATTGCTGTCGATACCGTTGTCGGTGTGTTCTTCCTCGCGATGGGTGGCTATGCCCTCGCTGCCCCCGAGGCGCTGATCCGTCCCTTCGGCATTCGCCTCGAGCAACCCGAGGCGCGCTACGAGATTCGTGCCGTCTACGGCGGATTCGGTCTGGCGATGGCGGCGATGCTGGCGGTGGCGGCAACCCACGACGGAGCCCTGCGCACCGGAATCATGATCACCATTGGTATCGCACTCGGCGGAATGGCATTCGGCCGCATCGTATCCGCGGTGCTCGATGAGCGAATCACCTTCTACCCCAACTGGTTCTACTGCGTTGTCGAAACAGTCGCAGCGGCGGCTCTGGTGTCGGCCTCCTGAGCTGGCGGCGTCACCGAATCGGCCGCTCCGGTCACGTTGCATCGTCCTCGGGTGCCTGGGCGAGCGGAAGCAGGATCCGGTTCACCAGCCAAGAACTGGCGACCGGGCTGGTCGGGTTCGAGAAGTAGCCCGGTCGGGCACTGGCGCGCAAGCGCGAGTGGCGCGACGCCCGAGCGGATCCCGCTAGTTCGATGATCTTGTCTCGACCAGCGGACTCTTGACGACTTAGTTTTAGTCTCATACACTAAAACTAAGTTCACGAGAGGAAGTGATGACATGGGATACGGACGCTGGGACGACACCGCCTACCGCGCGGCCAAGACCTTCCGTGCCAGTCGAGGTCTGGAAGACTTCGGATACACCGCCGAGATGCAGGGGCAACCGTATGTGGATTGGCGAGCGCATCCCGCGCTCGAACCGCTCGGCGTCACCGTGCGCGAGTGTCGGGATTCGGCCGAGCACGGCAACTCGCTACCGATCGCGGTGCTGTTCGACGTCACCGGATCGATGGGGCGGGTGCCGCGGATCATGCAGGACAAGCTCGGCAAGTTACACGGGCTGCTGCAGCGCAAGGGCTACGCGCAGGATCCGCAGATCATGTTCGGCGCCATCGGCGATGCCGACTCCGATCGCGTACCACTGCAGGTGGGGCAGTTCGAATCCGACAACCGGATGGACGAGCAGTTGCGCAATATCCTGCTGGAGGGTGGCGGCGGTGGGCAGAAGTCGGAAAGCTATGAATTGGCGGCGTATTTCATGGCCACCCATGTCGCGACCGACGCATGGGAGCAGCGCGGTAAGCGCGGCTACCTGTTCATCATCGGTGACGAGCTGAACAAGGCGAAACTGGCGGGACGGCACATCCGCGCCGTCATCGGCGATCACGTGCGCACCGATATCGAGGTCGCTTCGATCTATCGGGAACTGGCCAAGCGCTGGCATGTGTACTACGTCTTGCCGAACCAGTCGAGCTACTTCGACGATCCCGAGATCGCCGAGCACTGGCGGGGATTGCTCGGCCAGAACTTCATGAAACTCGACGATCCCGCCGCGGTCTGTGAGCTCATCGCGCTCACCATCGGACTGGAGGAAGATCGCATCGACGTGCACGCAGGACTCGCGGATCTGCGTGATGTGGGGTCGATGGCCGAGGCCGATTCGGTCGGAAAGGCGCTTGGCGTCAAAGCGGGACCGAGCATTCGCGCCCTGTCACGGGGGCGCAGCTGAATCCGGCAAGTGTTGGAGTGCTGCGGCTCCGATGCGGAGTCCGTCTCTGGACCGCTACCGCGCGGGCACGCTGCTGATCTGCAGCGTTGAGGACGGTGACCGACGCCGCAGTGGCACGCGGATGGCGGTGCGCAAGGCCGAACCGGGCTGCGTAGCCACACGGGCGGACTGTCTGGCTCTCGGATGAATCATTGGAAAGGTAAGGGCGAAAAGTGATTCAGTCGCACATCATCGTGCTCGATCTCGGATTCGGGGATGCGGGCAAGGGAGCGACCGTCGATTGGCTGTGCTCGCCGGAGGCAGGGCTGGACGTATCGGCGGTCGTGCGATTCAACGGCGGTGCGCAGGCGGCGCACAATGTGGTCGCAGACGGTCGCCATCACACCTTCGCGCAGTTCGGGTCCGGAACTTTTTCCGGGGTGCCCACGCTGCTTTCGCGGCACATGCTGGTCGAGCCGATCGCGCTGGCCGGTGAATCGCGGCAGTTGGCCGCACTCGGTGTGCCGGATCCGCTGTCGCTGTTGCGGATCGACGGTCGCGCATTGCTCACGACGCCGATCCATATCGCTGCCAACCGTGCCCGTGAGGACACGCGGGGTTCCTCGCGACACGGTTCCTGCGGCCGTGGGATCGGCGAAACCGCCAGTCACGCACTGGAATACGACGCGCCGACCGTCTCGGATTGCCTGCACCCCGACATCCTGTACGCCAAGCTGCAGGCAATGGCGGCACACTACGGACCGCTGATCGCGCCCAGCGCCCACCGCTACGAAGCGATCCGCGATCTGGTCGATATGTACCGTGAATTCGCCGCCGCCGTTCGCATAGTCGACGGCGCCGAACTCACCCGCTTCGCGCAACGCGGCCGCCTGATTTTCGAAGGGGCACAAGGTGTTCTCCTCGACGAATGGCGCGGCTTCCATCCACACACCACCTGGTCCACCGTCGAACCGCGCAATGCCCGTGCCCTACTCGCCGAAATCGACGCCACCACTTTCACACTCGGCGTCACGCGCACCTACATGACCCGCCATGGCGCCGGTCCCTTCCCGACCGAAGACCCCACTATGATCATCCCCGAACCCCACAACACCACCGGCCCCTATCAGGGCCACTTCCGTCGAGGTCACCTCGACCCCGTCCTGCTCCGCTACGCCATCGAGGTCTCCGGCGGCATCGACGGGCTCGCCCTCACCCACCTCGACGCATTCGGAACCGGCTACGCCGCAACGGGATACGCGACCGCGCGCGGGGCGATCGACCGCCTCGAACCAGGCCGCTGGCAAGACCTCGACCACCAGCGCGACCTCACTGCCCTACTGACCACGGCCGACCCGATCCTGACAGCAGTGCCAGCCGACCCGGTGCCGTGGCTGGAGCGTGAACTCGGCACCCCGGTTGTCCTGACCGGCAACGGCCCGGACCGTCGCGACCGAATCCGGACCCGAGTTGTCGCGGCCGCCTAGCACTATGGAGCTGGCTCGGCCGACGCGGCAACGGGTGACCGGCGCGCATTCTCGCGCTCACGCCGCGGCAAGGCGCTCGGCGACTGGCGTGCGCTCTCGCGTCCGCGCCGAGTCATGGCGCATCGAGTGGCACTCGCTTGCGGGAAACTTCGATACGGCGGCTCGATAGTGTGCCACTCGCTGCGAGCTGGCCGAAGTGCGGCAGGATGGGGTCGCGTGGAGCAATCCGTGGTTTCGGTTGATGTGGTGGCATTGCGGTTCTGGGCTGACGATACCGAGGTGAGTGTGGGTATCGCACCACGAGAGATGGAGCCGTTCACCGGGCATCTGGCATTGCCGGGCGTGCTGCTCGGGCGAGGGGAGCGGTTGGTCGCGGCAGCGCGGCGGGCGGTGCATACCAAGCTGGGCGTGCCGGAGGCGGCGATCGGGGCGGTCGGTCAGTTGGTGACCTTCGACGAACCGAATCGCGACCCGCGCGGGCCGACGCTGTCCATTGCCATGTGGGCGGTTGTCGGGACGCATGAGGGCCCCGCGCACTGGGTTTCGTTCGATGCGGTACCCGAATTGGCCTTCGATCACAACCGCATCGTCGATGCCGCACGCGGCCTGCTGGCCCGTCTGCTCTGGAAGGATATGGCTTTCACCAGAGCGCTGACCGGCGACGAATTCCCGGCGACCCGCGCGGTGGAACTCAGCTCCTCCATCCTGGGCGCCCGCCCCGACCCGGCGAACCTGAACCGCACCCTGGCCGCGATCCCCGGACTGGCACGCACCACCGAACGCCGCCGCGTCAAAGCCACCGGGCGCCCCGCCGCCGTCTGGGCCTTCACCCCAGACGCATAGTGCTACACCTCATAAACCGCATACGTGCGTCGGAGTACCGGATAGGACACATTCCGCACCGGCACCCCGCCCGCGGTGCGTCCGAATTCCGTGCCCCCGTGCGCATGTCCGTGAATTGCCAGTGCCGCGCCGCCCGCGTCCACGGCCGCACCCAGGTCGTGACAGCCGAGCCCCGGGTAGATCTTCGGCGGCTCACCCACCAGTGTGTCGATGATCGGCGCGAAATGCATCAGGGCGATGCGTGTTTCGCACTCCAGCGATTCCAGCGCCTGACGCAGCCGAAGTGCGTCCAATGGCCCGCGTCGCATCCTGGCCCGGTGCTCGGCACTGCCTTCATCGGGCGTGCCCGGGTAGTCGGGAAACCCACCGCTACCACCCATCACACCGGCGATTCCGAGCTGTCGCCCGCGCAGCTCGAGGGTGATCGCATCGCCATCGAGCACATGCGCACCGAGTGCGGTGAGCATTGCCGCGATGCGGTATCCGAGTCGCCGGTCGTGATCGTGATTGCCGAGCACCGCGACCACCGGGATCGCGAGTCCCGCGATCTCAGCGCACAGCAGATCCGTCGCGTGCGGACTTCCGCCCTCGGTGAGATCGCCGCCCAGCAAGAGCACATCGGCATCCAGGCGCAGGAAGTCCGGGCGGAAACGTCCCGCGACGGCGTCGCGCATATGCAGATCCGCGACGGCGGCGATCCGGACAGGTGCGGCAGGGGACATGGCGGCCAGCCAGCCACATGCCGGAAGGCGTGTCAACCGGTTTCTCCTGTTCACCGCACCGATACATGCCGGTGAACAGTATGAATAGCTATGCGCTATCGCCAGTTCAATGGTTGTTCAGCAAGGCGACCGGTGATGGCGAGACCGATGAAGCGTCCATGAACAGTGACTCGGTGCGCTACCGAAAGACCCTGTAGTACTGGATCGTTCGGGATATGAGCGCGCGAACCGTAGCCACCATGCCCCTCGCACGCAGGCAACTGTTGTCCGGCGCCGTTGCCGCCGCGGCCGTTTCGACCGTCCTCGCCACCGGCCGCGCACAGGCCGCCACCCGAGACGACAAGGTCGTACTCATCGGACTCGACGGCACGATGTATCGCAAGATCGAGGAGGTGCGGGCGCCGAACCTGTTGCGGCTCAGCGCCGAAGGCACCCTCGGCCGCCGGTCCATCGCCCCGCATATCTCCATCTCCGGCCCCTCCTGGGCCACCGCGCTCACCGGCGTGTGGGGCACTAAACACGGCATCACCGACAATAATTTCGACGCCACCCCGTTCGCGAAATATCCAACGGTCTTCACCCGACTCGAACGTCACGATCCGACCCTCAAAACCCAGTCCATCGCCACCTGGGATCAGATCGCCACCATGACGGCCAGCGGCGATCCGCGCGCCGACGTCGTCATCTCCACCCCACTCGTGCCCGATGACGACAACGAAAGCGCCACCGACGCCGCCACCACCGACAGCGTGGTCACCGCCATCACCAAATACGCCCCGGACTTCCTGTTCACCCACCTCGACCAGGTCGACCGGGCCGGTCACCAGCACGGCGGCGCGTCCGGCGAATACCGCGCGGCCATCACGCGCATCGATGCACTCGTCGGCCGCATAGTCGCCGCCGTGGACGCGCGCACCCGCGCCAACCCCGCCGAACGCTGGACCATCCTGGTCACCACCGACCACGGCCACCGGCCCAAGGGCGGCCACGGCGGTCAAACCCCCGACGAGACAAGCAGTTTCGTTATCGCCCGCGGCCCCGATTTCCTCGCGGGCGCGACCAGTTCCAGCTTCTCCCTGGTCGACATCACCCCCACCGTGCTGGATATCTTCCACGCCCCACTCGACCCGGATTTCGACGGAAAATCGCGCATCCGCCTGCCCGTCGAACCCGTCGCCCGCCGATAGGGGCACCTCCCGCGCACTCCGCTCGTTGTCGCAGCATACGATCGCCAGCGCCGCAATTCACCCGCACAACCGGGCCATTTCCGACTCGGCAACCTCGCAACGGGCAGGTGACCTGCGCGCGGACTAAAGTTGTGGTCTGGGCGGTTGCAGCGGTCGGATACTGTGGTCCGATCGCGGCGTGGAGAGGTGGTGGCATGACTCAGCATCTGGGCGAGGCGAATGTCGAGCAATCGGCAGGCGCTCCGCAGTCGAATGGTGCGGCCAGCCCCGCTGCGACTACGTCGAAACCCCAGGTGAGCGGCAATGCCGCAGCCGCGCGTCAGCCCGGGACCACGGCCGCGGTCCCGACCTCCGCCTCGCGGCGGGTGCGCGCCCGGCTGGCCCGGCGCATGACCGGCCAGCGCGGTATCGCGGCGGTCAAACCGGTGTTGGAGCCGCTGGCCAGCGTGCACCGCGAGCTCTATCCGAAGGCCAATCTCACGCTGTTGCAGCGCGCCTTCGACGTCGCCGACGAGCGCCACGCCCACCAGTTCCGCAAGTCCGGTGACCCCTACATCACCCACCCGCTCGCGGTCGCCAACATCCTTGCCGAACTGGGCATGGACACCACCACACTGGTCGCGGCACTGCTGCACGACACCGTGGAGGACACCGGCTACTCGCTCGAGCAGCTGACCGAGGACTTCGGCGCCGAGGTCGCGCATCTGGTCGACGGCGTCACCAAACTCGACAAGGTCAACCTGGGCGCGGCCGCCGAGGCCGAGACCATCCGCAAGATGATCATCGCCATGGCGCGCGACCCGCGCGTGCTGGTGATCAAGGTGGCCGACCGCCTGCACAACATGCGCACCATGCGCTTCCTGCCGCCGGAGAAGCAGGCCAAGAAGGCCAAGGAAACCCTCGAGGTGATCGCGCCGCTGGCACACCGCCTGGGTATGGCCACGGTCAAATGGGAGCTCGAGGACCTCGCGTTCGCAATTCTGCACCCGAAGAAGTACGACGAGATCGTGCGCCTGGTCGCCGACCGCGCGCCCTCGCGCGATACCTACCTGGCGCGGGTGCGCGCGGAGATCGTGAATACCCTTGCGGCGTCGCGGATCAACGCGATCGTCGAGGGCCGCCCCAAGCACTACTGGTCGATCTACCAGAAGATGATCGTCAAGGGTAAGGACTTCGACGACATCCACGACCTGGTCGGCATCCGCATCCTGTGCGACGAGGTGCGCGACTGCTATGCGGCCGTCGGTGTCGTGCATTCGCTGTGGCAGCCGATGGCGGGCCGGTTCAAGGACTACATCGCCCAGCCGCGCTACGGCGTCTACCAGTCGTTACACACCACGGTCGTCGGCCCCGACGGTAAGCCGCTGGAAGTGCAGATCCGCACCCAGGACATGCACCGCACCGCCGAATTCGGTATCGCCGCACACTGGCGCTACAAGGAGACGCGCGGCAAGCATTCCAACGACTCCACCGAAGTCGACGATATGGCGTGGATGCGACAGCTGCTCGACTGGCAGCGAGAGGCCGCCGATCCGGCCGAATTCCTGGAGTCGCTGCGCTTCGACCTGAAGTCGCCGGAGATCTTCGTGTTCACCCCGAAGGGTGATGTGATCACATTGCCGCAGAAGTCGACTCCGGTCGATTTCGCGTACGCCGTGCACACCGAGGTCGGGCACCGCTGCATCGGTGCGCGAGTCAACGGCCGCCTGGTCGCCCTGGAACGTCAGCTCGAAAACGGCGAGGTCGTCGAGGTATTCACCTCGAAGGCGCAGAACGCGGGGCCCAGCCGCGACTGGCAGAACTTCGTGGTCTCCCCGCGCGCCAAGGCGAAGATCCGGCAGTGGTTCGCCAAGGAACGCCGTGAGGAGGCCCTGGAAAGCGGTAAGGAGCAGATCTCCAAGGAGGTCCGCCGCGTCGGGCTGCCGCTGCAGCGGTTGATGAGCGTGGACGCGATGACCGCCGTCGCGCACGAACTGCACTACACCGACATCTCCACCCTCTACACCGCGGTCGGCGAGCATCAGGTGTCCGCGCATCACGTCGTGCAGCGGTTGATGGCGCAACTCGGCGGCATCGGTGATGTCGAGAACGAACTCGCCGAGCGCTCCACCCCGTCGACGACGCCGAGCCGGCAGCGCGTGACCGGGGACGCGGGGGTGCTGATCCCCGGTGCCTCGGGCACGGTGGCCAAGCTCGCCAAGTGCTGTACGCCGGTCCCCGGTGACGAGATCATGGGCTTCGTGACACGTGGCGGCGCGGTGAGCGTGCACCGCACCGACTGCACCAATGCCGGTTCACTGCGCGAACAGGCCGAGCGCATCATCGACGTGGAGTGGGCGCCCTCGCCGTCCTCGGTTTTCCTGGTCGCGATCCAGATCGAAGCCCTGGACCGCACCCGGCTGCTCTCGGATGTGACCAAGGTGCTCGCCGACGAGAAGGTGAACATCCTGTCCGCCTCGGTCGCCACGCACGGTGACCGGGTCGCGATCAGCAAGTTCACCTTCGAGATGGGCGATCCGAAACATCTCGGCCACTTGCTGAATGTGGTGCGCAATGTGGAGGGCGTCTACGACGTCTACCGGGTGACCTCGGCCACCTGAAACACCCGTCAATCTCGCTGGACATAGCTGGCGTACCCGCATGGAAAGTTGCGGCTGTCTGCCCTCGCGTAGGGATCGCCGGAATGCGAAGTCCAGGTTGATGTTTCGAAGCATCGAAGGGTCGCCCACAGATTGCGGGAGATTTTCGTCGTCGGAAACATGTTGGACAATCCAGGATGGCACGCCGTGAACTGCCATGCGCCATTCGGCGGTTCCCGCAAACTTTTCGCCGAAGCCGCAGCAAGAGTCGGAATCTGTTACGGTCTATTGGGTTTCATGGCGTTGAGGTTATGTGCGGCAACACGAATTGATTGCGGATCGCTATGATGAGGTACACGGCGCGGATCTCGGGAATGCTGATCGCATTCGCCGTTGCTGTCGCGACCGCAGGGACCGCCGTAGCCGAACCCTCCGATTCCGCGGGACCGACGACGAACCTCGCCATTGGTACGTGTCCGGCACTGTACGCCTTGGGAATTCAGGGCACAGGCGAATCGTCACCGGATGCCGCGCCGACCACCGATACCGGCATGCTCTCCACGGTCTTCATGCCGATGCTGGCCGAGGCCGATCCCGGTCTGGTCGACCGCGCCTATGTCCCATACGAATCCGGCTTCGGCGGCGCGACCGCCGGTGGCACGGTGTCCTATGCGGAGTCGGTGATCGGCGGGCTGCTCCGGCTGCGCTCGATGGCCCAGGATGTCACGGCCCGCTGCACCCAGACCCGGTTGGCGATCGTCGGCTATTCGCAAGGCGCGCATGTGGCTTCGATGTTCGCCCAGGAGGTCGGTCAGGGCCACGGCGTGATCCCGCCCGAGAAGGTCGCCGCCGTCGCCCTGTTCGCCGATCCGACCCGCAATCCCGGTGCGCCGCTATTTCCCGGCTCGCCGGGCAAGGCGACACCCGATCCCGCGCCTGGCACGGCGGGGAACCGGATCGCATCCATCGCGGCACTGCCGCAGGAGCCCGCGAGCGGCGGCGGTATCGGGCCGGAACGCGATAAGGCCCCCAATTTCGCCGCGCTCACCGGGCGTGTCGCGAGCTTCTGTGCCGCAGGCGATCTCGCGTGCGATGCGCCGGAGGGCGCGCCGATCCTGAAGGCAGTCGCGTCTATTGCGGGACAGTCCAAGTTGAGTGGCGGCGATCCGATCGCGTCATTGGTTTCGATTTCCCAGGCGCTGGCGTACACGTCGATCAAGACCGCCGCCAAAGTCGTCAACGAGGACGTCCAGGGCAACTCCCTCGCGAATTTGTCGATTTCACCGCAGAAGTCGATTTCGCAGCGCCTGGCCGATGCTGCCGATCCGCGCGCGCCGTTGAATATTCCCGCAGCACTTCAGGCACTGTTCAAAGTCGGCACGATCGGACTGAATGCGGTATCCGCTGTGGTCAAGTCGGTCATCAATGCGGCCAATATCAGCCAACTGGCGACCGCGGGGCTAACCGATCCGATCTCCGGAATCCTGTTGTTCGGCACGAAATTGCTGGGCGCGATTCCACAGTTGGTGCCGCCGACAACCGGTGCCCGATTGGTTACCCAGGCCTTCGACGCGGTTGTCCAGAACATCACCGATAACAGCGAACTGCTCAATGTGACAACCTGGGTACGGTATTGGGATACCGTGCAACGCCACGGCGCCTATAGCACCGCGGCGGTCACCGCGACCGGTGATGCGCCCACCCGATTCGTCGCGGACTGGTTCGCCGCGGCGGCGCATGATCTGGCCGACAAATTCGGCAGCCGCGCCGTGCCTATCGGTGGCAGCACAAAATCGACCACCGGATTCTTCGGAGAAAGTTCCGGCGCGTCGACTACGCCGAATTCGTCCGGTACGGGACAATTTCCGTTCGGGACAGGAGCCGATGGCGCCTCATCCGGCGGCGCGACGTCGACTCCGCCCACCGTAGTACCCGGCACCGTAAACAACACCTACCCGTTCTCCACGAACTGATCGCAGAGAGGGTCCGATATGCATGTGCCTTGCTCTGCGGGAATGGGGGAATGTTGAAGTCGTACAAACAGCTGTCGCGCTGGTACGGCGCGCTGGAGCCGGAGACGGGGGTGGCTGCCGCGCACCCCGACGAGCCGGGATTGCGCGAACCCGGTGACGAGGACGGTGCGCCCCGGTTTCCGCACTACATCCGTGAAGAGGATCCCGACGAGGTGCGCGCGCGCAACGAAGTGCCTGCCGATCTGGCCTCCAATCGCAGCGAATTCACCGGTGGGTGGTCGGACTGGGTGGCCGGGCGGGCCCCCGGCCCCGACGACGACTACATCGGTCCGCGCGATGGCGAACTTGTACAGTTCCCGTGGCCGGAGGACGACCATGACAACGACGATGCTCCGCGCGGAGAGTCGACGCGCGTGACGCGCGCACTGCGCCAGGAGGCGCGCGATCATCCGGCCGCACGCCGTGCCCGGGTGCTCGTGGTACTCGTCGTTGCGGTGCTGCTGTTGGCCGCGGCCGCCGGCGGCGCGTTGTACCTCCTGCATTCGTCCGGTGATCGCGGCGCCGCCCCGGTCGTGCCCTCGATGCAATTCACCGCGGGCAGTGTCCAATCCCGTGGTATCGCCGACTGTCCGACCGAACGCGGTGACCGCATCGTGCGCAGTGCCGAACCCGGCGGCACCGAATCGGGACCGGACGCGATCCTGGCGTTCCAATACGCCTACTACGTGGAACGCTCCGGCGAGCGGGTCCGGGCGGTGGTGGCATCGGATTCGAATATCTCCTCGGCCGCGGTGATCCAGCACGGCATCGACACTATTCCGCTGGGCACCACGCACTGTGTGCGGATCCAGACGATCACCGATGACCGGTATTCGGTCGAGGTCACCGAGTACCGACCCGGCGGCGCGCCCGCCACGTACAACAAGCAGACCGTCACCACGGTGGTGGTCGACGGTCGCACGCTCATCTCGAGCGTCGCGGCCGGATGATTAGGGAGAGCTGATAGCGATGGGAGACGACTGGAGCCGCTGGCTCGACGAGGCGCCCGATGAGGGTGATTCGTCGGACCGGCCCGCGCCTTCGAAGGCTCCGGTGGTGCGTCTGCGGCGTAAGGGCGGAGACAGTGAATCCGCCGAACCGAAGCAGCGTTCGATTCTGGTGGTCGGCGGCTGTGGTGGTGCGGGAACCACCACCACGGCATTGGGCTTGGCCGGTGAACTCGGCACGACGGGCACCTCGACGGTGGCGGTGGACGCCACGGCGGCGGGCAGCGATCTGGCGCTGCGTGGGGCGGATGAGCACCTGCATCCGATCAGCCTGCAATCGTGGTTGTACGGGCGCGGCAATGACGAACCGGCGCCGTTGAAGGAGTGTCTGTCGCAGGCGAGCTCGGGCATCGGCCTGCTGTGGCGCGACGCCGCGCCGTTGCGTCGACGTGCCACATATCTCACAGTCGCGCGCGCGATCTATGACGCTGGGTACACTGCGGTCTACGACGGTGGCAATCCGATTGCCGGACGGCAACTGCGGCCGCTGCTCGATGACGCTGATATCGCTCTGGTTCTTGCCATTCCGGCGCGTGCCGATGCCGCGAATCGACTGCGGGTGACCCTGGAATGGCTCGACGACCAGTTCGGCGATTCGGCCGAGGGGCAGGGCGGCGGCATCGTCGGCGATACCACAATCGTGGTCTCGCACCAACTTCCTGGCACCGATTCCCATGTTGCCGACCATTTGCGCGAACATCTTTCGGGCTGGGTCCGTGACATCATGGAGATTCCCTACGATCCGCATCTGGCGCGCGGGGAACTCGTTCGCCACGCATCGCTGGCTTCGCAGACGCGCCGGGCCTATGGGCGGCTGCTCGCTGGAGTGGCATCATGACGGCCGCCATGAAACTTCGTCGCCAGTCCGAAGCCGCGCAGGCCGGTGTGATCGCACCGCCGGAGTCCCGTCGCGCGCCCATTTGGGACCGTCCCGTACCCGGCGTCGGCCGGGCGCCGCTGTGGTGGCTGCTAGGTGTGCACGGCGGTGCCGGAGCCAGTAGCCTCGCGCGTGTGCTTGCGCCGGCGGCGGATTCGGGCCGCCGCTGGCCGGGCGTCTTCGACCGCGAATCGCCCTTCGTCGTCTTGGTGGCCCGCGAGACCATAGCCGGGCTTGCACGCGCACACGATCTACTGCGCCAACATCATTCGGGTTTCGCCGGTTCCAGCGAGGTCCTCGGACTGATCACCGTAGCGGCCCGCCCCGGCCGCATGCCAGCCGAAATCCGCCGCTATCGCGACGTGGTCGGCTCCCTGGCCGGTCAAGTCTGGCAGGTCCCGTGGTACGAGGAATGGACCCTCGTCGAGCCGGAGTCCCTGCCGATCTGGACCCCGGGCGACGAGATACCGCAGAAGAAGAAGAGGATCGACCCGCTCGAGGAAGTTCCGCTCGAGATCCGGGAGCTCGGGGCCGATATTGTTGCGGTCGTGCGCGAAAACCTGGACAACGGTGCATCTTTCGAGGAGGACCAGCGTTGATCACCACAACCAAGAAAGGCAGCCGATGAGCATGATTCTCCTTGCCGTGCAGGACACGTACGGCACTGTGCTCGCTCAGGTCGGTAACCCGACACCGGAGGCGCCTCCCGGCTCGGAGAAGATCCTGCAGCTGGTCCGCTACCTCACCTGGTTCGTGTTGCTCTCCGGTATCTGCGGAATCACTTACGCGGGTGGCAAATTCGCGTGGGAGAAATGGACCGGTGGTGGGCTCGAATCACCGAAAATGGTGGCGGGAGCCATGATCGGCGGCGTCGTCGCGACGAGCGCGGGCACCATCATGAACGCCGTCATCGGAACCTGATGTACGCGATGGCTACCGTGCGAATGTCGGCGGCGGAACTGCTTGCCTACAAGCAGATGCCCGCCGAAGTGCTGCAACCGCTGATGCAGCTGCTGAACTGGCTGCTCTGGTTCGTACTGCTGGTGTGCCTGGCATGGATGATCGTGTCCGCGGGCCGCCTGTGGATCGCGTTCCGCAGTGATCTGGCGATGAACGACGCCTCGCACGGTGTATTGATGAGTCTGCTCGGGGCAGCGGTGGCGAGCACTGCCTCGGGGATCGCGTTGGCGTTCCTGCCGACGTGAACGGGGATGGGGACGGCCCTGGGATGATTTCCACTGTTGTGCGGGAGCACCCCGGCGTGTGGCGGCGCGGCATCCGCAAGCCCGCCGGTGCGGTCGGTGCTGCCCTGCTGTTGGCGGCGGTAGGTTGCGGCGGCGGTGACGGCGATTCCGGCCCGAACCTTGCGGCCGCGCCGACCCACGTGCGGTGGCAGCCGTTCCAGGGTGTAGCGCTGCCGAGCGCCGACCAAGGGCCGAAGCAGGTAACCGACGGCGCTGCAACGGGTTTCGAGCATTCGCCGATCGGTGCCGCGCTTGCGGCGATCGTGCACACGGTGCGCTTGTCGGTGGCCGCCGACAGTCAATGGGCCGAGATCGTGCGCCGAGAGGTGGTGCCGAACAAAGCCAGAGATGAGTGGGCGGTCAACCGGGTGCAGCTGGCGATCGCCGGCCCGGCCGCGCCCGAATACGCGCCGAGAGTGCTCGGGTACAAGATCATCGGCTACACCGACGCGGCCTCCGCCGTCGATGTCTATACCGAATATTCGGACAACTCGAAGGCGGTGAACCACACCACTGTCGAATGGTCGGGCAACGACTGGAGATTACGACTGCCGGACCCCGACTCGCCCGCCCGGCCCATCGAGGCCGTCGACGAATTACCTACGGACATAGTGAAATTGGAGGCGCCGAAGTGAGTGAGAAGGAGTCGTACGCGCGCGATCGCGTCTCCTTCGGTGCCATCGCGTCCGCTGCCGTATTGGTGCTGATCGTGGTCGTCGGCATCTTCGTATACGTGAGCCGCGACGACTCGGGTTCGGGTAGCGACAAGACCGCCGCCGCGGCCAATTCCGGCGGTGAGGGCTTCGCGACCCCCGAGGTGGATATTCTCGGCAGGCGCGTCGATATTCCGAACAACCCTGCCGGACAACCACTTCCACAGGATCCGACCCGACAGCGCAGGCCGTCGGACGCGGACTGGCTGACCGCGGCGCCCGAGGGCACTACGGCACCGCACGGTTGGCAGCGGGTCTACGGCGCCTCGGTCCCGTTCTCCACCTCCGACGGACCGACGCGCATCGAAGATGGTCTGGCAGTTGGCTATTCGCACACCCCGCAGGGCGCGGTGCTCGCGGCGGCTCAGATCACCTACCGCCTCAACGCCCGCCCCGCCGACCGCGACCTCTACGTCCGCCAGGTTCGCGTCTCGGCCCAGCAGATCGCCGCCTACGACAAGGCCCTGTCCCAGGACAAACTCCCCCAACAGCAGCCGGAGAAGGTGACCAAGTACTTCGTCGCTTCGGATGCGTTCAAGGTGGAGAATTACGCGGATGATCTGGCGATCATCCAGCTGGCCACCCGCGGCCAAGTGGTCGACGGCAAGCAGCTGTGGGCGGCCTTGCGATTGGTGATGATCTGGGACGCGGGGGACTGGCGGCTGAAACCGGCGACCTCCAATAGCCCGCAGACCGAATACATCGAGTCGTTGAACGGGTGGACCAAATGGTGACCACGGGGCCCGGATCCGGTCCGGCAGGCAAACGCTCGCCGCTCGTGCTGCTGGGCGTCGGCGCGGTGCTTGCGGTGGTAGTCGCGGTCGCGGTGACGGCGGTCGCGATGCGAGACAATGCCGCCGGGGGTGACCTTGTATCGAAGACCGGCACGGGTTCGGGCAGTGCGTCGGCCGCCGCCGCGGGTGGCACCGGATTCAGCGGCTCCGATGTGGATTCGTTCGGGCATCGTTTCGATATTCCGAACAACCCTGCCGGACAACCGCTTTCTGATTCCGTTACGCCGCGTCAGCCCGGCGATGGCGACTGGCTGTCCGGCGCTCCGGGCGGCACGGGTCAGCAGGGTGGTTGGCAGCGCGTGTACAGCGGCCCGGTGATCCCGTTCTCGACCACCGACGGCCCGACCCGCGTCGACAACGACATTCCGATCGGATTCACTCGGACCCCACAGGGCGCCGCGCTCGCGGCCGAGCAGATCTACTGGCGCACTGTGGCACGTCCGACGGATCGGGTCCTGTGGCAGGAGCTGGTGATCCTGTCCGACCAGGAGCAGGCCGATCGCGACCGAAAGATCGCCGACGGCAAGATTCCCGATGAACTACCCGACAACATCAAACCGTTGTTGTTCGCCTCCGACGCATTCCGAATCGAAAGCTATGGTGACGATTTCGCTGTGGTACGTATCGCCCGCAAGACCCGTGATTTCCTGCACGGCGGGCGCAGTTGGGTAGCCATGAGACTGAATGTGCTCTGGCGCGATGGTGGTTGGAAACTCAAGTCGTCGACGAGTGATGCACAGCCACTCGAGACGATCGACTCGATCGATGGGTGGACACAATGGTGAGGCGCGTTGTCACGATCCTCGCGGTCATCTTCACTGTCATGATCGCGACGCCGACGGTGGCATACGGTCAGACTTACGGATTCGACGATACGTGCAACGAATTGCACGACACGCTCGACAACGTCGGTCTGCCCGGCTTCTCGCTCGGTGACGCCGCGTCGGCCGCGTGCAAGGCGGGCAATGCCGCTTCGCACCCGGGCAGCGCCGCGAACGCGGTCAAGGACAAGGCATGGGATTCGACCTTCGGCAAGGTCGTCGATTCGCTGATGAACGGCCTCGGCGAGGCCATCATGCTGGCACTGACCTTTTGGATGAAGGTCCCCAACGAGGTGGCCAGCGATTCGGGGTCGTTGTTCGTCAAGATCAACGACTACACCTATCAAGCGCAGATATTGCTGCTCATAGCCTCGGTGATACTGTCCGGCGCCAGATTGGCCGAGGCCAGACGTGGCGCCGTCATGAACGAGGCGGCCGAATCGTTCCGCATGTTCACCCGGGTGGTTTTCAGCTCCTGGATGCTCGGCGCGGTCATCGTCGCGGGCACTCAGGCCTCGGATCGCTTCTCCGAGTGGATCATCAACGACTCGACCAATGGCAATGCCAAGGATCTGGCCGAGCTGATGGTGAAAACCAGTAAGCTGCAGGCATTCTCGCCAGGTCTGGTGTTGATCATCGCGATCGTCGGACTGCTCGGTGCGCTGGCACAGATTGTGCTCGCCATCGTGCGGCAGGGGCTGCTGATCATCGCGGCGGGTGTGCTGCCATTGGCCGCGGCCGCGTCCGGGATGAATATCGGTAAGCAGTCGTACCAGAAGCTGATCGGCTGGATCATCGCGTTCATGCTCTGGAAGCCGGTGGCCGCCATCGTCTACATGATCGCGTTCACCACCGCGGGGCATGTGGATTCGCTGACCGATACCGGCGGACTGCCCGAAGGCGAACAGGCACAACGGATGTTGGTCGCCATCGTGCTGCTGTGCAGTGTCGCGTTCGTGCTGCCCGCACTGATGCGGTTGGTCACGCCCGCGGTCGCGATCGTGGGTAGCGGTGGTTCCGGTCTCACCGCGGCAGGTGGCACAGTCGTGGGCGCCATGGCGCTCGGCGCGGTCGGCACCAAGGCAGTCTCGGTCAGGGGTGCCGCACCAGGTTCGGCGGGGTATGTCAGCGGCACATCCGCGGGACCACGCCCGCCCGGCGGTGCCGGTGGTCGCGGTGGAGGTGGCGCTCCGCGTCCGACTCCGCCCCGCGGCGGCGGTGGTGGTGGCGGCGCTGCCGCGGCGAGCGGACCACCGCGCGCCTCCGTCCCACAGGGCGGCTCGGGAGTACCGTCCGGTGCGTCGAGGGCGGTGGGTGCGATCGGCGTGGCCCGCGCGGCGACGTCCCCGCTGAACCGCGCCGATGACGCCATGGGCGATGTGGCGGGCGACCGTTGGGCGAACCGTTCGCCCGACCTCGGGAGGAGCACCATTCCGCGATGACGATGACGACGAGCGATACCTACGAGCGCCGTTCGTACGGGCTGTGGCAGAAGCCGCGCAGCGCAGGCCTTTTCGGTCTGCGCTGGGAAGAGACCGTCATCGGCTTCGTCGTCGTGATCACGGCCCTGATCTGTGCCATGGTCGGCGGTTTCAAGTGGGGTTTGATCGTGGGCGGCACCGGGGTCGTCGTGATGGTTCCACTGGTGTGGCGGACCGGAGGCCGCTCCGGATACGAGAACGGATTGATGATGTTCAACTGGATGCGCTCACGCAACCGCGGTGAGCATGTGTATCGCGGTGGGAGGTTCTCGCGGATTCCGGGCGGCGTCACGCGGCTACCCGGTCTGCTGGCGCCTTCGAAGCTCTACGAGGGCATCGACGCGGGCGGCTACAGCTTCGGCATGATCCACTTACCGCAATTCGCCCAGTACACAGTGGTTTTGCGAGCTTGGCCGCAAGGGCACGAGGCGGTGGACCAGCCGGTCATCGACCGCTGGGTCTCGGCCTGGGGCACCTTTCTCGCCTCGGTCGGCCAGACCAGTGACATCGTCGCCGTCGTCCCGGTGATCGATACTGTGCCTGAGACCGGGAACCGCCTGCTCACCGAGGTTTCCACGATCACCCGCCCGGAAGCGCCAGAGCTGGCGCAGCAGGTGATGTACGAACTCGCCACCGAGCTGCCGCAGGAGCGGGTGCAGCTGCTGCCGCGCGTCGCGATCACCTTCAAGGCGACCACCGCCGAGCGGCGCAAGAATCCGGCCGAGGAGGCCGTCGAGATCGGGCGCAGGCTGCCCGGCATCTGTGCCGCGCTGGCCGAGGCGGGTGTACGGGCCCAGCCGATGTCTGCCGATGAGGTCATTTCGTTCATCCGACGCAGCTACGATCCGGCCTCGCAGGCCGATCTCGAGGTCGCCGCGGGCGAACCCGAAGGGCACGGGCTGGATTGGGCCGATGCCGGGCCGGTTTCGCACGACGAGAAGTGGGATCACCTGGTGCACGATGGTGGTCGCTCGGTCACCTGGGAGATGGACGCGGCACCCGAGGGCGCGGTGGACGAGCGGGTGCTGCAGCGGCTGCTCGCACCGAATCCTGAAGTGCCGCGCAAGCGCATCGCCATCGTGTACCGTCCGCATTCGGCTGCCGACGCCGCCGAAATCGTCGACGACGATTTCAAGAACGCGCTGGTGGCCCAGCAGAGTGAACGCGGTGTCGTCTCGGCGGCCGCGACCCTGCGGGTGGGTGCCACCCAGCAGGCCCGTGAGGAACAAGCCCGGGGTCACGGTGTGACCCGCTTCGGGGCGCTGGTGACTATCACCGAGCCCCTGCGTGGCGATCTGCCGCGTATCGAAGCCATTACCCGCGACCTGTCCACGCAGGCGCGGTTGAAGATCCGGCGGTGCTACCGCTACCAGGCGGCGGCCTTCGCGGCCTCGCTCGGCTGCGGGGTGATCCTGCCGGAACACGCGACAATTCCGAAAGCCTTGGCGGGGTGAGCGATACATGGCAGGTGAGTACGAGCCACCCGTGCGCGAACGGGACGATGCGCCGACGCGGCGCAAGCGGCGCCCCGACGACGTGGCATGGGAACGGCCCGCGGACGAACGCGCGCAGCGGCCCACCGGGGGCCGGGTCGAGCGCTCGGGTATCGAGGAGATGCCCGACCGGGATCGGCGGTCCGCGCGGAGCCAGGCGCGAGTGACCGACGGCGAGCGGACCGGCATCGGCGAAACGTCCGATCGGGAGCGGCGACCGTCGCGCGATGCGGCCGAGCGCCGGGCGCGACCCGGCGCCGCGACCGCGGACGGTGGCCGTGCCGATCGGCCGCACCATGATCGCGGGCGCACCAGGTCGGAAAACGGCCGTAGTGAACGGACTTCGGCCGAGCGTGGCCGTCTCGACGGTGCCAGGACCGCTCGCCCGCGCGATGGCGCACCGCAACGATCGGTACGGGGGGAACGCGTGACACGACCGGAACGCAATGGCTCGCGGACGAGTCGCGAGGCACAGCGCGCGGCCAAGATCGACTACACCGCCGACCGCGCCATGGGCACCCCGCAGATGGACAAGGCCGCGCGACGCGCGAAGGCCAGATCGGACAAGCGCAAACAGTCCGGTCCGCCACTGCTCGACGATGCGACCAGGGCCAAACTCGAGCAGATCAGCCGAGAGGGCACCGGCCTGCGGGCGGCCTTCGCCACCTTCCGCATCCGCACCGACGATATTCGCCGGCGCAATTACGCTGCCCGCGCCGAACAGGTCTTCGAGGACGGATTCGATCGCAGCACAGCCCAACTCACCGATCGCGGCTATATGGGTCCCGGCGGCGGGCGAATGAATGTCGTGGGCCGCCCGGTCGAATACCGGGCCACCACCGCCCAGGTGGCCGGTCTGTGGCCGTGGTCGGTCGGTGCGGGCGCGCCATTGATCGGCACGCCGCTCGGTTCGCATCTGCATACCGGCGCACCGGTCTGCTTCGACCCGATGAACTGGTTCCTGCGCGGCAGCTTCATCACCGCGCCCAGCCTTTTCGTCCTGGGACTCAACGGTTTCGGTAAGTCCTCGCTGGTGCGCCGGATTGTGCTCGGCGGAATCGCACAGGGCATCACTCCGCTGATCCTGGCCGATGTGAAACCGGACTACCGCAAGTTGGTCGAACTGGTCGGCGGCCAGGTGATCGACCTCGGTTACGGCCACGGCAAGCTCAACCCGCTCGCCGCCGGTGTGCTCGGTTCGGTCGTGCCGATGCTGGATGAGTTTCCGGCACTGCAACTTCAGGTGCTGCAGGATCTGCGCGCCCGCCAGGTTACGCTCATCGCCGGTCTGGTCGAACTCGTGCGTGGCGCACGGGTGCGCGACTACGAGGAGACGCTGATCGCCACCGCGCTGCGTATCCTCTACCGACCGGGCAGCGGCTACACGCCCGACCAACCGCCCATCATGGAGAACCTACTCGAGGTAATCGTCGCCGGAGGTGACGAATTGCAGCTCGATGCGGGTGCGGACGATCCGAACGAATACCAGGTCGCCATCAAGGGTCTGCGCCGCTCGCTGCGCGCGTTGACCCAGGGCCCGTTCGGCGCGATTTTCAATGGGCAGACCACCGTTCCGATCGATACCAGCGCGGTCGCGGTCTGTATCGACGTATCCCATATCCCCACCGGCGATAAGAAGCTCAAGGCCGCGGTGATGCTGGCCTGCTGGGCCGACGGATTCGCCTCGGTGGAGGCCGCGCATGTGCTCGCGGATGCGAAACTCGGTCCGCAGCGCTATTTCCAGGTGGTAATGGACGAGCTGTGGCAGGTGCTAGGTCTCGGCGACTTCATGGTCGACCGGGTCGATGAGCTGACCCGTCTGCAGCGCACCATCGCGACCGCGCTGATCATGATCAGCCACACCATCAAGGACCTGCAAGCACTGGGATCGGAAGCCGCCATCGCCAAGGCGCTCGGCTTCCTCGAACGCGCGCGCGCCAAGATATTCGGCGCGCTGCCCGGCGAGGAGATCAAACGCCTGGACAGCGTGGTTCCGTTCACATCCGCCGAGGAGGAGATGGTGACCGGATGGTCCGCACCGCAAGCGCTGACCGGCGAGGCGCTCAAACCCGGTCAGCTGCGCCCCTCACCGCCGGGTACCGGCAAATTCCTGCTGAAGATCGGTGAGGATCGTCGTCCCGGCATCCCGTTCCATATGGAATTCACCGTGTCCGAGAAGGAGAGTGGGATCCACGAGACCAACCAGCGCTTCTCGGAGTTCACCGAGTCGACCTCGCGCGGTGGCGATTCACCCAGTGGGAGTGCCGCATGAGGGGGCTCGCGCCGCTTGCGACTGTGTGCGGGTCGCTGAAAACAACACAGCTTTCGAGAACGGCGGATGGCTGCGGGAGGTGGGGCGCATGATGCCGCACCGGTCCTATCGGAGAGTATCGCCGGAGGTGCGCAAGGCCGCGGTCGAGCAGGTGATCGCACTTACCGGCAAACTGAGCAGCGAATCGGAGGCCTGCCGAGTGGTCGCCGAGCAGATCGGCGTGCATACCAACTCGGTGCGCAACTGGGTGCGTGCCGCCGAGGGACCGAGTCTGGAGCGGCTGGACGCGACGGCGCTGCGCCGCAAAGTCGCACTGCTACAACAACAATTGGCCGCCGCCGCGGAGATGAACCGCACCCTGGCCGATACGCTCAACGAATCTCGGCGGCAAACGTGAACGTGCTCGCTTCGGTCCGCGGTCGTTCGGCGCTGCCGGGGATTCGGTGAACGGGCGGACCCTCCTGTATGTAGCGCTGGGGAGCGTACTCGCGCTGATCACACTGGTGGTCGTTATCGTGATGCCCGCTGTGGACGACGCCTGCGAGGGCACCTCGGTGCTTGTATCGTCGAGTGTGCTGGCGCCGCTCGGCGGATCCGCGCCGGGTAATTCGCGGGTGGCCGGCACGCCCACTGCCACGCGTACGACCGGCAATCCAACTGCCACCCAAGCTCATTCGGCCGCCACCGGTGCACCGTCGCTGGCCGCGGGCGTCGGCCCGATCCGCCGCACGCTGCCGCTGGCCGCAGGCACATTCACCGTGTCGGATGTATTCGGCGCGCGCGGCGGCGCCCATAAGGGCGTCGACTTCGCAGCGACCGACGGCACCACCATCTACTCGGTCTCCGACGGACGTGTAGTAGCGGCCGGTCCCGCTTCGGGTTTCGGCAATTGGATCGTCGTCGATTCCGTCGACACGAACGGCCGTGCGTACTCGGCCGTTTACGGTCATATGTGGGACAGCGGCGTGCATGTGCACGTCGGCGATACCGTCGCGGCCGGTCAGCCCATCGCGCAGGTCGGCTCGGCCGGCGAATCGAGCGGCCCGCACCTGCATTTCGAGATCGTGCCCGGCGGACGCTTCACCGGCGGTCGGCAAATCGACCCGCTGCCCTGGCTCGATGGCGCGCCGACTCCGGATGTGGGTGGTGCGCAGGCCTTTTCGTCCGATCCGCGCTGCAATCGCGGCTTCGGCACCGCGGGCGGTGCGCTGGCCGCGGGCAAGGTGCCGCAGGAACTCGAAATCTGGTATCGCCGTGCAGGTTCCATCTGCCCGCAGATCACCCCGTCGCTGCTGGCCGCACAGGGCAGGCAGGAGTCCGGATTCCGACGCGGCGCCGCCTCACCCGCTGGCGCGCAGGGGCTTGCCCAGTTCCTACCCGGCACCGCGGCAAGTATCGATCCCGATGACGGTCAGCCCTATGTCATCGATGCCGACGGCAACGGTGTCGCGAGCGTATGGGATGACGGCGACGCGATCATCGGTCAGGGCCGCTATATGTGCGCGATCGCGCACAAGATCATGGCGTGGGAGTCCCAGGGCCGCGTGCAGGGCGACGTCGTCGCGCTGACTCTGGCCGCCTACAACGCCGGTGAGGGCGCTGTGCTCGCCTCTGGCGGTATGCCGAACCAGGTGGCCGCGCACTACGCCGAGACCCAGCCCTACGTCGCGAATATCCTTGCGATGGAACCGCAATACCGCGCCCAGGGCTCCAATGGCCGCTTCACCCCGCAGGAGGGTGCGGGTGGGGTCCAGGTCCTCCAGGCGGCCCAGCAATGGCTCGGCACGCCGTACGTGTGGGGCGGCGGCGGTCCACAGGGCCCGAGCGGCGGCGGTATGGACGGTCCCGGCCTCACTTCGGCGGCGGTGTTCGCGGCGTCGTCGGGGGCGGTGACATTGCCGCGAACAGCCGAACAGCAGTGGGAGGCGGGTGTCGAAGTCCCGCTGAGCAAGCTGCAACCGGGTGATCTGGTGTTCAGCTCATTCGGCCCGCGGGGACCCGCCCAGGTCGGAATCTATTCCGGCAACGGCAGAATGATCCAATCCGTGCCCGCCGCATACGGGCATTCCAGTGGCGTGACCCAGGTCGCGGTGCCGGGTGACGGCCGCGGAAGGAGGGTGCTGTGAGGACAACCGATACCGCAGCGGGCGAACACGCCGAAGCACAAGCGGCGATCGGACCGCGCAAGTGTCGGTCCCGACGGCTAGCCTTGAATAACACGGCGGCGCGAGCGACGGACCCGGAGGCGGTAGCGGAGCGTGACCACGAAGGGGCCCGCGAACGCCGCATATCGAACACTGCACGCGCGAAACTGGTGGTGATGCTGGTGGTGAGCGTCGCGATGTCGGGTGCGGGGTGCGCCAGCTCGGATCGGGAGTCGGGTTCCGGTGCGCCGCAGCCACCCACGTCAACGACCCGGTTGCTGGAGGAGGTGCCCGCACCCGATCCGGTGACGCCCGACGGCGTCGCGGTGGCCGCGCTGAAGGAGATCTACTCCTGGCAGCCCGCCACCGAGGCCCAGGGCGCGTCGCTGTCGCGCGCGCGGAAATGGCTGGGCCCCAGTCTGATCCGCATGCTGGACAGCACGCCGACCAGTGTCGAGACACCGAAAGCGACGCTGCAGTGGGCGGACTGGGCCAAGGCACAGGCACATATCGAGGCCTTTACGTTCGCATCGGGGGAGCGCCCGCCAGCGAGCGCCGATCCGAACGTGCAACAGTTCAAGATCGGGATCGAGCAAACGGTCGTCTACCCGAACGGGCGCAAGGAATCCCTGGCGCCCGCGACGGTTATCGCGACCGTGGTGCGCACATCGGAAGGTTGGCGGCTCGACGCCTTCCGCTGAACCCGCACCGGCGACAACCACATAGCTAGGGCCTAACAGGAGGCAGACATGGCGAAAAAGAAGAAGGTGCAGGATCCGGCCGTGGTCGGACCCGATCTCACCCTCTACATGATCTACGCCGGTTTCGCGACTCTCGGAACCCTGTGGATCGCCCTGCATCTCGGCAACGCGATGGCTGTCGCCCCGCAGGACATTCCGATCAACCCGATCGCGATCGTCGCCGATCTGGTCAAGGGCAAATTGCACTGGCCGCGCGCTTCCACGGTGATCGTGCTGCTCGTGATCGCGGCGATCCTGGCCTATGTGGTGGTACGCAAACGGCTCGCCGCACGCCGGTCGGTCGGGCGGCTCGCCGTAGACGACAAGGCCGATGTGATGGGCAGCGGCAGTGCCATCAAATCCCTTACCGAGGCGGGCGTGCGGGCGAAGGCCGAAATGCTCGGCGTGCGGCTGGGCTACAACGATAGCCCGGGCGTGCCGATCGGCGTCGGTGTCGCCGATGGTGTGATGCTCTACGGCTCCTATGAGGATCTGCACCTGGACATCTGGGGGCCCCGCCAGGGCAAATCGACCTCGCGGGTGATCCCGGCGATCCTGACCGCGATCGGGCCGGTGCTGTCCACCTCGAATAAGCGCGACGTGGTCGATGCGACCCGAGATGTGCGCGAAGCCAAGGGAAGTCGCACCTTCGTCTTCGATCCGCAGGGTGTCGCGGGGGAGGAGCCGACCTGGTTCTGGGATCCACTCGCCTGGGTCGACGCACATCACGACGGTGCGGAGATGCGGGCCGCGCGGCTGGCCGGACACTTCGCCGATGCCGACAGCGGTTCCGACGCCAAGGGTGATGTGTTCTTCGACCCGGAGGCCGAGGATCTGCTCGCCGGGCTGTTTCTGGCGGCCGCGCTCGGTGGTCGCCCGATCGTTCAGGTCTGGGACTGGGTGACCAATCCCAACGACTCCGAACCCATCGAACTGCTGCGCAATTCGAGTAAGCACTACACGGCATCGGGCCTGGCGATGCAGTACAACGCCGACCCGCGCACCAAGAGCGGTATTTTCGGCACCGCGAAGAAGATGATCCGCTGCTTGCAGCTGTCCAATGTGCACCCGTGGATCCTGCCGGGCGACAATCGCTTGCAGTTCGATGAGCTCGAATTCATCGAGAACAACGGCACGCTGTACAGCCTCTCGCTCGAGGGCCGCGGTTCGGCGGCGCCGCTGGTCAGTGCGCTCACCGAGGCGGTTGTCGATGTGGCCATGCGCAAGGCCACGCATTCGCCCGGCGGTCGGCTGCCGATCCCGATGCTCGCGGTGCTGGACGAGGCGGCGAATGTGGTGCGGTGGAAGGATTTGCCCAAGCAGTACAGTCACTTCGGCTCACGCGGCATCGTGGTGATGACGGTGCTGCAGTCCTGGGCCCAGGGTGCGCGCTGCTGGGGTGATGACGGCATGCTGGCGTTGTGGTCGGCGGCCAATATCAAGGTGCTCGGTCCCGGCGTGGACGATATGAACTTCCTGCGCGACCGTTCCGAGGCGATCGGCGAATACGACTCGATCTCGTCCTCGGTCTCGGAATCCAAAGGCGGCAAGAGCTATTCGCGCTCACTCGGCTCATCCAAGACGTTCACCGTGAACGCGCTGGCGACTCTGCCGCAGGGCCGCGCGATCGTGTTCACCTCCGGCCAGCCCGCGGTGCTCGTGCGTACCGTGCCCTGGTGGGAGGGCGACTACGCTGATGACGTGAAGAAGTCGATCTCGCACCATCTTCCGGGCCGTAAGACCGAGATCGCCGACCTGTTCGGCTCGCCCAACCTGACCAAGGCTGCTCCGCCACCCGAATACGGTCAAATCGAGGAGGTCCGGCCACTGTGAGCGAGCGTAGCGAGCGAACCATGAGCACAGCACCATCGGTCGCAGCGGAACCGAGCGCCAGCGAGGTGCGGCTGTGACCGAACAGCAGGAACAGCCCATGATCTACACCAATGTGGTGGAGTTCGTCGAGAACTATCTCAGCCTGGTGTACCGGCGTCAGGTCACCGACATCAGTGAAACGGTGTGGTGCCCGGAGTGGTGGAAGCATGCCGAGGCTGTCGCGCGACTGGATGCGCTCTGGCGCGCATGGGAGCATTACCGACTCGAGCCGAGCACTGGATTGAGCGTCTGGTTCCTCGACCATGCCGATCCGCATATGACCAAACTCTTCGATCCCCGTGGACCGTTCAAGTACTGCAGTGTCCGTAACGGTCACAAGGATATGCTCAGCCCACTGCCGCTGAAGTCCCCGGCCCAGGGACTCTTCGGCGACCCGACCGTCGGCGACTTTCGCATCTGAGGAGCTCAAAACACCGAAACGCCCGCTGATTTCAGCGGGCGTTTTCGGTTTCGGGTCTCGGGCTACTGTCGGACGCGTTCCAAACCGCGTGCGTCCTGTTCCCGGCCTCGGGCCGCAGCCGCGCGGGCGGCTTCGTCGCGAATGCGTACCGCTTCTTCGGGCGGTTGCCCCTGTCCTACCTCGATGAGCATCCGCACCGCCGCCAGTTCCGGTGCGATACCGATCCGGGCGAGATGTGCCGCGATCGCCTGCCGACGTTCCTGGGAGTCGTAGCGGACGAGCGGTTTGGACTGAGCCGACGCTGTCGCGGCCATCCGGCTCGCTTCGGCCTGTGCCGAGAACCGATCCTTCTCCAACGAGATACCTTTGGCCGGAACGGATTTCTCGACCATGCGGGCCAGTTCCAGATTGCGTGGATCTTTCGCCTTGGCGTCACGAGCCTCACGGATCTGAAGTTCCCGGGCTTCCTTGATGCGGGCCTCGGTGATCTTGACGCGGGCTTCGGCTTCTTTCTGACCACGCTCGCGGGTCCGCAGTGCGACAAGGGTCGCTAGCTGCAACATTGTCCTCATCATGGCCGCGGTTTCCCGGCCGATGTCGTCCAGTTCCTCGGACATGGCTGCTCCCCGATGCTGCAGTGATCACTATGGTTGTTGTGGTGCTTCGTCACGGACGCCGCCACGTCGAACTGTAGTCCGCCACGGCGGTGCCCCACCTGCAAACGTGGACACCCGGAGGACTCGTTGCGCGGCATTCCCGGTGGGGATCGTCCGGTCAGGGATGACTACGCTACGCGTTCTCCTTCATTCGAGATTACCCGAGAAAGCTCGGCACCAACCGTGTAGGCGTGCCGCTAAACAGCATATGTCGCACAATTCCGGCGGGTAGGGGAAAGCTTCGGAGGATCTCCGGTGTTAGCGCAACCTTACCGAACGATTAGGGTCGCCTACCCTGGCTTATCGCCAAGAGGGTTCGGGCCCGCTGCTCATGGTGCGCAGCGGGCCGAATGCAGCGACGGATCGGGTGTGTCGCTCAGTCGATGCGGACCGACTGGATGGTCACCGGGAGATTGGGCTTGCCGTCGCCCTGGCCGTTGGAATTGTCCTGACCGCCGGCGGCGATCTTGTCCAGCGTGCCCATGCTGTCGGGATCGACGGTGCCGAAGATGGTGTAATTCGGCGGCAGTTTGGAATCGCCGTACACGATGAAGAACTGACTACCGTTGGTGCCGCCGCCGGTGACCTGATCCGGTCCCGCATTGGCCATGGCGAGCGTGCCGCGCTGGTAATCCATCGGCTGCTGCAATGCGGGGTCGGCGGGGTTGTAGCGATTGGTCGGGTACTCGTTGTCGAACTGGTAGCCAGGACCACCCGTGCCGGTGCCGGTCGGGTCACCGCACTGCAGCACCTTCAGGCCCTCGTCCGCGGTCATGCGGTGGCAGATGGTGTTGTCGAAGTAGCCCTGACCGGCCAGGCTGGCGAAGCTGTTCACGGTGCACGGCGCCTTGGCATTGTCCAGGGTCATGCCGATGGGGCCCTGGGTGGTCTCCATGCTGACGCTGAGACTCGCGTTGTCGCCGGTGTTCTCGATGCCGCTGGTACGCGGCTTGTTCACCGGCTTATCGGCGGGTTTCTGACTGTCTCGGTAGTCGCAGCTGATGGCCGCGGGCTTGTCGTCACTCTTGGTCAGGAAGTAGACGCCCACGGCGGCCGCCGCCACGACCACCACGCCGAGCGCCGATCCGGCGATCGTGAGTCGCTTGCGCTTGCGCGCCCGATCGGCCCGGTTGGCCAGCTGGCGTTCCAGCTTGCGTTTCGCCGCTGCCCGTCGCTGTTCGTTGCTCGGCACTCCCACGTTCCTCCCGTATCCGTTACGTACGGCACAGGATTGTGCCATCTATTCCTGAGACTGCTCAGCAGGCCATTTCGACCAGTCGTGACGCTGTACAAACCCGTGGCGGCAAACCGGTTGGACTTGACGGGCCGTGGTGGTGGAAACTGGACCATCGTGACCAAGACCAGCAGCTTCTCCGCCCCGAAGGGGGTTCCGGATTACGTGCCACCCGGTTCGGCCGAGTTCGTCGCGGTGCGCGACGGTTTGATCCGCGCCGCCCGACTCGCCGGGTACGGGCATGTTGAGCTGCCGATCTTCGAGGACACCGCGTTGTTCGCCCGCGGCGTCGGTGAATCCACCGATGTGGTGACCAAGGAGATGTACACCTTCGCCGACCGCGGCGATCGTAGTGTCACTCTGCGGCCGGAGGGTACCGCGGGCGTCATGCGCGCGGTCATCGAACACGGACTCGACCGGGGCCAGCTGCCGGTGAAGCTCGTGTACTCGGGTCCGTTCTTCCGCTATGAGCGCCCGCAAGCCGGTCGGTACCGGCAACTGCAGCAGGTCGGCGTCGAGGCGATCGGCATCGATGATCCGGCGCTGGATGCCGAGGTGATCGCGATCGCCGATGCCGGATATCGCGGACTCGGGCTCGATGGTTTCCGGCTGGAGATCACCTCGCTCGGTGACGATACCTGTCGTCCGCAGTATCGAGAGCTGTTGCAGGAGTTCCTTTTCGGATTGCCGCTGGATGAGGAGACCAAGCGGCGGGCACAGTTGAATCCGCTGCGGGTGCTCGACGATAAACGGCCCGAGGTCCGCGAGATGACCGCGAATGCACCGTTGATGATCGATCACCTGTCGGAGTCGGCGAAAACGCACTTCGAGCAGGTGCTCGGCTATCTGGACGCACTCGGCGTGCCCTATGTGGTGAATCCGCGGATGGTGCGCGGCCTGGACTACTACACGAAGACGACCTTCGAATTCGTCCACGACGGGCTCGGGGCGCAGTCCGGTATCGGCGGCGGCGGCCGCTACGACGGGTTGATGGCCGAACTGGGCGGACAACCTTTGTCCGGCATCGGCTTCGGCCTCGGTGTGGACCGCACCATGCTGGCGCTGCAGGCCGAGGGCAAATCGGCGGGCGATCGGGCGCGGTGCGAGGTCTACGGCGTATCGCTCGGCGATGCGGCCAAGCAGCGGTTGGTCGTGCTCGTGGCACAGCTGCGGGCCGCGGGCATTCGGGTCGATCTGGGCTACGGCGGCCGCAGCGTCAAGGGGTCGCTGAAGGCCGCCGATAAGTCCGGTGCCAGATTCACCCTGGTCCTCGGTGACCGTGACCTGGCCGAGAACACCATCGGTCTGAAGGATATGGCCACCGGTGACCAGCGTCAGATCCCACTGGACGAGACGGTGACCGCCGTCGCCGCCGCGTTGCGCACGGGCGAGTAGTACGGTGCCGGGGTACACCCGCACCACGACGAATGGGCAGCCGTGCCTGTAGAACCCACGAATCCCGGTGCAGCCCAACCGGTTCCGGCTGTCGGACTCGATCTCGTCGCGCCGGAAACCTACGCCCCCATGCTGCGGCGACTCGCCCTAGCCGCAGTGGGGGTGGGTGTCGGTGCGGCGTTGCTCGCGGCGCTGCTGGTGCCCTGGTCGATCGCGATCGCGATCGGGCTGGTCGTCGGTGCGCCCACCGTGGCCTATGCCATGGCGCTGCGTCGGCGACGGATGTGGTTGGCCGGGACCACCATTCACGCGCGCCGGGTGATCGGCGAGCGTCGGGTCGATATCGCGGCCGCAAGCGGTGTCGAAGTCCTCGTTTTTCCGGCCCGTTTGAGCCGCATCGTCCTGCGGGTTACCGCGGGAGCGGATTCTCAGGTCGTCCCGCTCGCGATGTATACCGACGCGGGCAGCGGCCGCGAACTGCACCTGCTCGGTCTTCGCGAACTGGCCGACGCACTGGCCGCGAGCGAACTCGCCGCGGCCGTGGCGGTTTCGACCATGCTCGTCCATCAACTGCGCGCCGAGGCCCGAGACGCCGGACTGGAGGAGCGACCTTTGTACCGCGCGGTTCGGCTGGCCCGGGCGAAGGACTACATTTCGCCCATCGTCCTGACCGATCAGGAAGTCGCGGGGTTGTGCTGATGCGCGAGACGCGTTGGGTGACACGTGAATCGGTGTGCGATGTGAGATCGCATGCGATGCGCGGTTGCGTGCTGCGCTGAAAATTCGCACCCGCTGTCGGGATCGTACCCGTTGTGGATGCGCGAATCTCGGTACGGACTTCGATGTGGCGGCTCGGCGCCCAACGGTCAGGGCATCTCGGGTGGGGATGGTCGGTCCGTCGGGGCCGCGGTGCCGACGGGAAGCTTGTCGTTAGCTGGGGTGGTTGGATGGGTACGGCGAGGTGATTGTCGCGTAGCTCACCACTGCGGTTCGGGGGCCGTGAGAGTCGTTAGGGTGGGATCGAGTGTCCGTCTATCGCAAGGAGTTTCTCGTGAGCACCGCTGCTCGGACCGCGCCCGTGACCGTCGCCGTGACCGGAGGTGCGGGGCAGATCGCCTACGGTCTGCTGTTCCGGATCGCGTCCGGGGCGCTGCTGGGGTCCGAGACGCCGGTACGGCTGCGGTTGCTGGAGATTCCGGCTGCGGTGGCATCGCTGGAGGGGGTGGCGATGGAGCTCGAGGACGGTGCGTTCCCGCTGCTCGAGTCGATCGATATCAGTGACGATCCGTGGGTCGGGTTCGCGGGCGCGAATGTCGCGCTGCTGGTTGGTGCCCGGCCGCGCACGGCGGGGATGGAGCGCTCGGACCTGCTGGCCGCCAACGGTCCGATCTTCACCGAACAGGGCCAGGCGATCAACGCCAGCGCCGCCGACGACGTCAAGGTGCTGGTGGTCGGAAATCCGGCCAATACCAACGCCTTCATCGCCATGAGCAATGCCCCGGACGTCCCAGCCGAGCGTTTCAGCGCGATGACTCGACTCGACCACAACCGCGCCATCGCGCAGCTGGCCAAGAAGACCGGTGCGCCCGCCGCCGGTATCACCCGCGTCGCCATCTGGGGCAACCACTCCGCGACCCAATATCCGGATATCTCCCACGCCACCATCGCGGGCCGTCCCGCCCCGGACCTCGTCGATCAGACCTGGGTGCGCGAGGAGTTCATCCCCACCGTCCAACAGCGTGGCACCGCCATCATCCAGGCCCGCGGTGCCTCCTCGGCCGCCAGCGCGGCCAGCGCCACCATCGACCACATTCACGATTGGTCCCTCGGCACCCACGCCGACGACTGGACCTCCATGGCTGTCCCCTCTGACGGGTCCTACGGCATTCCCGAAGGCCTCATCACCTCGTTCCCCGTCACCTGCGCGGCCGGCGAATACTCGATCGTGCAGGGCCTGAAGCTCGACGAATTCTCCCGCGCCCGCATCGACGCCAGCGTCGCCGAACTCGAACAGGAACGCGACGCCGTGGTCGACCTCGGCTTCGCCAAGCACGTCTGACTCACGCCCGAAGTCGTGGCTCAGGCCGCGACTGTGGCGGAGCGACTTCTGTCGAGGGCCAACCGACCCGCGGTGGCGAGATGAATGAGCGCGAGCACGCTGCCGCCGACCATCATGCCCGGAATTCCTTGCGCGGCGCCGATGGCGACGTCGCCGAGCTGTACCGCGCCCGACACGGTCAACAGCGGTAGGAGAGCGCGCTTGCGGCGGCTGGCCAGGCTGAACAGCAGCGCGGCACCCAGCGGTATCGCGCGGGCCGCATAGGCCTGGGCATACAGATCCATACCGGGCGAGTCCGCGCTGCCGGATATCGCGAGGGTCGGATCGACAAGAGCCGCGATGCTGAATGCCACGGCGGCACCCGCGCCGATCGCATTGACAATGATGGCGGTGCTGTTGAGCTTCTGGGCCTGCATCTTTCACTCCCTGAATCGTTCAGTATCTGAATGGTTTAGGGGTAGTATTATGCTGGCTATGAAGAACGTCAAGGCGGAAAAGCTGCCGGAGACCGTCACCTTCCGGCTCGGACTGCTGGGTGCGTTCCTGACCGACCGCTTCAGCGCCGATGTGTCGAGTCTCGGGCTCAAGCCGAAGCATGCCGGGATGCTGAATGTGTTGGCGGCCAGTGGGCCGACATCGCAGATGGAGATGGCACAGATACTGCGCGTCGCGCCGAGTCTGGTAGTCGCGCTGGCCGACCACCTCGAGTCCCTCGGGGCCATCGAACGATTACGGGATCCGGCGGATCGTCGCCGTCAGAACCTGAGCCTGACCTCTCACGGGCGCGTACTGCTGCGCAAATGCCTCGACGCCGCGGAGGCGATCGACGCCGAGACCACCGGGGACCTCACCGCCGTCGAGCGTGCCGACCTACATCGCATCCTCGGCACGCTCGCCGATCGCCTTGGTCTGCCTAGCTGATAGTCCAGGTTTCCGAGCCGTTGAGCAGGGATTGCAGCGAATCATCATCTACCGGTTTGCGTTCCCGCGCCATGGTGGTCTGGTTGCGCACCGCATCGTCATAGGTGGGACGGGTGACATTGCGGAAAATGCCGGTGACCACGTGGCCGAGGTCCTGGTCGGACAGGCGCGAGAGCGCGTAGGCGTACTCGGGATTGTCGGTGTAGGCGTCGTGCACGATGATGTCGGATTCGCCGACCTCGTCGGCGCGCACCACCGCGAGCCCGAATCCGGCACGCACCACGGCGAATTCGCCATCGACGCCGAAACGGATCGGCTGACCGTGGTGCAGTGGGATAAGGCGGGACTCGGCATCGCCCTTGCGCAGCACATCGAAGGAACCGTCGTTGAAGATCGGGCAGTCCTGCAAAATCTCCACGAACGAGGTCCCGCGATGTTCGGCCGCCGCGCGCAGCACCTCGGTGAGACCCGCGCGATCGGAATCCAATGCGCGCGCGGCGAAGCTGGCTTCCGCGCCGAGCGCGACCGAGAGCGTGTTGAAGGGGTGGTCGACCGAGCCCATCGGCGTGGACTTGGTGATCTTGCCCTCTTCCGAGGTGGGGGAGTACTGCCCCTTGGTAAGTCCGTAGATCCGATTGTTGAACAACAGGATCGTCATATTCACATTGCGGCGCAGGGCATGGATCAGGTGATTGCCGCCGATCGACAGCGCGTCACCGTCACCGGTCACCACCCACACCGACAGATCCGGCCGGGTCACCGCAAGTCCGGTCGCGATGGCGGGCGCGCGGCCGTGAATGGAGTGGATGCCGTAGGCCTCGAGGTAGTACGGGAACCGGCTCGAGCAGCCGATCCCGGAGACGAACATCAGATTCTCCCTGCGCAATCCGAGTTCGGCGAGGAAGCCGCGCACGGTCGCCAGGATCACGTAGTCGCCGCAGCCCGGGCACCAGCGCACCTCCTGGTCGGAGGTGAAGTCCTTGACCTTCTGCGGGCCGTCCGCGGATGGCACACCGGAGAGTCCGGTGAGACCCAGATCGGTTCCGACGAGCGAGGTTTCGACGATGGTCATCAGTTGCCCCCAGTCGAGTACGTGGCCCGCGCTCGTGCCGCGAACGCCTTATCGTGTTCCATATCCTCGATCGAGCCGTCCAGTGCCGCATCGATGACACCGACGAGTTCCTGCGCGGAGAATGCCGTTCCCGCGATCTTCGTCCACGGTCGCACATCCACCAGATACTTCGCCCGCAGCAGCATGGCCAGCTGACCGCCGTTCATTTCCGGCGCGACCACCGTCGAATAGCTGCGCAGTACGGCACCGAGGTTGGCGGGCAATGGATTCAGATATCGCAGATGCGCCTGCGCGACCGGGACACCACGTCGGCGGGCGCGCCGACACGCCTCACCGATCGGGCCGAAGGAACTGCCCCAGCCGATCAGCAGCAGGTCGGCCCGCCCATCCGGATCATCGACCTCGAGATCGGGGACGGTGATGCCATCGATCTTGGCCTGCCGCAGGCGAACCATGAGTTCGTGATTGCCGGGCTCATAGGAGATATTGCCGCTGCCGTCGGCCTTCTCCAGTCCGCCGATCCGATGTGCGCGACCGGCGGTGCCCGGCACCGCGAGGGGCCTGGCGAGAGTGTCGGGGTCACGGGAGTACGGCTGGAACGGCGTGCCTTCTTCGGCTTCGGATTCGAAGCGCGGATCGATCGGCTCCAGTTCGGTAACCCGCGGAATCGACCATGGCTCAGAGCCGTTGGCGATCGAGCCGTCGGAGAGCAACAGCACCGGCGTGCGATAGGTGAGGGCGATGCGCGCCGCCTCCACCGCGGTGGCGAAACAGTCGGCGGGGGAGCGCGGCGCGAGTACGGCGACCGGTGACTCCCCGTTGCGGCCGTAGAGCGCCTGCAGCAGATCGGCCTGTTCGGTCTTGGTCGGCAGTCCGGTGGATGGGCCGCCGCGCTGCACGTCGACGATCACCAGCGGCAGTTCCGTCATCACCGCTAGTCCGATGGTTTCGCTCTTGAGTGCCAGTCCTGGGCCAGAGGTACTCGTGACGCCGAGCGCGCCGCCGAGCGAAGCGCCGAGGGCTGCGCCGATGCCCGCGATCTCGTCCTCGGCTTGGAAGGTGGTGACGCCGAAGTTCTTGTGCTTGCTGAGCTCGTGCAGGATGTCGGAGGCGGGTGTAATCGGATAGGTGCCGAGAAAGACCGGCAACCCGGACAATTGTCCTGCGGTAACGAGGCCATAGGCGAGCGCGGTATTGCCGGTGATCTGGCGATAGGTTCCCGGCGGCAGCTTGGCCGGGGCCACTTCGAAGGTGGTTGCGAAGCTTTCGGTGGTCTCGCCGTAGTTCCAGCCCGCGCGGAAGGCGAGTAGATTCGCCTCGGCGATATCGGGTTTCGCGGCGAACTTCTCCCGCAGAAAGCGTTCGGTGCCGCCGATCGGACGTCCGTACATCCAGGACAGCAGGCCGAGTGCGAACATATTCTTCGCCCGCTGAGCGTCCTTCTTACCGACCCCGGTCGGCTCGGTCGCGCCGAGGGTGAGTGAGGTCATCGGCACGCGGTGGACCACGAAATCGCTCAGCGTGTCGTCGTCGAGCGGATCGATGGTGTAGCCGACCTTGCCGAGATTGCGTTTGGTGAACTCGTCGGTGTTCACGATGAGGGTGGCGCCGCGCGGCAGATCCTCGAGATTGGACTTCAGCGCGGCCGGATTCATTGCCACCAGCACGTCGGGCTGGTCGCCCGCGGTCAAGATGTCATAGTCGGCGATCTGGATCTGGAAGGACGAGACGCCGGGCAGCGTGCCCTGTGGCGCCCGGATTTCGGCCGGGAAGTTGGGCTGGGTGGCGAGGTCGTTGCCGAATGCGGCCGCCTCGTGCGTGAAGCGATCACCGGTGAGCTGCATTCCGTCACCGGAGTCCCCGGCGAACCGAATTACGACCTTTTCCAATTTCGCTGTGCCGACATCACTTTGGTCCGAAACCATATGCCTGCTTCACTTCCTCGTCCGATGGGAGGTGCCATTGGCCAACCTACTCCGCCGTGTGCGGGAATTGCTTGTGAAATGCTTTACGCGAACAGTGCCAGCTGCGTGTCGTTGGGCAGCGGCGTCGAGAGTTGTGTCTCCGGCTCCGGGGTGTGCTCGCGGGTGAGGCCGTGTCGCTGGAGCAGTGGCTGCACCCGCTCGCGTAGCCAGGCCGCATATTCCGGTGTCACATAGGCGCCGCGGCCATAGAGCTGGCGATAGCGGCGCACCAGTGCGGGATGTTCCTCGGCCAGCCAGCTCAGGAACCAGCCTCGGGTGGCGCCGCGCAGATGCATCGGGAATGCGACCACCGATGCCGCCCCGGCCTCGGCGATCGCACCGAATAGTGCGGTCAGATGGGCGCGGCTGTCGGTGAGATAAGGGATCACCGGTGCGACCATGACGTTCACCTCGAACCCGGCGTCGGTCAGCGCCCGCACCATCTCCAACCGCGCCTTGGGCGATGGAGTGCCCGATTCCAGGCTGCGGTGTAGATCCGCATCCAGGATCGCGATGGAGACCGCGATGCTCACCCGGACCTGCCGCGCCGCCGCCGTGAGCAGCGGCAGGTCCCTGCGCAGCAGTGTGCCCTTGGTGAGAATGGAGAACGGCGTGCCGGAATCGGTCAACGCGCGAATGATGCCCGGCATCAACCGATATCGGCCCTCGGCGCGTTGATACGGATCGGTATTGGTGCCGAGGGCGACCGGTTCGTGATGCCAGGACCGCCGGCCGAGTTCCTTGCGCAGCACCGCGGCGATATTGGTCTTCACCACGATCTGTGAATCGAAATCCCGGCCCGCGTCCAGGTCCAGATACTCGTGAGTGGGGCGCGCGAAACAATAACGGCAGGCGTGTGAACAGCCGCGCATCGGATTGATCGTCCAATGGAACGGCAGATTCGATGCCTCCGGCATCTTGTTCAGCGCGCTCTTGCACAGCACCTCGTGAAACGTGATGCCCTCGAATTCGGGGGTCTGCACGGTGCGCACGAAGCCCGCCCGGTCGAGACCGGGCAGGGCGCCGTCGTCGGCATCCAGGGTTTGGCTTTGCCACCGCACCCCATCAGTCGAACATGTGTTCTAAGTGATGTCAAGCAATCTGTCGGGCGTCGGACGCGATGAGCTGCTTCGGATCGGCGAAGAAGGTCACCAAATCGCGTACGGTCGCCTCGATCGGCCTTGGCTGATAATCGATTTCGCGCGCTGCCTTGCCGTGGTCGACGATCGGTGCGGAGACCAGCGCGCCGAGTGCGGCCTTGGACACGATGTCGGTCTTGAGCAATTTGCCTACCGGTGCCAGGACCGGAATCAAACCGTTGACGACCTTGGGGGAGATCGAGAACTTCGGTCCCTTCTTGCCGCCGCATGCCGCCGCGATGCGACACAGGTCGAGCATCGAGATCATCGAACCGCCGAGCAAGTAGTTCTCGCCGGTCCTGCCCCGTTCCCCGGCCAGGATCAGGCCCTTCGCGACATCGCGGACATCGACCAGATCGAAGCCGCCGCCGATCATCGCGGGCACCCGACCGCGCGCCGCGTCCTTGAGGGTGCGATTGATCCTGGACAGCGGGGTGCCGTAGTCGAGGGGGCCGAAGACGCCGGTGGGATTGCAGATCACCGCGTCCAGACCCTGCTCGATCACCTTGCGCAGTTCGATCTCGCCCGCCCATTTGGAGCGGTCGTAGACGGGCAGGCTGGCATCGGTCGAACGCGCCGAGGTCTCATCGATGCGGCCGCCGCAGGTGTACTGGTTGAAGGCGTGGATGGAGCTCGCGTGCACCATGCGGCGCACGCCCAGATCCAGTGCCGCCTCGGCGACGACGCGCACGCCCTCGGTATTGACCTTCCATGCGAGATCGTGCTGGTCGGCCAGGGTGATCACGGCGACGAGGTGGTAGACGATCTCCGCGCCGGCGAGCACGGACCGCATGGATGCCGGATCGAGCACATTGCCGGAGACCCACGTGACGTTCGGGTCGGTCCGCTGCTCCGGAACGACGCGATCGATTGCTGTGACCTCGTGTCCTCGTTCGACCAGCAGGCTGAGCAGATTCGTGCCAAGGTAGCCGGCTGCGCCGGTCACTGCGACCTTCATGTGATCGAGAATATAGAACTTGTTCTAATTTGCAACATGTTCCAGTTCCGCTGGGCGGCCACGTTGGGCTCGAAACTTGCCGGTGGGGTCGGCTATATTGAGCGCAACCGCAGCGGCGCCGGTACGGTCTCGCAGCTGCGTAGGGGCCCGATCGCAGCCGAGCTGCCGGTCGGGCAGGGAGTAGACATTGATCGACGCTATGAACACTGAACTGCAGTTCACGACGATTTGGGGGGTGCAACTCGATGGCTGATCTGTCGGTGGAAACCGAGGCGGTCCGAGCATTCGCGGCGACTAATGCGGGGGTCGCTGGCGAGATCGCCGGTGCGGCCGATTTCGATGCCATACAGAACGTTGTCGCGCTCACGCCGGTATTCGGTCTGATCGGAGCCGATTATCTTTTGGCGTTCGCCGCGGCGCAGGTATTGCAGGCCAAGGACATCAATGACCTGTCGGCCAAATATGACAAGCTCTCGAAGTCGGCGTTCACCGCGGCCGCCGCCTTCGACAGCACCGACTCCGGCAACGCGAGCGTACTGAGCGCGATCACCAACCAGGTCGGGGGTGGGGTATGAGGCCGATGGATACGGGCGCGACCGGCGTAATCGCACCTGATCAGAGCGCGGCGATCGAAGAGGCAGTGATCGCGACCCAGAACACCGCCGTGGACGCACTGCAGAACGCGTCGCGGGGATTGAGCGATCTGTCGCTGCCGCAGTTGCCCGCGGATCTGCCGCCGATCGAGCCGCCCGAATTCGTGCTCGCCCGCAAGATCACCGAGGATTCGCCGCAGCTGGGGACCATGCCAACGGGCATGCCGGGGCTCAACGGCAATTCGACGCCGGACGCGAGTTCGATTCTGTCCGGTGCGGTGCCGCCGGATGTGTCGCAGGCACTCACCGATGCGCAGACCGCGATCAGCCATGCGGCCGCTCCGGTGGTGCAGGCCGCGCAGAGCGCGGCCCAGCAGGCGCAGAGCGCCGTGAGCAGCGCGCTCGGCGCGTCGGGCAACCAGGGTGCGGCCGCGGCGGCCACGAATATTCCGTCCGATCCGGCCGCGGCGCTGATGCAGGGACTGTCGATTCCCGGAATTCCCGGCATCGACACGCTGTTCCAGCCGATCCTCGAACTGCTCAACAGCTTCGGCACCGGCGTCATCGGAGCCTTCGACCCGACCGCGATCCTCAGTCAGTCATCCAAGATCATCGAGGCCGCGGTATCGGTCGGCAAAGGCGGCCTGCAGACCGTCGAGCAACTGTGGCAGGGCCAGTCCTCCCGGGAGGCGCAGGCCGCGAGCAACACCGCGCAGGCCCGGGGCCAGGACACCAGTCAGCGCGGTATCGATATCTCCGAACTCACCCAGCGCGCTGCCGCGGTGGTGCAGCAGGGTAATGCGCAATTGCTCGGCATAGCGAGCGAATTCGCCACGCAGGCAACCGCACTCGTGCCGGTAGCGCTGACACCGCCCGGCCAGGCCGCGCTCATCGCGACCGCCACCGAACATCTGGGCTCAGCCGTCGCGGTCGCCAATGCGACCCGCGGTGACCTGGCCGGCAAGACGGCCGAGCTGACCGGTCTGGTGAATCAGCTGCTCGGGACCAGCGGTCTGCCCGCGCCGCAGGAGGTCGCGCAGGCGGTCATGCAGAACATCGGCGAGCCGATCATGGAACAGGCACAGTCGGTCGCGCAGGATGCGTCGACCAATGCGGCCAGTCTGTTGGACGGTTCCAGCACCTCCGGTTCGCCGAGCACGTCCACCACGTCGGCATCGTTCAATACCGGGCACTCCACGTCGGGGAGTTCGGGCATCACCGGTATCGGAAGCCATTCCGGTTCGCCGAGCACATCGGGCTCGCCGTCGACGCAGAAGGTGACCGGCACTCCGGGCAGCAGCGTATCGCCCATCAGCCGGGTCTCGGGCCTGTCGGGCACATCCTTGGGCGCGGGTACCTCGACCAGCGCGGGCAGCGCCGGTAACTCGTTCATGGGTGGCAGCCCAGGTGCCACCGGCCAACGCGGCGGCAGTGACGACGAACACTCGCGCAATGTGGACCCGTACCACAGCCGCACCGGCAACGACGACCTCACCGGACCACTCGGTGAGTCCACCCCGGACGTCATCGGCGCGACCCACCCGGATGAACTGGTCAGCTCCGACTACGAACAAGACCAGTTCTAGTCGACAGCAGATCTCCAGTGCTCCTGCTCGGTTTCGAGTGGGGGCACTGGTGTTCTGGCCCTACATACGTCGTTGTACTACCTCGATCCCGGTGAATATCAAAGACGCACAAAGTTTCTCGTGGTTGCATACCGTCGCAGCCTTTCGTGGCCGAGAGCTCACCGTCTTCGCGCGAGCGGGTCTGGGTGCTGCCGAAGTACGTGAGCGGCAATGGCCTTCGAGGTCGACCCGGTTCAGTGGTCTCGGGTGAAGGCGTCGAGCAGTTTTCGGTAGAGGTCGGTGAACCGCTTGCGGTTGGCTTGTTGGTCGGACGTGAGGTTCTCGGTCGCGTCGGGGGCGTACATGAGCAGATGGACATCTTGGTCGGGCGGGGTCTGCATGAGATCGATGATCTCGGTGCCCTGGTCGGTGGCACTGGGCATGCCGAGGTCGAGCGCGGCGAGCGATTTCGTTTCCGCCAGTGCGGCATTGAGGACGTCGCTGGGGATGGTGCCGGTGAGCCGCTGGGGTGGGGTGTCGGCGGCGCGGGTGGTGGATGCCGCGTCGGGGTGTTCGACCGCGTGGCCGTCAGGGTAGATCTGCAGCAGCGGACGCAGGTCGACGCGCTCGGACCAACCGCTGGGGATGGTGGTGAGTGTCAGCAGCGCCGTGGCGGGCGGTTGTGGTGTGTCGGCGGCAGGTTCGGCCGAGGCGACGCCCCACCTACCCGCGAGTGCCACGACGAGTACCAGCAGTGCCGACTTCGTTATCCGCATGAAATCCCTATCTACGCTGTGCCGCAGTCCAATTGGTCTCGGGTTACCGAGGCATCGATCATCTCAGCGCGCGGGCACCGACTCGCACGGCGCGCCGAGGTGTCGCTCGAATTCCTGTCGCTGAGCCTCGGTCGACCTGCACCGCATGCACAGCGCATCGCCGTAGCAGACCATCTAGCGGCATCCGTTGAGTGATCAGCGCAAGGCAGACGGGTTGTTCAGGTCCGACGCCGAGTATGTGTCGCACGCTTGGACCTGGCCGGTCTTGTAGCCGGTGAGGAACCATTTCTGGCGTTGGTCCGAGGAACCGTGGGTCCACGCCTCCGGGTTGACGCGGCCCTGAGCGGCGCGCTGGATTCGGTCGTCACCGACGGCGGACGCGGCGGAGAGCGCGTCACGGATGTCGTTGTCGGACAGGGTTTTCAGGAAGGGCTGATTGGTGCCGGGGGCGGGCTGCTTATCGGCGAAGTGGGCCCAGATGCCGGCGTAGCAGTCGGCCTGGAGTTCGGTGCGGACCGCGCCGGATTCCGCGCCGCGCGGATCCTGTTGGGCCCGACCGATATCGCCGAGCAGATTCTGGATGTGGTGGCCGACCTCATGGGCCACCACGTACTCCTGCGCGAGCGGACCGCCGCTGGAACCGAAGCGGTCGACCAGTTCCTGGAAGAAGGCGGTGTCGAAGTAGGCGGTCCGGTCGGCTGGGCAGTAGAACGGGCCGACCGCACTGGTCGCATTGCCGCATCCGGTCGAGACCGCGCCGGAGAACAGCACCAGTTTCGGCTTCGAATACTTCTTGCCGGTCTGCTGGGGCAGTTGTGCCGCCCACACCGCGTCGAGGCTCTGCGCGGTCAGCACCACCCGGCAGTCGACGTACCTATTGGCGTCCGCACCGGTCTTGCAGTGCGCGGGCGTGCCCGCGACGCCGGGCTGCACGGTGCTGTTCTCGCTACCATTCAATTGTCCGAGCAGCGAACCGGGGTCTCCGCCGAGCAGCAGGCCGATTACCAGCAGGATGAGACCTCCGGCACCGCCGCCGAGGGCGAGTTTGCCGCCCATGCCGGGTCCACCGCCGGAAGAAGCCCGATCCGGGTCGATCTGGAGGCCTTCGTTGAAGGTCATCTGCTTCGCTTTCTGTGTTGGATTTACGTCGCCCGCGGCGCCGCGTATTCGCGGCCCCTGCTGTCTCGCATCCGAGCGGCCGAGACTCGCGCCTACGGCGCTGCGGCCACTCGGATGCGAGACGGGCCGCGAACGGCGCTCGTAAGACTCGCATCCTGGTGGGACGTGTGCGGTATTGCCCGGTTTCGGCCCAAATCTGCGGACCGACGACCTGATGTCTACAGCTTCGCATGCGGCGCGGTGATATCGGTTTCCTCTCGGGATATGTGTCTCACTACGATGGCAAGCGCACCGGATCGCCCTGCCGGTGTCACATCCGTCGAAAGGAATCCCGTGCTGCGCACCCACTTGGCTGGTTCGCTGCGAAGCGAGCACGCCGGTCAGACCGTCACCCTCACCGGCTGGGTGGCCCGGCGTCGTGACCACGGTGGCGTGATCTTCATCGATCTGCGCGATGCCTCGGGTGTGGCGCAGGCGGTGTTCCGCGAGGGTGAGCCCGCTGCTCAGGCGCACAAGTTGCGTGCCGAATTCTGCGTACAGGTGACCGGTGTGGTCGAGCAGCGGCCCGACGGCAACGAGAACCCGGAGCTGCCGACCGGTTCCATCGAGGTCAACGTCACCGAACTCGAGGTGCTCAACGAGAGTGCGCCGCTGCCGTTCCAACTCGACGAGCAGCCCGGTGACGAGGCTCGCCTCAAGTACCGCTACCTCGACCTGCGCCGCGAGGCGCCGGGTAAGGCCATCCGGCTGCGTTCGAAGGTCAACGCGGCCGCCCGCGCGGTGCTGGCACGGCATGAATTCGTCGAAGTCGAAACCCCGACGATGACCCGGTCCACGCCCGAGGGCGCCCGCGACTTCCTGGTTCCCGCGCGCCTGCAGCCGGGCAACTTCTATGCGCTGCCGCAGAGCCCGCAGCTGTTCAAGCAGCTGCTGATGGTCGCCGGTATAGAGCGGTACTACCAGATCGCGCGCTGCTACCGCGACGAGGACTTCCGCGCCGACCGCCAGCCCGAATTCACCCAGCTCGACCTCGAGATGAGCTTCGTGCGCCAAGAGGACGTGATCCTGGTCGCCGAGGAGATCCTGGAGTCGCTGTGGAAGCTGGTCGGCCATGAGATCCCGTTCCCGATTCCGCATATGACCTACGCGGAGGCGATGCGCCGCTTCGGTAGCGATAAGCCGGACCTGCGCTTCGGCGTCGAGATCACCGAATGCACCGAATATTTCAAGGAGACTCCGTTCCGGGTTTTCCAGGCGGAGTATGTGGGCGCGGTCGTGATGCCGGGAGGCGCGAGTCAGCCGCGGCGTCAGCTCGACGCGTGGCAGGAATGGGCCAAGCAGCGCGGCGCCAAGGGGCTGGCGTATGTGCTGGTACAGGAGGATGGCACGCTCGGCGGTCCGGTCGCCAAGAATCTCAGCGAATCCGAGCGAGAGGGTCTGGCAAAGCATGTCGGCGCGGTGCCGGGTGACTGCGTGTTCTTCGCTGCCGGTCCGGCCAAGGCGCAGCGTGCGCTGCTCGGTGCGGCGCGCGGGGAGATCGCGCGCAAATGCGGTCTGATCGATGAGAACGCGTGGGCGTTCGTGTGGATCGTGGATGCGCCGATGTTCGAACCCGCCGCCGAGGCGACCGCGAGTGGTGATGTGGCACTTGGTCATTCGGCATGGACCGCGGTGCACCACGCGTTCACCTCGCCCAAGCCGGAGTCGCTGGAGACCTTCGATACCGACCCGGGATCTGCGCTGGCCTACGCCTACGACATCGTCTGCAACGGCAACGAGATCGGCGGCGGCAGTATCCGTATCCACCGCCGCGATGTGCAGGAACGGGTGTTCAATGTGATGGGCATTGGGCACGACGAGGCGCAGGAGAAGTTCGGCTTCCTGCTCGACGCGTTCTCCTACGGCGCCCCGCCGCATGGCGGCATCGCCTTCGGTTGGGATCGGATCACCGCGCTGCTGGCCGGAGTGGATTCGATCCGTGAGGTCATCGCCTTCCCGAAGACCGGTGGCGGGGTGGATCCGCTGACCGATGCGCCCGCGCCGATCACGGCGCAGCAGCGCAAGGAAGCGGGCTTGGACTTCAAGCCGGAGAAGAAGAAGGACGAGGGCGGCGAGGCGGTTCGCGCTTCGGAATAGCGCGGGCTGCCGCTGGAACGGTACTTTCTGGTCAGTTTCATCGATACTGACCACAAGGGGTTCCAGTGCTGCACTTGCGCATGATCAGCCCGCCCGAACTCACCGACAAGGCGATGGCGGTGCTGAGTGCCGATCGGGGCGTCACCCATGTGACGCTGGCGCGGGGTGTCGCCGTCGAACCCGTCGGTGATCTGATCCAGGCCGATGTCGCGCGTGAGGCCGCCAACGATGTGCTCGCCGATCTGACCACGCTCGGGATCAAGCACACCGGTGGCATCACACTCGTCCCCGTCGAGACCGTGATCTCCGATGCGGGCGAGCGGGCGATCGAGGAGGCGCCCGGTGATCCGACCGATGCGGTGGTGTGGGAGGAACTGCTCGCGCAGACTCATGAGGAGTCCGCGCTCACCCTGAGTTTCGTCGCGTTCCTCACCATCGCCTGCCTGCTCGCGGCGGTCGGTGTGGCTACCGACTCGCCGGTGACGATTGTCGGCGCGATGGTGGTCGGGCCGGAATTCGGGCCGCTGGCAGCCTTTTCGGTGGGGCTGTGGCGGCGCGATTTCCGGCTCGCCCGCAAGTCGGCGGTCGCGCTGCTGGTGGCGTTTCCAGTGGCGATGGTCATCACGCTGTTGGCGACCTTGCTGTGGGAGCAGTTCGGCTGGATCACCTTGACCGGTGTGGACGCCATCAAGAATGTCGACTTCATCTATGAGGTGGGGCCGTTTTCACTGGTGGTGGCACTGCTGGCGGGCGCGGCGGGCATGTTGGCGCTGGTAACCGCGAAATCGGCGGCGCTGGTCGGGGTGTTCATCTCGGTGACGACCGTGCCCGCGGCGGGATTCGCGGTGATCGCTGCGACGCTGGGGGAGTGGCATATCGCGTTCATGTCAGCAGGGCAGCTCGCGGTGAACTTGGCGGGCATCGTCACGGCTGGGGTGCTCGTGCTGGCGCTGCGCCCGCGCGCGGGTAGCGAGGGCGGTCCGATCGCACGGTTCAAGCAGTGGTGGTGGCTGCGGACTCTGCCCGCTAAGTGACGACCAATTCTATTGCGTGGCCGGGCTTCCGCAGCGCTGGGGCAGATGCGCCCAGCGCATCGAATGCTAGGTCACGGACACGGTGCCGCCGGTAAGTGCCCGGTAGGCGTAGGTCACCGCGATCGTGCACACCGGCCCGGCGAAGAGAAGTCCGATGCCGCACAGCAAAGTCGCGACAATGACGATGACCAACACCGCGATGGCAAGCAGCAGCACCTGCCCGATATTGGCGATGACCAGCGTCGCGCTGGACTTGATCGCGTCGAATGGACCTTGCTCCTGATCGACGACGAAGTGCAGCGAGAACATGCACAGCAATCCCGCGATCAGACCGGGTACGAAGCATAGCGCCGCGCCGATCCAGGTGAGCACGAAGGCGAGCAGGGCTGTCAAGAGGACATTTCCCGCATTCACGAAATGGAAGTAGGACGCGAAAGTCGGTTTGTTGCCGTCGGTTTCATACAGCGCGCCGCGGATCATGGCGGCCTGCAGCAGCCAGATCGCGGCCATCACCGCGAGGAAGATCAGCAACAGACTGAACAGCGAATTCGGTTGCACGACCTGGACGATGAGCACGAAGGCGAGATAGATGATCACGCCGACCGCGGTAATGGCCAGCCAGGGGCCGAAATTCGCGCGGAACTTCTCCCAGCCGTAGCTCAGGGCATTACCGACGTCGAGGGTGATCGGTGTGCCGGGGGCGGACTGATAGCCGTAGGTCGGTGTGCCGGTCTCGGAGCCAGGGGGCATAGCGCCGGGAGGAGGCATCGTGCCGGGCGGCGGCATGGTGCCGGGTTGTGGTGCGCCGGGTGGCATGGCGCCTGGGGGCATGGTGCTGGGCGGCGTGGTGCTGGGTTGTGGTGCGCCGGGTGGCATCGCGCCTGGGGGCATGGTGCTGGGCGGCGTGGTGCTGGGTTGTGGTGCGCCGGGTGGCATCGCACCCGGCGGTACGGCACCAGGCGGCGTCGTGTGGGGCTTCGCCAGGCCGGGGGCTGCCGCGCCAACCGATCCGACACCGGGTTGCATCGCGCCCGGCGGGGCCGCGCCTGCAGGTGTTGTGGCAGCTCCGGACGGCATCGCACCAGGCGGCACAGGTGCCGGATGTGGCCTGCCGGGACCGGTTCCTGGTGGACCGTCGCTCGGCTGTACCGGTTGTCCCGGCGCGCCGACCGCGGGTGGCGGCTCGAGCGGTTCACTGCCGTACTGTGCCGCTCCGGGACCCTCGAACTGTGGGTAGCCAGCGGGCCCGGCCATCTCGTGCCTGCTGTGTCCGGTGCTTGCTTGCGTCGGTTCCGCGTCGGTACTTTCGTGCTGACCCGGATGCGCGGCGAACTGTTCGCCTCTCGCCTCGTCGGGCGCGCCGCCGCTCGGTTCGGGCGAGCCAGTTGGTTCGTTCGGCTTGGGCGACGGTGAGTCGGACATTGTCTGCAGACCTTTCGACGCAACTGGTTTGCGGTGTGGCGCACAGCAGTTGACGATGAGAAAACCGGACAGCCGCAATGGTGTCAAGCAAGCAGCGCCCGTTCCGCAACCTTGACGCAGACACGCCGAACGACGCGGAAAGGTTGTGTAACCGCTCGCTAGAAGTGACCCGGTGCGAGTAGCTTGATTAGCGATGACCGCACTATTGGCCGAACGCGCCGCCGAAGTCGTGTCCGCAGCACAGCAGTTGCTCACAAAGCGAATGGGTGCTCCGGTAAAGCTGAGCGATCCGATGGAACTCAGCGGTAGTGGTAGGACGACGGTCCTACGCGTGCGTGTTTCAGAGAACGCCTACTCCCTGCCCCGGACGCTCATCATCAAGCAGGTTCGCGGGTCCGCGGCGGACCGCACAACGGGTGGTCTAGCGCCCGGCGTCGCCAGCATCGACTCCGCATTCCTACGCGAGGCCGTGTCGTATCAATTCACCACCGCGCTGAGCCGCGATCAGCGGCCCGGCGCGTATCTGATCGCGCACAGCCTCCCGGACCGGCTGCTCGTCCTGAGTGACCTCGGTGAGAATTCACGGATGACGCAGGTGCTGCAGGCGGGTGCGCAACCGGTGACGCGCAATGCGCTCATGGCCTTCGCACAGGCACTGGGTCGGATGCATGCGGCAACCGTCGGGCGTGAAGCGGATTTCGTCGCACTGCTGCGCCGGGTGGATGTAGTACACCGGGTCGACGGCATCGCGCAGCAGGCCGAGGCCGCCATCTCCGAGGTGCCCGGTATGCTGAAACGCGAGCTCGGCATCGAGGTGCCCGGCGAGATCGCCGAGCGGATCGTACGAGGCAATCGTCTTTTCTCCGCAGGTCGCTTCCGGGCATTCAGCCCCTCGGACCTGTGCCCCGATAATGTGATCCTCAACGAGGAAGGCGCGCGCTTCCTCGACTACGAATGGGGCGGCTACCGCGACGCCACCCTCGATATCGCCTACGCGCTGGTGTCCTTCCCCGGCTGCCTCTGCGACTTCGAACTGTCCCGCGATCGCGCCAAGCAAATGGTCGATGCGTGGCGCGCCCAGGTCGTCGGTGTCTGGCCCGCACTGGCCGACGATGCTGTGCTCGCCGAACGCATCCTGGAAGCCCGCCTCATCTGGGTGTGGCTCACCACCTACTGGTTCCTGCCCGCCGACCACACCCGCATCGCCGCCGCCCGTGAACACGGTCTGTCGGTTCCGCGCTCGGAAGCCCTCATCAACCGCTGGGCCGCTCTGGCCGAAGACGCGCGCTGCACCGGGGACGACGCGGTGGGTGATTTCGCCGAGGATGTGTCGGCGATGCTCGAAGAGCGCTGGTCGGAATAGGTCAGGAGACCTCGCGCTGCTACTCGGCGGTGAGCTCGGACAGGCGCGATTCGAGGTGGGCTCTTTCTATGGTGTTTTCGGTCAGGAGTAGTGCGGATTCGTAGGCTCGGGCTGCGTCGGTGATGCGGCCCAGCTGGGTCAGCAAGGCCGCGCGCGAGGCTTCGAGGTAGCCGTAGGTGGCGAGGGACGGTTCTGTGGCGAGGTCATCGAGCAGGTCGAGGGCTCGGGTCGGGTTGCCGGAAAGGCCAACTGCCACCGCATGATTGAGGCGCACCACCGGGGACGGCCAAATTCGCAATAGCAGTGCGTACAGACCGGTGATCTCACGCCAGTCGGTTTCCGTCCAGGACGGTGCCTCATCGTGCACGGCGGCGATGGCAGCCTGCAGCGTGTATCGATCCGTATGTGGCAGAGCGGTTTTCACCAACGCGATGCCCTCGGCGATGGCTGCGCGATCCCAGCGGGAGCGGTCTTGGTGTTCGAGGGTGCATAGTCGGCCTTCGGTATCCACGCGGGCCTCGCGTCGTGCGTCGGTGAGCAGGATCAGGGCCAGCAGGCCGGTGACGGCAGGGTCGTCCGGGACGAGTGCGTGCATCATCCGGGCAAGCTGGAGCGCGCGTTCGACCAGATCGGCACGCACCAGCGCGTCACCCGAGGGCGCGGTGTGACCGGTGGTGAACAGCAGATGGATGACCTCGCAGATGGCGTCGAGGCGGTCGGGGAGTTCGCGCACCGATGGCACGCGATACGGAATGCGCGCCACCGCGATCTTCTTCTTGGCGCGCGTGATTCGGGCCGCCATGGTCGATTCGCTGGTGAGGAAGGCGCGGGCGACCTCGGCGTTGGTGACACCGCAGACCAGTCGCAGGGTCAGTGCCACCTGGGCTTCACGGGCCAAAGCCGGATGGCAGCAGGTGCTGATCAGGCGCAACCGGTCGTCGGGGATAGCGGAGGCCGAATCCAGTTCCGCGAGCGCGAGGTCGGCGGTGTCCTCGGCCTGGTCGGTGACCAGCATGGGCAGTGTGCGCTGCAAGGTGGAGTCGCGGCGCAGCAGGTCGAGGCCGCGGCGGCGGGCGACGGTGGTCAGCCAGGCGCCGGGTTTCGTCGGAACGCCGTGCGCGGCCCATTCGGTGAGCGCACGCGCATAAGCGTCCTGGACGCATTCCTCGGCGAGGTCGAAGTCGCGGACCAGCCGCACCGTCGCGGCGAGCACGAAGGCCCATTCGCGACGGTGCGCCTGGTCGACTGCGGCGACCGCATCGGTGTCGATCGGCACAGGTCTAGTCGAAGGTCATGATCGGACGCACCTCGACACCGCCGAAGCGGGCGGGGACTTGCTTTGCCACTGCGATCGCGGCGTCCAGATCCGCGGCCTCGATCAGGTAGTAGCCGCCCAGGGCCTCCTTCGCCTCGGCAAACGGGGCGTCGGTCACGGTGAAATCGCCGTTGTCGTTCTGCCGGATGGAGGTGGCGGTGGCGGTCGGTTGCAGCGCGTTACCGCCTTGCACCGCGTCGCCCGCGATCTCCTGGAAGGTCACGTGCGCCTGGTAGGCCTCGCCCATAACCTGCTCCGATGCGCCTGCATACGCGCTTTCGTCCTCGTAAATCAGCACCAGGTACTGGCTCATGATCTCGCTCCTTCGGGTTCGGCCGGCCCGCCGATCGGGCCGTCGTATTCGTTCCGACGAGCGAGCTCGGCGGAAATCGACAACCTGTCGCGAGAAAAATTCTGCGCCTGGAATCGCGTGGAGTCTCGCGAGTCGCGCCGATGCGGGCCGGAGCAGCACACCATCATGGTCGTAATGGCTCGGTGGTCGCCGGTTCCAGCCGCGGGAACACCAGCGGCGCGCTCATCACCGAATTGCCGACGAGCGTGCACCGCACAGGCAAATCGGCACGCGCGCCGGAGCTGTCGGTCCCCCTCGGTAACGTGCTCGGTGTGAGCGAAGGCTTATTCGACGTGCCCGGCGACGAGGTGCCGACCGGACACTCCATCGACAGTGTGGTGCGCCGCGATGCCGGTGCGCCGCTGGCGGTGCGGATGCGCCCCGCGACATTGGACGAGGTGGTCGGTCAACAGCATCTGCTCGGGCCCGGCTCACCGCTGCGGCGGTTGATCGAGGGTTCGGGCGCGGCGTCGGTGCTGCTGTATGGACCACCGGGAACCGGTAAGACGACGCTGGCTTCGCTGATTTCGCAGGCCACCGGTCGTCGATTCGAGGCGCTGTCGGCCTTGTCGGCCGGTGTGAAGGAGGTGCGCGCGGTCATCGATGTGGCCCGCCGTCGTCTCACCGCGGGCGAGCAGACCGTGCTGTTCATCGATGAGGTGCATCGCTTCTCCAAGACGCAGCAGGACGCATTGCTGGCAGCGGTGGAGAACCGAATCGTGCTGCTGGTCGGCGCGACGACCGAGAATCCGTCGTTCTCGGTGGTCTCGCCGCTGCTGTCGCGTTCGCTGGTGCTGCAATTGCAGTCGCTCACCGCGGCCGATATTCGGCTGGTGCTCGACCGCGCCCTCGCGGACCCGCGCGGTTACGACGGGGCGTACACGGTGACCGAGGCAGCACTCGAGCACATCGTGCGGATCGCGGGTGGTGACGCGCGGCGGGCGCTCACCGCACTGGAGGCATCGGCGGAATCCTCGTTGGACGGTACCGTCGATGTGGATCTGGTCGAGGCCAGCGTGGACAAGGCCGCCGTCCGCTACGACCGTGCCGGTGACCAGCACTACGACGTGGTGAGTGCCTTCATCAAATCCATCCGGGGCTCGGATGTCGATGCGGCACTGCACTACCTGGCCCGCATGCTCAGCGCGGGCGAGGACCCCCGCTTCATCGCCCGCCGCCTGGTGATTTCGGCGAGCGAGGACATCGGCATGGCCGATCCGATGGCGCTGCAGACCGCGGTCGCGGCCGCGCATGTCGTGCAACTCATCGGCATGCCCGAAGCTCAACTCACCCTGACTCACGCGACAATCCACTTGGCCACGGCCCCCAAATCCGGTGCGGTACCCGCCGCGCTCGGCGCTGCCCTGGCCGATATTTCGGCAGGCAAGGCGGGCGCGGTCCCAGCACATCTGCGCGACGGCCACTATGCGGGAGCCGCTGCCCTCGGCAACGCCCAAGGCTACAAATACCCGCACGACGATCCGGATGGCGTATTGGCCCAACAGTATCCGCCCGACGAAATCGTCGGCCGTGACTACTACACCCCCACCGATCACGGCGTTGAACGCGATATCCAACGCCGTGTCGAGAAGCTGCGCAGAATCGTCCGCGGACGATGAACTCGCAGACCGGGTCCAGCTCGGCGCCGGCGGATGCAGACCACCCGGGCGCTGAAAAAGGGGATGCGGGACACCGGTAGGCTGGATATCTGTGCAGACCCACGAGATCCGACGGCGATTCCTGGACCATTTTGTCCGTGCCGGACACACCGAGGTGCCCAGTGCCTCGTTGATCCTGGCCGACCCGACCCTGTTGTTCGTCAACGCGGGCATGGTTCAGTTCAAGCCGTATTTCTTGGGCCAGGAGGCGCCGCCGTTCCCGCGCGCGACCAGTGTGCAGAAATGCGTCCGCACCGGCGATATCGAAGAGGTCGGCGTCACCACCCGGCACAACACTTTCTTCCAGATGGCGGGCAACTTCTCCTTTGGCGACTACTTCAAGGAGGGCGCCATCACCCTGGCTTGGGAGTTGATCACCAAGTCGCAGGAGGACGGCGGCTACGGTTTCGATCCCGAGCGGATCTGGGTGACGGCCTACGAATCCGATCCGGAGGCCGCCGAGATCTGGCACCGAGTCGCGGGGATCCCGAAGGAGCGGATCCAGTTCCGCGACGGTAAGGACAACTACTGGGATATGGGCGTGCCCGGTCCGGGCGGCCCGTGTTCGGAGATCTACTACGACCGCGGTCCCGAATATGGCAAGGACGGCGGCCCGGTCGCCGACGAGGACCGCTACCTGGAGATCTGGAATCTGGTCTTCATGCAGGACATCCGCGGTGAGCAGAGTCCCAAGCTCGGCTACCCGCCCGTCGGGTCGCTACCGAAGAAGAATATCGATACCGGTATGGGCGTCGAGCGCATCGCGCTGCTGCTGCAGGGCGTCGACAACGTGTACGAGACCGACCTGCTGCGCCCGATCATCGATAAGGCCGAGGAGTTGACCGGCCGGTCCTACGGTGTCGAACACGAGGACGACCGGCGCTTCCGCGTCATCGCCGACCATGCCCGCACCTCGGCCATGCTGATCGCCGATGGCGTCAATCCGGGCAACGAGGGCCGAGGCTACGTGCTGCGTCGCCTGCTGCGCCGGATCGTGCGCTCGGCCCGGCTGCTCGGTGCGGACAAGCCGGTGATCGGCGAATTCATGACCGTCGTCAGCGAGCTGATGTCGCCGTCGTATCCGGAGCTGGCCACCGACTTCGCGCGGATCGAGAATGTCGCGGTGGGCGAGGAGACGGCGTTCCTCAAGACCCTGAACACCGGCTCGCGGCTGTTCGCCGACGCCGTGGACGAGGTTGCGGCCAAGGGTGGCAAGACGATTCCGGGTTCGGACGCCTTCAAACTGCACGACACCTACGGCTTCCCGATCGAGCTGACCCTGGAGATGGCGGCCGAGGCCGGACTGTCGGTCGACGAGGAGGGCTTCCGCTCGCTCATGGCCGAGCAGCGCAAGATGGCCAAGGAGGATGCCCAGGCGCGCAAGCACGGACATGCCGACCTGTCCATCTACAAGGAGCTGGTCGACCGCGGCGCAACGGAGTTCACCGGTTTCGACGAGCTGACCTCCGAGGCGCACGTCCTCGCGCTGATCGCCGACGGCGTGCGGGTGCCGACCGCCACCATTGGCCAGGACGTCGAGGTCATTCTGGACCGGAGCCCGCTGTACGCGGAGTCCGGTGGTCAGATCGCCGATCGCGGCACCATTACGGCGCAGGGCCTCAAGCTGCGAGTCAACGATGTGCAGAAGATCGCCAAGAAGCTGTGGGTGCACAAGGCCACGGTCGAACAGGGCCAGATCACCGAGGGCGATGTCGTACTCGCCCAGGCCGATCCGGCCTGGCGCCAGGGCGCAACACAGGGCCACTCCGGCACGCATATGGTGCATGCCGCGCTGCGGCAGGTACTCGGCCCGAACGCCGTGCAGGCCGGTTCGCTGAACAAGCCCGGTTATCTGCGCTTCGACTTCAACTGGCAGGGTCAGCTCTCCGAACAGCAGAAGGCCGATATCGAGACGGTCTCCAATGACGCGGTCGGCGCGGATTTCCCGGTGAACACCTTCGTCACCGATCTGCCCAAGGCCAAGCAGATGGGCGCGCTCGCGCTGTTCGGTGAGAACTACGGCGACCAGGTGCGCGTGGTGGAGATCGGCGGACCGTTCTCGATGGAGCTGTGCGGTGGTACGCACGTACAGCATTCCTCGCAGATCGGCCCGATTACCGTGCTCGGCGAATCGGCGATCGGTTCCGGCAAGCGACGCGTTGAGGCCTTCGTCGGCCTGGACTCCTATAAGTATCTGGCGAAGGAGCGTGCGCTGCTGGCCGTTGTCGCGTCCTCGCTGAAGGTGCCTTCGGAGGAGGTGCCCGCCCGCGTCGAACAGCTCGTGGAGCGGCTGAAGGTGGCCGAGAAGGAGCTCGAGCGCACCAAGATCGCCGCTGTGCTCGCTTCGGCGGCGAAGTTCGTCGAGGAGGCCGAGCGGATCGGCAGCGTGCTGCTGGTGGCGGCCGCCGCGCCCCTCGGCGTGACCGCCGGTGACCTGCGCACCCTCGCCACCGATATCCGTGGCCGGTTCGGCACCGAACCGGCGGTCGTGGTGCTGCTCGGCAATGCCGATGGCAAGGTGCCCTTCGTCGTGACGGTTAATAAAAGCGCGCAGGATCTCGGCTTCAAGGCCGGAGATCTGGTCGCCAGCTTCGGCCCGAGCATTTCCGGTCGCGGTGGCGGCAAGCCGGAGATGGCGCAGGGCGCGGGTTCGGACCCCTCTGGCATCGAAGTCGGTCTGGCCTCGGTCCGTGCTCGGGTGGCCGAACTGGCCGGGTGATGGGCGACTCGGCGAGTCATCGTCCCTCGCCTGACACCGATCCCGGCCGCGGCAGGCGGATCGGCATCGATGTCGGCAGTGTCCGAATCGGGGTCGCATCCAGCGATCCCGACGGCATGCTCGCCACGCCCGTGGAAACGGTGGCGCGCGCGAAGTCGAATAAGCGCGCGCCCGGACCGGCAAGCGATATTTCCAGAATTGCCGAAATTGTGCGGGAATACGAGGCTGTCGAGGTCATTGTCGGTCTGCCACGGACATTACGCGGGGAAAAGGGGATCGCTGCCGATGCGGCTATGGCATTCGCGGAGCGTTTGCGCGCAGTCATAGCACCCGTGCCTATCCGACTTTCCGACGAACGTTTGACTACGGTGTCAGCTGCACGTGCATTGCGAGACAGTGGAGTTCGCGCGCGTGGCCAGCGGCAGGTGATCGATCAGGCGGCCGCCGTAGCGATCCTGCAGGGATGGTTGGACGAACGGAGTGCGGTGTTGAAGTCGGCCGAAGCGGCGTCTGAGTCCGGAGACGGTGCATGACGGATCGATGGGCGCGAGCCGAGGAACGTTTCCGTCAGCGCGAGGCTGAACGGCGTTACCGGCGAAACGACCAGGCATGGGAGGACTACGACGACGACACCACAGTCATTCCGCGCTACACCGACGAAGATTACGACGAGGAACTCGCGGCCGAGCGTTCGCGGCGCGCGGCCGCGCAGCGGGCCGAGCGTACGGAACCGCGGCGCGGGCGTCCGCAGCGTGGCGAGAGTGCGCTGCCGCGGCGGTCGCGCGGTGACGGGGTGGGCGGTGGCCGCTCCGGTGCCGCGTCTGCGCGGTCCGGTCGCGGCAGGTCCGAGCGCGGCGGTAGTCGGAGCGAGGAGCATGCGGAGTCCCGCTCGGAGCGTTCGCGCAGTGCGCCCTCGCGGGGCCGCCGGTCGCGAGCGGCTTCCCGCAAGGCCGCCGAGCGGAAGAAGCGTCGCCGGAATCTGTGGTTGATGGGTGCGCTGTTCGTGGTGCTGTTCGCCGGTGCCGCGGTATTCGCGGGATTGAAAGTGGTCAAGATGTTCGGCGCGCCCGAGGATTTCTCGGGTCCGGTCGGACCGCTGGTGGTGGTGCAGGTGCATCCGGGCGACACCTCGAACCAGATCGCGGAGGAGATGCAGAAGAAGGGCGTCGTCGCGAGCAGCGAGGCCTTCTTCCAAGCGGCCGTGCGCAATTCGAATATGAATTCGGTGCAGCCCGGGTACTACGCGATCCCGAGCCACAGCCCATCCACCCAGGCGGTGACGGTACTGCTCGGCAAGAGTTCGCGGGTCGGCAATCTGGTCGTCTCCGAGGGACGGCAGCTGCACGACCAGCAGGATGTGAATACCGGCTCGCGCAAGGATGGAATCTACCGCAAGATCGCCGATGCCAGCTGTGTCGGCACCGGTACGAATCAGAAGTGCATCACCTATGACCAGCTCGATGCCGCCGGTGCGGGCGCGGATCTGACCGCCCTTGGCGTGCCGAGCTGGGCCGAGCAGCGGGTGCGCGACGTGCCGGACCGCAGTAGGCAACTCGAGGGCCTGATCGCGGCCGGCACCTGGGATTTCGATCCGAGCGGTACCCCGGAGCAGATCCTGAAGCAGCTGGTGAGTGCGAGTTCGCGCAGCTACGAGTCGACCGGCCTGCTGCAATCTGGCGCCGAAACCAAGCTGAATCCGTACCAGACCCTGATCGCCGCCTCGCTGGTGGAACGCGAAGCGCTGCCGCAGGATATGGGCAAAGTGGCGCGGGTGATCGTGAACCGGCTCGCGGCCAACCAGCCCCTGCAGTTCGACTCCACGGTGAACTACGCGCTGGACCGCACCGAGGTCGCGACCACCGACACCGACCGTGCCAAGCGCACGCCGTGGAACACCTACGCCATGCCCGGACTGCCCGCGACGCCGATCTCCGCGCCGTCGTTGAATGCGATGCGCGCGGTGGAAAATCCGGAGCCGGGGACATGGTTGTACTTCGTGACCGTCGACAAACAGGGGACCACCTTGTTCACCGAGAGCTACAGCGAACATCTGCGCAATATCGAAAAGGCCAGGCAGAGCGGAATTCTCGACAGTGGGCGGTGAGGCGATGCCGACAACGCGCAAGGCGGCCGTGCTGGGTAAGCCGATCGCGCATTCGCGGTCGCCGCAGCTACATCTGGCGGCCTACCGTGCCCTCGGCCTCGACTGGACCTATGAGCGGATCGAATGTTCGGCCGAGCAGTTGCCCGATCTGGTCGATGGGCTCGGCTCGGAGTGGATCGGGCTTTCGGTGACGATGCCGGGTAAAGAAGCCGCCCTCGCATATGCGAGCGAACGCACGGAGCGGGCGGTGCTGGTGGGCTCGGCGAACACCTTGGTTCGGACCGGTTCGCAGGGTTGGCGTGCCGACTGCACCGACGTCGACGGGGTACTCGGCGCATTGCGCGGTGCCGGTGTCGGCGAATTGACCGAGGCCGTCGTGCTCGGTGCGGGCGGGACCGCGCGTCCGGCGCTGCTCGCGTTGTCCGAACTCGGGGCGAAAACGGTGACCGTTGTCGCCCGCGATGCCGAAAGGGCGCGCAACGCGGTGGATCTCGCGGAGCGGCTCGGTATGACCACCGCCGTGATCGGCTTCGACAAAGACGCGTTGCGCGGGGCGTGCGCGGATGCCAGTGCCGTGGTGAGCACGATCCCGGCAGAGGCGGCCGCGGTCGTCGCCGAGGCAGTGGCGGCGGCCCCAGTGGTGCTCGACGCCATCTATGATCCATGGCCGACGCCACTGGCCGTTGCGGTCGTGCGGGCCGAGCACACGGTGGTCGGCGGGCTGGAGATGCTGCTGAATCAGGCCTATGGGCAGGTCGAACAGTTCACCGGCCGCCCGGCTCCGCACGCGGAAATGGCCGCGGCGATAAATCTGTAACCGGTTCTCATTTGGATCCGGCCGACTCGAGGCTATGGTGTTGACCATGAATGGTTGGGTGTTTCGGGCCATCGGGCTCGGTGCGCTGGTCGTTTTCCTGCGTGCCGCGCTGGGATTCGCGATGGTGTACTGGCCGACCCAGGGCAGTTGGATGCGACCGCTGTGCCTGGTGGTGCTGCTCGTCGCGGTCGTGTTCTGGGGTGTGCTCGATGGCCGCCGAGACCGTGAGGTCCATCCGGATCCGGAGCACGGCTCCGACCTGACCATCCTGTGGCTCGAGGCCGCGGTCGCCGCGGGTCTGGGCAGCGGCGTGGTCTCGTGGCTGCTGGACTGGCTGCCCCGATTCGATCTCGGCGATAACGGTCTGCTCTTCGAACTGACCGCGGGGGCGTCCTTCATCGTTCTGCTGGTCTTCATCCCGGGTCTTATCGGCATCGGCATCGGCCGCATCATTGCCGACCGCCAGATCAACAAGTCCGCTGATCGGCCTACACCCCAGGCACCGGGCGCCGCCGCGACTCCCGCGTAGCCGCTCACGTATTCGACTGGAGGCGACTCTGATCGGCCGATACGGCCGGAGGGTCGCCTTCGTTTTCCAGCTGGGCCGCCAAACTGTTCGCGTCCAGGGTACGGGCGGGTTCGGTGGGTCTGTTCACCGTGGACATGGTCGACGAGGACGGTTGCGGAGTCCGCCCATGCAGCCCGTGGGGCGATGTCGACATCGTGACGAAGCGGCGCAGCCGACTCGGATGCGCCGCTTCAATGTGCGTGTCTACAGCAGGATCGCGCCGCCGCTGGCGCTGTCCTCCCGCGCGATGGCCGAATAGGCCGCGGCCAGCAGGGTGGGGTCCGGACCTTCGAGGCGGCCGGGTTTGGCGAGGCCGTCCAGGACAACGAACCGCAGCACGCCGGAGCGGGTCTTCTTATCGGTCTGCATGGCGTCGAGGAGTTGTGGGAGGGCGTCGGCGTCGTAGCTGGTCGGCAGGCCGACGCTGGCCAGAACGCTGCGGTGCCGGTCGGCGGTGGCATCGTCGAGGCGTCCGGCGAGGCGCCCGAGTTCGGCGGCGAAGACCAGACCGACCGAGACGGCCGCACCATGCCGCCAGCGGTAGCGCTCGCGGCGCTCGATGGCGTGGCCGAGGGTATGGCCGTAGTTGAGGATTTCGCGCAGGCTGGCTTCCTTGAGATCGGCGGCGACGACATCGGCCTTCACCTGGATGGCGCGGCGGATCAGTTCGGGCAGCACATCGCCGGTCGGGTCGAGTGCGGCCTCCGGATCGCGCTCCACCAGGTCCAGGATCACCGGGTCGGCGATGAAACCAGCCTTGATGATTTCGGCCATACCCGCGACGATCTCATTGCGCGGCACCGTTTCCAGGGTCGCCAGATCCACCAGCACCGCGGCCGGTTCGTGGAAGCTGCCGACGAGATTCTTGCCCGCCTCGGTATTGATACCGGTCTTACCGCCGACGGCCGCGTCGACCATGGCCAGCAGCGTGGTCGGCACATGCACGATATGCACCCCGCGCATCCAGGTGGCGGCGACGAATCCGGCCAGATCGGTGGCCGCCCCGCCGCCGAGGGATACCACGACGTCGTTGCGGGTCAGGCCGATGCGGCCGAGCACCTCCCAGCAGAAGCCGGCCACGGCCAGATCCTTACCCGCCTCGGCATCCGGGATTTCGACGCGGTGCGCGTCGACACCCTTGTCGGCCAAGGCCTTGCGCACCACCTCTGCGGTTTCGGCGAGGGGCGGCTGATGGAAGATCGCGACGGTGCGTACGCCGGTGGTCGCGCCGACGACCGACTCGACGAGCTCACCGAGCAGGCCGCGGCCGATGATCACCGGATATGGATCGGCGGTGCGGACCTCGATGCGACTCGGCTCGGTCGGGCTTGTCGGCTGCTGCTGAGCTGGGCTGATAGCTCGCTCGCTTCGCTCACTCACGTGTACTCGGCTCCGATTCTGTGCGTGCTGTTTGTTTGAGCGCTCGCGCGCGGGCGCGGCGGGCCCGGGTGCGGCGGGACCGGCTTCCAGGTGTTGGCGGGTCACCGGATCCTTCGGAACCGGCACGGCCATTGGCGATTTTGCCGGTTGGCTTCGGGCGCTCGACTGTGGCGGTATCGGTCGTGATTCGGTTGCTCGCGGTGATCTTGCCCGTGGGCTTGATCCGCTCGGACGCCGCGGATTCTGCGCCATCCGCCTGTGCGGCGGCGGCCCGACGACGGGCAGCCGCCCGGGCCCTGGCAGCGCGCCGAGCACGAGATCTATTGCTGCCCTGTGGTTTCGGCGCTACGGCAGCCGCCGGGGTTCCGCTCGAATCGGGCTCCGAGTCTTGCGGCAGCACCGATTCCATGCCCAACTTCACCATGATCATCCGCACCACCCGGCCCGGACTGCGGCCGTCTGTGCGCACCCGCACCGTGGCGACCTCTCGGTACAGCGGCCTGCGCTTGCGCATCAGTTCCCGATATTTCGCACCCGGATCCGCACCGTTGAGCAGTGGCCGCTGGGTACTCGCGCCGGTACGCCGAAGTCCTTCGGCCACACTGATTTCCAGATACACCACAGTGCGATTGCGCAGCAGCGCCCTGGTGTCTTTGGACAGTACAGCCCCACCACCGAGTGAGACCACACCACGTTCGGCGTGGATCGCCCGGCGCACCACCTGCTCCTCGATCCGGCGGAATTCCGGTTCGCCATCCTCGGCGAAGATCTCTGGGATGGTGCGTCCGGTCTCGCGTTCGATTCCAGCATCGGTGTCGTAGAGCTCGACACCGAGTTCCCTGGCGAGCTTGCGGCCGATCGTCGACTTCCCCGCCCCCGGCGGTCCGACCAGCACCACGCGCGGTGCGCGCGGATCGGACTGCACGATCATTGCCGCACGTGTGGTCGGGTGCCGACGCGCTTGACGTAGCTGGTGATGTTGTCAACGGTCTCGACCAGCGAATCCCCGCCGAACTTCTCCAGCGCGGCCTGCGCGACCACCAGTGCGACCATGGTCTCGGCGACCACACCCGCGGCGGGCACGGCACAGACGTCCGAGCGCTGGTGGATGGCGACTGCCTCCTCGCCGGTGGTCATATCGACCGTGGCCAGCGCGCGCGGCACAGTCGAGATCGGCTTCATCGCGGCGCGCACGCGCAGCGGCTCGCCGTTGGTCATACCGCCCTCGAGGCCACCGGCGCGGTTGGTCGAGCGCAGCACGCCGTCCGGTCCCGGCTTCATCTCGTCATGGGCCTGGCTGCCGCGGCGGCGCGCGGTTTCGAAACCATCGCCGACCTCGACGCCCTTGATCGCCTGAATCCCCATGAGCGCGCCCGCGAGTCGCGAGTCCAGCCGATCCGCGCCGCTGATGAACGAACCCAATCCGACCGGTAGTCCGTCCACGACCACCTCGACCACACCGCCCAGGGTGTCGCCGTCCTTCTTCGCGGCCTCGATCTCGGCGATCATCGCGGCCTCGGCGTCCTTGTCGAACGCACGTACCGGACTCTCATCGATCGCGGCCAGGTCGGCGGCGGTCGGCACGATACCGGTGGTGTTGGCGGCGGTACCGATCGAGACGACGTGCGAGATGACCTCGACCCCGAAGGCCTGGCGCAGGAAGTTCCTGGCGACCGTGCCCGCCGCCACCCGCGCGGCGGTCTCGCGGGCGCTGGCCCGCTCCAATACATTGCGGGCGTCGTCGAAGTTGTACTTGAGCATGCCCGAGTAGTCGGCATGGCCGGGCCGCGGCCGGGTCAGTGGTGCATTGCGGGCCAGATCGGCGAGTTCGTCCTCGTCCACTGGATCCGCGGACATGACCGTCGTCCACTTGGGCCACTCGGAGTTCGCGATCTCGATGGCCACCGGACCACCCATGGTGCGCCCGTGCCGCACCCCGCCGATGACGGTGACCTTATCGGCCTCGAACTTCATCCGGGCGCCGCGCCCGTACCCGAGCCGGCGGCGCGCCAACTGAGCGGAGATCTCGTCGGATGTCACCTCGACACCGGCCACCATCCCTTCGAGGATGGTGACAAGAGCGGGACCATGGGATTCTCCGGCAGTTATCCAGCGCAACACGCTGTCCATCTTCCCATGTCGGCGCGGGTGCTCCGGCACGCGGCCCGCCGTGATCACCGGCACGGTGGCGCTACGGCATCGGCTGGCCATGTGCCGCCGCCAGGCTCAGCGCCGTCGCAAGGCACATGGCTGGCCCATGGGGTAACGCAGGTGGTCCGGCCCGATCAGCACCGGATCGAATCCGCCAGTGAGCCAATACGGCGAGCCCGAATGCCGCGGTCAGAATCGGTGCGACGAGCGCCGCCCGCACCCACACCTGCGCGCCGCCGAGTGCGGCGACCGCGCCGAGCCCGACGGCCAGTTTCACATCACCGGCCCCCAGTGTGGCCGGTGCGATCAAGTGCACCAATAAATATGGCATCGTCAATAGGACCGAGCCGACCACCGCGGCGGTGAATTGCGTTGTGAACAGCGCGTATCCGAAAATGATCACTGCGCCGGAGGCGGTGAGCGCATTGGGTAGTCGACGCTGTCGGATATCGAAGACGGTGAGCACTGAGCACCAAGTCGCCAGCAGGGCAAAAGCGATGGGGGACATGGCTTTCAGCCTCGTCCGCCCCGATCGTGGAAGCAGCCCCCGATTCCGAATTGGGGATAACCGATCGATATGTGAACATCGATCGCCTCGCTCGAATACCGCTAGACCGGTGTTTTATGCGGGATCTACGGTGTGTCGGCGGTAGTTTTGAGACATGTCTGCTGATCACGTGGGCCCTGGGCCCGACTACGCTGCGCGCCGTAGCGCACTGCGCAGTCTGCTGGTGGAGAACGAGGTCGACGCGCTGTTGGTCACCGATCTGGTGAACATCAGGTACCTGACCGGCTTCACCGGGTCCAATGCCGCACTACTGGTGACCTCCTGGGATATCCGTAATTCCGAAGAGCGCACCGTGATCGGCACCGACGGGCGCTATCTGAGCCAGGTCGTCGAGCAGGTGCCCGACCTGCGCGCCGAAATCGCGAGAGCCACCGCCCGACGAATCGTGGAACTCGCGGGAGAGTGGCAGCTCGGCCGAGTCGGTTACGAGAGCCATATCGTCACCGTCGACCAGCATCGCGGATTCATCGAGCAGAAGACCGGTCTGGAATTCGTCGCCACTCCCGGGCTGGTCGAACAGTTGCGGATGGTCAAGGACGATTACGAGATCGAACAGTTGCGTGCCGCCTGCGCCGCGGGTGATGCCGGGCTGGCGACCCTGATGGAACGCGGCGGCCTGCGCCCCGGCCGTACTGAACGTCAGGTCGCCAGGGATCTGGAGTGGGCGATGTTCGAACACGGCGCCGATGCGGTCGCCTTCGAGACCATCGTGGCTACCGGTGCGAACTCCGCCATCCCGCATCACCGGCCCACCGGGGCGGTCCTTGCCACGGGTGATTTCGTCAAGATCGACTTCGGTGCCGTGGTCGGCGGCTACCACTCCGATATGACCCGCACCTTCGTACTCGGCACCGCATCCGACTGGCACCGGGAGGTGTACGCGCTGGTCGAGGCGGCGCAGCGGGCCGGGCGCGAGGCATTGAAGCCCGGTGCGCCGGTCACCGATGTGGATGCGGCGGCGCGTGCGGTGATCGAGGAGGCCGGACACGGGAAGTTATTCGTGCACGGTCTCGGACACGGTGTCGGCTTGCAAATCCACGAAGCGCCGGGAATCGCCAAAACCGGAACCGGTACACTTCTGTCTGGCGTGGCGGTGACCGTCGAACCAGGTGTGTATTTCCCCGGCCGCGGCGGCGTCCGGATCGAGGACACGCTCGTGGTGCGCGAGGGGGGCCCGGATCTGCTCACCAACACCAGCAAAGAGCTGACCGTTGTCGAATGACGCCGGTCACCGAGACCGCATATCCAGAACTAGGAGATCCGAGAACAGTGGCGGACACCAGCGACTTCAAGAACGGCCTCGTGCTGAAGATCGACGGTCAGCTCCAGCAGATCGTCGAATTCCAGCACGTCAAGCCGGGTAAGGGCCCCGCCTTCGTGCGGACCAAGCTGAAGAACGTGCTGTCCGGCAAGGTCGTCGACAAGACCTTCAACGCGGGCGTCAAGGTGGAAACGGCCACCGTCGACCGTCGCGATATGACCTACCTGTACCACGACGGCTCGGATTACGTCTTCATGGACGGCGAGACCTTCGACCAGATCTCCATCTCCGAGGACACCATCGGACCGGGCGCGCGGTTCCTGCTGGAGAACATGGTCGTGCAGGTCGCAACGCACGAGGGCGCGCCGCTCTACGTCGAACTGCCGGTCACGGTCGAGCTCGAGGTGCAGCACACCGATATCGGTCTGCAGGGCGACCGCTCCACCGGCGGCACCAAGCCAGCCACCCTGGAGACCGGCGCCGAGGTACAGGTCCCGCTGTTCATCAACACCGGTGACAAGCTGCGCATCGATTCGCGCGATGGCAGCTACCTCGGCCGCGTGAACGCCTGATCGCCGGTCCTTCGCGGCAGTAGCGACGGGCCCGGAGGAGGCAGCGGAGCGTGACACCCAGGGGCCCGCTGCTACCGCCATCAAACAAGTGACAGGGATAATGACTGCTGTGGCGGAACAGCCCGTAGACAAGAAGTCCACGTTCAAGAAGCTCGGCGCGCGCCACAAGGCCCGCCGCCGGGCGGTCGATCTGCTCTTCGAGGCCGAGGCCCGCGATGTGGACGCGGCCGACCTGCTCAGCGAGCGGGCCGAGCTGGCCACCCAGGATCAGGCGGTAGCCCCGCTGCATGCCTACACCCACACCCTGGTCGAGGGCGTCGCCGATGATCTGGATCGGGTGGACGGCACCATCGAGTCCTACCTCAAGGACTGGGAGCTGTCCCGGCTGCCCGCGGTCGACCGGGCCATCCTGCGGATCGCGGTGTGGGAGTTGTTCCACGCCAACGATGTTCCGCCGGTCGTCGCGGTCGACGAGGCGGTGGAGTTGGCCAAGGAGCTGTCCACCGACGATTCGCCGGGATTCGTCAACGGTGTGCTCGGTCAGGTCGTGCTGGTCGCCCCGCAGGTGCGTGCGGCCGCCGCGGCGACCAGGGCACCGCGTCCGGAGTCGCAGGCGTGACCAACAAGTACCTGGTCATGGCGATGCGCAAGTCGTCGTTCGACCAGGCCGTGATCGAACCGCATAGGCAGTTCCTGAACGAGTTGCTCGAACGCGGGCAGTTGGTGGAGAGCGGTCGGTTCACCGACGGCACCGGCGGTGCGTACGTGATCCATGCCGAGAGTCTCGAAGCCGCAAGGGAAATCGCGTTCACCGATCCGGTGCACACCACCGGTTCCTCGGAACTCACCGTGTACGAGTGGGAGATCGCGGTCTCCGCCTGATTGCCGTCGGCGCGGCCGCATGCCGCAATGGTCTGCGGCTGTTGATGTTTCAGACGACGTGCCGCGACCGATGCCATTGCCCCGAGCTCCCGCTGGTGGGTGTACTGGCCCAGCGGGAGCCAACCCGCGAGCCGCCGATGCTGACCGGCTCGCGGAATCGGGTGCACCTGGCTCAGCGGTGTGCACCGACGGATGGTGTGCACCGCATTCGGTGAACCTGGGCACGGTCGATCCTGGTTCCTCAACCCCACTCGAGGTCAAGGTTTCGGTATGTGGTCTACGTCGCTCACGGCGAACACGATCTCCCCGTTGGTTCAGGCCTGTTCTACGCGCCGCCCGACTGGACGCCGTCACCGCCAGTGGGACTCGACGGTTCGCTCGCTGCGTCGACACAGGTGCACCTATCCTGGGTAGAAACCCTAGGGGAGGCCGAAACCTATGGCACGGGTGCTGATCTGGTTGCGCAACAATATCGACGGTCTCGTCGCGTTGGTGCTCGCGGTGATTTTCGGCGTGATATCGCTGATCGATATCGGCCTGTTCGATTCTGATCTGATCAACGCGGTCATTCTCCTGGTGCTCGGCCTGCTGGCCACCACGCTCCTGCGCGATCGGCACTTGTCGGCCAGGGCCATTCGCGATACGACCTCGGTGCAGTTGCTCTACGGTCCCGAGATCGGGCACGCGCATACGCTGGCCCGGCGCGGTACCGAACAGTGGCTCTTCAAGGGCGGCACCGGAACCTATCTGCGCGCGGTGACGCTGCGGGAGTGCGTGGAAAACGCGCGCCGCGAACAACGTCCGCTGCGCATCCAGGTGGAGGTGCTGGATCCGACCAATGAGCAGCTGTGCAAGACCTACGCGCAGTTCCGCTCCTCGCTGGTGCCCGAGGCCGACCGCACCGGCGAATTGTGGACCACCGAGCGGACCCGCAAGGAGTCCTTCGCGACGGTGCTCGCGGCGTGCTGGTACCGGCAGCGGTTCACCTTCTTGACCATCGATGTCGGACTCTCGACGGTGATGACGACCTTCCGCTGGGACCTCTCGTCCAGTTGCGTCATTGTCACGCAGGACAACCCGAATACTCCGGCCCTGATGTTCGAGCGGGACAAGCCCTACTACCGGGACTTCAACCGCGAACTCGTGGCCAGTTTCAAGCAGGCCAGACAGGTGCCGCTGAGCCGGAGCGAGGAACTCGCGCTCGCCGACGAGCCGTCGGTCGATCAGACTCGTGCGTTATTCGATCTGCTCGGTCTCGGGCTCCCGGCTTCCTATACCGATCGCGATGTCGCCGATATCGTGCGACGCGCACTGCAGCCGAGGAATCCGTACTGAATGAACGACTACGCGCGACTACGTACGCTGATCGCCTCCGATGCGGCGGGCCCCGCGGTGCGAGGCTGGGCGCGTGATTTCATGACCGCGGTGCTCGACGGTCGCGTCGAGGTCGGCGCGGTCCGGCATCCCTTGGGTTTCTTGTGTTTTCCCGCGTGGCGCGACGGCGGACTCGGCGTCTGCGTGCACGTCTGGACCGAAGGGCTGCGCTCGCATCCGACGACCTCGGCAATGCACGCGCACAGCTGGGATCTGCTCAGCGTCGTCTTGTACGGCGAGGTCGGCAACGAAATACTCGAAGTGGAGAGCTCTGCGGACCACGCGACCCATCGCATCTTCGAAATCCACAGTGGCGCCGACGGTGACGTGGTCCGCGCGACCGATCGTCTGGTCCGCTATCGCACCCGGTCCACTGAGCATTTCCGTGCGGGTGAGGTATACACCCTCCCACACGGGGTATTTCACCTCTCCGACGTGCGCGGCGAGGCGGCCACCGTGGTACTCGGCGAGGTTCGCCGCGGTCGAGCGGACCGATCTCTCGGCACCATCGCCACTGTCGACCACTGGGTGCACCGAACCGGTTGTACCCCGACCGAGATCCGGCGCGCCGCGCAAACGGTGCTGGACCAGCTGTACTTACCCACCCTGCCGGCTCCGCCGGCCGCCGTCTCCCAGCAGGAATCCACCCTGCCGGAACAACTGGAGGACCGATGCGAGCAGGTGACGTAGCGAACCTGGTGCTGCCACCGGACGGTCCGGCGCTGGCCGATCCGGATCCGATCAGCCCCTTCGACCGGCTGGACACCATCCTCATGACCGCCGCCGAGGTTGCCAGCGAGGCGGTGATCGAGGCGGGTGGGGCGATTCGAGAGGGTCTGGCCGGAGCACTCACGGTCCGCACCAAGGACGCCAGCGGTGATCTGGTCACCGATCTGGACCTGCGCGCGGAACATATCATCGTCGGCCATATCCGCCGGGCCTTCCCGCACCATCGCATCCTCGCCGAGGAATCCGGGCTGCACGGAGCCGACGATTCTTGGTGCTGGGTCGTCGACCCGCTGGACGGCACCAATAACGTCGCCATCGGACTGCCGGTCTGCACGATCGGTATCGCGCTGTGCCATAACGGAGTTCCGGTATTGGGCATCGTCCACGAACCATTGGCCGAGCGCACCTGGTCCGCCGTGCGCGGATCCGGCGCGACCGGTCCGGACGGCCCCCTGTGGCGACCTCGGCACCGTCCCTCCGAATCCGCCCCGACCCTCGCCTGGCTGCAGGGCTATCCGGTGGCCCGCACCGATACGACGGCCCGCGCGCTGCGCCTGGCCCTGGAATCCGGCTCCCGTCGCCTGATCCAATTGTGGTCTCCGCTGCTGTGCTGGGTCATGTTGAGCCGCGGCGATATCGATGGATTCGTCGGTTACCGAGCGGGTTTGGTCGATCTGCCCGCAGGCATCCTGCTGGCCCGCGAATCCGGTATCCACATCACCGATTTCGACGGAGCACCGCTCAACGACCATCTCGAACTTCCCGGCGGCGAAGTGGACTTCATTGCCGCCAGCGCCGAGATGCTGCCGGAGCTGGCATTGCTGGTGAAGGCCGCTGCCGAGGTGAGCGTGACGGGGCTGCCGGGCTGAGCTATCCCGTCGCGAGTAGCGCGGCCACGGCACCGGTCGTCGCGACGAGCGCGAGCCCGAGTCCGGTGAGCAAGAACCGCGGCATCGGCACCCGAACCCCGTGGGAACGGCAGAACTCCAGGCACAGCAGGGTCGCCAGTGACGCCCATGGCGTCACGATCGGTCCGACATTGACGCCGATGAGCAAGGCCAGCAACTGATTTCGATTTTCCGCTGGCACTACCGCCTCACCTGCGGTGTAAGCCGGAAGATTGTTGGCCACATTGGACAATCCGGCACCCGCGCCCGCCGCGCGGTACGCCCCGACTACTCCGGAGTCGTGTCCGATCAGCGCACGCATGACATCGGCGAGTCCGAACCTGCTGAGCGTCGGCACCAGCAGGAACAACCCGACCACGAAAACCAGCAACTGCCAGGGGATCAGCGATAGTCGCAATGACGAACGATCGAAGATGGCAAAGGCGACCACCGCAATGGCGGCGGCGAGGGTGGCGGCGATACCGATCCGGTCACCCACGAACGGGATCGCCAGAATGAACAGCAGACACGCGCCTGCCGTTGTGTAGAGCAGCGTGCGCTCCTTGGCATTGGCCGGACGAATCGGTTCCGGCGGTACGTACCGGTCGGCTTCACGTCGCCCGCGCCGCCAGTACCAGACCCAAAGGCACACCATGGTTGCCGTGATCGACACCAGCTGCGGTGCCCACATCCGCGTCGCGAAATCCGTGGCGCGCAGCGCGACCCGGTCGGCGGCGAGCAGATTGGTGAGATTCGAGACCGGCAGCAGCAGACTCGCCGTATTGGCCAGCCAGAGCGTGGTCATCGCCAACGGCAGCGGTGGAATGCGGGCCGGTACCGCCAGCGCGAGCATGACCGGAGTCAGCAAAACGGCAGTGGTGTCGAGATTGAGCAGAATCGTTGTCGCCGCTGCGAAAAGCACACAGAGCAGGAACAACGCCGGATAGTAGCCGCGGCCGAGAATGGCGAGCCGGTGTGCGATCACATCGAACACCTTCGCCTGCCGCGTCAGCTCCGCGAGAATTATCACACTGCACAGGAAAAGCAACAGCGGACCGATCCGGCGCATATTGTCGGCGGCCTCGGCGCGCGGCAGCAATCCGGTCGCCACGCAGAGCAGTCCGGCCGTTAGCAGTCCGAGCCGGACCCAATCCAGTGTGCTCAGTGCCCGTCTCGGCGGCGCGGACACCAGGGCACTCGACGGCGGGTTCGCCGCGGCGGAATCGACCTGTTGTTCGGACACATGCCCATCATGCAGCATGTCGACTGAAGTACTTCCGCATTCGGTCCGCCTGGTAATGATCTTCTGCCGTTTGGCGCGGCGACCCATCGGGGCATACTGATGCTGTGACTTCGGGTGGGCGGCGGGACTTCTTCATCAGTTATTCACCGGCCGACGAGCGATGGGCCACCTGGCTGGCTTGGCAGTTGGAGACCGCGGGCTACAGCACCCTCATCCAGGCGTGGGATTTCGTGCCCGGCACCAACTTCATCGACTTCATGGATCGCGGCGTGCGCGATTCGGCGGTGGTGCTGGTGGTGTTGTCGCAGAACTATTTGGGTTCCTACTACGGGACCATGGAATGGCAGGCCGCCTACCGCACCGACCCGGGCAAGTTGATGCCGGTGCGCATTGCCGAATGCACGCTGGAGGGTCTGCTCGCCACCATCACCTATCTCGACTTGGTGCGGGTGTCCACCGCCGAGGAGGCGCGCCGAATCCTGCTGGAGCGAGTCGGACATCTGCTCGCGGGGCGGGCGAAGCCGCCGTCGGAACCTGGCTTCCCACACGATGGTCCGGACCGATTCGCCATCGAAACCATCACTGACACACCCGAATCCGTACTGTCGCGCCGCGCACCGGTTGCGGCCCCTGCTTTTCCGGGTGCCAACGACCCTGACGAGCCGCGTACCAGCGTCTCCGTGCTGCATGTCGCGGGTCCGCGTTTCGGTCGCGGGTTGCTCGCGCCGGACGAACCGAGCACCGCTGCCGAATTGCAGGCGCATATCCACGCCAATGTCACTCATCTGGTGAACCAGGGTGTGGCCAAACCGGACCTGATCGTGGTGTCCGGCGATATGACCGAATCCGGCCGTCCACGCGAGATCGACGAAGCGCTGACCTTTCTGAGCGGATTACGCATGCTGCTCGGCCTCGGTCCGGAGCGGCTGATCGTGGTGCCTGGCAATCACGACGTCTCCAAACCCGCCTGCCACGCGTACTTCCTGAACTGCGAGGCTCGCGATCGCAAACCGCAGCCACCGTACTTCCCCAAGCTCGAGCAGTACGCCCGAATGTTCAGTGCGCTGTATCAGGGCCTGGATCACCTCGTCTTCGATATCGGTCAGCCGTGGACACTGTTCCCGATTCCCGAATTGCGGGTAGTGGTCGCCGGACTGAATTCGACCATGGCGGCGACCCATCTGCCCGAAGACAACTACGGCCGGATCGGCGAACCGCAGGCGTCCTGGTTCGCCGAGCGGCTGCGCCCGTTCGAGGACAACGGGTGGTTGCGTCTCGGTGTCCTCCGGCACGATCCGCTGCCCGGCGCGAGCACGCCCGCCCATGATCCCGATCTGCTGCGCGATGCGGATACGCTGTCTCGGCTGCTCGGTGGACGGTTGAATCTGCTGCTGCACGGCCCGGGACCTGGTGGGCCGCATCTGGACCGGCTCAACGAGACGCTGCCCGTCCTGCCCGCCGCCGCTGCGGGGCGCGACGAGATCATCCAGTTGACGGCCGCGGGACTCGCCAGGTTCTCCGGACGCGGAGAGTCCACCGCGCAATTCGACTTCGATTGGTTGAAGGTGAACGCGGCGCTGCCGACTGCCAAACAGCCCGAGCTCCTCGGAACGGACGAACCGGAGCTTGCGGACCCACCTACCGAAACTCCCACGGTCGATCCGCATGGGCGGCTGCTGGAGCGCGTGGCCGAGGTGTGCGAAACCCGTTATCCCGGCGCGAAAGTCCGGCGGGTCGAGGTCGACCCGCCGCATCTGCTGATCACCAAGGAGGACGACGAGGTCATCGCCCAGTGGCGCGTCGGTGTGCACGTCGGTGATATGACCAGGCAGGTGGTGGAGGACTTCCTCGGCCACGATCCGGAATACGGTTCCGAACTCGTGTACCGCGGTGCGGCGCCGCCGCGTTCGCTGCGCGAGGAGGCGGCCAGCCACGGTCTGCGGGTGCGCAGCTTCACTGAATTCCAGGGACTGCTCGATCTGGACGACTATCTCACGCAGCAGGCGGCGCGGTTACGCGCCGATCGCACCTATCCGCCGGATCTGTATGTGCCGCAGCGCTTCCGGATCCTCGAACACGGTGATCAGCAGATCCGTGACGATCTGGTCGGCGAACTGATGAAGGTGATCGCGGCCGACCACGGCCGATTCATCCTGATACTCGGTGATTTCGGGCGCGGGAAAACCTTCGCGCTGCGTGAGTTGGCCCGCCGCATCACCGAAACCATGCCCGCGCTGATCCCAATCCTGATCGACCTGCGGACCTTGGACAAAACCCATTCGGTGGACGGTCTGGTCGCCGCACATCTGGCCAATCACGGCGAGGACCGGATCGATCTGAAGGCGCTGCACTACATGCTGCGCGAGGGCCGGGTGGTGTTGCTGTTCGACGGCTTCGACGAACTCGTCACCCGAATCAGCTACGACTTCGCCGCCGATCACCTCGAAACTCTGCTGCAGGCGGCCGTCGGTAAGGCCAAGATCATCGTGGCCAGTCGCACCCAGCATTTCGAATCCCGCGCCCAGGTGCTCACCGCGCTCGGTGAACGCGTTGGTCTGCTGCAGGATCGGCGCATAGTGAGCATCGAGGATTTCGCGCCCGCCCAAATCCACGCCTTCCTGACCAACCGCTACGGCGGCGATATCCGACGCGCCGACGCCAGAATGGGGTTGATCACCGGTATCGAGGATCTGCTCGGGCTGGCACAGAATCCCCGAATGCTCGGCTTCATCGCCGATCTGGACGAGCGGCGGCTTCGGGCAGCGGCGGGCGCGAAACAGGCGGTTGGTCCTGCTGGGCTGTATCGGGAGATCTTGGAGTCCTGGCTCACCTACGAGGCCGACCGGACCGCGGCCGTGGCCGGTGCGCTGCCTGGCCTGCGCCTGCACGAATTATGGCTCGGTGTCACGGCATTCGCGCTGCGCGTCTGGGAAACCGGCGAACCATATCTGCGGCTGTCCGAATTGACCGAGGTGGCAGCGGATTCGGCCGAGCTGACCGGATCGAGCCGGATGTCGGTGCAGCAGTCGGCGCACGCCATCGGCTCGGGCAGCTTGCTGGTGCGCACCGAGGACAACCTGTTCGGCTTCATCCATTCCTCGGTCATGGAATGGTTAGTGGCCAACCACATTGCCGAACAATTCGAGGTCGGCACCCTCGCGCCCGCCCAGTTGAGCCAGTCTCCGCTATCCCAACTCTCGATCGACTTCCTCTGTGACCTCGCCGATAACGGGGCACTGCGTACATGGGCCGAGGGTGTGCTCGCCGACCAAGCGGCCGACGAAGTGTCGCGCACCAATGCCATTCGAGTGGCGACCCGGTTGCGCACCGCACCGACAGCGGATCTACGCGGTGCGAGCCTGGCGGGGGAGGATCTGTCCTATCGGGATCTACGCGATGTCGATCTCACCGGAGCCGATCTCAGCGGCGCCCGATTGGTCGGCACGAACCTCGATCGGGCCGTACTGCGCGGTGCGCGGTTGGTCGGCACGCGTCTGGACGAGGCCAGCCTGGTCGGTGCGGATCTTGCGGAGGCCGATCTCACCCGCGCCCGCCTGGTGCACACCGATCTGACCGGATCTCGGGCCAGCGGTAGCCGCTGGTCCCGCGCGGCACTCATCGAGGTAACCGGCACGCCGACCGGCACTGATCTGCGCGGTGCGGCGTGGGTGCCAGGAGTCGCGGCGCAGACCGAATTCGCACCTGCCGCGATCGGAGTACGGCACGGCTTCCACGCCAGGCACGGCCGACTGCCACAGCCGGTCGCTTACAACCCGGACGGCGGTACGCTGGCCATCGGCAGCGATGACGGCGGTGTGCTCATCTGCGATGCCGAAACCGGTAGGCCGCTGCGCACCTTGCAGACCCACCGTGCCCGGACGTTCGCGGTGGCGTTCACCGATACGGTGCTGGTGACCGGATCCGGCGACGGCACTGTGGGCATCTGGGACGCCGATACCGGCGAACTGCGCCGAATCCTGTTGGGGCACAAGAATTGGCCGTGGCCGGTGGTGCTGAGTCCCGCCGGTGATCTGCTGGCCACCGGTGACGCCGATGGCGTGCTGCGGCTGTGGACGTTGCCGAGTGGCGAACTGCGACACGAATGCCGTCCCGCGGCTGGCGGTGGGGAACTCGTCTACAGCTTGGATATTCGTGGACCGCTGGTCGCCGCCTCGTATCGCGATGGCACCGTGCGGCTGTGGGATATAGAAAGTGGGCGGGAGAGCGGGGAATTCAGCGGTGCGTCCGGTTCGGTGTTCCGCGTGGCGTTCAATCCGACCGGCGAGCTGCTCGCGGTCGGTGGCGTCGATGGCACGCTGGCGCTGTGGGATCCGTTGAATTGCCGCAAGATTCGCGATCTCTCCGGCCACACCGGGCGGGTCTATACGGTGGCCTTCCATCCCCGCCGCCCGATCGTGGCGAGCGGGGATACCGATGGCGGACTGCGTTTGTGGGATGCGGACACCGGCATGCAGCGGCAGTCGCTAACCGAACATACGGCGGCGATCTACTGGCTCGGTTTCGATCCGGCGGGTGATCTGCTCGCCTCGGGCGACAGCGCCGGACTGGTCTGTCTGCGCGCCAGCGAGACCGGGGAGTTGCGACACCGGCTCACCGCGCATACCGGTTCCATCTGGCCCTTCGCCTTTCGCCCGGACGGTTCCCAATTGGCCATTACCGACGACCAATTCAGCACAAGGCTCTGGGATCCGGTGACCGGCACCTGCAAACACACATTGACCGGCCATGGCCGCCAGGTCCGCACGGTCAGCTTCAATGCGGATGGCACCCTGCTCTCCGGCGTTGGTAACGACGGTGTGGTTCGGCTGTGGGACCCGGTGACCGGGCGATTGGTACGTCGATTGATCGGCAGCGACGACCGCTTGCTCACCTTCGAATCGGCGATATTCAACAAACTCGGCCGCCATCAGCTCGGTCTCATCGGCAACGACGGGCGGCTCAGCCTGTTCAACCTCGACGCCGACTTGTACGAGCGGCACATCAATGTCGAATCCGCACCGATCTGGGCCGCCGCCTTCGACCCGACCGGCGACTATGTGGCCACCGCCAATGACGACGACACGGTGATCATCTGGGTGCGCACCACCGGCGCACTGCATGCCGTGTGCGCCGAACATCGCGGGCGGGTGCGGTCGATCGCGTTCAGCGCCAACGGTGCGCTGATGGCGACCGGCTGCGACGATTCCGTGGTTCGGCTGTGGGATGTCCGCTCCGGACGGTTCCTGCGGGCGCTGAGCGGACATCGTGACCGGGTGTACGCGGTCGCCTTCCACGAGGACCGCCTCGCCAGCGTGTCGTGGGATACCACCGCCCGCATCTGGGATGTCGAATCCGGTGCTGCGCTGCATACGCTGACCAGGCATACCGGCAGGCTCTGGACCGCCGCGGTCGATCCGCGCACCGGCACATTGGCGACCGGGGGCGATGATCTGGTTGTTCGGTTGTGGGACATGGCATCCGGACGTCATCTGCATACCCTCGAAGGGCATAAGCGCCGAGTCTGGTCGCTGAGCTTCGACCCGTCCGGCAAGCTGCTGGCAAGCGGCGGCGACGACGGAAATATCCTGCTGTGGTCGCGGCCGGAGGATGACGCGCCGTCGATTCGCGCGATCCTGCTCGGTCTGCCCGAAGGATGGGCGGCGCTCGCGCCCGATGGTCGATACAAATTCGAGGGCAATATCGCCGGGCAGTTCTGGCATGTCATCGGCATGTCGCGGTTCGAATCCGGCGAACTCGACCCCTACCTGCCGGAAGTGGGTCAGTTGGCCGCCGACGCACCCTTCTGAGCGGGTCGAGATGAGAGATCGACCGGTTGCGGACCTTGTGCTCGGCTGCGGCATACCATTGAAGTCGGCCCAAGGTATCGCTACATCCGCGCCCGCGGAATGTCCGTCCGGCGCGTGCGCACGGAGGGAGGTCGGGGCAATGCAACGTACGACGTGTCTGGTGGTTGGTGGTGGACCGGCTGGAATGGTGCTCGGGCTGCTGCTGGCCCGCGCCGGTATCGATGTCACCGTCCTGGAGAAGCATAATGATTTCTTGCGCGACTTCCGCGGCGACACAGTACATCCCACGACCCTGGACCTGCTCGACGAATTAGGCCTCGGCGAGGAATTCGCGAAACTGCCCGCACGCAAACTGCAGCAGATCCAGCTGCCGATCCGCGGTTCGGTGCAGACGGTGTTCACGCTGGAACATTTGCCCGGTACGCACAAATACATCGCGATGGTGCCGCAGTGGGATCTGCTCGACCTGTTGGCCGGAGCGGCCGACCGGGAGCCGAGCTTCCGGCTGCGTATGAATACCGAAGCGACAGCGGTGATCCGGGAGGACGGTCGGGTCGCGGGTGTCACTTACCGCACCAGAGACGGCGAAACCGGCGAAATCCGCGCCGATCTGACAGTCGCCTGCGATGGCCGCGATTCGGTGCTGCGGGCCGAAGTCGGCCTCGGATCCCGTAGTTGGCCGACGCCGATGGATGTGTGGTGGTTCCGCCTGCCGCGCACCGATATCGACCCCGCCGGTTTGATCGGACTGCTCAGCGCCAACCGGGCCGCGGTCATGTTCGACCGTGGCGACTACTGGCAGGTCGCGACGCTCATCGCGAAGGGAGGCGATGCGACGGCCAGGCGTGGTCCGGCCACCGAAATCGTGCGCAGCATGGCCGATTCCGCACCGTGGCTGCGCGACCGGGAGGATGCGCTGCGAGACTGGGACGAGGTGAAACTGCTCAACGTGAAATTGGACCGCCTCACCAAGTGGTACACCGATGGTCTGCTCTGCATCGGCGACGCCGCCCACGCCATGTCCCCCGCCGGTGGGGTCGGAATCAACCTCGCGATTCAGGATGCGGTCGCCACCGCGAGAATCCTTGCCCCACCACTGCGTTCGGGCACCGTGACCACCCGCGATCTCGCCAAGGTGCAGCGTCGCCGTACCCTCCCGACCGCCGTCACTCAGGGCCTGCAACGCATCCTGCACGCCGCCGTAATAGGGCCCGCCCTATCCGGCCGCATCAATATCGCCAATGCCGCGACTACGCCCTTGCCGCTACGCATCCTGCGCCGAATCCCCATTCTCCGCACCATTCCCCCCTTCCTGATCGCTCGAGGAATACTCCCCGAACATGCCCCGACTTTCGCCCGCCGCCACTGACCCGTGGATGCACTCGGTGCAACAATGCAGTCGACGCACCGGATGCTCCACGGGAAACAGCAACGGCGACAGTTCATTTCAATCCGGCGTGCGATGCGGAACGTCCGATGAGATTCCGTCTCTGCTTGGATACGCACTCCCGACGAGCGCTTCCGAGGAGAAGCGTGTCGCTGGGTGACGGCTGCGATGTGTCAGGGACGCAAAACGATCTTGCCGATGCAGGAGCGCTGCTCCACGAGTTGGTGTGCTTTGGCCGCCTCGTCGAGGGAAAGCACGGAATCGACTTGGGGAGACAGGGTTCCGGTGGTAGCTCGGTTGAGGACGGCAGTGCCGCAACGGGATACCTCGGCGAGCCAGGCCGGTCCGGCGCAGGCGGTGAGCGTCAGGCCGTAGGGGAGTAGATCCGTTGTGGAGATCTGGGCTGGGGCTCCGGAGAGCCATCCATAGCTGAGGATTCGGCCGCGTACCGGGGTCATGACCGCCAGTAGGTCTCGGGCGGTGGTGCCGCCGATGGAATCGAAGACGACGTCGAGGGTTGTGCCGTCGAGGGTTTCGCGCAGTCGGGTCGGCCAGTCCGGCGCGTTGTGGTCGATGACCTCGTCCGCGCCCAATGCCGCTGCGCGCACGGACTTTTCGGGACCGCCAGCGGTTGCGATGACGCGCGCGGCACCGAATTCCTTGGCGAGTTGGGTCAGTGCGCTGCCGATTCCTGTTGCGGCGGCCTCGATCAGGACCGTTTCGCCGCCGGTGAGCGCCGCGGTCGCGAGCAGCGGCAGTGCCACCGATCCGTCCATCAGGACGGCGGCAGCGTCGACGGACGTGAGGGTGTCCGGTATCTCGATCGCGGAAGCAGCTGGGGCGCAGACGAATTCGGCGTAGGAGCCGAAGCCTCGGGTCGCCACCGTGACTCGTCGGCCCAGCAAGGCCGCATCGACTCCGTCCCCGATCTCGACGACCACTCCGGCGGCCTGAAAACCGAAGACCACGGGTGGTTCGACCGCCATCGGGAATTCACCCGAACGCAGCTTGGTCTCCGGGAACAGCACCGGAATCGCCTCGGCGCGGATCACCAATTCGCCGGTGTCTGGATGCGGTACGGCGACATCCTGTGCGACCAGGACCTCGGGTCCGCCTACGCCCGTCATTACGATTGCCTTCATCGATAACTCCATAACTTGACTGTCGGTCCAGATATTTGGAACGATATGGACCGGCGGTCAAGTTGTCAATGAAGGTGGTGGAATGACCGACGAACGCCCGAGGGAACGGGCGGATGCCGCACGGAACAGGCAGGCGATCCTGTCCGCGACCGCCGCACTGCTGGCCGAGCACGGCGCCGACGCGCTCACCATGGACCGGGTCGCGGCGGCCGCCGGGGTCGGTAAGGGCACGATCTTCCATCGCTTCGGTAATCGCGCCGGATTACTGCACGAGATGATCGCCGAGAGCACCTTCGCCGTGATGGATGCCGTCCGGAGCGGCCCGCCGCCGCTGGGCCCAGGGGCACCGGCCGGGCAGCGACTGCTGGCCTTCTTCGACGCCTTCGTGCGAATGATGACCGACAACATCGAGGTCACGGTCGCCTACCTGCAGGGTCCGCCGCATCCACGCGCCGCCGAAATCCACGAATTCTGGGACGCCCATATCACCGCGCTGCTGCGCGAGGCCCGTCCGGACCTGGATGCCGAGGTGGTCGGCAGGCTACTGCTCGGCGCATTGGGTGGCGAACAGGTGCCGCGACTCGCACGTGCGGGACAGACCGAACGACTGCTCGCGGCGGTTCGTGAACTCGTCGAATCGGTGCTGCGCGCACCTTAGTCCCTGGCGAGGATGGCGTCGAATCGTTCGTCGGCGCTGTCGAGTTGGTGCAGGATATGTCGTTTGACGTGCTCGGCGAGCGGAGTATCGGCGCGGGTGACGAGGTCGCGGTAAATATTGGTGAGCGGGCGGTACTTGGTGGCGAGTTTGCGCATCGACGGACCCTCGGCATACAGGATCCCGACACCGTTATCGGTGAAGTCGGAGAGTTTGACAATGCGGGCCCATGGCGCGCGATCGAGATTGGCCGCCACATGTTCGCGGTATTGCGCGTGCCGATCGCTATCCGGATCCGGTTGCGGATTGGTGACGGCGGCGACGAGTTCGGCGACCCGGTCGCCGAACCGGGCCGAGAGTTCGGCGAGGGCGGCCTCGGTCGGCGACCCGGGACGCGCGCCGGCCAGTTCGACCGGATGATCCTCGACCGCATCGTGCAGCAGCCCGGCCGCGACGACGTCCGGGTCCCGCACCTCGTAGTGGCTGACGATCCGAATGGCAACGCGCAGTAGATGACTCAGATACGGTTCGCGCCCGTAACGATCGTCGCGGTGCAATTCGGTAGCCAGATCCAATGCCTCGTTCAGCCGTTCGGTATCCGATAGTTCGGCTATTTCCAGCAGTAGTCGTTCGCGCAGTCCGCTTTCGCCGTAGACCTCGCTGATCGTATGCAGCGGCATCACGGCTAAAACCCCCGCCCCGGGATTGCTCATATGGCCAATGTATCGGGGCTGGGCGCTCACCGCTGTGCTCTGGACCACTGTTCAACTGCGCGAAAATAATCCGTTGCCGCGCGGTGGCGACCATGGTCTCCTGGAACGCACGCGAGGCAGAACTGGAGGTGAACGTGGCCGCGCAGAACAAACGGCCGCGCACCGGTTCGGCCACCGACAAGATGGCGAAACTGCATCGACGCACCATGGTGCTCGACGGGCGGGTGTATACGGTGCTGAGCCTGCGCCCCGGCAGCGATTTCCGCTTCGCCACCAACCATTTCCATGAGACCTGGCATGTGCTCTCCGATTGGCGCGGTGCGCGGATGCTGGGTCGACTGCTGTGGGGCCTGGCATATCAGCGGCGGCCGGGCACGATCGTCGTCATCGATCCGGTGCATCTGGATCCCAATCCGTTCGACGCCGCACCTTCGGATCCGATCGTGCTGGTGCCCGCTGACCTGACCGTCTTCACCCGCGCCGCCGCCGTCGCCTTGCGTCGGCGGCTGCCATTCCGCGACGGTTCACAGGGCACGGTGCGCTGGCAGACGTTCGGTCTGGATACCGCCGTGGACGAGCTGCGGCAGTGGCGGGCGAAGGGGCCGGGTGAGCGCGACTGGAATTTCGCCGATGTGCCGACCGGCTGGGAACGGATCGACCGCCTCGGCGGCATGGTCACGATTTTCGGTGCGCGCGACCAGCTGCGTTCGTGGGCAACCTCGCTCGCGACGCTCGGGACATACGCCTACTACGGCATGGACTACGAGTACCTGGACGAGGACCGCAACGGCGAGGTACAGATCTTTCGGCAGTACCGCAGGAAGGTGAATATCGCACGTCAGGCCCGCGCCGAAGTGCTGGTGCGATTCGACGGACATGCCTCGAAGGAGGAGGTCGAGCAGGCCATCTGGTCGCACAGCGCGACCGTTCGCCGCCGTCGCTTCCCGACGCCGGAGGAACGGCTCGCCGCGCTCCTGAATTGAGGGCTATTGCGCCTGTGGGATCAATGTGTTCTGCCGCGCCGCCGTCCACCACCGACCGTTCTCCTTGACCAGGACGTACAGCGCGATCATCGCGTGGTCGATATCGATCAGCTCGCCCTCGGCCGTCGTCGCGCGGGCGAGCTTGTGCGCGATCGCGATATCGGGGCGCAGGAATACGATGTCGGCGACCTCGTAGCGGACATACTGGTCCTTCAGGAATCCCGCCAGCCCCCGCCGATTCGCCTCCAGCAGTGCGTCTTTTCCGACGGTGAGCGCGCCGACCGCATTGACCACTGCCGCATTGGCAGTGACGTCGGCGGTCATCAGTTCAGCGTCGTTGGTGTTGTATGCGGTTTCGACATTGGCGATGATCTGCTCGATGGCCGCAATGTCTTCGGTGTGGTCGACCGTAGTGTCGGTGACCACTGGCTGAATTGTCGTTGCGCTCATGGACATCAGCGTCTTATCTCAACCCTGGTTGAGGTCAATAGGCTCGGCTACGGAGTCAGCGCACACCCCGGGGTCGAAATTGAATGCTGATTCGCGGCCCGGTCGGCCTGCGCGTCTTCGGTACGGCGTGTTCCCAGGTGCGCTGGCATGAGCCGCCCATGACCAATAGATCCCCGTGTCCGACGTGAAATCGAAGACTCGCGCCGCCACCGCGCGGTCGCAGTAGCAGCGCACGTGGCGCGCCGATCGACACAATGGCGACCATGGTGTCGTCGGTCGACCCGCGCCCGATGGTATCGCCGTGCCAGGCCACGCTGTCGCGTCCGTCGCGGTAGTAGCACAACCCGGCTGTGCGGAACGGCTCGCCGAGTTCCTCGCGATAGTGCGCGGACAGCGCCTCCCGTGCCTCGTCCAGCGTCGGATCCGGCAGCTGTGCACCCTCCTCGTAGAAACACAGCAGTCGCGGCACATCCACTACCCGGTCGTACATCGGCCGCCGTTCCGCGTGCCACGGCACCGCGTCCGCCAACCGTTCGAATAGCACGTCCGCCCCCGACAGCCAACCGGGCAGCAGGTCGACCCAGGCCCCGTGACTCAATGCGGTCCGGTGCACGCCATCGAGCCCGCCCACCCCGACGTCCCCGAACCCGTCGAGCAATGATCCCTGCAGCGGTGTCGACATGCGCCCGAATCTACGCCTTATCGAACATATGTGCTAGCGAGAATCGGTCATTGATTCTTGGTAAGGATGTCCCGGGCGATATCTACGGCGGCGGCGTAGCACTCGTCGTCGGTGAGCGGGAGATCGCCCATCATGGCAGTGCTCCAGCTGATGGCGAGCAGCGCCTCCCGGGCGCGGAAGACGGTGAGTGGCTGGTCGTCCGAACCCGCCATCAGGTCCGCGAGCACGCGGAACTGATAGCGCATGCTCGAGCCGAAGTCGAGCTGGCGGAAGGCGGGCTGGTTCTCGTGCCAGAACCGGACCATGCTGCGGCCGATGCCGTGCAGGAGTGCGCCGTAGCGGGTGAGGATTTCGTTGGCCCGGGCCGGGCCGGGTGGTGTGCTCTCGGCCCAGGTCACGATGTCGTCGATGCCGCGGCGCAGGTCGTCGGAGAGGCTGGCGACGATATCTTCCTTGGTGCGGAAGTGGTAGTACAGCGCGGCCTTGGTGACGCCGAGGCGGTCGGCGATCTCGCGCAGGGAGGTCTTCTCGTAGCCGCGTTCGGAGAACAATTCCATTGCGACAGTACGAATCCGCTCACGCGTATCGCTGCGGCGTCCGTCCATGGCGTCCTTATCTTTTTGCTTGACGACCGGCTAGTGAAAGCCTAGCGTCTTCGCTGCGCCCGAATTACTAGCCGGGCGGCAAGTTAGCTATTGGGGAGGCAGTAATGACCGAAACCGATCCGAAGGTACCGATGGCGGGTGTCGCATTGACCGCGATCGGTGTCGCGGTCATCCGGGCGAAGGAGTCCGTGCGCACAGACCGCCTGTACGACGACCCGTTCGCGCAGCTGTTCGTCGACGCCGCACGCGACGCCTACCGTGCGGTCGAGGGAGGCATCGAACGGTGGGCGCGGCTGGAAGAGGTCGCGGATATGTTCTTCGAAGGGCGCACGGTCGGCGTCCGGCTCGTCGACGACCGGGTCGCCGAGGCCGTCGAACAGGGGATACGCCAGATCGTGCTGATCGGTGCGGGCTTGGATACCAGGGCATTCCGCCTGGCGCTACCCGCTGACATCCGAGTGTTCGAGATCGATCTGCCGGAGCTCTTCGCATTCAAGGAACCGATCCTCGCCGCAGCGCATGCGAAACCCCGCTGTGACCGCGCGGTGCTGTCCATCGATCTGCGCGAGGACTGGGCAAAGCTGCTCCGCGAGCACGGATTTCGGCCGGATCTGCCCACGCACTGGGTGGATGAGGGCGTCCTGGGCTATTTGACTCACGAACATGCTTTGCATGTGGTCACTACCCTTACCGAATTATCCGCTCCGGGAAGTCGTTTCGGCGTCAGCCGCTTCGCCGTCGACGAAGACGCCCGGCCTTATGCCGAACTCAAACGGCTGGTCCGTGGTGACGAAGGCGCGGACCGTCCGCGCACCGGCATCGGCGCCGACGCCGACGCCGACGCCGACGCCAGAACCTGGCTGGAGGAACACGGCTGGCATACCGAATTCCGTAGCTGGGACGATATGGTCGCCGCCTTGGACCGGCCTGTCGCTTCGGGTGATCCGGACATCGGAGTCGTCATAGCGGTCCGTGAAGCCTGAACCGGCCGAATGCCCGGAGTGTCCGAACCGTACGTGGCCCCGCTCACAGCAGGATACGCCTGGTTAAAACGGGGCGAACGGCGCTGCTAGGCTGCATGCCGTAAAGACATCCTTTAACGGACCGTCCGGTGAGGCGGGGAAGGAGGTCGGCATGGCCGTGCCCGAGGAACGGGCCGCCAAGTCCGGCGCTGCCGAAACGTCGCAGCGACACACCCCGGAGTGGGTGAGCGCGGGACGCGAATTGCTGTCTCCTTCCGACGTCGGCCGGACCATCGCGCGCATCGCGCATCAGATCATCGAAAAGACCGCCCTCGATGCGGGCGAGCTGGACGCACCGCGCGTGGTGCTGATCGGCATTCCCACTCGCGGTACCACGCTCGCCGCGCGACTCACCGACAAGATCGAGGAGTTCTCCGGCGTCCGCCCGGCCCTCGGCTCGCTCGACATCACCCTCTATCGCGACGATCTACGCACCCGCCCACACCGCCCACTCGAGCGCACCTCGGTGCCCGAGGGCGGCATCGAGGACGCACTCGTGGTCCTGGTCGACGACGTGCTCTTCTCCGGTCGCACCGTGCGCTCCGCCCTCGACGGCCTGCGCGATCTCGGCCGTCCCCGCGCGGTCCAACTCGCGGTGCTCATCGACCGCGGCCACCGCGAACTCCCGATCCGTGCGGATTTCGTCGGCAAGAACGTGCCGACCTCCCGCAGCGAGGATATTTCCGTATTGCTCACCGAACACGACGGCCGTGACGGCGTCTATCTGCATCAGGAGGAAGCGCAGTGAACCGGCTCGCCGGAGCGAGTGTCAGCGAGGCGGAGTCGTGAGACACCTGCTGACGGTGACCGACCTCGATCGTGCCACCGCCACCGAACTGCTCGACGAGGCCGAACGCTTCGAACAGGCGCTGCTCGGCCGTGAGGTGAAGAAGCTGCCGACGCTGCGCGGTCGCACCGTGATGACGGTGTTCTACGAGAATTCGACTCGCACACGGGTGTCGTTCGAGGTCGCGGGCAAGTGGATGAGCGCCGATGTGATCAATGTCAGCGCGAGCAGTTCCTCGGTCGCCAAGGGCGAATCACTGCGCGACACCGCGCTGACGCTGCACGCGGCGGGAGCCGACGCGCTCATCGTGCGGCACCCGGCCTCTGGGGCGGCGCATCAGATCGCGCGCTGGATGGATGGGTGGGCGGTCGCCGAGGGGCGGCAGGGCCCGGCGATTATCAATGCCGGTGACGGCACCCACCAGCATCCGACACAGGCGCTGCTGGATGCGCTGACCCTGCGTCAGCGTCTCGGCGATATCGAGGGCAAGCGGATCGTCATCGTCGGCGATATCCTGCACAGCCGGGTCGCGCGCTCGAATGTCTTCCTGCTCGATACTCTCGGCGCCGAGGTTGTACTGGTCGCACCGCGCACGCTGCTACCGGTCGGTGCGGATCTGTGGCCCGCCCGGATCTCGTCATCGCTGGACGCCGAATTGCCCGGCGCCGATGCGGTGCTGATGCTGCGGGTGCAGCAGGAGCGGATGAACGGCGGCTTCTTTCCGTCGGCTCGCGAATATTCGGTCAACTACGGACTTTCCGAGCGCAGGCTCGCACTGCTGGACGAGAGCGCGGTCGTCCTGCATCCGGGTCCGATGCTGCGCGGCATGGAAATCGCCTCGCCTGTGGCCGATTCCCCGCAGGCGGCGATTCTGCAACAGGTGACGAACGGAGTGCATATGCGGATGGCTGTGCTGTTCCGGCTGCTGGTCGGTACTCAGGAGGCTGTCGCATGAGCGAACGAAGTGAGCGAATCATCATGTGCCAGCGCGCATGGCACATGCCGGAGCCGAGCGCCAGCGAGGTGAAGGCATGAGCCTGCTGCTCAAGGGTGTTCGGCCGTACGGCGAGGGCGAGCCGGTCGACGTACTCGTGCGCGATGGGGTAATCGCGGCCATCGGAACCGATCTCGGCATTATCGACGCCGAGGTCATCGACGCGCAGGGACAGATACTGCTGCCAGGCTTCGTCGATCTGCACACTCATCTGCGCGAACCCGGCCGCGAAGACACCGAGACCATCGAAACCGGTTCCGCCGCAGCGGCACTCGGCGGTTACACTGCGGTCTTCGCCATGGCCAATACCAACCCGGTCGCCGATTCGGTGGTTGTCACCGATCACGTGTGGCGGCGCGGCCAAGAGGTCGGCTTGGTCGATGTGTATCCGGTGGGCGCGGTCACGGTCGGCCTGGCGGGTAAGCAACTCGCCGAAATGGGTACCATGGCGGCCGGTGTCGGCGCGGTGCGCATGTTCTCCGATGACGGCCACTGCGTCTACGACCCGCTGCTCATGCGCCGCGCACTGGAGTACTCGAACTCCCTTGGCGTCTTGATCGCACAGCATGCCGAGGAGCCGCGCCTGACCAAAGGCGCTGTCGCGCACGAAGGTCCGACCGCGGCCCGCCTGGGTCTGGCCGGTTGGCCGCGTGCCGCCGAGGAGTCGATCGTGGCCCGCGACGCACTGCTGGCCCGCGACGCGGGTGCCCGTGTGCACATCTGCCACGCCTCCACCGCGGGCACGGTCGATCTGGTGAAATGGGCCAAGGCCCAAGGTATTTCGATCACCGCCGAAGTCACCCCGCACCATCTGCTGCTCGACGACTCGCGCCTGGAGACCTACGACGCGGTCAATAAGGTGAACCCGCCGCTGCGCGAGGTCTCCGACACCATCGCGCTGCGGCAGGCACTCGCCGAGGGCGTTCTCGACTGCGTCGCCACCGATCATGCTCCGCACGCCGAACAGGACAAGTGCTGCGAATTCGCCGCCGCCCGCCCGGGCATGCTCGGACTGGAGACCGCGCTGTCGATCATCGTGCAGACCATGGTCGAACCCGGCCTGCTGGACTGGCGCGGTGTCGCCCGGGTGATGAGCGAGCGTCCGGCCGAAATCGTCGGCCTCGACGGCCATGGCCGCCCGCTCGAGGTCGGCGAACCGGCCAATCTGACGCTGGTCGATCCGGATGCGACCTGGACGGTGCGGGCCGCCGAACTCGCCAGCATTTCGAATAACACGCCGTTCGAGGACATGACGTTCCCGGCTCGGGTGACAACGACGTTGCTCCGAGGCCGGGTAACCGCCCGTGAGGGCAAGGCGGCGGGAGGTTCGTAAGTGGAAAGAGCACTCTGGGTGGTCGGACTGCTCGCACTGTTCGCGCTGTGCATCTGGTTGATGTACCGAGGCTGGCACAACCGTGCCGCGCGGCAGGCGGCGCGGATCGGCGAACTACCGCACGTGCCGGGCGATCTCGGCGCTCAGGTACTGGAGCCGACCACCGGAATGTATCTCGGCAGCACTATCGCACCAAGCTGGCAGGACCGGATCACGGTGGGCGACTTGGGGTTTCGGGCCACGGCGGAACTCACGCGGTTCGAACGAGGGATTCTGCTCGAGCGCGACGGTGCGACGGTGCTCTGGATTCCAGAGGAATCCATTACCGCGGTGCGGACCGAACGCGGACATGCGGGCAAGGTTATGACGGAAGATGGTGTGCTGGTAATTCGCTGGAAGCTGCCGACCGGAACCGAGATAGATACCGGTTTCCGAGGTGACGACAAGACGGTGTACCCGGCGTGGGCCAGGGCGATGACGGGAGACGACGAGGGATGACACAACAGGCAGCATTGGTGTTGGAGGACGGCCGGGTTTTTCGCGGCACGGCCTTCGGCGCCGTGGGTGAAACACTCGGTGAGGCGGTGTTCTGCACCGCGATGACCGGCTACCAGGAGACCCTCACCGACCCCAGCTACCACCGCCAGATCGTGGTGGCCACGGCCCCGCAGATCGGCAATACCGGCTGGAACGACGAGGACGACGAATCCGGCAAGATCTGGGTCGCCGGATACGCGGTCCGCGACGCCTCGCGCGTCGCGTCGAACTGGCGCTCGACCGGGACTCTGCAGGACCAGTTGGACCGCCAGCAGATCGTCGGCATCGCGGGTATCGACACCCGCGCGCTGGTGCGTCACCTGCGCACCCGCGGTTCGATGAAGGCGGGGATCTTCTCCGGTTCGGCGCTGGCCGACGCTGATGAACTGCTGGCCCGGGTGAACGGACAGCCTTCGATGCTCGGCGCGGATCTGGCCGAAGAGGTCAGCACCGACGCGCTGTACACGATCGAACCGAATGGCGACCCGCGCTTCACCGTGGTCGCGGTCGACCTCGGCATCAAGACGAACACTCCGCGTATGTTCGCCCAGCGCGGCATGCGGGTGCATGTGGTGCCGTCGACCGTCGCGCTGGACCAGATCCTGGAGCTGAAGCCGGACGGTGTCTTCCTGTCCAACGGTCCGGGCGACCCGGCCACCCAGGACGGCGCCGTCGCCATTACCCAGGGCGTACTGGAACAGGGGCTGCCGCTGTTCGGAATCTGCTTCGGGAACCAGATTCTGGGCCGCGCCTTCGGTCGCAAGACCTACAAGATGAAGTTCGGCCACCGCGGCATCAATATCCCGGTCGTCGAACACGGCACCGGCCGGATCTCGATCACCGCACAGAACCACGGCTTCGCACTGGAGGGCGAACAGGGCGAACAGTTCGATACCCCGTTCGGCAAGGCCGAGGTCAGCCACGTCTGCGCTAATGACGGCACCGTCGAGGGCGTGCGCCTGGTCGATGGCCGCGCATTCTCGGTGCAGTACCACCCGGAGGCCGCTGCCGGACCCCATGACGCCGCCTATCTCTTCGACCGTTTCGCCGGTCTCATGGAAGGAGCCTGATGCCTCGCCGCGAGGATCTGAAGCATATCCTGGTGATCGGCTCGGGCCCGATCGTCATCGGCCAGGCGTGCGAATTCGACTACTCCGGCACCCAGGCGTGCCGGGTGCTGCGGGCCGAGGGCCTGCGGGTATCGCTGGTGAACTCCAACCCGGCGACCATCATGACCGATCCGGAATTCGCCGATTCCACCTATGTGGAACCGATTACCCCGGAATTCGTCGAGAAGGTCATCGAAAAGGAACGCCCCGACGCCATTCTCGCCACCCTCGGCGGGCAGACCGCACTGAACACCGCGGTCGCCCTGCACGAGCGCGGTGTGCTGCAGAAATACAATGTCGAGCTGATCGGCGCCGATTTCGAGGCCATCCAGCGCGGTGAGGACCGGCAGAAGTTCAAGGACATCGTCGCCAAGGTGGGCGGGGAGAGCGCGCGTTCGCGGGTCTGCCACACCATGGACGAGGTCCGCGAAACCGTTGCGGAACTGGGCTTTCCGGTGGTTGTGCGGCCGTCGTTCACCATGGGTGGGCTCGGCTCGGGCATGGCCTACAACGACGAGGATCTGGATCGGATCGCGGGCGGCGGTCTGGCCGCCTCGCCGACGGCCAATGTGCTCATCGAGGAATCCATCCTGGGTTGGAAGGAATACGAACTCGAGCTGATGCGCGACGGCCGCGACAATGTCGTGGTGGTCTGCTCGATCGAGAATGTGGACCCGATGGGTGTGCACACCGGTGATTCGATGACCGTCGCACCCGCCATGACCCTCACCGACCGGGAATACCAGCGGCTGCGCGACCTGGGCATCGACATCCTGCGCGAGGTCGGCGTCGATACCGGCGGCTGCAATATCCAGTTCGCGGTGAACCCGCGTGACGGCCGCCTGATCGTCATCGAGATGAACCCACGCGTATCGCGCTCGTCCGCATTGGCTTCCAAGGCAACGGGTTTTCCGATCGCCAAGATCGCGGCCAAGTTGGCCATCGGCTACACCCTGGACGAGATCGTCAACGACATCACCAAGGAAACCCCGGCCTGTTTCGAGCCGACTCTGGACTACGTGGTCGTCAAGGCCCCGCGCTTCGCCTTCGAGAAATTCCCCGGCGCCGACGCCACGCTGACCACCACCATGAAGTCGGTCGGCGAGGCGATGTCGCTGGGCCGCAACTTCGCCGAGGCGCTCGGCAAGGTGCTGCGCTCGTTGGAGACCAAGGCCGCGGGCTTCTGGACCAACGACGACGGCAAGTGGACCGATACCGAGGCCATCCTGGCCGACCTGCGCACTCCGACCGAGGGACGCATCTACCAGGTCGAGCGGGCGCTGCGCCTGGGCGCGAGCATCGAGGATGTCGCCGCGGCCTCGGGCATCGACCCCTGGTTCGTGGCCGAGGTGGCCGGACTGGTCGAGCTGCGCCGGGAGGTCATCGATGCGCCCGTGCTCGACGAGCCGCTGCTGCGCCGCGCCAAGCACTATGGCCTGTCGGATCGCCAGATCGCCGCGCTGCGACCGGAATTGGCTGGTGAGACCGGCGTGCGCGCACTGCGGCACCGGCTCGGTATCCGTCCGGTCTTCAAGACCGTCGACACCTGCGCCGCGGAGTTCGAGGCCAAGACCCCGTATCACTACTCGACTTACGAGCTCGATCCCGCGGCCGAGTCGGAAGTCTCGCCGCAGCGCGAGCGGGACAAGGTGATCATCCTGGGTTCCGGTCCGAACCGGATCGGCCAGGGCATCGAGTTCGATTACTCGTGTGTCCATGCGGCGCAGACGCTTTCGCAGGCCGGATACGAGACGGTCATGGTCAACTGCAACCCGGAGACCGTCTCCACCGACTACGACACCGCCGATCGGCTCTACTTCGAGCCGCTGACCTTCGAGGATGTGCTCGAGGTCTACCACGCCGAAACCGAATCGGGCACCGTCGCCGGTGTGATCGTGCAACTCGGCGGGCAGACCCCGCTGGGTCTGGCGCAGCGCCTCACCGATGCCGGTGTGCCGGTGGTCGGCACCAGCGCCGCCGCCATCGACTTGGCCGAGGATCGCGGTGAATTCGGTGACGTACTGGTCGCCGCGGGCCTGCCCGCGCCGAAGTACGGAACCGCGACCACCTTCGCACAGGCCAAGAAGATCGCCGCTGGCATCGGCTACCCGGTCCTGGTGCGTCCGTCCTATGTGCTCGGCGGACGCGGTATGGAGATCGTCTACGACGAGGCCTCGCTGGAGGGCTACATCTCTCGTGCCACCGAACTCAGTCCGGAACATCCGGTGCTGGTCGACCGCTTCCTCGAAGATGCCATCGAGATCGACGTGGACGCGCTCTGCGACGGTGACGAGGTCTACCTCGGCGGTGTGATGGAGCACATCGAAGAGGCGGGCATCCACTCCGGCGACTCCGCCTGCGCACTGCCGCCGATCACGCTGGGCCGTAGCGATATCGAGGCGGTGCGTCGCTCCACCATCGCGCTGGCCAAGGGCATCGGCGTCAAGGGCCTGCTCAATGTCCAGTACGCGCTCAAAGACGATGTGCTCTACGTCCTCGAGGCGAACCCTCGGGCGAGCCGGACGGTTCCGTTCGTTTCCAAGGCCACCGCGGTACCGCTGGCCAAGGCGGCGGCACGGATCACCATGGGCGCCACCATCGCCGAACTGCGCAAGGAAGGCATGCTGCCCGCCGAGGGCGACGGCGGGCATGTGCCGCTCGACGCCCCGGTCGCGGTGAAGGAAGCGGTGCTGCCGTTCCATCGGTTCCGCAAGGCCGACGGCAGCGGCGTGGACTCGCTGCTCTCACCGGAGATGAAGTCCACCGGTGAGGTCATGGGCATCGATGCCGACTTCGGCACCGCCTTCGCGAAGAGTCAGGCGGCGGCCTACGGATCGCTGCCGACCGAGGGCACGGTCTTCGTCTCGATCGCCAACCGCGACAAGCGGGCCATGGTGTTCCCGGTCAAGCGCCTCCACGACCTCGGCTTCCGGATCCTGGCCACCGAGGGCACCGCGGAAATGCTGCGCCGCAACGGAATCCCGTGCGAACAGGTGCGCAAGCATTCCGAGGAGGGGCCCGCCGAACAGCCCACTATCGTGGAGCAGATCCGCGACGGCGAGGTCGACATGGTGTTCAACACCCCCTACGGCAACTCCGGGCCGCGCGTGGACGGCTACGAGATCCGCACGGCGGCGGTCGGTGTGAACATCCCGTGCATCACCACGGTGCAGGGTGCGGCCGCGGCGGTGCAGGGCATCGAGGCGAGTATCAACGGCGGCATCGGGGTGCGTTCGCTGCAGGAATTGCATTCGGTGCTGCGTGGCTGACCAAGGAGATGCGGCGATGAAGACGTTCGGTGCCCGACTGCAGCACGCCATGCGGCATTTCGGGCCACTGTGCGTCGGCATCGATCCGCATCCCGGCCTGCTCGAATCGTGGGATCTTACCGACGATGTCGATGGCGTCGAGAAATTCGCCGAGATCTGCGTCGAGGCCTTCGACGGCCTGGTCGCGCTGATCAAACCGCAGGTCGCCTTCTTCGAGGCCTACGGTTCCGGCGGGATCGCGGTGCTGGAGCGCACCATCGGGGTGCTGCGGGCCTCGGGCACCCTGGTGCTCGCCGACGCCAAGCGCGGCGATATCGGCTCCACCATGGACGCCTACGCACGCGCCTGGCTGGGCGACGGACCGCTCGGCTCGGATGCGCTGACGGTCTCGCCGTATCTCGGATTCGGTTCGCTCGCACCGGCTTTGACACTCGCGGAGGTGAACGGCCGCGGTCTGTTCGTACTTGCCGCCACCTCGAACCCGGAAGGCGCGCAGGTGCAGCGGGCGCTCGCCGCGGACGGTCGCACGATCGCGCAGACCATGGTCGATGCGGCGGCGCAGTGCAACGCGGGCCAGGAATTCGGATCGGTCGGCATTGTGCTCGGGGCCACCCTCACCGAGGCGCCGGATCTTGCTGGGCTCAACGGTCCGATCCTGATGCCGGGTGTCGGCGCACAGGGTGGCGGTCCGGAAACCGTGCGTGAGCTCGTGCCGGAGCAGTTGTTGCATGCCGCGGTGCCGAATGTTTCGCGGGAGGTGCTCGGCGCCGGTCCGTCCGTCTCGGCACTGCGTGCCAAGGTGAGCGCACTGCAGGAGGAATTCGCCTTCCTACGGCGATGAGGTGGTGATGATCGCAATGGACCGACGCCTAGCCGTCGGTCCATTGCGCGTTTCCGGGTAGGAGAGCCGTTGACAGGGCATGACGTGTCATATCGAACAGCTGTGCGGCCCGCTGCGCCGATTTTCCTGTTTCCGGCATGCCTGGTGGCCGGGGCGGTGTCCTGATCGATCACAGAGCCAACTGGACCGGCACACAGTGCCGCTCGCTCTCGCCGCGCCGCGGTCCAGGCAAGGCCGGGATTTTTGTGGCGAGCACACGGGCGTGGCATGTGCGGTAGCCCGAAATCGGTCATTTCCCGTGCCGACACGCGCAAGAACAACGCGACACGCGGAAAAATCCTAGAAAGTTCCAGGTCGGACACATGACCGGTTGCTGGTCCGATGCGGGATGTCACCGCAACCAGTCCGCTAACCCCGTTTCGGCATGAAAAGCCCCTGCTAGCGGGGTATTTCGCAATTCCGGCGGTAGGATCACCGCAGCGATCGACGCGCTGCGCGCATCCCGCCGGGCCCGCCCCTACGACATCGGCGAATCATGCGCTGACCTGGGGGGTGGGTTCGCAATCGAGCAACGTCGTGGGTACGGTCGCTGAGACTGCTGGGTTACCGGCAGGAGTTGATGCAATGAACGATGAGACGGAGGAACCGTGGCCCTTCCCCAGCTGACTGACGAGCAGCGCGCCGCTGCTTTGGAGAAGGCGGCTGCCGCTCGCCGTGCTCGGGCGGAGCTCAAGGAGCGCCTGAAGCGTGGCGGCACCGACCTGAAGCAGGTCCTCACAGACGCCGAATCCGACGAGATCCTCGGCAAGATGAAGGTGTCGGCGCTGCTGGAGGCCCTGCCCAAGGTGGGCAAGGTCAAGGCGGCGGAGATCATGAGCGAGCTGGAGATCGCCCCCACCCGGCGTCTGCGCGGACTGGGTGATCGGCAGCGCAAGGCGCTGCTCGCCCGATTCGACTTCGCCTGACCACCAAGGTGGTCGAACACACGCGGAAGGGTCGACTGGTAGTACTGGTCGGCCCCTCGGCCGTGGGCAAGTCGACCGTGGTCCGCTGCGTCCGCGAGCGGCTGCCCCAACTGGTCTTCAGCGTGTCGGCGACAACCCGGGCCCCCCGGCCCGGGGAGGTCGACGGCCGCGACTACCGGTTCGTGTCCCGGGAGGAGTTCGACGCCATGATCGCGGCGGGCGAACTCCTCGAGTGGGCAGATATCCACGGGGGACTGCAGCGCTCGGGAACTCCGGCCGCACCGGTGCGTGACGCACTCGCCGCCGGCCTGCCGGTGCTCGTCGAGGTGGATCTCGAGGGCGCGCGGTCGGTGCGCAAGGCCATGCCGGAGGGGCTGCTGGTATTTCTCGCCCCGCCGAGCTGGGACGAACTGGTTTCCCGGCTGACCTCGCGGGGCACTGAATCACCCGAGGTGATCGCCCGCAGGTTGGAGACCGCCAGGACGGAATTGGCGGCCTGTGACGAGTTCGACATCGTCATAGTGAACGACGAGGTGACCAGCGCCTGTGAGCAGTTGGTATCGTTGTTCGTTAGCACAAATTCGAGTTCGTGACTCGCACTCTCGGAAAAACCACCCAGCCCGAAGAACCGATCCCCGCAGGAGCCCTCTCAGTGAGCAGTACGGACATCAAGCCCGCGCCCGCATACGACACTCCGGTCGGCCTCACCAACCCCCCGATCGACGAGTTGCTCGAGCGCACCTCGTCCAAGTACGCGCTGGTGATCTACGCGGCCAAGCGGGCCCGTCAGATCAACGACTACTACAACCAGCTCGGCGACGGCATTCTCGAATACGTCGGCCCGCTGGTCGAGCCCGGCCTGCAGGAGAAGCCGCTGTCGGTCGCGATGCGTGAGATCCACTCCGACCTGCTCGAGCACTCCGAAGGCGAGTAACAACCACATCTAGGCCGGAGGCGTAGTGACCACACGGATCGTCGTCGGCGTCGGCGGGGGGATCGCCGCCTATAAGGCCTGTTCGATCGTGCGCCGGTTCACCGAGACCGGGCACCAGGTACGGGTGATCCCCACCGAGTCGGCGCTGCAGTTCGTCGGCAAGGCAACCTTCGAGGCACTGTCCGGGAACCCGGTGCACACCGATGTGTTCACCGATGTGCCCGAGGTGCCGCATGTGCGGTTGGGTCAGGAGGCGGACCTTGTTGTCATCGCCCCGGCGACCGCCGATCTGATGGCGCGTGCCGCACAGGGTCGCGCCGACGATCTACTCACCGCCACGTTGCTGACGGCCCGATGTCCGGTGTTGTTCGCGCCCGCGATGCATACCGAGATGTGGGAGCATCCGGCCACCGTCGCCAATGTCGCGACACTGCGCGCGCACGGTGCGATCGTCATGGAACCCGCATCGGGCCGGTTGACCGGTACCGATACCGGTCCCGGACGGTTACCCGAGCCGGAGGAGATCTTCGGTCTGGCCACGCTGCTGTTGGAACGCGCCGATGCCATTCCGCGTGATCTGGTGGGCCGTCGCGTGGTGATCACCGCGGGCGGTACCAGGGAACCGCTGGATCCGGTGCGTTTCCTCGGCAATCGCAGCTCCGGCAAGCAGGGCTACGCATTGGCCAGGGTCGCCGCACAGCGCGGCGCCCACGTCACGTTGATCGCGGGCAATACGATCGAGATGGCCGCACCCGCCGCCGTCGACCTCGTACACATCACCACCGCCGAACAGCTCAAGACCGCCGTCGAGAAGCATGCGCTCGGGGCGGATGCGGTGATCATGGCCGCGGCCGTCGCCGACTTCCGGCCGACCACCGTGGCCGCGGCCAAGATCAAGAAGGGCGCACACGAGCCCGATATGATCCCGCTGACCAAAACCGACGATATTCTCGCCGGACTGGTTCAGACGCGTCGCGACGGTCAGCTACCCGGAACCGCCATCGTCGGCTTCGCCGCCGAAACCGGTGACGAACACGGCGATGTGCTCACACATGCGCGGGCGAAACTGGCGCGCAAGGGCTGTGATCTGCTGGTCGTCAACGCGGTCGGTGAGGGCAAGGCGTTCGAGGTCGACACCAACGACGGCTGGCTGCTCGGTGCCGACGGCACCGAACAGGCACTCGACCACGGATCGAAGGCATTGCTCGCGAGCCGGGTGCTGGATGCACTCGGTCCGCTGCTGCGCTGAGACTCATTGCCGCGCTTGGTTTGCTGGACATCGAGGGTGTCCGGTGGATACGCCGCCGAGTGATGGTTAGGCTGTTGTCGACCGCAACCCGGACTGGTCGATGTGTTGGAGGCTGGAGCCCCGGCCCGATATATCGACGGATTTCAATAGTCTGAGACAGTTGCCTGTCGTCAAACCCGTCGCGTCGGTGGTTTGGAATAGTCTGAATGAAGGGTTGTGCGGTGGCCACATCGCGTTACCGTCGCAATCCGATACGAGTAACCCGTTGAGGGAGAGGGAAGAACTGTGCCCACGTCCGGCAGCCGCCTTTTCACCAGTGAGTCCGTGACCGAAGGTCATCCGGACAAGATCTGTGACGCCATCAGCGATTCCATCCTCGACGCACTGCTCGCGGCGGATCCGCGCAGCCGGGTCGCGGTGGAAACTCTCGTTACCACCGGCCAAGTCCACGTCGCGGGTGAGGTCACTACATCGGCTTATGCGGATATTCCGAAAATCGTCCGCGAAAAGGTTCTGGAAATCGGATACGACTCGTCGGCAAAGGGATTCGACGGAAATTCCTGCGGTGTGAATATTGCGATCGGCGCGCAGTCGCCGGATATCGCACAGGGCGTCGATACCTCACACGAGGCGCGCACCGCCGGATCGGATGACGAGATCGAGCGGCAGGGCGCGGGCGATCAAGGCCTGATGTTCGGCTACGCCAATACCGATACTCCCGAGCTGATGCCGTTGCCGATCGCACTCGCACACCGGCTTTCGCGTCGGCTGACCGAGGTCCGCAAGTCGGGTGTGCTGCCATACCTGCGTCCGGATGGCAAGACCCAGGTGACCATCGAGTACGACGGGAATCGCCCCGTTCGCCTCGACACGGTCGTCATCTCCACCCAGCATGCCGCCGATATCGACCTGGATAACCTGCTGGCACCCGATATCCGCGAGAAGGTCGTCGACGTCGTGCTCGCCGATCTCGATCTGCCCGCGCCGCTGGATGTCTCCGATATTCGCCTGCTGGTCAACCCCACCGGCAAGTTCGTCCTCGGTGGTCCGATGGGCGATGCGGGCCTGACCGGTCGCAAGATCATTGTCGACACCTATGGCGGGATGGCGCGCCACGGTGGTGGCGCATTCTCCGGTAAGGATCCGTCGAAGGTGGACCGTTCGGCCGCCTACGCCATGCGCTGGGTCGCCAAGAATGTTGTCGCGGCCGGTCTTGCGGACCGGGTCGAGGTCCAGGTCGCCTACGCCATCGGCAAGGCCGCACCGGTCGGCCTGTTCGTCGAAACCTTTGGCACCGAGAAGGTCGATCCGTCGCGCATCGCCACGGCCATCACCGAGGTCTTCGACCTGCGCCCCGGCGCGATCATCCGTGACCTCGACCTGCTGCGCCCGATCTACGCGCCGACCGCCGCGTACGGCCACTTCGGCCGCACCGATGTCGACCTGCCCTGGGAGCACACCGACCGTGCGGACAAACTGCGTGCGGCCGTAGGCCTGTAGGAGCGGCTGAGATGGAAACCTCGACCGGCCCTGGGAGGCACTGCCTGATGCGTGCGGACAAACTGCGTGTGGCCGTGGGCGTGTAGGAGCGGCTGAGATGGATACGTCGACCTGCCCTGGGAGGCCCTGCCTGATGCGCGCGGCCGTAGGCCTGTAGTTAAAACGGGGCCGCGTGCACCAATCCACAGCGGATCTCACCGCCACGGCTCCCATGGATGCCGGAGCCGCGACGACGCACGATTCGACAGCAGCGGGACACCCGATCGCACGGGTGCTCCCGCTGCTGTCGCCTGCTCACCTGGACCGCGACTTCGACTATCTGGTGCCGCCGGAATTGGACGAAATCGCCCAACCCGGTGTCCGAGTCCGCGTCCGCTTCGCGGGGCGACTCGTCGACGGGTACCTGCTGGCCCGTCTGTCCCAGAGCGACCACACCGGCAAACTGGTCAAACTCGAACGCGTGGTCTCGGCAGAACGCGTTCTGACCCCGGAAATCCTGCGCCTTGCCACGGCCGTAGCCGCCCGCTACGCAGGCACCCGTGCTGACGTCCTACGCCTCGCGATTCCGCCGCGTCACGCGCGCACCGAGAACGGCGGCTCGAAGAAGGTGGTGGAACCCGAAGAGCCGCAGCAAGATTCGGCCGACTCGACTGACGACGGCCCCGAGAGGTCTATTAGTCGAGCGACACAGACGCCGATTCCTTCGCGCGGGCCGGCTCGCACATCCGGAACCTTGCGCGCGTCGCTCGATCGTCGACTTGCCGACGATTCCGCAGTCGAACCGCCCGCGGCCGCATCGTCGTCGCAGGGTTCGTCGTCGCCGGATCCGGTGCCGGTAGGCGACTCGGCGGCGTCGCAAGCCGAGACCGTCCGGCCTGCCGAAACTCTGAATGCCGCAGCGGCCGTGGTGGATTCCAGCGACCCGCAGTCGGTGGGTGATGCTGCTACAGCGGACAAATCTGGCGAAGCCGCTGCCTCTGTTGATGTGATCGCAGAGCTCGATTATTCCGTCGATGCGCGTACGGCACGGGGCGAGGCGGTCGATGTAGCACAGGTTCGATCCTCTACTGGTTCGGTGCCCGCGCGGTCGGCCGACAGTGTGGCTGGGGCGTCGCTGTCCGATCCGATCGAACTGATGGCGGATTCTGGTGCTGTGGCGTCGGTAGGGCCCGCGGGTGCGGGTTCTGCGGATGCTGGCAACGCAAGAGATGCGGAGGCGGCGGGGGCTGGGGCGGAGGCGCTGTCGGATTCGATCGAATTGATGGCGGATTCTGGTGCCGTGGCGTCAGCAGGGCAGGCTGGTGCTGGTCCTGGCGCTGCCGGAGCAGGGGCGGCCGCGCCGGAGGGTTTGCTCGTTGTCGATGCCGCCGAAGCGGCGAATACTGCTGCGGCGCCGGCTGATTCGAGCGGCAGGGAGCTGCCGGACGGGGTGGATCTGCAGGTTTGGGAGCGATACATTCATGGGGCAGCGTTTGTATCAGCGCTGGGGCAGGGGAAAGGGGTGCGGGCGGGGTGGCAGGCGGTACCGGGGGAGGATTGGGCACGGCGGTTGGCTGAGTTGGCGGCGGTCGTCGTCGGTCGGGGGCGCAGTGCGATTCTGATGGTGCCGGATCAGCGGGATCTGGATCGGGTATTGGCCGAATGTGTTCGGCTGGTGGGCGATTCGGCGGTCGGATTGGCGGCGGGGTTGGGACCGGCGGCGCGGTACCGGCGGTGGTTGGCGGCATTGCGGGGAACTGCGCGAGTGATTGTCGGGACGCGCAGTGCGGTGTTCACGCCCGCGGTCGACCTCGGGCTGATCGCGATCTGGGATGACGGGGACGACACCTATGCCGAGCCGCGCGCGCCGTATCCGCATGCGCGCGAGGTCGCGATGCTGCGGGCACACGAGACCGGTGCGGCCTTCGTAGCTGCCGGATTCGCCCGGACGGCGGAGATCCAGGCGGTGGTCGATTCGGGGTGGGCACACGATCTGGTCGCCGATCGTGCCGTGGTGCGTAAATTTTCGCCGCGTATCAGTGCGCCGGGCGACTCTGATATCGCGATGGAGCGAGACCCGGTCGCGCGGGCGGTCCGCATTCCTGCCGTTGGTTACGCTGCCGCGCGATCCGCACTCGCGGAAGGCGCGGCGGTCCTGGTGCAGGTACCGCGGCGCGGCTACATTCCCGCGCTGGCCTGCGCGAAATGCCGCACGCCCGCACGATGTCGGCACTGCAACGGCCCGCTCGCCCTGCCGGATGGGCGAGCCGGGCATCGCAGCGCGACGGCGCATAGTCCCGCGTGCCGCTGGTGCGGAATCACCGAGGCCGCATACCGCTGTCCGGTGTGCGCGTCCCGGGCGCTGCGTGCAGTGGTCATCGGCGCGGTTCGCACGGCTGAGGAGCTCGGTCGGGCTTTTCCTGGTGTGCCGATTCGCGGGTCCAGCGGCGGCGCGATACTCGACACGGTGGAACCGGGTCCGCAGGTAATTGTCGCGACAGTCGGTGCGGAGCCGGTGCTGCCCGGCGGCTATGGCGTCGCGCTGCTGCTCGACGGTTGGGCGCTACTGAGTCGCGCGGACCTGCGCGCCGCCGAGGACACGCTGCGCCGCTGGATGTCGGCCGCCACCCTGGTGCGCAATCACGGTCAGGTCATCGTCATGGCCGAACCCTCGCTGCCCACCGTCCAGGCGTTGCTGCGCTGGGACCCACTCGGCCACGCCCGCGCCGAGGTGGCCAGCCGCGCCGAAGTCGGCTTCCCGCCCGCCGTGCGGATGGCCGCGATCGACGGGACCTCCGATTCCATTGCCGAATTGCTCTCCGCCGCAAAGCTTCCCGACAATGTCGACCTACTCGGCCCGGTGCCACTCCCGCCCGGCGCGCGCAAACCCTTCGACAGTGGCGATACCCCGGCCGAAGTCGAACGCATGCTTCTGCGCGTGAACCGCACCTCCGGCGCTGCCTTAGCTCGCGCCCTCACCGCTGCCCAGGCCGTCCGCAGCACTCACCGCTCCGACGCCCCCCTCCGAGTCCAAATCGACCCGGTCGACATCGGCTGAGACTGAACCGCAGCCCGGCGCGCACCGTCGCCTACGACCACTTCCAACTCGCCTGGAACAGGCGCGAGCAGCACAGATCGTGCGTAGCCAGCGGCGCCGTTTTCGCGAGGTTGCGGACATGGTTCCAACAGATCGAAAGAAACTGCCACCGGTCCACTTTCGTGCTACAGATCCGAGTGCCCCCGATATCGAACGGTTCTGGGGCGAGCACAACGATCCGTATCGCGCGGAGTTCCCTGGCCGGATCGATGGACACCCGGAGACCAAGCGGAAATCGATACGCCGATGCGCTCCAATAGGCGAGCGATGGCGGACAAGAAGCCTCGTCGATGATCTCGACGAGGCGCTGCTCGCCCTCGGCGTCGATGTGCGAGATCGCCAGGGCGAGCAGCAAATGCGCAACGGTGGCCAGTGTCAGCCGAAGATGGCGCGATTGCGTTGCGCCCATTCGGCATACGAGGTCGCGCGCCGCCCGAGTACCCGTTCGACATCGGTGCTGACCTGTTGCTCGGCGGGCGTCGGCGTGCCGAGGATATCGAGCGTGCCATCCGCGACATCGTCCGGCATGAATCGCAACATGCCGGAACGCGCCTGCTCGCGGGTCAATTCGACGAACCGCAGCGGGGTTCCCAACGCAGCTTCGACGGCACGCGCCTGCTGACGCGGACTGATCGTGGCGGGACCGGTCAGTTCGTAGGTGCGTCCGGAATGTCCGTCCGTGCGCAATACGGTCGCCGCGACTTCGGCGATATCGCCGGGATCGATCGCGGGCAGCGCGATATCAGCGAAGGGTGCGGCAATCAATTGCTCGGCCCGGATCGACTCGATCCACGCGTAGGTGTTGGAGAAGAATCCGGTGGGCCGCAGAATCGTCCAGTCCACCTCCGATCGCTGCAGCGCGGACTCGAACGCATGCAGTCGCGCATGTGAGACGAGTCCGGGCCGCGTACCCGTCGCCTGCGACGAGAGCAGCACTATCTTCTTGACTCCGCCCGCCGCGGCGACCTCGATGAACCGCACCGGATCAGGTCCGGTCACCAGTTGAGGTCCGGTCAGCAGCAGGAAAAGGGCCTCCGCGTTTTCGACTGCGGGGGAGAGGCTTTCGGGATCCGCCAGATCAGCCCGCCGATGCCGAACGCCGTCGGGCACCGCGATGTCCTGAGTCCCACGGGATACGGCGGTCACCTGCTCGCCGGCGGCGGCAAGGTGCTGGATGAGGGTTCGTCCGATATTGCCGGTCGCTCCGGTCACTACGATCACGTTCACTCCTGAGTTAGTTAACTGACTAAATCGACCGTAGTCGATGTAGCGGAAGCTTGTCTATAGTTAGTTGTGTGACTAACTCAGTCGAAGGTCGGCGCATGACGCCCAAGGCGGGCAAGCGGGAACGTCTCGCCGCCGCGGCCGCCCAGGTGTTCCACGAGCAAGGTGTGGAGAAGACGACCATCGCCGATATCGCGCGGGCCGCCGAGGTTCCGCTCGGCAATGTGTACTACTACTTCAAGACCAAGGATCAGCTGGTGGAGGCCGCACTCGGCGCACATGCGCGGACGCTGCGGGAGTTGATCACCGCGCTGGAGTGCTACGACGAGCCGCAAGACCGGCTGAAGGCGCTGGTTCGCGGCTGGGTCGACCAACGAGACAGTGCCGCGCAGTTCGGTTGCCCCACCGGAACTCTGGCCTCGGAGCTGGGCAAACGTGGCGACGGGCTGGAGCTGGCATCGGCGGCGAGTATGCGCAGGCTGCTCGAGTGGATCGAGCAACAGTTCATCGCGATGGGTCGCGCGGATGCGAGGGAGCTCGCGGTTGCGCTGTTCGCCGCCTATCAGGGGATCTCGTTGCTGACCAATACTTTCCGCGACCCTCAACTCATGGTGACCGAGGGGCTTCGGCTCGAGCGCTGGATCGATTCGCTTGCGCCCTAACCGCTGCGGTTGCCGTCTGTAGGTGCCGACCGGCATTCGGCAGTTCGTTGGCAACTTGCTCAACCGGCGCATTCCGCGCATGTGACAAGTCCCTATACAGCTTGGTCGACGAAGTGCGGCCGTTCCTCATATCAGTCCGAAGTCGAGGGCCGCGGTGGTGGTGGTCTTTGTTCGACGCCGGATAGGTCGTCGACGCCGGCGCTGACCTCGGTGAGAGCACTCGGTCGGTTCGTGTCGCCCATCACACTTGCATGCGATGCATTGCCGATATATCGTCGATACTGTGAGATATACACGAGAGCCCAAGGAGGCTGACATGGAAAACATCGAATACGGAGAATTCAGAGGTCGGGGTCGCTGGCGCAAGCCGGGGCACGACGAGGGTGACGCCGGTCGTCGCCAGCATCGCCGCGGTGGGCGGCATGGTTTCGGACCCGAGTTCGGGCCGGGTTTCGGTCCTGGTTTCGGGCCGGGCTTCGGACGTGGGCGCGGCCGCGGCGGTCGGGGCAGGCGCGGCGACGTACGTGCTGCGGTGTTATTGCTGCTCACCGAGCGTCCGATGCACGGCTACGAGCTGATTCAGCAGATCAGGGAGCGCAGCGACGATGTCTGGCGCCCGAGTCCGGGATCCATCTACCCGGCGCTCGCACAGCTCGAGGATGAGGGGCTGGTGCTCATCGAGAAGGTCGCCGGTCGCAAGACCGCCAAGCTCACCGATGCGGGCGAGACCTATGTCGCCGAGCATCGCGACGAACTCGGCGATCCGTGGGCTGATGTCAAAGAGGATGTCGGCACCCAGGCAATGGATCTGCGCGCGCTCATCGGACAGCTGATGGGTGCGGCTGCTCAGGTCGCGGCGGCGGGTACTGCGCAGCAGGCGACTCGGGCCGCGGAGGTGCTGACCGAGGCGCGCAAGTCGCTATACCGCATTCTCGCCGAGGACGACGCCCCCGAAAAGTGATGGCAATGTGAAATATCGCCTGAGCGTGCACTTTTCGAGCTGATCGGGTACATCATTGTGATATGGAACAGCCAAGTTGGTCGTGGGGTTGGGGAGTATCACAGTTCAGGCGTGCGGTGTCTGCCGGTGTCTTGGCCGGAGCCGTCTTCATCGGCTTCGGCGCGGCACCCATAGCGGGTGCCGAACCAGCTGATCCCGCGCCGGTGAGTGCGCCGATCGCCGGATATCGTCCGCCGGATGTACCCACCCAGACCGGCCCGTTCCAATCGGACCATCTGGCCGCCGCGGTGTATCAGAAGGCGCACAAGAACATTGCCCCGGCCGGTACCAACGACTTCGATTGCAAGCCGACGCGCGAGCATCCCCGCCCGGTCGTCCTCGCGCACGGCACCGATTCCTCGGCCTACTCCGACTGGGCGGCCATCGGTCCGCAGATTTCGGCGCTCGGCTTCTGTGTCTTCGCACTCAATTACGGCGGTGCGCCCGGCAAAGACACCTGGGGCACCGAGGACATGTGGGTCAGCGCCTACCAGTTCGGCGCATTCGTCGACCAGGTACTGGCCGCTACCAATGCCACCCAGGTCGACATCGTGGGATTTTCCCAGGGCGCGAACGTCACTCGCTACTACGTGAACAAGCTCGGCGGCGCGCCGAAAGTCGGTCAGTGGATCGGCCTCGCATCGCCGAGTTACGGCGGGGTGATGTATGGACTGGTGCCGGTGGCGCAGTCGATTCCGGGTGCGCTGCAGGCCTTCGCGCAGGTCACCTCGCTCGCCGCGGTGCAGCAGGTGCAGGGGTCGTCTCTGATGGTCGAACTCAATGCAGGCGGTGACACCGTGCCCGGCCCGCACTATGTGACCATCGGCAGCCGTGTCGACGAGATGATTCAGCCGTTCAGCAATATCGCCCTGCATGGCCCGAATGCGGAAAATATCGCACTGCAGGACGAGTGTCCGGTCGACCAGACGGGTCACTTCCACATGGTCTACGACCCATTCGTGCAGGAACTGCTGCTGCGGACGCTGGACCCGGTCCACGCACCCGCTCCCACCTGTCGGGAGGTGCCGCTCGGCACTGGCATCCCCGAGGTCATCATCGCCGGACATTCCTGAATCCTGGTGACCGGGCGGAGGCATCGATCCTTCGCCCGGTTTCTGCTCTCCATACCGCACTAACGCCGTATGGGAGGATTCGTAGATGCCCGCCGAAGTCGAGTCTCGAATCCCGTTGAGCCGGATGCGAGTACTTTCCGCGGCGATCGGCATCGCCGACGAGAGTGGTATCGAAGCGCTGACGATGCGTCGGTTGGCAGAACTGCTCGGGGTCGAGGCGATGTCGCTGTATCACCACGTGGCCAATAAGGAAGATGTGCTCGACGGCGTGGTCGATGTCATCGTGGGGGAGATCAATCAGGTCGTTGCCGACATTGATGCGCCCGCTGCCGCTGCCGCCTGGAAGCAAGCCGTGCGGCAGCGGATTCTATCGGCGCGCGAGGTGCTGCTCAGACATCCGTGGGCGCCCGGTGTGTTTCAGACGCGGACCAATACCAGCCAGGCCGTGCTGCGCTACTACGACGGCCTGCTCGGGCTGATGCGCGCGGGCGGTTTCTCCTACGACCAGACTCACCATGCGATGCATGTACTCGGTAGTCGGGCACTGGGTTTCACCCAGGAGTTGTTCGATCCCAGCGACGGACCGGTCGATGCGGAAGCAGTTGCCGCGCTCGAAGCAATGGCCGAGGCGCTCCCGAATCTGGTCGGGATGCTGCGCGAGGTCGCCCACGACGATCCGGACTCGACGCTCGGTTGGTGTGATGACCAGTTCGAATTCGAATTCGCGCTCGATCTGATTCTCGATGGTCTCGACCGTTTGCGTGAGACTGCTTGACCCGTAATGACTTCGATCGGAGTGGCTCGCTGCGGCTATTGACGAGCCTTACAACGTAAGGGTACCTTACGTCGTAAGGCTCATGAGCGCGGGCTGCGTCTCGGTGCCGAGATCTGAGGAGAACACGATGAAGGCCTATGTCCTTCGTGCATTCGGACCACCGGAGCAGCTGACTCTCACCGATATCGATCAGCCGGTACCTGCCGACGACGAGGTATTGGTTCGCGTGCGGGCAACCTCGGTACAGCCCTATGACTGGCATTTCCTGCGCGGAGAGCCATATATCGCGCGGTTGATGGGTGGGGGCGTCGGATTGCGTAAGCCGTCCATCGCCATCCTCGGCGCCGATGTGGCGGGCGTGGTCGAAGATATCGGCAAGGCGGTGACCGGATTCCGGCCCGGCGATGAGGTATTCGCGATGCTCAGAGGCGGTGGCTTCGCCGAGTACGTATGTGTCAGGGCAAGCGAATTGGCGCCGAAGCCGAAGAATCTGTCGTTCGAGCAGGCGGCCGCGGTACCGCTGGCGGCAAATACCGCGTTGGTGGCGCTGCGTGACGAGGGACGGATCGAAGCTGGGCAGCGGGTATTGATCAACGGCGCCTCTGGAGGCGTCGGCACGTTCGCCGTGCAACTCGCGCATGCATTCGGCGCGGTCGTCACCGGTGTTTGCGGCACGCGGAACATGGCGCTGGTCCGCTCGCTCGGTGCGGATGCGGTGATCGACTACACCGCAGCGGATTTCACGCGCAATGGGCAGCGCTACGACCTGCTGGTGGATATCGCGGGAAGCCGCTCGATGTCGGCAAGCCGCCGCGTGCTGACTGCCCAGGGCACTTATGTCGCGGTTGGCGGCCCGGCGGGTCGTTGGCTGCAACCTGCCGGACGGATATTCGCGGCCTTGGCGCTCGGGCCGTTCATCTCGCAGCGAGTGGCATTGGCGGAGGTGACCCGATGCGCTCGCAACAGGGAAAATCTCATGGCGCTTACCGAGCTCATCGAGGACGGAAAGATCACCCCGGTCATCGACCGGACCTATCCGTTCATCGAAATACCCGCGGCCGTGCGATACCAAGAGGAAGGCCACGCCACGGGAAAGGTTGTCGTGGTCGGCGACTAGCGGATCAACGGCGCCTGCCGCGCAGGTAGTCGCTGACCACTGCGGCACCGAGTCCGTCCAGATCCGGCGCCACCACCCGCCCGCCGCTGCGCCGTGCGACCAAATCGACGAATGCGGCCAGGCTCGGGTCCTCGCCGAGCATGAAGACGGTAACCGATGCGCCGAGTTTGGCCAGGGCATCGACCTGGGCCATCGTCACGGCCAGCGTGCGCGGTGCGGTCGGCCAGTTGAAGTAGGCCGCGCCGTTCGGCTCCAGGTGCGCGGTCGGCTCGCCGTCGGTCACCACGAGCACGACGGGCACCGCGTCCGGATGTCTGCGCAGATGGCGTGCGGCCAGCAGCAGTGCGTGGTGCAGGTTGGTGCCCTGTTCCCAAACGCCTTCCAGCGCGGTCAGTTCGCCGATATCGACGGTGGTGGCGTGCCGACCGAAGGTGATCAGACTCAGTGCGTCGGAGCGGAATCGGGTACTGATCAACTGATGCACCGCGAGGGCGGTGCGCTTCATCGGCAGCCACCGGCCTTCCTGCACCATCGACCACGAGGTGTCGACGCAGAGTGCGACCGCGGCCCGCGAGCGCTGCTCGGTTTCCATGATCTCGACATCGGATACATCGAGCCCGACGCTGCGACTGCCCACCGACATCGAACGCAATACCGCATTGCGCACGGTCTTCGGTACATCCCACGGTTCGGTATCGCCGAACTGCCATGCCCGGGTAGCGCCCGTCGGCTCGCCCGCCGCACCGGCCAACCGGGTGTCCCGCTCGCCGCGCCGAGACCGCAACTGCCCGATGACATCGCGCAGCGCGGTCTCGCCGAGCCGTCGTAAAGCCTTGGGCGTCAACCGAAGTGACCCGTCCGGTGCCCGTTCGAATACGCCCTGTCTGCGCAGTTCGCGTTCCAGCTCGGCCAGTCGCGCGGCATCCACACTGGCGTCCTCGCCGAGTTGGCGGGCCAGGGCGTCCAGATCGATATCCTCGATACTGGCACCCGGATACGACTGGCTGAGCTGCTCGGCAAGCGCGTCCAGTTCGGCGAGATCCTGCAGGGCTTGGGTGCCCGCACCGAGGCCCAACGGGTCGTTGCCGCGAAACCGTTGGCCGGAGTCCCAGTCCTCGCCCGGGCGCAGTTCCCGGAGGGCGGCGTCGAGGGCGGCGACCTGCTGGGCAATGCGCGGATCGCCGAATGCCTGCCCGATCAGCTCGGCCAGTTCGGCTTGCTGCTCTGCCGACATCGAGTTCAGCATGCGCTGTGCGGCGGCGGACCTGGCGGCGAGCGCATCGATCAGCTCATCGGTATTGCGCGGATTCTCCGGGAAGAATTCGCCGTGTTCGGCCATGAATTCGGCGAACTGCTGTTCGGTGTCCTCGCCGCGTGCATGCGCGGCGAGCAGGTCGTTCAGATCGGACAGCATCCGTCCGACGCGCTCGACGTCCTCGGGTGTGGTGTTCTCCAGCGCCTGTTTCATGCCCTGGAACCGGGATTCGAGCAGGTCCTGACCGAGCAGGTCACGGATCTTCTGGTAGTTTGCCCTGCCGGTTTCGGATCGCCACTGGTATCCGGCCAGCTCGTTGACCGCGGCCGCGGTGCTCGGCGGCAATGCGTCCAGCTGTGCTTCGGCGAATCTGGCGTCGTCGGAGGGATCCGGGAACAATTCGCGGCGTTCCGCTTTCAGAGCCTGCTCGAGCAGTTCACGGACCTGTTGCAGGGTGCCGTCGAGCCGGTGTCGGCGACTGATCTCCGCGCGGCGCTGCCACACCTGCCGGGTGAGCTCATCGAGCCCCCGCGTTTCCCGCATACCGCGGCGCAGCAGCTCCTCCAATGCGGTGCGGGGCGAACTGCCCTCCATCACGTCGCGCCCGATCAGGTCCAGCGCTTCGCGCAGATCCAGCGGGGGCGCCAGCGGATCGGGCCCATCGTGATACGGCCCGTAGGCGTAACGGTCCGGGGCGGTCACGAGCCGTACACCGCGACGCCGTCGTCGGAATCCTTGGCGATCTGGCGAGCCAAGTAGAGGGCTTCCAGCGCGAATTCGACCGCCGATGCAATCCGAGCAGGCGGTTCGTCCGCGCCGACCCCGAGCCGACGCGCGACCTCGTGCAGGACCGGCAGTTCCGGCAACGCGGACAGCACATCCTTGCCCGGTACACGTTCGCCGGTGGTGACCAGATGACCGTCGCCGACCGCCTCCGCCAACGGCCGCAGATTCAGCCCCCCCAGCAGTGCACTCCCGGCCTCGGCGAATGAACGCCGCATCAGGTGTGTGAGGTGCTCCTGCTCACGTCCTTCCTCACCGGACTCGAATTCCAGTTTGCCGCGCAATACCGCGGGTACGGATTCCAGGTCGACAGGCCGCGCGACGGCGGGGTGTTCGCCGGTCAGCGCCGACCTGCGCAGTGCGGCAGCGGCCACCGTTTCCGCGGCGGCGACCGCGAATCGCGCGGACACACCGGAGCGCTGGTCGATCGCGGACGATTCGCGCAGATGCCGTACGAACCGGGCGAGTACCTCTATCAGCGGGTCGCCGACCTCGGCGACCAGTTCGGCCTCCTGCCGGACCAGCGCCACCTCGGCCGACACGCTCAGCGGATAGTGGGTGCGGATCTCCGCGCCGAACCGGTCCTTCAGCGGGGTGATGATACGGCCGCGGTTGGTGTAGTCCTCGGGGTTGGCGGTGGCGACGAGCAGCACGTCCAGCGGTAGTCGCAGCGTGTAACCGCGGACCTGGATATCGCGCTCCTCCATCACATTGAGCAGCGCGACCTGAATGCGTTCGGCGAGATCGGGCAGTTCGTTGATGGCGACAATGCCGCGGTGGGCGCGCGGTACGAGTCCGAAGTGGATGGTCTCGGGGTCCCCGAGGCTGCGACCCTCGGCCACCTTGACCGGGTCGACATCGCCGATGAGGTCACCGACGGAGGTATCCGGCGTGGCGAGTTTCTCCGCATAGCGCTCGGTGCGATGCCGCCACGTGACCGGCAGGTCATCGCCCAATTCCTCGGCCAGTCGGCGACCGGCCGGGCTGATCGGCGCGAGCGGATGCTCGCCCAGTTCGGTACCCGCGATGACCGGGGTCCACTCGTCGAGCAGGCCGATCATGGTGCGCAGCAGCCGGGTCTTTCCTTGGCCGCGCTCACCGAGCAGGACGACATCATGGCCGGCCAGCAGCGCACGTTCCAGCTGCGGCAGGACGGTTCGATCGAAGCCGACGATGCCCGGCCACGGATCGTCGCCGGAACCCAACCGGGACAACAGGTTCTCGCGAATCTCGGACTTCACGCTGCGCGGCAGATGGCCGCCAGCGCGCAACTCGCCGACTGTGGTCGGCAGGTGCTCAGGAACAATCACCCCATCGACGCTACGTCGGTTCGGCGATATGGTCGACGTTCAGCCGCGCTCGGAAACACGCCGGAAATAACCTTGACAGGCACCGGCCGTCGGTGCTGTTTCCATGATCGGCCTACGGGTACGTCGACATGGCACAGGTCGAGCAAGAGGGCGGTCCGATGCGGAATGACGACACCGCAGAACCCGAGGAGCACCACACCCCTCGAGGGACGGAGCGGGGCCACCGGGACTTGGTCGCGCAACCCCACACCACCGACGAAGGCGGACCGATCGTTACCGCGGAAGCGGCGGCGGCGCGGGCCAGCACGGCGCAGAACCCGCTTGGCAAGCCGGGGCGACGATTCGATCCGCGATCGCCGTTCATGGTCGGCATGGCGGGCGCCGCCGGAGTGGCGGTGACCTACGGCGCGATCCAAGCACTTATCGCAGTGAGTCAAGTTCTGGTCTTGATCACCATCGCGTTGTTCCTGGCAATAGGGTTGGAACCGGTCGTATCGTGGTTGGTTCGGCCGTGGTTTCCACGATGGGCTGCCGTGACCGCCGTGTTCCTGGTCGCGATGGGTTTGCTGGCCGGGTTTCTCGCGGCCGCGATACCGCCACTGATCACCCAGGGCAGCGCGCTGGTCCACAATGCTCCGGACTACGTCGACCATCTCGCGCAACGATATCCACTGATCGATACGCTCAACACTCGCTTCCATCTCCAGGACCGCGTCCAGCAAGGACTCGGATCCGATCCCTCGAAGCTGGCCGGTGGCATCCTCGGCGCGGGCCGTCTCGTATTCAGCATCGTCAGCGGCACGGTGGTCGTCGCGGTGCTCACCGGCTACTTCATGGCCAATTTCGCACAGGTTCGAACTTCGATCTACCGACTGTTTCCACGCTCGCGCCGACCTCGGGCGATCCTGATCGGCGACGAGATCTTCGTGAAGGTCGGCGGCTACATCCTCGGCAATCTGTTCATTTCGCTGATAACCGCGGTGTTGACCTTCGTCTGGCTGCTGATCTTCGACGTGCCCTATCCGCTCTTACTGGCCGTTCTGGTTGCCGTCCTTGATTTGATCCCGGTGGTGGGCTCCACCCTGGCCGGAATCATCGTCGCCATGGTCGCGCTCACCGTATCCCTGCCCGTCACGGTGGCAACCATCATCTTCTTCATCGTCCTGCGGTTGTTCGAGGACTACGTACTGGTGCCCAGAATCATCGGGAGAACCGTGCAGGTGCCGGCGATCGTGACCGTCGTGTCGGTTCTGCTCGGCGGTGCTTTGCTCGGGATCGTCGGTGCTCTGCTAGCCATTCCGGTCGCTGCCGCGGTGCTGCTGATCATCAGTGAAACGGTATTGCCTTCTCTGGATCAGCGCTGACTACCTCTGCCGCTTCGCACGGAAATATGCGATCGGACGTACGGCGAGTGCACCGCAGACGAACGGTGATTGCGCGGTCGCCTTCGGGCGGCCGGGCGGAGGGCTGAACACCCCGCCCGGACCGCACTGGAGTTCTACCAGCTTTTTCCTGTTCAGTCGGGGAGATCGGGTGTGAACGGTGCCGCTCTCTAGAATGAGTCGACCGTATTCATCGTTTTGGGGAGCCGCCACCGTGACCATTCAGCCCGTTCGCCTCTTCGGCGATCCCATCCTGCGATCACGTGCGGCGGAGGTCACCGAATTCGATCGTGAGCTGCGGCAGTTGGTCACCGATCTGACCGAAACCATGCACGATGACGGCGGGGTCGGGATGGCCGCTCCGCAGATCGGTGTCGGTCTGCGGGTTTTCGTCTACGACACCGAGGACGCCAGCGGACATTTGATCAATCCGACCTACGAGGTGGTCGGAGCGGAGGAGCAGGTCGGGCCCGAGGGCTGCCTGTCCATTCCCGGGCTGCGCTATGACACGCGTCGCGCCCTGCGGGTACGGGCCGCCGGTGTCGACGTGAACGGTAAGCCGGTGGAATTCGCGGCCGAGGGCCTGCTGGCCAGGTGTGTGCAGCATGAGACCGATCATTTGGACGGTGTGCTGTTCATCGATCGGCTCGATCCCGCCCAGCGCAAGGAGGCCATGCGCACCATTCGCGAATCCGATTGGTTCAGTGCGGGTATCACCGTGCGCAGTTCGCGTGCACTCGGCTCGACCGAGGCCGGACCGTTCGGACGGGGTCGCTGATGCGCATTGTCTTCGCGGGCACACCGGAACCGGCCGTCCCGTCGCTGCAGCGTTTCATCGATTCCGAGCGGCACGAGGTGCTCGCCGTGCTGACCAGGCCCGATGCGATCGCCGGGCGCGGGCGCAAGGTGCAACGGTCGCCGGTCGGGCGGCTCGCCGATGAGCATGGCATTCCGGTGCTGACGCCACGGCGCCCCGCCGAGCCCGAATTCATCGAGCAGCTCACTGAATTGGCCCCCGACTGTTGTCCGGTGGTGGCTTACGGTGCGCTACTGCCGCAGCAGGTTCTCGATATTCCGCGCTTCGGTTGGATCAATCTGCACTTCTCGCTGCTGCCCGCATGGCGTGGCGCGGCGCCGGTGCAGGCGGCCATCGACGCGGGCGACGAGATCACCGGCGCGTCCACGTTCCGGATCGAGGCCGGCTTGGACACCGGGCCGGTCTTCGGTGTGGTGACCGAAAAGATCGCGGTGACCGATACCGCGGGCGCGTTGCTCGACCGGCTCGCGAACAGCGGGGCGGTACTGCTCGAGAAGACGCTCGACGGCGTGGAAGACGGGACGCTGCAAGCGGTTCCACAAGCCCAGGACGGTGTTTCCTATGCGCCCAAGGTACCGGTCGAGGCCGGACATATCCGCTGGGATCAGCCCGCGCTGGCGATCAATCGCCGCATTCGCTCGGTCACTCCCGCACCCGGTGCCTGGACCGAGGTCAACGGCACCCGCTTGAAGGTCGGTCCGGTCGAGATGGTCGAGGAAGTCCTGCCGGAACGGACGATCGAGGTCCGCAAATCCGGCGTCTTCGTCGGCACCGCGACTACCGCGGTCCGCCTCGATCAGGTCCAGCCACAGGGCAAACGCATGATGTCCGCCCTCGACTGGGCCCGCGGCGCACGCCTGCAGCCGGGCGCGGTGGTCGAATGACCACGAATCGCAAGTCCGCCGAGAAATCCGTCGACGGCGGTTGGCTCGCCCGCGCGTCGTCATCGAAAAGTGGTGCACAACGGAAGACTTCGCAGACTACGCGGAGCGACGACGAAGCCCGACCGTCGCGCACCGACCAGAGCCGTGGCGATGGGCCGCGGACCCGAGCAGAGCGGCGGAATATGACCGAACAGCGAAAATCCGCATCATCGGGGGGCGGTTCGTCCCCGCGCAGAGACTCGACTTCGGCGCAGCGCAAAGGCTCGGTGCGCGGTGGATGGCAGGGCAGCACCGCGCGGGCCGATCGGGAAGGTACCGCTGCCGGACAAAGGGATCTGGCGAAGCCCGGGAATTCGGCCGCCTCGCCAGACCAGAGTGCGCGTTCGCAGGGCAGCGGTGTGGCATCCGGCGGGCAGCGACGGGGTAATCGGTCGGATTCGGCGAAGTCCGGTTCCGCGGAAGGAAACCAAGGGCGGCCGGGTAAGCGGTCTATGGGCGGTGATGAGCGACGGTCGAATCGTGCCGGGAGTTCGGCTTCGACCGCAGGCGGCAGGGCTGGCGGCACTTCGGATCGGACCGCAAATGCACCGAAAGGCCGTGGGCGGCAAAAGGATTCAGTGACCCATGGCGATCCGGTGCGGCTGGTGGCGCGGGATGTGTTGCGGGCGGTGCGGGAGCGGGAGGCTTACGCGAATCTGGTGCTGCCGGGACTGCTGCGCGAGCGGCGGATTTCGGGGCGGGATGCGGCGCTGGCGACCGAACTGACATACGGGGCCTGCCGTTCGCTCGGGTTGCTCGATGCGGTGATCGCGGCGGGCGCTGGGCGGCCGGTTGACGAGATCGATGGGCCGCTGCTGGATGTGCTGCGACTCGGGGCATATCAGTTGCTGCGCACCCGGATCGGGGCGCATGCGGCAGTGGATACGTCGGTGGCCTTGGCGCGCATGGAATTCGGTGCGGGCAAGGCGGGTTTCGTGAATGCCGTGCTGCGGCGGGCGGGGGAGAAGTCCGTCGACGCGTGGGTGGATGAACTCGCGCCGCGAGATCCGGTGGGGCGGTTGGCTTTCGAGTTCGCGCATCCGGTGTGGATCGCGCAGGCGTTCGCGGATGCGCTCGGCGCCCGGGCCGGCGAACTGCGGGATGTGCTGGCCGCCGACGATGCTCGTCCGATCGTGCATCTGGTGGCTCGTCCCGGCGATATCACCGCCGAGGAGCTGGCACTGGTGACGGGTGGCGAAGAGGGCAAATGGTCGCCGTACGCGGTCTACCTCGACGGTGGCGGCGATCCGGGCAAGCTGGAACCCGTCCGCGAAGGTATGGCGGCAGTTCAGGACGAGGGCAGTCAGCTTGTCGCACTCGCGCTGACCCGCGCGGAATTGGAGGGCCAGGACAACGGCCGCTGGCTCGACCTGTGCGCGGGGCCCGGCGGCAAAGCGGCCCTGCTCGGTGCGATCGCCGCCATCGACGGCCATCGCGTCGACGCGGTGGAACCGGCCGAACATCGCGCCGAACTCGTCCGCAAGGTCGTGCATGACCTACCCGTCGACGTACATGTCGCCGACGGTCGCGAGAGCGGCCTGACCCCCGGCTACGATCGCATCCTCGTCGACGCCCCGTGCACCGGCCTCGGCGCACTGCGTCGCCGCCCGGAGGCGCGCTGGCGGCGGACCCCGGCCGATGTCGCCGAACTGGTCGTGCTGCAACGCGAACTCCTTACCGCCGCATGGGATCTCCTTCGCCCCGGCGGCGTGGTCCTCTACTCGACCTGCTCCCCGCACCTGCTGGAGACCGTCGCGGTGGTGGCCGACGCGGCCCGCCGCACCAACGCCATCCAACTCGACACCCGCGACCTCCTCCCCGGCGTCACCGATGTCGGCGACGGCCCCGGCGCGCAACTGTGGCCGCACCGCCACGGCACCGACGCCATGTTCCTCGCGGCCCTACGCAAGCCTCTCGAGTAGCACCAGACCTCAGATCGCGCGTCCGCCGCGACAGTCGGCCTGCGACGGTGACAGGTCGGCGGGCGTTGCTGCGGTGCGAGATGGCGGAGAAGGAGGCCATGGTCGCTTCCGGTGGCCCGGCCTTCTACACCAACCCGCACTACGACGGAAACCCTGACATCCTCATCGACCTCGACCGGATCGAGCCCGATCAACTCCGCGAGCTTGCTCGACGCCGCCTGGTGGTTGTCGGCGCCCGCGAAACTACGCAAACGGCAGGCACGCTGACGCGGCTCAGTCGCGGGCGGACTGTTCGCGCAGGCGCGCAAGGGTTTTCGCGAGAATACGCGAGACGTGCATCTGCGAAATACCCATGCGCTGAGCGATCTGGGTCTGCGTCATCGATTCGAAGAACCGCATGGTGAGTATGCGGCGTTCCCGTTCCGGGAGTCCGGCGAGCAGCGGACGGATCGCGACATACTCCTCCACCCGGTCGAATTGGGATTCCTCTTCGCCGAGGGTGTCCAGTAGCGATGCCTCGGTATCGCGCCCGAGTGAGGCGGCATCGATGGAACTCGGCTGGTAGGCGTTGCCGGCGATGACGGCCTGGGTCACCTCGTCGGGGTCCACATCGAGTTCGGCGGCAATCTCTTTCGCGGTGGGGGAGCGGCCGAGGGTTTGGGAGAGCGCGTCGATGGCCGCGCCGATGCGCAGATGAGTCTCCTTCACCCGTCTCGGTACCCGCATGGCCCAGGTGTTGTCGCGGAAATAGCGACGCACCTCACCCATGATCGTCGGCACCGCGAAGGATAGGAAGTTGGAGCCGCGCGAAATATCGAAGCGGTCCACCGCGTGCACCAAACCGACCCGCGCCACTTGCGTCAGATCGTCGAACGGCTCACCGCGACCGCTGAATTTGCGTGCGATGTGATCCGCGAGCGGAATGCACCGGCCGATCAGCTCGGCACGCAGTGCGGTATGCCGCGCGGTGCCCGGTTTACTTGCGGCGAGCTGCTCGAACAGCGCGCCGACATCGTCGTACCCCGCGCCGGACGCCTGGAGGGTTTCGACTTCCTCCGCGGCCTCTTCGGTCAGCACGGGTTCGGTGTCGTCCTGCTCGGCGTCGGACACGATGTTCTCGTCCGCCACTACGCTTTCCCCCGGACCCGACGGAACTCCACCGTCGTCGGATATCCGGATGCGGCCGAGTCGAATGGGTCCTGTGTCGCGTGTACTTCATCGGTGAGCGTGCGCAGCACATGCCAACCGAAGCTGCGCTGATCCGGCAGCCCCTCCTTCCCGGCGAGGCCGGTCACCTTGACGAGCAATTCGGTATCACCCACGGTGAACCGGCAGTGCAGGCTGGTCGCCGGTGCCGCGACCGCGATCAGCGTCGAGCACACCTCGTCCACGGCCAACCGGATATCGGCCACCTCATCGAGGGTGAAATCGCTGAGCAGCACCAGTGTTTCGGCGAGCCCGCGCACGATCGGCAGCTGCGTCACCGACGCAGCCACCCGAATCTCCACCGGGGTGCTGTAGAGCCCCTGTTCCGCCGAAATGTTGATCACCTTATGCAGGCTACCCACTCCCGGCCGGAGCAACCCTAGGTACCGGTAAGCTCCCGCGATGTGTCCTCTTCGACGTTTACGCGCCCGACCACGCCGATGATCGCCCCTTCCATCCTCGCCGCCGACTTCGCCCGCCTCGCGGATGAGGCGAAAGCCGTGCATGGCGCCGATTGGTTGCATGTCGATGTGATGGACGCGCACTTCGTGCCGAATCTCACCCTCGGACTTCCGGTGGTCGAAAGTCTGTTGAAAGCCACCGACATTCCGCTCGACTGCCATCTGATGATCGACGATCCGGCCCGCTGGGCTCCGCCCTACGCGGAGGCTGGTGCGTACAACGTCACCTTCCACGCCGAGGCGACCGACGATCCGATCGCGGTCGCGCGCGATATTCGCGCGGCCGGCGCCAAGGCGGGTCTTTCGGTGAAGCCGAATACGCCGATCGAGCCGTATCTGGAAATTCTGCGGCACTTCGACACATTGCTGGTGATGAGCGTGGAGCCGGGCTTCGGCGGGCAATCGTTCATTGCGGACGTGCTGGAAAAGTCGCGCATCGTGCGCCGACTGGTGGACGCGGGCGAGCTGCGTTTGATCGTGGAAATCGACGGCGGCATCAATGCCGACACGATCGAGGCCGCCGCGGAGGCTGGCATCGATTGTTTCGTCGCCGGATCCGCGGTCTACAACACCGCCGATCCGGGTGCGACCGTCGAAAAGCTGCGGCAGCAGGCCGCAGCGCTGCGCAGTTCCTAGCTCGCGAAACTGCTAGCGGGCGGGCGCTTTCCGGCCGCCGATGGCGCGCGTTGCCTCGATCACCGCGCTCAGCGGTGGCAGGGTCTTCGCGTTCTCCGGCGGCTGGATCCAGGTGCGATAGCCGGTGCGCTCGTCATCCGGTGAGGGCAGCACAACCTGACTCCCGGTGCAGGCGACGGTCGCGTACAGCCGGAACAACTGCGCGGAGACGGCCGCGCTGAGGGTATCGGCGCGGGTCGGACCGGTAATGAAGGTCCAGCGCTCGGCTCGCGGGTGGTGCACCACCGGTGCGGCGATCTGTGCCTGGATGAGCTGCTGCTGCACCAGTACGCCCAGTTCGGCGGGCATCGTGATCGCGCCGTAATGGGCGCCGATATGGAGCAGGATGCGGCGGGACGTCGGGTCGATTGATGCCGGCATATGAAATTCGCGCCGGTACTGCGCGCAGCGAACTTCCAGCGTCGAATCGACAAGGGTGGTCACGCAGCACCCCCATAAGTGTCGAACCTGTTTTGACCCACGGCTGTCTCTGGCTTCCTCGAGTGGTGAATGTCCCTGGATCGAACTCACCGGACCGCGTCGGACCGGGTGGAACCGTTCCGGACTGCATTGCTGGGGTCGAGTTGAACGGTAGGAATCAGCTGCATAACAATCTTGCGACCATTTTCGGCGCTGCGCAAGGTTTTGGCGTAATCGTGTTTCCGTTGGGTATTGAGACCGGTGCGACGTTAAGTGTGACGGATGAAATCCGTTCGCGTGGTTGTGGAAATGGGAATTAATAATCATTGTCGCCGGGGAAACGGCGATATTTCCGCGCGGATGCGTAATATTTCCCGTCGAAAAATAATTGCCGCTGGTTCGATGTGCGCCACGCAGACCTGCGGTCCGCTTTCCCGCTACTTGCCGAACCTCGGTATATCCACCGACCGCTGGCTGGAACCGCCGTGCCGTCTACGACTCCGCGTCGTTAGGCTGAGGAGGATCGGCGTACCGGCGGGAATAGTCGCCGGATCCCGGTTGTTCGGCAACCGTAGAAACCACGCGACAGGGAGTCAAGGCATGTTCACAGGCATCGTCGAGGAACTCGGCGAGATCGTCGCCACCGAAGAGCTGGCCGATGCCGCTCGGCTGACGATCCGGGGCAAGCTGGTCACTTCCGATGCCGGACACGGTGATTCGATCGCCGTCAACGGCGTCTGCCTGACCGTTGTCGATGTGGTCGACGGCGATTCGTTCACCGTCGATGTGATGCAGGAGACGTTGAATCGCTCCAGCATCGGCGGACTCGGCACGGGTTCGCGGGTGAATCTCGAGCGTGCGGCTGCGCTGAACAGTAGGCTCGGAGGCCACTTGGTGCAGGGCCACGTCGACGGCACCGGGACTGTGCTCGCGCGCACACCGTCGCAGAACTGGGAGGTCGTGCGCATCTCCCTGCCCGACGCGATCGCCCGCTATGTAGTGGAGAAGGGTTCGATCACCGTTGACGGTATTTCACTGACCGTCTCGGGCCTCGGCATCGCCGACGCACCGGCCGCCGACGGCAATCGGGACTGGTTCGAGGTCTCGCTGATCCCGACCACCCTGTCCATGACGAATCTGGGCGCCGCCACCGTCGGCAGCACGGTGAACCTGGAAGTCGATGTCATTGCCAAATACGTCGAACGCCTCCAACAGCGCTCTGTCTGATTTGCCGTGCCTGCGGCGCATGGGCTCGGTCCACTCGAACGCGAGACGGACCGCGAATGGTCGCTGGTAAGACTCGCTCCGTGGTGGCCGAGCGAGCGGTCGGGGTTCGCCTCAACCCGTCGACTACTGTAATGGGGCACCTATTTCGAGATGGAGCACAACAGACGTGACCAGGTTCGACACCATCGAGCGCGCAGTCGCCGATATCGCTGCCGGTAAGGCGGTCGTCGTCGTCGACGACGAGGACCGTGAGAACGAGGGCGACCTCATCTTCGCGGCGGAAAAGGCGACGCCCGAGCTGGTCGCCTTCATGATTCGCTACACCTCGGGTTATATCTGTGTGCCGCTCACGGGCGAGGACTGCGATCGGCTCGGCCTGCCGCCGATGTACGCGCAGAACCAGGACAAGCACGGCACCGCCTACACCGTGTCGGTCGATGCCAGGGAGGGCATCACCACCGGCATCTCCGGCGCCGACCGTGCCACTACCATGCGACTACTCGCGGACCCGAATGCGAAGGCCGACGATCTGACCCGTCCCGGTCACGTGGTTCCGTTGCGCGCCAAGGAGGGTGGCGTGCTGCGTCGCCCCGGCCACACCGAGGCCGCGGTCGATCTGGCGCGAATGGCCGGATTGCAGCCCGCCGGTGTCATCTGCGAGATCGTGAGCCAGAAGGATGAGGGCCACATGGCCCGCACCGAGGAACTGCGCGTCTTCGCCGATGAGCACAACCTGGCGCTGATCTCCATCGCGGAGATGATCGCTTGGCGGCGCAAGCACGAGAAGCAGGTCATTCGGGTCGCCGAGGCCAGGATCCCCACGGCACACGGCGAATTCAAGGCCGTCGGCTATCAGAGCATCTACGACGATGTCGAACATGTCGCGCTGGTGCGCGGCGATATCGATGACGGCGACGATGTGCTGGTGCGGGTGCATTCGGAATGCCTCACCGGGGACGTCTTCGGTTCGCTGCGCTGCGATTGCGGTCCGCAGTTGGACGCGGCACTGGAGATGGTGGCCCAGGAGGGTCGCGGTGTGGTGCTCTACATGCGCGGACACGAGGGGCGCGGCATCGGTCTGATGCACAAGCTGCAGGCCTACCAACTGCAGGATTCGGGTCACGACACCGTCGATGCGAATCTGGAGCTCGGCCTGCCCGCCGACGCCCGCGACTACGGCACCGGTGCGCAGATCCTGGTGGATCTCGGGATTCGGTCCATGCGCCTGCTCACCAATAATCCGGCCAAGCGCGTCGGACTGGATGGCTACGGGCTGAAGATCACCGAGCGGGTGCCGATGCCGTTGCGCGCCAACGCCGAAAATCTGCGGTACCTGCGCACCAAGCGGGATCGGATGGGCCACGACCTGATCGGACTCGACGAACTCGATCTCGGCGAGACCGCGCAGTGATTTCTCACATCGACGCAGCCTGGAAAGGATACCGATGAGTGGCACTGGCGTACCCAGCTTCGAGCTGTCGGATGCGAAGGATCTGAAGCTCGGCATCGTCGCCTCGCGTTGGCACACCCAGATCTGCGACACGTTGGTCGCGAATGCGGAGAAGGTGGCCAAGGACGCGGGAGTCGAGCACATCACCGTGGTGCGCTGTGCGGGTGCGATGGAACTGCCGGTGGTCGCTCAGGAATTGGCCAACTCGCACGACGCGGTAGTCGCGCTCGGCGTGGTGATCCGCGGTGGCACACCGCATTTCGAATACGTCTGCGATGCGGTGACCGCCGGTCTGACCCGGGTCTCGCTCGACGCGGGCACGCCTGTCGCGAACGGTGTGCTCACCACCAATAACGAAGAGCAGGCGCTGGATCGGGCCGGACTGCCTGGTTCCGCCGAGAACAAGGGCGAACAGGCCGCCGCGGCGGCGCTCGACGCCGCGCTCACCCTGCGCGCCCTGCGGCAGTCCGCGTAATCATGCCGGTCGTCCGTATCTGGCGCAGAGGTCCCGCCTCGGCCGGCCAATCGGAATCCGGCGAGTGGGAGCTCGAGGTGCGTCCGTATCGCGCGGTGCGCACCGCGTGGGCCGTGGCGGTGCTGCTCGTCGCCGGTTTCACCGCGGGCGGCATCCTCTTGCGCCACGGTTCGACGGGCGTGAACTTTCGGCTCGCGGATCAGTTCGCGATGTTCGGCATCGGCGTACTCGGTGCGGCGGCAGTGCTCCTGCTGACCCGCCCGCGTGTCCGTGTCGGCAAGCGCGGCATCTCGGTACGGAACATCCTGGGTGATACCGAATTTCCCTGGGAGTACATCCGCGGCGTCTCCTTCCCGGACCGAAAGTCCTGGGCCCGGCTCGAACTCGTCGACGACGACTACGTGCCGCTCATGGCAATCCGATCCAACGACAAGCAACGCGCCGTCGAGTCCCTGGACAAGCTGCGCGCGCTTGGCGCGAAATATACTGCCGCACAGGACTAGTCGGCGTACCGGCTGCGGCCGGCGTTACCGGCCGTAAAGCGGATCGATGGTGTTCGGCCCCATTCCGCATCTGTCTCTGCGGCCATCGGAACCCGACTCGACGCGCGGCGCATGGGTATCGTGTCGGCGTCTATCGAGAGCCATCTATCCGGTGCCACGGACCCGTGTTTCCTGGTGGCGATCGAACTATCGAATGTGCCGTTCTACGAGCGTGCGGATTCGAACGGCAAGGCGACCTGGTGCTCGATGACGGCCCGGTGCTCTATCCGATGCCGCTGATCGGATAGAGCAGCCGCACGTCAGCGGGTGTCGCCCAGGACGGCGCCTTCGCGCCGGGGGTCCGCGCCACCGATCCACCCGTCGCTGTCGTCACGTTGCAACGCACTGAGGCCGCTGGATTGCGGGGCGACCGAGACCTGGTGGCCGAGTTGGCGTAGGCGGACGACCAATGGGTCGTGGTCGCCGTTATCGGTGGCGTTGATGGCGGGGTGTTCGCCGCCAACGCCGGTTGCCGGACTATTTCCGGCGCCGAACGCGACCGCGGAGACCGCCTGTTGTGGGTCCAGGCCCCAATCCAGGACGCCGATCAGGGCTTTCACGACGAACTGGATGATCACCGAACCCCCGGGAGAGCCCGCGACCTGAGTCAGATCGCCGCGGGAGCCATCGGCATTGTGGTCGAAGACCAGAGTCGGGCTCATCGAGCTGCGCGGCCGCTTACCCGGCTGCACCCGATTGGCGACGGGGGCGCCATCGGTGCCGAGCGGGTCGGCGGAAAAATCGGTGAGCTGGTTGTTCAGCACGAATCCGTCGACTAGATGGAATGATCCGAAGGCCGATTCCACCGTTGTGGTCATCGAGGCGGCATTGCCGTATTTATCGACTACCGAGATATGGCTGGTGCCGTGCTCGGGCGGCTGCGGCCCGATACCGACTGGAACCGGTCCGAAATCGCCGGGCTGCGCGGTGCCCATGCTGTGGCCGGGATCGATGAGACCGGCGCGCTGCTTCAGATAGTCCTTGTTGAGCAGCGTCTGCGGCGAATTGCCCGGCAGCGGAATGAAATCGGTATCGGCGACGTACTTGTTCCGGTCGGCGTAGGCGAGCCGCTCGGCCTCTGAGATCAGATGCACCGCTTCAGCCGTTGGTTTGCCGCCGTTGCGGTCGATGTTGTTCGGCTTCAGCGCGGACAGGTCGAAGTTCTCCAAGATACCGAGGGTGGCCGCGACGGTGATGCCGCCCGAGGACGGGCTGGGCATGCCGCAGATCTCGTGCGTGCGGTAGGTCGTGCAGAGCGCGGTCCGCTTCTTGGCCTGATATCCGGCGAGATCATTGGCGGTGATCAGGCTCGGGGTGCGTCCTCCCGCCGTGGACCCGGCCGCGTCCACGATGTCATGGGCGATCGCGCCGGTATAGAAGGCATTGGCGCCATCGGTGGCAATGGCGTTCAAGGTCTTGGACATTGCCGGGTTGGTCAGTACGGTGTCGGCCCGTTTCGGCGTGCCGTCCGGGTTGAGGAAGTAGGCCTTCGCGGACTCATCCACAGCGAGATCCTTAGCGGATTCGGCGATCTGCCCCGCCAGCCGCGGACTGATCGGGAAGCCGCGATCGGCCAGTCCGATGGCCGGATCGAACAAGTCCCGCCATGCGGTCTTGCCATGGTCGCGATGCGCCAACTCCAGCATGCGCAGGGCACCGGGCACGCCGATCGAGCGTCCGCTCGCACGGGCACTCGGCTTCGGCTCGGTCCGATCGGTATCGCTGATCCAACGCAGATAATTCTCCGTCGCCGCCGCCGGGGCGATCTCCCGACCGTCGTACGCCTCTACGCTCTTGCTGGCCGCATCGTAATAGAGCAGGAATGAGCCACCGCCGATGCCGGAGGCCTGCGGCTCGACCAACCCGAGTACCGTCTGCGCCGCGATGAGCGCATCCGCGGCAGTGCCGCCATTGCTGAGCACCTCACAAGCGGCCTTGGTAGAGAGTGGGTTGGCCGTCGACACCGCATAGGTCTTGGTACGTACCGCCGTCATATCGGACCGATAGCCGGTCGCGATCTCGGGATTGGTGCTCAGATCCTTGGTCGCCCCGGGGGCCGCACCCGCTGCGGTCGCGACCACCGGGGTCCCGTTCGGCGTCGCACTACACGCCGCATTCGCCGGAGTGTCATCGGATGAACATCCGCTGACAACGCCGACGATGAGCGTGAGCGCCGCCGCGGCGCTGACCCAGGTTCCTCGCGTGCCACTCATGGACGGCACTGTATCGCCGATCATCGAGCGTCGTGGGAAATCCGGTGCCCAGCACTGGTGAGTTCAGCGAAAACGGTTAGCTGGCAACCGCATTGAGCAGCCATTCGAATACGGTTTCCGCAGGCATGAGCGATGGGGCCGCCGCTCGAAGCCGGACGTCGGTAACCTGGCACGGTGGCGATCGAGGCGGTGTTGTTCGACTTCTCCGGCACGCTCTTCCGGCTGGAACCCGATGAAACCTGGGCCGATCTGGTCGGGGCCGATGGCAAACCCCTGAACCGGTCGCAGCAGGACGCGATCCTGGATCGCATGACGAGGCCGATCGGTGACGGCGCGGTCTTCGACGCCGAGGGCCAGCTGGCTTGGGAGCGGCGGGATCTTGATCCGGCAATGCACCGCACAGCCTATCGCGAGGTGCTGCGCCAAGCCGGACTGCCGACACCGGCGCTGGTCGAGCGGCTCTACGACTGGATGCTCGATCCGCTGGTGTGGACGCCGTACCCGGATACCGGTGCGGTTCTGAAAACGCTAGCGGCACAGGGTATCCCGGTCGCGGTAGTGAGCAATATCGCCTTCGATATCCGCCCGGCATTCGCCGCCAATGATTGGGATCGGCTCGTCGCCGCCCACACGCTGTCGTTCGAAGTCGGTGCGGTGAAGCCGGATCCACGGATTTTCCTGACCGCAGTGGAACAACTCGGCGTGCGTCCCGAATCGGCGCTCATGGTCGGCGACAGTGCCGTGGCCGATGGCGGCGCGGTCGCGGCGGGCTGCGGTTTCGCGCTGGTTGATCCGTTGCCGACGGTCGAGCGCGCCGAAGGTCTGCTCGAGGTGTTGCGGCGGCATGAACTGGCCTAGCGTCCATTATGTGACCTGTGACACACTCTGCCGGTCCTGAATGCCGATGCCCCCGAACTGAATTAGCTTGCTGTGACGCCCACCACATCGTGGTGCGTAAGCTCGACGGGGAGTGGCCATGGATGAAGCCGAGGCATATTTCGAATCGTCGGCCGTGCGGACAGCGCGTCCCGTCGGCCTGCCCGAATCGGTCCGCCAGGCCAGAGAGGCCGCATTGGGGCTCGTGAGCTTCGGCCTCGCCTATCCGGTCGTCATGGGTCTGATCGCAGGGGATGAGGCGGCACGATCCGCGGCCATGCAATTCGGCTGCAGTTGGCTGCTCGGTCTCGCGGTACTCGTTATCGGTCGTGGGCCGCGGGTGCGCCGTGTCGCGGTCGTGTCGGCCGTGCTGCAGTCCATCGCGGTGCTGCGGATTCATGTCGAGGCTGTGCCGGATCTGGCCAGGTTGGTCGTCGTCCTCTTCGTGTTGGGTGCGTCGGCGACGATCGTCTACCAGCTGTGGCGACCGGAGGCCAAGGCGTGGTTCGACATCCCGGTCACCGGCGCGCAGTGGTGAACGCTTCGGACCGGGCGGGTTGAACGGGGCTCGCGTCGAGCGCCGTACAACAGGAAAAGTACAGCGATCGCGACCTTGGTGATCCAGTCGAGTGCGTCGCCCGCCATACCCCGCGCGGGCAACACCGCGGCCGCCGCCCCGATGCTGGCCAGGATGCCGAGAATGAACGCATCGCTCCGGAGTTCGGCGAGGAACTTCACGCGCCGACACTGCGACTCCGCACATTGAGCGCGATAGGTCCGCATGGAACCGGCGAACTCGACCTCGTCGTCGGCAAACGCCCGCCCGGCGATCCCGGACGGCCTATGTCCTCGCCGACCCGAGGCTTCCAGTTTTCGGCGACCTCGAGTTCGTCCTGATGCGCCGTCGCGCGACCCTGTCCGCGGCCGAGCAGGCGCGTGCGAGGCGAGCGTCGCCGGTGCCCGCCGCTTCGGCTGAGCCGCCCGTGCGGATGTGTCGGAGCCGGTCGATAGGCTTGGATCCGTGGCAGATCCCGCGACCTACCGGCCGAAGCCGGGCACGATTCCCGTTGAACCTGGTGTCTACAAATTCCGGGACGCGTACGGGCGTGTGATCTATGTCGGCAAGGCGAAGAGCCTGCGCAGCAGGTTGAATTCGTACTTCGCCGATGTGGCTTCGCTGCATCCGCGGACCAAACAGATGGTCACCACAGCGGCCAGCGTCGAATGGACCGTGGTCTCCACCGAAGTGGAAGCCCTTCAGCTGGAATACAACTGGATCAAGGAGTTCGATCCGCGATTCAACGTGCGGTATCGGGACGACAAGTCGTACCCGGTACTGGCGGTCACCTTGAACGAGGAGTACCCGCGGCTGTTCGTCTATCGCGGCGCGCGCAAGAAGGGCGTGCGCTACTTCGGTCCGTACGCACATGCCTGGGCCATTCGGGAGACCCTCGATCTGCTGCTGCGGGTCTTTCCCGCGCGCACCTGTTCCAACGGAGTTTTCAAGCGGCACAACCAGATCGGGCGACCGTGTCTGCTCGGCTATATCGACAAATGCTCGGCCCCGTGCATCGGCCGCGTGGATGCCGACGAGCATCGCCGGATCGTCGAGGACTTCTGCGACTTCCTGGCCGGGCGCACCGATCGCATGGTCCGCGAGTTGGAGCGCAAGATGCACGCCGCCGCCGAGGACCTCGACTTCGAAACAGCGGCACGGTTGCGTGATGATGTCCAAGCGCTGCGGCGGGCGCTGGAGAAGCAGGCCGTCGTCCTCGGCACCGGTACCGATGCCGATGTGGTCGCCTTCGCCATCGATGAATTGGAGGTCGCGGTCCAGATCTTCCACGTCCGTGACGGCCGGGTGCGCGGCCAGCGCGGCTGGGTGGTCGACAAATCCGGCGACGCCATCGACGGCCATGAGGCTGGTGGCGAGGTCGCCGCACTGGTCGAGCAGTTCCTCACCCAGTTCTACGGTGAGCAGGCCGCAATGGCCGAACAGGGCGAGGACGAACAACCGGCCACCGCGGTGCCACGGGAGGTGCTGGTACCGGAACTGCCCGCCGACGCCGAACAGGTACAGGAATGGCTGAGCGCACTGCGCGGCTCCGCGGTGCGGCTGCGGGTGCCGCAGCGCGGTGACAAGAAGGCGCTCGCCGAAACCGTGCAGCGCAATGCGATGGAGGCGCTGGCCCAGCACAAACTCAAGCGCGCCGGCGATCTGACCTCGAGATCCGCTGCACTGCAAGATATTCAAGACGCACTCGAGCTGGACAGCGCCCCGCTACGAATCGAGTGTGTGGATATAAGCCACGTGCAGGGCACCGATGTGGTTGCTTCGCTTGTGGTGTTCGAGGACGGACTGCCGCGCAAGTCCGAGTATCGCCACTACGCGATCAAGGAGGCCGCGGGCGAAGGCCGCTCCGACGATGTCGGCAGCATCGCGGAGGTCACCAGGCGGCGGTTCTATCGCCTGCGCCGTGAACGCGATGAACTGGCCGCCGAGGAGCTGGCATCCGGTCCGGAGAACGGACACGCCGACGACGAGCTCGAACTCACGTCACTCCCCGGCATCGACCCACGCACCGGGCGTCCGCGGAAATTCGCCTACCCGCCCAATCTCTATGTGGTCGACGGGGGCGCACCTCAGGTGGCTGCCGCCGCTGAGGTCCTCGACGAACTCGGCATCACCGATGTCGCGGTGATCGGGCTGGCCAAACGGCTGGAGGAGGTGTGGGTGCCGGGGGAGAGCGACCCGGTGATCATGCCGCGCAATAGTGAGTCGCTATATCTGCTGCAACGGGTGCGCGACGAGGCGCACCGCTTCGCCATCACCTTCCACCGCAGCAAACGCTCCCGCAGGATGACCGCATCCGCATTGGACTCGGTGCGCGGCCTCGGTGAGTCCCGCCGGACCGCGCTCGTCACCCATTTCGGGTCGGTTGCCAAACTGAAGGAAGCCACCGTCGAGCAGATAACCGAGGTGCCCGGCATCGGTGTGGCGACCGCGAAGGCCGTTTTGGCCGCATTGCGGGAGGAATAAGCCACCTACGTTGTGTGTCTGCGCCCGATACCGGAACCGGTGCGGGATGATCGACAGGCACCCTGACACAGATCCGGTAGGACATGACACGCGTCGAATCGAACAACAGTGCGGGCAACCCGCGGTCGACCGCTGGGCGGCCCGGCCCGGCGGGCACCCTCGGCGCATCTGTCGAACGCGGCGACGGCAACCCACCGCCAAAGGTCGAGGTGGTCATCGTGACCGGCCTATCGGGTGCGGGTCGCGGCACCGCGGCCCGCGTACTCGAGGATCTGGGTTGGTATGTCACTGATAACTTGCCGCCGGAGCTGATCGGCCGGATGGTGGAACTCGGCGCCTCCGCCGAACCGCCGATTCGCCGCCTCGCGCTGGTCATGGATGTGCGCAGCCGCTTCTTCACCGGCGACCTCTCGGCGGTCACCGATCAGCTGCGGTCCACGGGCGTGCCGACCAGGATCCTGTTCCTGGAGGCCTCCGATGACGTGCTGATCCGGCGCTTCGGCTTCGCGCGCCGACGCCATCCGCTGCAGAGCGAAAGCGCCGACGGTACGCTCTCGGCGGGCATCGCGGCCGAACGGATACGGCTGGCCGCCGTGAAAACGGCGGCTGACCTGGTAATCGACACGACCGAACTCTCGATCCACCAGCTACACCGCAAGTTGGAGGAGGCCTACGGCGGCGGTGCGCCGACGGCACTGCAGCTGACGGTGCAGTCGTTCGGATTCAAGTACGGGGTTCCCCTCGATGCGGACATGGTGTTGGATGTGCGTTTTCTACCCAATCCGCATTGGATACCGGAACTTCGGGAACATTCGGGACAGGAGACCGTGGTCAGCGAGTATGTATTGTCGCGTCCGGGCGCGGCCGATTACTTGAGCACCTGCCACCACCTGGTCGACCTGACGACGAATGGTTACCGCCAAGAGGGGAAGCGATACATGACGGTGGCAGTGGGCTGCACCGGAGGCAAACACCGCAGCGTTGCGATAGCCGAGGCGCTCGGCGAACTGATCGGCTCCGCGGTGTTCGATTCACCGCATGCGGAGAAATCTGCCGGGGCCGATGTGGTACGGGTCGTGCACCGGGATCTGGGGCGCGAATGACGGGGTGGGAATCGGATCCCGCCATAGTTGCGCTCGGTGGCGGGCATGGTCTGTACGCGACACTCACCGCGGTGCGGCGGCTGACCAGAAAGATCAGCGCGGTGGTGACCGTCGCCGACGACGGCGGATCATCCGGCAGACTGCGCGCCGAACTCGGTGTGCCACCGCCTGGCGATCTGCGCATGGCCCTCGCGGCGCTGGCCGCCGACGGTGACGATGTGTGGACGCGCACAGTGCAGCATCGCTTCGGTGGCACCGGCGCGCTCGCCGGCCATTCGGTCGGCAATCTGATCCTCGCGGGGCTGACCGAGGTGCTCGGCGATCCGGTCGCCGCGCTCGACGAGGTCGCCAAGATGTTGCGTATCACCGGTCGGGTGCTGCCGATGTCGCCCATCGCGCTCGACATCGAGGCGGATGTTGCTGGGCTGGAAGCAGATCCACGCGTGAGCCGGTGCATCCGCGGCCAGGTCGCCATCGCGACGACACCGGGTAAGGTGCGGCGCGTGCGGCTGATTCCGTCCGATCCGCCCGCCAGTCCGGAGGCCACCTCGGCCATCGAACACGCCGATGTCGTTGTGCTGGGCCCCGGTTCCTGGTTCACCAGCGTCATTCCGCATGTGCTGGTGCCCGAATTGCGTGACGCACTGGTGTATACCAGAGCGCGCAAAGTCCTGGTGCTGAATCTGGCCGCGGAGCCGGGAGAAACGGCAGGTTTCTCCGCGGAACGCCATCTCCATGTATTGTCCCAGCACGCACCGGAATTCGTGGTCGATGAGGTACTGGTCGATTCCGGGTCGGTGCCGGAGGGTCGCGAAAGAGAACATGTGGCCAGGGCTGCCGAACAATTGCGGGCACGAGTAACCTTCTCCGATGTCGCCGAAGCGGGAACCGACCGGCATCACCCCGGAAAGCTTGCCGCCGCACTGGATCAGCTGATCCGGCAACCTCGGCCACATATGGCAGGGCTTCGAGTCGAGGGACGGCACATGGGTCAGGATGTGCGTTCCGGGTTGGGTGGAAAGGAGCGCGTCTCGTGGCGATGACAGCCGAAGTGAAGGACGAGCTGAGCAGGCTCACAGTCTCGCAGGTGAGTTCTCGCAAGGCGGAACTGTCTGCGCTGCTGCGGTTTGCGGGCGGCCTGCACATCGTCGGCGGGCGGGTGATCGTCGAGGCCGAGGTGGATATGGGCTCCATCGCGCGCCGGCTACGGCGGGAGATCTTCGAGCTGTACGGCTATGGCTCCGATGTGCACGTGCTCGGCGCGGGCGGTCTGCGCAAGACCTCGCGCTATGTGGTGCGGGTGTCCAAGGAGGGTGAGGCGCTGGCCAGACAGACCGGTCTGCTCGATGTGCGCGGGCGTCCGGTGCGCGGTCTACCCGCCCAAGTGGTCGGCGGCAGCATCGGCGATGCCGAAGCCGCCTGGCGCGGAGCTTTTCTCGCACACGGCTCGCTCACCGAACCGGGTCGCTCCTCGGCGCTCGAGGTCAGCTGCCCCGGTCCGGAGGCCGCGCTGGCGCTCGTCGGTGCGGCTCGGCGGCTCGGCATCACCGCCAAGGCGCGTGAGGTGCGCGGCACCGATCGGGTGGTAGTGCGTGATGGCGAGGCGATCGGCGCGCTGCTGACCCGGATGGGTGCCCAGGACACCCGGATCGTCTGGGAGGAGCGCAGGCTGCGCCGCGAGGTGCGGGCCACCGCGAACCGCCTGGCAAATTTCGATGATGCGAATCTGCGCCGCTCGGCCCGCGCCGCGGTCGCCGCTGCCGCGAGAGTCGAACGCGCACTGGACATTCTGGGCGACGAGGTGCCCGACCATTTGGCCGCGGCTGGCAAGCTGCGGGTACAGCACCGACAGGCTTCCCTGGAGGAACTCGGCCAGCTCGCCGATCCGCCGATGACGAAAGACGCTGTGGCGGGTCGCATTCGACGGCTGCTGTCCATGGCGGACCGCCGGGCAAAGGAGTTGGGGGTACCCGATACCGAATCGGCCGTCACCGCCGAACTGCTCGACGAAGCGTGAGTCGGATCGCCGCCCCACTGGGCGGCGATCCGATTCGATCGGACGCTACATGTCGATGCGTCTCGAGACGCATATCGGTGGTATTCACTTGGCGGTGCGATGAGCCCGGTAGTTCGGGGCCACCACCGCAGAGTTATCCGACAACCATGAACTCGCTGCACGACGAGCCTGTTCCGGCCTGGTCGACCACAACGGAGCGAGTCTTATGAGCGACGTTCGCGGCCCGTCTCGGGTCCGAGCCGTCGAAGCGCATGCGCCGTAGGCGCGAGTCTCGACGGCTCGGACCCGAGACACCGGGGGGGCCGCGAACACGCAGCGCCGGAGGCGCTGCAAATCGAACACAGCTCGGGCACTACTGTGGTTATGGCATCGGAATGAATCCGCTTGAAAGCTGAGGAGCGATAACGTGACTGTCCGGGTTGGCATCAACGGCTTCGGCCGTATCGGACGTAACTTCTTCCGGGCGGTGGAGGCGCAGAAGGCGCTCGGCACCACCGACATCGAGATCGTCGCGGTCAACGACCTCACCGACAACGCGACGCTGGCCACTCTGCTCAAGTACGACTCGATCCTGGGCCGCTTGCCGCAGGACGTGTCGCTCGACGGCGACGACACCATCGTGGTCGGCGACCAGCGGATCAAGGCGCTGGCCATCAAGGAGGGCCCGGCCGCCCTGCCGTGGGGCGACCTCGGCGTCGACGTGGTCGTCGAATCCACCGGCATCTTCACCGACGCGACCAAGGCGAAGGGGCACATCGCCGCGGGCGCCAAGAAGGTCATCATCTCCGCGCCCGCCAAGGGTGAGGACCTGACCGTCGTGATGGGCGTCAACGACGACAAATACGACGGCAGCCAGAACATCATCTCCAACGCCTCGTGCACCACCAACTGCCTCGGTCCGCTGGCGAAGGTGCTCAACGACGAGTTCGGCATCGTCAAGGGTCTGATGACCACCATCCACGCCTACACCCAGGACCAGAACCTGCAGGACGGCCCGCACAAGGATCTGCGCCGTGCTCGCGCCGCCGCGCTGAACATCGTGCCGACCAGCACCGGCGCCGCGAAGGCTATCGGTCTGGTGCTGCCCGAACTGAACGGCAAGCTGGACGGCTACTCGCTGCGCGTCCCGATCCCCACCGGTTCGATCACCGACCTGACCGCGGACCTGGCCAAGAAGGCCACGGTCGAGGAGATCAACGCCGCCTTCAAGGCCGCCGCCGAGGGCCCGCTGAAGGGCATCCTGAAGTACAGCGTGGACCCGATCGTGTCCAGCGATATCGTCACCGACCCGCACTCGTCGATCTTCGACGCGCCGCTGACCAAGGTCATCGACGACCAGGTGAAGGTGTACTCCTGGTACGACAACGAGTGGGGCTACTCCAACCGCCTGGCCGACCTCATCGGCCTCGTCGGCAAGTCGCTCTGACATGGCGGTCGCAACACTGCGGGACCTGCTGAACGAGGGTGTCGAGGGTCGGGGCGTGCTCGTGCGCTCCGACCTGAACGTCCCTCTCGACGAAAACGGCGAGATCACCGACCCGGGCCGCATCATCGCCTCGGTACCGACGCTGCGGGCGTTGGTCGAAGCCGGCGCCAAGGTGGTCGTCACGACGCATCTGGGCCGGCCGAAGGGTGAGCCGGATCCGAAGTTCTCGCTCGCCCCGGTCGCGGTGAAGCTGGCCGAGCTGCTGGGCCGCAATGTCCAGCTGGCCGGTGACGTCGTCGGTTACGACGCGCTGTCGCGCTCGGAGGGTCTGACCGACGGCGATGTGCTGCTGTTGGAGAACGTCCGCTTCGATGCGCGCGAGACCAGCAAGGACGATGCCGAGCGGGCCAAGCTGGCGGCGGCGCTGGTCGAGCTGGTCGGCGACGACGGTGCCTTCGTTTCCGACGGCTTCGGCGTGGTGCACCGCAAGCAGGCCTCGGTCTACGATGTGGCCAAGCTGCTGCCGCATTACGCGGGCACGCTGGTTGCCGCCGAGGTCGAGGTGCTTGCCAAGCTGACCGAGAACTCGCAGCGCCCGTACGCGGTCGTGCTCGGTGGATCCAAGGTCTCCGACAAACTGGCCGTCATCGAGGCACTGGCCCCGACGGTCGACACCCTGGTGATCGGCGGCGGCATGTGCTTCACCTTCCTTGCCGCACAGGGCCTTTCGGTGGGCGCCTCGCTGCTGCAGGAGGAGATGATCGAGACCTGCAAGGGGCTGCTGGAGCGTTACGCGGACGTCATTCACCTGCCACGCGATATCGTCGTCGCGAATAAATTCGCGGCCGACGCGGACTCGAAGGTGGTTCCAGCCCACGAGATTCCCGATGGTTGGCTCGGACTCGATGTCGGTCCCGAGTCGGTGGACCGGTTCGCGGCACTGCTCACCGAGGCCAAGACGGTGTTCTGGAACGGCCCGATGGGCGTATTCGAGTTCGAGAACTTCGCCGCTGGTACCCGAGGTGTCGCCGAGGCGATCGTGACCGCGACGGGCAAGGGTGCCTTCACCGTTGTCGGCGGTGGCGATTCGGCCGCGGCCGTGCGCGCGCTCGGACTGCCCGAGGACGGTTTCTCGCACATCTCCACCGGTGGCGGCGCATCCCTGGAATACCTCGAAGGCAAGGAACTGCCCGGTATCGCGGTATTGGAGGACTGAACCATGGCACGCAAACCGCTCATCGCGGGCAATTGGAAGATGAACCTCAATCACCTCGAGGCCATCGCCCTGGTGCAGAAGATCGCCTTCGCGCTGCCGGAGAAGTACTTCGCCAAGGTCGACGTCGCGGTGATTCCGCCGTTCACCGATATTCGCAGCGTGCAGACTCTCGTCGAGGGCGACAAGCTGCTGCTCACCTATGGTGCGCAGGATGTTTCGACGCATGATGAGGGCGCGTATACCGGTGAGATCAGCGCCGCGATGCTGTCCAAGTTGGGCTGCACCTTCGCGGTCGTCGGCCACTCGGAGCGGCGGCAGTACCACTCCGAGGACGACGCCATCGTGCTGGCCAAGACCAAGCAGGCGCTGAAGTACGGGATCACCCCGATCGTGTGCATCGGCGAGGGTCTCAATGTCCGCGAGGCGAAGACCCACGTCGAGTACAACCTCGAACAGCTGCGTGGTTCGCTCAAAGGCCTGACGGCCGAAGAGATTTCGAAGATCGTCATCGCCTACGAGCCGGTCTGGGCCATCGGAACCGGTAAGGTCGCCACCCCCGCCGACGCGCAGGAAGTCTGTGGTGCGATTCGCGCGGAACTTGTCGAACTGGCCTCCGCCGAGGTCGCGGCGGGTGTGCGGGTGCTCTACGGCGGTTCGGTGAATGCCAAGAATGTCGGCGAGTTGGTCGCGCAGACCGATATCGATGGCGCGCTTGTCGGCGGTGCGTCGCTCAAGGGCGACGAATTCGCCACGCTGTCCGCGATTGCCGCGGGTGGTCCGCTGCCCTAACGGGTAGGAATGTTGAAACCAGCCCGGTAGCACGCCTGATCGTGTGCTACCGGGCTGATTTGCGTTGGGGACTTCCCGCTCGGGGCGAGGCGTACCGGTGCCGGGGATGCGATGCTGTCATCTGAAGATCCAATTGGCCGACAAGGACTTTCACGTGAGATCAACTAAGGCGCGCGCACTGGTCACGGTTGCGCTCATGGCGTGCACCGCGTTCGGGACCGGATGCTCCGACGGCTCCGCCTCGCCGGTGGGAATCGTATCGAGCTCCGAGGTGGCTCCCACCAACCAGGATGCTGGGCACCAGAAGCTGAATCAGCTGGTGGGCGAATGGAACGGCGCGAAATCGACCTTCATCGCGGGCGGTACCGCGGATAATCCGATCAAGAGCGATATCACCTCGCGCTGGCACTGGATCGGCAAGACGGGCAATAACTTCATGCAGGAGGAGGCCGAGGGGACCTTCGGCGGCAAACCGTACTACCGACTCGGCACGCTCGGTTATTCGCCGACCGACGACCGCTACGAATGGTCGACGGTGGACAGCGTGACGCCAATGATGATGACCTACAAGGGCGCCAAGGGCAGCGGCGGCGCTGTGGACATCGAGGTGTTCGGGGAGTTCACCGATCCGGGTGTGCTCGGTCCGCAGTTCGTCGGCAAGACGATTCCGATGCGGACGGTGATCGAACTGGAGTCGGCGGATCGGGTGACCATGGAGCTCTACTTCGCGCCGCCCGGGGAGGCGGAGCGGATTGCGGACCGAGTGATCCTGACGCGGAAGTAATCGGAATCAGAGGTGATTCACGATGAAGCCGCTGGCGGTGAGTGCCAGCTCGAGTGGCTCGTCGTGCGGATCCGTCGAGATCTCGGCGGTCCGCACGTCCGGATAGTGCACATGTAACCGGTACAGGGTGCCGCGCAGGAGGTGGGCGAGTTCGGCGGGTTGCTTGGTGGCGTGCACGATGTACAGCCTGGCCTTGGTACCGCAAATGCCGACCGAACATTCGGCCAGGAGCGCGCCATCCGGGTCGATGAATCCCAAAGTGAAGATGGTGTCGAGGAATTCGTCTCGCGCCGCTATTAATGCGGCGACGGTATCCATATCCCAGCCGCCGTCTTCCGTGCGGCGGGTGCGCCCGGCGGCAGTGTATAGCTCCGCGTAGCGCACGAGGGTTACCGGTGACGGCGGTGCGGGCAGCTTCTCGATGTGGGCGGACGGAAGATCCGGCCATGGACCGATCTCCACATGCCAGGTGCGCTTGCGGTCCGGGTGGCGCAGATCCGGTGTGCGCGAGGCGTTTTGGTTCATGGCTATGCCGCGCGCAGCGTCAGGCCGAAGCCGTTGGTATTGCGCAGGATCAGCGTTTCCGCGTCGATGGTTGCGGACGTCTTGCCGTCGAGTGCCTTCAGCACCGCCTGCTCGACCTCCATGATCTCCGGTGCGCACGCCATCTTCGTGGTGCCGATCCGGAACGTGACGTCCGGACCGTTGGCGGTCGGGGATGCCGTGGCGTGACCGGTCATGCGATTGCATCCGGCGCTCCCGGAGACCCCACCGTCGGCCGCAATGTTGAGGGTGGGCTTCACATCGTCCAGCGTCTGCGAACGGATTTGTGCATTGGGCGTCATCAAGGCGGAGACGATCCATGTCGTGCCGGTGAGCGGTTTATTTGGCTGGGCGATCTTTTTGTCCAGCAAAATGACCGTGGTTTCCTTCCCGGTCAGCGTCAGTGTCGAATCGTCGAGCCGCCATTTGGGCAGTGAGGTCAACACGGTGTCCTGCCAACTATCGGCCTGACTACGTTCGTCCGGACATGCCAGCAATGTGCTCGCGAGCGTTCCGACATGCAGGATCCCATCGGTCAGATCCACCGTGCCATCGGCCGTATTACAGCCGGAGTTCGCCGAGATCCTGCCATCGGCGAAGGTGAGAGTCATCGGTCCGCCGCCAGGAATCTGCCGCCCCTCGACCCCGGTCGAGATAAAGGTACGCCCCATCGGTGAGACTGCCGGTTTCTCCTCATTCTTGTCGTCATTCGAACATCCGGCCATCAGACTGGCCGCGATGGCCAGCAGGCTTCCGACGCGCACCGCTATAGCCGACATGTAGCCGATGGTACGGGCGTCGCCGCTGGAAACCGCGCAAATCAGCTGGCCGTTCCGGCGGGTGCGTCCGTCGAAACAGGTAGTCGGTTACTCATGTCGGTGCATCGGGGTGGGCACAGACTTGATTCCGAGGCACGGATCGATGCTCGGCGATCCGCGTTTTCGAAAGAGGCAGTTATGAGAAGTGAGGCGCGAGCGTTTCTTGTCGCGGTGGCCGCGGCGGCGGTGGTGGGCGCGGTGTCGGTACCGATCGCGGTGTCGGAGCCTACGCCGACCACATATGCCCCGACCACATATGCCCCGACCACATATGCCACGACCACGTCTGCGTCGACCACGCCTACGCCAACCACAGGACAGGCGGGTGCGTGCACTACAACTCCCACAGCGGTGGGGGAGACTTGTAAGCGTCCCGACCCCACTTTCAACGGTGTGCCAGCTCGTGCGGAACGCGGCACACGGTTCACAGTTAGCGGCGATTACTGGCGCTGTATCGAGGTCCGGATTACTCCGAGCTGGTCCGGTTCGCCGAAAAACGTGACCGTCTCCCAGGGGTCGTTCGAAACCTCGATCGACGTGTCCAATCAGGCCGCAACCGGACCGCAGACGATCAGCGCCGCGTGCGGCGAGAAAGAATCCGCGGTCCGGCAGATCACGATCGCCCCTCGGTCCGGGTCGACCACCACGACCTCCACCAAGCCGATCACGACGACCACCACACAAGCAGTTGTGGAAGCATCCGACACGCCGACCGCAGGGCCAACGGCGGATGATCCGCGGCGGGTGAACCACGTCGGGGAAGTGTTGGGAATTGGCGTGTTCCTTCTCGCCCTCGGTGTGGCGACGTTCGTACTGCGCCGACGGCGTAAGCAGGCGGGCGATCCGTCGCGCGCGGGCCGTAGCGATCCGCGTCTGCCGCTGGTTCGCGTGCAGGTGGCCGGGGACCTGAAGCCGACTCTTCATATTCGCGAGTTCACGCGCCCCGCTGTTCCGGCCGTTCGGGTTCGGCTGAGCGTGGGTGAACCGCAGCTACACCTCAGGGAGGTTTCGCGATGACGAGACCGATATCTATCACGGCTCGGGCGGTGTTATTCGGTCGAGCGGCGCGCGAAGTCGTCACCATGGTCGACCTGCGGCAGCCGATCCGGCTGGTCGACTACCAGCCGCCCCGGCCTGCCACCGCACCGACCCGAACCACGCCTCGGCCATCAGCTCCGCACCACTGAGGGAAATTGCGAACGGCACGTATTTCGACCCGTAGCTATGCTCGGGCCCGTGACCACTGCCGATGCGACGACACCGTTATCCACCTGGGCGCCGTTACGGTCGCGAATCTATCGGGCGCTCTGGATCGCGCAGCTGGTTTCGAATCTGGGTACCTGGATGCAAACCGTTGGGGCGCAGTGGATTCTGGTCGATGCGCCCAATGCCGCGACATTGGTGGCGTTCGTGCAGACGGCGACGACATTGCCGGTGATGCTGTTGTCGATTCCGTCGGGGGTCCTTGCGGATCTATTGGATCGGCGCAGGTTGTTGGTGGGGGCGCAGTCGGCGATGGCGGTATTGGCGGCGGTGCTCGCGATATCGACGGCGACCGGGCACACCACGCCAGGGGTGCTGTTGACGTTGCTGTTCCTACTCGGGTGCGGGCAGGCGTTGACGGGGCCGTCTTGGCAGGCTATTCAACCGGAACTCGTTGCGCGCGAAGAGATTCCGTCTGCCGCGGCGCTGGGCAGTATGAATATCAATATCGGGCGCGCGGTAGGTCCGGCCATCGCGGGTGTGCTGGTTTCGGTGTCGGGGCCGACGCTGGTGTTCGCGCTGAATGCGGTCTCGTTCGTCGGCATTGTCGCGGTGCTGCTCAGCTGGCGCAGACCGACGAAGGAATCGAAGCTGCCCAGTGAACGTCCGCTGGCCGCGCTGCAGGCGGGGACCCGGTTCATTCGTGCCGCGCCCGCGATCCGGCGGGTGCTGTTGCGCTCGATTCTGTTCATCGCCCCGGCCAGCGCGGTGTGGGCGCTGCTCCCGGTCATCGCCCGTGACGAGTTGGGTTTGTCCTCGTCCGGCTACGGACTGCTGCTCGGCGCGCTCGGGCTCGGCGCGGTGACGGGCGCGGTCGGCTTGGGGCGGATTCGCGCCCTGCTCACACCAACACAACGCTTGACCGCGGCCGCGATCCTGTTCGGCATAGCCTCGGCGGGTACGGCGTTGCTGCACAGCGTGCCGGTGGTGCTGGTGCTGTTGGTCGGAGCCGGATTCGCCTGGGCTGCTCGCGATGTCGACGATGAACGCGACCATGCAATTGCTGCTGCCCGCGTGGGTGCGGGCGCGCGGACTATCGGTCTACATGCTGGTGTTCATGGGTGGCCAGGCACTCGGTTCGCTCGTGTGGGGTCTGGTCGCTGGCGCGGTGGGGCCAGTGGCCGCACTGCTTGCGGCCGCGGTGCTGTTGGCGGGTTCCGCGCTGAGTTCGGTCTGGCTGCCGATCCGCCACAATGCGGAGGAGATGGATCTGAGCCCGAGCGTCTTCTGGCCGGAACCGCAACTCGTGGTCGAACCGGATCCCGAGGACGGACCTGTGCTGGTGCTGCGCACCTACGATGTCCCGCCGGAGAAGGTCGACGAATTCCTGTCCGCGATGGTGTTCGTCGGACGGTCCATGCAGCGCACCGGCGCGATGGAATGGCGGCTGTATCGCGACGTCGGGGTGGTCGACCGCTATGTGGAGGCATTCGTGGTGCGTTCGTGGTCGGAGCATATGCACCAGCATCAGGTGCGGCTGACCGCCCAGGATCAACTGCGCGAACGCGCCGTCGCGGAGTTCATGATCGGCCAGGACACCACCACACACCTGGTCGCGGTAGACACTCCGTAGGTCGCGTCGAGCCAGGGTGATTATGCGGGTGCCGATGCGCACCCATAGACTGTCCGGCATGCGGATGTTCCTGGATATCCTCCTGATCATCACCAGCGTGCTGCTGGTGCTGCTGGTGCTGCTGCACCGCGCCAAGGGTGGAGGTCTGTCCAGCTTGTTTGGTGGCGGTGTGCAGTCCAGCCTTTCGGGTTCGACCGTCGTCGAGAAGAACCTCGACCGCATCACCATCTTCACCGGCCTCATCTGGCTCATCGCCATTCTCGGTATCGGCCTGGAGATCAAGTTCGCTTGATTTGCTCGGCGACGATGACGGCGGGCGCCGTCGCCGTCACTGTGAGGGTGGCGATGACGAAGACCATCGCATAGCTTTGCCGATTACCGGTGTGAAGAGTGGACCCCACATCTGCCGGCCCCATGGCCCGAGGCTAGTGTCGCCGCGGCCCGATGCGGTCAATTCGGTGCCGATCTGGATCGCGAGCATGTAGATCGCCATGAAACGTCACGCCGAACAGCGGCGCTGCGAAGATCGCACCCACATGGTCTTCGTCGGGCAGCGCCGACGACGCGCACTGCGCGAGCACCAGGACGGTAGCGGGCGTCCAGCGATTCGTGGCCATGCTGCAAAGGACCGCACAGGATCCGACGGCATTCTCCACTGAGAAACCTGCGAAATGCTTGCTGTGCGCCATGTATACGCTCGACGCATGGATATCGAGCTGCGGCACCTGCGCGCGTACCTTGCGCTCTGCGAGGAAGCGAATTACACCCGCGCCGCCGCCCGGCTGAACCTGAGCCAGCCCGCGCTGACCCGAACCATCCAGCAGTTGGAGCGCGTGGTCGAATGCCGGTTGATCGAGCGCACATCCCGGCGCTTCGAGCTGACCGACGAGGGAGCCGAACTGCTCGACCACAGCAGGCGCATCATCGGCGATATCGAGACCGTCAAGGCGGATCTGCGCATGCGCGCCACGATCGAGGTCGGATTCTCCTGGCTGTTGCCCGATGCCTGGTTCGCTGCGATCCGCACTCGCTTCGAGGCGCTGGGCGGCCGGATTGCGCTGCGCCGAGTGGAGGATCCGATGGCGGCACTCGACGACCGCTCGATCGATATCGCGATCCACCGCAACGATATCTGGCTGCCGCACCATCTCGAATCCCGCGAAATCGATTCGGAGCAGCGGGTGCTGGCGGTTTCGGTGCATTCGCCGCTGGCAAACGCCGTCGAGGTGCGCTGGGCCGATCTCGCGCACTATCCACTGGTGGCCAATACCGTTTCCGGCACGACCAATGCCGAATCGTGGGATTCGCCCGATCCGGATCGCGCCGTCATCACCTGTACGAATTTCGACGAATGGATCGAACTAGTCGCGGCGGAACGCGGTATCGGGATCGTGCCGGTGCTGGCGCGCACCCGGGCACCGCATCCGGGCGTGGTCTATCTCGACATCGTGGATGCGCCGCGCTCGCGTATCTATCTGACCTGGCGGGTCAAGCCGACGCCGTTGCGATCGGTGCAGCGCTTCCTGAGTCTCGTCTGAATCTCAGTCGTTGCGTGGGATACGGCCGTCGACGTCGGTGAATCCGTACTCTTCGGCGAGATCGGCTATGCGCCAAGCCGATCCGGAGCGTTGGCAGCGGTCCGGATCGGCGGCGAGTGCGACGACGGCGCGACCCGGAAAGCGTGGCGACTCGGCATTGTCGAGGTCGTAGGCGCCCTCGCCGGGCAGCGTGACGACGCGGCGGCCGTCCTTATCGCGTGGCACCATTTGCAGCAGTTCGGTATCGACGATGCCGGGCCAGAGCGAGACCACGGTGACGCCCGAATCGGCGAGATCATCGGCCATATCCGAGGTGAGCCGGTCCAGCGCGGCCTTCGCGACGCCGTATACCGCGTTGTGCATATAGCGCTCGGCACCTGGGGAGGAGATATTGGCGATCAAGCCCGCCGACTCGATCAGCAGGGGAGCCGCGAAAACGCTTGCGACATAATGTGATCGGACGCCGACGTCGAAGGTCTCATCCCAGGCCTGTGGCGGCACCTCCCAGAACGGTTTGCCCAGCCAACGCGCGGCGGCGGGGGCGTTGTAGACATTGTTCACCAGCACATCGAGGCGGCCGTGCTCGTTGCGAATCCGCTCGAATAGTCGCTCGACCGCATCGTCGTCGCGATGATCGCAGACAACCGGAACGCCGACACCGCCGAGCAGGTCGATCTCGGCCGCGGTCGCGTGCACGGTTCCCGGTAGGCGTCCCGGTACGGCCGAGCGCCCGGTGACGTACACGGTGGCGCCCGCCGCACCCAACTCCAGCGCGATGCCCTTGCCGATGCCACGGCTCGCGCCGGTCACCACCGCGACTCGGCCGCCTAGGGCCTGAGGTATTCCGTTCACGATCCCGGGATATTACCGTGAAACAAGAACACGTTCTAGCTATTGGAGGCCGTAGTGGAATTGATCCATCGGTTCGTGACGAGCAACGGCATTCGCATGCATGTCGCAGAACAGGGCGAGGGTCATCCGGTGATCTTCTGCCACGGCTTTCCGCATACCTGGTTCATCTGGCATCGCCAACTCGCGGCCGTCGCCGCAGCGGGTTACCGGGCCATTGCGCCGGATTTGCGCGGATACGGGCGTACCGATGTGCCTACCGATATCGAGGACTACAGCAACCGCGCCGTCATCGGCGATCTGCTCGCCCTGCTCGATGACATGGATGCCGAGCAGGCGGTGTTCGTCGGCCTGGACTTCGGCGCGGCGCTGGTGTGGGAGCTGGCATTGCGCGTGCCCGAGCGGGTGAGCGGTGTCATCGTGCTCAATAATCCGTTCGCCCCGCGCCCGCCGCGCGCGCCATCGCAGTTGTGGGCAAAGGCCGCCCAGCGCCACTTTCTGCACCTGGACTATTTTCAGAAACCCGGTGTGGCCGATGCTGAATTGGGCGGGAGCACAAGGGAATTCCTGGCTCGCGTCTACTATTCGCTCAGCGCCGACTATCACTACCTCGACACCTGGCGCTTTCCCGCGGCGGGCACCGGCTACCTCGATGTTCTACCTGAGGCGCCACCGCTGCCGTGGCGCTGGCTCTCCACCGCCGAATTCGACATTCTGGCAGGGGATTTCGAGCGCACCGGCTTCACGGGCGGCCTCAATTGGTACCGGGTGCTCGATCGGAACTGGGAACTCACCGCCGAATTCGCCGACGCCGAGATCTGTGTTCCGACGTATTTCCTCTATGGCGACCGAGACCCGGATATGGAGGGATTCAGCGGCCGCGATCCGCTGGCGACTCTGCGCGCGAACGTTCCCGACCTGCGCGCCGTCACCAAGATCGCGGATGCGGGTCACCTCGTGCAGTGGGAACGCACCGACGAGGTCAATACGCTGATCACCACTCACCTTCGCGACCTGGTCGCGGATCCAGCTCTCACACAATGACCCTTCAACGATATTCGTTGGTCAATTCGGGGTAGTCGGCCCAGCTGGGGAGGGGGCGTCGGTCCAGGTAGGCGGTGAGGCGGTCCAGCAGGTACTGCCAGCGTGGGCCGACCGAGCTGGCCTCGGCCGGGCAGACGTGGCGGCGGATCAGTTCGAGATTGGTGACGACGCCGACCTGGGTCATATGCAGTTCGAGGATGCCGCCGTCGATATGGATCACCAGGTCATGTGGTGCGCGGCAGTCTTCGACGCGGATCGCGATGGGGCCGGGGACCGGTCCGTCGAACGGTTCGATGGTCAGGTTGCCGTTGCCGCTGGTGACTTTGCCGAACCAGCGATCCAATTGCCGGAGCTCGACGCATGCGGACCATACGTCGAGGACAGGCATGCGGAATGACCGCAGAAAGTGCAGGAGCACCCGGCCTTCCTCGATCGCCCGATCGTGTTCGGGTCGTACCTCGCCGAGCATGGACATCGTGGTCATAGCCGTGCCCTTTCGCCGCTGGTCACCGTATGTCCACTGTATTTCCTCGGTCACGCCGCCGAATCCGATTCACGGGAAGCGGGCCACCGCGTGTCGGATCCGTCGGCGTTATCGGGAGGTTACTCAGGCGGCGATGAATCGCGCGCCATCGAATTCGTGGTTCAGCACACCCTGCCGGAAGGCGTCGAACTCGGCCTCGTCGAAGCGTAGTTCCACGCCTGCGATCAGCTGGGGGATGGCGGCCTGGAAAACATATCCGCCGTCGCGGCGCGATATCGCCAGATGCGGATCCTCGACGCGACCCGCCCGCATACCGACCTGGAAGGCGTCGAACTGATCGTCGGTGAAGACGAGCAGTTCGTTGTCGGGCAATGACATTTCGGGCGTGTAGCGCTCGTCGGCGAGCTTGTCGTCCCATACCGCGGTCCACCCGTTCCTACGTGCGACGCACACGCAGTTCTGGTTGGGCGAGCTGAAGGTCGCCTTGCGGAATTCGGCGACGGTGAAGGTGGGCTGCGTCATTGCATGTCCTTTCAACAGGTGGAGCAGGAGTCGCGCAGGGTTGGCAGGCCCGTCGCTAGTCCTTTAAGCCTTATAGCCAACGGCGGCGAAATTACACGGCCGCGCCTTATCGTCCAGGTCGACCGGTTGGTCCGGACGCCAGTCCGGTGCGTAGGCGATACCGGGTTCGATCAGGTCCAGTCCGTCGTAGAGCGCAGTGAACGCGGCGCGGGTGCGCAGGGTCACCGGATCGGAGGTTTCGTCATAGAGTGCGGCGGCAGCGGCCATTTGCTGCTTGATCTCCGGCCCGGCGTCGTCCAGGGACACGTGGGTCATCGCGATATAGCTGCCCGAGGGGAGTCGATCGCGCAGTCGCGCCATCAGCGCGGGCGGATCGGCGGCATCGGGTACAAACGGCCAGACGCTGACGATCAAGAGCCCGAGCGGTTGCTCGAAGTCGATCAGCCGACGAGTATCCGGGTGGTCGAGAATCAGGTCGGGATAACGGAGATCGGCCTCGATGATGGCGGTGTTGTCGAGGGCATCGCCGTGCAGCAGCAGGTCATGGGCACGATTGACCGCTTCCAGATCGTTGTCGACATACACCACGCGCGAATCCGGCGCGGCTTCCCGCGCAACCTCGTGTGTATTGCCGACGGTGGGTAGTCCGGAACCGATATCGAGGAATTGCCGGATACCCTGCTCGACCATGAATCGTGTTGCGCGGCGCAGGAATCCGCGATTGTGATGGGCCCACACATCGAGGAATGGAAGTATTTCGAACAGTCGCTCACCGAAGATCTTGTCGACCTCGAAGACGGCTTCCCCGGACAGATAGTAGTGATACATGCGGGCGGCGGATGGTCGGCTCGCATCAATTTCGCGGGGCTCGAAGTCGGCGGACATCCGGGTACTCCTGATTCGTCAACTGCTGCTGAATGTCTTGCGGCGCAACGATCGTGCGACGTGCTCCATGAATTTCCGGGAGTCCTCGGCGCCGAGAGCGGCGGCGCTGAGCCGGGACCATACCGTTTCGCGGGCGGCCACCGCGGGTTTGTCATCGATGTAGCGGATATCGCCCTGACTCTCCACGATCGCCATCTCCAGATCGCCCGCCGCACCCGGTGACGGCACCCGTACCAGGGTGTAGCGGTCCTCCATCCCCGCCCCGCGTGTGGTGACGGTGAATGGGAGCACCTGGATCAGGATGTTGGGTCGTCTGGACAGATTCGACAGATGCTCGAGTTGTTCGAGCATCACCTCGCGTCCGCCGTATTCGCGGCGTAGACAGGATTCGGACAGGATCGCGCGGAACTGCGGTGGGTCCGCCTCGATCAGCACCTGCTGCCGCGCCAGCCGCGCCTGCACCGACTCCTCGACGGTGACGCCGGCCGTCGCGACCGGCTCGTGTAGTGCGCGAATGTAGGACTCGCACTGGATGAGCCCCGGCATGATCTCTGCCTCAGCGGTGCGCAACAGGCTGGCATGCGCCTCCAGATCGACGAGTAGCCGCAGATCCTCGACGTAGGCGCGGCGGTGGCCGGTGGTCCAGAATCCGCGCTTGTGATTGTCGCGGCGCAGTTCTTTGAGCGTCTCGATATAACCGGGGTCGGTGAAACCCAATGTGGTCGTGAGAAGTTCGAGATCACCGACGCTGATGGCACCGATTCCATTGATCAACTGGTTGATACGGCTCTGGGTCGACTCGATGATCTTCCCGGCTTCGGTCTGACTTACGCCCGCTGTGCGGACCATGTGCTCGATTTCGCGTCCCAGCAACAATTTTCGCGCGGTCCGCAATCGAGTTCCCATGGCTCCCCAGCGTATCGGCCCGACCCGACTCATCCGATTCACTACCTGGAGCGTGATAATCACGCTAGCATTACCACACCAAAGATATCACGGCACGCCGAGGCGGTGGGGCGTCATCGAGGACCATCCACTGCGTCGCGGGGGCAGAGGGGGTGTCGGATGACGACAGCCACGAACGATTGTCGGATGGTGTGAAATGCCAAGTAGCGCAGAGACAACCGCGCAACGCTGCCGGCACTACCAACGTGATCTGGGACTGCCCGCGGTGATCATGCCCGAGGCCGAGACGCGGATCATCGTGCAGACCGGATCGGTCGGTGCGGTGGTGATGCCCTCGGGGCTGGCAACGGAATTCGTTGCCGATCAGCAGGGGCAGTTGGGGCCGGTGATCGAGCACCCTGCGTCACGGCGGTGGTCCTTTCTGACCGGACCCTCCGGGCCATGTCCGGAGAGTCTGACGCCCGCGCTGCTGCGCTGGAATATCGGCGTTGCGTCGAAATGCATTGTGCTGCCGTCTCCTGATGATGAGCGACGCGGGTTTCGACGGTGGATCCACGAGCCAGGCACCGGGTTTCGGCCGTCGATGCGCGAAATTCTGGAAGCGGTACTGCGGTTGCGGCGATAGCCGACCATCGGGCGCGCGGTACTCGCCGATTCGAGGGGTTGGCGAGTACCGCGTGAGTTCAGCGGTTGACGAGTTTGCTGGCTGCTGCTTCGATTCGGGGTTCGTCGAGGAGGACGGTGCTGGCCGCATGGCCCAGCGGGATGAAGGAGTCTTCGCTGGTCACGCGGGTTATTGGGCCGTTGAAACCGGCGTCGATCAGGGCGGCGCAGAGGGATTCGGAGACGCCGCCGGTGTGGCGCGTTTCGTCGGCGATGAGGACTCGGCCGGTGGCGTTGGCGTGGTGAAGAAGGTCATCGAGAGGGAGCGGGGATAGCCATCGGAGGTCGAGCACGCGAGTTCGAATACCGTGAGATGCGAGGCGTTGGGCTACCCGTAGGCTCATGGGCACGCCGTTGGCGAAAGTGACGATGGTGAGGTCGGTGCCATCGCCGTAGACGCGGGCACGTCCGATGGCGATGTGGTCGGAATCGGAAGGTGTTGCGAGCCAGGCACTATCGCCGGGACGGTGTAGGTCGCGGGTGTGGTAGAGGGCGATGGGTTCGAGGTAGACGCAGACGCGGCCGTCGACGCGAGCGGCGCAGACACAGGTGCGCAGCATGGCCGCGGCGTCATCGGCGCGAGCGGGGGAGGCGATGATCAGGCCCGGGATATCGCGCAGTGCCGCAATGGAATTGTCGTTGTGGAAGTGGCCGCCGAACCCCTTCTGATAGCCGTATCCGGCGATGCGCACGACCATCGGATTCCGGTATTGCCCCTGTGAGAAGTACGATAGTGTGGCGGCTTCACCCCGCAATTGGTCGGCGGCATTGTGCACGTAGGCCAGATATTGGATCTCCGGAATCGGCACGAATCCGGCGAGTGCGGCGCCAAGGGCCGTGCCGAGCACGCTCTGTTCGTCGAGCAGCGTATCGAAGACACGCCGCACTCCGAACTGTTTCTGCAGGCCCTTGGTGACGCCGTATACGCCGCCTTTGCGGCCGACATCCTCGCCGAACACCAGGACGTCGTTGTCGCGGTCGAGCAGTGCCGCGAGCGTTTGATTGATCGCCTGCGCCAGCGTCACCGAATCGTCTTGTGCAACTGTTTGTTCCGCTATGGCCCGGCGGCCCTTGTGGGGGTCGTGGGCGGTCGTGCCGCTCATCGCGACGTCGCGAACGATGGTGTCGACCGTCTGCGGTACCCGAGCTGATGTTCTGACCGCCTCACTGTCGCGAGAGACCGTACTCGTGCGGGAGGAACTGTTGTCGACCCGTCGCTCGGCATTGGCCGGCTGCGCGTCGCGTCGGCCATCGCCGAGCTCGCCGGCGACACCAGACCCGAGCGGGCCTCGACGCAAGACATCGGCCCGCACCCGGTCCGGATGTAGCGGGGCCAACGGTTCCATCACCGCAGCGGCGGAGGTCAACTTCGGTTCGCGGCACACCGATTCGGCCACGGCGGCGACTCGGACGCCGATATCGTCGTAGCGTGCGATGACTTCGGCCGGGGCTACGAGGCCGGAGGTGACCAGGAGGCGACCGGTTGCGATCACCGGGTCTCGGCGCAGGTCGGCGGCGATATCGGTGGGGCTGCGGTAGGCGGACTCTACGTCGGATCCAGCGTGTCCCATGAGCCGTACGGTGCTCAGGTGGAGGAAGGCGGGTTTGCGGTGTTCGCGCACCCAGTCGACCGCCTTGGTCGCGGTTGTCGCGGCGTCGAGGAGATCGCAGCCATCGGCGTCGAAATACTGCAGACCGAGGCGAATGCCGTAGGACTGTTCGATCCAGCCGGGCGGGGTCGCGACGCTGATGCCGATGCCGTTGTCTTCGCAGACGAACAGCAGGGGCAGCGGAACCCCTTGGCGCGCAGTGTGAATCGCGGCATTGATGGCGCCGGCGGCGGTGGAGTGATTGGCCGACGCGTCGCCGAAACTGCACAACACCACCGAATCCGACGGCCATTCGCACGCGACGCCGAGCCGGGCCGCGCGTTCGATCGCGAAGGCGAGTCCGACAGCGCGCGGCAGATGTGAGGCGATGGTGGAGGTCTGTGGGATCACCGCGCCCGGTTTGCTGCCGAAAACCTTATGACGGCCGCCCGATATCGGTTCAGTGCTCGCCGCCACCACGCCGAGCAGCACATCGCGGATCGGATCGAGACCCGGCACCTGCCTGGCCCGGTGCACGAAGAATGCTCCGGAGCGATAGTGCAGCAGCACGGGATCGGTGGTGCGCAGGGCGGCCGCGACCGCCGCATTGCCCTCGTGTCCGGCGGATCCGATGCTGTAATAGCCGCGCTTGGCGCTGCCCAATCGGCGTGCCGCGAGATCGAGATGCCTACTGGTCGCCTGTGATTCGAACAGGTCCAGGCATTGGGCTCCGGTGAGCCCGACACCATCGAGCGGCTGATCGACGGGACGGCTCGGCTGTGGCTCCAGCGCCGATATCTCGGCACGGAACCGCTCCTCGAGGTCGGCTCGCTGTTCGGTCACGCTGTGATCATCTCCGACGGACGCTGCTCGAGGAAGTCGATTCCGGTACGATTTCAGAAAATATTCTGACCATCTCGGTGATTGCAAGAAATTTCTCCGAGAACTGCGGTGTCGAGTCGCGTATTTATCGGCTCGGTCGGGCACGGCATCAGCCGGACCGCTCGGTCTGCGTGATCGTCCGTCGCAGCAGATCGCGAGCGACATCGAGCTCGACGGCCCGACGGTCCAACTCTGTCAGCCGATCCCGCAGCGCGGGCAATACGCCAGGACAGGCCCGTAACCTGCCATCGTCGACAGCGCACGGCAGCAGCTGCCCGATCACCCGGGTCGAGAGTCCCGCGGCGAGCAATGCGCGAATCTGTCCGACCCGCTGTTCGGCAGCCGCGTCGTACTCGCGATACCCATTGTGGCGGCGTTCGGCCGACAGCAGCCCGACCCGCTCGTAATACCGCAGCAGCCGCTCGTTGGTGCGGGTCCGGCTCGCCAGCTCACCGATCAGCATGATTTGACCTTCCCACGGTGTCAGGGATCAACACTCGAGTCCGCAACTCGATTCCGTCAGGAGAAATGTTGATCATCGACGCACACAGCCACGTCCACGACCCGCTCACCGACCACATCGCGCTACTCGACGAGGCGGGCGTGGACAAGACCGTCCTCTTCATGACCCGACCGCATCCGGAACGGGCCGGAACCCTGACCGAACTCCGCACAGAGATGGACCTGCTGACGCAGGCGCTAGCCGGTAGCGCTGCCCTCGGTCGCCAAACGGCACGGCGTGAACTCGACGCCGCCCTCGACGCCTACCCGGACCGCTTCATCGGCTTCGCCTCGGTGCCGCTCGACGCACCCGATGCCGATGCGCTCGTCGAACGCGAGGTAGTCGGGCGCGGAATGTGCGGCATCGGAGAGTTGACCCCGCCGCCCGACCAGGCCGCGCGTATCGAGCCGGTACTCCGTGCCGCCACCGACCAGGGTGGACTCCCTGTCGTCGTACACGGCGCAGCGCCCACGACCGCCGCCGACCTGCGCACCATGACCGACCTCGCACGCCGCTATCCACGCGTGCCGCTCGTGGTCTCCCAACTCGGCGGAGCGCATTGGATGGACGCGATCGAACTGGTCCGCGACAGCCCGAATATGTACCTCGAACTATCCACTGCCAGTATCGTTTTCGCGGTGCGCCTGGCCATAGCCGAAATTCCCGAGCGCACTCTGTTCGGCTCGGATGCCCCCTACGGCGACCCGGTCATCGCACGTACCACCGTCGAACGCGCCACCCGCTCACCGCAGGTACGCGAATTGGTCCTCGGCGCAACCGCGCGGGAACTGCTGGGTTAACTCGCGGTACTCGGCAATGCCGCGGCGGCATCCCGATCCAACAGCCACGTAGTGGATTCCGACCCGACGGCACCCGCCGCGGGAATCTCCACCGGATCCGCACCCGCCACCGCCGCGGCAACGGCTTCGGCCTTGGCCGCACCACCGACGACCAGCACAACATGGCGACTGTGCCGCACCGCGGGCAGCGTCAGCGTGACCCGCACCGGCGGCGGCTTGGGTGAATTCGGCACCGCGACAACGAGTTCGTGCTGTTCACGCACCGCATCGGTATGCGGGAACAGCGAATTCACATGTCCCTCACCGCCCATTCCGAGCAGATGCAGATCGAAGGCCCCGTATTCCGCCAAGTGCGCGTGCACTGCCGCAGCATATTCGGCGGCGGCCTCGACCGGATCCGGATACTCACCATCGGAGGTGGCGACCGGATGCACCCGCGACGGGTCCACCGACACATGATCCAGCAGCGCCTGCCGTGCCTGCAGATCATTGCGCTCGGAATCGCCCGCCGGCACGAATCGCTCGTCGCCCCAGAACACATCGAGCCGCGACCAGTCGATGTCGCCGGGTGTCTTGCGGACCAATTCCAACAGTCCGATCCCGGTCCCACCGCCGGTCAACACCACTGATGCGGAGCCGCGCGCCGCCTGTGCGGCCACCACGACCGCGACGAATCGCGCGGCCGCGGCGGCAATCAAGGCCTCGGTGTCGTCGTATACTTCGACGGTGTTCGCGGGGAAGTTCGCGCGCTCACTCATAGATCACCTTCTCGATTCCGGCGAGCGCCTCGGCATAGATCTCGTCGGCATCCAGCCGTCGCAGTTCCTCGGCGAGGCAGTCGCGAGTTTCCCGGCGCGCCAATGCGATTCGCTGATCCGGGTCACCGGTGCGGGTCAGTGTCGCGGTGCGTCCGGTCTGTGGTCGCTCGATGGCGATCGATACCGTCGGGCGATGCACTTGCACCCGCAACGCACCCGAACGACGACGCACCGGGCAGTCGAGGCGGGCGGCCAACCAGCCCGCGAGCATATCCAGCGCGGGTTCGTCGCGCAGTCCGGAGACGGTCACCGAATCCACCGGCTCGAACGGCGGTTCGTCCATGGCGGCCGCCAACAGCGCACGCCAATAGGTGATGCGACTCCACGCCAAATCGGTATCCCCGGAGGCATAGGAGCCGAGGCGCTTCTTGATCGTCGCCTGCGGATCGGCCGCGAAGGTGGCGTCGGTGATGCGGCGAGTCGCCAAGCGTCCCACCGAATCCTTCGACGGGAACTCCGGTGCGCCACGTGGCCACCAGGCCACCACCGGGGTATCCGGCAGCAGGAACGGGATGACTACGCTGCTTTCGTGGTTGATCAGATCACCCTGCAGCCGCAGCACTATCACCTCGGCCGCACCCGCATCACCGCCAACGCGGATCTGGGCATCCAACCGGGTCTCGGCATCGCGATCGCCGCGCGCCAAAACCACCACGCGACAGGGGTGTTCGCGGCTGGCGTCATTGGCGGCGTCGATGGCGTCCTCGGCCTCGGAGCTGTCCAGCGTGCACACGACCAGCGTCAGCACCCGGCCCATGGTGATCACACCATTGCTCTCCCGAAGGCGAACCAGGCGTTTGGTGACTTCAGAGGTGGTGGTCTGCGGCATATCGACGATCATGGCCGCCGCCATTCGCGCCCGGTGCGTGCCAACACCTCGTCAGCCGAGGCCGGACCCCAGGTGCCCGCCTCGTACTGTTCGGGCTTACCGTCGGCGGCCCAGTGCTCGAGCACCGGATCCAGGATGCGCCAGGACAATTCGACCTCCGCGTTCACCGGGAACAGGGACGGCACCCCGAGCAGCACATCGAGGATCAGGCGTTCGTAGGCCTCGGGGGAGGATTCGGTGAACGCCTCGCCGTAGCTGAAATCCATGTTGACGTCGCGCACTTCCATGCTCGACCCCGGCACCTTCGAACCGAACCGGGTGGTAATGCCCTCATCGGGCTGCACCCGGATGACCAGTGCGTTCTGCCCGAGATCCTCGGTCATGGTCTGGTCGAACGGCAGATGCGGGGCCCGCTTGAACACCACGGCGATCTCGGTCACCCTGCGGCCCAGGCGTTTTCCGGTGCGCAGGTAGAACGGCACACCCGCCCATCGTCGGGTGTCGACCTCGAGGGTGATCGCCGCGTAGGTCTCGGTGCGCGATTGCGGGTCGAAACCCTCCTCGTCGAGCAGTCCGACCACATGCTCGCCGCCCTGCCACCCCTCCGCGTACTGTCCGCGTGCGGTGGTTTCATCGAGCGGCTCGACGAGTTTGGTCGCCGAGAGCACCTTGATCTTCTCCGCCTGCAGCTGTTTGGGCTCGAAGCTGATCGGTTCCTCCATGGCAGTCAGCGCGAGCAACTGCAGCAGGTGGTTCTGGATGACATCGCGGGCCGCGCCGATACCGTCGTAATAGCCTGCCCGCCCACCCAATCCGATGTCCTCGGCCATGGTGATCTGCACATGGTCGACGTAATTGGCATTCCAGATCGGCTCGTAGAGCTGGTTGGCGAAGCGCAGTGCCAGGATGTTCTGCACCGTCTCCTTGCCGAGATAGTGATCGATGCGGAACACCGTCTCCTCCGGGAACACCCGGTTGACCAATGCGTTGAGTTCGACCGCGCTGTCCAGATCGTGACCGAACGGTTTCTCGATCACCACCCGGCGCCACGGCTTGCGGCCCTCGCCATCGGTTTTCGTCGGTTGGGCCAGTTTGTGCTCGGAGAGCTGATCGAGCACCACCGGGAACATATTCGGCGGAATCGACAGGTAGAAGGCGTGATTGCCGCCGGTGCCGCGATCCTTGTCCAGCTTCGCCAACACATCGGCGAGTTTAGCGAAGGCGGAATCGTCGTCGAAGGAGCCCTGCACGAATCGGATGCCTTCGGCCAGGTGGTCCCAGACCTCCTGCCGAAATGGGGTGCGTGCGTGCGCTTTCACCGCGTCCAGCACAACCCCCGCGAAATCCTCGTCCGCGTAGTCCCGGCGCGCGAAGCCGACCAGTGCGAAGCCCGGGGGCAGCAGCCCCCGGTTCGACAGATCGTAGATGGCCGGCATCAGTTTCTTCCGGGACAGATCGCCGGTGACGCCGAAGATCACCATGCTGCACGGTCCCGCGATGCGGGGAACTCGCTTATCCCGCTCTTCGCGCAGCGGATTCTTCCAGGTATTCGTCTGAGTGCCGGCCATCGGGTCAGTTATCCCCGGTCTTGGCCAGTTCGCCTGCCGTGGCGGAAAGCAGCTCCTCCCACGACTTCTCGAACTTCTCCACACCCTCGCGCTCGAGTACCTCGAACACGTCGTCGAGGTCGACACCGACCGCGGTGAGCTTGTCGAAGATCTCCTGCGCGGCGGCGGCGGTACCGCTGACCGCGTCGCCACGGACCTCGCCGTGATCGGCGACGGCCTCCAGAGTCTTTTCCGGCAGCGTGTTCACCGTATTCGGTGCCACCAGCTCGGTGACATACAGCGTGTCGGAGTACTCCGGATTCTTCACACCCGTCGAAGCCCACAGCGGTCGTTGCCGATTCGCACCGGCGGCGGCCAGATGGTTGTAGGTCGAGGTGTGCGCACCACCGTCGAAGACATCCTGGTATTCGGCGTAGGCCAGGCGCGCGTTGGCGACACCCGCCTGTCCACGCAGTGCCAGCGCCTCCGGCGTGCCGATCGCCTCGAGTCGCTTATCGATCTCGGTGTCCACCCGGGAGACGAAGAACGAGGCGACCGAATGGATTTTGGCCAGATCATGGCTGGCGGCCTTGGCGTTGCGCAGACCATCGAGATAGGCGCCCATCACCTCGCGGTAGCGCTTGACCGAGAAGATCAGTGTCACATTGACGCTGATGCCCTCCGCGATCACCCGGGTGATCGCGGGCAGGCCCGCCTCGGTGGCCGGAATCTTGATGAACAGGTTGGGACGGTCCACCGTCTTCCACAGGTCGATGGCCTGCGCGACCGTCTGGTCGGCGTCGAAGGCCAGACGCGGGTCGACCTCGATGGAGACCCGGCCGTCGACGCCGTTGCTGGCCTCGTAGGCCACGGCCAGCACATCGCAGGCCGCACGCACATCGTCGGTGGTGATGGTCCGGATCGCGGAATCCACATCCGCGCCTTGGGCGGCAAGCTCTTTCACCTGGCCGTCGTAGGCGTGGCCCTGACTCAGGGCGACCTGGAAGATGGTCGGATTGGTGGTTACGCCGACGACGCTGCGGGTTTCGATGAGCTCGGCCAGGTTGCCGGACTGGATCCGGTCCCGCGACAGATCATCGAGCCACACCGAGACGCCGGCGGCCGAGAGGGCGGCGAGGTTTTCGTTCTGTGCCATGAGCTCTTATCCCTTCACGTTTTCCAGCGTGCGCTGCGCGGCAGCCACAACGGCTTCCGCGGTGATCCCGAACTCGCGGAACAAGGTCTTGAAGTCGGCCGAGGCACCGAAGTGCTCGATCGACACGATCTCACCCGCATCACCGGTGAACCGATACCACGGCATCGCGATACCGGCCTCGACGGCCACGCGAGCGGCGATCGCCGGCGGCAGCACCTCGTCCCGATATGCCTTGTCCTGCGCGTCGAACCACTCCACACACGGCATCGAGACCACGCGGGTGCCGATGCCCTGCGCCTCCAGCGTAGTGCGGGCGGCGACCGCGAGCTGGAGCTCGGATCCGGTCGCGATCAGGATTACCTGCGGGGTACCGGAGGACGCCTCGGCCAGCACATAGCCGCCCCTCTTGACACCTTCGTAGCTGGTGCCCTCGACGATCGGCAGGTCCTGGCGGGTCAGCGCGAGTGCGGACGGTCCGTCCTGGTGGGCGGGTTCGGAGACCGAGAAGTGCGAAGTGTGCTCGCTGCTGTCGCGCTCGAGGATGGTGCGCCAGGCGTAGGTGGTTTCGTTGGCGTCGCCGGGGCGGACCACGTTCAGCCCCGGAATCGCGCGCAGCGCGGCCAGATGTTCGATCGGCTGATGCGTCGGGCCGTCCTCGCCGAGGCCGATGGAGTCGTGGGTCCAGACGTAGATCGCGGGCACCCGCATCAGCGCGGCCAGGCGCACTGCCGGGCGCATGTAATCGGAGAACACCAGGAAGGTGCCACCGTACGGACGGGTCGGGCCGTGCAGGGCGATACCGTTGAGGATCGCGCCCATGGCGTGCTCGCGCACACCGAAGTGCAGGGTGCGGCCGTACGGGTTGGCCTTCCACATACCGGTCGAGATCGATTCCGGACCGAAGCTCGGCGCGTCGGGCATGGTCGTGTTGTTGGATTCGGCGAGGTCGGCCGAACCGCCCCACAGCTCGGGAAGCACCGGCGCCAGCGCGGCGAGCACCTTGCCGGAGGCCTTGCGGGTGGCCATTCCCTTCGGGTCCGGCTCGTAGGTCGGCAGATTCGCGGCCCAACCCGCGGGCAGATCACGCTTGGCGAGCCGATCGAACAGCGCCTTGTTCTGCGGGTTCGCCGCGGCCCACGCGTCGAACTGCTGCTGCCAGGCCGCATGTGCCTGCTGGCCGCGCTCGATGACCTTGCGGGTGTGCGCGATGACATCGTCGTCGACCTGGAAGTTCTTCTCCGGATCGAAGCCGAGGATCTTCTTGGTGGCGGCCACTTCGTCGGCGCCGAGCGCGGCGCCGTGCGCGGCGCCGGTGTTCATCTTGTTGGGGGCCGGGTAGCCGATGATGGTGCGCAGCACGATGATCGACGGCTTGCCGGTCTCCGCCTTGGCCGCGGCCAGCGCCGCCTCGATGGCGACGACGTCCTCGCCGCCCTCGACCACCTGCACATGCCAGCCGTAGGCCTGATAGCGCTCGGCGACATCCTCGGTGAAGGCGATGGTGGTGTCGTCCTCGATGGAGATCTTGTTGTCGTCGTAGATCACGACGAGGTTGCCCAGCTGCTGGGTGCCCGCCAGCGAGGATGCCTCGGAGGTGACGCCCTCCTCCATATCACCGTCGGAGGCGATCGCGTAGATGAAGTGGTCGAACGGGCTGGTGCCCGGCGCGGCGTCCGGATCGAACAGCCCGCGCTCGCGCCGCGCCGCCATGGCCATGCCGACCGCGGAGGCCAGCCCCTGGCCCAGCGGGCCGGTGGTGATCTCGACGCCGTCGGTGTGGCGGAATTCCGGGTGGCCGGGGGTGAGCGACCCCCATTTGCGCAGATGCTCGAGATCGTTCAGCTCCAGACCGTATCCGGCCAGGTAGAGCTGGATGTACTGGGTGATGCTGGAGTGACCACAGGACAGCACGAAGCGGTCGCGGCCGACCCAGCTCGGATCGCTCGGGTCCAGGCGCATGGTGCGCTGATAGAGCGTGTAGGCCAGTGGTGCGAGGCTCATCGCGGTGCCGGGGTGCCCGTTTCCGGCGTTCTGCACCGAATCGGCGGCAAGAACCCGAACGGTGTCGACGGCCTTGGTGTCCAGATCCGTCCAGTCGTCCGGGTGGTTCGGCTGAGTGAGGGCGCGGATGTCGTCTGTGACTGACACGACCGAGGTTCTCCTGACATTGGTTTCGTCGACGGTGGCGCAGGGTGCACGCACGGCAGCTGTGGAATGCGAACCGGTTTACCCCAACTACCCTAGATGTGCCCGGTGACCGGCATGTGACGAACCCGGCTTAGTCCGGGTGTCGAATCGCTGCGACAGGGTGCCGGAGCGAGGGGCTATGGAAAGAAGGCTGTGCGGCTGGGTCTACCATCGTCTGTAGTAGTTGCCGCCTCGCACCAGCTAGAGCAGGGGGAGCGCGGTAGTGGTACATGCCGGATGCGATGCACAGCGTGCGAGGAGAGATAGTGCGGATTGGGCAACAGCCGGGTGGCAATGGCGCACACGGCTCCTCCGCGACGGCGCTGGCCGACCGGTTGACCGGCGATGGCCTGCTGTCCCGACTACTGCGGCGACCGCTCGCCTATATCGCGTTGACCAAGCCGCGCGTCATCGAGTTGCTGCTGGTCGCGACGATTCCGACGATGTTGCTGGCCGATCGTGGCCACGTCGATATCCGACTGATCCTGGCCACGCTGTTCGGCGGTTGGATGGGTGCCGCGAGCGCCAATACGCTCAACTGTGTCGCCGACGCCGATATCGACAAGGTGATGAAGCGGACCGCGAAGCGGCCGCTGGCCAGGGAGGCCGTGCCGACCTCACACGCCTTCGTCTTCGGGGTGACGCTCGGCATCGGTTCTTTCGCCTGGTTGTGGTGGCAGGCAAATCTGCTCAGTGGACTCCTGGTCGTCGCGACGATCCTGTTCTACGTCTTCGTATACACCCTCGGCCTGAAGCGCCGGACCTCGCAGAATGTGGTGTGGGGCGGAGCGGCCGGATGTATGCCCGCGCTGGTCGGCTGGTCGGCGGCGACCGGAAATATCGGTTGGCCCGCGATCGCGCTGTTCGGCGTCATCTTCTTCTGGACACCGCCGCACACCTGGGCCTTGGCCATGCGCTACAAGGAGGACTACCGGGCCGCCGGTGTGCCGATGCTGCCGGTCGTGGCCACCGAGCAGGCCGTCACCAAGCAGATCGTTATCTACACCTGGCTCACCGTGCTGACCACTCTCGCGCTGGTGCCCGCGACCGGTGTGGTCTACGCGGCCGTCGCGCTGGTGGCCGGAGCATGGTTCCTGCTCATGGCGCATCAGCTGTACTCCGGAGTGCGACGCGGTGAGTCGGTGAAGCCGCTGCGACTGTTCCTGCAGTCCAACAACTATCTGGCCGTGGTTTTCTGTGGTCTGGCGGTGGATTCGGTGCTCGGATGGGACACGATCGGCAGCTTCTTCGGGTAGGTCAGCCTAGATATCCGTCGGGCCGGACTCGTATGGTGGTGCCGTCGACCGCGGCATAGGCGGCGAACGCGTGACCGTCGACATCCACAACGTATTGTCCGGTCGCCTGGGCGCCTGGGCGGATCACCCTATAGACCTCGACACCGGGTTCGGACGGTACGTCGGTTTCGCCGAATGACAGCAGGGTCGCGTGCGGTCCGCGGAACAGGTCGAACAGTCGAATCGGCCGCCCTTCGGCATCTTTGACCGGTGCGTCGGGTGCGCGATCACCCGCGACGAGCACGCCGTGGTCGGCGGGATCGCGGTAACTGATATCCAGTTGACGCGTCTCCTCGCCGCGCTGCATGGCGTCGTGCGCACCGTCGATCAGCTTGTCCAGCAGATCGGTACTGATGCCGAGCACCCGTGCGGCTACCGTGCGGCGCTCGGATTCGTAGCTGTCCAGCAGTGATTCGTCGCCCCCGACGGCGGCGGCGAGCTTCCAGCCCAGGTTGTAGGCGTCCTGGACACCGGTGTTCATACCCTGTCCGCCGGTGGGCGGATGTACATGCGCGGCATCGCCCGCGAGGAGTACCCGGCCCGCCCGGAACCGCTGCGCCAGACGGATATTCGGCCGCCACACCGTTGCCCAGGTGAGATCGGTGAGGACGATATCCAGATTTGCGGCATAGCGGTCGACGAAGTCCTGCAGCACCTCGAGGGTGGGCTCGGCGTCGGAGTCCAATGGCGCGCCGAACTGGAACTGGCTGCCACCGGGCAACGGGGACAATATGATTCCCTCCATCGGCCGACCGGCGGCGGCGAACCAGTAGCCGTAGTCGTGATCGAGTGCGTCGGCACTGACATCGCCCAGCAACATGCGGATCGAATCGTCAGTGGTGCCCTCGAATGGAATTCCGAGCGTCTTGCGGACCGTGCTCTTGCCGCCGTCCGCGCCGACCAGATAGGCGACACGCAGCGTCTCGACGAGGCCGTCGTGTGCCAACTCGACGCTGACTCCGGTCTCGTCCTGCTCGAAAGTGACCAGCGCCGTGGCGAGTTCTACCCGCACACCGAATTCCGCGAGCCGATCGCGCAGGATCGCCTCGGTCCGGGACTGCCCGAGTATCCAGGGGTTGGGGTAGGGGACCGCGGGCGTCGGCTCCACCGGTTCGGCCATCCGATGTTCGCCCGCGAATTCAGCGCCGGAGTACACACGGATTACCGGTGTCGGCGATCCGGCCCGCCGAACCGCATTCAGTACGCCGAGGTCGTCGAAAACTTCCAGCGTGCGTGGCTGGATGCCGTCGCCGCGCGATCCGGCGAAGAATTCGGTGGCCCGGTCGATAATCCGCACCGGGATATCGCGGCGGGCCAGGTCGATGGCGAGGGTGAGGCCGGTGGGTCCGGCGCCTGCGATGAGTACTTGCGTGTGCACGATAGCTCCGTACTGAATTGTTTTGGTGTTATACGTCGATGGATCAATCCGGGACCACGACCACTCGGGTGACGCCGAATTGCGCGGCGGCCCAGGCGTCTTCGATCTTCGAGAGCGGGAACTCCTGCACCGCGGTGTCCAATCGGCCGTCGGCGAGCAACTGCGTGTATTCGGGGATGGCGGCCAGGATCCACTGCACGGACAGGGATCCGGCTCCGCTACCCGAGATCGTGATGCGCCGGCTGCGCAACAGCGCCGCCGGAATGGCCGCCTCCGCACCTGCCATGGAGCCGATCTGGAGATATGCGATATCCGCGTCGTCCTCGGTGAGGCCCTGGCGTCCGAGGGCTGCGAAGGCTGCCTCGGCCGGTGCGCCCCACACATAGTCGAGCACCAGGCTCGGCGCCTCGGTGCCGATGGCTTCGGACAGCACCGACGCGGTGGCGTCCTTGTCGTCCTGCAGCGTGACCGTGTTCGCGCCGAATCCCGCAGCCCGCTCGAGTGCCGATGGATTGCGTCCGGCAGCGATCACCCGGTTCGCGCCCAGCGCGAAGGCGTTCTGTACGGCCAGCAGCCCGGCGGCGCCGGTGGCACCGAGGATAAGCACGGTGCCGAGCTGCTGGTCGGGCAGTGTGTCGCGGCGTTCACGCAGGACCAGCCACGAGGACAATCCGGGGTTGAGGCCACCGGCGATTCGTGCGGGATCGGCGCCGGTCGGGAGCGGAATCCGCATCCGGGTGGGCACCGCCATACGTTCGGCCAGCGTGCCGTAGGGGGCTTGCACGAAACCGGTGTAGACGAGGGCGCCATCGGCGGTGCGTGCCACCGCGTCGAGGCCCGGGATCAGGGGGTAGGCGTCGGTGCTGCCGTAGTGCGTACCGGCGGCCAGCGATCGAACGATCGGGTGGATGCCCGCGGCCACCAGTTCGACCAGTTCCCGACCTTCGGTCACCTGAGGCTCATCGAAGTCGCCGTATACGGGAACTCCACCGGCGTTGCTCAGAACTGCTGCTTTCATGATATTCGCCAATCTGAATTGAAATTCACTGAATCTGAATTCAGTGTGAGGTTGGTAGGTTTTCCTGTCAAGGAGGTGGTGTGAATGACGTCCAGTCGCCGGGAGAAGTCCGCAGAGACCGAAAAGGCACTGAAGGATGCGGCGCGGCGGGTGTTCGCCGAACGCGGCTACTGGAACACCAAGATCACCGACATCACCGCCGCCGCGGGGCGCGCGGCCGGGTCGTTCTACAACCACTTCTCGAGCAAGGAGGAGCTACTCCAGGCGCTGCTGAACGATCTGGCGAGCGCGGGAGACGAGCGCGCGGAGCAGCCCGATCACAAATCCGATTTCAGTGATCCGGAGGCGGTGCGGTATCACGTCGCGGGGTATTGGACCTTCTCGCGGGAACATGCGCCGGTCCTGCGTGCGATCACTCAGGCTGCGATCGTCAGCGAGGATTTCGCTCGCATGCTCGGACAGTTCGGGGTCGAACAGCGCGCGGATATCGCCGATCATCTGGATGGCCTGTCCGACAAGGGATTACGTCTGCCGAGCAGCGTTGATGCCAGTCTGGCGATGATGTTCCAGGTCGCCCAGGGCATGTTGGCGCTGGTCGAGGACGGCACCGTCGCGTTGACCGATGAGCAGGCGATCGAGGGGCTGACGCGGTTCATCTACCGTGGTCTGACCGGACGGGACTACTGACCCGGCCGAGCCCGGGATCAATTCTGATCACGGCAAATGATCGTCGGGCACCGTGCGTGGTGTAGCCGGTTCTGGCTGGCCGAATCCATGTTGTCGTGCGGCTATCTCGGCCGCCCACCGCCCACCGCGCGGCCGCGATAGGCGATCCGTCCATACCGACGACGATCGACCGCTGGTTGGCGAGCGTTGTCACCGTTCCACAGCCGCACCGGATGCGGATATGCCGATCGTGCCGTCGGATAGTGGATGCGAGGTCCTATGGCCTCGCTGCGGCTGTGCCGTCGATCGTGCGTTACGGCAGCAGAACGATCGAACCCGTGGTCTTGCGGCCCTCCAGGTCGCGGTGCGCCTGCTCGGCCTCGGCAAGCGGATAGGTGGCTCCGATCCGCACGTGCAAGATACCGTTGGCGATCGCGTTGAAGATATCGGTTGCACGCCAAAGCAATTCGGTGCGATCGCGGGTGTAGTGCACCAGCGTGGGGCGGGTGACGAACAGCGAGCCCGCCGGGTTGAGTCGCTGCAGATCGAAGGGCGGGACCGGGCCGCTGGCCGCCCCGAAGAGGGCGAGCATGCCGCGTACCCGCAGAGATGCGAGGCTGGCCTCGAAAGTGGCCGCGCCGACACCGTCGTATACGGCCGCGACGCCGATGCCCTCGGTAAGTGCGCGGACTCGATCGGCAAGATCATCGGTGTAGCGCAGGACCTCACTCGCGCCCGCCTCGCGGGACAGCTTCTCCTTGGCGTCCGAGGAGACGGTGGTGATCACCCGCACACCGCGCGCGACGGCGAGCTGGGTGAGCACAAGACCAACGCCACCCGCGCCCGCGTGCACCAGCACGGTCTCGCCGGGTTCGGGCTTGTAGATCGATTCGATCAGGTAGTGCGCCGTCATACCCTGCAGCAGCGCCGAGGCGGCGACCGGTGCTTCGACACCATCGGGCACCTTGACCGCGACCGCCGCCGGTACCGCGACCCGCTTGGCATAGCTACCGGGCGCGGCCGCCCAGGCGACTCGGTCGCCAACGGCGAATTCGGTCACATTCGCCCCGACCTCGGCCACCACGCCGGTGCCCTCGGCGCCGGGAATATAGGGAACCGCCTGCGGGTAGCGGCCGGTGCGGATATAGGTGTCGATGAAGTTGATGCCGATCGCCTCGGTGTCGACGAGCAGCTGATCCGGACCGATCTGCGGATCCGGCACCTCGACGTAGTTCAGGACTTCGGGACCGCCGTGCTCGGAAACCTGAATAGCGCGCATGAGATCCGTTCTACACCCACGGGGGCTGGACCCGAACGTACCGGTCAGTAAACTAGCCGGCATGAGTGTTGAAGCCGCCGCCCCAGTGCGGCTGTCGGGTTCTCTGGTGGATTCGGTCAAGGGATTCGTCGCCGAGCACGGCGGCTCCGCCACCGCCGTACTGCAGCCGATCGGCCGCGCGGGCGTGCGCGTCACCCTGGTCGGTTCCGACGGTGTCCTCGGCGACCGTGTGGTCGACGATCTGACGACAGCCAAGGAATTGGTCGAAACCGTCAACGGCCTTACCGAGGCCGACGAATGGGATCGCGAGCTGATTTCAGTGGTTACCCCCCGCAAGGGGCACTGGGCCAAGATGGCCGGTTGGGTCGCCCGGCAGACCCGCTTTCCCAAGGCGCGCAACGAGAACTGAGCCGTTCAGGCTCGCGTAGCCGCGCCGTCCAATTCGCGAGACCCGCGTGGGACGGCGCGCAGGACCAGCCGAACGACCGGGCCCGCGAAGATGCCCGCGAGCCTCGTGAAGGGCCAGATACCGAGGGTCAGCAGCAGGATCAAGCCGCGCGCCTGGTAGATGAGCGGTGCATGCTGCATGGCCTCGGGATGCGGATCGATGGTGCACAGCGAACGGAACCAGGCGAAAAGCGTTTCCCCCGTTCGATATTCGCGCGCCACCGTGGTCGGATCGTATTCGATGATCACCCCCGACAGCAGCGCGGCCGACAAGGCCGGGAAGGTGATTCGGTCCAGCGGCGTGATCACCGGATGCGACGGACCCGCGATCAGATCCGGTAGGAACAGCAACACAGCTCCGACCGAGGCCGCGGCGACACCGCCGATCTGCACGATCGTGGCGACCACGTGCAGCGCACCGGAGGGGCGGGCATGTGGTTCGGCGGTGAACACCTTGATCAGGCGGACGACGACTATGAGGCAGACTCCGGACCGGAATGCCGTCGATCCGAACCGTTGGCTGCGGTCCATCTCCGGATAGCGGGTGTAATTGCGGAAACCGTCGCGCCGGTAGCGCCACACGTGACCGAGTACGAACGACACGAACGCGCTGTAGGGCAGCACGATCCACAACAGCGATGTCACGGGTAGTTCGCTTTCGGCTTGCAGACGATCGGACGCATCACGGTCGCAGAGACGCCGAATGTCGGACAAGGGACCAACGTCCCTTACCAAGGGGTACTTCGGGAGTCGGCGGCGCGCCGTTCGACGATCGCCGCCGACTCGCGGTCCAACTCGGGAGTTCGACCTCGCTGTTGTGCGCATTCCCCGATGGACCGATAGTCCTCCCCGATCTTGTAGACCACGGCACCGGCCAGCTGCGAACTGATCTACTGCTGGATGTGGCTTTCGTATGCTCCAACGAGATTCGGCGCACCTTGGTCGAGCTGGGTGCGAACAGACTGTCGCGGCCGGTGACGATCCGGAAGCCCATGCTCGCGCCGAAGGTCTGTCGTTCACCCGCGCGGAATCCGGAGATGATCAGTGCCTCATCGGGTTCGGTGACCCGCCAGGATACCCGGCCGAGGAGGATGGCCGTAGCGGATCAGGCGGCGACGCGTGGCATCCAGCACCGCCGCGGTCCAGGAGGCGTCAGCCAAGGGCTTTGACGATCTCCGCCGCGAGCGGTGCCGACGATGCTGGATTCTGACCGGTGTAGAGATTGCGATCGACCTCGATATGCGGTGCCCACGGCTCGCCCTCACGGAAATCGACACCGAGCTCGACCAGTCGATCCTGCAGCAGCCACTTGGCCTTATCGGCCAAACCAGCTTGTGTCTCTTCGGCATTGGTGAACCCGGTGACCCGATAGCCGACGAACGGGGAATCGCCGTCGATGGCGGTCGCGAGCAGCGCGGCGGGCGCGTGGCAGACGACGCCGAGCGGTTTGTCCGAGGCCAGCGCGGCATTGAGCAATGCGCCGGAGTCGGTGTTCACCGACAGATCCTCCATCGGGCCGTGTCCGCCCGGGTAGTAGACCGCGTCGTAGTCGGCCGAGTCGACATCCTCGAGCCGGATCGGACTGCGCAGTTCCGCCGCGTCGGCCAAGGTCCGTGCGATCTGTGCGGCACCGTCCGCGCCGCCGTTGACCTCGGGCGCGAGACTGCCCTGGTCGACGGTCGGTACGACACCGCCGGGAGTCGCAACCACGATCTGGTGACCCGCCGCCTTGATGGCCTTATACGGCGCCACCACCTCTTCGGCCCAATAGCCGGTCGGATGTTTGGTGCCATCGGCCAGCGTCCAGTGATCGACGCCGGTCATGACGAAGAGAACCTTCGACATCGTGTGCCTCCTGATCGGAAAATTGGGCGATGCACTGTTGCCTATCCAGCGTGCCAGTTCGTAGCGATGTCGACGTTAGGTACCCATTCATCGGACCAGCAATACGAACGCCTATAAGAGACATCAGAATGCTGTGCGTATCCGGTTGCGGGTGTGGGCGACGTCCAGATCGTAAAGTAGGGGACGATGAACGCGGATAAGGCAAGCGAGCTGGCGGCTCGGCGGGTCGGTGCCGCGCATTCCGACGCGCAGCGGCGTGTCGCGCTCGCCGAAAGCTTCTATCCACCGCAACTCCGCGCCTACGGTCGGGCCGAAGTCGCCTTCCTGCAGTGGGAACTCGGCCGCGGCGTGCTGCACGCCGAGGCCGGCAGCCCGTGGTGGCGGGCCATCAACGACCGCCTGCTGCACGACAAGCTGGAGGCAGCGCTGCTGCATCGTGCCGGTGCGCGCGATGGCTCGACGCCCGGGGCCAGGCTATGGCTCGACTTCCTCACGACCCCTTCGCCCGCTGCGTGGTACCGGGCGCACAATCGCAGCATCGTCGCAGGTTATCTGGAACATCAGGAGTTGGCCGCGGCCGAACTGCCCGCCGAACGGCTGATGATCAATGTGACGCTCATGCGGGTGCTGTTCACACACGTCCTGGTGGCGCGACCGACGCTCGCCCTCGGCCGGTTGGGGGGCCTCGGCGGCTGGTCGGCTGATCCGCGCCGCAGCTCGGTTCGGCTGTTTCTCGACCTGCGCAATGTCTTTCCCGAGGTGTATCCGCTGGTGAATATGTCCGTCGATGCGGTGCTCGCGATGGAGGGACGGGTGGCACGGGCGCTCGACTACGGGCTGATCGTGCCGAAGTTGGAGCAGATATACGCCTTCGCCGCAGAGCAATTGGATGAGCCGATGATCGTCGGGCTCGTCGACAACGGCGATCCGTGCTACGCCGGGCTGCGGATCGAACGTGGGCAACTGGCATCGGATGCGTTGATCCGAACGCTCGCGCGCGTCACGCGGCCGCGGTTCGCATAGTTGACGCCGCGCCTGCGTGGGGGGCGACGATCGCGCCGTCGGCGATCTTCGCCAGGAATTCGGCCTCGACCATACCGATAATCTGATCGGTCACCCCGAGATGCTTGCGCAACCGCTCCATATCCGCGATCAGATGGTCAGTGGTGTTGTGCGCCATACCCGCAGCGGGATCCGAGGCATGCGGGAGGCATTCCCCGCAGCCGCGCTGGTCGAAGATCACGATCCGATACAGGTTGGGATCGAACAACTTTCGCGATCCGTGCTGGCCGCCGCTGCCTGGTCCGCCGTGCACGACGAGCGCGGGCTTGCCGTCGGGATTGCCGCTGGTCTCCCAATGGACCCGCTTTGCGTCGCCGACATCGAGCAGTCCGCGCTCATACGGCTCGATATTCGGGAACGGTGGTGGCGCTTCGGTACTCGACGCTGATGGGCCCATCCGCACAGCGTGTGCGAGGCGCTATGCCAACTGTTCGGTGGAGTTGGGGATCGGGGCTGAGACGCGTTCGCGGGTGCGCAGGCCCGCCCAGAGGGCGGCGGTGGCGGCGGTGCAGGCTGCGGCGCCACCGACGTGAGTGGCGACCAGGGCGGCGGGAACGTCGGTGAAGTACTGGATTACGCCGACCAGGGATTGGGCGCTGACCAGCCCGAGCAGGACGAACAGACGGGTGCGGACGGCGGGGGCGATGCCGACGGCGAAGAGTCCGAAGGCCAATCCGATGAGCAGTGCGAGATAGCCGACAAGCAGCTGCGCGTGCAGATGCACCAGGGTGACGATCTCGACCTGCAGGCGTTCGACCGGTCGTTCGATGCTCTTATCGCCGGCGTGCGGTCCCGCGCCGGTGACCAGCGTGCCCGCGATGAGGACACCGGCGAGCGCGACACCGCTCAGTCCGGTGAGCCAGCGCAGAGGTGCGGGCGCCTGGATCACCTCGATGCCGTCATCGGGTTCGCTCACCTTCGCGAACATGACCACCGCGACCCACACCATCAGCATCGACGCCAAGAGATGCACCGACACCGTCCACCACAGCAAACCGCTGCGCACGGTGATGCCGCCGATGATCGCTTGCAGTACCGTGCCGCCGGGCATCAACCACGCGTACACCAGCACCTCGTGACGGCGACGGGCCCGTGTGACGGCGAGCACTATGAGCGCCGCGCACAGCGTCACCGCGAAGGTCAGCATGCGATTGCTGAACTCGACGGTCTGATGCAGCACCGGAACCTCGGCCACCCCGGTCGGAGTGAAGCTGCCCGGGAAACACTGTGGCCAAGTCGGGCACCCGAGCCCAGACGCCGTGACCCGCACGATCGCCCCCGTGACGGCGATTCCCGCCTGTGACACGATGACCGCGACAGCAATCAATCGCTGCACCCGCAACGAGGGCAGCGGAAGTAAATCGACGAGCCGCAGAAACGCGCGATACAGCACCCAACAATCGTAGCGGGGCCCCTCCCACCCCCCGCACCCGGTCTACTACATTCCGTCGTTGCCCCTCGATCAAGATCAGGTGCACACTATGGCGGCGTCGCGAGAAGCCCGCGCCACCATTGCCACCTGATCTTGATCGGGTCAGTCGAAGCGGAAGAAGCGGGTGGCGAGGAAGGCGGAGATGCCGCCCCATGCGGCGAGGACGGCGATGCCGAACCAGTCGATGGTGGTGCGCATGGCGTCTTCCAGCGTGTCGGCCAGCGCTCCGGATGGCACCAACCGCACCAGCACATTCACCGCTGCGGGCAGACCATCGGAGGCGAACACGATGCTCGCGATGCCGAGCATGACGAACCAGAGGATATTCGCCAAGGCCAGCACGATTTCCGCCTTGAGTGTGCCGCCGAGCAGCAGGCCCATTGCCGCGAAAGCCGCTGTGCCCAGCGCGATCACCAGCGCGCCGAGCCCGAGTCCAGCGAGTTCCGGTCGCCAGCCGAGCCCGAATCCGATGGCCCCCAACAGAATTGCCTGCAGTACGACCACAATCAGTACTGCGGCGCTCTTGCCAGCCACGATGCCCCAGCGGGGGAGTGGGGTAGCGCCGAGTCGCTTGAGCGCGCCATAGCGCCGGTCGAATCCGACCGCGATGGCCTGTCCGGTGAAGGCGGTCGACATGACCGCGACCATCATGACCGCGGGCACGATCTTGTCGACGCGGTCCTCCCCGAGATCCCCAAACGGCAAGAGGCTGAGCCCGACCAGCAGTGTGATCGGAATGAACATGGTGAGCAGTAACTGTTCGCCATTGCGCAGCAGCAGGATCAACTCGAGCCGGGTCTGCGCGGTCATCATGGCGACGCGACCGCTCGGACGCGGATCGGGGGTGAAAGTGCCCGGCGCGAAGCGGTTTCCGGCGAGCTCCGGCTGGTTCATCCGCGTAGGTCCCGTCCGGTGAGTTCCAGGAAGACATCCTCGAGCCGACGCTGATCGATCCGGATATCGGTCGCCAGCACATTCTGCTGCGCACACCACGCGGTCACCGTCGCCAGCACCTGCGGATCGATCTCGCCCTCGACGAGATATTGTCCGGGAGTCGTCTCGCGCGGCGAGAAGCCTTCCGGCAGGGCGGTTTTCAGCAGGTGCAGATCGAGTTTGGGTGGCGCGGTGAAGCGCAGTTGGCCGGCCGCGCCGTGTGCGGTCACTTCGGCGGGTGTCCCGGAGGCGACGATCTGTCCGTGATCGATGATCACCAGTTGGTCGGCCAGTTGCTCGGCCTCGTCCATCATGTGCGTGGTGAGCAGCACCGTAACGCCGTCGCGGCGCAGTGCGTCGATCAGCTCCCACACGATGAGCCGGGCCTGTGCGTCCAGACCCGCGGTGGGTTCGTCGAGGAAGACGATGTCCGGCTTCCCGACCAGCGCGCAGGCCAAGGCGAGCCGCTGTTGCTGGCCGCCGGAGAGACGTCGGTACGGCGTGCGCCGATTGTCCTGTAGGCCAAGGGTTTTCAGTAACCACTCGGGGTCGAGCGGATCGGCGGAGTAGGCGGCGACCAGGTCGAGCATCTCGCCTGCCCGCGCACCCGGGTAGGCGCCGCCGCCTTGCAGCATGACGCCGATGCGCGGCCGCAATCGGTCGGAGTCGGCAATCGGATCCAGCCCGAGCACCCGCACCGAACCGGCATCCGGGGTCAGGAATCCCTCGCACATTTCGACCGTCGTGGTCTTACCCGCGCCGTTGGGGCCGAGTAGGGCCAGCACCTGTGCCTGCTCGACGACGAAGCTGATCCGGTCGACGGCGATGGTCTCGCCGTAACGCTTGACGACGCCGTCGATGCGGACGGCGGGTTCCGAGGCTGCGGTCACCATCGCGCCTCGGTGCTCGGCTCGGTCGCGTCCAAGGGTGCTGTGCCCATTGTTCGCTCGCTTCGCTCCCTCACGGTGTCACACCGTAAGCCGTCGACGGATGTGACCCGGACGACACCCCTGCCTCGTCAACTCTGCGGTCCGGCAGGACCGGCCGCGGTGGGCGCCGTATCCGCGCCTAGCTGGTGTAGCCGCCACGGCAGCGACTTGCGGGTGGCCAGAATCATCAGTGTGCAGGTGAGAACGGTGATGCAGGCCGCATAGATAAGGACGAAGGGTGGGATTTCGCTACCCGATGGCATGAGCATGACGCTGATTGCCGCGGAAGCGATCGTGGCTGGCACGCGGAAGGCGGGGCGGCTGGCCCATGCCGCCAGCGGGACGATGCCCCAGAGCAGATACCAGGGTTGCACCACTGGAAACAGCAGGACGACCGCGCCGAATGCGACGCCGAGTGCACCCACCGGATGCAGCCGACCCCGCCAGGTGGCCACCATGAGCCGCACCACGACCAGCGAGGCGGCAAGCGCCGCGATCGGTCGGGTGATGCTCAACAGTGCCGTGGTGTGGTCGCCCAATCCCAATAGCACGCCGCCGAATCCGGTAGCGACACCGAGCGCGGTGGGCAGCGACATCCAGCTGCGCACCGAGTTGGCCATGGTCAGGGTGTCTATCCAGCCGAAACCGAGTCCGCTGCCCAGGCATACCGCCAGCATGACGGCGCCGGTGACACAACCGAGGAATAGCGCGGCTCTGAGCACCGCACGCCAATCGCCGCCCCATTTTCGGCTCAAGGCCATCCAGACGAATGCCAGTGCCAGCATCGATGGAATCTTGACCATCGCGGACAGCGCGATCAGGGTGGTGCCCGATAAAAGCAGGACGAGTGCGTGTCCGCGTATCGGGCCGATATTGCCCAGGGCCGCCAGACAATATTCCAATCCGACCAGCATCAGGCCGAGCATCATGGCCTCGTTGTGCACACCGGATACCAGATGGAATATCACCAGTGGGTTCACCGCGCCGAGCCACAATGCGGCCACGGGCGATACTCGACATCGCTGGGCCAGTCGCGGCAGTGCCCAAACGATGCAGGCCACACCCAACAGCGCCAGCATTCGGTGCAGCAGAACTCCGGCGAGCATATTGTCGCCGACGATCTCGGCGATGCCCTTGCCCAGCCAGATAGAGAGCGGGCCATATGGCGCGGGCGAATTCTGCCAGATATTGGGCACGCTGCGCGTCAGAATGTGGTCCTGGCCGAGTCCCTGTACCGGGCCGACATCGTAAGGATCCAGTCCGCTCGCCGCGATTTCCCCCTGGGCCAGATAGGAATAGACGTCCTGGCTGAACATCGGCGGTGCGACCGACAGCGGGATGATCCACAGCAGCAGCGTGCGGTCCAGCTGAGATCGGCTGATGCGGCGAATGCGGTTGGACTGCAAGCCGAGTGCGAATCGGCCGAGCAGCAGCCAGGCCAGCATCACGATGACCGTGCCGACCATGGTCGTCGCCAGCCCCGAATTGTGCACCCGCGCTGGCAGCCCGAGAATCGCCTTGCCGTAAGTCGGATTCTGCAGCGTGGGTTGGGCGCCGAGACCGAGAGCGCCGATGGCCATCATGACCGAACCCGTCGCGCCCAACAGGCGGACCCGGCGCAATTGCGCGGTCTCCTGCGGGTTGAGTTCCGCGGCTTCGGGTTCGTTGATGTGCAGGGTGTCGCCGACGGTGTGGTCGGGTGCAACATCCAGGCCGATGATCCGACGCCCCAGCGCGACAGCGGTATTGATCGGCGCGGTCCGACGCAGGCGAGTCAGGGTGCCAGAGGTGGTCGACCGGCTGCGTTCGACACCCGGTTCGCCGTGTTCGCCTGACATCACGCGGTCAGCGTAGCCGATAGCACCGGTGTATCAGGTGCCCCGCGGAACGGACCGCGGCGCTTGTTCGCGCTGCGTTCGGCCGTCGCTCGTCCCCGATCGGATCACGCCGTGGAAGCGCTGCGCTCGGTCCCGATGAAGCTGTTCACGGTGCGCTGACGAATTTTCGTCACCGATGTGTGGCCTAAATCGCACTCGTAATTCTGTCGCGGGCTCGGGCTGGTCGTCGCGCAAGACTCGCAGGTGGTGAACCTGTCGCATCCGAACGCCGCCCGAAAAACGCTCCGGTGCAGGTCATCGGTCCCGTCAACTCAGGGCACCCTTATTAGATTCCGGGAACGAATTCCGTCACACTGGTGTTGTGAAAACCATGGGTTTGCCGCACGACGAGGATCGAGGGGCCGGTCGCCGTACCGGTGCCGAGTCCCTTGCTGCGCCCGCGCCCCTGGTCACGGGCGGTGAGGGACATACTCGCGCCGCCGTGGTCAAGCTGCTGCTCGAAGAGGGGCCGATCACGGCGACCGCGATCGGCACCAAGCTCGGTCTGACGCCGGCCGGTGTCCGTAGGCATCTGGACGCGCTGATCGAATCCGGTCAGGCACGGGCCAGCCACTCGGCGCCGTGGCAGCAGAAGGGACGCGGCCGCCCCGCCAAGCAGTATCAGCTGACCGCCGCGGGTCGGGGACGGCTCGGCCACGCCTATGACGATCTGGCCGGTGCGGCTATTCGCCAGCTCGGTGAGATCGGTGGCGAGCAGGCCATCGCCGATTTCGCGCGCACGCGGGCGCGCACCATTGTCAAAGGCATCGAACCGGTCGCCGAACACACCGCCGAATCCACCACGGCCAAGGCGGACGAGATCGCCGATGCCTTTACCGACGCCGGATTCGCCGCATCTACCCGCAAGGTCGGCGCCGGTGTACAGATCTGCCAGCACCACTGCCCGGTGGCCCACGTCGCCGAGGAATTCCCGCAGTTGTGCGAGGCCGAACTGGAGGCTTTCCGGGACCTGCTCGGAACTCACGTACAGCGACTTGCGACGATCGCCAACGGCGACTGCGCGTGCACGACCCATGTGCCGCTGTTCGTTCTCCCTATCACCGATAACGCTTCCCATGAAACCGCTGCACAGCCCGTAGCGGGACGTACGAACGACTCCGGAAGGAGTGCCGAATGACGACGACCACCGACCAGGTGCAACCGCTCACTCAGGAAGAAACCATTGCTTCCCTGGGCAAATACGGTTACGGCTGGGCCGATTCGGATGTGGCCGGTGCCAGTGCGCAACGAGGCCTGTCCGAGGCTGTCGTCCGCGACATCTCGGCCAAGAAGAACGAGACCGAGTGGATGCTCGAGCACCGGCTCAAGGCGTTGCGCATCTTCGATCGCAAGCCGATGCCGAACTGGGGATCGAACCTGGACGGCATCGACTTCGACAACATCAAGTACTTCGTGCGCTCCAGCGAGAAGCAGGCGGAAAGCTGGGAAGACCTGCCCGAGGACATCAAGAACACCTACGACAAGCTGGGCATCCCGGAGGCGGAGAAGCAGCGTCTGGTCGCCGGTGTCGCCGCGCAGTACGAGTCCGAGGTCGTCTACCACTCCATCCGCGAGGATCTGGAGAAGCAGGGCGTCATCTTCCTCGACACCGACACCGGTCTGCGCGAGCACCCGGAGATCTTCGAGCAGTACTTCGGCACGGTCATCCCGGCCGGTGACAACAAGTTCTCCGCGCTGAATACCGCCGTGTGGTCGGGTGGTTCGTTCATCTACGTGCCGCCGGGCGTGCACGTCGACATTCCGCTGCAGGCCTACTTCCGGATCAACACCGAGAATATGGGCCAGTTCGAGCGGACGCTGATCATCGTCGACGAGGATGCCTACGTGCACTACGTCGAGGGCTGCACCGCGCCGATCTACAAATCCGATTCGCTGCACTCGGCGGTGGTCGAGATCATCGTGAAGAAGGGCGGCCGCTGCCGCTACACCACCATCCAGAACTGGTCGAACAACGTCTACAACCTGGTCACCAAGCGGGCCAAGGCCGAGGCGGGCGCGACCATGGAATGGGTCGACGGCAATATCGGCTCCAAGGTCACCATGAAGTACCCGGCGGTCTGGATGACCGGTGAGTACGCCCGTGGTGAGGTCCTGTCGGTGGCCTTCGCCGGTCCCGGTCAGCATCAGGACACCGGCGCGAAGATGCTGCACCTGGCGCCGCACACCTCCTCCACCATCATCAGCAAGTCGGTGGCGCGTGGCGGTGGTCGTGCCTCCTACCGCGGGTTGGTGCAGGTGAACAAGGGTGCGCACGGCTCCAAGTCGACCGTGAAATGTGATGCGCTGCTCGTCGATACGATCAGCCGCTCCGACACCTACCCCTACGTCGATATCCGCGAGGACGACGTGACGATGGGCCACGAGGCGACCGTCTCGAAGGTGTCCGAGGATCAGCTGTTCTATCTGATGAGCCGCGGCCTCACCGAGGACGAGGCCATGGCGATGGTGGTGCGCGGCTTCGTCGAGCCCATCGCCAAGGAGCTCCCGATGGAATACGCGTTGGAACTGAACCGGCTCATCGAGCTGCAGATGGAAGGGGCCGTTGGCTGATGGCGACTGGCGTAATTGGAGCGGTCGAGGGCGAGAATCCCACGGCCAAGCCGATTCAGAACCCGGGCGCAGGAGCCGCGACCAACAAGGGGGAGGTCTTCACCTCCTACGACGTGAACGCCTTCGAGGTGCCTTCGGGCAAGGACGAGGCGTGGCGGTTCACCCCGCTGCGGCGTCTGCGTGGTCTGCACGATGGAACCGCGGTCCGCGACGGTCGGGCGACGGTCGAGGTCTCCTCGGTCGATGGCGTGCGGGTGGAGACCGTGGCGCGCACCGATGCTCGCCTCGGTGCGGCCGGCGTGCCGTCGGATCGTGTTGCCGCCCAGGCGTATTCGGGTTTCGAATCGGCGACGGTCGTGTCGGTCGGCTCGGAGACCGAGGTCGCCGAGCCGGTCGTCCTCACGGTCACCGGTCCCGGCGAGGGTAAGACCGCCTACGGGCACCTGCAGATTCGCCTCGGCAATTTCGCCGTCGCCACCGTGGTCATCGACCAGCGCGGCAGCGGAACCTACGCCGAGAATGTCGAATTCGTGCTCGGTGACAGCGCGAAGTTGACCGTCGTCGCGGTCCAGGACTGGGCCGACGACGCCGTGAATACCACCGCGCACCACGCCAAGCTCGGTCGCGACGCCACCCTTCGTCATATCGCGGTGACACTGGGCGGCGATCTGGTCCGCCTCACCGCGAACATTCGCTACGACGGTCCCGGCGGCGACGCCGAACTGCTCGGCCTCTACTTCGCCGACGCCGGTCAGCACTTCGAGCAGCGCCTGCTCGTCGATCACGCGGTGCCGCACTGCAAGTCCAATGTGCTGTACAAGGGTGCGCTGCAGGGCGACCCGCATTCGCGCAAGGGCGATGCCCGCACGGTGTGGGTGGGTGATGTGCTCATTCGCGCCGCCGCCGAGGGCACCGACACCTTCGAGGTGAACCGCAATCTGGTGCTCACCGACGGCGCGCGCGCCGATTCGGTGCCGAACCTGGAGATCGAGACCGGTGAGATCGTCGGTGCCGGACATGCCTCCGCGACCGGTCGTTTCGACGACGAGCAGCTGTTCTACCTGCGCGCTCGCGGCATCCCGGAGGATGCGGCCCGCCGCTTGGTCGTGCGCGGCTTCTTCCACGAGATCATCCAGAAGATCGCGGTCCCCCAGATCCGGGAGCGGCTGGAGGCGGCCATCGAGGCCGAACTCGCCGCGATCGGCGTCTAACCGACTGAAAACCACTCCCCACAAAGGAATTCGAATTCGATGACCACCCTGGAAATCAAGGACCTGCACGTCGAGGTCGCCAACCCGGACGAGTCCGGCGAGCCCATCAAGATCCTCAAGGGCGTGAACCTCACCATCTCCTCCGGTGAGACCCACGCGATCATGGGCCCCAACGGCTCCGGCAAGTCGACCCTGTCGTACGCGATCGCCGGGCACCCGAAGTACAAGGTGACCTCCGGTTCGATCACTCTCGACGGCGAGGACGTCCTCGCGATGTCCGTCGACGAGCGGGCGCGCGCGGGTTTGTTTCTGGCCATGCAGTACCCCGTCGAGGTCCCCGGTGTTTCGATGTCGAACTTCCTGCGCACCGCGGCCACCGCGGTCCGCGGCGAGGCCCCCAAACTGCGCACCTGGGTCAAGGAGGTGAAGGAGTCGATGAACGAGCTGGAAATCGACGCCGCCTTCGCCGAGCGCAGCGTGAACGAGGGTTTCTCCGGTGGTGAGAAGAAGCGCCACGAGATCCTGCAGCTGGGCCTGCTCAAGCCGAAGATCGCCATCCTCGACGAGACGGACTCCGGCCTGGACGTCGACGCACTGCGCATCGTCTCCGAGGGCGTCAACCGCTACAAGGAGCGCGAGAACGGCGGCGTGCTGCTGATCACGCACTACACCCGCATCCTGCGCTACATCCAGCCCGAATTCGTGCATGTCTTCGTCGGCGGCCGCATCGTCGCCGAGGGCGGCGCCGAGCTGGCCGAAGAACTCGACGCGAACGGCTACGTACGTTTTACCCAGACCGCTACCGCTGGAGCCTGATATGACCGCCATGGTCCGCACCCTCGACGTCGCCCGGATCCGGGCCGACTTCCCGATCCTGAACCGCACGGTTCGGGACGGGAAGCCGTTGGTGTACCTGGACTCCGGCGCGACCTCGCAGCGTCCGCTCGCGGTACTGGACGCGGAACGGCAGTTCCTGATCGAGAGCAATTCGGCCGTGCACCGCGGTGCGCACCAGCTCGCCGAGGAGGCGACCGACGCGTACGAGGGCGCGCGTGCCGATATCGGCCGATTCGTCGGCGTGGACGCCGATGAGATCGTATTCACCAAGAACGCGACCGAATCGCTGAACCTGGTGACCTACTCGTTCGCCGACGACCGGTTCCCGTATCACGTTGGCCCCGGCGACGAGGTCGTCATCACCGAGCTCGAGCACCACGCGAATCTCGTGCCGTGGCAGGAACTCGCGCGCCGTATCGGTGCGACTCTGAAGTGGTACGGCATCACCGAGGACGGCCGGATCGATCTAGATTCGCTCGAATTGTCACCTGCCACGAAGGTTGTCGCGTTCACCCACCAGTCGAATGTGACCGGTGCGGTCACCGATGTCGCCGAACTGGTGCGTCGGGCAAAGGAAGTCGGCGCGCTCACGGTGCTGGATGCCTGCCAGTCGGTGCCGCATATGCCGGTGAACTTCCGTGAGCTCGGGGTCGATTTCGCCGCGTTCTCCGGGCACAAGATGCTCGGCCCGTCCGGTGTCGGCGTGCTCTACGGGCGGCGCGCGCTGCTCGAGGAGACCCCGCCGTTCATTACCGGCGGTTCGATGATCGAGACCGTCACCATGGAGGGCAGCACCTACGCGCCGCCGCCACAGCGTTTCGAGGCCGGTGTGCCGATGACCTCACAGGTGGTCGGATTGGGCGCGGCCGTGCGGTATCTCGAACAGATCGGCATGGAAGCCGTTGCGGCACACGAGCAGACGCTCACCGGTGCGGCGCTGGAGGGACTCGCGGGGATCGCGGGCGTGCGGATCGTCGGACCGACCGAGAATATCGATCGGGGCGGCGCGGTGTCGTTCGTGGTCGAGGGCATCCACGCCCATGATGTCGGGCAGATTCTCGACGACGAGGGTGTGGCCGTGCGCGTTGGCCACCACTGCGCTTGGCCGCTGATGCGTCGTCTCGGCATTGCGGCCACCGCGCGTGCGTCCTTCGCTGTTTACAACACTCTCGATGAGGTAGATCAGCTGGTAGCCGCGGTGCGGAAGGCCCAGAACTTCTTCGGAGTTGCATAAGACATGCGCATGGAGCAGATGTACCAGGAAGTGATCCTGGATCACTACAAGCACCCGCATCACCGCGGGCTACGGGAGCCGTTCGGCGCCGAGGTGCACCACGTCAACCCGACCTGCGGTGACGAGGTGACCTTGCGCGTCCAACTCGACGACAACGGTGACGTCGCCGATGTGTCCTACGACGGTCAGGGCTGTTCGATCAGTCAGGCCGCCACCTCGATCCTCACCGATCAGGTGATCGGACTGCCGGTGCAGCAGGCACTGAAGGTGGTCGACTCCTACAACGAGATGATCTCCAGCCGCGGCACCGTCGAAGGCGACGAGGACATGATCGGCGATGGTATCGCGCTGAGCGGGGTGTCCAAGTACCCGGCGCGGGTCAAATGCGCACTGCTGGGCTGGCTGGCGTTCAAGGACGCGGTGATCCGGATAAGCTCCGCGGAAGAGGCCAAACGGACCATGGGCAGCGATATCTCCACGAATGGAAAAACGTCATGAGTGAGACACCGGCTACCGAAACGACCGAGCAGGTCGAACTTTCGGCCGAGGACATCAAGCAGCTCGAGGATATGGAGGAGGCGATGCGCGACGTCGTCGATCCCGAACTCGGCATCAATGTCGTCGACCTCGGCTTGGTCTATGGCATGAGCGTCGACCAGGACAATATCGCCACCCTCGATATGACCCTCACCTCGGCGGCCTGCCCGCTGACCGATGTCATCGAGGACCAATCCCGCAACGCGCTGGTCCGCTCCGGTCTGGTCGAAGACCTCAAGATCAACTGGGTCTGGATGCCCCCGTGGGGGCCCGACAAGATCACCGAAGACGGTCGCGAGCAACTGCGCGCCTTGGGCTTCACGGTCTAGGACCGCTAACTCACTGCGGCGACAGCAGCGCTGATCAGCACTGCTGTTGGAATGGGAAACACCGTGCCGCAGGTGGCTCGGATGTGGCTGGCAGTTTCAGCTGCCCTGCCGGTTCCGTGCTCGATTCCGGCCGGGGCTCTACGACAGCTGGTTTCGGGTGCATCCCTTCGGAGATAAGTAACCAGCTCGTGGCGATTATCGCCCCGACTACCACCGCCGTCGCAAGCAGTTGCGGCAGGCCCGCGATGAGTTTCATCCCGGTGGCAGCCACGGCGACAAAGCAGCGGCGCACCGCGGCCGCCAGCCGAGGAGCCGAAGCCCGATGCGGACGCGCGGCGGGAGCGTTGCCCGGCTGCGACAATCGCACCGGTCGCGGCTGGGCCTTCGTCGGCGGTTGCGCCTCGAACGCCGATGAAAGCGGTGGTGCTTGTGCCGAAACCGGCTGCGCCTCAACGATCACCGGAGGTTGGGTCTGTTTCGGTGATACGGGCTGCGGCTCAATGTCCGGCAAGGACCCGGTCTCGGTCGAACGCTGCGGCCCCTTTGCCTGCGCGACCGAAGCCGGAGGCTGATTTCTCGCTGCCGCCGTTGCCACAAGAATCGGTGAGATCGGTTTCGGCAGCCAATTCCGCAGGCGCGGCTCTCGGTGCGAACGACCTCGGCGGTCGAGACCACGGCGCGGCGCAGGCTCGTCCAACGATTCATCGGACTCGATCCACGACGACCAACTGTCGGTGAATGCCGAGGACAACTGGGCATCCGACTGCGCCTGCATCGCGTCTGGATGGTCCAGCGATTGCGACTCTGCCTGCGGCGGGGCGGATACCAGGGCGTGCTGCTCGATTTCGGGCCGCGATAGTGCCTCGTTTTCCGGCGGCGCTTCGTCGATCTCGGTCGGCAGCCACGGTGGGTATGCAGCTGAGCGCTCCGACGACATACGAGCGTCGTTGGGAAGTGCCGCGGCACCGACCGCGGCCGACGCATAGGCTGGCACCAGCACCTTCGACGCGGAACGCTTGGGTCGTCCGGTTTGCGACGGAAACCCCTCGGCCACCAGCTCTTCGACCGTGACCACATGCGAAAGGCCGAGCTCGCCGAGCAATTCGTATGCCTGCTCCGCGGTCCAGATCAGCTTCCGGTTCGCCGTTCGAAGGAACCAGGCGCGCAGCTCCGTCGACGAGCCGACCACGGTACCGCCGGACTTCCGTGATTCGCGCTCCGTTGTGACGGCCGCTTCTCCGGGCGGCACGGCCACGACCAGCCGATCGACGAAGGCATCCGGATGCTGCCCGCGCACCAGCCGGCTCAGGTCGAGTGGATCATCGTCGCGCAGCGGAACAGACTCCGCATCGGTGTTCTGGGCTTCGATCACGACCACGGCGCGCGGAGTGATGACCACCACGTCCGTCTGCCGTGTTGCGTCACGTGTGTCGTCATCGGGGATGGGATACCCCGAAACAGCAAGCCCCACAATGACGTATTGACCATTCCAAGTCCGTATCCATTCGAGCACGCACTGTTCGGCCCCTTGTATGTCCCGTTCGTTGACAACCAGCATCGAGGGTCACCCTCCATCTCGCCTGCACAGTCGACCTCCCAACGGTATTCATCACGGACGTCCCGCGAGAATCCGAAAGGCACTCAAAGAGCAGGGTTTTGGCGACAAAAGGTGTCACTATATCGGCGCGTCGGCAGGGGTGTCGCGGCGGACCGGGGGCTTCCCAACCAAGTTCCGGCCCGCGCCTATGTTTTCGGGTCGGACTATTCGGAGAAGTTCGTGGAGTGGGGATTTCCTCCGAAAACGCGGTTCGTGGTCGACGGGCTGGAGTTGATCGCTGCCGTGCTGCTGGTGCTTCGGCGCCGGGCGAGCAGCGTCTCGGGCGCGGCCATGCTGGTACTGGTGCCGACCGGCGCGTGACCACACATCTGATTGATGACGCGCCGTCTGGCAGGGCACTTGGCGCCGATCCACCTGGTGATCATGATGGTCGTCGCGCTGGCGAATTCGCTGCGGACTGGCGAGAGGTGCTGCCGCCGTGGAGCCGCCGTATGACATCGCCGGCGCGAGATACTGTGGCGTTGCGAGGTCGCTGCCCAACCGATGTCCAGCCCTGGTGATACAAAGATTTGGACAATTCGGATCGGAGCGGTCAGGATTCGAGCGAAGCTATTTTCGGAACTGGGGAGCGCAACACATGTCACTATCGTCCAAGGCTGCCATGGGTCTGGTGGCCGCGTCCGCGGGTGCGTTCGTCGCTGGCGGGGCCGGTGCCGCGCAGGCGGAGGATGGTCTCTACGGCTCGCTGGCGATTTCGGTGTCCGCTCGCGGCGATGCGACTCTCGGATGGGCGTACAACTACTCGAACTGGGCGGATTCGGATCGTGCCGCGGTGCAGCAATGCGGACTGTCCAGCTGCCATGTCATCGTGCAGTTCGCCAATTCGTGCGCGGCCGTGGCCCGCAATGGCGATGATCACTTGGGCTGGGCTTGGGCGCCGACACGGGCCGAGGCCGAGCAACAGGCGATCGCCAATGCCGGGCCGACGGCACCGCCGCCGCTGCTGAACTTCGGCAGCTCGGCGCCGCGCGAACCCCGCATCGTCGATTCGCAGTGCACCGCGAACGCGAGCTGAGGTAAGCCGAGTGCGCTCTCGACACGATCCGCGTCGAGAGCGCACTCGGTTGTGGCCGCGCCGAGGGATCAGCGGCGCAACACCTTTCGGGCAATGAAATTGCCCATGAACTGGATGCCCTGCACGCCGACGATAATGATCAACGTCGCGACCAGCGTGACCTGCCAGTCGAAGCGCTGATACCCGTAGACCAGCGCGAAATCACCCAGCCCACCGCCGCCTACCGTGCCCGCCATGGCGGACATATCGACGATGGCGATCACCACGAAGGTGTAGCCGAGCACCAAGGGCCCCAACGCTTCCGGGATCAGCAGTGTCAGGATGATCCGCAGCGGACCGGCGCCGACGGCCCTGGCCGCCTCGATCACGCCCGGATCCACCGTGACCAGATTCTGCTCCACGATGCGGGCGATACCGAAGGATGCCGCCACGATCATGACGAAGGCCGCGGCCTCTGTACCGATCGTCGTCCCGACCACTTCGAGGGTGACCGGGCCGAGTGCCGCCAGCAGGATGATGAACGGAATCGGCCGGACCACATTCACCACCACATTGAGCAGCACATTGATCGGCGCATTCGCGAGCAGTCCGCCCTTGCGGGTGGTGTAGAGGGCGGTGCCGAGGAACAGCCCGATCAATCCGCCGACCACGAAGGTGAGCAGCACCAGATAGATGGTGGTGCCGATGGCCTCGGTCAGTACCGGCCGGAGTTTGTCCCAATCCGTATGCACGAGTCCCCCTATCCACCGACCCGGTGATCGAACGTTTCGACCACCTTGTCCACATCGTCATCCGATCCATGCAATGCCAGCGTGACGCTGCCGAATGTCTTGTCCTGCAACGTACTCACTCCGCCGTACACCACTTCGAACTCGACACCCGCACGCGCGGCCGCGGCCAGCGCCGCACCGATCCCGCGCTTGTCATCGATATCCACGGTGACCAACCGCCCACCGTGCAGCTCACCGAGGCGCCGCAGTTCTTCGGCATCGGGCCGATTGTGCAGCACGGTTTCCACGAACGACTGCGTCGGCATCGCCTGCGGGGTCGCGAAAACCTCGAATGTGCTGGCCAATTCGACGATCTTGCCCTCCGCCAGCACCGCGACGCGATCAGCCACCGCGCGGATCACATCCATCTCGTGCGTGATCACCACAATGGTGACGCCGAGTTCGCGATTGATCTTCTTCAGCAGTCGCAGCACCTCACCGGTGGTCTCCGGATCCAGCGCCGAGGTCGATTCGTCGGCGAGCAGCAGCGACGGCGAGGTTGCCAGCGCCCGGGCGATGCCGACTCGCTGCTTCTGACCGCCCGAGAGCTGATCAGGATAGCTGCGGGCCTTATCCTCGAGCCCGACGAACTCGAGCAGCTCCTTGACCCGTGCCTTGCGTTCGGCGCGCTTCCAGCCCGCGACCTTCAGCGGATACTCGATATTGCCTGCGGCCGTGCGCGACCGGAACAGGTTGAACTGCTGGAACACCATCCCGATATCTCGGCGGATGCGGCGCACCTGCGCCTCCCGCACACCCGTGATGGGTGTGCCGGAGACCTCGATGGTGCCGGTTGTCGGCTTTTCCAGCGCGTTGATCAGCCGGACCAGCGTGCTCTTGCCCGCACCGGAATAGCCGATCACACCGAAGATTTCGCCCTGCTCGATACGCAGATCGATATCGTCGAGCGCGACCTGCTTATCCGTCCCCTTGCCGAAAACCTTGGTGACCGAGCGGAATTCGACCGCGGGAACCTGCTGCTCGCTCACTTGCCGTCTTTGATGGTCTGCTGCACCCTGGCCAGGATCTGCTCCAGCTCGGGACCGCTGCGCTTCACTTCGACCGCGGTGTTCTTGGTGACCTCGGCGTGTGCCTGCTGCACCTGCGGATCGTGCCAGAGCTGGGCCACCTTCTGATACAGCTCGTTGTTCTTGTCCTCGGCCCTGGACACCACGACATTGATGTACGGCTCGGCCGCCGGATTCTTCGGATCATCCTTGTAGAGCGCCGAATTGGGGTCGATGCCGGAGCGATCGAGGAAGGTGTTGTTGATGATCGATCCGTCGACAGAGGCCAGCGAGAGCGCGGTCTGCGCCGCGTCGACCGGGGTCACCTTGACCTTGGATGCGCCCTTATCGATATCCGCGGGCGTCGGCGCTTTGCTGTCGCCGGAGAGCTTCAGCAAACCGGCAGCTTGCAGCACGAACAGCGCCCGCGCCTGATTGGTCGGATCGTTCGGGATCGCGATCTCGGCGCCCTGCGGCAGATCCGCGAGCGACTTGTGCTTCTTGGAGTAGAGCCCGAGCGGCACGATGTAGGTGGCGGCGATCGGCGTCAGGGTGTCGTTATTGGCGACGTTGTAGGCGCCGAGGAACTGCAGATGCTGGAACAGATTGAGATCGATCTGCTTTTGTGACAGTGCGAGATTCGGCTGCTTGTAATCGGAGAAGTTGGTGATTCGCAAGTTGATGCCCTGCGCCTTGGCCTTCTCCTCGAAGACGTCCCAGGCGTGGTCCTTGTCGGTGGTGCCGATGCGCACTACGTTGTCGGAGGAAGCCTTGTCGTTGTTGCCGCACGCCGTCAGGGTGAGGGCCGCGGTGGCTACCAGGACCGGGATCGCCAGTACCCGATGGAATTTCACTCGTGCTCCCGAATGCTTGTCGCAATATGAACCCGGTAATCCAAGCGATGCGTCCAGCAGGCGGACAACGGTTTGGATTGTGCTGAGCGAAACCCTGGCAACTAGCTGGACGAGCGTCTAGGTTGCTGGTAATGCGATTGCTGCGCCGTGTTCTGATGATTCTCCTGCCTCTCGCCCTGGCGGCCGGCGGTGGCGGGTGCGGTCGGGAGCACCACGACGATGTCGTGCGCATCGGTGTGAACGACATCTCGCTGCCGCATTGGGATGTCTACAAGAAAAAGGCCGCCGAACAAGGTATCGACGTCGAATTCGTCAACTTCACCGACTACAACCAGCCGAATCCCGCACTGGCACAACGCCGCCTCGATCTCAACAAGTTCCAACACGTGCGGTATCTGGCCAACTACAACGTCCGCAACAACGACACCCTGGTGCCCATCGGCGCGACCGAGATCTACCCGCTCACGCTGTACTCGCGCAAGCACAAGTCGGTCGCGGAGATCCCCAAGGGCGGCCAGATCACCTTGAGCAACAACCCCGCCAACCAGGTCCGCCCGCTGCTCGGCTTGGCCGCCGCCGGACTGATCGTGCTGAAGGGCGGTGCGAGCTGGAATTCGAAGATCGAGGATGTGGACACCGAGGCGTCGCGGGTGACGCTGAAGACCATCGATCCGACGCTGACCGCGCAATCCCTCGAGAGTGTCGACGCCGCATTCGTCGACGACACCTTCGCCCGCCCCGCGGGTCTCACCAAGAACGAGACCATCTTCACCGATGATCCGGAACGCCCGGAACTCCAGCAGTACATCAATATCTTCGCCGCCCGCGCCGAAGACAAGGACAACCCGAAACTGCTCGCGCTGGTGCAGCTCTACCACGATCCCGAGGTGGAGGCGGCCATTCGGGCGGAGGCCGGATTCCAGGGCATCTTCAAGACGAATACTGCGGCAGATCTGCAAGCCACGCTGGCAGAGTTGGAGACCGAATTCCGCAAGTGAGTGGCGCGCTCACTCCTTGGGATGTTCGGTGCCTGCCACCGCGAGGGCTCGTGACGCCTCCCAGGTGGCATTGGTATTGGGTTGCAGGGCACGAGAACCGGCGAGTTTCGTGCGCAGGTGCTCGGCGACGGTGATCGGGGCGTATTTGCGGCCCTCGCCGAGACAGGAGGGCAGCGTTTCGATGACGGCATCCGGATTGCCGTCGTGGAAAAGCGCTGCGCTGCGGCGTCTTTGGATGGTGCCGTCGGTGATCGGTGGCATGACCCGATGCAGAGTGGACAGCCAGCGTTCGTTGGTCCAACGCGCCATCACATCGCCGAGATTGACCAGCAGGGCATTGTCGGCGGGCTGCACATCGTGCCACCGGTTATCGGCGCCGACAACCTGAAGGCCGGGGACCTGATCCGCCCACAAGACGGTGACGATGCCGTAGTCGGTGTGTTCGCCCATACCAGTGAGTTCGCCGTCCAGCTGCACGGTGCCGGGCGGCAACGCGTAGTTGTTCATCCGCAGGACGTCGAGGGAATGGTCGGTGAACCGGGTGAAGTAGCCCGGAGGCAGCTCGAGGGCGTCGGCGAAGATGCTCGTGAGGGTCCGAGCGATGCGGGCGGCGTGCGCGAAATAGGTCTCCACGGGTAAGCGGAAGCCGGGAACCTCTGTCGGCCAGAGATTTTCGGCATAGTCGCTCGCGGACAACTCGACCTCCGGATAGGCGGCCGCCGGGATGCCCACATTGAAGGCCTCGAAATAATCGTTCATGCGGGTGGCGGATGTGACGCCGAGGCTCAGGCTGAGGCTCTCGCTCTTGGGCGGGGAGTAGCCACGATTGATTTCGGGCGGAGTGCGATAGCCCTGCTTTATCGCTGGGTCGAGTTCGAAGAAACTGTCGATAGCGGACGCGAAGTCGTCCAGCACCGGCTGTGGGATGGCGTGGCCCGTGATCTGCATGAAGCCGACGGTGCTTGCGGCGGTGTCGATTTCGCGGGCGACGGCCCGCCGCTCGGCCGCGGAACCATCGCCGACGTAGGGCGAGATATCGATGACCGGCACTCGGAATTCCACTACCGTGTCCTTCCCTCGACAACATATCGATGATAAGCGACAGCAATCAGAATTTGCTGATCTCGCCATGCGGGCCGGGATGAGACAGCCCTTCCTGAGCCAGATGGTCGGCACGCCCTTGATGATGAGCCCATATCGGCTGGGCCACGGCACTCGGCCCAGGGCGATCTGCTGCCCGCACCCGACGCCCGGGGCATGCGCGCCGACGAAGGTGCGCTGATCCCGGTCGCCCCGATGCCGCTGTCGGCCGGGCGCCGCGTATGCGGCCGAACAGTTCAGGCGACATCGAACCCGGTCAGCACATCGGCGAGTGGTTCGAATCCAGCTGCATGAGCAGCCTGCACCGCCGAGATCCGCTGGTCATCACCGTCCCCCGCTGATTTCGCTGGCGCGATTCGGCAGCGCGAGCGGGCCGCAGCGGCGATGATTTCCGAGTGGACGACATCACCTATCAGGACACCCGGCTCGCGCTGCACGCGGTGGGGGAGTTGTTGATCGCGGGCCCACAATATCGGCGGTACGGGACCATCCGACTACGGGTGGTGCACGGTGGTTTCGGTGGTGCGCAGTGGCCGGTGTCGGTGGTCGGCACCGATCTGGTGTGGCCGGAAGGCCGGGTCGCGCTCGCGGGCACCTTCGACAAGGTCGCCGCCACCGCGGGCTTCCAACCCGAGTCGCCGGCCGCTGTCTACGCCGACACCACCGGAGTCGACCCCGGTGATCAGCTCGCTGTCGATCCAGAGGCCGCGCGCATCATCGCGGACTGGTTCGCGCTCGGGGATTCGACGCTGCGCTGCACGGCGCCCGATGTCATCCCGGTGCTGTGGCCGGAGCATTTCGATCTGTCGAGCACCGTCAATGAGGTCAATTACGGTGTGTCGCCCGGAGATTCGGTGCATCCGGGACCGTACGCCTATGTCGGCCCGTGGACACCGCGCACCGGCGAATTCTGGAATGCCCCGTTCGGCGCGGTGCGTGCGCGCGAGGAGGTCGACAACGCTGCCGCCCTGCTCGACTTCTTCGAGGAAGGCAAAGCGCGGGCCGCCGAGTCCTGAAGATCACCTGGCGAGCGCGTGCAGGTATGCGCTGGTGGTTTGATCGGCGGGAAAGTAGGACTCGATGGCGATCTCGTCGAGCGTCACATCGAAGGCGGCGCCGAACCGCATGATTGTGTTGAACAGCGACAGCTGGGTGCCGCGATGCTCGAGCTGGATCGGCAGCGCTACCTCGGACGGATCGACCTGCGGAAAAACGCCTTCCGATGTGAACGCACTCAGTTCCCTGTGCAGCGCTGCCAATACGGGGTCGCCGGACAGTTCCGCCTGCCGCGCGAGGCGTGGCAGCAGGAACCCACGCACCTGTTCGATATTCCGCACACGCGGCGCGAATCCCTTGGGATGCAGACCGATTCGCATCATGTTGATCGGTGGCTCCAGCAGTTCCGCGGCCACGCCCTCGAAGAACACGTCCGCCGCCGTATTGGCGAACAACAGATTCCACTGTCGATCGATGGCAAGCGCCGGAAACGGTTCGTGGGCATCGAGTACCCGCCGGACCGCGGTCCGCGCCTGCACAAGATCCGGATCGTCGAGTGCGCGATGCTGGTATGTCGGCGCATACCCGGCCGCGACCAGCAGCCGGTTGCGTTCACGCAGCGGGATGTCCAGATGTTCGGCGAACCGCTCGACCATCGCCGGGCTGGGAATGGTGCGCCCGTTCTCCACGAAACTCACATGCCGTGTCGAAATGCCCGATTGCACGGATAAATCGAGCTGACTGAGCCGGCGCCGCAGCCGCCACTCGCGCAACAGCGCCCCGACGGGTCGTTCGCTATTCACCCGGCCAGTATCGCCACGCCGGGTGGGGCGCCGCCATTACATGTCGGGTAATGGACAGGCTTACCACGCTCTTGGGACGGTAACCGGCATGACGAACAACCTGGCAACCCGCAATAAGGATCTCCTACTGCACGGCCTCGCCGAATTCAGTCGGGGCAATATCGAAATACTGCGAAACCTCTTGCACGAGAACTTCATCGAGCACAGTCCGGGCAATCCGTCCGGCCGAGACGCCTTCATCGAGTTCACCGCGAACGCACCCGTGGCCACCGCCCGACTCGACATCAAACGGGTCATCACCGATGCCGAATACGCCGTCGTGCATTACCACATGATCGCGCCCGACGATGATCGTGGCGTGGCGGTGGTGGATATCTGGCGGCTGGTCGACGGCGTGATCACCGAGCACTGGGATGTCGTACAACCGGTGCCCGACGCCGACCAGCTCCCGCACGGCATGTTCTGATCCGGGCTAGCGGGCGCCCGCATCGGCCAATCGGCCGCGGCGGATCAGCGCCCCGCTGGGTGCCCGGCGCCGCCGCGGGCAGGGCGGCGTCCTCGGGGCTCATTCCGAAAGGACGGACGAACAGCGTCACCGATGCGGCGGGGAGGAACCCTTGCGGCTCATCAGCGCCGCCGAGGCGGCATCGCGCTGCGCGATATTGGTGACGACGCGCCTGGCATCGCGAGCGAACAGCGCCTCCGAACAGATATCGACGAGGCGGCGGGCGATTATGCGCCCTTGCGGGCCGCCGCCTTCTTCGCGGTCTTCTTGGCGGGCTTGGCGGCGGTCTTCTTGGCTGCGGTCTTGGTGGCCTTCTTCGCCGGTGCCGCCTTTGCCTTGGGCTTGGCGGCGGCCTTGCCCGAACTCTCCGCAGTCCGCCGCCCACTGGCCTCCAGACTGCGTTGCAGTGCGGCTACCAGGTCGACGACCTCCGCGTCCATCGCGGCGGGCGCCTCCTCGGGCTGACTGACCACCTTCCCGGTGCCGCTGGCGATGGCCTCGTCGAGCACCTTCTGCAGCTCGATCTGGTACTCGTCGGTGTATTGCTCGGGATCGAAGTCGTCGGACATGGTCTCCACCAGCGTCTCGGCCATCTTGATCTCCTGCGGCTTCGGCTCGGCGACACCGTCCAGGGATTCGAAATCGACGGAGCGGACCTCATCGGGCCACAGGAGCGTCTGAAGCACCAGTACACCGTCGCGTACTCGCAGCGCCGAGAGGCGGGTCTTCTGTCGGAGCGTGAAATGCACGAGCGCGGTCCGATCGATGCGCTCGAGCGTCGTCGCCAGCAGCACGTAGGCCTTGGGCGTGTTCGAGTCGGGTTCGAGGTAGTAGCTCTTCTCGAACAGGATCGGGTCGATCTGGTCGTTGGGAACGAACTGCAGCACCGGAATCTCATGCTTCTCGGCGGCGGGCAGCTTCGAGAAGTCCTCGTCGGTCAAGATGACCTTGTCACCCTCCGGGGATTCATAGGCCTTATCGATATCGGCGTACTGCACGGACTTGCCGCAGACCGTGCAGACGCGGTCGTATTTGATCCGCCCGCCGTCCTTGGCATGCACCTGGTGGAACCGAATGTCGTGGTCCTCGGTGGCCGTATACACCTTGACAGGGACGTTTACCAGCCCGAACGCAATCGAGCCCTTCCAGATAGCTCGTGCCATTACTCCATCATGGACGAACCCATTCGAATAGGCGAGCGAATCGGAATCCCGAGTGTCGCGGTCGCGACGCGCCGACGCAGTGGTGCGGGCAGGGCGACGAAGAGGGTGCGCATGGCGGCGACGGTGCCGCCGAGATCGGTGCGGCCCGAGAGATAGGCCCGTTGCATTCGCGGCGGCAGGGTGAAGAAGGCATCGAAGAACACAGGGAGGTCGTCGGGCGGTAGCGCGAGCAGCGCGCGCAGGCCCGCGGACCGCAACGCGTATACCGCTCGCGCCTGAGCGGGCCATGCCGACGAATCGAGAGCGACGGTGTCGGCGGCGGCGAGGGATGCGATGACGCTGTATCCCGTTGCGGGATGGGTGAATGCACCCGCCGCGCCGAACCGCCGCCGTCCGGGGCGGCCGCCCTGCACCGGGAACCGTACGCGTTCCACAGGCTCGGTCCCGGTGAGTTCGATTCCGCGCGAACGCAACCGGTGGTGCAGTCGGTCGCACAGCACGGCGGTGTCGAGGGCGGGGCGACCGGCGAGGCAGGTCTCCTCCAGCAACATCGTCTCCGCGCTCAACGGCACCGCGTACAGAAACGACCGTGGCGCACCGGGTTCCGCGCCGTTGTCAGCGCGCCAGTCCATGAACAGAGGTGTGCTGTCGGCGTCACGTTCCACGATTACGCCGTACGCGGTTTGCTCGGCGAGTGCGGGGGAGCGGTGAATTCCTCGTGCGTCGATAACACGTTTGCCGCTGATTTTTGTTTCCGAAGCCAAAGTCACTGTGTTGTGCCGAATTTCGACAACGCGATCGGTAACTATTTGTGCGCCGTCGAGATTCAGTGCATCCCGCAACCGCGCGGAGTCGAAGACGATATAGGTTCGGTCGAGTCGATGCGGTCTGGTGCCCCAGGCCGTCGGATGCGCCACGGTGGTGGCGATAACCGACGGATCCAGCCATCCCGGCAGCTCGTCGTGCCAGCCCGCATACGTCGCCGACCAGCGGCGATCAGGCACCGGATCGATTGCGGTGACGGACATTCCGTGTGCGAGACAGCGATGTGCGAGTGCGCGACCGGCGGGGCCGAGCCCACAGACGATGAGGTCCACGCTCATCGCATATCCCATACGGAACGTGGATGTTGGTGTGGCGCAGCGAGTTCGGTGGTGTGCAGGGTGGGCCCTTCGTGGTCGGCGCGGTTGGTCGGTCGTGCGGAGCTTACTGTCGTCACCGTTGCGCTGTGATAGTTCACGGATATCGACGGTGACATTCTTCATAATGCGATCATGTCAGATCTCGCTTTTCCAGCAACGATGTGACTCGCCAGTAGCGCCGTGTCGTCGTCCGGCTGGTCACCATGTCCTGTACGCCGTATGCTCGGCGCTGTCGAACGAATTGCCCAGGGTCGGGCAATTCGGATCCGATTGCCGAAATCAATGTTGATTTCGGAACTTTCCGTTCCCTCGATCCTGTGAACGGAATTCCCGCATCGTCTGCCCGCGGCCATTGTCGTGCCAGCCGGGGAGTTCGTGCTGCCCGTCTCCTTCGAAAGGACCGCTACGGTGAATTCTTCCCGATTACGCGCCCTTGGCGCCGCCCTCCCGGCCGGCGAATACACCACTTCGGAAGTACTGAGTCGGATGACGAGCGGCGGCGATTTCGACGTCGAGCGAATTACTGGCATCGGTCATCGCTACATGGTCGACCGCACCAGCGAGGACACCCTGACCCTTGGTGCGCGGGCCGCACAGGATGCGCTGGCGAAGTCCGGTTTGGGCGCCGCTGAACTGGATATCATCATCTGCGGCGGCACCACCGTGCACGATGGATTCCATATGGTGTTCGAGCCGTCGGCAGCCCAGGAGATCGCCCGGCGCATCGGCGCGGTCAATGCCTCCGGCTATGACGTGGCGAATGCCTGCGGCGGCACTATGACGGGAATCTATCTGCTGGACAATCTGATTCGCGCCGGTGTGGTGCGCAATGGCATGGTCGTCACGCCCGAGGTGATCTCGCCGGTAACCGAAGGCGCACTAGCCGAAGCCGTCGATGCGCGCGATCCACAGTTCGCCGCACTCACTCTCGCGGATGCCGCGGTCGCGGTCATCCTCGACCCCGCGGTCGACGAGGAAGACGTGCTGCACTACGTCGATCTGACAACGTGCGCCGAGTATTCGCCATTGTGCATCGCCAAACCGAGCGATGCCAGCGAGAACATGATCATGTTGACCGACAATCTCACCATGCAGGCCGCGCCGCGCCGGGAAACATGGGCGAAATTCCACCGCGATATCCTCGCAAAGCGCGGAACCACATTCGCCGATGAGAAGTTCGACTTCATCGTGTTCCATCAGCTCGGCGTCGGATTCACGGAGAAACTAGCCGAATCCGGCAGCAAGATTCACGGCACCGAGCTGCCGCCACGGTTGGCGACCGTCGAAAAGTATGGCAACACCGGGGCGAGTACGCATTTCCTGGTACTGCACGACTACATTTCCCGAGGCGAGCTCCCGAAGGGGTCCAAGATCTGTTTCGTGCCGACCGCCTCCGGAATGGTCTTCGGTGTCCTTTCGGCAACTATCAGTGCATTGGTGGGATGATATGACGTTCATTATTCGGCGGTCCGCCGTCAGCGCCGACCCCACCCTTGGTTCCATCGACCATGCCGTGCGGGCGGCCGCTGAGTGCCTCTCCGGCGCGGGTGTCGAGCCGAACGATATCGACGTGCTGATCAATGTCGGCGTCTACCGTGACAGCAATATCGTCGAACCGTCCAATGCCGCCCTTATCCAGAAGGAATTGGGGATGCATCTGGACTACCAGGTCGGCTCCTCACGGGCTGGTTTCTCGCTCGATCTGCGCAACGGGGCGTGCGGCGTACTCAACGCATTGCAGGCCGCGGGTGGGCTGCTGGAGAACGGCACCGTCGAGCGGGTACTGATCGTCAGCAGCGATGCTCACCCGGGTGGCATCGCACACGCGCCGGCCGACTTCCGCTATGCCGCGGTCGGTGCCGCATTGCTGGTAACCAAGGGGATCGATGAGGGCACCGGCTTCGATCGCGTGCACATTCCGGCGCCGCTGCCGCGCGCGGTCGGCACCCATCCCGGTGTCGCCGGGTACCTCGATCTGAAGTCTATGGGGAACGACGGCCAGCGCTCGATCACCATCGATGTCGCCGACGACTACGCCGAATTGGTCAGTGGCGCGGCGTTTGCCGCCGTTCGTTCGTATCTCGCCGAACGTCGCGAGCGGCAGCGTGTGCTGGTCACCAATAATCCGGTGCCCGAGTTCGCGGCCACCCTGGCGAGCGAATTCGGTTTCGCCCGAACGCATCAGGCAGCGAAAGGCGAACTGGACGGGGGTAGCTCGGGCTTGATCATCGGCTACCACCAGTTGCTCGAGGCCGGTGAGCTGTCGGCCGGTGACGAATTGCTCCTGGTCGCCGCCGGATCGGGTCCGATCGCGGGCTGCGTGAGCTACACCGTGCCCGCGGGCGGTGCGGGGTGAGTCAGGAGATCGCGGATCTGAGCGCGCTGCTGGAGCACCAGATCCGACAGCGCGCCGACCTGCCCGCCATCAGCTATCCGACGGTGGCGCATCCAGAACGTGCCCAGCGCGCAACGGATCTCGACTTCTCGGTGCTGACCTTCGCCGAACTCGGCGCGCGGGTCGAGGCCTATGCCGCCGCATTCGAACGAATCGGAATCAGCAAGGGTGTCAAGACCATTGTCATGGTCGAACCCGATCCCGATCTGTTCGCGGTGATCTTCGCGCTGTTCCGGGTCGGTGCGGTACCGGTGGTGGTGGATCCGGGTATGGGCGTTCGCCGCATGCTGCATTGCTTTCGCAGTGTCGGTGCGGAGGCGTTCATCGGCATACCGCTGGCGCATCTGGTGCGGTTGGTGGCGCGGCGCACCTTCGCTTCGGTGCGGCTGCATGTGACGGCCGGACGCTCGTTCTGGGGTGGGCACACGTTGCTCGCCATGCGGCAGACGGCCGGTGCCGTCGCACCCGAATTGGCCCATGCGCCCGACGATCTGTTGATGATCGCCTTCACCACCGGCAGTACCGGACCAGCCAAGGGAGTGGAGTTCACCAGGGCCGGATTCGCTGCCTCGCTGCGGGTGATCGAGCAATTGCATGGTCGTCCAACAGGTTTCGTCTCGCTCACCTCGGTGCCGCTGTTCGGTATCTTCGATTTGCTGCAGGGTGCGCATGTGGTGCTCGGGCCCGTCGATCCGGTGCGGGTGTCCAAGGCAGATCCAGCATTGCTCACCGATGTGGTCCAGAGTTTCCAGGCCACGGATGTCACCGCATCGCCCGCGCTGCTCGGTCCGCTCGGCGAATACCTGAGCAGAACCGGGACCAGGCTGCCGAGTTTGGTCCGGGTGATCTCGATGGGTGCGCCCGCGAATCTCGATGCGCTGGAAGGTGTTAGAGCCGCGCTCGGTGAGTCGGCACGCGTCTTCACCACCTACGGCGCCACCGAGGCATTGCCGCTGACCACCCTCGAGTGGTCCGAACTCGACGAAACCCGCAAGCAGACCGCAGAAGGCGCGGGCACGTGCGTCGGGCGCCCGATCGCGGAATCCGACGGTGATACACGGGTGCGAATCATCGCCATCTCCGATGACGACATTCCCGCCTGGCATGACGGTCTCGTGCTACCGCAGGGGCAGATCGGCGAAATCGTCGCCACCGGTGCGCAAGTCAGCAGCGCCTATCACCGCAACCCGGCCGCCGATGCCCGCAACAAGATCGACGAGACACGACCGGACGGCACTGTGCGCCGCTGGCATCGCGTCGGCGATCTGGCCTGGCAGGACGACTCCGGTCGGCTGTGGTTCTGCGGCCGCTCGGCCCAGCGGGTCCGCACCGCGGCCGGTGACCTGTTCACCGTGCAGTGCGAGCAGATCTTCAACACCCATCCGGATGTGCACCGCACCGCGCTCGTCGGTGTCGGCGAGGCGGGTGCGCAGATCCCGGTGCTGTGCTTCGAATTGCGGTCCGGGGTTGCGGAATCCGAGATTCCGCGGGTGCAGCGGGAGCTGTGGTCGATCGCGCGCGAGCGCGAATTCACCAGGCCGATCAAGGTGTTTCGCGCCCATCCCGGATTTCCGGTCGACATCCGGCACAACGCCAAGATCGGGCGCGAGGAATTGGCCGTATGGGCCGGAAAGAGTATGACGCGATGAAGGCATTGGTCACCGGAGCAACCGGATTCCTCGGCAGTCATATCGTCGACGCCGCGGTGGCCGCGGGCGATGAGGTGCGCGCCATCGTCCGGCCGTCGAGCAATCTCGGCTACCTGTCGACGGTGCCCGAACTCGAAACGGTGGCAGGCGATCTCGGAGACTACGAATCGCTGATCACCGCGTGTAAGGGCGTAGATGTGGTCTATCACAGCGCCGGGCTGGTCGCCGAGGTCGGCGGCCGCGCGCAGTTCTGGGAGGCCAATGTCGAGGGCACCCGGCGGCTGATGCAGGCCGCCCAGCAGGCCGGTGTCGGCCGGTTCGTCTTCGTCAGCAGCCCCTCGGTGGCGACCTCCTATGACACCGACCGCTTCGGCATCGACGAATCCGAGCCGTACGTGAGTGCTCCGAAGAGTCTGTACGTGGAAACCAAGGCCGCCGCCGAACAGCTCGTACTGGCCAGCAACACCGCCGATTTCGTGACCTGCGCGCTGCGACCGCGGATGATCTGGGGACCGCGTTCCTCGGGCTGGATGACGCTGCTGCTACGAAAGTTGAAATCCGGCAAGCTGCCCGACCTCTCCGGCGGCAAGAACGTCTTGGTGTCGATCACCTATTGTGAACATGCCGCGCAGGCTTGTCTGCAGGCGGCGCGCTCGGATCAGGTCGCGGGCAATGCCTACTTCCTCGCCGATCCCGAAGACGTCGACCTATGGAAGTTCGTCAAGGATCTCGCCGTCTCGCTGGACCTGACGCCACCCACCCGCACCATCCCGAAACCGGTTTTCGACGCCGCCATCGCGGTTTTCGACACCATATGGCGGGTTCCCGCGATCAGGGAGCGCTACGCGCCGCCGCTGTCAAGTTGGACCACCGCGGCGCTGACCGTCTCCAGCACCTACGACACCAGCGCCGCCACCCGGGATTTCGGCTACGCGCCGACGGTCTCGCTGACCGACGGACTGACCGCCTACGTCGACTGGGTCGGACAGGTCGGCGGCGTCGACGCCGTCATCGCCCGCGGATGACCGACGGACGACGCCACGCAGTCGAGCGAAAGTCGATGCACGCTCAGGAGATTCGCATGATGACCACCCGACTCGCCAGCCGCCCGACCGGCACCGCCGAGGTGCCGACCGCACCGGGCGCCCTACCCCTGATCGGACATTCCCACCGCCTCGCCCGCAGGCCCTATCGGTTCCTGCAGACGCTGTCGGATCTCGGACCCGTGGTGCGGGTGAAGATTCCGGGCTACGACACCTATGTCGTCACCGAACCGGAGCTGATCCGCGAGGCGTTCGTCGGGCTGTCCGATCAGGGTTCGATGATCGATCGGGCGCAGGCGCTGCTCGGCGCGGGCGTCACCGTCTTGTCGGGTCCGCAGCACAAGCGGGAACGTCGCATGATCGCCCCTGCTTTCGCTCGCGGTCGCATCGCGCAGTACGCCACCGTGATGACGCGTCTGGGCGCCGAACAGGCCGATGCCTGGCGCGACGGTCAAATGGTGGTCGTCAATACAGAGATGCACGATCTCGCGCTGCGCACCGTCGCGGGGGCGCTGTTCAGCGGCGACCTCGGCGCGGAAACCGGCGCGGAAATACACGAGATGCTCACACCGGTCATGACGCTGCTCGCCCGCCGCGTCACCCGTCCGGCCTGGATCGACAAGCTGCCACTGCCCAGCAACCGTCACTTCGACGGCCTTGTCGCCGGTATGAAGTCGGCGACCAGCAAGATCATCGCCGCTTACCGCGCGGATCTGGCGGCCGATCCGAATCTGGATCACGGCGACCTGCTCGACACCCTGATCAAGGCCCGCGATGAGGACGGTGTCGCACTCACCGATGCCCAGGTGCACGACGAGCTGATCAACTTCCTGGTCGGTGGCACCGAGGCAACCGGTATGACGCTGTCGTGGGTATTCCATGAGCTGGGTCGAAATCCCGAGCTGGAAGCCGCTTTCCACGCCGAGATCGATGCGGTGCTCGGCGGTCGCCCGGCCGAATTCGCCGATCTCGGTCGGCTCGATCTGACCAAGCGGATCGTCACAGAGACCCTGCGCATGTACTCCCCGTGGCTGACCGTTCGCGATGTGCCCGCGAACTATGAACTCGGCGGCAAGGCGTTGCCGAAGGGCGCCATGTTGCTTGTGTGTCCCGTTGCGGTGCACCGGGATCCGGCCATCTTCCCGAACCCCGATGAATTCGACCCGGACCGCTGGCTGCCTGCGGCAATGGAGTCCCGGCCCAAGGGCGCGTACCTGCCGTTCGGTATGGGCACCCGGCAGTGTCCCGGAAATGCGTTCTCGCTCACCGAGGTTGCCCTACAGGTTGCTACGATCGGCGGGCGCTGGCGCCTGCGTCCGATGCCCGGTATCGCGGTGCAAGAGACGGTGATCGGCGCCCTGGTGCATCCGAAGTATCTGCCGATGCGGGTGGTGGCCAGGCAGGTGCGAACCGGGCACGTCGTGGATTCGTCGGACAGCGAACGCGGCGCGGCTTAACGAGTGATGAGGGTGTGGCGGTGTTCGGACTGACCAAGCTGACCATTTCGAGCGACCTGCAAGCAGTCGCTACGCGGCGCAGCACATGGATTCTCGGCATCTTTGTCGGGCTTGCGCTGGTGATGGGAATGCTCAGCTCGACGTTGTTCGACAAGGTGCAGGGCGGGGGCTACAGCGATCCCGGCGGCGAATCCAGCCGGGCCACCGAGATGCTGCGGGATACCTTCGGTCAGGCGCCGCCGAACTTCGTGCTGCTCGTGCACACCGACACCTCGATTGACGATCCCGAATCAGCTACGGCCGCAGTGAAATTGGCACTGAAACTCGAGGATGAGCCGGGCGTCGCGGGTGTCATGTCGTATTGGATGGACTCCTCGCCCGCGCTGCGCAGCGCCGATGGTAAATCGGGGCTGATCGTCGCGAGCATTCTCGGCGAGGAGGGTGCGGTCGACCAGAAGGTCGGGGGTCTGGCGGACCGCTACGGCGGCACGCACGGCCCGGTGCAGGTGCGCGTCGGCGGTTACGCGATGTTGTTGCACGAAACGGTGCAGCAGAGCGAGACCGACGCTGTCCTCGGCGAATCCATTGCCTTCCCGATCACCCTGATCGCCTTGCTATTCGTATTCGGCGGTTTGGTGGCGGCCAGCCTGCCGCTGGTCATCGCCGCGGTGACCGTGATGATCACCATGGGCGCGCTGTGGCTGATCACCCTGTTCACCGATCTCGCCGCCACCGCGACCAATGTGGCCACTTTGCTCGGCCTCGGTCTCGCGATCGATTACAGCCTGCTGATCATCAGCCGCTACCGCGACGAATTGGCCGCAGGCGCCGCGACCGCTCCGGCCGTCGCGGCGACCATGCGTTCAGCCGGACGCACCGTCGCCTTCTCGGCCGTCACGGTCGCGGTCGCGCTGTCGGGACTGCTGTTCTTCCCGCTGCTCGCGGTGCGTTCCATGGGGTATGCGGGTCTGGCGGTCGCGGCGATCGCTGCCACGGTATCGCTGACGGTGCTGCCCGCGATTCTGCTGTTGCTCGGTAGCCGCATCGATCGTGGCCAACTGGGTTGGTTCTTCCGTCCACAGCGTCCCGCGCCGGGGGAGGGTTTCTGGCATCGGCTCGCGGTATTCGTCATGCGCAAGCCGGTGCCGATCGGTCTGGCCGTCGCGGCCCTCCTGTTGCTGCTCGGGACGCCGTTCCTCGGTGTGAAACTCGGCTTCCCGGACGAGCGGGCATTGCCGGAGTCGATGAACAACCGGCAGATCACCGAGACCATCCAGCGTGAGTTCGCCGCCACCGACACCAACGGACTTTTCGTGGTGCTGCCCGACGGCAAGTCCGGCCTGGACGCCTATGCCAGGAAGCTCTCCGAAGTCGACAATGTCCGCCGCGTCGACACCGCCACCGGAAGCTACGCCCACGGCGGGCAGCTCACCCCGGCCACGGCACAGCACGCGCGGTTCGAAACCAAGGATGCCGCATATCTTTCGGTGACACCGGATACCAGCGATCCGGCGCTGCTGGACCGGGTGGCCAAGGAGTTGCGCGCGGTGCCCGCACCCTCGCAGCGGTTGGTCGGCGGTATCGCCGCCGCGAGCGCCGATTCCCTCGACGCGGTGACCTCGGCCCTGCCCGTGGCGCTGGCGTACGTCGTGATCATCATGTTGGTCGTGCTGTTCCTGTTGACCGGCAGTGTGGTACTGCCGCTGGTCGCGATCGTGCTCAGCGCACTCAGCCTCACCGCCACCTTCGGCGCGCTGGTCTGGATCTTCCAGGACGGGCATCTGTCCGGGCTGCTCGATTTCACCGTGACCGGCGATCTGCCGCCGACCGTGCCGGTCATGCTTTTCGGTGTCGCCTTCGGTCTGGCCATGGACTATCAGGTATTCCTGCTGTCGCGAATCCTCGAAGAATATGAACGCACCGGCAAGAACGAATCCGCCGTTGCCCATGGCCTGGAGAAGATCGGTCGAATCGTCACCGCGGCGGCGGTCCTGATCTCCTTGGTTTTCTTGGGATTCCTGGCCTCGGATATCACCTTCATGAAGTCGTTCGGCATCGGTCTGCCGTTGGCGGTGCTGGTCGATGCGACCCTGGTCCGCGGCTTCCTGCTGCCCGCGGTGATGAAGCTGCTCGGCGACTGGAACTGGTGGGCACCCGGCCCGCTCGAAAAGCTGCACGAGCGCTTCGGATTCGACGAAGGACCGTCCGCGCCGTCGCTGCCCGATCCGGACGCCCTGCGCCAGCCCGCCCGGGTGTAGAAATGCCGATGGCCGTGCGGTATTCGCCGCACGGCCATCGATGTTCTTGGGAAAGTTGGTTTCCGCCGTTGCTCAGCGGATTACCCTGGTGCGTCTCAGATTCCGCCGGTCGAGAGCAATCCGCCGTCGACGCGGATCGTCTCACCAGTGATCCACTTGGCTTCATCCGAAACCAGGAATCCGATCAGCTGCGCCACATCCTCGGGCGTGCCGAGTCGCTTCATCGGGTACACGCTCGCGGCCCGCTCCTCATCCGCCGAGTACAGCGCATCGGCGAACTTGGTCTTGATCACGCCCGGCGCCACCGCGTTCACCCGGATACTCGGACCCAGCTGCCAGGCCAGTTCGTCGGTGAGCCGGATCAGCGCGGCCTTGGAGGCGCCGTAGGCCGCGATCACTCCGGTCGAGCGGAGCCCGGCAACACTGGCCACGTTCACCACCGCACCGCCGTGATCGCGCATCCACGCCCGGTATGCCTCCTGCATATAGCCGAGTGCGGCGACGACATTGACATCGAAGATCTTGCGCACCGCCTCCAGATCGGCATCCATGAGCGAGCCGTAGACGGGATTGATGCCGGTGTTGTTGATCAGGATGTCCAACGAGCCGAATTCCGAAACCACCCGACCCACCGCGGCGGCCCGGCTGTCCGGATCACCGGAATTGCCCGCCAGCGTGCTGACCTCGCCCGGATGACCGAGCGCCCGCAGTTCGGCGGCGGCCGCCTCCAGCGGCTCCGGCTTACGGGCGGTGATCAGCACATTGGCGCCGCGCCGAAGCAGTTCCGCCGCGACGGCCTTGCCGATGCCCCGGCTGGCTCCGGAAACGAGTGCGCTCTTGCCCAACAGATCGGTCGTCATGTGATGGCACGCTACCGCAGTAGCCGGATCGTCGAACCCGCGGACGCCGGACAGCGCTCGAGCTCGGTGTTCCCAGCGCCGGGAGTACGAACCACAGACGTCGGAGTGCATCGGATTACGCTGCCGGACAGGGTTTCGGCGGAAGGTGTGGAGCAATGGCTGGCGATACATCTATCGATACATCGCTGCCATCGCGCCCGGATGCGCCTATCGTCAACGCCTACATCAGCCGCATAGAGACGACGCTGGCGAAGTTGGTGAAGGCGATGGGCGACGGCTCGGCGAAGTCGATTACCGTCGAGGATTTGAAGGGCCTAGGGGAGTCGCAGCTGAAGTCCGGCGAGCTCGTCACGAAATACCATGCCAAACAAAGCGACGACGCAAAATATCGAGACGATCTGAACTCGCTGGACAGCAATATCGCCCAGATCGCCTCGGAATCGGCCGACGTAGCCAACACCGTGAACAAAGAAGTAAAAAGCCTGGTGGCCACTGTCAAGCAGGAGCTGAGTTACGACAATCTGCCGAATCTGACCGATGTGCCATTGCCGCGCAGCATCGAGTTGCAGATGAACACCATCGACAAGATCGATAAAGAGGTCGACCAAACGGCGAAGACTGTCAAGGATGCGTACAACGCATTGGACGAACACGCTGGAAAGATCACCGACCCGGAGTCGACCGACAGCGGAAGCGCCCCGAATTCGATCGGTAGCGGCAACCAGTTCCCCACCTATACCGGTAGCGGTGGAAACAGTCGCAACAGCAGCGGACCCGCAGGTCTCGGCAACCGCGCGAGTGCTCAACCGATCAGTGGCGGTAAGAAAGCGACGGCCAGCGAAATCTACCAGTACCTCCTGAAGAAGGGCTTCACACCGGCGCAAGCAGCGGGCATTTTGGGCAACATGCAAGTCGAATCCGGTTTCGATACCGGTGCCTACAACCCAGGCGAAGGAGCCATCGGCCTCTGCCAGTGGGAAGGTGGTCGACGGGCGAATCTCGAGGCTTTCGCCGCGAGCGACCCCCAGCACCGGCCCGTCACCGACTGGAGTCTCCAAGTCGATTTCATGATTCACGAGCTGAAGGGCAGTGAGTCGGGTGCGTACAGTCATCTCACATCGGCGACCTCGCCAGGTGCGGCGGCGGCAGCGTTCGATCAGTACTACGAACGCAGCTCCGGTGAGGCCCGTGGTCAGCGCGTCGCGAATGCCAACAGCATCGCGTCGAGCCTGGCCGGGGTGTCGGTCTAGCGCCGATCGGAGAGTTAGTGCGGTCACACCTGGCTCGCGGGTGTAAGGAGCACCTCCTGAGCCGGGTAAAATCGGTGGTTCTTGTGCGCCTCCGCGTCGCACAATCGAGCAGCAACCGACCAGCACCACATACCCGTAGGAGAAGCCTGTGATCACCGCGACGGACCTGGAGGTCCGGGCCGGAGTCCGCACCCTGCTGTCGGCCCCCGGGCCTGCGCTGCGGGTGCAGGCCGGCGACCGGATCGGACTGGTCGGACGCAATGGCGCGGGCAAGACCACAACGCTGCGCATCCTGGCGGGCGAGGGCGAGCCCTACGCCGGAAAGATTTTGCGCTCCAGTGATATCGGTTATCTCCCGCAGGATCCGCGGGAGGGCAATCTGGATGTGCTGGCGCGCGATCGGGTGCTCTCCGCTCGCGGCCTGGACACCCTGCTGCGCGATATGGAAAAGCAGCAGGCGCTGATGGCCGAGGTGGTCGATGATGCCGAACGCGAGAAGGCGGTGCGCAAATACGGTCGGCTGGAGGAGCGCTTCTCGGCGCTCGGCGGCTATGTGGCCGAGAGCGAAGCGGCGCGCATCTGCAATAGCCTCGGCCTGCCCGATCGTGTGCTCGGCCAAGCGCTGCGCACGCTCTCCGGCGGTCAGCGCCGCCGAATCGAGTTGGCGCGCATCCTGTTCGCCGCCTCCGATGGCAGCGGCGGACGCTCGGACACCATCCTGCTGCTCGACGAGCCGACCAACCACCTCGACGCCGACTCCATCACCTGGTTGCGCGGCTTCCTGCAGAACCACGACGGTGGCCTGATCGTGATCAGCCACGATGTCGAACTACTCGGCGATGTGGTGAACAAGGTCTGGTTCCTGGACGCAGTGCGCGGGGAAGCCGACGTCTACAACATGGGCTGGCAGAAATACCTGGACGCGCGTGCCACCGATGAACAGCGTCGTCGTCGCGAACGCGCCAATGCCGAGAAGAAGGCCAGCGCTCTGCGCGCCCAGGCCGCAAAACTCGGTGCCAAGGCCACGAAAGCCACTGCGGCACAGAACATGGCCAAGCGCGCGGATCGCTTGATGGCCGAACTCGACGAGGTTCGGGTGGCCGACAAGGTCGCGCGGATCAAATTCCCCGAGCCCGCGGCCTGCGGTAAGACGCCGCTGATGGCCGAGAACCTGACCAAGGTCTACGGCTCGCTGGAGATCTTCACCGGCGTCGACCTGGCCATCGACCGGGGCAGCCGCGTCGTCGTACTCGGCCTCAACGGCGCGGGTAAGACCACCCTGCTGCGCTTGCTCGCCGGGGTGGAGACGCCGACGGCGGGCGGTCTCGTGCCCGGTCACGGCCTCAAGATCGGCTACTTCGCCCAGGAACACGACACCCTCGACGATCAGGCCACGGTGTGGGAGAACATCCGCCACGCCGCACCGGACGCGGGGGAGCAGGAGCTGCGTGGCCTGCTCGGTGCGTTCATGTTCTCCGGACCGCAGCTGGAACAGCCCGCAGGCACCCTCTCCGGCGGTGAGAAGACCCGTCTGGCGCTGGCCGGGCTGGTGTCCTCGGCGGCGAATGTGCTGTTGCTCGACGAGCCGACCAACAACTTGGACCCGATCTCGCGTGAGCAGGTCCTCGATGCGCTGCGTACCTATGCGGGCGCGGTTGTCCTGGTCACCCACGACCCGGGTGCGGCCGAAGCGCTGTCCCCGGAACGGGTGATCTTGCTGCCGGACGGCCAGGAAGACCACTGGTCGGCGGAGTATTTGGAGCTGATTCAGCTGGCCTGATCCGGACCGTCCGGTCGGAGTTTCATTGCGGGGGGTGGGTTTTCACTGCCTTGGATCGCGTCGTCGGTGATATTCATCACAAAGACCCGTTGATCACAGCTTCCCGAGTGTCTAGCCTGGAATGACGCGGCTCGGCGACTCGGAGGAAGCCATGAGCGACAGGCCCACACAAGTCAAGGCCACACTGGGTAAGGGCACACGCGTCACGGGGAAATCACGCGACCGTTTGCAAACCCAGCTGAAGAAGCAGTACGAGGCGGGAGCCAGCATCCGATCGCTGGCCCGGTCGACCGGCCGCTCCTACGGTTTCGTCCATAACGTGCTGGTGGAGTCACACGTGCAACTCCGCAGTCGCGGCGGTGCGAACCGCCGCAAGAGCCAGTAGCGTTCTGGATCTGAATCCCGGTGTCGGCGAATCGGTTTCGCCGACACCCGGGGGGATCGAGCGCGCTAATAGCCCGGCACCGCAGCGTCGCCGTTGACCAGCAGGTTGGCGAGGCTGCGGAACATCGGCAGGCCCGTCTTGATCTCCAGATACGCGAACTGGCCCTGGGGGTTGACCTCGAGGAAGTAGTACTCGCCGTCGAGGCCAAGCCGTAGATCCAGCACGCCGAAGCTCAGGCCGAGTGCGCCCATGAGCGTGGCCAGCGACTTGCTGACCGAGGCCGGCAGATGCTCCGGTGCGAAGTCGACGGTGGTATCGAGCCGGGAATCGACCCGCCCGACCCCCGACTGCGAGTCGATGCGCACCGCCCATTCGACGCCGTCCATCCACACCACCCGCAGATCGCACCGCGCCTCGACGTAGTCCTGGAAGGTGGTCGGCGCGGAGCGGATGCCCGCGAGGCGCCCGAAGTCGGCCTTGGTGATGATTCGGGTCTCGGCGAATTCGGCGCGTCCGGTGCCGGTTCTCTTGTAAACCACCGAGCCCGTACGTGATTCGATGAAACTGCGCGCCTCGTCCGGATCGTTGGTGATGAGCGTTTCCGGTATCACGAAACCGGCTCGCCGCGCGGTCTCCAACTGCACGATTTTGCGGCTCGCGGTGCGGTCGGCGCCGGGATCGTTGACCCAATACGCGGGAATCGACCACAGCAGGCCCTGGATGAAGCCATCGCATTCGGCTTGGCGGTAGGCGTCGTCCGAGGCGCGCACACCGGCCGGAACCTGCGCGGGATGTGGTCTGCGCCACCAGACCGAGCGGACGTCGTCGAGCCCGATCACATGCGACAGCGATCGCCCGGTGCCGTGCCGATCGAGCCGGAAACTTCCGGATTCGCGCGGAAAGTCGCGCAGGTCGAGCTGAATCGGGCTGAGCCCGTGGTGTTCTCGCAACGTCGCCGCCATCGCGGTGCCGTGCAGATCATCGGATTCGGAGACGATGAGGACCGAACCTGTCCGGCGCGCCGCCATGCGCAGTCCTGTTCAGTCGAGACTGTCGCAGTTTATGCCGTCGTCGCTTGTCGCGAGCGATTTGGTTTGGCAGTAGGTGAAGGTCGCTCCGCTGGCGCCCGAGCACTCCGCGAGTTGCAGGCTGTCGGCCCAAGATGCGGTGAGTTGTTGCAGCGCTTCATCTCCCAGCGCCGCGGAGGGTTCCTCGGCCAGCGTCATCGGACGGTCGACGAGGTCGATTCGCAGGCGGCGGGTGAAGTCGGCGGTGGCGCCGGGGCGGATATCCATCAGCACGGGGCGGCCGTCGCGTTCGGCGGTCGCGCCTTCGGTCCAGTCGAGGACCCGCAGCACATCGTCGCGACGGAAGGTCCAGGTTCCTTCGGTCACTTTGACCGTGAAATCTCGTTCCGACTCGGCCACCAGCAGTCCCTGCAACGCGGGGACGCGGTCACCCGCCGGCCCGGTACCGGGGAGGTGGATTGCGTCGGTCATAGTGAGCTCTCCGATCTGCTCGCGATTTGCCAGGACCCCCGAGCGGGAACTGGATCATATCGCGCAAGGGGTCTCGCACGGTTCGGATCGCGAGATTTGACCGCCGCTGGCAAACCGAATACAGGCTCGGGATGCGCTTGCGCCGAAAGATTTTCGGCGCAGGCCCGAATGGGCATCGGCAACCATTGAGCTACTTTCGAGTGGTGCTGCGCGGTGGATATTGCCCGGGATTGGCGGCCGTGCATTCGGTGCGTATGCCCCTGCGCTGCGACAGTACCGTCGAACGTGTCGACCTCCTCGCGGATTCGAAAGATCTGCGTCGCTTCACCACTCGTGCCGGTTGGCGTTGCGCTCGGCCCACCATTCGGGGGATTCGACGAACCAGTTGTCGAATTCCTCCTGCGATGCCGCCAGATCTTCGAAGCTGGCCTCGCCCTTGACCAGCCGGTCGAGCAGACGGAAGTAGCCGAAGCGTTCCACCGCGGGCATGAGTGCGATCAGGATTCGCGCGGGGCTGTCGGGGGCGGCGCCGAAGGCGTGCGGCATGAGCTTGGGTACCACAATCGACCCGCCCGCGCCCACGGTGACGATCTTATCTCCGGCCAGTACCTGCAGTTCGCCGTCCGCGACGTAGAACAGCTCGTCCGACTTGGTGTGGTAGTGCGGCGCCGCACCGTCGGCGCCCTTATCCATGGTGACCTCCAGGTGGCTGACCGCGCCGCCAGCCTCGTTCGAGTCGATGAGCAGGCGCATGGTGACCGACGGGGTGATGAGGGTTTCGGCATCCTGCGGCTGGCGGATGGCGAAGGTGCGGTCGGTGGTGGCGTTCACGATGTACTCCCAACGGTTCGCTGCTTGATAATTCGCTACCGAACTATATTACGGCGAATAGAATCTTGTCTATGGGTGAGATCGAACGGGATCCGGTGGATGCGATCGTCGAGCAGTGGCGCCGGGAGCGGCCGGACCTCGAGTTGGAGGCGATGGGCGTGATCGGACGCCTGGGTCGACTGCTTGTGGTCGCGCAGCGGGATATCGAGGCGGTGTTCATCGCGCACGACCTGCAGCGCGGGGAGTTCGATGTACTTGCCGCACTGCGTCGTTCGGGCGAGCCGTTCGAATTGAACCCGTCGGTGCTCGCTGACACGCTGATGATGTCGCGCGCCGGAATGACCGGACGGCTCGACCGCTTGGAGTCGGCCGGGCTGGTCCGGCGCATCGCGGATGCCCAGGATCGCCGCGCCATCCGGGTCGCGCTCACCGGCGCGGGCCGCACGCTGATCGACAAAGTCGTCACCGCGCATACCGAGAACGAAACCAGGATGTTGTCGGTGCTCTCGGCGAAGGATCGTCGCGACCTGGATCGGATCGCTCGGGTACTGCTCGGCAGCCTCGAGGGCGGCGCGAAATGAGGTAGTTCGCTACTCGGGTGGTGCGACGGTCATCGGTTCACCATAGGGTGATGATCGATATCATCACCCTCCGCGGCACGGGTGAACCGCGGAATACCAATGGGACGCCCGCCGGGATGCTGCGCGATGTCACGAAACTGCTCGATCCCGACCGTTTCACCGCCTTCGAGCCGGATTGGCCCGCCTCGGTGGGGCCGAGCCCGGAACTGTGGGGCCCTTCGCTGGACACCTCGATCCGGCTCGGTGTCGCGGCGGGGGTCAAAGCGATTCAGGACTCGCCGAACGTCTGCGGACTTTTGAGTTATTCGCTCGGAAGTATCTGCGCGAGCAAGATCCTGGAGGGGGTGCGGTCGGGTCAGTACAAGAACACCGACGGCTCGCCCCTGGAAATCGCCTTTGCCGTCAATATCGCCAACCCGCTGCGCAAACGCGGCCAGTCGGTCGGCAATCTCTGTCCGGCAACGACTTACGGCTTGCACGGCGAACACGGCGCTTGGCCCGCACTAGATGTCAAGGAGTACGCGAATCCGGGCGATATCATCACCGCGTCACCGGGTGACTCGCCGCTGCGGATCATCGATATCGGAATTTCGCCGTTCTCGTTCGTCGAGGGTGCCCGCATCGGCAATGTCGGCCCGCTGATCTTCGCCGAGTTGCTGCGCTTCCTGATGAACGATCCGATCGGCAATCTCGATCGCTATGCGGCCGCGGTCAACGGTGTCATCGGCTATCTGACGCCATGGCCGGATGGCCAGCACGTTCTGTACTCCGGACACACTATGCCCGGCACGGATGTCCTGTGGACGACCCATGCCGCCAACTATCTGAACGCCAACTACTGATCCGCTCCCGGGGTGATTTCGTACCTGGAGTCCGAGAATGCCGGACGGGTACGCGTATTTCGGTGACTACCTGCGTCATTGTGCGGAGTAGCGTGCGTCACAGTCCCTAATTCGTTCGAAAAATGCGGTGTATTGGGGTGGTCGCGTCGTACAGTCTGAATTCGCTGATGCGTCATCGGGTTTCGATCGAGGGGTCATGGAGGCGTCCGTGACTTCCTCCGACGGCGGGGAGGCGACAGGTCGTTCCCTTTGTCGACCTGTACCCGCGCCGTCGGCCAGCGAGGGCGCGGTCTCGGATAGTCGGCGCCGCCGGGGACGGGTCCACCATCATCCCCACTTCCCCGGCGGCGTCGTGCTCGAACTATCTGCCTCAATCACCTTGTGCCGCAGCGGAAATGGGCTGCCATTCGCGCCACAGCGCCAAGCGGGATTCGTAGTCCGCGGTAGCGATGGTCAATGGCACCTCGCCGAGGAAAATGCGCAGCGGCGGCTCGGGCGCGTCGACGACCGCGAGGATGGCGGCGCGAGTCGCGGCCGGATCACCCTGGCGCACCGCCGAACGCTGGGCGGCTCGGGCGGCCCTGGCCGCATCGTAGGCGGGAAGCGGGCTGGCATGCCGCGACGAGGGGCCCGCCCAGTCGGTGCCGAATCCACCCGGTTCGATCAGGGTGACGTGGATGCCGAAGGGCGCGACCTCCTGCGCGAGCGCCTGGGAGAAACCCTCCAGCGCCCACTTCGACGCGTGGTACGCGCCGAGGTTCTGGAAGGCGGAGATGCCACCGATGCTCGACACCTGGACGATGTGGCCGCTGCCCTGGGCTCGCAGGATCGGCAGTGCCGCCTGGGTGACCCACAGTGCGCCGAAGACATTGGTTTCCAACTGCGCGCGGAACTCGTCCTCACTGAGCTCCTCGATCATGCCGAACTGGCCGTAGCCGGCATTGTTGATCACGATATCGAGCCGCCCGAAGCGCTCGGCGGCCTGCTGCACCGCGGTGAAATCGCCGTCCCGGTCGGTGACGTCCAAACGCAGCGGAAGGAAGCTGTCCGGATATTTCGCGACGAGATCGTCGAGTGTGCTGGTATCGCGCGCCGTACCGGCCACCTGATCCCCGCGTTCCAGCGCGGCGAGTGCCCATTCACGGCCGAATCCTCGTGACACTCCGGTGATGAACCAAACTTTGCTCATGGACCCACGCTAGCGACCTGGAGTGCACTCCAAGCAAGTGTTCACCGTGGATGCAGCGTAACGGGCAGCGCCGACGGCGACAGGACGAAGTCTCGATTGGAGGCACGTACCGTGTAGTTCGGGTCGGGTGTCGGCCGCCAGCGGGCCAGCAGCGCCGCGGCGGCGAGGCCGATTTCGATCATGGCGAAATGGTCGCCGAGGCAGCGGCGACGGCCGACGCCGAACGAGAGGTTGGCCTTCTTATCGATATCGGCGGCGCGTTCGGGCGACCAGCGGTCCGGGTCGAAGGATTCCGGATCGGCGTAATAGCGCTTATTGTGCTGAACCAGATAGGGGGAGAACATGATTGCCGTGCCGTCGGGAACAGTCAGTCCGCCGATGGTGACATCGCCGTCGGCGGTGCCCGCGCTGATCCATGGGCCCCAGAAGCGAAGTGTTTCCGCCACAACTTGTTTCAGGTACGGAAGTGCGCCGAGATGGTCGGCGCGCACCCGGCCCGCTCCGACGACGGAATCGAGTTCGGCGTACAAGCGCTCGGCGATCTGTGGGCGGCGCATGACCTCGTGCCAGAGCCAGCCGGTCAGTGATGCCATCGAGCCGACGCCACCGGCCAGCATGAGAATCGCCTCATCGATAATGTGCTCATCGGACAGAGTCGCACCGGTCTCGCTGTCGGTGTGCCGGATCAGCGCCGACACGACATCGTTGAAATCCTCATCGCGGCGGCGGTATTCGACGATGACCGCACCGATGGCGGTGCGCAGGTGTCGGGCCTTTGTGCGCCAGCGCCAGTTCGAAATGAGCCGCAGTCGGCGCACCTGCGGAGGGAGCGCCGTGCGCAGAATAACCTGACTGAGCAGCCACGGCACACTGTCGCGGATCTCACGTCGTGCGTCATCGCTGAAATCGGCGGTGAACAGCGTCGAGGAAACCGTGTCGAGGATCAGGCCGTGTGCCTCATCCATCAGATTCACCTGACCGCCCGAAGGCAGACTAGCCGACCAGGTTTCGGCGATATCGGCCGCCGCCCGCGTGTACTCGGCAAGGCGGCTCTGTCGCAGCGCTGGTGAGATCATGCGCCGCCGCAGCTTGTGCTCATCACCGCGCAAGACATTGACCGATCCGCCCGCGACATCCTCGATGGCCTCGCGCAGATCATCCCGATTGAGTTCGGCATCACCGAGCCCGACTTCGCGGACGAGATCCGGTGTGGTGAGCAGATATCCGGTCTTCTGGCCGAACTTCAGGCGCACGATCGGGCCGAGATCGGCCAGCGAAGTGACGAAGCCCGGAGCGCCACGCAGGGCCCGCAGGCTGTGGCCGACCAGTGGCAGCTGACCGGGTGCGGTAGGAACCTCCGAAAGCGATTGTGGCATGACCAGTTCTGGGCTCCGTGCGGAGTCGGCCCGGGCTTGTCGATAGATTTCGAGCACCGCCCCGATGTGCTGGGACTGACGCACCGAGTCGCCGTATTTGCCGAGGATCTGACGCATTTCCGCGAGCGCCCAGCGATCGGCGTTGAGCTCGGCGATGCTGGCGGCGATCGCGACGGGCGATGGATCGGCGGTGCGAATGCCGCCCCTGGGTGGAACCGATTCATCGAGATCGGGATCGCAGTAGATGATGGGCAGGCCGACCGCGACCGCCTCCAGCAGGACCATGCCCTGCGTGTCGAAACCATGGGAGGGGAACAGCAGTGCGTCGCCTTCGGACATGGCGGCCAGGCATTCGGCTCGAGTGGCCCTGCCGTGCAGACGGATTCGGTCCACGAGTCGATACTCGGCGATGGCGGCGGCCGCCTCGGCTCGCTGGTCGCCGTCACCGTAGATATCGAGAGTGCAGTCGTCGAGATACCGCATGGCCTCGATGGCGGTGAGCAGCCGCTTCTCGGCCGATAGCCGCCCGCACCAGATCAGCCGCAGTGGTGCGTCGGCGGCGCGCTCGACAGCCGGTGTGCCGCCGCTGTTCTCGATGAGATCGTCATCGACACCATTTGATACCACCCGAAGCGGCCGGGTCAGCCCGTGCGCGAGCAGTTGGTCAGCGAAGTGCTGGGTCGGCGCGATGACCCGATCCGCGGCTTGGGCCTGACCGACGATCGTCCACCAGGCATGGCGTGCCGCACGACTTTCGGCGCGGTGCGGCATCTGCTGATCGTGCGGTACGAACCGGCCGTGCAGTGCACGCAGGGCCAGCGCCGCCGGATACGGTGCGGGCGAGGTGTTCTCGATGAACGCGTCATCGCGGCTCTGGGCGGTATGGATGAGTGGAATACGGTGTCGGCGTGCGGCTTTCATGCCAGCGATGGCTACGCCGTAGGTGGTGTGGGTGTGCACGAGGTCGATCGGGCCACGTGCGGCGAAGGCGGCGTCGATGAGTTGGGCGTTGCGCTTGGTCGGCAGCACGACCGGGAATCCGTTCACCGCGAGGCCACCTGCGGCGCGCAGCGGCACCACATTCGGGAGCTCGTCGGCGCCCGGCTGCGGTCCGACGAATAGCGTGACGCGGTGACCTGCGCGTTCGAGCCCACGGCACAGCGAAGCGACCGCGGTCTGGACTCCACCGAGAGTGGCCGGGTGGTAGTCCATGAACATCGCTATGTGCACAATGGCACTGTACTGACACATCGCCGCCGTACGGAGCCCTTAATTCTGTGGACTATCCGGTCGGCGTCAGGGCCCCGATACGAAAGAGTGCCGTGAAAATAGCGATTCCGCTCACTGGAACCCGCGGTGATGTCCAGCCCGTCGTGGCCTTGGGACTCGAACTGCGCCGCCGCGGGCATGATGTGCTGCTCGGTGCGCCGCCGAATCTGGTCGAATTCGCTACCGCCACCGGACTTGCCGCCGTCGCCTGCGGACCGGATGTGCAGCGGCTCTACAGTTCCGACGCGGGACAGCGGGCGTTGGCGGCGGGCAACACCCTGCGGCTCATGCAATTGGTCGCCCGGCAAATGGCCGATTACGCCCAGCAGATGAATCGGGAAGTCATCGACGTTTGCACGGGCGCGGATCTGATCGTGGCGAGTACTGTCACCGAGGATCGGGCCAGTTCGGTTGCCGAGGCTATGGGGGTTCCGCTGGTCAGCCTCCATTATTTCCCGTGCCGGAGTAATAGCGCCTATCCGTTTCCTGGTGTGCTGCCGCCGCGGTGGAATCCGCCCGCGGCCGTCAATAAGGCGACCTGGATGTTCGCGGAAAATCTGCGCCGCGTGGTGTTCATGCGCTATCTCAACGATCTACGCGCGACACTCGGACTGCCGAAATCGCGGGCGAGTACCGCCGCGGTATTGGCGCGTGCGCATGTTCCCGAAGTGCAGATCTACGATCCGGCGCTGGTTCCGGGACTGCCGGAAGAATGGGATGAGCGCAGGCCGTTCACCGGATTTCTGACGCTCGATCACGCTGCTCGACAGGCCGTTGGGGATTTGGCGGGCGACCATGCGGGAATTCTGTCGTGGATCGAGGCGGGGGAACCGCCGGTGTTCTTCGGATTCGGCAGTATGCCAATTCGGGATACGGCCGCGGTGCTGGCGATGGTTACCGAAGTGTCCGCTCGTTCGGGTGTGCGTGCGTTGGTCAGCGCTGGATGGAGTGATCTGGATATCGCCGATGCACAGGCGGGACCTGATGTGAAGGTTGTGGGTCCGTTCGCGCACGACCTGGTTTTTCCGTATTGCGCCGCGGCGGTGCATCATGGCGGTATCGGGACGCTGTTCGAAAGCCTGCGCGCCGGACTGCCGACCTTGGTGTGCTCGGTGTCGTTCGAGCAGCCGATGTGGGGCGGGCAGGTCGAACGGCTCGGTGTGGGAGCGCATCTGCCGTTCACACGACTGACACAGGCGCGGCTGGAACAAGGCGTCGCGGCGCTGCTGACATCCGAAAGTCGCTCTCGCGCAGTGGAATTCGCGAAGACACTGAGCACCGAGAACGCCGCCGCCCGCACCGCCGATATCATCGAAGCCGCCGCCCGGTGACCGACGTCTTCGCCGACACCCTCGTCATGTTCCGCCGCTGTCTCCGGCACACCCTGCGCAGCCGCGACACCCTGATCATTTCGCTGCTCATGCCGATTCTGGTGATGCTGCTTTTCACCTACGTTTTCGGTGGTGCCATCGATGTCGGTGGACCCTATCTGGACTATGTAGTGCCCGGAATCATGTTGCTGTGCACGGGTTTCGGCTCATCGATCACCGCAACCGCCGTATCCACCGATATGACAAGGGGCAGCATCGACCGCTTCCGCACCCTGCCGATGTTCCGTCAGGCCGTACTCGCCGGCCACGTCGCCGAGGGCGTTGTCCGTAATCTCGCGGCCATCGCGATCGCGGTCATGGTGGCGCTCACACTCGGCTACCGGCCCCAGGCCGGTCCGCTCGGCTGGCTCGCGGCCCTGGCGGTCATCACCCTGTTCGTCACGGCTATCTCCTGGATCGCCGTCGCCCTCGGACTGGTCGCCAAGAACCCGGAAGCCGCGGGCGGCCTCACCTACGCCATCATGTTCATCCCCTACATCAGCAGCGCCTTCGTCCAAACCACCACCATGCCGCACTGGCTTCGCGGCTTCGCCGACTACCAACCCGCCACCCCCATCATCGAAACCGTGCGCGGACTCCTGAACGCCATCGACACCGCCCACCACGCCCCGCTCGCCCTCCTCTGGTGCGTCCTCCTCGGCGCCCTGGGATTCACCAGCGCCAGCATCGTATTCAGTCGCCTGTCCCACCACTGACCGGCCCATATGAGCCGACGATCGGCTTTTGTGCCGCCGACGAAGCTGAGCGACGCTGTATCGCGGGAATGCCTCACATCCCTCGTCGGGCTCAACGCATGTCGCGATGACCAGCGGCTAGTTCGGCCATTACCTTGTCGGCTCCGAAGAGCCGCTGAACGCGGGTCGAGAGATGGGGGGCGATCAGGGCCAATGTCGCGCCGAGGCGGACCGGGAGGGGGGCTACGTCGGTTTCGGCGATGTTCCGTTCGATCGCTCGGACGACGGCGTTCGCGACGTCTTCCGGGCTTCGGGTGCCGACGCCTGGTGGTACGGCCGCGCCGGATTTGACGAACATGCCCGCGTCCCTGACGAATCCCGGGTAGATCGAGGAGACACCGATGCCACGGCTTTGCAGGTCGGCGCGCAGGGCCAAGGCGAAGCCGCGCAGTCCGAATTTGGTCGCGTTGTACATCGCCGCCTTACCGGATGCAGCCTTGCCGGACAGGGAATTGATGAAGACCAGGTGTCCCTTGCCGCGTTCGGCCATCTGCGCACCGGCAAGGCGGGCAAGCAAGATCGGGGCGCGCAGATTGACCTCCAGCGCCCGATTGATCTCGGTCACCGAATAGTCGAGTAGGTCGCCCGAACCGGGCAGTGCGGCATTGGCGATGACGACATCGAGCTCACCGGCCTCCTCGAGCAGCTTCGCGGCGTCACCCGGCACGGCGAGATCCGCGACCACCGCCCGCGCGCCGAACCGGGTCGCGACCTGGTCGAGTGCTTCGGCTCGCCGTCCGGACAGCACTACGTTCGCGCCCCGTGCGGTGACCGCGGCGGCGATCGCGACTCCGATCCCACCCGTCGCGCCAGTGATCAGGACGCGCGCTCCGTTCAGTTCCATGTCGAGGATTATGGGCGAGATTCCGCATTCCGTGACGTATCCGCGGTCGCACGGTGTCGCCGCGACCGGCGGCTGCCGTCAGTCCTGGACCCTGTCGCGCACGATGGATTTCGCGCCGCTGCCGGACGATCCGCCCGCGGGATGCAGCGGCCGACTCACTCCTTCCGGCGGACCGAGGCTTCAACGAGATCCAGGACCGCGGACAGGTTTTCGTTGGTGTGGCCGGAGGCTATGCGGGCGATGAGCCCGTCCAGTACCAGATCCAGGTAGCCGAGGAGGACGTCGGTCGGGACGTCGTCGCGCAAAGCGCCTGCTGCCTTGCGGCGTTCCAGGCGGGCCAGGGTGGCGGCGGTGAGTTCGGCGGAGCGCTGGGTCCAGCTCGCGCGGAATTCCGGATCGGTGCGCAGTCGGCGCGCGATCTCCAAACGGGTTCCGAGCCAATTGAATTGCTCCGGGTGGGCGAGCATATCGCGCATGACCTGCACCAGACCCTGATTGGCCGCGACATCGGCCATCCGGTCGGCATCTTCTTGGGCCAGAGCGAGGAACAGGGCGTCCTTGTCCCGGAAGTGATGGAAGATCGCGCCGCGCGACAGGCCGATGGCTTCTTCCAGGCGCCGCACGGTCGCCCCGTCGTACCCGTATTCGGCGAAACAGGCCCGCGCCCCGTCCAGAATCTGACTACGCCGGGCGGCGAGGTGATCATCACTGACTTTGGGCATTTCGGCGGGCTCCTCCGAGCGAAGCGGGCAATGCAATGTGAAGAGGTCCGCGCACCGCGGGTGACGCGGTGCGCGGACCTACTACAGCACAGGTGTTCAGCCGCGAATCATGTTGCGCAGCACGTACTGCAGGATGCCGCCGTTGCGGTAGTAGTCGGCCTCACCGGGGGTGTCGATCCGCACCACCGCGTCGAAGGTGACCACATCGCCGTTCTCCTTGGTGGCGGTGACCTTCAGGGTCTTCGGAGTCACACCCTCGTTCAGCTTGGTGATGCCCTCGATATCGAAGGTCTCGGTGCCGTCCAGCTTCAGCGACGCGGCCGACTCACCGGCCGGGAACTGCAGCGGGATAACACCCATACCGATGAGGTTCGAGCGGTGGATGCGCTCGAAGGACTCGGTAATGACGGCCTTGACACCCAGCAGCGAGGTGCCTTTGGCGGCCCAGTCACGCGAGGAACCCGAACCGTACTCCTTGCCGCCAAGCACGACCAGCGGGACGCCCGCGGCCTGGTAGTTCTGCGAGGCGTCGTAGATGAACGCCTGCGGCCCACCATCCTGGGTGAAGTCGCGGGTGTAGCCGCCCGAGACATCGTCGAGCAGCTGGTTGCGCAACCGGATGTTGGCGAAGGTGCCGCGGATCATCACCTCGTGGTTACCGCGACGCGAGCCGTAGGAGTTGTAATCCTTGCGCTCGACGCCGTTGGCCTCCAGGTACTGCGCGGCCGGGGTGCCCGGCTTGATGTTGCCGGCGGGGGAGATGTGGTCGGTGGTGACCGAATCGCCGAGCAGCGCGAGCACCCGAGCGCCCTTGATATCGGTGACCGGCTCCGGCGTCTGCGGCATGCCCTCGAAGTACGGAGGCTTGCGGACGTAGGTCGACTCCTCGGCCCACTCGAAGGTCTTCCCCTCCGGGGTCGGCAGCGAACGCCAGCGCTCGTCACCCTTGAAGACGTCCTTGTAGTCCTCGAGGAACATATCGCGGGAGATGACCCGGTCGATGGTGTCCTGAATTTCCTGCGGCGAGGGCCAGATGTCCTTCAGGAATACGTCGTTGCCCTCGGTGTCCTTGCCGAGCGCGTCGTTCTCGAAGTCGAAGTCCATGGTGCCCGCGAGCGCGTAGGCGATGACCAGCGGCGGCGAGGCCAGGTAGTTCATCTTCACGTCGGGGGAGATGCGTCCCTCGAAGTTGCGGTTACCGGAGAGCACCGCGGTGACGGTCAGATCGTTGTCGTTGACCGCCTTGGAGATCTCCTCCGGAAGCGGACCGGTGTTGCCGATGCAGGTGGCACAGCCGAACGCGACCAGGTTGAAGCCCAGCTTGTCCAGGTACGGCCACAGACCGGCCTTCTCGTAGTAGCCGTTGACGACCTGTGAACCCGGGGCCATCGAGGTCTTCACCCACGGCTTGCGGGTCAGGCCCTTGTCCACGGCGTTGCGGGCCAGCAGGGCCGCGCCGAGCATGACCGACGGGTTGGAGGTGTTGGTGCAGGAGGTGATCGAGGCGACCACGACCGCGCCGTGGTCGAGCACGAAGTCGCCGTACTCCTCGGTGGAGACCTTGATCGGCTTGGACGGGCGGCCCACCGCACCGTTCGCGGCTGACGGCAGCACGGCGTCGTCGTCGGCGAAGGACAGCACCGCCGGATCGCTGGCCGGGAAGGACTCCTCGATGGCCTCGTCCAGGTGGGTGTGCGGGGTAGTGGCGGCCGGACCGGACTCCGCGTCACTGGTGTAGTTGTGGATGTCCTTGCGGAAGGCGGTCTTGCTCTCCGACAACAGGATTCGGTCCTGTGGACGCTTCGGACCCGCGATGGACGGCACCACGGTGCTCAGGTCCAGCTCCAGGTACTCCGAGTAGGCGGGCTCCTTGTCGGCGTCGTGCCAGAGGCCCTGCTCCTTGGCGTAGGACTCGACCAGCGCGACCTGCTCATCGGAGCGACCGGTCAGCTTCAGGTACTCGATGGTGACGTCATCGATCGGGAAAATGGCTGCGGTGGAACCGAATTCGGGGCTCATATTGCCCAGGGTGGCGCGGTTGGCCAGCGGTACTTCGGCCACGCCCTTGCCGTAGAACTCGACGAACTTGCCGACGACGCCGTGCTTGCGCAGCATATCGGTGACGGTGAGCACCACGTCGGTGGCGGTCACGCCCGGGTTGATCTCACCGGTCAGCTTGAAGCCGACCACACGCGGAATGAGCATGGAGACCGGCTGGCCCAGCATGGCCGCCTCGGCCTCGATACCGCCGACGCCCCAACCCAATACGCCCAGGCCGTTGACCATGGTGGTGTGCGAGTCGGTGCCGACGCAGGTGTCCGGGTAGGCCTGGCCGTTGCGGACCATGACGACGCGCGCCAAGTGCTCGATATTGACCTGGTGCACGATGCCGGTGCTCGGCGGGACGACCTTGAAATCGTCGAAAGCCGTTTGGCCCCAACGCAGGAACTGGTAGCGCTCACCGTTGCGCTGGTATTCGATGTCGACGTTGCGCTCGAAGGCATCCGCCCGGCCGAATACGTCGATGATGACGGAGTGGTCGATGACCATCTCGGCGGGGGCGAGCGGGTTGACCTTGTCCGGGTCGCCGCCGAGGGTGGCGACGGCCTCGCGCATGGTGGCCAGGTCGACGATGCAGGGCACGCCGGTGAAGTCCTGCATGATCACGCGGGCGGGGGTGAACTGGATCTCGGTGTTCGGCTGAGCCGACGGATCCCAGCTCGCGATGGCGCGGATGTGATCGGCGGTGATGTTGGTGCCGTCCTCGGTGCGGAGCAGATTCTCCGCGAGGACCTTCAGTGCGTAGGGGAGTTTTTCGGTGCCGGGCACGGCCGAGAGACGGAAGATCTCGTAGGAGTTGCTTCCGACCTCGAGGGTGCCCTTGGCGCCGAAAGTATCGATACTTGTCGTCACGTCAGCTCCACTCGTCTGTGAGGGTGGCCGCGGGCGGGGCTGTGCCCGCGGCTGGTTTTTTCGAGCGACCTGCAGGCAGTCGCTACGGTTACGTGTTCGGAGGATTCCAGCGCTGGAACACACTGGCTCCTCGCGGCTCCGAGCCTAACAGTACGCTTGTCCTGTGAAACGCGCGGGTGCCGTTGGAGGTGCGGCCCGAAGGTGCTCCGACACTCCGTCGCGTACTGTGCTTTCGAGTTGTTCGGAGTGACCGGCGGGCCTGCGCCGGTTCTCCCAGCAGTGTTGGATGCCCGTCGCCTCGCGTACCGATGCGGCTCGACAGACCGGATGGAAGATGACCGTCTCGCACACCTCGGTGTTCACGCCCATGCGCGCCGAACTCCCCCCTGGTATCGACGACAAGACGTTGTCCCAGATCAAGGAGGATGTGGCCGACAACCATGTGGCCACGCCGAAGGGTAGGGATCAGGACGCGCTCGAGGCGGTCGTCGCCGATGCCCGAGCCCACGGCATCGAGCTCAGCATCGTGGTGATTCCCGGGAATCCAGGTCACGATTCCAATCTACGTGACCTGGCCACCGAGGTCGGCAAGACCGAGCACGGAACCGTCGTGGCGCTCAGCGACGACTGGGTCGGCACCTACAGTGATTCGATCAGCCGGGTGAAACTGGAGTGGGCCGAGGACGCGTCCAAGAGCACGCAGGGGCATTCGGCGCAGGCCGCGCAGATTTTCGTCGATCGGCTCGAGCAGCCGGAAAAGTTCTCGTGGACCGCGATCACCAGCGTGTTGCTTGTGGGCACGGCGGTGGTGGTCGGTGGACTCTACTGGGTGAAGTCGCGCCGTTCTGCCGAGCGCGCTGTGCCGGTAGAGGTTTCGGCTCGCGGCGACGGCCGGGATCTCACCTCGTAGCGAGTATCCGCTCAGTTACCTTTCCTGCCGGTCGGTTTGTTTTTTCCGGCCGAACCCCCGTACTCATGTGGCTATTTCTCAGCAACAGTCAAATTACGCGGCTGTAGTTCTGTTGCTGGAGTTTCTTTGGTGAATGATGTGACGTACGGTTCGAATGATCGCTGATGGGGAAAGAGTGTTCAGAGAGCTATCTGTGCACCACTGGGCGTGATGGTTCGCAGGGGGCTCGTGAGGTTAAGTCTGATCGGGTCCTTTGGAGGTGCGATGCGCAACAACGGCGTTGCCGGTTCTCAGCATCCGCTGTGGGTCGCTCTAGGGTTGCTGGTTGCTGCCGCCGTGCTCGTCACGGCCGGGCCGGTCGCCGCCGTGCCGCCTGCCCCACCCAACCCGAGCGATAGCCAGATCGCCGATGCGGGGGCACAAGTCGACGCCAGAGTGACCGAGGTCGGCGCGCTGATCAACCAGGTCGCGGTGACGGATCAGAAGCTGCAGGAACTCGACGCCGCTATCGCCCAGAAGCGCGAAGAAGTCAACAAAGCGCTGGTTGATCTGCAAGACGCCCGCAACGCCGCCGATGCCGCCGCGGCCGCGGTGGTGCAGACCCAGCGCGAACTGAGCGAGGCCGGAATCCAGGTCGACCAGGCCAGGCGCAACTTCGACCAGTTCGCGGTGCAGGCGTATACCCGGCCCGCCGCGAACTCCGTGATCACCTATCTGTCCTCGGCCACCCCGGATGTCGCGCTCAACCGCGCCCAGGTATTCACGCTGGTATCGAAGAATCAGCAGTCGGTGCTCGACTCGCTGCGGCGTGCTCAGATCACCCAGGGCAATAAGAATGCCAGTGCGCGCCAAGCGAAATCGGCCGCCGACGCGGCCGCCGCAGTGGCCGAACAGAAGAAGACGGACGCCGAAAACGCCGTCGCCGCGGTGAAGTCCGAACAGGATCAGCAGGCGGCGCAGCGGGAGGGCCTACTGCGCCAGCGTACGGCGGCGCAGGGCCGATTGGACCAGGCGCGCGCGAATGTGGCCGGACTGCAAGGACAACGCGAGGCCTATCTGGCGTGGGACGACCAGCGCAAGGCCGAGGAGGCCGCCATCCGCGCCGCCGCTGCGGCGGCCGCCGCACGTGCGGCCCAGGACCAGGCCGCCAAGGACCGGGCGGCGCAGGCAGGTGCGGGAAAGCGGCCACATATTCAAATGGATGATTCGTCGCCGCCGCGCCAGACCAGGCCGCGCGTCACCGGGCCGACGATGCCGTCCATTACCGGCTCGGAGGCGATCGAAACCGTGGTCGATCGGGCCATGTCGCAGATCGGCGTCATCTATGCCTGGGGCGGTGGCGACGAGGACGGGCCGACCCTCGGCATCCGCGACGGCGGTGTCGCCGACAGCTTCGGCGATTACAACAAGGTCGGGTTCGACTGCTCGGGTCTGATGATCTATGCCTTCGCGGGTATCGGCGTCTCACTGCCGCACTACAGCGGCTACCAATACAACGCGGGCACCAGGGTGCCCGTCGCCGAGCGCAGTCGCGGCGACATGCTGTTCTGGGGCCCGAACGGCAGCGAACATGTCGCGCTCTACCTCGGAAACGGGAAGATGGTGGAGGCGCCGCAATCCGGCGAGGTGGTACGGGTATCTCCGGTGCGCGAGGGCGGCATCATGCCGTACGCGGTGCGGATCGTCACCTGACCCCTGGGCTCGTCTGGTAACCCCTAGGCTGGGCCGCACGCCGCGAACCCGACCGCGAACCTGTTGATTTGCCATGATCTCGGGTCCGGTTGCGGCATATGCGGCCATTACCTGGAATAGTTGTGGCAGCACGCACAGGACCAAAGCGAAAGCGGGGATGTTGGTGACTTCGACGGACGGTGTGAGCGGGGCAAGTTTGGCGAAAGAGGCCGCTGCTCCCGCACCCAGCACCCTGGAGCGTGACGTCCAGACCCTGGAGAAGGCGATATACGAGGTCAAGCGCGTTATCGTCGGCCAGGATCGGCTCGTCGAAAGGCTGCTCGTCGGGGTGCTCGCACGCGGCCACGTATTGCTCGAGGGTGTGCCAGGCATCGCCAAAACCCTTGCGGTGGAGACCTTCGCCAAGGTGGTCGGTGGTTCGTTCGCCCGCGTCCAGTTCACCCCCGACCTGGTGCCCACCGACCTGATCGGTACCCGCATCTACCGCCAGGGCCGCGAGGAGTTCGACACCGAACTCGGTCCGGTGGTGGCCAACTTCGTGCTCGCCGACGAGATCAACCGCGCGCCGGCCAAGGTGCAGTCCGCACTGCTCGAGGTGATGGCCGAGCGGCATGTGTCGATCGGCGGCAAGACCTACCCGATGCCCGATCCGTTCCTGGTCATGGCGACCCAGAACCCGATCGAGAGCGAGGGCGTGTACCCGCTGCCCGAGGCGCAGCGCGACCGCTTCCTGTTCAAGGTGGTCGTCGACTATCCGTCAGTGGAGGAAGAGCGCGAGATCATCTACCGGATGGGTGTCACCCCGCCGGAGGCCAAGCCGATCCTCGAACCGTCCGAGCTCATCCGTCTGCAGCGGGTGGCCGCTAATACGTTCGTGCACCATGCGCTGGTCGACTACGTGGTCCGGGTGATCGCGGCGACCCGCAAGCCCGGCGATTTCGGCATGCAGGATGTGGCGAGCTGGATCGCCTACGGCGCCTCGCCGCGCGCCAGCCTCGGCATCATCGCCGCAGCGCGCGCCGTGGCGCTGATCCGCGGCCGCGACTACGTGGTGCCGCAGGATGTCGTCGAGGTGATTCCGGATGTGCTGCGCCACCGCCTTGTGCTGTCCTATGACGCGCTCGCCGATGAGATCAGCCCCGACGACGTGATCAAGCGCGTGCTGCAGACCGTCGGCCTGCCGCAGGTCGCACCGCAGGCGGTCGCCCCGGGTGGTCAGTCCGCACCCGTTCCGGCCGCACCGCCCGCCATGGGGCCGCACGGCGGGCAGTCGCCGATCCCGCAGCCGCCCGCACCTCAGGACGCGGTGCCGCAGCCGTCGGTCGCGCAGATGTCTCCGGCCGCCGGCAATAACCAGCCGAAGTGACCTCGGCATCGGCTGTGCCTGATTTGCCAGACGACGAGGTTCCACCAGTGCCGATGTCTCCGCACGCACCACCGTCTTTCCGATCGGGCGAACTGTCCGACCCCAAGCTGACGGCGGCGCTCCGAACGCTGGAACTGACCGTCCGTCGTCGGCTCGACGGTGTGCTGCACGGTGATCACCTCGGCCTGATTCCTGGCCCCGGCTCTGAGCCGGGCGAGGCCAGGACGTATCAGCCGGGCGACGATGTGCGGCAGATGGATTGGTCGGTCACCGCCCGCACCACCCATCCGCATGTGCGGCAGATGATCGCGGACCGGGAACTGGAGACCTGGATGGTGGTCGATCTGTCGGCCAGCCTCGACTTCGGCACCGCACTGTGCCAGAAGCGCGATCTCGCGGTCGCGGCCGCCGCGGCGATCACCCACCTCACCAGCGGCGGCGGCAACCGGATCGGCGCTGTCGTCGCGACCGGGGAGCAATTGACCCGCATTCCCGCGCGCAGCGGCCGGGTGCACGCGCAGTCGATGCTGCGTGAGATCGCGACGACGCCGCACGCCCGCGACGGTGTGCGCGGCGATCTGCGCGAGGCGATCGAATCCTTGCGCCGCCCGCAGCGCAAGCGTGGACTCGCGGTGGTCATCAGTGACTTCCTCGGTGATATCAACTGGCAGCGCTCGCTGCGCGCCATCTCCGCGCGCCACGATCTACTCGCGGTGGAGGTGCTCGATCCGCGCGATCTGTCGCTGCCCGATGTGGGTGATGTGGTGTTGCACGATCCCGAGACCGGGCGCACCCGCGAATTCAGCGTGACGCCAACGCTTCGCGCCGATTTCGCGGCCGCCGCCGAACGTCATCGCGTTCAGGTCGAACAGGCCCTGCGCAGTTGTGGCGCACCGGTGCTCACCCTGCAGACCGACCGGGACTGGATCTCCGATGTGGTCCGGTTCGTGTCCACCCGGCGCCATGCATTCGGCGCCCCGAGCGGACGGGCGCCGCGCCAGTGAGTATTTCGCATTTCACCGCGCTGGTCTGGCTCGGCTTCCTCGCTGTGGTCATGCTGATCGCGTTGGGATACATCCTTGTTCAGCGCAGCCGCCACCGGCACATGCTGCAGTTCACGAATATGGAGCTGCTGGAGAAGGTCGCTCCGTCGCGGCCGAGTCCGATACGGCATGTGCCGATCGCGCTGCTGCTGGTCGGTCTCGTATTCCTCACCATCGCCGCCGCGGGGCCGACGGCGGTCAAGAAGGTAGCGCGCAATCGCGCGACAGTCGTTCTGGTGATGGACGTTTCGCTGTCCATGGAGGCGACCGATGTGCCGCCGTCGCGACTGAAGGTGGCGCAGAAGGCCGGTAAGGAATTCGTCGACGGACTGCCGCCGGGTATCAATCTCGGCTTTGTCACCTTCGCCGGCACCGCCTCGGTAATGGTGCCGCCGACGACGAACCGCGAGGCCGTCAAGGCCGCCATCGACAACATCAAGCTCGCCGAGCGCACCGCCACCGGTGAGGGCATTCTGACCGCGCTGCAGTCGATCGACACCATCGCCACCGTGCTCGGTGGTGCGGAAACACCGCCGCCCGCGCGCATCGTGCTGATGTCCGACGGTAAGCAGACGGTGCCCGATGACAAGGATGTCGACAATCCACGGCACGGTTTCACCGCGGCTCGCCTCGCGAAGAATAAAGGCGTTCCGGTGTCGACGATTTCGTTCGGCACCTCCTGGGGGACGGTGGAAATTCCAGACCAGGATGGTGGGGGCGCTCAGCGCGTCAAGGTGCCTGTCGACGACGATGCGTTGCGCGAGATCGCCAAACTCTCCGGCGGCGACTTCTATACCGCTTCGAGTCTGACCGAGTTGACCGCGGTCTACGACACGCTCGAAGAGCAGATCGGTTATGAGATGACCAGGGGCGATGCCAGCAGACCATGGCTTTTGCTCGGCATGCTCGTTGTCGCTGCCGGTGTAGTTACCGGCTTGCTCTATCGTCAACGCCTGCCGTAGTCGTCAATGCCTGCCGTTGCGACGCGCCCGGTTCTCCATAGAGCCCTATGTGTGGCCCGGGCGTGGCGCACGAACCCGAACAGATAGGTTGGTCCTCATGTCGAACATCACATCCCGGTCGGTCCTGGTGACCGGTGGCAACCGCGGTATCGGACTCGCGGTCGCGCAGCGTCTGCTTGCCGACGGGCACAAGGTGGCCGTCACGCATCGTGGGTCGGGGGTTCCGGACGGTCTGTTCGGGGTGAAATGCGATGTGACGGATGCGGATTCGGTTGACGCGGCCTTCAGCGAGGTGGAGGAGAAGCAGGGGCCGGTCGAGGTGCTGGTCGCCAATGCGGGCATCACCGATGACACCCTGCTGATGCGGATGAGCGAGGAGCAGTTCACCAGGGTCATCGATGCGAACCTGACCGGTGCGTTCCGCTGCGCCAAGCGGGCCAACCGTGCCATGCTGCGGGCCCGCTGGGGCCGAATGATCTTCCTCGGCTCGGTCGTCGGCCTCGGCGGCGGTCCCGGCCAGATCAACTACGCCTCGTCGAAGGCAGGTGTCATCGGTCTGGCGCGTTCCATCACCCGTGAACTCGGTTCGCGTTCGATCACCGCGAATGTGGTCGCGCCCGGCTTCATCGAGACCGATATGACGGCCGAATTGCCCGACGATCTGCGCGACACCGCGAAGAAGTTCATTCCGTTGCAGCGCCTCGGTCAGCCAGAAGACGTCGCCGCCGTGATCAGCTTCCTGGCTTCCGACGATTCGGCCTACGTATCCGGCGCGGTGATCCCGGTCGACGGCGGCATGGGCATGGGCCACTGACCCAACCGAAAGCCGACGTGTTCGGCGGTCGCGTAACCAGTTGAACTTCGACTACAGGAGAACCGAAAACCCATGGGCGGATTGCTCGAAGGCAAGACCATCCTGATCACCGGCATCATCACCGATTCCTCGATCGCGTTCCATGCGGCGGCGGTCGCGCAGGAGCAGGGCGCGAAGGTGATCATCACCGGCATTCCGGAGCGGCTGCGGTTGATCGATCGGATCGCCAAGCGCCTGCCGCAGGAGGTCGCCCCGGCCATCGGTCTGGACGTCACCAGCGAGGAGAATCTTGCCTCCCTGCCGGAGAAGGTGCGCGAGCTGGCTCCCGAGGGCATCGACGGCGTCCTGCACTCCATCGCCTTCGCGCCGAAGACCCTGATGGGTCCGGACGCGGTGGCCTTCCTGGACGGCCCCGGCCCCGACGCCGCCAAGGCCTTCGAGATCTCGGCTTGGTCCTACGCCTCGTTGGCCCGTGCCGTGCTCCCGGTCATGAACGAGGGCGGCTCCATCGTGGGCATGGACTTCGATCCCCGCACCGCTATGCCGTACTACAACTGGATGGGTGTGGCCAAGGCCGCCCTCGAATCGGTGAACCGCTACGTGGCGCGGGAAGTCGGCAACGCCAAGAAGGTTCGCTCGAACCTGATCGCCGCGGGCCCGATCAAGACCCTCGCTGCCAAGGCCATCGCGGGCACCGCGACCGATGACGCCAAGCAGCTGAATATGCTCAATGAGTACTGGGACGGCGCCTCCCCGATCGGCTGGGATGTCGACGACCCGACCGTGGTCGCAAAGTCCATCGTGACGCTGCTGTCGGACTGGCTGCCCGGCACCACAGGTTCGATCATCTACGTCGACGGCGGCGCGAGCCACAACACGTGGTTCCCGGAAAACGGGTTCGCCGCCAACTGAAGCCGGAGGAGGAGCCGTGGCCGCGGATGCCGCTGCCGGGACAGTGGATGCGCTGCTACTGCTGTCCTTCGGCGGTCCGGAACGCCCAGAGGACGTTATGCCGTTCCTGGAGAATGTCACCCGGGGCAGGGGAGTGCCACCGCAGCGGCTCGCCGAAGTCGCGCAACACTATCTGCACTTCGGCGGGGTGTCACCGATCAATGCTCTGAATCTCGACATAATCAAGGCGGTCGAGAGCGAATTCGCTTCGCGCGGAATCGATCTGCCGGTGTACTTCGGCAACCGCAACTGGCATCCGATGGTGGAGGACACCGTCGCGCGAATGGCGGCGGATGGGGTGCGGTCGGCTTTGGTATTCCCGACCTCGGCGTGGGGGGGATACTCCGGGTGTCTGCAGTACGACGAGGACATCGCGAGGGCGCGCGCGGCTTTCGGGGGGAATGCGCCTGATCTGGTGAAATTGCGGCAGTACTTCGATCATCCGCTGTTGGTCGAGGCATTCGCCGCGGCGATTCGGGCTGCGGTGGATTCGCTTCCGGCCGAGCGTCGGGACGGTGCCCGGCTGGTTTTCACCGCGCACTCGATACCGGTGTCGGCCGATATGTCCGCGGGGCCGCCTGCCGATGGTGGCCGTCTGTACAGTCGTCAGGTCGCTGAGGCGGCGCGATTATGTGCCGTCGCGACGGGATTCACCGATTACGACGTGGTGTGGCAGTCCCGTTCCGGCCCGCCGCAGATTCCCTGGCTGGATCCGGATATCGTCGATCATCTCGAGGATCTGTCGGGCAAGGGGGTGGATGCGGTCGTCGTCTGCCCGGTCGGGTTCGTCTCCGATCACCTCGAAGTCATCTGGGATCTGGACAACGAGGCCAGGGAGAAGGCCGAGGAACTCGGCATGGCGTTCGCCAGGGCTGCCACTCCAGGTACCGATCCCCGCTTCGCCCAGTTGGTCGTCGAACTGATAAACGAGCACATGGCCGGTAAATCGCCACGCCGACTCGGCGACATTCCAGGCTACGGCTGCACCGTTAACGGTGCAGCCTGTGCAATCGACTGCTGCACCCCGCCGCGACGCCCTGCCACGGCAACCTAGACGTCGAGGGCAACCAGTCGCCGGTTAGTCAAAGCGTCGCCTTGCGGGCACCGCGGCGCCGTGGGCGCAGTTGATACAGGCGGTACCAGGCCAGCGCGAGGAAGACGGCCCCCAACCCGGCGACGACTCCCATATCGAGCAGCCACGTGCCCATGGTGTGTTTCCAGAGCGGATCGGCCGCGCCCGCGTGCGGCGTGAGAGTGTCCAGATCGAGGGTGGCGGCTCCCGCGCCGAACCCCCAGCGCGACGGCGATAGGTAGGCCAGTTGTTCCAGGCCGAGTGTGCCGGGGAGCCGCACCAGCCCGCCGGTGAGCACCAGTTGTGCCATCGATAGCACAATCAGCAGTGGCAGTGTCTTCTCCGAGGTGTTCACCGACACCGACACCAGTAAGCCCAATGCCAGCGATGCGATGCCGAGCAGCGCCATCGCCAGGATCAGCTCCAGCTCGACCATCGTGAAAAGCCCCTTGGGCGGCATATCCACACCGATGGTGCCGATCAGGACCAACACCGCCGCCTGAAGGGTGGTGATCACGCCCAGGACCAGCAGTTTCGACATCAGATAGACCCCTGCTGACAGGCCTGCCGCGCGTTCTCTGCGGTAGATCGTCTGCTCCTTGACGATCTCGCGAATCGAGTTGCCGGTGCCGACGAAGCAGGCCGCGAACGCCAAAACCATGAGCTTGGTCGGGGCGTCGACGTTGGATCCCGGCGGACCGGCGAAGCCCTCGCCCGACGGTACTGCAGCGATCAAGCCACCTAGGAGTATGGGCATCACCCCGAGCAGCGCCATATAGCTTCGGTCGGAGGCAATCACCGCTAGATATCGTCGGCACAACGTACTGAGCTGGGCAAGCTTGGACTGCTGCGCGGGCGGTGGCGCTGGTGGGCGCACTTCCGTTGGGCCAACATCGTCGGTCAGTCCGACCGCCACATAGTTCTCGAAGCGTGAAGACTTCTGGAACTCACCGGCCCAGTCGCGGTCTTCCTCGCGGTCGAATGCCTGGAACACCTCGGCCCAAGTGCGCTGTGCGAACTGCTGCAGCCCCTCCTCGGGCGGCCCGTAATAGGCCAGCCGACCGCCGGGCACCAAGACCAGCAGGCGGTCGCAGGAATCGAGATTGGCCACACTGTGCGTAACGACGATGACGGTCCGCCCGTCGTGCGCCAGTTCGGACAGCATTTCCATGACCGTTTTATCCAGGCCAGGGTCGAGGCCGGAGGTCGGTTCGTCGAGAAACAACAGGGACGGTTTAGTCAGCAACTCCACTGCGACACTGACACGTTTGCGCTGCCCGCCCGAGAGTTTGTCGATGCGCGTTTCGGCGTGCCGCGTCAAGCCGAGTTCTTCTAGGACCTCGTCGACCCGCTGCTCGCGCTCTTCGCTGCGCGTGTCACCGGGGAAGCGCAACTCGGCCGCGTAAAGCAGCGCGCGCCGCGTCGGAAGCTGGTTGTGCAGGATGTCCTCCTGCGGGACCAGCCCGATCCGGTGTCGGAGTTCGTCGTAATTGGCGTACAGGTCGCGTCCGTCGTAGCGGACCGTCCCCTCCGTCGCCGGCCGCAACCCGGTGACCGCGCCGAGCAGCGTCGACTTGCCCGCCCCGCTGGGCCCGATGACCCCGACAAGCGAGCGCTGCGAGATGGGGAAGCCCACCCCGTCGAGGAGCACCTTGCCCTCAGGCGTCCGCACGGTGAGGTTCTGCACCGAGACCGACACGTCACCGGTGTCGACGAACTCGCGCAGCTCGTCGCCGACCAGCCGGAAGGTGGTGTGTCCCATACCGATCAAATCGGATTCGGATAGGTCCGCGGCGTCGATCCGGTGGCCGTTGACGTAGGTGCCGTTGTGGCTGTCGAGGTCGACGATCCGGTATCTGCCGTCGCCGATCGTGCGCAGCTCGGCGTGGTGGCGGGAGAGCATGAGGTCGTGCGCGACGATGTCGTTGTCTGGCGCGCGTCCGATCCGAAGCGTGGGCGAGGTGATCCGGACAACCGCGCTGGGTCGGGCCGTCGAGGGTGCCGATCGCGAAACTTTCCTGGGCTGACCAGCATGGAACTTCGTGACCGTTGCTTCGTCCGCGAGGTTGTAGCCCGGATCGGAGACGATCATCGTGTCTCCACCGAAATCGTCGTCGGACTTCTGGCCGGTTTGTCCTTCTTGCCCCTCGATGGACACGGCCAATTGCTCACCGTCCACGGCGTGACCGAGCTGGAAAGTCTCGTCATGGTCGATCAGCATCCGATCGACGCGGTGACCGTCGAAAAACGTTCCGTTGAGGCTGCCCGCGTCCTCGATTTCCCAGCCGTCCGCACCCCGCTCCAGCACGGCGTGCAACGAGGATGCGCGCGGATCGGTCACGATAACGTCGGATGCCGGATCGCGACCGACGTTATATGCCGTCCCGGCACGTAGCCGATAGACGCGTTCCCTTGTCTGCACCACGAGAACTGGTGCTTCGGGGAATTCGATGGATGACTCGTCATCCGCCATGAGCTGAGTATACCGACTGGTCCGCCGCGTTTGGTCAGAAACTCACGGTGGTGAGGTAGGCGTAGACACCGGGGTAGCCTGGGCGGGCGCTGCCCTTGCCCCATGAGGTGAGGCCGATCAGCCGGCCCGCGACCAGCAGTGGATCACCGCTGTCGTATTCGGCGGTATCGGCGTCCGAGGATCCGGCGCAGAGCATATCGGCGGGGTCGAAGGCGGAGCCATAGGCGGCGGCGCACGTGGCGTCGGGGATGATAGGGACGGCGGCGGATCGCAGGAGCGTATTCGAGATGTCGTTCTCAGAGGTCGCGCCCCAGCCGACGATGGTGCCGGTGTCGCCGTATGCGCGCGGATCGCCCTGTGGCGCTGCGATTTCCAGGAACGGCCCCGGTCTCGGCTCGTCGAGGACGAGGATCGCGATATCATTGTGGTGCACGGTCTCGCCCTCGAAATCGGTTTCCCGAAAATCCGGGTGGATGCGAATCTCCTTGACCCCCACCGTGACTCCGTCATGCGAGCGCAGGTCGGTGCGGCCGAAGGTGACGGTGATCGCCTGCGGCAGCAGCCGTGCCAACTCGACGCAATGCGCCGATGTCACAAGCCGATCAGGTGCGATGAGCGCACCGCCGCAGAATTGCCCGGATGGCCGCAAGAAGTACAACGGGCTGCCGATAGCGGCGAGCCATGGGTAGGCGCCCGCCTCGATCGCATTTCCACCCACGATGGCCGTGGCGGGAACGGTAGGGGCACCGAGAGCGACGATGAATGCGGCGGTCACAGCCGCGGCGATACGAGGTATGCGAAACATGCCGCCTCCCGGACGTTTCAGGCGATCGCTCGACCTATTCAACCAGAGAATGCCGGTGTTCTCGCGCCTACGGTACCGGTGGCCGCCTTACGCCGGTGTTTTACGAATTGCCGCGAGCCGCGGCATGCACCGCGACCAACCGGGCAGCGCGGATCGCGTCCCACAGTGGGCGTAGCAGGTCCTCCTGGGCGCCGATGGCGGTGGCGGAGGTGGGAGAAGACGCCGGTTCGCGTTGGGCGACAGTGAGGATGGCGGCGACGTGGTCGGCGCTGTCGAGGATTCGCCTGGCGCGCAATGGGATCGAATCCGGATAGTCGTGGCGCGAGTAATCCGCGAGCTCGGCCTCGATGAGTTCGCGCGGGTCGGAGTCGACGGTTGCGCCCGCACCGGTGGTGTGCAGGCGCATGAGGGCGTCGGCGGCATCGCGCACCGCTTCGCGCATCGTGTACTCCGCCTCGCCCAGCGACATATCCGAGCCGGGCACGGCCGGAATCGGGGTGCTGTAGACGGTCCATTGCAAGGTATCGTCATCGGCCCACTGCGGAATCAGTCCGGTGCCCTCTTCGCCCGGCACACCGAACAGCAGTCCCTCGCCCGCCTCGATCGCATCCGCACCGAAGGCGGTTCCAGTGGGCAGTCCGCGCACATCGCCGGGCACCGGCAGCACCAAGCGCAACTGCGCATCGGGTTGTGCCATCGCCTCGCGAATCACCTTGAGCAGCGCCATGACTCCGGTGCCGGACACATTGTCGCGGGAGGACCAGGGCAGGTCGTCGCGACCGCCGGTCAGTGGATCGCCCGCGGCGATGGTGTGCCGCGGCGCCCAGGCGTACAACGCCTCGAGGATGTCGTCGGGCGCGCTGCAACCGGCCAGCCAGGAGCCGGCCCACACCGTCAGCGTGGCACTAGGTGAGCACATAATTATCGAGCATAAAGGAGGGGCGCGACTCGGGGGCGTCCATGCCGGATACCCCGTGAGCTGCGCGCATCGGTCCGCCGCCCGGTACTGCGAGTACCGGAAAAACAAGTCTGCCACAGTCGTGGGCGTGCGGGCCGAATTCCGCGAAATGGGACATGATTTCAGCCATTGGACCCGGTAACGATGATCACTCCGGTTCGGTGACGAAGTCGATGAGTCGCTCCACCGCGCCGATCAGGGGGGATTCCAGATCGCGGAAGGATTCGACGGCGTTGTAGACCCGCCGCCACCCCTGCTGCGGTGTGCCCCAGCCGAGCCGACGGCAGATGCCGGTCTTCCAATCCTCACCGCGTGGCACCTCGGGCCATGCCGCGATGCCGACCGCCGCGGGACGCACGGCCTGCCAGACATCGATATAGGGATGCCCAGTGACCAGCACATACTTTCCGAGACCGGTGGTCAGCTGGGTTTCCTTGGAACCGGTGACCAGATGGTCGACCAGTACACCGACGCGCCGCCCCGGTCCGGGCGCGAAGTCGGTCAGCCGCTCGGCCAGATTGTCCAAACCCTCGAGGTGTTCGACGACCACGCCCTCGACCCGCAGATCGTGTCCCCAGACCCGCTCGACGAGCGCGGCATCGTGGACGCCCTCCACCCAGATCCGGCTGGTCTTGGCGACCTGCGCGCGCAGCCCCTCCACCCGAGTCGAACCCGATGCCGACCTGGTCGGCCTCTTGGGCGTCGCGGCTTTGGGTCGGATCAGCGTGACAGGCGCGCCGTCGATCAGGAACGCCGCCTCGCGCAACGCGAATAACCGCACCGCGCCGCGCGCATCCTCCAACTTGACGAATTCGCCGTCATAGCTGCGGTCGAATCCCACCACGGCACCGCAGAATCCGGTCGCCGCATCCTCCACCACGAGATCGCGTTCGGCCTCGACCACCGGCACGGTTTGTTTCTTCGATCGCGTATGTCCGGAGAAGATATCGCCGCCATACATGTCACGCCCGCTCACCCGCCCGAAATTAGCACCGCCGGTTCGGGTCGTGACGCAAGCGAGTTGGTGTGCCGATCACAGACTGTTGGCGAAAAGCGCGTATTGCGGGGCAACCTTCTGTCGAACGTCGGCTTCGTTATCGCTGACGTTCGCGACATAGCGCTTGTAGGTGACCCAGCAGCTCTGTTTGTACTGCTTCTCGGTATCGCCGCGGTGATGGAGTCGCTGGCAGATCGCGCCGGGTACGTCCTTGGGCGCACCGATCGGATCGTGTTCGGTTCAGCGGATTGCCGCGGCGTCGCGGTTTAGATCGAAATCATTAGGCGCACAGTCGTTTCGGCTTCAACGGCTGGCTGATACGACAATGGGCGCGGCGAAACTGCCGAAGGTGATCTCGGGTCTGTCGCGCCACAGAAGTGGTTCCGGCCACTACAGTGGGTCTGTGGCCGCAATCGTTTGGCTGGTCGCGGGCCTGCTGCTCGCGGCGGCGGAGATGCTCACCGGAGACCTCACGCTGCTGATGCTGGGCGTCGCCGCGCTCGGAACCGCGGGCGTCAGTGCCGTGGCCGATACCGGGCTGGTCGCCGATGCCGTGGTCTTCGCGGTGTCGGCGCTGGTGCTGCTGCTCGGGGTGCGGCCAGTTCTGCGGCGCCGCTTCGGAACTCCGCCGCCGATCCCGACGAATGTCGACGCGCTGCCGGGTAAGCAGGCGCTGGTGTTGGAATCGGTCGGCGCGCACAGCGGCTTGGTCAAGATCGGTGGCGAAGAGTGGACCGCGCGGCCGTTCGATTCGACAGTCGAATATCCGAAGGGAACAACGGTGTACGTCATGAAGATCGACGGCGCGACCGCCGTCGTCTGGAAGGAGCCGTAGATGGCTGTGCTCATCGTTGCCGCCGTGCTGGTGCTGTTGGTCGTGGTGGTCGTCTTCAAATCGATCGCCCTGGTGCCACAGGCGGAGGCAGCCGTCATCGAGCGACTCGGCCGATATTCGCGCACGGTCTCGGGTCAATTGACGTTCCTGGTGCCCTTCGCCGACCGGATCCGGGCGAAGGTCGACCTGCGCGAGCGCGTGGTGTCCTTCCCGCCGCAGCCGGTGATCACCGAGGACAACCTGACGCTGCATATCGACACCGTCGTGTACTTCCAGGTGACGAGCCCGCAGGCGGCGGTATACGAGATCAGCAACTACATCGCGGCCGTCGAACAGCTCACCGTGACCACCCTGCGCAATGTGGTCGGTGGCATGACCCTGGAGCAGACGCTGACCTCGCGCGACCAGATCAACGGTCAGCTACGCGGGGTGCTCGACGAGGCCACCGGGCGGTGGGGGCTGCGGGTCGCGCGGGTCGAACTCAAGAGTATCGATCCGCCGCCATCGATCCAGGAGTCGATGGAGAAGCAGATGAAGGCCGACCGCGAGAAGCGGGCCATGATCCTCACCGCGGAGGGTACCCGCGAATCGCAGATCAAGACGGCCGAGGGCGCCAAGCAGGCGCAGATCCTGTCCGCCGAGGGTGCCAAGCAGTCCTCGATCCTGGCGGCCGAAGGTGAACGGCAGAGCCGGATTCTGCGCGCGCAGGGTGAGCGGGCCGCAGCCTACCTGAACGCTCAGGGACAGGCCAAGGCCATCGAAAAGGTTTTCGCCGCAATCAAGTCCGGTAAGCCGACGCCGGAACTGCTTGCCTACCAGTACATGCAGACCCTGCCGCTGGTCGCGCGTGGTGACGCGAATAAGGTGTGGCTGGTGCCGAGTGATTTCGGCAAGGCGCTCGAGGGTTTCGCTCAGAACTTCGCGACCAAGGGCGAGGACGGCATATTCCGCTACGAGCCCGCCCCGGCCGACGATGTGGAGAGTAAGCCCGAGGACGATTCCGATGTCGAGGGCTGGTTCGATACGGCTCGCGATCCGGCCATCGAACAGGCGGTGCGCGCCGCGGAGGCCGATGCGCGGGCGTCGGTGGAGGGCGTGGCCACTCCGGTCACCCGAACCCAGCCCTACCCGCACCAGCAGGTAATGCCAGTGCAGCAGGAGACCCCGCCGCAGCAGATTCCGCCGCACCAGCCGCCATACCACCCGGACGGGCCGCAGGGACAGTCTTGGCAGCCGCCGTCGCAGTAAATCGCGAACACGGCGGATTTTTGTCGAGGTCCAGGGTGGTTTACGGCGCGAGATCGATGGTGAGCGTTGCCAGCTGGAGCGCGATGGCGCAGGAGTCCGCGGTTGTTGTGTGGGAATGGTTTTGGACGCGCCAGACGATGGTGCCATTGTCCGCGGCGGCCACCGCGCAGTCACCTGGGTCGCGTGGATTGCGGATGTAGAAACCGGTCGCGGTGACGGTTGCGCCGAAGATCTGTTCGGTGATCGTCAGATGTTCGGTCTGGAAGCCGTCGTTCTCGGCCCGCTGCCAGGTCTGCTGGAGGGATTCGCGGTCGGTGTAGGTGAAGGTGAGATCTGATTCGTCGCCGCCGCGTTGTGCCTGCCAGACGCAGACCGGCGGACGGTGCCGGGTGGTGAGAGTGTCGGCGTGAGCGGCGCGGCTTATCTGCTCCTCGGTCAGCGGCGTGCAGTTCGTCAATGAGGTGGCCGCCGGGGTGGCGGTGGGATGGGCATCCGGGGCGGCCTTATCGGAACAGCCGGTCAGCAGTCCGGCGGCCGCGAGCACGGCCAGCCCGCTACGCACACCTAATGCGGTCACATCCGCTCCCTTCGTCGAGACCGAGTCCCTCGGCCGAGGCTACCGGCCGGTGCGGCGACAGGTCGGTTTCGGCACTGCGGCCTGCCCAGGGGGCAGCGGCGGAAAATGGCTCGGCCTGACACCGGGTGCGCTGCAATACTCACGGTCCACAAGGACAGGAGGATTGCACGTGGCTGATTCCGGGGTGTTGCCGCTGCTCGATCGGGTTGCCGGGGCTGTGGCAGAGGCGATCGGGCGCGCTCGTCCGGAGCTGGTGGGGACCGATCCGATGGTGCGACGCTCCGAGCGGGCGGATTTCCAGTCCAACGTCGCGCTTGCGGTGGCGAAGCGGGCGCGGGTGCGGTCCGCTGAGTTCGCAGCCGAATTAGTCGCGGCATTGGATTCGGATGATGCATTGTTCGACGCGGTGATGGTTTCGGGTCCGGGATCCTGAACATCACAGTGTCGGATCATGCAGTGTGGGAACAGGTTTCGGCGCGACTATCCGACGGACGCTTGGGCGTATCGGATTTCGAGCGCGGTCGGCGGACGGTGGTCGACTATTCGGCACCCAATATCGCCAAGGAGATGCATGTCGGGCATCTGCGCACGACGATCATCGGTGACTGCATCGCCCGGGTGCTGACATTTCTCGGGGCGACGGTGATTCGGCAGAATCACCTGGGGGACTGGGGGACTCAGTTCGGGATGTTGATCCAATATCTGGATGAGCATCCCGGGGTGCGCTGGCGGCATGATGAGCTGAGTGGCGATTCGTCGGCGGTTTCGGCATTGGACGGTCTGTACAAGGCGGCGCGGACCGAATTCGACCGTGATCCGGCATTCGCCCAGCGGGCAAGGGCTCGGGTGGTGGCGCTGCAATCCGGCGATGAGGCTACCGTGCGGCAGTGGCGGGAGATCGTCGCCGAATCGGAGCGGGCGTTCGGTGAGATCTACGATCGGCTCGGTGTGCTGCTGACGGCGGACGATTATGTCGGCGAGTCGTTCTATAACCCGATGCTGACCGACACCATTGCCGAGCTGGTCGACAAGGGCATCGCCGTCGAGAGCGACGGCGCCTTGGTCGTCTTTTCCGAAGAAGTCGATGGCCCTGAGGGCCAACCCGTGCCGCTGATGGTGCGCAAGCACGACGGCGGTTACGGCTACGACACAACGGATTTGGCGACCATCCGGTATCGGGTGCGGACCCTGCGCGCCGAACGGCTACTGTATGTCACCGATTCCCGTCAGGCCCTGCACTTTCGGCTGATCTTCGAAGCCGCTCGGCGGGCCGGTTGGTTGACCGACGACCTCGAGGCGGAACACATCGCATACGGCACCGTGCTCGGCCCGGATGGGCGGCCCTTCAAAACCCGTGCGGGCGGCACCGTCAGACTGACCCGCCTCCTCGACGAGGCCGTGGTGAAGGCTGGAGCCGTTGTCGCCGAACGGAATCCGGAACTGTCAACCGACAGCCTCGGCGCAATCGCGGAACCGACCGGAATCGGCGCGGTCAAATACGCTGACTTGTCCACTTCCCGGGTCAAGGACTACACCTTCGACCTGGACCGCATGGTCGCATTGAACGGCAATACCAGCGTCTATCTGCAATACGCGCACGCCAGAGTCCGGTCCATCCTGCGCAAAGCGCAAGATTACGACGTGCGGATCGACCCAACCATCGCGCTCGAACCCGCCGAAAGGGCCCTTGCGCTGGAACTCGACGCCTACGGCACGGTCGTCGCCGAAGTCGCGGTCACCCTCGAACCCCACCGACTGTGCGGCTACCTCTACGACCTCGCCCGAGACTTCACCGCTTTCTACGAGGTCTGCCCGGTCCTCACCGCACCAGGACAGACACGGAAAAACCGTCTCGCACTATGCGATTCGACTGCTCGGACGCTAGCGCACGGACTCGGCCTCCTTGGCATCGCCGCCCCCGAACGCATGTAGCCAGGATTCGGGCGCGCGAGTTCGCCGGGTGCGGGCTGTTGCGCGACTGGTTGACCGACCGCTGTGGCCGGGAAATCGGCGTCGCGGATATGCGCGGCATCACGTCGCGGATGAATGTGGCGGAGCAGATCGTATCGCGGGTGCGGGAGACCAAGCTGAATGGGCGCACGGCTTTCTCGCCACCCCTGGTGGCCGTGGCGATTCCGTCGGTCTACATCGAACACCGGGGCTGGCTGTACTGCGATTGTGATCGCGGTCTCGGTGATGGGTGTCGGTAGCGCGGTGTGAGCAGCCACCGACCCGCGCCGGATCGGTACCGAAACACCGCCGCAACGGATTACGGTGCGCCCATGACGATTGCCGCAACCGCCGCCCGCCATCTGCGGCCACGGGCCTGGATCGCCCCGATCGCCGTGGTTACCCTGCTCATGTCGCTGCTGGCCACCATGTATCTGGCGTATGTGGTCAATCCGACGAAGAATCTGCACGATTTCCCGGTCGCGCTGGTCAATCAGGACGACGGGGACACCCTCGGCGGTAAGCCCACCAATGTCGGCGATCAGATCACCGACGCACTCGTCGCGAGCGTGCCCGCCGATAAGATCGACCTGCGAGTGGTCGGATTCGGCGAGGCGCAACGGCAACTGCACCAGGGCACGGTATACGGCGCGATCGTCATTCCCAGTGACTTCACCAAGCGGTTGGCCATTCTCGGCGCGGCCGGGGTGGTGCCCGGCAAGGTCGAACAGCCGATCATCACGGTGCATACGAATCCGCGCGCGGGCAGTTTCGCCACGGGGGTCATGCAGCGCGTTGCCGATCAGGCGCTGACTCGCGTCGACGAGACCGTCGGCAAACAACTCACCGATACTGTGCAGACCCAGCTGCAACCTGCCGCGGGCGGCCAAGCGCCACAGCTTGCCGGTGCCAGCCAATTGATGCTCGCCCATCCTATCCAGGTGGTGGTCGCTGCGTATCGGCCGCTGCCCGACGGCACCGGACAGGGTTTATCCGCGTTCTTCTACACGATCATGGTGCTGCTCGCCGGATTCACCGGTGCGATGATCATCCACTCGATGACCGATTCCGCCCTTGGATTCGCCCCCACCGAGTACGGACCGTGGTACGTGCACTATCCGACCGCGCCGATCTCCCGCTTTCGCACCCTGCTATTGAAGTGGGTGATCCTGATCGTCACCGCGCCGATCGTCTCCGCGGTATTCCTCGGTGTCGCAACGGCATTGGATGTGCCACTCGATCATCCGCTCGCACTGTTCCTGTATTGCGTGCTCGCGATCATCGCGGTCGGGGTGACCGCGCTGTCGGTGCTGGCCGCGCTCGGCACCGCGGGTCTGCTGGTCAATTTGATCCTGTTCATCGTGCTCGGCCTGCCCTCCTCGGGAGGTAGCGTGCCCATCGAGGCGACGCCGACGTATTTCGAGTGGCTGGCCACCTTCGAACCGATGCACCAGGTCTTTCTCGGGGTGCGCGCCATCCTCTACTTCAATGCCAGCGGTGCCGCCGGGCTCGCGCGCGGCAGTTGGATGGCGGTGCTCGGTCTAGGTATCGGCCTCGTCGTGGGCGCGGTGGTAACTCTGTACTACGACCGAAAGGGCTTGCATCGCAAACCCGCTGAGCAGGCGGCAGCGACGGGGTGAGCGTTGCGGGCATGGGGCTGAGCGATCGAGCCATTGGAACGCTCACGATTTATTCCTAACGTTGTATTCATGACCTTTGACATCGGTGTGATCCTTCCGACCTCCACCCCCGATCCGGCCCACCCGATCCTCGGCGATGTGCGGGCTGCTGCCCGCCTCGCCGAACAACTCGACCTCGAATCGGTATGGTCCACCGACCATCTCGTGGCGAGCGCGCCCATGCTGGACAGCACCGTGACGCTCGCGACCGCGGCCGCCGTCACCGACCGGATTCGGGTCGGCTACAACGTCATGTTGCTCGCACTGCGCCCGGTGGCTTGGGCAGCCAAGCAGATCAGCACACTGCAGTACGTATCGGGCAATCGGCTGCTGCTGGGGGTCGGCACCGGCAATCCGGCGCACGGCGATATCGGGTGGCGCGCGGCCGGTACGACATTCGGCAACCGCGGTCGGCGCACCGACGAGGCACTGCGGGTGCTGCCCGATCTCGTCACCGGTGCGACGGCCACGGTCAACGGCGTCGATGTGGTGCTGGCTCCCGGATCGGCCATGCCACCGGTCCTGGTGGCGGGCAATGGGACTCGGGCACGACGGCGCGCGGCCGAATACGCCGATGGGTGGATCACCCTGCAGCCCGGCCTGGACCAGCTGGCCGCCGATTTCGACGAATTGCGCTTATTGGCAGCAGAATTCGATCGACCCGTACCGGCGGTGACAGTGGTCGCGCCGGTACTGCCCACCGATCATTCGGCCGCCGTCGAACTGCTCGCCGCGCACCGGGACGCCGGTGTCGAACGTGTCATTCTCGCCCCGACCGGCCCCGAATGGCAGGGCGATTACGAGAAGGCCGCGAAACTCCGTGCGGCACTGTGATTACAGCTGCGTCAGCCGCAGCTTCAGCGCATCGGTGATGATGGCTCGGGCGGCTTCGCCGTACCGAGCCTGCCGGTGCAGCGCCGCCCAGGTCTTCTCGTAGTACGCGAGTTCCCGCGGCTGGGTGATCGTGAGACCCGCCGAAATGGTCTCGACCTCCGCGATGCGTTTGTCGAGCAAAACGAAACATGTTGTGGTGTACAGGAAATCGGCTGTCCGCGGAATGATGCCGAGCCCGAGTCTCGGTAGCGGCATCAGATCGATGAGCCGTTCGAGCTGACCGGCCATCACCTCGTTGTCACCGACAGTGGTGTAGAGCGCTTGCTCGGCAAGCAGGATGCTGATCCGATGGGTGCCGTGGTGCAGAATCCGCTGGCGCGCAATCCGTGCCGTCACCGCACGGTCGATATCGTCGATACCGCCGACGAAGTCGATACAGGACTGGAGTACCGCCCTGGCATAGGGTTCGGTCTGCAACAGGCCGGGAACGACCGCGTTCTCGTAATTGCGGATGGTGGTGGCGCGTGCCTCCAACTCGATGCGGCGGCGCTGCTGCTGGGCATGTCCGGTCGCGGCGATACGCCGCCACTCCTGCCAGAGCGCCTCGATATTCGCCAGTGCCGCACGCAGGTCCGGCAGCAGCAATTCGGCGCCGCACAGTCGGCACCACTGGACCAGATCGTTATCGCTCGGCGTTTGTTTACCGTGTTCGATGCGCGACACCTTGGCCGAATGCCAGCCCGCTTCGGCGGCGAGCTGCACACCGGTCAGATGTGCGGCCTTGCGCAGTTCACGTAAGCGTGCCCCGAAGGCTTGCCGGGACTGCTCGACACCGGTCATCCACTCCGCCCGCCGGGCATGTAGTCGTGGTGCGGAATTGCTTTGTTCCACAGTGTATCTCGTACAGTCGTGCAGCGTGCGACCAGAACAGGGTCGGTAGTCACCGCCGCACCCGCCAGATCGCCGGTCTTGGTGAAGATCGTAAACGCGACCGTCTCGTCGAGCAGCCACCATTCGTCATCGGTGTATTCCGCCGGATCGGCGAGATGCCTCGGCAGCCAGCGGATATCCTCGCCGTAGCGCTGATTGCGATCGGTGAGCGCGTGCAGGAATCGAACGTAGTCGGTGAGCGGTTCCGAGACCACCCGCACGCGCCGGATCGGCACGCCGCGCCCCGCGACCTCGCTGGTGAGCTTCTCCCAGGCCCGCCACGACGGTGGATAGGACTCCTCCTCGAACGGCGGTAGGCCCGCGAGGACGCGGCGCATCGGTTCGGTCTCGTCGGAGACCTGGGAGTGATCGTCGGACACCTCGAGATGGAAAGCGTCGCCGCGGGTTTCGCGGATGAGATCGTTGGTTTCCTCGATGGTGTAGAAGAGCATTGCATTACCATTCCCACGGGCTCTGTCCGACCGGGACCGCGACCGCGGTTTCGTGCTCGGGAATCCGCATGCGCGCCAAGGCATCCGGATCGGTGATCGGCTGGCCGGAAAGGGTGAAGGAACCATGCCCGGAATCGACAAGCGGCGCGCCGATATAGGTGCCGGGCTGCAGCCAGCCGAGCAGCATATGCGGTATTTCTACTCGGTTCGCGTCATGGGCCACCCGGTAGCCCTGCACGAGATACAGATGTTGATCCTCATCGATCCACAGCCGGGGCGAGCCGGTGTTGTTGGTGGGTCCGCCGAGCAGTTGTATACGCATCAGAGTGGCCTCGTCTCGCGTGGGCATTGCGCTGGCTGCACAATCGTCACCGGTCAACGCCATATGGGTCAACAACTTCCGCAAATCCCCGCAAAACCATGGTGGCGCGCCCGGCCGGTTTTCTACCGTTCTGGGTAGGTGCTGGCAGACAGGGTGAGTGACATGAGCGGGTCGGAACCATGGGAGGTTGTCGGGCGGTTGGCAAGCGAAACGGGGTCACTTGGCAACGGGGCCGCGATCAAACCGTGGGCGATCGGGTTCGTGCGGTGGGATATTTCGGGGTCCATGGTGGATCACGATGTGCGGGCCACCCGCACCTGCGCGGCACGACGGGGATACGAGCTGGTCTCGATGAAGGTGGGTCCGCAGGGCGATCCGGTCGCACGGCTGCTCGCGGCCATCACGCGCTGTGGTGCGCATGCGGTCATCGTGCCGAGCAGAGAGCACATCTGGGCGGCGCGACGTGCGGTCACCGAGATCTGCGATCTGGTCGTAGTCGCAGGGGACACGGTGTGGGAGCGTGGCTATCAGTGGCCGCGCTGGTTCGCACGCTGATCCTTACCTCGCGCGTAATCGACTGCGTGATCGGCAGCGGGCAAGGTCGACGTATCCGCCGGAGTATTCCGGTGGAGGACCGGAATACCTTCCAGCAGAGGATGATTCGCTATGTCTCAGTACGAGGATGCGGTTCGGCGCTACTTCGTGGCATGGAATGCCACCGATGACGAGGTGCGCGCGAAGGCGGTGGCCGCGGCTTGGTGCGAGGACGGTTTCTACACCGATCCGCTGGCCGATGTCGCCGGGCACGAGCAACTCAACGCCGCCATCGGGGGTGTGCGCCAGCAGTTCCCCGGCTTCGAATTCCGCCAGCTCGGTGCGGTCGACGGACATCACCACACCGCCAGGTTTTCCTGGGAGCTGGTTGCGGCCGACGGGAGCGCGCCGGTCGCCGGGACGGATGTGATCACTCTCGCCGAGGACGGCCGGATCATCGGTGTGCACGGTTTCCTGGATCGCTTGCCGGGGGCATAGTCGAATCCCTGAGCGGGGACCTGCGGGCACGTGGACATGTGCTCGGGGGCAGATCGCGATCGGGTGTGCCCGTTGGAATCGCCAGCGATCGCGCGCATTGGCTCGGCCGGGCGATGGCTGGGCAGGTGCAGCACGGCGGTGAGCTGCGGTCGACGCTCTGAGCGGTATCAGTACGTCGCGGTCTCAGACAGTTGTGGTCAGGTCGTGCGCCGAATTGAACAGAACGCGCCGTTTACGCCGGATCGGCGGCTGTTGGTGAACGTCGGATGAATCCGGTTGCGCCTGTGGCGAACACGCTACATCGGGCGGTGCGGCGGAGGATGCTGGAAAGGGCGGCCTGGATATCGAATGCGCGCCTGATGGGCAGGATGGTGGTCAGCGTGGACGACGAATCGAGCCCGTTCTCGGGTCCGGAAGACGCCACACGGCAACACGATCTCGACGAATCGGCGATGGACGCCTATTCGCGTTCGGTCATCGCGGTCGCGGCGTCGGTCACCCCGCATGTGGCGAGCGTGCGAACCCGGCGGGGGAGCGGATCCGCGGTGGTCTTCACCGATGACGGCTTCCTGCTGACCAACGCGCATGTGGTGGGCTCGGTGAGCAGCGGTGATGTGGTGTTCGCCGACGGCGTGGAATCGCGCATCGACGTCGTCGGCATCGATCCGCTCTCCGATCTCGCGGTGCTGCGCGCCCGCGACGGTGCGCCGGGTGCGGTAGTACTCGGCGATGCCGACAAGCTCGTGGTCGGCCAATTGGTGGTGGCTGTCGGGAGCCCACTGGGGTTGGCGGGTTCGGTGACCGCGGGCGTGGTCAGCGCGCTGGGTCGAGCTGTCCCAGTCGCTTCCCGCCGGGCCGGTCGGGTGATCGAGGATGTGATCCAAACCGATGCCGCCCTGAATCCGGGCAATTCCGGTGGAGCACTCGCGGATTCATCAGGGCGGGTAGTCGGTATCAATACGGCGGTCGCGGGCGTCGGACTCGGTCTCGCGATCCCGATCAATGCAACTACCCGCCGCATTATCACCACCCTGCTGAAAGACGGCCGCGTGCGCCGCGCCTACCTCGGCCTGGTCGGCGTTCCGGCGCCACTACCCGCAGCCGTCGCCGCTCGCACCGGCCAACATGCCGGTGTCCGCATTGTCGAAGTCGTCCGCGGCGGCCCCGCCGATCATGCGAGGCTGCGCCGCGGCGACCTCGTACTCAGCGTCGCCCGCTCGGAAGTGGCCGATGCGCAAGGCATCCAGCGCCAACTCTTCGGCGACGCTATCGGGGTCTCGATGCCGGTGACGGTGTTGCGCAATGGCGCGATGGTCGATGTCTTCGCCATCCCGATCGAGTTGACCGTGGATTAGCTGGTCAGCGACCCCACGGTCGGATGACGTCGTCGGCTAGATCTTCGCGGGGGTCTTGATTCCAGTTGTCGTGGTTATTGCCATTCGGCCCTGGTTCGACTGCGTGTACCACCATCGTTCGTCACCTCCCTTCGAGCGGTCATTGCTGTTGCGGGGTAGCCGTCCGCGCGCAACCGCAAACCGGAATCGACGCAAGGCGCGCATACACCGCCCTGGCACGCCGGTGCGTCAGTCGGTCACGGTGACCGGGGCGGTCTCCAGGTGCGGTTCGTGGGTTCGCGACCAGCGCGCGTCGATGATCAAACCGACGACGCCGATGGCGATGAGCACTCCGGAGACTACGAGCATGCCGGGGTGGGTACGTCCGGTGAGGGCATCGCCCAGGATGACGGTGCCGATGGTCCCCGGGAGGATGCCGATGATGGTGGCGATCAGATAGGGCCAGAAGCGGATCGAGGAGAGGGCGCAGCAGTAATTGATCACCGAGAACGGGGCGAAGGCGATCAGGCGCAGCGATCCGACCGCGAGCCAGCCGCGGCGTTCCAGGCGTTCATCGATGGAGCGGACCGCGGGATGGGTGAGATGGGCGGCCACTCGATCTCGGTCCAGCGCGCGGACGAGCAGGATCGCCAGCGCGGCGCTGACCGTGGTCGCAGAGGCAGCGAGCGCGATGCCGAGAGCGGGTCCGAACAGGACGCCCGCGCTGACCGTCAGCACGGTCCGTGGGATCGGAGCCACCGTGACCAGCGCGTGCACCACAAAGAACAATAGCGGGAAGATCGGGCCGACCGAGGTGGCCCAGTCCTGCATCTGCTGTGGTGTCGGTAGTGGGACCAGCATGGCGGCGATGAACAGCGCCGCGCCACCGACGAGCAGGGCGAGGATGCGTGGGTCCCGGATGAGCCTGAGCACCGCGCCAGGTTACCCGTTGGTAGCGGCGGCCACGGTCAACCGCCTGCGTTGGTGCCGCTAGCATCGAAGGAAACGGGACGAATGCTCGTTAACCGATGTGCTCGCTGAGCTGGGCGAATGCAACGGTTTCGGGCGCACACGCGATGTGCGTCGAGGAGAAGAGGAACAGCAGCTATGCCGATTGCTTCAGAGCCGGTGCCCGATTACGCCGCATGGCGCAAGGGCGTGGCGGGGGTACTGGCGAAGGCCCGCAGGGTCGATGTCGCCGAACTTCCGGAGGAGCCAGAAAAGCTGCTCGAGGAACAGACCTACGACGGTCTGACCATCGCCCCGCTGTACACCCGCGGGGATGAGCGGCCCGAACTGCCGCTGCCGGGCGAATATCCGTTCGTCCGTGGCCGGGACGCCACCAGGGATGTGCATCGCGGCTGGTATGTCAGTGCTTTCATCGCCGCCTCCGATGGCGCGGCGGCGAATCGCGAGATCTTGGCCGCGCTGGAGAATGGGATCAGTGCACTGTGGCTCGGCGTGGGCGAGCGCGGAGTGCCGGTGGCCGAACTGTCCGCGGCGCTGTCGGGCCTGCTGTTCGAACTGGCACCGCTGACACTCGCCGCCGGTGATGCGGTTTCCGAGGCGGCGCAACAGGTCTTCGCGCAGCTCGACGATTATCAGGTGGCGGACCGGACCGAAATTCGAGTCGCGCTCGGCGCGGCCCCGCTCACCAGTCGCTTCGCCGGAACCGCCGATATCGAACTGGCGGAGGCCATCGCGCTGGCTGGTCGGGCGGTGCAGCGACCGGAGACCGTGCGCGCTATCACCGTGGATGGCACCGTCTTTCACGATGCGGGCGCCTCGGACGCGCAGGAGCTCGGTGCGGCGGTGGCGGCAGGTCTGGCCTACCTGCGCGCACTCACCGAGGACGGCCAGGACATCGCGGATGCCTTCGAGCAGTTGGAGTTCCGCTTCGCCGCGACCGACGACCAGTTCGCCACCATCGCGAAATTCCGTGCGGCCCGCCAGCTCTGGGCCCGCGTCGCACATGTGTGCGGCGCACCCGCATTCGGTGACGCGCCGCAGCATGCGGTGACCTCCGCGGCGATGATGACCCAACGCGACCCGTGGGTGAATATGCTGCGCACCACCCTCGCGGCCTTCGGCGCGGGAGTCGGTGGGGCGGATACGGTTACGGTGCTGCCCTTCGATTCCGCGCTGCCGCCCGGCGAGCTCGGCGTGTCGAAGTCGTTCGCGGACCGCATGGCTCGCAATACCCAGCTGCTGCTGCTCGAGGAGTCGCATCTGGGTCATGTTCGGGATCCGGGTGCCGGTTCCTGGTACGTCGAGGACCTCACCGCCACGCTCGCCGCAAAGGCGTGGGAGTTCATGCAGGAACTCGAGGCCGCGGGCGGTTATTCGGTCGCGTTGGACTCCGGCCTGCTCGCCGAACGGATCACCGCGACCCGATCGGCACGGGATGCCGATGTGGCACACCGCAAGACGGCGGTGACCGGTGTCAACGAATTCCCGAACCTGGCCGAACAGCCGCTGTCCGAGGCGGCGCGTCAGCCCGGACGGGTGGTTCGCTACGGCGCTGCCTTCGAGGCGCTGCGCGACCGCTCGGATGCCTACCTCGCGGCCAATGGCGTGCGACCGCGTGCCCTGCTCGTGCCGCTCGGCACGGTGGCCGAACACAATGTTCGGGTCACCTTCATCGCGAACCTGTTGGCTTCGGGCGGTATCGAGTCGATCAACCCCGGTCCACTCGAAGTGGCCGGAATCAGCACGGCAGCAACCGAATCCGGTGCTGGCATCGCCGTATTATGTGGTTCGGACAAGCGTTACGCCGAGCAGGCGCGCCCGGCGGTCGAGCAGTTGCGCGGCGCCGGAATCGAGACGGTGCTGCTGGCCGGTGCGGAAAAGGCCGTTGCCGATCTGAGCGACGCGCAGCGCCCCGACGGTTATCTCGCGGCCCGCATCGATGCGGTGGCCGCACTGTCGGACCTGCTGGAGAAGGTGGGAGCCTGATGACACTGAGTCATATCGACAAGCCCGGCGGCATCGAACACCGGATCGGCAGTTTCGCCGAGGTGCCGCTGTCCGAACGTCCGGCCGAACCCGCCGACGTCGACTCGGCACAGGTCGACGCCTTCGTGCGTGCCGCCGCCGAGGCGAACAACTACACCCCCGAACAGTTGGTGTGGGTGACGCCCGAAGGTATCGAGGTGCCACCGGTATTCACCAAGGCCGATCGCGATGCCATTGCGGCCGAGGGGTATCCACTCGACAGCGTGCCGGGTATCGCGCCGTTCCTGCGTGGTCCGTACCCGACGATGTATGTGAACCAACCGTGGACGATTCGCCAGTACGCGGGCTTCTCGACCGCCGCGGATTCGAATGCCTTCTACCGGCGCAATCTGCAGGCGGGGCAGAAGGGTCTTTCGGTCGCCTTCGACCTGGCCACGCACCGCGGCTACGACTCCGACCACCCGCGCGTGCAGGGTGATGTCGGGATGGCCGGTGTCGCCATCGATTCCATCCTCGACATGCGTCAGCTCTTCGATCACATTCCGCTGGATCAGGTCTCGGTGTCGATGACCATGAACGGCGCGGTGCTGCCGATCCTGGCGCTGTATGTGGTCGCGGCCGAGGAACAGGGCGTCGCACCGGAACAGCTGGCCGGAACCATTCAGAACGACATTCTGAAAGAGTTCATGGTCCGCAACACCTACATCTACCCGCCGAAGCCCTCGATGCGGATCATCTCCGATATCTTCGCCTACACCAGCGCGAAGATGCCGAAGTTCAACTCGATCTCCATCTCCGGCTACCACATCCAGGAGGCCGGAGCCACGGCCGATCTGGAATTGGCCTACACCCTCGCCGATGGTGTCGAGTACATCCGCGCGGGTATCGCAGCGGGTATGGAGGTCGACAAGTTCGCACCGCGCCTGTCGTTCTTCTGGGCCATCGGCATGAACTTCTTCATGGAGGTCGCCAAACTCCGTGCGGGGCGGTTGCTCTGGAGTGAGCTGGTTGCCAAGTTCGAGCCCAAGAGCGCGAAATCGTTATCGCTGCGGACGCATTCGCAGACCTCGGGCTGGTCGCTGACCGCGCAGGACGCCTACAACAATGTGGCACGCACCTGTATCGAGGCGATGGCGGCGACCCAGGGACACACCCAGTCGCTGCACACCAACGCCCTCGACGAGGCGCTGGCCTTGCCGACGGACTTCTCCGCCCGCATTGCCCGCAATACCCAGCTGCTGATCCAGCAGGAGTCCAACACCACGCGGCCGATCGACCCATGGGGCGGTTCGTATTACGTGGAATGGCTCACCCACCAGCTGGCCAATCGCGCCCGCGCGCATATCGCCGAGGTGGAGGCACACGGCGGTATGGCTCAGGCGATCGGCGAGGGTATCCCGAAGCTGCGCATCGAGGAGGCCGCCGCACGCACGCAGGCGCGCATCGACACCGGTCAGCAGCCGGTGATCGGCGTGAACAAGTACCAGGTCGAAGAGGATCAGCAGGTCGAGGTCCTCAAGGTCGAGAACTCGCGAGTGCGCGCCGAGCAGATCGAGAAGCTGAACCGGCTTCGCGCCGAACGTGATTCGGTCGAGGTCGAGCGAGCACTCGCCGAATTGACCCGTGCCGCCGCCTCCTCCGACCGCGGCATGGAGAACAACCTGCTCGCATTGGCCATCAACGCCGCCCGCGCCAAGGCCACCGTCGGGGAGATTTCCGACGCGCTGGAAAAGGTGTACGGGCGCCACCAGGCCGAGATCCGTACGCTCTCCGGTGTGTACCGCGACGAGGCCGGAAAGGTGACCAATATCAGCAAGGCGATTGAACTCGTCGAGGAATTCGCCGACGCGGAGGGGCGGCGCCCCCGCATTTTGGTCGCCAAAATGGGTCAGGACGGGCACGACCGCGGTCAGAAGGTGATCGCCACGGCCTTCGCCGACCTCGGCTTCGACGTTGATGTGGGCCCGCTGTTCCAGACCCCGGAAGAGGTGGCGCAGCAGGCGGCCGATAACGACGTGCACGTCGTCGGTGTGTCGTCGCTGGCGGCCGGCCACCTCACGCTGGTGCCCGCCCTGCGGCAGGCACTGGCCGATGTCGGGCGACCCGACATCATGGTCATCGTCGGCGGCGTCATCCCGCCCGGTGACTTCGAAGAGCTGTACGCGGCGGGTGCGGCGGCGATCTTCCCGCCCGGCACCGTGATCGCCGATGCCGCGATCGACCTGCTGAAGAAGTTGGCTGGCGAACTCGGTCATGAAATCGGTGGCGGCAGCGGCCAATGACTTCAGCATCGCGCAGCGATCCCACCGTGGGGGGTGGTCGGGCGACGGGCGGGCGTCAGCGCGTCATCGATGTGGACGCACTCGCGCAGGCGGTTCGCTCCCGGGAGCGGGCCGCCTTGGCGCGGGCCATCACACTGGTCGAGTCGACCAGGGCCGACCATCGGGAGCTGGCGCAGCAACTGCTGCTCGACCTGACCCCGCCCACCGATACGGTCACCTCGAATCGGGTCGGCATCACCGGTGTTCCCGGCGTCGGCAAGTCGACGTTCATCGATGCGCTCGGCATGGATCTGATCGGCAAGGGGCATCGGGTCGCGGTGCTGGCCGTCGACCCGTCCTCCACTCGAACCGGCGGCTCCATCCTCGGTGACAAGACCCGCATGGCGCGATTGTCATTGGAGCGCAACGCCTATATCCGTCCCTCGCCGACCGCGGGCACCCTCGGTGGTGTCGCCAAGGCGACCCGCGAGACCATCGTGCTGCTGGAGGCCGCGGGCTACGACGTGATCCTGGTGGAGACCGTCGGCGTCGGCCAGTCCGAAGTGACGGTCGCCAATATGGTCGACGTCTTCTGCTTCCTGACCCTCGCCCGCACCGGAGATCAGCTGCAGGGCATCAAAAAAGGTGTCCTGGAACTCGCCGACCTGGTCGCGGTGAACAAAGCCGACGGCAAGCACGAGATAGAGGCCAAGTCCGCGGCTCGCGAACTGGCCGGGGCGCTGCGCCTCATCCATCCGCACGACGCGCTCTGGCGCCCACCGGTGCTCACCATGAGCGGTCTCGAAGGCCATGGCCTGGACAAGTTCTGGGATACGGTCCTCGAACACCGCCGGGTGCTCACCGAGGCCGGTGAATTCGCCGAAAAGCGTCGTCGCCAACAGGTCGACTGGACCTGGACCATGGTGCACGACCAATTGCTGCGCCGCCTCGCGGAGAACCCGAACGTCAAAGCTATTCGCGCGCAAGTGGAAAAGCAGGTACGCGACGGTACCTTGACCGCAGCACTGGCCGCCGAGCAGCTTCTCGACGCCTTCGACAGTTGACGTCACTGGCTAACTCCGTGGGCGAAATTCGGGACCTGTCGCGCGCCTTCGGCTGGACAGCGGCGAGCTGGGCGGCCAGCGCCTCGGTGCACCCGGCGGCACCTTCGGTGTTTATGACCTTGGGTTGGAACAGGATTCGGTACCGTTAGCACGCCGAAGGCTTGTTCGATCGCGGCCGCGCCGCGGGTGCCGAGGTGGGTCGCTGCGGCGCCCGAAATCGCGCAGCAGATTCACCGTCGCGTCGGTGAGTGTTATCCGATTCCGAAGAGCCGCGCGGCATTTCGATAGCAGACCTGCCGCAGCCAGGAATCGCCCAGCTGCAGACGTTCCAGCGCATGGATCGAATGTCCGTAGGAGTACGGGATGTTCGGAAAGTCGCTACCGAACAGAATGCGCTCGCTCAAAGTATGCAGCCTGCCGTGTTCGGCGGTGGGAAAGGGCGCGGTGGTCTCGGTGAAATCGGTCCACACCATGGTCGTATCCAGGTGCACGCCCGGGTATTGCTGTGCCAAGTCAAGGAATTCGGAGTACTCGGGTGTGCCCATATGCGCGATGATCAGCTTCAATCGCGGATAGCGTTGCAGCAGAACAGCAATCGGCTCTGGTCCGGTGTACTCGCCGGGTACGGGTCCGGAGCCGCAGTGGATCAGCACCGGTATTCCGGCATCTTCGATCATGCCCCACACCGGATTCAGCAGCGGGTCACCGGGATGGAAGTCGCCGACCTGCACATGCACCTTGAACACCCGGGCACCGCGCTCGATCGCCGCCTCCACATAACTGTCGGCGTAATGTTCGGGATAGAACGTCGCTGTGTGTAGGCAATCCGGGGTGCGTTCGGCGAAGTCGGCGCTCCATTCGTTGAGCCACGCCGCCATATCCGGTTTGTGCGGATACACCAGCGAGGTGAATGCGCGAACACCGAAGTCGCGCAGAGTCTTCAGCCGGACGTGCTCATCGTCGCGATAGGCGATCGGCCACTCCCGACCGACCAGCGGACCGGCCGAATCGAAGTACGCCCATACCTTGGCCATGACCTGTTCGGGCATGAAATGCGTATGGACGTCGATGATCCCTGGCAGTTCGAGCCGGGTGCGGAAATCGGCCAGGTAGGTATTGTCATCGCTGTCGCCGATCATCGAGCAGCCTCCTGCGGGTAGACCGACCGGGCGAAGTCGCCGACCCTGGAGATCAGTCGCTCGAAGAACACCTCCGGGTCGGTGCCCACCACGATGTCGGCGTTGGGCTCTCGCCCCCACATGCCCACCCAGTCCGCCACCGTGGTGGCCCGGGTGATGGCGCCGACGAGTTCGACATCGACGGTGGCCGGTCGAATGACGGCGAGTGTCGGATCCAGCGCCACCGCCGCCGCGAACGGATCGTGCATATGTGCGAGGTAGCCCTGGTCGTAGAGTTTGTGGAAGTCGAAGTAGAACCGGACCGCATCGGTGAAGTACCGCACGATCGGATTGCTCGTCGCCGACCTGGCTTCCGGCGGATCGCTCTCTGAAACCAGCTCCACAGGCACACTGCCCGCGCGTTCGGCGAGCTGCGCCAGATGTTTGGGCCGCATCTCGATGGTCTCGGTGATATCGAGCGCGCACACGATCGGCCGCCGATCGGCGGGGGCGGCGGAGAAGGCGTCGAAGACCTCCTTGGCCGCCTCCGGATCGACGTGCACATTCCATTCATTGGTGGGGGTGGTGTTGCCGGGGTGATTGAAGGCTCCGCCCATGATCACCAGCCGCCGCAGCAGTAGCGGCAGCCGGGGTTCGAGGCGGAGTGCGAGAGCCAGATTCGTCAGCGGTCCGGTGCAGAGTCCGATGATCTCGCCGGGAGCCCCGCGCACCAGATCGACCCACATCTCGGCCGCCGACCGGGCCGAGATCGACCGGGCGGATTGCGGCAGTTCCGCATAACCGACACCCTGTGGCCCATGGGTGTCCTCGGTGGTGCGCAGCGGGATCGCGAGCGGGTCCGCGGCACCCAGCGCCACCTCGATATCGGGTGCTCGGCACACATCCAGCCAGGCGTGGTTGTTCGCCGCCACCTGTGGTGCGGGCACATTGCCCGCGGTGGCGGCGATTCCCACGATCTCGGCTTCCGGGGAGGCGAGCAGGTAGAGCAGCGCGAGTGAGTCATCGATCCCGGTATCGACGTCCATGACGATCTTCTGCCGCACGAGTCGAGCGTAGCGAGCGGGCCCCGCCGGCTCAGTAGGTGGGCAGCACGTAGTCGTCGGTATTCGACATCATCCGCAGCATTACCGGACGCATTACTCGCGAGGTCATGACCTTCATACTCGTGCGGGCAATCCGTGCGCCGAGGCGAGATGTGGGCAGCATCATCTTGATGCCGCCACCGGGCAGTTCCTTGGCCTTGTCCAGAAAAGGTTTGACGATCTGCTCGTAGCGGGTCAATGCTGCGGCGAGATCATCTGGTGCGGCGGCGATTTCACCGGCCAGGACGTATGCGCCGACAATGGCCATTGCGGTGCCCATACCGGTCATCGGGGAGCCGCAGAAGCCGGAGTCGCCGAGCAGCGTGACCCGGCCGGTGGACAGCGAAGGCATATCGACACGGGCCAGCATGTCGAAATAGAAGTCCGGGGTCGTGGTCATCGCGGCGAGTACCGCCGGTGTCTCCCATCGCGCCTCGGCCAGCATGTCGTGGATGAGCCGCTGCTGTGCGGCGACGTCGCGGCGCAGCGCCGGATCGGCCTCGGTGCGCAGGGTGATGATCGCCTTGGAGGTGGCCGGATCGGCATCCGGTCGAATCGCCACCGCGGCGCTGGGCACCGAATGCATCTTGAACCAGCCCGGCTCGGTTCCGGCCGGGGTCGGGATGGTGAAGAACGACATGTAGCCACCGAGATAGGTGACGAACTGCTCCTCCGGTCCGAATGCCAGCTGCCGGGTCGCCGAGTGCACACCATCGGCACCGACGACCAGATCGAAACGCTCGGTGCGCCCGGATGCGAAGTCGACTTCGACACCGGTGGCGTCTTGGCGCAGCGCGGTGACCCATTCGCCGTAGCTGTAATCGAGTTCGGACACCGTGCTAGCGAGTTCGGTGAGCAGTACCTGATTCAAATCGCCTCGGGTGATTTCGATTTCGGCCACCGGACCCTTGCCGTCGAACATCTCCGCGGGCATCCGGGCGAACTCTCGGCCGTTCTCGTCGACGTAGGCCATGCCGCGCTCGTCGAGCTGGTACTTGCGAATGCCCGGCATGAGTCCCATCCGCTCAGCGATTTCGCGACTCGGGCCGCGCAGGTCGACGGCCTGTCCGCCGGGGCGCGGCTCGGGGGCGCGCTCGACGACGGTGGTTCGGATGCCTGCCCGCAGCAATTGCAGTGCGAGCGCGTTGCCCGCGATGCCGCCGCCGCTGATCAGGATGCGCAGGGAGTTGGTACTCATAGCCGGGGCCAATCTCTCGAACGAATGTGTCAGACGTATGTCTAACACGTGGTGGCACGAATGTCTAGTACAAATGTCTTAGTCGTGTGTAGGCTGAGGTCATGGGAAACCGAGAAGACCTATTGGCGGGAGCACGTAAGGCCATCATCGAACGTGGCGTGGCGAAGACGACCGCGCGCGATATCGCCGCGGCCGCGGGTGTGAGCTTGGCCGCGATCGGCTACCACTTCGGTTCGAAGGATCGGCTGATCACCGAGGCGCTCGCGGAGGCGCTCGGCAACGATATCGGCGACCGGATGGAGGCGCTGGTCCGCGCGGGCAGCGGGCAGCCACCGCTCGAGGCATTCACACGGATGTGGAACGCGATGCCGCAGGTCTTCGAGGACAACCGGGACGGCATGCTGGCCAGTCTGGAGAATCTGGTCCGCGTCGCGCGGACGCCGGAATCGCGGACGTATATGGACGAAAGTCTCAACGGTGCCTACGAGGACATCGCTCGAGCGCTGCAGGAATCCCGTCCGGATCTGGATCCGGACACCGCTAGGGCGATCGCCGAACTGTACTTCGTGCTGACCCAGGGCCTCGGGATCCTGTGGACGATCTCCCACGGCCGGAACTTGCCCGACGGTGCGCGACTGGCCACGGCAATCGCTGCCCTGGCCGGTGAGTCCTGAGAGCGCCGACCAGCGCGAGTCCTACCGTGTGTGCAGGGGCCACACCGGCCGGTCCGCGCCGTACCGCGGTGCGGGCCACGCGTAATCCGGATATTCGGCGAGCACCGGCGCGGCGGTGGTGACATTGCCGTGGGTGACCGCCGCCATCGGACTCGGCGCCGCGGCCTGCGGATGGCGCGGGGCGCGACCGGGTGCGCTGAGGAGCCACGATGCGGTGCGCGCCAATGCGACTCGGACATCGCGCCCGATGCCGTCATGTGCGCGGGCGACCAGTGCGTCGATCACACCGGCCGCGAGCAGATAGCCGGAGGCGTGGTCCAATGCCTGCGCGGGCAGCGTCCCCGGTACCGCTGGTGCGCCTTCGACGATCGAAATTCCGGCGGCGGCCTGCACGATGCTGTCGAAACCGCGGCGCCGACCCCACGGGCCGGATTCGCCCCATGCCGATATCCGACCGTGCACGAGGCCGGGGCGGCGGACGGCGGTGAGTCCGGCGTTTTCCAGCGCGCCCGGTCGATATCCGGTGATCAGCACATCGGCGGCGGCGAGCAGCTCGTTGATCAGCGGCAGGTGCCGGTACAGATCGAGCAGTGTGGAGCGCTTGCCCTGGCAGGTGTCGTGGTATTGCCATGGGATCTCGGATAGGTGCGGCGGATCGACCCGCATTACCTCGGCGCCGAGCAGTGCCAACGTTCTGGTCGCGACGGGTCCGGCGATCACGCGCGTGAGATCCAGTACCCGGACCCCGCGCAACGGCTGCAATGGCGATGCACCGATCGGCAGGCCGAGCTCGCCCCGGTCGATCCGGGTATCGATCGCCACCAGCGGGCCCGATGCGGCTGCCTGGCCCTGCGGACTCTGCGCCCACTCCTGCTCGGACCGCACCTGCACCGCGATGGCGCCGTGCGCCGCCGCATTCTCCTCGATATCGCTGGCCCGGCTCATCGCCATCTGCGCGACCGCAAGATCAACGGGGGCGTCGTCCGGCAGTCCGAGCGAGGCGAGCAATCGCGCGCGATGATGCGGATAGTTGGCGTGGGTGCGGACCCAGCCGTCGAAGGTGGGAAAGAAGCCGGATAGATCGGCGAATATCTTGGCCGGCGCACCGCCGACGCGCAGCAGGCGTTCACTGGAGAACGCGGCGGTGATCCGGACCGGATCGAGCCGGTGCAGCACCGGATTGAGATGGTGTACGTCGCGGATGCGGTTCGCGGCCGCCGTCACCGCGGCCACCGATCCGGCGGCCAGTGCCCAAACCGGCAGCGTCGCAGCCAAACAGCTGCCCGGATCGTCGGCGGGGATGGTGCCGGATGCCGGTACACCGATTCCGGCCTCATAGTCGCGGACCAGCTGTTCGTGCGCAATCACGAGATCGAGAGTAGTTGTTGTGCCGCAGTAGTAGGGTCGTGGCCATGACGCCGCTGCAGCGTTATATCGCCGAGGAGATAGCCACCGACCATGCCGACGGATTGCTCGGTCGCCGGGAAGCGCTGCGCCGACTAGGAATGCTCGGCGTCGGCGCTACCGCCGCGGCCGCATTGCTCGCCGCCTGCTCCAGTAGCGGCGACCAGGCGAATTCCGCGTCGACGGGTTCGAATCCCGGGGCGTCCTCGGCCCCGCCGGGTACCAGCGGCGCGATCCCGGCCATTTCGATCACCTTTCCCGGACCGGGCGGTCGCCAGCTACAAGCCGCATGGGCGGCCGACCCACAGCCGCGTGGCGGCGTGCTCGTCATCCACGAGAACAAGGGACTCACCGAGCATATCCGTTCGGTGACAGGACGTTTCGCGGGTGCCGGATACTCCGCGCTTGCCGTCGACCTGCTCTCCGAATTCGGCGGTACCGCAGCCTTCACCGATCCGGCGGCGGCCACCGCCGAACTCGGCAAGATCGCGCCGGAGCAGTTCATCGGCGATCTGCAGGCCGGAATCGCCGAGCTGGAACGGCGGGTGCCGGAAAAGAAGATCGGCGCCACCGGCTTCTGCTTCGGCGGCGGTCTGGTGTGGCTGCTGCTGGCCTCGGGTACGCCGAAACTCGCCGCGGCGACACCGTTTTACGGTCCCTTCCCGGAGAACGGAGAGCTGTCCGGCTCGAAAGCCGCGGTACTCGGGATCTACGCGGCCAAGGACGAGCGGGTGATCGCCTCACGCCCCACCGCGGAGGCGGCTCTGGATCGGGCAGGTCTCGTCCACGAGATCTACGTCGCGCCGAATGCGGACCACGCCTTCTTCAACGACACCGGACCTCGCTACAACCCGACCGCCGCCGCTGAAGCGTGGCAGCGAGTCCTGGAGTGGTACGGCACATATCTCGGGTGAACGTTCGACGGTGAAGGAGATCGACGTGGGCACGGCCATTGCCGCGACGGATTGGCTGCGGGTGTTGCGCGCACATCCCGCGCCGAGCCATCAGCTGCTGTGCTTCCCGCCAGGTGGGGGCGCGGTCACGGCCTATCGGGCACTGGCCGAACGGTTCGACAATGGCATTGCCGTTGCGGCCGTCCAGTATCCGGGTCGGCAGGATCGCCTCGGTGAGCCCGCGATCGGTGATATGGACACCCTTGTCGATCAGATCGTGGACGAGGTGCTGAATCAGGGCCCGCTGGAACAACTTTCGCTATTCGGTCACAGCATGGGCGCGACTGTGGCCTTCGAAACCGCACGCCGCCTGGAACGCAAGGGGCAACCGCTCACCGTACTGTTCGTATCCGGCCGCCCCGCACCGACTTTCGTCGAGTCCGGCCGCCTGCATCTCGGCTCCGATGACGGTCTGATCGGTGACCTGGAGCGTCTGGCAACCGATCCCGCGTCCGTCCAGATCCTGCGCGACGAACCGAGTCTGGCCGAACTGGTGCTGCCCGCGGTACGCAGCGACTACCAGGCCATCGAGACCTACCGCTACCGGGAGGGCGTCCCGCTGTCGTGCGCGGTGTCGGCACTGGTCAGCACCGAGGATCCGACAATGACGCCTGAACAGGCCGAGCAATGGCGAGAGCACACCACCGGTTCCTTCGACTGCACGGTCTTTCCCGGCGGTCATTTCTATCTGGACGACAAGGTCTCCGAGGTCGCCGACCTCATTGCCCGCACCCTCCACGCATAGCCCACCCACGACACCACCACGCACACCGCGACCAGCGCGCGCACCAACCCGAGCGCACTTTCCGGGTAGATCACGCCGGTCAGATAATGATCGATGAACCCACTCGGTGGCAGCCCGGCCACCCCGGCCCGATGTCGCGCCCAATTCTCCGAATATGTAAGCGGACAATCGAATCCGAACAGCACCGTGCTGAATCCCCACCCGAACGCGATCAGATGCAGCCAGATGGTGCGCGGCCACCGCCACGCCACGAACCCGCCGACCACCACATACGCCACGAATACGAAATGCACCGCCGCGGTGGCATCAGCGAGCAGCCGATACACCATACGCCCAGCCTAACCCTGGGCCCTGCGCCGATTACCAGGACGCGGGTTGGTAATCCTTGAGGAAGCAGCCGTAGAGGTCGGTGCCGGTTTCGCCTTGGACGATGGGGTCGTAGACGCGGGCGGCGCCGTCCACCAGATCCAGGGGCGCATGGAAGCCCTCTTCGGCGAGGCGGAGCTTGGTGTAGTGCGGGCGTTCGTCGGTAATCCAACCGGTGTCGACGGCGGTCATGAGGATGGCGTCCTGTTCGAACATTTCGCGGGCGCTGGTGCGGGTCAACATATTCAGCGCGGCCTTGGCCATATTCGTGTGGGGATGGCCCGCACCCTTGTACGCGCGGGAGAACTGGCCCTCCATGGCGGAGACGTTCACGACGTACTTGCGGCGAGCCCCGGCGGCGGCCATCGCCGGGCGCAGCCGCGAAACCAGAATGAACGGCGCCACCGAATTGCACAGCTGGACCTCGAGCAGTTCGGTCGGGTCCACCTCGGCGACCGTCTGCACCCAACTATTGGTGTGCGCCAGATCCGGCACCAGACCACCGGCATCGATGGCGATGCCGCGCGAAATACGTTCCGGCGTGGCCGATCCCGCGACCAAAGCCAGTTCCGCGACATCGGCCGAGGACAGCGTCGGCGTGAGGGATGCGGTGAGTGCGGTGGGATGCGGCTGCATGGTCTTGCCGAAGGTCACCACATCCGGTCGCGCACCCGCGGGCAGCGGATCGGATTCGGCCTCGACGAGCGCGCTGTATGCGCCGGGGGAGCGGCGCACGGTCTGGGCGGCATTGTTGATCAGGATATCCAGCGGTCCCTGCGCCGCGACATCATCGGCGAGCGCGACGACCTGGGCCGGATCCCGCAGATCGATACCGACGATACGCAGTCGGTGCAGCCAGTCGGCGCTGTCGTCCATGGCGGCGAAGCGGCGGATCGCATCGTTCGGGAAGCGGGTGGTGATGGTGGTGTGCGCACCGTCGCGCAGTAGTCGCAGCGCGATATACATGCCGATCTTGGCGCGACCGCCGGTAAGCAGCGCCCGCCGTCCGGTGAGATCGGTACGGGCGTCCCGTTTTGCGTGGCTGCTGGCCGCGCAGTCCGGACACAGCTGGTGGTAGAACGCGTCGACCCGGGTATAGCGCTGTTTGCAGATATAGCAAGGCCGCGGCCGGATAAGCGTGCCCGCGCTCGCGCCTGCCGCATTCGAAGTCAGCGGGATGCCCGCGGTTTCATCATCGATCCGATTCGGTGACCCGGTCGCGGTCGCCGCGACCACCGCCCGGTCCGCCTCGGCGACCGCATCCCTGGCCTCGGTTCGCCTGCGCTGCTTCAACTTCTTGAACATATGGCCGACGGCACGCTGCACCGCGACCGACGCCGGATCGTCCTTATCCAACTGTCCGGCCTGCTCCAGCACCCGCAGGCAGATCGCCAGCTCATCGGAGTCGATGGCAGTGCCGCTCGGCGCTGGTGCGGTAGATGTCGACGCGGTGTTCTCGACCATCGGAATGCGGGTTTTTCCTTCGTGAACTGGGAGGTTGACCCAGTCATTGTCGCATTCGAAGGCGGACCGGTCGGCGCGGGCGGTCCCGCACCGACCGGATGCCACCTATTTGCGCAGCTTGCTCATGGTCGAGGTGGCCGTCTTCTTCAGCAGATCGGTGACCTCGGACGCGCTGAGGATCTTGCCCGGGGACTTCGACGAACTGGACGAATACTGCGACCAGCTGATGTGGTAGGTGGTCCAGCCGTCGCGCATGGCCAGTGAGACATCGGCCGTCGGATCGTCGGACTTGTGCTTGCCGGTGATCACATACGCCTCGTCGCCCAGCCCGGTGATCTTGTCGACCTTCGCGTCCTTGCCGTATTCGCTCTGGGTCCAGGTCTCATACGACGCGGTGAATTCCGGTCCCGGATTGGTCTGCTTGTGCACCTGCGCGCTGGTGTAGATGGCGGCGTAGTCGTACTTCTCCGTCGAGCCCGACGGAGTGAAGCGAACATCGCACCCCATCGAATCGACCGCGGCGTGCTTGGAGCCCTCGTGCTTCGGATAAGTCTTGCCCGAAGAATCGGTCTTGGACAGCGTGAAGCCCGCGCTGGTATAGGGCGAGGTGTCGGTGAGGTCGCACAGATTGGCGACATACTTGTAGCCGCGCAGATCGGCATCCTTGTTGATATCGGCCTTGCCCGCGTCGAACGCGCCGATCGCGAACATCGCGCCCGCCCATACCGCGGAGGTGACGACGACCGCGCCGAGCGCCCAAAGCCAGCCTTTGCCACCGGATTTGGGCGGCTGTTGATATCCGGGTGCGGGTTGCTGGTATCCGGGCTGTTGGAAACCCGGTGCACCCTGTGGGAATCCGGACGCGGGCTGCTCGAATCCGGGTTGCTGGAAACCGGCCTGCGGGTATCCGGATGCGGCTTGTGGTGATCCGGTTTGCGGGTATCCGGGCGCAGCCTGCGACGTTCCCGGCTGCGGATATCCAGGCGAGGACTGGTGATAAGCCGGTTGCTGATATCCGGACCCCGACGGGTGACCGGGAGGCGTGACTTGCGGGGCCCCACTCTGCTGGAATCCGGGCACGCCCTGCGGTGTCCCCGGCTGCGGATATCCGGGTGAGGACTGTTGGTATCCCGGTTGCGGATATCCGGTCCCCGATCCGGCGGGCGCGGTCCCCGGCTGATCGAATGGCTGCCGCACCATCGTCGGATCAGCGGGTTGCTGCTCCGCTGGGCTCTGCGGTCCGGCATCGCCTTGCGGTCCCACGACCGGAACCGCGGGCTGCGACGGCAGCTGATAACCCGGTTGCCCGACCATTGTCGGGTCCGATTGTGAATACTGCGGTCCCTGCTGCGGCTGTTGCTGCGCCCACCATGCGTCGTTGGGCTGATTCTGTTGTTCCCCCGGTCCGGTCATGCGCGCAAAGTACCACCCCGTCCGATTTGCCGGCCACCCAGCGTTGGCGGGATCTACGCGATCACTGCTGGATGCTGGCGTTCGCGGCGCGGAGATCCTCGATGAAGTTCGCGATCGCCTCGGCCACGAGCAGCGGCTCGGTCACCGGCAACCAGTGATCGGCCGGAATCGGGCAGCGCCACAACCGATCCACCCACCGTGCGCTGCCGTAGTAAAGGAATGGAGGTACCAGCACATCGGTGGTGTCCACTACCAGCTGCACCGGCACCGCGGTGGTGCGCTCACGCGGCCACAGCAGATGATGTGCGAGATTGGCTACGGCGATCCGGGTACCCGCGGTCAGATCCGCGCGCCAGGTCGGGGCGATCGGCGCATACGCACGGGCAACGCCGCCGAGCCGTTCTATCAACCAGGTGCGTACCCGCGGCGGATATGCGATCCGTCGCGCCGCCGTCTGGGCTGTTCCGACCCCGTGTCGCCAGAATTTCCGGTCGGCGATCAGTTCCAGCGCTCGGCGCGGTTGGCCCGCCAATTCGCGCAGCGTCATGCCGATGTGATCGAGATTCGGACCCGCGACGGCGGTGAACGAGGCGATCCGGGTATTGGCACGAGGATCGCAGACAGCCTCCCACACCTGCACCGCACCCCAGCCGTGTCCGCAGACATGCACCGGCCGCTTCGGGCTGACCGCATCGATCAGCGCGAAGAAATCATCGGCCAATTGCTCGAGGCGATAATCCTGCGGCACAGCGGGTTTCGCCGATGCACCGTGTCCGCGCACGTCATAGGCGATGACTCGGAAGCCGTCGGCCAGCAGCGTCGCCACCGCGGACCAGACCAGATGGGTATCGGACAGGCCGTGCACCAAGATGAGCGGTTCGGCCCCGCGCTCGCCCCATTCGAAGACGGCCAGCTCACCATTCGCCCCGGGCACCGTCGACCGCCGGTGTGGACGTTGGACGCCGGTCGGGTCGGGGGAGTCGAGCTGTTCGGTCATCTGCTTGCCTCGATCGATGCTCTGGGGCTGTACCGCCGGTACATGATCCGATACTGACACTACGTATTGCCCGAATCAATGGGACGAAACCGCGACGCACTATGAGGTAGGTCACCCACAATTCGGTGCTATCGGCGCTCAACTGGGCGTACCGCCGGTACGTGTATGCTCCCGACCATGGCCCGTTCGGACAGATCTGCCAGATCAGCGCCGCGGACGCTCACCCGCGAGGAGATCGTCGACGCCGCCATTCGGGTGATCGACCGGGATGGTCCGCGCCCGAGCATGGACGACATCGCCCGCGAGGCCGGAATCACCAAACCGCGCCTATATCGCCAGTTCGCCGACAAGGCGGATCTCTACACCGAAATCGGCGACCGGATGGCCGGATCGGTCGCGGCCGGTGCGGGCAATGATCTGACGCTGATGCTGCAACCGCCCCGGGTCGCGCTGCGCCGCGTGCTGACCGGTTATGCCGACAGTATTCTCCAGCACCCCAATGTTTTTCGCTTTCTCGGGCAGGCGTCCGTCACCCAGCAGGCGGACGGTTCGGTAGCGCAATTCGACCTCGGCCGCGCAGCCGCGACCCGCGTCGCCAGGCAGGCGCGTGAGATCGCCGAATCCATCCCGATCGAGACCACCGGCATCGACTATCTGGCCCGCGCGGTCGTCGGCGTCGTCGTGGCGATCACCGACCTGTGGCTGGGTGACGCGGATTCGCGCCGTCCCGACCACACCGCCGAATTCGTCGAGCAGGCAATCGAATTCGTCTGGGGTCTGATCGATGGGTTCCTGCGCCGACAAGGCATCTCGACCGATCCGGATATCCCGATCTTCACCTCGCTCGCGGCCGCCAACCAGGCCCAGCGGCCGACCGGCTAATCCGCATTATGCCGGGATGTAGTTCGACCGCTCTTGACCTGATGAGTGGCGATCAGCGTTGGTGCCAGCTGCGATCGACCAGAGTCGATGACCGGACGCGGGGCGCGGCGGCTGCTGTCGACCCTGCAAGGCAGCTCATGGGTGGACTTCCGCGTACCTCGCCGCGGACGCGTTCACAAATCGACTTCGTGCACTGCGGCGCCGGCTCGCACTTCGAGGACAGCCAGCAGAACCATCCGGCACACCGACATATCCGACATGTGTCCGCGTAGGGTTATCACTGCGTGTGCCTCCGCTCGCCGGCATTCCTGGACGAGATCGACGAACGCCGGGGGCAGTGTCGCGTTCTGCGGTGGGGGCTCGCAGAACACGGCGCCCAGCTCGTAGCCGAGTGACCTGGCAGTATCGCGCAGTCTGGCTTCGCTCGAATTCCGGTCGCGGTCACGGAGCAGATCGTCGCGCAAGTATCCGTATGCAAGAGGTAGTAGCGCAGTTGTCATGGGATGATTCGGTTTCCGGTCGGTCGGCCACGAGAGATCACACTTCGGTCAGCCGGATGGATTTGTCATCACAGGGCGGCATATACGCGCCTGTTCGCCGTCGACTCGGCAATGAAGTCGAGCTCGGCCGTTCGCAAGATCGTGTGGTTGAAGGTCCTTACGACGGCGTCACCGAGACCTTCGTCTTCTGCACGGCAACCAGCATGGCGGTAGGTGTAGACCCCCGCATCGGTAGTGGACGTGGGCTATACCTATGGAAAGGCATCAGCATGGCTCGCGAACGCAAGCACCAATGGGTGGGGGCGGGCGGCTGACCTCGAAGAATGCGGATATGTCGGGGGCGCCGGGTTATTCGGAACCCCGTCCGCCCACCAACTCGACGGCATCGACGTCGAACACACCTTCACCGACATGGTCTCCGGGAACGACACCACACGCCGTTAGCCGGACGAGCTGATCGCGTACGTCCGTGACGGGTTCATCGTCCTCGCCGATATGTTCATGCCTGAGAGGGGGCGAGTTCGCTGACCAAAGGATCGGGTATCTCGGACCGAGATCGGATCCGCCGGTCTTTCAGACAATCGCTGCTATCAGCGCGGTCGTCGGGCGGTTTCGCCTCGGACCTGGTCGGTGAATCTACTGGGGATGTGCTCGGATATGTCCGCACGTGAAGTAATGGCCAGTTTATTGAAAATCGCGGCGATTTGGGCGTCGACAGTTCGGGACGACTTTCCACGGCGGAAGGCAATATCGTTGTTGGTCCACCCGGCCGCGGCCAGGATCGCGACCTGTTGTTCGGTCCGAGTCAATTCGTACCAGTGCGATGTGGCGGCCGTGTCCGCCGGAGTATCGATGGTGAGTGTGCCCAGTGCCATCCGCTGCACTTCATTTCGTTCCGGACGCAGACGCATGCCTCGGGCTTCGGCCGCGGCGTAGGCGTCGGGCCCCAGTACCCGACGGGCGACAGCGATGGCTTTTTCGGATTCGTCGAGGAGAGGGCCCGACGCCTTGATGTCGATGCCGAGCTTGGCTCGTAGGGTTGTGGTGCCGCCGGCCAAGTGGGCGATTTCGGTGGCCAGGGCAATCAGTTTCTTGCGGTCGGGTTTTCCGGCGGCCATCGAGTCGGTGATGATCTGCGCCAATGACCAGGTCCGGTACTGCACCAACCACACCGCGGCCCATTTCTCGTTGGTGGCGAGGTGATATGCCAGCGAGGATCGTTCGAGGGCCAGTGCTTCGGTGGGGTTGCCGTGTCGGGTCAAGGCTGTTGACCTGGTGAGTTCAGCGCAAGCAATTTCCCATGGAATTCCGGAGATGGTCGCGCGATCGAGGTAACGCTGCGTGATCTCGTGGGCTTGCTGGGCGGTTCCCAGCATGCCCGCGGCCAGGGCAGTGAACAGCTCGTTCATTGAGGCAGCGCCGCGGTCGCCGTAGGCTTCGAATTTAGCCTGGGCTCGGCTCAGGACGGTGATGGCGCGGGCGTCACGGCGCGCGAATATCAGCTCCGCTCCCCATGCGAATTCGACAGGAGCGGGCAGCCCGATATCGGTATCGGCGGTGTCTCGCCAGTTCCGCCTGGTGTCTGGGTCGGGGATGCAGGCGGCGACGCAGTCCTCGAGCATCTGTTCGGCATCCTCGAGGGTGCCTTGGAGCGTGGCGAGCCATGCGATGGTGGCCATGGCCCCGATCTGGAGTTCGGTGGGTTGCGGGGTCGTTGCCCGAGTGGCGTCGAGGCAGCGCAGAGTCCATTGGCGTATTTCTCGTACCGAGCCGCTCGTGAAGCACACCTGCAGGGTGATCAGCCCGAGACAGATCTCCAGACCGTCTCCGGCTCGGCCCGGGGTGGTGATGCTGGTTTCGATCGCGGTGAGGGTGTTGGCCCAGACCGTCCGGGCCCAGTCCACCAGGGCTTGCCCTTTGGGATCGAACCAGTTGGCTGCGGCGTAGGCGATCCTGTCGTGGTAGTAGCGGCAGTGCCGCAGGGCCAAGCGGGTGGGTTCGTCCACCGCGGCGGTGGAGCGCTGGCGCAGTCGCTGCTGGGCGAATACCCGCAGGCTCTCCACTAGTGAATACCGCACCGCGGTCGCCGTCCTGTGCGTCGTGACCAACGATTGATCGACAAGCCGCTCGAGCAGGCCCTCGATTTCCGGCCGACTCAGAGTCACCCGGGTATCGCTGGTTTCGTCGTCGCAGCAGATTGTCTCGATGGCGTCCAGCTCGGCACCCACATCCGGTGCAGCCTCTGCGGTGTCGTCGGGATTGGTGTCATAGCCGGCGGCGAACACCGACAGGCGGTCGAAGAGCAAACGTTCCTTGTCGCTGCACAGCTCGTAGGACCAGGAGATGACGTCGACGACTCCTCGATGGCGCGGGTCGACGCCCACGCGGGGGCCATGCGACCAACTCAGTCGAGTGTCATCAGCGTGGCCGGTGAGCCCGTGCAGAATGGCGGCCATCGGTTGGCGAAGCAGGCGTGCGGCCGCCAACTGGATGTAGAGGGGATGGTGATGGACGTGGCGGCAGATCTCGGCGGCGGTGGTGGTCTGGTCTTTACCGGTGACGGGATGTTCGGTGAGTTCGGCGCGTTGCCGAAATAGGGCAAGGGCCTCGCGCTGCGATAGCGGCGGAACGGTGATCAGGTGTTCGTCGATCCAGCCGATGGGTTCTCGGCTGGTGGCCACGATGCTCAGCCCCGGTACCGCCTCGATGAGGTCGGCGATCAGGGGCCCGACACCGGAGAGTACGTGCTCGCAGTTGTCCAGCACCAGCACGGAGTGCGGGGCACGTCCGGCGGTGTCGGTCGGGGTGAGGGTGTCGACCAAGGCGTCCCACGCCGATCGCCCGGAGAAATCCGCCTTGATCACCGCATGGGCGACTTCTTCCGCGACCGCGGTGGAATCCGAATCCGGAGTCAATCGAGCCAATCGCACCCAGTACGCTCGTGTTTTCCTGGCTTCGGTGCTACCGCAACGGCGCAACGCTTCGACGGCCAGACGAGTCTTCCCGATGCCACCCGGACCGGTGAGGGTGATCAACCGGGCCGGGCCCAGCAGTAGGGTGCTGATCTTCTCCAGCTCGCGGTCTCGACCGATAAAGCTGTAGGTAACAGCGGGTAGGCTGCCTACACCTTCCCGGCGCCTGACATCCATATCACACAATTATAGGCCCCGCGCCCTGGGCTGAATCCCGTCGTCAGCGCCACCTGCCGGCGCGAAATCGCCGCCGCTTATCGCTGCGAGTCAGTGCTCCGCAGTCGACAAGACACCGATGGTGAAGCTGGCTAGGATGCAGCCCGGAGTTTTCGCGAATACCCCGCGAAACCCGGCTGTCAGTGCCTGGGAGGTGACATGTCAGGGGTCTCGGCGGGTGGAATGGCCCGGCCGCTGGTCGGCCGGGTCGAGGAGATGCGCGAACTGGCCCGGGTCCTCACTGCCGCGCGGAAAGGACGAACATCCGCGATCGCCGTGACCGGAGAGCCGGGTATCGGCAAGACCCGCCTCCTCCAGGAAATCCGCCAAGAAGCACTCGCCCAGGGTTTCCAGGTGCTGGAGGGCCGAGGCACCGAACTGGAGCGAGAATTTCCCTACGCCGTCGTGATCGACGCATTCGACGAACCGCTCGGCGCACTGTCCCGAACGAGCCTGAAAGCGCTCGGCGAGGAATGCCTGTCTGAACTGAGTCGAATTCTTCCATCCCTGCACCGATGGAGCGGGTCACCGACACGATCCACCCAAATAGATCGGCACCGCTGTCACCGCAGTGTTCGGATGGCGCTGCAACGGCTCGCGGCTCAGCGTCCACTGTTGTTGGTACTCGATGACATCCACTGGGTCGACCACGCCTCGCTCGAGGTGATCGCACACCTGCTGCGAAACCCCGTGCCGCGATGTGCGTTGATGCTGGCACACCGTTCTCGACAGCTTTCCTCTGCCCACGCGGCAGCGCTGGCTCGAGCCGTGTACGACAACACCATGTCATCACTCGAACTCGGGCCATTGTCGATTGCCGAAGCCGCCGAACTGCTGTCGGACAGTGTCGACACGGCCGACCTGTCCGACTTTTATCGCGAGTGTGGTGGAAATCCATTCTATTTACAGGAAGTTTCGCGTGCGCGAATTCGCCTCGGCGGGCCCCGGACCGGCATCAGTGATTCGTACGGTATTCCCACGATCGTTCACGATGTTCTGGAACAGGAAATACAGGCCCTGTCCCCGCGTGCACGCAACCTGCTGCAGGCCGCGGCGGTAGCGGGCGAGCCATTCGATCTCGAGCTGGCGAGCGATATCGCCGAACTGGTCGAAACCGAAATGTTCCAGACAACGGACGAGCTGGTCGCGAGTGGGTTGATCTACGAAACGGAAACCCCCGGGCGATTGGCCTTCCGCCACCCCTTGATTCGACGTGCGGTCTACGAACGAAGCGGATATGGCTGGCGCAGAAATGCGCACAAGCGGGCAGCGAAGGCGCTCGCGAACCGCGGCACCGCGCTGTCGATCCGAGCGCACCACCTCGAACACTGCGGCGAGGCAGGAGACGAAGAGGCCATCACGGTACTCGTCGACGCTGGGAAAGCTGCCTCGCAGCGAGCTCCCGTCGCTGCGGCCCGGTGGTTCCGGGCAGCCTTGCGTCTGCTGCCGAACGAGGAATCCGTCGATCGCCGACTCGCCCTGTCGATGTCGCTGGCCGAGGTGTTGAATGCCTGCGGTCGGCTTCGGGAGAGCCGAGAAGTGCTGAGCCGGACTCTGGAACTGACCGCGCCCGTCGACCCCGGTGAACGCGCCCGCATGATGGCCATGCTCGCCGTGATCGAACAGGGGCTCGGCAACGCCGTCGAGGGGCGGCATCTGTTGACGACAGCGCTCACTCTCGTCCCACCCGACAGTGTGGCGGCCGCCGCGCTCGAACTGGGACTCGCCAAAACCGACCTGCTGATGCGGGACTGGTCCGAGGCTGTGGCCGTCTCGGCGAAGGTGCGGCACTCAGCGCGCAAGCGAGGCGACCGACACCTGGACTTCCTGGGTACCGCGGCAAGCGCGTTCCTGAAGACGACGCAGCTCGGCGACACCCTGCGGGAAGCGGGCTCCGACCTCGACGAAGCCGTGCGCACCCTCGACACCCTCACCGACGCCGAAATACCACTCGCGTTGATCGACGGACTGGCCGATGTGGTGATTGCCGCGATTTCCCTGGAGCGGTTCACGATGACCGTCGAGTACACGACTCGGGGAATCCGGCTCTGCCGCCGAACCGGCCATGGCAGACGTCTGGTCGACTTCCTGCATTTGCAGGGATTGGCTCTGCTGATGCAGGGGCAGCTCGAGCGCGGGCTCACGGTAGCCGACGAGGCCGTTGAGGTAGCGCGGATGCTGGACAACCCACCGATGGTGGCGATGGCCGAATCGACACGCTGCTGGATCTTGTCCCTGCTCGGCCACACGGATCAAGCGTTCACCGCCGGTGCTGGCGCGGTCCGTATCACCGAAGAACTGCCCAGAGGCCGCTACTCCTACTACCCACCGCTGATATACGGCATGGTCTTGATCCAGGCCGGTCGGTATCGACGTGGCCGTCGGCTGATCCAGGGCGCCGGCGGCCAATTCGAGATCTACCCGTCATTGATCCCGCAATTCCATCCGTATCTCGTCGAGGCCGAACTGGCACTCGGACGGATCGACGCCGCGGAGCACGCTACTCGTCAGATCGAGCTCATCGCCGACGCATCGCCGTTTCTGCCTATGCGAATCGGCCACACCCGCAGTACCCGCGCCCGCGTGCTGCTCGCGCGAGGCGAGATCCGTGCTGCCGCAGCCCATGCCGAGCAAGCGGTCGCCGAGTACCAACGCAGCGGATGCTCGCTCGAAGTCGCCCGGGCGCGTCTGTTGCTCGGTCATGCCCTCGCCGAACTGGGCGGGAAGCCGGCCGCCAGACGCGAGTTCGACAGCGCGCTCATGATCTTCGAGAGCCAGAACGCCGCGCGTCTGGCCGAACAGGCGCGCCTGGCGCTGCGCCGAGTGGGCGAGCGACACGCGTCCGGTCGCCGAAGCCGATCCCGTGCGACCAACGTCGGATTCGGCGATCTCACCGAGCGGCAGACCGAGATCGTCAACCGCATCGTCCTGGGCAGAACCAACCGCCAGATCTCCGAAGACCTCTACGTCAGCGAAAAGACCATCGAAGCCCACCTCACCCGCCTGTTCGCCAAGCTGGGCGTCTCCTCCCGAGCCGAACTCGCCGCCCTGGTCGCAGCTCAGCAAGACCACCGCCAAACCTGACCGGCCAGTGGGCCAGACAGCGGATCTCACCAGGTCGAATGACTCGACGGCGTCGACGCCACGCGGCGGCGATGATGCGAAGTGATCACTCGTCATCCGTCGCCACCGTGCCGGGAGGTGTGGAACGCGGACAGGTAGGCGGCGCGGTCATGGTAGGAGCGAGCGAGAGCGTCGCCGTACTCCACCAAGTCGTTGTGTACCGAGCGGCGGACCTGGTACTGCTGCTGGAGCAGCGGCTCCAGGTTGCCGCGGCCGTCGTAGGCCCGGGCAAGGATCCGCGCCAACACGGTCGCGTCTTCCAGGGTGTAGCTCATTCCCTGGCCGGTCATCGGATGGGGAGAGAACACCACGCTGCCCAGGAGAATGACGTTGTCGCGGTGGTAGGGCTTGCTGGTGAAAACCGTCACTGGTGCGGGCATGAACCGGTCCCCGTCCAACAGTGCGATGGCGTCGTCGCTCCGGGTGACGAAGGTACTGAGCCGCCCTTTCAGATCGATGCCGTGTTCGTCGAACACCGGCCTCTCCAGTTCCTGGGGAACTCCGACGAACACCCTGGCCAGTTCGGCACTGACTGGGTAGAAGTAGGCGAACCAGCCGCGGGAATCGAAGTAGAGCCGGTTGCGCGCGGCGATACTGTCCGTCATCGGAATCGTGCTCATCCGCAGGACGTGGTGATAGCGGTTGTCGTCGCGTTCAGAGCCGACGAACTCACGCAGCCCTGCGCCGGATCCACTGGAGTCCACCAGCACCCGAGTCCGCAACTCGGTGCCGTCGTCCAGCGTGCAGCGGGTGACCAGGGAATCGGCGACCGCGAAATCGACCATCCGACAACCGAACCGGATGTCCACGTGCGACAGATCGGCGCAGGCCGCAACGATCGTTCCTACGATCTCGCTGTAGGGGGCGATCAAGAAATGACCGAGCTGGGTGTGCTCGGCGAAGTCGTAGGAGAAGAGCGGCTTTCCGTCGTGGTGGTAGTCGATGACGTGCCGTTTCAAGGCACCTCGGCTCGCCAGGGTGTCGAGCAAACCCTGTTCGGCGAGGACACGGATGCCGCGGGGCTTGAGGATCTCGGCACCGCGTGTGGCCACACCGGGCTTGGGATCGATCACTAGCACCCGGCGGCCCTGGCGCCCCAGCAACAAGGCCAGCATGGCACCGCCGATCCCGGCGCCCAGAATGACACAGTCGAAATCCACGGTGGCTTGTGCCACCCTTGGTGTGGCGTTCATCGGTTCACCGCCAGGTACCGGCCGGGCGAGATGATGTCGGCGGGATCGAAGAGCCGTTTGAGCCCGTCCAGCGGTCCGTCTCGGTAACTGGCCGACCGATCGACCAGTTCCCATGGCATCTGGTCGATGTTGGAGCGGTAGGGCGGGAAACCCGCTTCCAGGAATACCCGGCGAACCGCGTGGCGCAGTGCGTGCGCCCGCTCGATCGCTTCGGGCTCCCGCACGAACGGGATCTGCGTGACCATGTTGGTGGTGTGCTGTGAGATCACGTTGAACTCGAGCATGCCTGCGACGCCGTGGCGCTCGGCCTCGAACCCGAAGAGCTCGACCGCCTTGCTCAACGCATTCCGCTGGAGCGGAACCGCCGGCAGGAATGTCAGCCAGCCGATCCGCGCCCCGTCGGCCCGAGCACACTCGTCGACTCCCAGCGACTGCTGCAGGTGCAGGCAGGACGGGATCCCACGGGCGAACAGGGTACGCGGGTACAGCGGATCGTCGATCGGCGTGGTCGCAGTGTCGAGGGAGCGGTACGACATGAGCCCGCCCACCCGGGCGAGCGTGTCGCGAATGTCGTTCTCGGCGATCCGGACGGCCTCGCGAGACCCGAGCAGGGGTACCTGAACCGTGAAAATGTCGGGGTCGGCGGTATCGGCAAGTGCGGCGCGGCCCGCTTCGGGCACCACGAAGAGTTCCTTGAGCCGCAGCATGCCATGCGTGGCGATCCGCGTCCGACCGACCCGGATCACGGTGTCGACGACCTCGGCGAGAACGGTATTGGCGTAGGTCGCGTTGACGAGGGTGACCGCCTCGGGGCGCGGAACGAAACCGATCGCCATCGCGGTGACCACACCCAGGTTGCTCTGCAGGAAAGCCCGAGTCAGGTCGGGGCCCGCTACGGTGCCGGACCAGCCGCCGTTACGGTCTAGGCCGCCGGTGGTCATGATCTCACCGGTGCCGAGCACGACTTCGAGTCCCAAGAGGTCCTCGACCCGCGCCCGGATAGTGCCGTCGCCGCGTTCGATCGTATTCCCGACAAGGCTGGCATCGGCACATCCCGAGGTCACGTTCAGCATCCACGGTGTCCCGTCGAGCAGTTCCGCGAGCTGGCGCTGGGTCACTCCCGGTTCGACCACGGCGTAGCCCCGGTCCAAGTCGAGTGTCCGGATGGTGGTCATCCGGCTCAGATCGAGGACGGTGCAGCCGTCGAACACCGGATGACGTGAGCCCATCCCCCAGTTCCGGCCAGTGCTCAACGGGTAGACCGGCGTTGCCTCTCGCGATGCCCGGAGCACCATCTGTTGAACTTCATCGGTATCGAGCGGGTAGCACGTGCCTCGGGTCTCTCGTGCTCGGTGGTCCCCTAAATCCTGTGATCGGATGTCCTGGGTTGAGTTTCGTCGAGCAGCAGCGCTGCCTGTGTCGACGTGGTGAACGCTCATCGCTACTGCCTGTCTTCGAATCGGGCCGATACCCGACCAATGTCAGGATTCGGTGAAAGCCGAGTCTGGCCCCCCGGTTGTCGTCATAGGCAGTAGGGAAATCCCCACTCTCGTTCGCCGCCGCAATCCTCGGATCCGTGCCTTGGTCTTGGTCGTTGTCGATCTGAATCGCCTCGAGGCTCCCCCGGTCGTCGGTCAGGAGAATCGGAGGGGCGGCCGGTTGTTGCCCAAATGCGAGGACTTGGGCCGCGACCTCGAGATGACGCCCGAGCAACGGGCCGAGTGGGAGGAAGGCGTGAAGTCGCTCTACGACGGCATGGTCCGGATCGTGGTGAAGCCGACCTGGGCCAAGCTGATCGACTTCGAGACAACCCTGCCCACTGCCATCGAGGAGCTCATGCAACAACAAAAGAAGCGCCAGCGCGCCTGAACACGCACACCCGCCGCCGAACCCGGCGGCCGGCCCCGGACAACATCGCCATCGTCGTCGACGACCTCGCAGCTGCTATGGCATTCTTCGTCGCGCTCGGACTGGAGCTGGAAGGCAAGGCGACAGTCGAGGGCAGCGCGGTGGATCGCCTCGTCGGGCTCGAGGGAGTCCGATCCGACATCGCGATGATGCGCACCCCGGACGGCCACGGACGGCGTCAGGTCGAACAGGTGGTGCTGAGTTGTAAGGCCGCGTCGGTCAATTCGTCGAGTCTGGCTGTACGGCAGGGGCACATATTTGCCCTGGACAGCGATCGTCCGCCTTGCTGGCGACGCGGTCGAAGTAAGCATCGGATGTACCCGATTGGGTGCGCTGGGTGCGGCGGACAGGTCGAGGTATGCGGCTGTGTTGGAGCTGGTCGGCTGCTCGGTTGAGTCGAGCGGGATCGTGGTCATCGACACCCAAGGGCGTCTCGGTTCGCACCATTCGGATTCGGCTGCGTCATCGGCCCGTGGCAGTTAGACCTCAGCGTTCTGACTTACGATCTCGGAAGATCGCAGGGCCCGGCTGACACGTCCGAGCCACCTGGCTTCGTCGAGCAGCGTGTCAGCGCCACCATGTTCAGCGGACAGGGTCATCGTCGTGTTGTGCCGAGGCGGTATGCCTGCCCGCTTCGCCTGGATCGCGGCGGCGATGACGGCCGCCTCGATCATCGGGCCACGCTCATTGTCCGGCAAGCCGAGCGCGTCGGACCGCTCGGTGGCGCGTTGCCGCGCCCGTGGATCGGCATACCCGCGCAACGCCAGTTGCGCGTCCCGAATGTCGACGATCCGCCGACAGAGCCGAAATTCAGCGTCCCGCATAGGATTCCATTCGCGACCGGCGGGCAGGGGTACAGCGCTCGCCGTGCCGGTTGCGGATGTCAGGTGCCGGCTCAGCGCACTGAGTTGTCGTTCAGCTCGGTGACATCGGTAAGCGTGCAGCAGCGCCTCCAGAAACTCGCCTCCCGAGGGCAGTGCCAAACCGGTGATCACGGTGAGTAGGCCGGTCACGGTGAGTAGCCCGTCCACGGTGGCGTACATAGGCCGGGGTGGGTGGCCGAGATCGGCAGCGACGAGCACATAGCCGAGGAAGACCAGGCGCGCGATCACGGCGATGCCGCCCAATGCGATGACCCGGAATCCGATGCGTAGCCACGGCTTCGCGGTGAGCGCGGCGTAGCGGAACCCGAACACTACCGCCGCCACGGCGCTGATACCGACGTAGCAGATGAACAGATACCGATACCGGGCATCGTTCGCGGACGACGGCGGGAACGCGGCGAACAGTGCGACGATCGCGACGACGACAATAGCGAAGCCCGCGTAGCACAGCGGTGACCTACGGCGCGCGATCTCGATCGGGGTCGTGAGGTACACGAACCATATCTGGCTCGCGCACACCGCGAGCATGGCCGCGACGTCACTGAGCAGGATGCCCAGTGTCTGGATATGGGTGCGCTGGTCGATGGCATCGGATTCGAGCCAGATCATCATGGTTGCCAGGATCGCGCCCACGAAAAGCGCACTCGCACGGTGCATCCCGTTGTCCGAGTCCCGCATGATGTCGCGAGCCTTGATGGCCAGCACGGCGCCGCAAGCGAATGCCGTGAGCAAGATCAGGAGAATCGGGTCGGGGGTCACAGTGAATTATCCAAGCGGCGGACTATGTCGGCGATCGCCGGATCGGCAGCGACGGTGACCGGTTGGCTCGACCGGTGCGCGCGCCGCAGCAGCAGCGTCGCCGTCATCTCGGCCTCGGTCTCCTGCTCGGTCGATCCGCAGGATCTGGCGAGCACCTGTCCTTGGATCTCCTGGGCGATGTGAACGAACGTGCAGTGCCGTCGATCATCGCCGATCGGCTGACCGGTGTGACCGAAGAGCAGATGCGCGAATTCGTGGAAGATGATCTGCTGGCGGTGAATTGGACTGGCGGACTCCTCGTAGATGACCGAATGCCCGTGCTCGTCGGTGATCAGCAATCCGAGTGGACTGGCGGGCGGCAAGGCCATCGGGATCAGTTCGATCCTTCTGCCCACATGACTCGCCAGACCCTCGCGCACCTCGTCGATACCGAAACGAACCGGTAGCCCGAGTACATCGATGCGCCTTTCGCAGCGCTTGCGCAAATCTGTAGTCCACATGGCAGTCTCCACGTCTACCGGGCGCCGGACGGACCGCCGGGCAGTCGCTCCCAGCGCTCGAAACAGTTGATCACGTCGGAGTACCAGACATACGAGCCCGACAGCGTCACTCCCTGGTGGCGCGCGATTGCGGTGGCGATCTCCTCGTTGCTGAACTCGCGACCGTCGGGCCTGCGCACGACGTCGAACAGATGGGTCGATCTCGACGCCAACGTTGAGGCTGCCTCGTCCACCGATCGCCTTCCGTCAACTGGAATGGTTGCAATCCATTATCCCTTGACGACCGTTGACAGGACGTGCCAGCCGTGGCAATAATCAGCCTCATCAACTGGTATGAAGCAAATTTAGGTCCAATAGTCACACATGTTGACATGTTGGCAGACCCGTTATGCCGTGGCGAGAAGACCGGCAGTGGGCAGGAGCCACACCGAGGCCGATCGTCGGCGGGTCCTCGCGAGGAGGCCACGACCCTGGCCGTCCACCGAATACAACACAGTCCCGGCACCGCGGCCGGTGGGGACCGACTGCAGTGCGATATCGCCGGTGACGGTCGACATACGTGCGGTTGGTATCACGCGCGGACGGGAGTTCCGAAGGAGATCATGTGGGTCAACCGTTATGGGTCGATATGGCTACCCAGATTTCCGGTGACAACAAGCTGGGCTCGATCGGCTGGAAAACAACAGATGGAAATCAGCCTTGTCGGCGACGCATCGAGACAGTGTTTCGCATCGAGGTGTTGCGATGAAGGATTACTCCCAGCAGATATTGAGTGGCGAGGGCGATAATGACTATGCCCGTTACATGCGTACCGATCGACTGCTAGATTTGCAGCGCCGCCCTGACGAAAGGGTGCACCGTGACGAGTTACTCTTCCAAATCGTCCATCAGTCGACCGAGTTGTGGCTCAAGCTGGCCTGCGCCGAGTTATGCAAGGCGGCCGAGGATATCGATAATGCCGATCTGAACAGCGCAATCGCATTATTGACCCGAGCATCGCTGGCAATGGGGCTTATCACCGACCAGTTGGAGATGATGCGCCATCTGTCCCCGTGGGACTTCCAAATTATCCGTACCATTCTCGGCCACGGTTCGGGATCGGATTCGCCGGGCTGGCTTTCGGTGCGGCGGGCTAGTCGGACTATCGGGAAATCTTTCACCACGTTCGTGCAGAATCGGCGCATCGACCTTGTCGAAGTGTATCGGAACGAACAGCATTCCGAGATACACCGCCTGGCCGAGGCGCTGATCGAATGGGACGAGCGGGTATCTTTGTGGCGGGTCCGGCACTTCAAGATCACCGCACGGTTGATCGGACATCAAGCCACCGGCACGCAGGGCACGCCGGTCGCAATGCTGACCAAACTGATCTCGCACAGGTTCTTTCCCGAACTGTGGGAAATCAGAAGTCTCCTTACCGAGACCGGGCCGATGGCGCAGCCGAATGCCGAACCTACCCGGGAAGTCGGAGATGAGTAGTCGGCCTATGTCTCCTGAGACATTCCGATCTCACTTTCCGATGTTGCAACGCACAGTACATCTGGCTACGTGCAGCCTTGGGGCTCGTTCCGTGGAACTCGACCGCGCCGTGGCTCGGATGCTGGCGGAGATGACTCGTGGCGGCGCAGCTTGGGAGGCATTCGAGAACCAGATCAGTGTGGCGCGAAATCGGTTTGCGACACTGATCGGCGCGCGGGTCGAACAAGTGGCGGTAGTTCCCAACGCATCGATCGGCGCCTTCCAAGTCGCCGCTACGCGGAGCTGGCGAACTCGCCCTCGTATCGTCACCACAACAGTCGAATTTCCGTCTATTGCCCATGTCTGGCGCGCCCAGAGGCAGTGCGGCGCCGAGGTTGTCGACGCCGGTCATACCGAAGATAGCTTCACAGCACTCATCGACCGAAAAACCCGCTTGGTTTCGGTGCCTTTGATCAGTTATCAGCACGCGATCCGGCTGCCGGTCGTCGAAGTCGTCCACGCCGCGCATGCGGCCGGTGCCGAAGTCTTCGTTGATGCCTATCAGGCGGTTGGTGTGGATCCCGTGGACGTCGGAAGCCTCGGCTGCGATTTCCTCGTTGCGGGTACGTCGAAGTATTTACTCGGCTTGCCCGGCCTCGCTTTCCTCTACGCCCGTGCGCCCGAATATGGCGACCACATGCCGACTCTGACAGGCTGGTTCGGGCGAGTCGACCCGCATGCTTTCAACCCCGTGCAATTGGATTACCCGGCATCGGCGACTCGATTCGAAACCGGTACACCGGCCGTGCCCGCATGCTATGCGGCCGTGGCGGGACTGCAACTTATCGGTGAGCTGGATCTCGCGCTTGTTCGCGATCACGTACGACATCTGGGCGAACTGGCTCGCGCGCAATTGAGTGCACAAGGTGAGCATGTACGCCCCGTCCCGCTCGAGCACCGTGGCGCGCATATCGGAATTATCGACACCGACCCCGCCGAACTCGCTCGCCAACTGGCCGGATATGACATCGCGGTCAGCCCACGTCACGACGTGGTACGGGTTTCTTTTCACTACTACAGCAATGTCGAGGACATCATCGCCCTATGCGCGGCGCTGCGCGACATCCGACGTACGTCTGAATATTTGCATCGATAGAAAGGCTCTGATGTCCACCGCTGAACTCATGTCGTGGCTCCGTGCGCCGGCCGCCGAACAATTTCCCTACGATGCAGTCCTTCGCCGGTATCACAGTGTCGGCAAGCACTTCGTGCCCACCGATACGTTGGAACTGCTCGACCAGGCCCGCGCGATACTGCCGCGGCTCGGTGGTCCTTGGCCGCCGGTGCGAATCCTATCCGCATTTCTGGACAGTGCGCTGGATAAACTGGACAACCGATATGATTATCCGACTTACCTGGCCCTGCGGCTGCTCGAGCTGCCCGTCATCGATGACCCCATAGAGCTGGCGCTTTTCGCGCAGTCTCGGTGTGATCGGCGCACAGTGCAACTTCTCGCGGATGTTCTAGCCTTCGAACTAGCCGCGATGCAGGGGCGGACCACGGTGCTGCCGACAATGCGTCCGCCACGCGATATGGTCGACAAGCGGATTCGGCATGGATTGCGTGCGATCCAGCCAGCGTTAGCGCGATTGGCACTGGACCGCGGATTGACCGATGACGGGGCAGTCGACCGGGCGCAGCAAGTCAGCGCAGTCGTGCACGCCGATATGTCCTTCACGGAGCGGCGTGTGGTGGAGCTGAGCATCCTTCCCGTCTACACCATGCACGACGAGTACCTGTTTATTCGGGTGCTGCAGACCTTCGAAACAACCTTCACCCTGCTGGCCATGCATCTGCGCGGTGCCGTGGCGGCACTGGCGGCCGGCGAAGTGAGCCGAGCGGTCTACTTCATCAGCAACTCGACGACTGCATTGCGCGAGGCGGCACCGCTGTTCTCGATGCTTGCCACGATGCAGGTCGAGTCCTTCAGGACGTTTCGTCAGTTTACCGAGGGCGCCAGCGCGATCCAGTCGCGAAGCTACAAGCTCGTCGAGTCGCTGTGTCGGCGCCCGGACGCCGAGCGTGTCGACTCACCCGCGTACCGCTCGGTGCCTGAGGTGCGCGGCCGGGTCCTCGCCGGTCAGGAATGCACGCTCGACGATGCCTACACCGGTGCGAGCCGCTCGGGCGACATCGCCGGATCCGAACTGGAGCGGCTGGCAGAGGCGATGACAAGCTTCTCGGCCGCTCTGCTCCGCTGGCGCACTACTCATTATCGACTCGCAGTGCGCATGCTCGGCGGTGCCAGTGGCACTGGATATACCGAGGGCACCCCATACTTGGCGGCCTCGCGCACGACTCCGGTTTTCACTACCGTCGAGCCCGTCAGCAACGCGGCTCCCGACAACCCGATTGTGGTCTGACACCCTGGCTGGGTCGGAGTTCTTCGCGTGTTATTGGTCGCCGGGTGAGCCTCCGGGCAGTCGCTCCAATCGGCGAAAACGGTTGATCACGTCGGTGACCGCTGCCAGACTTTCGGCAGAAAGGCCCGCTGCCCGCAGCGCCACATCACGCACACCTGCGTCCCGCATGGCAGTCAGCAGACCCAGTTCGGCGTCGACTTCGCGACTGGTCTCGTCGTCGAAGAAGTACGCAGGGGGAACACCGAAGAATCGAGCCAGGGCGCTCAAGTGCCGAAAGGTCGGATTGTCTCGCTGACCGGTACGCAGGTACCAGACATACGAGCCCGACAACTTCACCCCCTGGTGGCGCGCGATTGCGGTGGCGACCTCCTCGTTGCTGAACTCGCGCCCGTCGGGCCTGCGCACGACGTCGAACAGATGGGTCAATCTCGACGCCAACGTTGAGGCTGTTTCGTCCACCGATCGCCTTCCCGTCAACTGAAATGGTTACGAGCCATTATCGCTTGACGACCGTTGACAGACAACGCCGGGCATGTTGCAATCACGATTATCAACTGATGTGAAGATAATGGGTGCCTCGTCGTCACCCATGTTGACATGACTGGCACCACGCGCGGGCAGAGGTTCCGAAGGGAGATCAGATGGGTCCACCGTTGTCGGTCGATCCCGATGAGTTGCGCACGTTGATACCGGAGCTGCACCAACTCGCCGAGGAGATGGCGCAGTCGAACGCTGACCTCGCCCACGAAGCGGAGTCCCGGGCGAGCAGAACCCGTGGAGGGTGCGGTGACCAGTTCCGGAGGTGAGGATCTCGCGGTGTTGGCTGATCGGATCGCGGATGAGCTGCGCCGGCTTGTCCTGCCCGGGTGGCAGCGGCTGGAGGCGTGGTTCGCGATGACCGTGGTCGCCGAATCGGCGCTGTTGAGGGTCGACGATGGCAGCCGGTCGATTCGGTACCAGGTTTCGGATGCGGTGTGGGAGATGGTGCGTCGGCATCGGCGGCTGTCTGCGGGTTCGGAAGGTGGGCCGTGGTGGCGGTTGCTGGTGCGCATCGACGCGGACGGTGTCGATGTCGTCGCGGATCAAGGTGCGCAGGAGCCATTCCCTGGCGAGCAGTTGTTTACTCCGGATGCCTATCTGGCTGATCTGGAACGCTATCCGCGCGGTCGGTTGCCGGTGTGGTTGGCGGCTTACATCGGGCGCGGTGAACGCCAGTCGAGGCCGCCGCAGGCTGCCGGGGACGGGATGCGGGCGGACCGGCGTGCGGGCGTGCGGGCGGTGGCTGTGGCTGGCGAGCTGCCGGAGCTGGCGGTGTTGTGGGCTCGGTGGGCGGTGCTTGCCGCGGCCTTCGTGGCAGTCGGATCGGGGCGGGGTCCGCGGATCGGACCGTCGGTGGGCATCTTCGAAAGTGCGCGACGCAGCGGCTCGACGTTGACTCTGCTGCCCGGTGACCGGGCGGTGCTGTCGGGCGGTGTGTGGGATGCGCCTGTCTTGGAGGCCGCCTACAACGGGAGTGGCGCGATGCCGAAATTGTTTGCGGGAGCACCGGATTGGGTGGCGGATCCGGTGCTCAATCCGCGTGCGGTAACCGGGTTGCTGTCGTTTTGTTACTGGTGGGAGGGCGGTCGATGGTATCGGGGCGAATCCGCTCCGATACCGGAGTGCGCGCCGGCGCTGCCCGCGGTGTGGACGGTCTCGACGGTTGCGGGAGTTGTCGGCAGCCTGCTGGGTGAGCGGTCGGGTGCAAGTCCGGAAGCCGCTGAACCGCTGGTTTTGGCGGCGCAGGCGGGCGCGGTGACTCGCGAGGCGTTGGTGCAGGTCGTCGGCGATGGCGAGGGAGTCGACATCGCCGGTGGGCTCTTCCAGTTGATGCTTGCGGATCTGGTTGCCGATCACGTTGCTGGGATCCGCGAAGCCGACGCGCTCGATCTGGTGCGGGATCACGTCCGCCAGCGCAGTTACGACACCACGGGTTACTCGCTGTCTACATTGCGGGCCGATCGGATCAGCGTGGGCTGGTTGGTGCGTTCGCCGGTGCCGGACGGTGAAATGGCTTTGGACCGTGCGGTTTTCTATGTCGCTGACGATGGCGTCGTGGAGCGCTCCACCTCTTCGGTGCCGCTGTCGGTGTTCGTCGCCGATTTCGAGCGACGGTTCCGAATGCGCAGCAGCGGCCGAGTCTGACCGACGGGGTGGGGACATGAACGATGAAGTTCGGTTGGATCCGGACAGTCTGCGAGATCGTGGAGCGCGACTGGCCGAACTCGGTGACCGGGTGGGGCAGACCTATGCGGGCTTGCGCGATTGCGTGGCACAGTCCGAAGGCAGCTGGGGCGACGACGATATCGGCCTCGCATTCGCCAAGGAGTTCAGGCCGCACGCCGATCAGTTGCTGGCCGATGTGCGGGCAGTGGAGGAGAGCCTGCACGGCACCGCCGCCGGAATCATCGACGCCGCACGCCAATTCGAGGCGCAGGACGCATACCTTGCCAACCAGGTAGGCGCCACAGCCGGGGATGTGGACCCGAACACCATGGAGCCCGCGCCGCAGCGGTCGGACGGCCCCGGCGGCATGCCTGCACTGGCTGGCACACACTCACCTATGACGTACGATCCTGCGGCGACATCTGCGGCGGCGGGAGGCCAGGCGTATCCCACGGCGCAGCCCATCGAACGATCCGCGCCCGGCGCCCAGCGGTCGCCGGCGGCCTCCACGGAGAGGTCCACGCCGCAAGGTGGTCCGCGAAGCCCGGATTCTTCGGATCGGACACGCCAGGGGTCGGAGCGGGCCGGGCGAGAGGACAGTGGCGAATCCGGCAACCGTGCTGGCGAGTCCGGTCGGCGGCCTCCGTCCTCCCCGGTGTTGCCTCCGTCCTCCCCGGTGTTGCCCCCGTCTTCCCGCGTGTTGTCCCTGGCCGCCACGCGGAAGGCAGCCCGGTTCCCAGGCACGGCGTCCGGACCGCGGCCTGCGGTCGATGTGGGGCGGCGAGACACTCCGTGGACCGGGCAACAGCCCCGGACACCCGGCCCACCGGCGAGCGCCCAGCCGAGTCCCTCGAGCCCCCGGTACGGTTCCCCGCCGCGATCGAACAAGCCCACCGACGAACAGCGGCGCGGGCGTGACCGGCGCGATTCCGGCGGGCGGCCGGCTTCCGATCCCATGGTCGGGTGGCTGGCGCGGACGTTGGCCGATCACCACGACGTGCGTGTGGCCGGATTCGATACGCCCGGCCTGCAGGTGTCGGCGGTGCGGGAGTTCGTTGCCGCGGTGGACCGGGTACTTACCGACTACCCGGCGATCGCCCTGGATGTCGTCGCGGTGGCAGAACTCGGCGCCGAATCGGGCATGGTGCGGTGGAGTTCCGAACCGCACAACTCCCAGGGCGCGGCTCGCTCGCTCACTCTCGACCAGCGGACCGCGCAGCAGCCGATGGCGGCTACCGAAACCGCGGAAACCGGTGCCGAGCTGGGCATCTACGAGGCCACGTTACGTGAGTTCGGCCGGGCTCTCGATGGCATCGGTGGCGGTCTCGCGCGCAGGCAGGCGCAGCGCGTCCTGCTCGCGGAGTATCTGCGTCGGGAGCCGGGACGACACCGCACACTCGCCGAGGTGGTGCACGGTTACCAGCACTGGCGTGCCGAACTGACCGGGGATACCGCGGCCCCAGGCGGATTCGACGTGAGTCGAGCCTTCGGCGCCGCGTTCGCCGAGGTAGTGCTGCGCGGTAGCGATGCTGGCGTTCAAGCGAAAATCCTGCATGCGGTGCTGGTCGACGCGGCCTCTCGGCCGGGGTAGGCGGTGCCGGTGGACGGTTCGCTGCCGCTGAACCCGGTCGTGGAGCTGCGCAACTCGTTCGAGGATTTGCCCGATCTGGTGCGGCGTCCGATCGAGATGGTGGTATTCGGGGGAGAGTTGCCGCGTGCCGATATTTCCGGGATGCGCCGGATGGCTGCGGAGTTCCGGGCGAAGGCAGCTGCGCTGGACGATCATTCGAAGGACGCGAAAGAGCTACTGGCACAAGAGGATTCGGTGGGCGCGCTCGCCGAACGACTGCGCGAGACATTGGGTTCGCATCAGGCCGGGGCGGCCAGGCTCAGTGACGACGCGCTGGCGCTGGCCGATCAGGTGCAGGCCGCAGCCAACGATGCGGAGAAGACGCTGTGTGTGATGTTCGTCTTCGGGATCGAGCTGGCGTGGCGGATCTTCAGTGTGCTGTCCGGTGCGGCCGCGGCTGGTCCTGCCGGAGAAGTGGCGGCGGTGCCGGTGGTGGAGTCGATGCTGGTCGAGGGGCGCGGCAGTGTCGCGGTGATGCGTGCGGGCCTGGAGCAGGCGTTCAGGGCGGGTGCGATGAAGACGGCCGCCCGGCTGTCGGCGCTGGGGCCGCTCCGGTTGCCTGTCACGTTGGGTAAGGCCGCGGCGCTGCCGGTAGGTGTCGAGGCGGGCGTGCAGGCGCTACAGGTCGGGTCAGGTGATCGAACCCTCGCCATGATCGGACCGGACGGCGAGAACCCGACGGGCATCGATCTGACATCGATCGAAGTCGCGGCCTTGTCGGGTGCGGGTGGTGCGTTGGGCGGCATGATCGCGGGCCGGGTCGCGCCGAAGGTGTTTCCTCGGATCGAGAGCAGCCGATTGGCGCTCGGGTTGGTGCATGGCACTGCGGGCGCGGTGTCGGGTTTGGGTGCGGCGGCATTGGTGACCGGTTGGCCGGACCATTTCGACCATGTGCTGGCGCCGTTGCTCAACGGCGGTTTCGCTGGGGTTGTGCACGCGCACGCCGCCGCTCACCCGGGATCGAGTGCGCCGGCGGTGACCGACGGCGGAGGGGCTTTCACCCGGCCCGACCTGCCCGCGGCCGCGCGCAGCACCGCGTCGCCGACACCTGCTCTCCCGCCGGTGGAAGTGTCCGCGGAATCGAAACAGGCGTGGGCGGCTGCCAAGGCGGCGTGGGCGGCAGCTCCGGATACGGTGGCTGCCGGGGACGCGCGGGCGGAGATGTCCGCGGACGGAGCGCACGGGAACACCGCGCCGGTCAAGTCCGGCGAATCGCGGTCGCCCGCAGCATCGGGCTCGATGCCACACAATGACGCGACTGGCCGTGCTCCGCTCGGACTCGACTCCGCGGCGCCGGCGGTGCGTTCGGAGACGGGTGCGCCGGTGGCGGGACCGCAGCGGGGCGAAGCGGTTTCCCGTACGAATGCGACAGCGCCGCGACCGGTCGAGGCCGGTGGGGAAACGTCGGCGGCGCCGAAGGTTTCGACGAGCACCCCGGCCCGTCAGATCGGCACTGGGGCCGAAACACCTGCCGGTGGTGAGCACCGATCATCAGAGAGTCACGAGCACGGCAACAACGGGAAAGTGAGTGCTGCGGGAACTGAAACCCGCCAAGAGACCTCCGTTGATGCCCGCCCGGCCACTGGTACCCGCGACGGGCCCGAAACGGCGGCCGCCGGTGAACACCGATCATCAGGGAATCACGATTACGGCAACGACGGGAAGGTGAGTGGCGCGGGAGTTGAAACCCGCCAAGAGACCTCGGATGATGCCCGCCCGGCCACTGGTACCCGCGACGGGCCCGAAACAGCGGCGGCCGGTGAACACCGGTTGCCGGGGACGGAGGAGGACGGTCGCGCAGGAAAGGAGGAGCACGCTCCCGTGGCGGAGCGGAGCGTCTCGGCGGATGCAACGGGCGACGGGGTGTCTTCCGGCCCAGCTGCGGATTCGGTCGACAGTACCGGTTCGCCGGCGCCGAGCGCTCGTGATCAGGCGGTCGAGTTGTTGGCCGATTTCCACGCCGGTTCCGGTGATCACGTTCCGGAGCAGCTGCGGCTGTGCAACCTTCCGGACGAAGTGTTGAAGGCCGGATTGTTCGACAACGACGCACAGAAGTCGATGATCGCGACGGCGGAGATCATTCGGCGCGGCACGATCAGCGACGCGGTGCCAGGCGGGATGGTATTGCGGGCCGAGCAGGCGGAGGGAGTGTACGCGCTGGCCAAACGTCCGGTGGAGATGAAGCCGGGCGAGGGCAAGTCGCTGATGTTCATGGCGGCGGCGATGCAGCGGGCAGTGCGTCACGGTGAGTGTCTTTTGGTGACGACGACCGACGGGCTCGCCCACCGGGAATTCACCAGGTACCAGCACCTATTGGCCGATTTCGGGATCGACGTGTTTCGCGCCGACCAGCAGAACGGTTTCGGGCCGGTCACCGACGGTCGGCCGGCGGTCGTGGTGGCCACCGGCGAAACGGTCGGGCATCTGTGCAACGCCGGTCACCGGCCGCCGCGCCATGCGTTGATCGATGAGATGGACGGGATCATCGACCGTGGTGAGAGGCTGTTCCTCCGGTCGGAAGGCGTGGAGCAGGCCGCGCCAGAGGCGACGGCACGGGAGGTGTTCGCCGCACACGATTTCCTCGCTGACGCGCTGGCGAAGGGGACGTTGTCGTATGAGGATTTCGGCCTCACACGGATTACCGAAGAAGTCGGTCAATATTCCGACGGAACTCCTGAGGTCGAGTTCTGGTACGACGGCCGGGCGGAACTGACGCCGGTGGGACGGGAGAAGGTCGAGGCGCTACCGGGCGGGAAACCGTGGTTGGAAGGGTTGGGGTTGTCGCGGCTCGAGATGGCCGCTGCCGCCGAGTTCACCTGCCGCAAGAGCACCCACTACGTGATGGATGCGGGCAAGATCGTCATCATCGATCAGGGCGAACACGGTCTGCAACGCAACCCGAAGACCTCGAGCGAATCACGGTGGAGTGCCGAGCAGGGCAAGGCGAGCCTGGCTCAGGCCGTCGAGGCCAAGGAGATCCGTGCAGCCGAAGCCATCAGGATGAGCGCCGAGCAGCACCAGATCGTGGTGCGCGCCGACGCCGACTCGGCCCAGAAGATCAACGCCGTCGAAATCTATCGCACGGGCGGTCGACCGGAGGACCGGTTCTTCGATGAGGTCACCGGCGCCTCCGGCACACTCGCGGACCTCAACCCCGTGCTGGAAAAGATCTACGGACTGGAGGAAGCGCACCAGGTCGACCGGTCTCGGGAGCAGCGGTTGATGGAGGGTGCCCCCGAGGTGGTGGCGAATACCCGCGTCAAGCTGAGCGCTATCGCCGAAGGCGCGCACAGAGTATGGCAGGGGGGCCGGGGCAGGTCCCAGGAAATCTTGTGTCATCGCAACGACCTGGTCGACAGGCAGGTGCAGGCGCTGGTGCGCCAGGGTGTGCCGAGAGAGGCGATCGAGGCGGTCGACGCCGAGCGGATCGCCGGGTGGGGCGCGGGGTGGGAAGGCCAGTTGCAGAAGATCTTCGATACCGCCGGTGAGCAGGGCAAGATCCTGGTGATCAACCGGCAGGGACAGCGTGGTGTCGATATCGCGGTGTCGGAGGCGGTGCAGGCCAAGGGCGGCATGTTCGTGTGGATGACCGAAGTCCCCGAGCAGTCCTACATCCATGAGCAGGCTAAGAACCGCACCGCCCGCAATGGGGACCGTGGGTCCGCGCAGGCGCTGATGTCGCCGCAGGATGCGCTGATCCGCAAGGCTATGCATTTGCACGGGGTACGCGCGGTGGCGGTCCGCTACGAACAAGTCGCCGAAGCCCACCGCGCCGACCCCACCCCCGAGAACCACAACAACCTGGTCGAGGCCGGCCACGATCTCCGCTCGCTGGTGCCCGGACTGCAAGAGCGTGCGCTACGCCACGCCACCGCCGACTTCATCCGCCACCACGCGTACCTCACCGACAACCCGGCCGCCGTTCTCGCCGCCGCCGAGGCGAGCTACTTCCCAGACCGCACGGACCTCGAGCAGCCGGACCAGGCTGCGCGCCTGGCCGGGTTGCTGGGGATTCCGGCGTCGACCGTTGCCGACGCTGCTGCTGCGTTCGACCACGACGGCGCAGGCGATCCGCTGGGCCGGTTGCTGGTCCAGGCCGGTCTGCCGCCCGCCGCGGTGGAGGCATTGCGCCAACAGGTCGAGGCAACCGAACCTGCGACGGCTGCCCGGTACCCGCAGCTCACCGATGAGCAGGCGCTGGACCTGCTGATTCCGCAGCGGGACCGGCTAGCCGCCGAACTCGGCTGGGACACCGCGGACATCGACGGCGCCGAAGGCATGCGCATGATCGACCCCGCGCTGACGGAAGCCGGCGCCAACCTGGCGAAAGCGCTGGGTTACCCCGTCTCCGACATCACCCCCGCCGTAGCCCGCGACGTCCTGGGCGACGCAGTCGAGCACCACCGGTCCACCGAGGCCACCCGCCAACCGGTCGCCCCTGCTGCCGCCTCCCCGCCAATGCAGTCCGAATCGGTGAATCGAGTAGCCGAGCGCCCGGCGACACCGGGCGACTCGGAGGCCGCTGCCGTCGTCGACGACCCAGCGACCGGGGACCCGGTAACCGAAAACCCCGTGGGGGAGGAGGTTATCGCCGCAGCATCGCACTATCTGGCCACCGCGGCCCTGCTCGACCTGGTTGTGCGGATCCACCGCCGCAGCCCCAACAGCTGCGTCAACAATGCCGTGACCGGTATGCGGGTGTTGACCGCACGCCGCTTCGAGCCGCTGTCCAACGAACTGGCCGGCCACGGCCGTGACGTTGTCGAGGAGGTGTTCGGCGCCCCACTCGAGAATGCCGGATCACTGGAGAAGGTGGCCGAATCGCTGAAAGCCCGGCCGGGAGGCATCGCAGTCCTGGTCTACAAATGGAAGGACACCCAGGATCAAGGCAGCGCCGCCGCCGACAACCACATGGTGCTGTTGGTCAACGACAGCAAGCCGGGTGAGCGTCCGAAACTGGTCGTCGTCGACCTGGCGGCCTCCCGAGACGGCCGAAACAACACCGACTACGACCCGAAAGACCTCCGGAGCCGCCGCACGCTGCTGAATAAGGCCGTCCCGTTCGATGACTGGCGAGATGAACAGCAAAAGTTCATCGACAGACTGTCCCCGGACCAACGCAGATTCGAGACCATCGACTTCGACGCCGACGGTCACCTTGTCGCCAGGTCGCACCGCAACGCCGCCGCCGAAATCCTGCCTCCGTCTCAGGACGTCGAGGTCAGTGCAGAACTTGTGCAGGAAATCAACTCGATACAGCCGGGCTGGCCGGTAAATGACCACGGCACACCTGATCTGCCGTCGTGGACCAACGCGCACACGCCCAACAAGTCGGACATTTCCCGGTCGGCCGAACCCGCCCGCATCGGCAGCCGCCCGCACGACACCCCCGACCCGGCCGAGCCGGCACTCGATACCGGGCAGGAACCAGAGGCGGTCTCGGCCACGCCGGTCGCCCTCGAGATGGCCCTAGCCGTGGTGGCCGGCATCCGATGCGGCCCGGACATCGCGCGGGACGCACAGCGTTTCGTGATGAGGTGCTACGAGGAATACCGACAGCAACAAAGGGCCGCCCTTCTGAAGCGGTTCCGGACCGCTCTGGTGAATCGGGACGGGATGGCACCCGAGGAGGCCGAGCAGGCCGCCCGGGAATACGTGGGCAGCGCTGAAGCGCGCCCCGCCATCGACGACGCCGCCGCTCAGGGCGTGGGCGAACTCATCCTCGATATGCATCGCACTGCCGATCGGGTACAGATCAGTCTTCCCGGCAGTCTCGCCGACCTGTATCGAGCCGAAGCGAATACTGCGAACGCGCGGAGTCTGCAGCAGGCCTTCGCTTTGATCGGCCGTGACGAATCGAGTCCGGTTATCGCGCAGGACGCGAAGCGATTTGTTATGTCGTGCTACGAGGAATACCGACAGCGACAAGAGGCGACCGCTCGAAATGGGCGCCAGACCTCTATGGTGAACCGGCACGGGATGGCACCTGAGGAGGCCGAGCAGGCCGCCAGGGAACATGTCGGCAGCGCCGACGTGCGCGCACACATCGACAGCGCCGCCGCCGACAACACCCGCCGGCTCGTCCACAACATCCGAGCCGAGCGGACAAAAACAAGCCCGCCCCTCCTCGACATCCTCGCCCACCTTCACCGGGCAGAAGCGACCACAGCCAACGCGCGGACACTCGCGAAAAGCATGAAGGCCGACACAGGCGACACCCGGGACCCGGGCATCGAACACCGGGGACCCGGTGATCAGGTCGGCGGCCGGCCATCGGAGAATCCGGGCGATCGCTTCGATCGGTGGACGCAGGAGCGGGGTCTTCCGGAGGAAGTGGCGTCGGCCGCCGCGGACGACGCGCGATTCGATAATCGACCGGCGACCGGCCGGACCGGAGGTCCGGCTGGGTCGATCGGTAGCAGGCCGTTCGAGGATTCGCCTGGTGAGCGTGTGTTCGCTGGTCCCGGGTTCGAGGAGTTGGTGCTGGCGGGCCTGGAATCCGGTATCGCGGAACGGTTCGTGGTGGAGGATGCGCCGGGGGTGACGGTCGAGTCGGTGACCTTCGGCACCGGCCTGCGGGTGTTCAGGGAGAGGTATACCGAGCCGATCTTCGCGCTTCTCCAGGAGCTGGATACCAGGGTCGCCGCCATCATGGATGCTCCGGTCGCCCACGCGATGCTGAACGTGGACGACTTCACCGTCTATAGGGAACTCACCCCTGGGCAGCCGGGGGACAGCGTCGACATCGTGGCCCCTGACGTTCTGGATTCGGACTCGGCCCGGCGGCTCGGCTTGTTCGGCGCGGTAACCAGGACGAACCGGACGGCGCGACAGTGGAGTGTGAGCCCGGACAACACGGTGGCGGGCGGACGCTCGCAGCCCGACTTCGACTCCTCGTCGGTCGATATGTTCGCGGCGATGTTCGTGCGGCGTATCGACGGCCGTGAAGTGTGGCAGGACCACGCCATGCTGAGAACCGAACTCGCTGTCATTCGCGAGCAGGCGACGTACCTCGAATCATGGATCTCCGAACTCCCGATCCGCGAGGAAGAGCGAGATGCCCTGCACCGCGTCCTCGGTGTGTACCTGGCAGCGCTTGCGCAGATCGAACGGCACGCTGTGCGCATCCCGGTCGAGATACGGCATCGCGCGGGACTGGATGACGAAGCGAAAGACAAAGCGCGGTTCGTCGAGGCGTTCGGCCTGAAGTATCCACATGTCACGATGCTGGGGTTCGATCACCCGGATGTGCGCGCGCACGTTGTCGAGGAACTCCTCGGTGGCCTGGATGAGATGTTCACCAGGTTCCCGAACCGGACCAATATCCGCGAACTGCGCATCGATTACCTCGGCGATAAGTACACCAGCGCCGTAACACACTATTATCGGGACCTCGACTTGGCGGGTCGAGGGCGGATGCACTTCAACCTGGGTCTTGCGGCCAGACCGGACCAGACTGTCGAACTCGGTATCCAGGCGCATGAACTCGGGTGGAATCCAGTCGGCGACAGACCGTTTCACCACGACGCCGTTCACGAATTCGTGCACGCGATCGATGCCAAGGAGTGGCTCTCGAAGGACCTGCGACAGGTGTTGTCCCAGGCCTGGTCGCAGTTGTCGAGATCGGGCCTAATCGACGAGTCCTGGCAGACTTGGCTAACTCGACTGCCGGAGTACGCCTTCGTTGATAAAGCCAAGACGGGCCTCGCGGTGGAAGAGGCGCTTGCCGTCGGGTTCGCCGAGGCGGACATCCACGGCGTTTCGGTCGGCACGCCGCAGTGGGCGATCCATGAGTACGTCACCGGTGGGCGTCCGCCGCGGATCACACCGGATCTCGAGGTAGATCTTCCGCCGCATGTGGATCGTCCGGATTCGGGTGGGCTTATCGGTAGCAGGCCAGGTGCGGAGCCTGCTCCTCAGTTGGATGTTGCGCGGGGTGAGTGGATCAAGGCGTTGCGGCTCGAGCGCGGGTTGACGCGGAAACAGCTGACGCAAGCGGCGGGCCTGGCGAACAGCGCACTGCCCGCAATCGAGAGCGGGCAGCGGAAGCCGCGGATCGGCTCCTTTCAACGGATCTGCCGAGCACTCGGGCTCGACGACGACGCGCTGAACGCCGCTGTCCGACAGTTCTATTCGGATGTCCCGCTGGATACCGGTGTAGCTGCCCATCAGTCGCCTGGTGACTGGATGCGCGCTGTTCGTATCAGCAAAGGTATGACCCAGTCGGTCCTTGCACACGCGGTCGGTGTGGACCCTGTGCGCATCAGGGTCTACGAGAACAACCGGGAGCGTCCGCGCCCCGGCCTCTTCTTGCGGATTGCGCGAGTTCTGGGGGTAGAGCAGCAAGCGCTGGCGGACTCGGTTCGCGAGTTCTATCGGGACATCGAGTTCGACCTCGACCCCACCGCGCACGACTCTGGGTTGCCCGGAAGTTGGATTGCGGCGCTGCGCTATGACCAGGAGATGTCCAGCGCCGAGTTGGCACGGATCGCGGGCATATCGGAAACATCTGCCAGCCGAATCGAGGGCGGACACTCTCCGAATTCGTTCGTCTTCTGGCGGATCTGCCGGGCACTGGGAGTTACGCCGGAAGTACTCGCCGCCGCCGCGCGCCATTTCTATCGGAATCTCAATTTCGATACCGACCCGGCCGCGCACGATCCCGCGTCGCCCGGTAGTTGGTTCGTGGCGCTGCGGCATGACCGGGACATTTCCCAGAGCGAGGTCGCGAAGGCGATCGGTTCCGGTGCGGGCCATCTCTACCGGATCGAATCCGGAAGGAGCAGGCCGAGGTTCGCGGTATTCCGACGAATCTGTGATGTGCTGGGGGTCGGTGACGAACTGCTGCGGGCCGCCATGCGTCACTTCTATTCGGATATCAATCTCGATATCGAACCTGCTGCGCACAGCCCTGGGTTGCCCGGAAGCTGGATTGCGGCGCTGCGCAATGACGCAGGTATGTCGGGCGGCGAGCTTGCGCGCCGAGCGCGGATGCCTCGGGACTCCATTTCCCAGATCGAAAACCAACGTTTTCGTCCGCGGTTGAGGAAGTTTCGGCAACTTTGTGCGGCGTTGGGGGTCGGTGGTGATGTGTTGCTGGAGGCTGTCGAGCGATTCTACGATCGGGGTCGTTTCGGGCCGTCCGCTGATCGATATGAAGTAGACCTGTTCAATCGATATGTCGCGAGCAGGGTGGGTTCGCCGGAGGAGAGGGAAGTCCGGGACGAGATCTGCAAGAGGTTCGCGTGGGTTCGGAATGCGTTGGCGCTTCGTGAGTCTCCGGATACCCGAGACGAGGCGGGGCAGGCCGCGTGGCTGGGGATTCTGAGCGCGATCGACAACCACTACCCCTCCGCGTCGTTCGCCCCTCATGCCTGGGCCAGCGGTAGCAGAGCAATTTTGCGATACCGCTCCAACCATCAGTTCCCAGATCTGAACAATCGCACCGCGCGGAAAGTCAACGCGGTGAGAGCGCACATGGCGAGGATGGTTGCTGCTGGTGAAACTCTCGACAACACGGAGATTGCCCGCGCGACACGATTGAAAATGGCCGATGTCATGCTGGCGCGGGAGATTTTGACTCGGACCACCGTACAACTGGATGCTCCGATCGGGGAGACGGACGGATTGCATCAGAAAATGGTCGATCGTGCTGCCTCCGCAGGGGCTTCCGATACCGATTTCGCGATGATGATTCGCACCGCGCTAGCTGATATGGCTGATCCTGATGCCACGGAGCGGTTGGTGATGCTGCATCTGGTGGAGGGCGTCCCCTTGGCCGAGGTTGCTCAACGAGTGGCGTTACCGGTCGCGACCGCAGGTGAGGTGTTCGCCGATGCTGTTGCGCGGCTGCGCGATGCGTTCGACTCGCGGAGAACGGGCGAGGTGACCGCGAGTGAGCGGGGTCGGGGTGCGCTCACTGCAGGTGCCGAGGTGGCGCAGCAGGATCAACTGCCGGTACGGACCAGTGATCCCGAGGCTGGCGACGGCGTTCCCGGTGGGCTGATCGGCAGCAGGCCATATGCGGACGATTCGCACTCGGATGCCGCGCGGGGTGCGTGGCTCAAGGCGTTGCGACTCGAGCGGGGGATGACGCAGAAACAGCTCGCGCAAGCCGTGGGCCTGACGAATAGCGCGCTGTCCACTATCGAGAGCGGGAAATCGAAGCCACGGCTCGGCAACTTTCAGCAGATCTGCCGGGCACTCGGGCTCGATGGCGAGGCTGTGACCGACGCTATCCGGAGATTCTATCGGGACGTCGAGGTGGGAACCGCTGTGGCCGCCCATGATTCGCTGGGTGGCTGGGTGGCGGCTCTTCGTAACAGCAAGGGTATGACCAGGGCGGATCTTGCACGCGCAGTCGATATAGCGCCGACGAGCATCACGGAAATAGAGAATGGCGTGTACCCGCTGCCTCGTCTGTTCTTGCGGATTGCGCGAGTTCTGGAGGTAGGGCAGCAAGCGCTCGCGGAGGCGGCTCGCGAGTTCTATCGGGATATCGAGTTCGGTCTCGACCCCGCCGCGCACAACCCGCAGTTGCCCGGAAGTTGGATTGCGGCGTTGCGCTATGACCGCGACATGTCTCAGGCCGAGCTGGCCCGGACCGCGGGCGTACCGGAACAATCTGTCGGTCGAATCGAGCGTGGACGCACTCCGAACTGGATGGTCTTCCGTCAGATCTGCCAGGCGCTGGAAGTTGCGCCGGACGTACTCGCCGCCGCCGTTCGCCATTTCTATCGAGGTGTCAATCCCGATATCGATCCCGCGGCGCACGATCCCGCGTTACCCGGCAGCTGGTTCATGGCGCTGCGACACGATCAGGGCATGTCCGAAAGCGAGGTTGCGAAGGCGATCGGATTCAGCTCGGATTTGTCTCATATCGAATCTGGAAGGGACAGGCCGGAATTCGCGCTGTTCCGACGGATCTGCGACGTGCTGGGGGTCGGTGACGAACTCCTACGGGCCGCCACCCGCCACTTCTATCCAGATCTCGATATCAATCCCCCTCCGCACACATTGCTGGGGGGTTGGATCAAGGAGTTGCGACTCGAGCGTGGGATGACGCAGAAAGAGCTTGCGCATCGGGCGCGCATGTCCCAACCCTACATTTCCGCCGTCGAACTCGGAACCCGTTTTCCGCCGGTGCGGAGATTGCGGCAGCTCTGTGGGGCGTTGGGTGTGGGTGGCGATGCGTTGCTGGAGGCGGTCGAGCAATTCTATGCGGGTCGCTATGAGCGTTCCGGTGACCGGGAGGAAGTAGCTCTTTTCCATCGATATGTGGTCAGCCGGGTAGGTTCATCTGAAGAGAAGACGATCCGGGACGAGATTTGCGCCACAGTTGCGTGGATTCCGAATGCGTTGGCGCGTCGTCAACCTCCAGACATCCGCGATGAGGCGGTGCAGGCCGCGTGGCTGGGGATTCTGAGCGCGATCGACAGCCACGTCCCCTCCGCGTCGTTCGCCGCCCATGCCTGGGGCGGCGGTAGGAGAGCAATTCTCCGATACCATCTCGCGCGCGCGTTCCCGGATCTCGACAATCCCACCCTGAAGAAAGTCAGCACAGTAAGAGCGCAGATCGACCGGATGGTTGCCGCGGGCGAGGTGCACGACGATGCGGCGATCGCGCGCGCGGTGAGTTACCCGGTGGCCGATGTCGTATTGGCGCGGGAGATTCTGGCTCGGCCCGCCGCGCGATTGAATGCGCCGATCCAGGGCAAAGATGGCGAGCTGAGTCGAGACGTAGCCGATCCGGCTGCTGATACAGGGTTTTCCGATACCGATTTCGCGACGACAGTTCGCGCTGCGCTGGCGGATTTGGCTGAACCTGATACCGCTGAGCGATTGGTGATGCTGCATCTGGTGGAGGGTGAGCCGTTGGCCGACGTGGCCGCGCGGTTGGGGTTGACGGTCGCGTCGGCGGGTGAGGTTCTCGCCGAGTGTGTCGCGCGGCTGCGTTCTGTGTTCGATCCGCATCGTTCCGCCGAGGTGACCGCGAGCGAACAGGATCCGATACCGGGGAACCAGATGAAGGCTGAGCCGGATCAGCTGACAATACGCGGCAGCGATGCCGAACCGGATGGCACCGACAGCCGACGGACCGGGGGTGAAGGTGGAGGTCCGAGTGATCTGATCGGTAGCAGGCCACATGAGGACGATTCGCACTCGGATGCTGCGCGGGGTGCGCGGATCAAGGCGTTGCGGCTCGAGCGGGATCCGGCCACGCTCACTCCGACGGGCGAGGTGGTGGCGGCGCAGGATCAGCTGCCGGTACGGAGCACTGATCCCGAGTCGGGCGAGGGCAGCCCGACCCCGGGTGGCCTCATCGGCAACCGACCGGTGGGGGGTGAGCGCGGTTTCGTCGGCAGCAGGCCGTTCGAGGATTCGCCTGGTGAGCGTGCGTTTGCCGGTCCCGGGTTCGAGGAGTTGGTGCTGGCGGGCCTGGATTCCGGTATCGCGGAACGGTTCGTGGTGGAGGATGCGCCGGGGCTGAGGGTCGAGGAAGTAACGTTCCGCAACGGCTTGCGGGTGTTCGCGGAGACCTATTCCGACCCGATAAAAGCGGACATCCAGGTGTTGCAGGCCAAGGTCGCCGCAGTCATGGGTGCTCCGGTCGCCCACGCGATGCTGAACCTGGAAGACGACCACGTTTATCGGGAACTCACGCCCCACGGGCGCCCCGGGCACAGCTTCGATGTCTTGCCCCCGGAGGTTCTGGAGTCGTCCTCGGCCGTACTGCTCGGCCTGTTCGATGCGGTGACCAGCACGAATCGGACCGGGCAAGAGTGGAGTATGGGTCCGGACGACGACGTGATGGGCGGGCGCGCCCAATCCGACGTCGACACTACGCCGGCCGGTGTGTTCGCGGCGAAGTTCGTGCAACGTATCGATGGTCACGAAATGTGGTTGGACAACACCGTACCGAGGTGGGCGGTCGAGGACATTCGCGAGAAGGTGACCTACCTCGAATCGTGGATCGAAAGCTATCCGGCTCCCGAGAAACACCGAGATGTGCTGCTCGACATCCACTGCGGGTACTTGGCAGCGCTGGCACAGATCGAACGGCACGCCGTACCCACCCCGTGGGACATGTTGCATCGTGCGGGGCTCAACGACGAATGGGGCGATAACGATGCGGAGGCCAAGGCGCGGTTGGTCGAGGTGTTCAACCTGAAGTATCCGTATCTCACGATGGTGGGGTTCGACCATCCGCATGTGCGCGCCCATGTCGTCGAGGAGATCCTCGGTGGCCTGGACGAGATGTTCACCAGGTTCCCGGGCCGGACCAATATCCGGGAATTGCGGATCGATTACCTCGGCCGTACCGATGCCAGTGCCAGAACGACTTCGTATGTAGATCGCGAAGCGGCGGCGGGTCGAACCGAGCGGATTCATTTCAGCCTGCACCTTGCGGCCAGGCCTGCGCCGTTTGTCGAACTCGGTATCCGGATGCATGAACTCGGGTTCAGTCCGGTCGGCGACAAACCATTCCATCACGACGCCGTCCACGAATTCATCCATGCGATCGATGCCAAAGAAGGGCTCTCGGAGAACCTGCGACAGGTGCTGAGCCGGACCCATTCACAGTTGTCGAGGCTCGGCCTGGTCGACGAGCACTGGTGGACCTGGTTCGCTCGGCTACCGCGGTACGCCTTCGGTAACGAAGCCAAGACCGTATTCGACGACGGCGAGGCGCTTGCTGTCGGGTTCGCTGAGGCCGACATTCATGGTGTGCCGGTCGGTTCACCGCAGTGGGCGATTCATGAGTACGTGACCACCGGGCGTCCGCCGCAGGTCACGCCGGACCTCGAGGTCGATCTTGCACCGTATGTCGATCGTCCGGTCTCGGACCGTGCGCGTGGTCTGATCGGCAGCAGGCCACATGAGGACGATTCGCGGCCGGACCTCGAGCGTGGATCCGCAGATGTGATGGCGAGTGAACAGAGCCCGGCACCGCGGACACCGTGGAGCACGCGAGCCGAGCCGGATCAACCACCCGCGCGAAGCGGCGATACGGAGCCGGGCGAAGGCAGCCCGAAACCGGGCGGCCGCGTCGGCAACCGACCGGCGGCGGACGAGGGCGGTCCGCGCGGGCTGATCGGCAGCAGGCCGTTCGAGGATTCGCGTGGAGAGCGCGCATTCGCTGGTCCCGGTTTCGAGGAGTTGGTGCTGGCCGGACTGAATTCCGGTATCGCCGAACGCTTTGTGGCAGAAGGGGCGCCAGGGATCCGGGTCGAGGAGGTGACGTTCGACAATGGCCTGCGGGTGTTCATGGAAACCTATGCCGATCCGATAGACGCTCTTGTGCAGGTGTTGCAGACCGAGGTCGCCGCCATCATGGGCGCTCCGGTCGCCCACGCGATGCTGAACCTGGAAGATGACCGCATTTATCGGGAGCTCACCCCAGGGCGGCCGGGGGACAGTGTCGAGGGTGTGGACCCGGAGGTTCTCGGCTCGTACTCGGCCACAATGCTCGGCCTATTCGATGCGGTGACCAGGACTCACCGGACGGCGCGCGAGTGGAGTGTGGCCGACAACCAGGTGATGGGCGGACGTGCCCGATCCGACGTCGACGCGACGCCCGCCGGTGTGTTCGCGTCATCGTTCGTGTGTCGGGTCGACGGCCGTGAGGTGTGGCTGGACCACGCTATGCCGACGTGGGATGTCGCGGCCATTCGGGAGGCGGTGTCCTACCTCGAAGAGTGGATCTCGAAATTTCCGATGCCCAAGCAACATCGAGAGGTGCTTTTCGATATCCATGGTAGGTATATGGCGGCGTTGGCGCAGGTTGAGCGGCATGCCGGGCTTACCTGGGGCGAGATAATGCATCGCGCGGGGCTCGATAAAGCGGCGCGGGCCAAGGCCCGGTTGGTCGAGGCATTCACCCTGATGTATCCGCATGTGGCCATGGCCGGATTCGATCATCCGGATGTGCCTGCTCATGTTGTGGAGGAGATTCTGGGTGGGTTGGATGAGATGCTCACCAGGTTCCCGGGCCGGACCAACATTCGCGAACTGCGCATCGACTACACCGACTCCCAGGGCACCAGCGCCAGAACGTCCTACGATGCGGCCCCCGCGACGGCGGGTCGGAGCATGCAGTTCAGCCTGCGCGATGCGGCCAGGCCGACAGAGGCTGTCGAACGCGGGATCCGGTTGCTCGAGTTCGGCTTGAATCCGGTCGGCGACAGGCCATTTCATCACGACGCCGTGCACGAGTTCGTGCACGCGATCGATGCCATGGAGGGGCTGTCGAAAAATCTGCAACAAGTGCTCTCACAGACCCATTCACAGCTGTCGAGTCTCGGCCTGATCGACGAGCACTGGTGGACCTGGTTCGCTCGACTGCCGGAGTACGCCTTCGGTAACGAAGCCAAGACCGTATTCAACGACGTGGAAGCGCTCGCTGTCGGGTTCGCGGAGGCGGACATTCATGGCGCGGCGGTCGGGTCGCCGCAGTGGGCGATCCACGAGTACGTGACCACGGGGCGTCCGCCGCAGGTCACGCCGGATCTCGAGGTCGATCTGCCCGCACATGTAGAGCCGGATTCGGATGGTTCGAGTGGACTGATCGGCAGCAGGCCACACCAACACGACGAGACCCCACGGCAACCCACACCTGAACGGACGACGCCCTGGTCGCGGAAGGGAACCGACGAACCACACCCAGCCCACCAACACCGCGCATATCCGTCGCCCATCCCCGAGCGGCCCGCCGACAATTCGCCGAGCACGTTCCAGCTCACCCTCCGCGAGACCAAAGTTCTCGCTCGGGTGCAACAGGGTATGACGCACGAGGAGGTAGCGGCGGCACTGGATATTTCCGTGCTCGATGTGCGGGCGAACCTGGCCAGTCTCCGCCGCAAGATCAGAAATGAGCAGGCACGGCAGGTTGCGGCACGCCAACTTGGCGACCTGCCGTCCACGACATCGGAGTTCGACCGTTTCCGAGCGGCCATGTACGCCGCCTTGATGAGTGCCGACCAGCCGGATCCGCGACAACTGCTGGCCGAGGCAAGCCCAGAGCAGATGGAATCCGCTGTCCAAGGGCTCAGTTCGACTCATCAAGGGGCGCTACACCACCTGCGAGTGGGAGCGGGTACACCAATGATCCGCAGTATGGCGCTCATCGCGGCTCAGCGATGGGTGAGCACCGTTGCGTCCGCACACCACCGGTCCATGGCGCTGTGGGCCACAGCGCTGGCCGAGGCCAGTCCCGCTGACGTGCACGCAGCGCTCGACCAACTCACCGCCGCCGAACGCCAACTCCTGGTCAACCGGTTCGCACCGACGACGTCGCCCACCACCTTCGAACCCGACGGTTCCGTGCGTGCCTTGCGTGCGGTCGACATCGTCCGGCACGTCGCGGGGTGGATCGCGACCCGTGCGGGAACTCCGGCTGTAGACGAAAACGGTATCGACGAGAGCGGATTCCAGCGCGGACACCATCTCGTGGAATACGAAACGTACACGGCGGACGAATGTCTGGACGCGGTCTTGAATTGGATGGACCGGCAGGCCCCACCGGAGTCGGGCAAACGGTCCAGGCGTGTCCGTCGAGGTTCCTCGTCGGCGACTGCGGATCGATCCGACGGCCGATTGCACCAGGACGGGCTGCCTGCTGACGAGCCAGGCGTAGGAGTCCCCATCGTCCCCGGCGGCACCCATCCAGCGACCGCCTCGTCCGAGGAACCAGGGCATCCGGAGGACTCCGTGCCCGACGACGCGAGCGACTACTGGCGCTCGTTGCCTGCGGATCACGGTTTCGAGGACGAACAGCGGCGGCTGGCCGACGAGGCGCTACGTGCCGGCGGCTTCGACAACGCGGATAGGTTGCTGCGTTGGGGGTATCGCCTGCCAGCGTGGTCCGCACGACGCCGCGCGACCGAGAACGGCGAGTGGTGGAACTCGCTGGGCGACCCCGCCGAACCAGGTGCGTTGAGCGCTGCGCAACAGGCACTCATCCAGGTCTACCCACACCGGATCGGCAACGCCGAGGGCCTTCCCGCCACGATCCGCGACCACGCCAACCGGCTGTCGATCAGCCGCGATCTCGGCGAGTTCCTAGCCCGCAAGCCAGCGGACCAGAGGCTGCTCAACTGGACGCGGACCGGCCTCACCGACGCTGAGAGGAAGCAGCTCGGCAACCTGATCCGCACCCGAAATCACTTGCGAGAGTTGGACCGACAGGCCACGAAGGTACCGGGCAGTCCGCCGGTGCATGTCCTGTCCTACGACTCGACCGCCTTCCACGGCAAAGGGAAGGCCGTCGTCGCGCTCGGCAATGTGGACACCGCGCACACGGTGAACTGGCATGTGCCCGGGACGAATACGACGTCTTCCTCGTTGGCCTACCAGTTCAAGCCGCTGCGTAACCTGTATGAGGAAACGCTGCGGGTAGATCCGTCGCTCGAGCTGGCGTCGATCATCTGGATCGGATACGACGCGCCGGCCGGGCCGGTGAAGACCGGTTATGCGAAGGCCGCCTTCCGGCGCCGCGCACGCGTGGGCGGGGACCGGCTGCTGTGCGACATCGCGGCATTCCACGCCACCAGAAGTCTCGCCGGAACCGCCGCCCCCGACCAGCTTGCCATCCGGATCTACGGGCACAGCTACGGTTCGGTCACGATGTTCTATGCGGGCAGGTACGGCAGGTTCGCCGGCTTGGTCCGCTCGGCAACCGCCGCGGGCTCGCCGGGAGCGGCCTCGGTTCGCCATGCCGCAGAGCTGGGCATCGGCGCCGACAATGTCTATGTCGCCGCATCGTGGCGCGATCTGGTGACCATGTTCGGAGCGGACGAGCCCGGCGCGTGGAGCCGCCTCAACCCGTGGCTCGGCCTCGGCATCGATCCCGCCACCGAGGCATTCGGCGGCAAACGTATTCCCGCCGAGTTTCCCGACTCGCCGAACTTCGCCGGCGTCGAGGCCACGCATCAGGGCTATCTGCACCGCGATCCGGCGACCGGGCTGCCCACCGACGCGCTGGCCAACGTCGCGCAAATCACCGCAGGACGCGGCGACACCGTCGCTTCGGTGGATCGCCGTCGAGCGGGCGGCGGGGTGGTCGCGCGACCCATCGACTCCGAACGCGGGCGATACGCCAACGCCAACAGCGATCGAGATATCGACTGAGGTGGCCGTACGGGAGAACCCGGAACGGCCGGTCAGGGTGCTGGTGTGGTCCGGAACCGATGGTCACCGCTTGGCCGGGGATGTGCGGCGATGTGGTCACGGGCGCCCGGCTTCGTCCGGAACGGCAGTTGGTCGTTCACGGGGAGGGCGGCCGGGCGGCGAAGAAGGTGCTGACGCACGAATCGGTCACGCGCACCGTCGGCACCGTAGTGATCTGCGGCGAATCGAATCTCGAGACGACGGGCGACGTGCTGCGAGATGTCGCCGCGTCCGTGGACGTCTACTACGGTGTCGCTGCGCGGACTATGGCGGCCCGTCGACGGCTGCGTGCGCGGTGGAGGTCGTGTGCCCGGACTAGCCGAAGACTGGTTGTATGAACCAGGCTCGCAGCCGACCGGTGATCCGCATTGCACCTGCATACCCCGGGTCGACCTGCCCGTGCCCGCTTTGTTGACATCATGCCAATAGTGCGCCACTCTGATGACAAGACGCGGGTGCCACAGGCCCGCGCGATCGAGCAAAGGATTCTGCGATGGCACGCGCGGCATGGAGTGATGACGAGGTCGAGGCGGTCCGGGAGCTGGCGCGAAATTTTTTCGAAAAGGAGGTCGTCCCGCACGAGGAGAAGTTCGTCGCACAGGGACATCCCGACCGCGCCCTCTACAACCGGGCTGGTGAACTCGGCCTGCTGTGCACCGCGATCCCGACCGAATACGGCGGCGGTGGCGGCACTTTCGCGCACGAGGCCGCCATCATCGAAGAACAGTCCTTCGCGGGTGACGGCTCCATGGGCATGGCCGTGCACACCTCGATCATCGCGCCTTATATCCACCACTTCGGCACCGAAGACCTCAAGCAGCGGGTACTGCCCAAGGCCGCGACCGGCGAGATGGTGCTATCCATCGGCATGACCGAACCGGGCACCGGATCGGACCTGCAGAACATCAAGACCCGTGCGGTCCGCGAGGGCGACGAGTACGTCATCACCGGCTCGAAGATCTTCATCACCAATGGCTGGCTCTGCGACGGAATTCTCATCGCCGCCAAGACCGATCCGGCCAAGGGTGCGGCGGGCGTCTCGCTGATCTTCGCCGAGGTCGGCGACGACACCCCGGGTTTCACGCGCGGTCGCATCCTCAACAAGATCGGCGGCAAGGCCCAGGACACCGCGGAGCTGTTCTTCGACGGACTACGCGTGCCCGCCTCGAATCTGCTCGGCGAGGTCGAGGGCCAGGGCTTCTATCAGATGATGCAGATGCTGGCCCAGGAGCGACTGGTCACCGGCATCCTCGCGGTCGCCATGATGGAGAAGGCGGTCCAGCTGACTGTTGAATATACGAAGGGGCGCGAGGCCTTCGGCAAGCCGTTGTTCGCCATGCAGAACACCAAATTCGAGATGGCCGAATGCGCGACCATCGCCAAGGTGAGCCGGATCTTTCTCGACGACTGCATCGGCAAACATCTGGGCGGCGAGCTCGATATTCCCACCGCTGCGATGTCGAAGTACTGGCTGACCGATCAACTCGGTATTGTGGTCGATCGCTGCCTGCAACTGTTCGGCGGCTACGGCTACATGACGGAGTATCCGATTTCCCAGCTCTACACCGGTGCCCGCGTGCTTCGCATCCTCGCGGGCAGCAACGAGGTTATGAAGGATCTCATTGCCAGGTCACTCTGAGGTCCCCGCTAGCGATCGCTTGCTGATCGCTCGAAACAACACCGAGGCGCAGCCGCGCAGGCGCAGGCTGGAACCGGACGAGCGACGCGCACAGATCCTGGAATGCGCGATCGACATGTTCGGCGAGCGGCCCTACGCGGCGGTCTCCACCGCGGAACTCGCGCAGCGCGCCGGGGTCGCGCGCGGATTGATCAACCATTACTTCGGCAATAAGCGCGACCTGTATCTCGCGGTCGTGCGCCGGATGGTCACCCTGCCACGCCTGGACGATATGGTCGCACCGACCGGGACCGACCGGGAACGCGTCGATGCGAGCGTGCACTGGCTGCTGGATGTGATCTCCGAACATGGCAGCACCTGGGTCAAGGTGACCAGCCACGAGGGCGTCGGCGACGATCCGGAGGTGCAACAGATCCTGGATCAGGCCGATGACGCGGCCGCCGAACGGATGCTGCTGATGGTCGGACGCGCGGATTCGGCGCACAGTGCGCAATTGCGTGCCATGGTCCGCGCATTCGGTGGTCTGGTGAAAGTCGCCGGCCGGGAATGGATCACCCGCGGCGCCCTCACTCGCGAGCAGGTACATGTGCTGCTGGCCGACATGCTGATGACATTGGTGACCGAAACCATGCCGAAGGTCGATCCGGGGCGCTGACGCTGCGGCGTCGGCTATTTCGGCGATTCCGAAGGGCTTTCACCGGGCCCTAGCCTGCGTTCGGTGGCGCTGTAGCGGACGGGCCGCACACGGCCCGGCGCGTGCCCGGTGCGACCGTACTTCTGCTCGATCACTTCCTCGCGGTGATGCTCGATCAGCAGTGCGCCGACTCCGGTGATCCACAGTGCGGCAGTCACTATCGCGCCGATCCGGGTCCAGCCGATGAAACCGTAACCGGCGGCGGTGAGGGTGCACGCCATGGCGACGACGCCGAGCAAGCACAGAATGATGCCGGGAACGTTGTAGTCGTCACCGAGTAGATCGCCCGCGTGGGAATGCCACGGGCGCGATTGTCGTCCTGTCGAACGGGAGCCACCGCGCATGGATCCCTCCTGTGCCGAAGTCGCCGCATAGATAGGTCCCGGGACCAGCATCTACCTCGATGAGGTACCGCGCGAGTGGTATTTGCCGGTTTGTAACTCCCCTGCTCGAACCGCATCGTTGCGAAACCGATCAGGACAGGCGAGTTGACATGATGACTTTCGCGATTACGGTTTGATGACGATTGATCGGCCGTTTCGGATGATGTTGCGGCCGTCGGCCCCTATTCTTTGTCGGTATCGGGGCGGGTCCGGGCAGTTCGAGGTTCCTGCGCGGTTTGGTGGTGTGGAAGAGGGACCTGGATGGCACGGACGGATAACCGTGAGCGCGAGCGCTGGCCGGAGGCGCAGCCGGAGGAGTACGAGGCGGAGACCGGAGCAATCGGCCGGTGGCCCGATGCCGAGCCCAACGACCGCTGGCCGGAGATGGAGCCGCCGACGAGGCGGGCTCCCCGGGCCGGTCGACTACGGGTCGAGGTTCCGCCCATCGTCAACCCGTATGCGATCGTCGCCTTGGTGGCCGCGCTGCTCGGACTCTTCCCGGTCGCGATCGTCTTCGGATTCATCGCCTTCAGCCACCCGCGCGGTAAGACCATGGCAGTGTGCGCGCTGCTGCTCGGTGTGATCGAAGTGGTCGGTATCGCCGGATATGTCGTGCTGTCCGGCAGCAATTTCTCCGACGCGTTGTCGGGGATGAGCCGGACTCCGGTCGTATCGAGTGTCGCGCTGCCCTCCACGATCTCCCAGACCGCTGTCGTGCAGCCCTCGGCGGTGCCGCCCGTCATCACACCTCCTCCGGCCGCTACGTCGACCAGCCAGGTAGCCCCGAAGAAGGGGACGGTGTGCACCGAGCCGGGCCGCATCGGTACGGGGGCCGACGGCACGACTCTGCTGTGCTTGGCCAGCGGCGGTGTTTACCAGTGGAACGGTCCGTATACCGTCGGTGGCACCGTCGCAGAGCCAGGAACCAAATGCGACGGTTCGACCAAGAGTGCCCGCACCGCGGACGGGCGCGCGGTCACGTGTGAGAGCAAGGTGTGGGTGCTATGGACCGAATAGCGTCCGGGGATGCAATAGCCTTCCGGTAGCTAGCCTTCCATTTCCGGCTTCTTGGCGCGGCTCGGTTGTACTCGGGGCGGCTCGTTCGGCATCTTGGGATATTGCGGTGGCCACGGTGCGTCCATAAGCCCGGCGGCCATATCGCGCTCCGACATTTTCAGCAGCGGCTCGATGGATTGGGCCGGTCGCTGCGCCCACGGGTCACCGGATTCGGCCAGCCGCGCCGGGACGGTGGCAATGGTCAACTCGTCGGGGACAACGGTGTCGAGATCGGACCAGGCGATCGGGGTCGAGACCTGCGCGCCGACCTTCGGGCGCACGCACCACGCGCCGAAAACCGTTTTGTGCGGGGCATTCTGGTTGAAGTCGACGAAGACGCGGTTGCCGCGTTCTTCCTTCCACCACTGCGCGGTGATCTCGTTCGGATGCCGCCGCTCCAATTCCCGAGCCAGCGCCACCGCCGCCGCGCGCACCTGATAACCGTCCCATTTCGGTTCCAGCGCAACGTAAATATGCAATCCGCGCGACCCGGAGGTCTTGATCCGGGAGTCGATGCCCAGTTCGGTGAACAGCTCGCGGGTGAGTACCGCGGCGTGTTTCAGATCGTCGAAGGTGATGCCGGGGGAGGGATCCAGATCGATACGCAGCTCATCGGCGATATTCAGATCGTCGACGTGATTGGGCCAGACGTGGAAGCCGAGGCAGCCCTGGTTCACCGCCCACAGAATGTGCGCGAGATCGTGGGCGACAAGGGCATCGCTGGTGGTGCCATTGGGCGTGGCGACCTCGACGGTGTGCAGCCAGTCCGGCGCGGATTTCGGCACCCGCTTCTGGAACCACGACTTACCGGACGCACCATCGGGATACCGCTCCAGCAGCAGCGGCCGATCGCGCACCACCTGCAGGAACGGTTCGGCCACCGCCTGGTAGTACCGCACCAGATCGAGTTTCGTCTCACCGCGTTTGGTGAAGTAGACCTTGTTCGGATTGCTGATGGCGACGGTTCTGCCATCGACTTCGATATCGACCGACTCGCTCATCATCGTCCCCGCGCTTCGGTGAAGATGGCGCTCAATTCGGCCGGTGCGACTTCGTCGAGCTGGGCATAAGTACACGATTCCGGTGTGCGATCGGATCGGAAGCGAACCAGCCTGCCGCCGTGCCGCAATCGGCCCGACTGCACATGTTCGTAGCGGACCTCGGCCACCAACTCCGGACGCAGCGCCTCCCAGGACAGATCCTTACCGCCGGTCCACCGGCTCACCCCGCCCGGCATCTTGCCATCGGCCTTCGCCTGCGCCGCCGCATCGGCCCATTCCCGCCACGGGTGATTCGCCAATGCGTTCTCCCGCAATGGTTTCAGCTCATCCACCAGCGACTTGCGTTTGGCGGCGGTGAAACTGCTCGCCACCCCGACATGATGCATATTGCCCGCGTCGTCGAAGAGTCCGAGCAGCAGGGAACCGACGCCCTCGCCATCCTTGTGCCAGCGGAAACCGGCCACCACGCAGTCGGCGGTGCGCTCATGTTTGACCTTGAGCATCACCCGCTTGTCCTGCAAATATGCCAGCTCGTTCGACTTGACCATGACGCCGTCGAAACCCGCACCCTCGAATCGGGTGAACCAGTCCTCGGCGACGGCGGGATCCTGGGTGATCGGCGTCAGATGCACCCTGGCGAGTTCGGTATCGAGAATGGTCTCCAGCAGTCGTCGGCGTTCGGCGAACGGTTCACCGGTCAGATCCTTATCGCCGAGGGCGAGCAAATCGAAGGCGACGAAACTGGCGGGTGTTTCCTTGGCCAACTTGTTCACCCGGGAGGCCGCCGGATGCAACCGGTTCTGCAGGGTGTCGAAGTCGAGTCCCGCATCGGTCACCACCACGATTTCGCCGTCCACCACGCATCTATCCGGCAGTGCCGCCTTCAGCAGTTCGGCGACCTCGGGAAAATAGCGGGTGAGCGGACGGTCGTTGCGGGAACCGAGTTCCACTTCGTCACCGTCGCGGAACACCACGCAGCGAAAGCCGTCCCATTTCGGTTCGTAACTCAGCCCCGTCTCATGTGGCACCGAGGGCGCCGTCTTCGCCAGCATCGGCCTGACGGGCGGCATTACAGGTAAGTCCACACCATCCTCCTCGGGGGTCCGTTCTCTCACCCATATCGACGTCGCAGTCGACGCGGATTCATCGGTGCGGCCGGGGCTGTGGCTTGATCGTAGAACGCCGGTCCGACAAGGTCGTGAACCTCGCCTGGACCGCCCGAACTGCCGAGAAGGTGGGGAGGCGGCGCGCTATTCCAGCCAGCCGTGCTGATCGGCGAAGGCGGTCAGGCGGTCGCGGATGGTGAGGATCTCCCCGGCGGTGAGGGCGGGGCTTGCGTCCAGTAGTAGCTCGGTGATCAGGCGTTTGTGTTCGGTGGCGGTCAGCTGGCCGGAGCCGGATCTGTCTTTTTTGTGCCGAGGAGCGGGTGGTAGCGGTTGACCGCCGACCACGGCGAGATTGATCGCCTTCGGACCACGATCACCCTCGGTCACATCGAATTCGAACACCCGCCCCTGACGCAGTTCGTCCTCGTCCAGTCCGATGTCGTTCACATGAACGAACACATCCGGACCACCATCGTCGGGCCGAATGAACCCGAATCCCCGCGAACTGTCGAACGACACCAATTTCCCGATGGACACCAACACCCGCTCCTCGCGCCGTCGCTACTCGGCCACTTTAACCCGCATTTTCCCCGTCGTTGGATGAAAGCGCTTTTTGTAACGAATTGAATACAGTCAGGCCCTGACCGACCATTCCGTTGACCAATTCGCCGACGCCGTCGGGTCCGTTGAGCACCGTCAGGTTGGCGTTCGCCAGGCCGTTGGAGGCCTGCTTGACGATTTCCGGCAGCTGCTCGATCAGCAACTGGTCCAAGGCGATCCGGTTGTTCGAGGCTGCCGCCTCGGCCTGGATCCGGGTCCGATCGGCCTCGGCCACGGCGAGGATGCGCACCCGTTCCGCTTCGGCCTGAGCGGGTTTCACGACTTCGGCCTGCAACTGCTGCTCGCGCAACTCGGCCTCTTTGCGCGCCTGTTCGGCCTGTGCGGTGAGCACCTCCTGCATCGCCTTGGCCTCGGCCAGCGGGCCGGCCTGTGCCGCTTCGGCATTGGCCTTATCGATATCCTGCTGATACTGCGCCTGGAGAATGGCGGTCTCGCGCTGATATTCGGCTCGGCGGCGAAGCGATTCCTGTTCGGCCTCGGCGGCATGCTGGGCTGCCTGTGATTGGGCGATCTGCGCATCGCGCTGTACCGCCGCGTTGTGCGGTGCGGCCAGTGCGGTGATGTATCCCAGATTGCCGTCATCGATGGATTGGATTTGGAACGAATCCACCCACAGACCGATGTTGCTCATCTCCACCTTGGAGGCCACCAGCACTTCGTCGGCCAGCCGCTGGCGTTCGCGGATGATCTCCTCGACCGTCATCGAGCCGACGATCGAGCGCAGGTGTCCGGAGAAGATGCGCCCGGTCAGCACCGACATCTCCCGCTCCTGTTCGGACAGAAAGCGTTGGGCCGCATTGACGATCGACTGGGTGTCATTGGCGACCTTGAACGCGATCACCGCGCGCACCTCGAGCTGGATGGCCTGTTTGGTCACGCAGCGTTCTTTGATCTCGGCCTCGAACATGGCCAGCGACAGATAGCTCACCTTGCGGAAGAAGGGCATCACCCATTTGCCGCGTCCGATGACGACGCCGAAGGGCGCGTTGTCCTTGCTCTTACCGCCGCTGACCAGCATCGCCTCGTCAGGATCGGGAACGTGATAACCCAGCACTGTGTCTCCCTAGCAGTTCATTACTTCGGTCGCGGTCTCAGATGTCGTCGACCGGGACGGATTCCAGCGGAATCCACGGCACCACATCAACGATGCGGCCCGGTTGTACCGCGATGATCAAGACGGCTTCACCGGCCGAGATCGGCTCGGCTGCCCGCGCGATATATATCTCCGTGCCCCCGCGAATCGCAACCAATACTTCGCCGAGCATTCCGGGACCCCGGATCGGCGAGGTGAGCGTACCCGTCAAACCTTGCACGGGGTCGGTCATCGCGATGAACTCCTCGCACTCGGTGCCAGAATTGTCAGAGTACGCGCGATTCACCAAGGACTCCGGTTACGAGAGGGACTCGGCGATGATGCGTCCGACCGATTTCTTGGTGAGATAGTGCGCCGCATCGTGTGGACTGGAACCATTATCGAGTTCGGGGTGGGTCGTGGGCACCACATCGCGACCGGGCGCGGACGGGAAATACGGTGCCAGATCCAGATGCGCCGCGACGATATCGTCGCGATCCGCCAAATTCTCCCAGCGGGTGAGCGCAGCGGGCACCATCGGCGGTTGCGGGCGTAGTAGCGGATAGATGATGGACTGCAGCGCCAGCGGTGAACCCAGCGTGACCAGTGCCGCAGGCTGTTGGGTCTGGTGTAGCGCCTCATAGGCGACCACCGAGCCGAGCGAGTGTCCGATGACCAGCCGGGTGTCCGGACCGATCAGGTCGAGCACCTGTTGCTGCGCGAATTCACGCACCGTTTCCTCGGACAGATATCTGCTGACCTGGGCCAGTGACCGGTTGACGAATTTTCCCGCCATCCCGAAACCGAAAGGCGCGAACCACTTCAGCTTGGTGAGGGCATTGGCCGCCGGTCTGGCCTTGCGGCCCAAGCCCTGCGCCCCCTCGGTGCCGAGTGCGGAATTGTCCAGGTAGCGTTGCGCTTCCAGTCGATCGCGCTGGTCGGCCGCCTGATCGGCCGCGGTGGTCAACCATGCCTCGGCGATCCGCTCGGTGAGTTCGTCCTCCGTACCGACCGGTCCGCCGCCGCCCTGAGCGCCTGGGTCGAGAAAAGCATTGCCGTAGAACGCCATTCGCGCCTCGAGCACACCCGGGCGCTGGCCGCGCCACAGTTGATCCGCGAGTTCGCCGAATCCGGCGGTGCGCACCCCTGCCGCCAGTGCCGGAAGCCATTGCGCTTCCAACAGATCCGCGCCGTACTGTTCCTGCGCGATCCCGTGCACCAACACGATCGTTGCCATCAGCCGCCCCCGTTGTCGCTTGCCCCGATGTCTATTCGGGTACCTTCCTACCACGCATGGCTGACCCGTTCGAGCGACCTGCGAGCAGTCGCTACGGCAGGTGTCGAGGTCGCCGGGGAGTCGACGGTGGGAAATGGTGGTGCTGATATGGGAGGAAGGCTCGCCCTGGTGGTCGGGTCCGAGTGTGCGGCACTGGGGGAACTGGGGTTCACCGGTGAATTGGCCACAGGTCTCTATGGAACATTGACCGAATCCGGCGGCTGGCGGGCAGCAACGGAGGTGCCGGGTCCGGTGCTGAATCCGACGGTGGCACAGCTGGTTACGGCGGTCGACGCGGCCTTCGAGGCGGCGGCACGGGAGCAGGCGACGCTGCTGATCGGATTCGTCGGGCACGGTACCGCGACCAGCGCGGAGGATTTCTTTCTGCTCGGCCATGATTCGCCCGCGGTGCCGAACTCGCATACGGCCTTCCATCTGACACAGGAGATTCGTGAGCGGTTGAACCGATCGGTGTTGGACGGGCTGGTGGTTCTGGTCGACGCATGTGAGACCGAACAGGGCGTGCTCGGCGCGGCCCGCCGCTGGACCGACCTGCTGTCGCGGGCGGCGGGCCGGATGGAGTTGCTGGTCGCCGCCGGTGACGGGCCCGCGTATGCCGGATGCTTCACCCGGACGCTGCTGTCCACCTTCGCGGCCGGACTGCCCGCGCGCGGGGAGAATCTGCTGCCGTCGGATCTGCTCGACCCGATCGCTGCGGCGTGCCCCCGGCAGCAACCGGAACATCTCTCGTTCACCTCGGGCACGGTATCCGCGGCAGAAGGGGGTGACCCAGGCCTGTGGCTGGTGCCGAATATCGCCCGCCGCCGCGATGCCGTAACCGGCCGGCCAGCAGCGGGTTTCGTCGATCAACTCACCCGCAGACTGTTATTGACCCCGGCCGTGCGCGAGACTCTCGACGATATCGTCGGATCCGGCAGTTACCGGTTGCGTGGGGTGATCGGACCACCCGGTGTCGGCAAATCGACCTTGCTGGCGATGCTCATCCGGCCGAGCTTGGTCGACACGCTACCCGTCGCGCCCGAATACATCACGGCCGCTGTATTTTTGACCGTCAGCAGTTCTATCGAGGCGGTCGCTGCAGAGCTTTCCGCGCAATTGAGCACCCGCCTGCCCGGCTTCCGCGCCGCAGTCTCGGCGGCGCGGAGCTTGGCCAGGCACAGCCTCACACCACCCGACGTCTTCGATGTCGAGGTGCGCCAACCGCTGGCGGACTTGGGCGGAGGGGGTCGCCGGGTCACCATCGTCGTGGATGGACTGAACGAACCAGAGCAGGGCACCCAGCGACTGCTGGTGGCCGCGGTCGCGGAGTTGACCCGCAGACCGGAGCTCGCGCACGTCCGGGTGATCGTGGGAATACGAGAGGGGCTCGGCTTCGAGAACGATCCGGAGCTGCGGCATATGCATCGGATCGTGGTCGCCGAGCCGGTGGCCGAAGATATCGCCGCCATTGTGGAATCGGCCGGATATGAGCGCGCCGCCGTCGACGAGCAGGAATGGGTCAGCTGGATCGACGCCCGGTTGGCCGAAACACCATCAGCGCGAGCCGATTATCCCGCGGCCGCGGCGGGTTGGTTGCTGGCCGGATTGCTGGCCGAGGTTGCCACCGAGGTCACCGATCGGGTGGTTGCCGAGGATATCGGCGTCGATGGTCTGGTAGCGCTGCGGGTGGGTGCGGCTATCCGGGCCGCGGCGGGAGATGGACCGGATATCGCAAAGGATATCGCCGATGTCTGGGGGATCGGCGCGATGCTCGGTGTGCTCGTCGCGGCGGGTGTCGGTCCGGTGCTGCCGCTGGAGCTGCTGGACGCGGCGATGCGAGAACTCGGAGCCGACGTGAGCATTGCCGGAATCCGCGATCTCACAGTGGGTTTGGGCATACTGGTCACGCGCAGCCGCCCGGGGACGGTCGACGAATCGCTCGGTATCGCCCATGCTGCCCTGCTCCCCGGACTGACCGATGAATGCGACCGCCTCGGCGTGCACAGCGAGGATGCGCACCGCGCGGTGATCGCGGCCATCGAGGCGGGCACCACCGAGCGCGTGGCCGACTATGCCCGTGGCGCGGCGGTGCGCCACTATCTGGCCTATGGCGCAGCGGCGGCCGCTTTCGGCTATCTCGAATCGCTGGAAACCACACGCGTGGTGGACAATCGGGATCTGTGGGCCGCCTGGCTGCCGAGCTTTACCGCCGCGATGGGGCCGGATCATCGCGTCACCCTGCTGGTTCGCAATCATCTCGCGAATTGCCGTGGCCGTAGTGGCGAATTCGCCACCGCCGTCACCGAATTGGAAGAGCTGGCTCGTGATCAGACCCGAGTGCTCGGCGCGGATGATCTGGATACGGTCACCACTCGCTACGACATCGCGGATTGGCGCGGCCATATGGGCCAGCTCGAGCGGACGGTCGCGGAGTTCGAACGACTCGTTATCGATCACGCCCGAATCCTCGGCACTGATCACCCGTGGACGCTGCGCGCGCGAAACAGCTTGGCCTATTGGCGCAGTGAGCGTGGCAGCCTACGGCGCGCGGTCATCGAATTCGAACAGTTGATCGCCGATCAGGAGCGCATCCTCGGACCGGTCGACCCGCAAACCCTGCGTACTCGGCTGCATCTCGCGCGTTCCCGCGCCATGGCGGGCGAATTGACCCGGGCCTTCGCCGAATTCGAACTACTGCTCCTCGACCAGGTCCGCATCCTCGGCCCGGATGACGCCCAGACCCTGCGCACCCGCATCAGCATGGCGCGCTGGCGCCGGGAGAGTGGCGAAACGCCCAAGGCCATTACCGAATACGCGGCCCTGCTGGCGGATCAGTTGCGCATTCTCGGGCCGGATCATCCGGACACGCTGCACACCCGCAATTGCCTCGCGGGCTGCCACGGCGAGGCGGGTGACATCGGCGTCGCCATTGCCGCATTCGAGCCACTGCTCGCCGATCAGATCCGCGTCCTCGGGCCCGACCATCCGCACACCCTGCTCACCCGCAGCAACCTGGAATACTGGCGTGCCCGTTCCGGCGGATAGTCGAGGCAGGCGGTCGAAAGAGGGTGGAATCAAGACTGGTACAGGGAGCGGTAGGCGGCGAGCGTCGCCACACAGTGGTCGATCACCTGCTCGCGGGTGGCGCGCAGCGATCCGTTCAACCAGGCCGAGAACATGCCCGCATTACCGCTGGCCATGGTGAGCGCGGCCAGTCTGCGGCGGACCGGGTCATCGATATGGGCGAACAGGTGATCCTGCAGGACCTTGGTGAAGACCGGCATGACCGCGATGGTGGTCTGGCCGAGGCCGGTACTCGAATACGGTTCGACCAGAAACAGCCGGGACTTGCGGGGATCGGCGAGCACCTTGTCGACCAGGATCTCCGACAGCACGCGGTCACGGGAGGGGTCGGCGGCGGCGAAGGCCGTCATCGGTTCCAGGAATTCGTCGGCGACCTGGCGGTAGAGCACATCCAGCAGTTCGTCGCGGCTGGCGAAGCTCTCATAGAAGTACCGGTCGGTGAGATTGGCGCGCCGACATACCGCGCGCATGGTCACCCCGCCCGCACCCGACTCCCCGATCAGGTCGAGCGCGGCCTCGAGCAGGGCGGCGCGGCGCGCCTCCCGCCGTTCGGTGAGCGTGGTACCGCCCCAGATCCGCGGACCCGCATCGTCAGCTGATTCCTGGCCTTTCTGCACCCGCCCACACTAATGCCTGCCGGTCGGGACGAGATCAGGACCGCGCACACCGCCTTCGGGTTCCGTTCCCTGCGGGGATGGTTCAGCCGCCGCGTTCGAGTGCGAATCCGGCATCGCGCCAAGCGACGATCCCACCGTCGAGGCTGCTGGCGGCGAAACCGTCCTGGCGGGCGATGGCAGCGAAGCGCAGCGATAGCTCGCCAACCGGGCAGACGAAGACCAGGGGGCGCGATCGGGAGAACGGGATGCCGTGGGTGAACATATCGTCGAGTTGGTCGTCACGGATATTGATCGAGCCCGGCACATGGCCGATGCGGTAGGCCATCGCGCCGCGGGTGTCCACGATGGTCGGCCGGGCGGTGCGGTCCAGTTCGGCCAGTTCATCCGGGGACACTGCCGGTGTCGCGGCGAGTTCGGCCGTGGTGGGTGCGCGGCGGCGGTCGGCGCGGTCGAAGAGTTCCGGCCTGCGCTTTTTGATATAGGACAGATACGGCTCGAGTCGATCGCAAACAATGACGACCGCCACCACCGGTGCATTCGACGAAACAGCGTGCTCGCCAAGGGTTTCCAGCGCCGCAGCATAGCTCGCGCCGCTGGTTGGACCGGCTAGGATGCCGTATCCGGTGGCCAATGCGAGGGTGGCGTCCACTGCGCGGGTGGAATCGATGGTCACGATGCGGTCGTAGAAATCGGGTTGGAACAGCCCCACATCCCACATCTCGCTCTCCGAGCGGATACCGGGTATGAAATCCGACCGATCGGAAACCACGGCGATGCAGCGCAATTCGGGATTGTGTTTGCGTAGATAGGTGGCGGTGCCGCGGGTGGACCCGGTGGTGCCGAGTCCACCGATCAGATAGTCGATGCGGGTGATACCGTCGGCAGTCAGATCTTCATGGATTTCGCGGCCGGTGCCGTGGTGATGTGCCTCGATGTTCTTCTCATTGGTGTACTGCGAGGCGTGGTAGTAGGCGCCCGGTTCCTTGGTCATGGTCGCGTCGATTACCGAATACACGTCGTTCGGAGTGGTCGGATCCGGACATTCGGACAACCCGGGCAACTCCACGATTTCGGTGCCGAATAGCTGCAGCAGCTCCCGCACCTCCGCGACCTTGATCCGATTGGTCACCGCGCGCAGACCGATGCCGTGTATCGCGCCGAGAATGCGCAGCGCCTTGGCGGTATTGCCGCTGGAGGCCTCGATGAGTGTCTGCCCGCGCGCGCGGATCTCGTCCAGATCGTCGCGGATCATGCCCCAGGCCACCCGGTCCTTGACCGAGCCGAAGGGATTGTGCGACTCCAATTTCGCGTACAGCTCGACATTTGCCAGGCCGTGCACCGCCGGATCCAGCCGCAGCAGCGGCGTATTGCCGATCAGCTCGGTGATGTGGTCATAGCGCATTACGGCGCCTCGGAGGGGCGGCGCGGCAGTGGCGGTCGATGCGGGCCGCGCGGCGGAGTACGGCGCGGTGGCGGCAGACCGACGGGTTTCAGCGGTTCATAATCGGTATCCCGATAGACTTCAAAACTTCCCGCGCGGTGCACGACAGCGAGTTTCGCGGGCAGTGCGTGCATCGACGCCGAGGCTGCGGACAGATCCATGTGATAGGCGCCGGTATTCGGGAAAACCACCAGATCACCCTGGCGTGGGCACTCGGGCAGCCACACCTTGTGATTGGTGATCAGATCGCGCTCCAGGCACAGGCGGCCAGCGAAATACACACCGACCGGCCCGGATTCGACCACCGGTCGCAATGCCGGCATGGTGTCGGCGGCGCTGCACAGCGGCGTCACATTATCGCCCCGAACGGGCGCGGTACTCGGCGTATGCGCGACACTCGGCAGGATCACCGGATCGACCATGACCTCCTGATCCGCCGGAGTCACCTGATCCCGACTCAGATCCAGATTCACCAGCACCGTGCCATCGGCGAGTTCCTTGACGAACTCCACCCGCGACACCGTCACCCCCGCATGATCGACCAACGCCTTACCCGGCTCCAACCAGATATCGAGCATATTGTCCCCGGCCACCTGGGCCACGGTGCGGCCACCGTGGCGCTGCAGCGGCGCGCCGAGCAGATCGTCCAACATCCGCGTCGCCGGCACGGTGTTCGCGTACTTGTGGAAGACCGGAATCCCATGCACCGCACCGTCATCGATGTGATAGCCGAAGGTGTTGTTCGACCAGCTCATCGATTCGCCTCGGCCGAGCAACGATTCGCGCAATGCCCGCACATACCCGTCGAAGCGGTCCGCGTCCTCGGTGAACACCTGCCGGAAACCGCCGCCGATATTCAGCACCGAAGGGCCGAGGCCACCGGCGTAGGCACGCTCGACCAGCCCGAGGCAGGCGTCGATGGCCCGGATGCGTTCGGCGGTATCGCCGGAGTCGATATGAAAGGCGAAGCCTAGGAACGCGATTCGTCGACGGTTGGCCGACAGCAGATCCAAGGCCTGGTCCACATGGGCCAGCGGCACACCGAACCGGCTCACCGCCGTCTCGTCGAAACCGGAAACCCGCAGCAGCACTGGTACTTTCGCGCGATCACCGGCCAATTCGATGATCCGCCGCAGCTCCCACAGATTGTCGACATTGATGGTGACGCCGCAATCGATCAGATCGCGCAGGAACCCTTCACCTTTCGGCCCGGTCACCTCGATTCGCATCGGGTCGAATCCGGCACCGATGGCACTGGCCAACTCCTGCGGGGATGCCACATCGATGGCGATGCCGGCATGTTCGGCAGTGCGTACGAAGGCGTGCGACTGGTTCACCTTGTGCGCGTAGCAGATTCGGTAGCGCGCGCCCTTGTTGTCGAGAACGGCGCGTAACCGTTTCAGGTTCTCCGCGTAGACCTGCGGAAACACCAGGTGGATCGGGGATCCGAAGCGAATCAGCGTTTCCTCGACCCCGTCGCGGGTATCGAGAAAGGCGCGTACCAGCGGATGGATCTTCGCGGGTAGCGCCGGTGGCGGTGCCGTCATACGGCGGATTCCGTGGGCTGAGACCGGGTCTGCGCCCCTGTGGTTCGCGCCGGTTTCTCGGTCACCGGGTTGTAGCCGCCGTCGCGGAGCGACTCGAAGGCGCGGGCCCGATTGCGCGGACTGCGGAACTCGGCGACCACCCGTTTGCTGGGCAGATCGATGTCGATCACCTTGATGCCCATCGTCTCCAGCACCCCGGTGATCGTGCGGACACAGTGCTGACAGCTCATATCCGGCACATAAAAGATCCGATCCTCGGCACTGGCGGGCCCGTCGGTGATGAGTTCGTCGAGCTCGACAGTCACCTCGGTGATCCGGACCCGCTCGGTGAGCTGTTCGAAGATCTCGACGAACTTGTCCACCACCAGGGGCAGCAGCGTGTAATGCCCGCCACCGAGATGATGTGGCATGGCGGCCAGGCAGGCGGGGCGAGTATTGGCGGGCAGCAGTGCGTATTGGCGGGAGATGAGATCGAGGTCATCGTGATACTTGGCGATGGCGGCGTCGGCGCTCATTCCCTCGACGCGGGTCGCGCGCCGCATCACCGTGTGCGCGTCTTCGATCGTCGCGTCCTTCATCGCACGCAGTGTCGCCACCGTATCGGCGGTGTATCGCACCGTGCCGTCGGGTTGGGCGGCCAGCGTCACCGGGATCATGCCGCGCCGGTACGTGGAGGCCTGCAGTTCCCAGAACCAGCGGGTGGCGACACCGGAGAAAATACCGGAATCGTGGATGCCCCTGGCGAATTCGGCGGCACTGCGATAAGGCGTCTGCCGCGCCAGCAATGCGTGCTGGGCCAGTGCTCGCCCGGTGGCCTCGATACCGACGCGGAAGATTTCGATCGGATCGTGATCGGTGGTGGTGCCCTCGAGCACCGCATGCTCGCGCGGTCCGAGGTCGCCGACCCGTTGCATGAGTGCGGAATTCGCGGCCAGCGCATGCCACAGCACCAGCACGGTCTCGCGCACGGCGATGGGTACCAGTGGGCCGAGGCCGTCGGCGCGGAAGTGGCCGGTGTTGGGGACACCGTCACTATCGGTCCAGGCGATGCGGTGCGTCGCGCTGGTGACCTGCGCGGGCTGGCACGGCCGCATGAACTGCTGCAGGTACAGCCGCTGTGAATAGGTGAGGTGACTGCCGGGCTCGGGACGCAGTGCGGCACCGGTGTATTCGATATGTCGAGTCGACGGTACCGCGATGGGCGTGGCGAACAACCCGGGGTGGGCCAGGCCCGCCAGCACCCGGGACGCCGCCCTCCGGTCATAGCGCGGGGTGTCGTCCATTCTCATGTGACCTCCTCGGCAATCGTCTTGACGCAGGCCGCGAACCGGTCGATCTCCTCGACGGTGTTGTAGATGTGCGTGCTGACCCGCACCGAGTCCATCACGTCGTCGCCAGCTCGGGGTGAGCAGTGTAAGCCGGTGCGAACCAGAAAACCCAACTCGCTCAATACGAATCCGAGGTCGGTCGCGGAAATGCCTGCGAGGGTGAAGGACACGATGCCGTAGCCGATGGCGCACGGTGCGTGCGCTGGGCCGGGTAGGAAATCCAGCCCGGGTACCGGACGCAGATTATCGATGAGCCGCAGCGTCAGCGCGCGGTTGTGCGCGGCGATCGCCCCGACATCCAGCGATTCCAGTACCGCCAGTGCACTGCCGAGGGCAAGGATGCCCGGAATGTTCTGGGTACCCCCCTCGAGCAGTTCCGGCATGCCGGTCGAGGTCAATCCGGCCTCGGTGAGTTCGACCCCGGTATGCCCGCCGGGCAGGAACGGCAGTAGCCGATCGTGAACTCTGCGGTGGCAGTACAGGATTCCGGTGCCCGGCGCGCCGAACATCTTGTGCGCGGCGAAGATCGCGAAGTCCGCGCCGAGTTCGGTCACGTCCAGCGGCAGATGCCCCGCGCTCTGACTGCAGTCGAAACACAGCAGAATCCGGGGATCGAGTTTCCCACGCAACTCTTCGAGCGTGGTGAGTCCGCCGAAGACGTGATGCAGATGGCTGGTGGTGATCAGTCGGGTGCGCGCGCCGACCTTGGCCAGAATATCGGCGGTATCGGCTTCGCCGAGTTCGGTCACCCGGTAGGGGACCAGTTCGACGCGTCGGCCGAAGCGGGCGAGTACCTGGCGCAGATGGTGCCACGGATGCACATTCGAGGCGTGATCGCTTGGGTTGTAGAGGATTTCGTCGCCGTCATCGAGTTCGGCCAGCCCCCAGGACAGTGCGACGGCATTGAGCGCCGCGGTCGCACCGCTGGTGAAGACCACCTCGGTGGGCGATTCGGCGCCGATGAAGGTCGCCGTGCGCTCGCGGACCCCGGCCAAGCGCGTGGTCAGCTCGGTGGCCCACGGATAGGTGCCTCGACCGGCGTTGGCGGTGCGCGAGGTGTGGTAGCGGTGAATGGTCTCGACGACCGGCAGTGGCTTCTGCGTCGTGGCCGCGCTGTCCAGATAGATCTCCGTGGATTCGGCCAGCGCCGGAAAAAGTTCGCGCACGGTGGCGAGGGGCGATGGTGCCGGTATCCGAGCGGTGATCGATCGGGCTGGATGCGTCCCGGACGCAGGTGACCGCAAGGTGCCGCTCCCTCCGAGAACCGCGCTGGACGTCACCAACGATACGCACTTTCCCGTGCGACTTCGAAGTTTTCTCGTAGCCAACGGCTTTCGACAAGTCGCAGCCAGCAACGGGCCCGTCGCGGATATCCGCGACAGGTCAGTACTGTCCCTGTACGTACTCGACCAGATGCTGGCGTTCGGTCGCCAGTTCGGAGATCGCGCTCTTGACCACATCACCGATGCTGACGATGCCGATCAGGCGGCCGTCGCGGACCACGGGCAGGTGTCGGATGCGATGCTCGGTCATGGTGCCACGCAGTCCGTCGACCCGATCGTCGGGCGCGCAGGTGCGCACATCCACGGTCATGATCTCCGAGACCGGCGTATCGAGCAGCGCCGCGCCGCGCGCGTGCAGACTGCGCACCACATCGCGCTCGGAGACAATGCCGGCGATCCGGTTGCCGTCCGGCGATACCACCACCGCCCCGATATTGTGCTCGGCGAGCGTGCTGAGCAAGTTCCGTACCGTGGTCTCGGGCGCGACGGTCGCCACGTCGCTGCCCTTCCTGTGCAAGATCTCCGCTATTTGCATAATCCACCATCCAGAGGTCGCAGCACTACCAGGATGACGCCTTTGTGATCTCGTGACCAGCACAAATCCGCAACAGGCTGCAATCTACAGCCGTCGGGCCACGCTGCGGTCCAGATCGCGGGCGAGCAGTGCGATAGCGGCCTGTGAGATCCCGGCCGAGGTGGCCAGATCGATCGAGGTCAGCTGGGCGATGCGGCGCAGTCGGTAATCGACGGTATTCGGGTGAACATAGAGCTGACGCGCGGTGAGCTGGCGATTCATATCGTTGCCCAGATAGGCCCGCATGGTGTCGAGCAGTTCGGGGTGGGCGTCGAGCGGATCGAGAATTGTCGCGATGCGTCGGGTGGCGGGGCCGCCGCGGGTGAGCTGATACTCCACGGCCAGGTCGGCCATCTGGTACAGGCCCGGATTGCGTCCGCCGACCCGCACCAGATTCAGTAGTTCGTGGGCCTGTTCGGCGGCATCGGGTATCTGATCTGTCTCGCTGGTGACCAGCGCGGCGGTCAGCGCGACCTCGGCGGATTCGGCGAGCAGTCGCAGTGTTTCGGCGGTCAGGACCGGTGCGTCGTCCTCGATCGGGACCAGCAGCGTGCCGCCCTTGGTACTCAGCAAAGCAAGTACCCGGGATTCGAAGGCGGTGGCCAGTTCCGATTGCAGTCGGCGCAGCTTCCTGCGGGCGGCGACATGGCTGTCGACCCGCGGATCACGCTCGTCCGGATGTTCGGGGATCGATAGCGCCACCACCTGATACGAGTCGGCGATCGGGATGCCGGCCTGGCGGGCGAGTGCGGAACTACCCCGACCGCTCAGCAGCGCGGATGCCAGCGTCTGCGTCGCGGTCTGGTGTTCGCGCGCGACGAGATGCTGTTCCTCGACGTAGGCGTCCGAAACCGCCGCGGTGATCGCCTCCAGGAGTTCGAGCATGAGGTCGGTGGCGACCAGCAGTTCATCGATATCGTCGGCCTTGGCGCGCGCGGTCACCAGTCCGAACGCGATGCGCAGGCCCTCATGGTAGGCGCGCAGGATGGTGCCGAGCGGCACCGCCTCGCGGGCCCATTGTGCCGCCGCCTCCCTGACCTCGCCGAGCTGTTCATCACCGGGAACCGTCCGCTTGTCGAACATTTCGGCGGCCAGCGCCAGGCAGCTGCGGGTCAGCTTGGTGACATCGCCGCGCAACTGTTCGCCCGGCAGCGTGCGACACGGCGCCATACAGGTCGCGAAGTAACCGACCATGCGCGAGGCGACGCGGTCGGTATTGAGTAGGGGAATCGACGCGGGCTGGCCGCCGATCTCGAGGACAGGTTCCGTCGGCTCGACGGACAGATCCAGCGCGGAGAAGGTCATACACGTCGCTCCAGTGCCACATCGGACGTGATAGATCTGCGTCCGAATCGTTGCATCACTATACGAAATAGTTATGAACCACGGAAGACCACGCGAAATCTATTGCGGCGCGGCAACGTTGCGGATTGTCTACCTACGGGCATGTGCGGTGGTGGAAGCTCCAGTGCCCGGTGCGGGTTGCCGAAATCCGTGACCAGCCGTCTTGACATCGGTCTCCGGGAACCGCCGTTGCCTGTGGTTCGCCCCTGCGGCCGTTCGTCCGGGGTTGGTCAGGCACCTGCCGGGTTTCTGTGTCTTCGCGCTGAACTACGGCAGTCGACCGTGCTGGAGGCCGGTGCGGTCCACAACATCACGCTCCAGGACGACTGCGGTCAGGACATGCCCGATCACCTGTCGATGATGCACTCACGGCGCACGGTATCCATTGCGCTGCGAGCACAAGACGCGGCCACATACCCGGTGTGCGCTTTGAACCGCTGGTTCATCGGCGGGGGCGGCGAAATCTACGCCGCGCCTTGCTCTTTCCGCAGTGTGGAATCGATTACTACTGCGCCGCTGCGGATTTCGCGTTCTATCGCGATGGCGGCGTAGTGCTTGCCGCTGGCGCGCAGTTCGGCGATGCGTCGCTGCAATGCCTCGGTGCCGTAGGCGGCGGCGATGTCGGCGATCCCGAGTCGACCGGCAGCGCGTGGTTGATTCATGCGAATGCCCCTGTGGCTCTGGCGCCGAGAGATCCGATGGCGACAGCGGCACGGGCTCCCGGATGCGAAACTCCCTTGTCAAGCACGAGTTTAGAGTGGTGTGTGTGCAGATGCAAGTACATTCGCACGAACATCGCTGTGTGCGAAGCTATTTGGAAGCTGCCCTGGTGAAGCCGTTGGGGTCGAGCGTTATTCGTCGTCTAGTCCGGCCGATAGGTAGGCCGCGGCGGCGAGCCACTGACGGCACTGCGGGCCGTGCACCTCGTGCAGATGCAAGATCTCGCGGGCCTGCCGATAGGTGAGACCGAGCGGTTCGGCACCACAGTCGAGTGGCGCGTACTCCGGCGCCGAGTATTGCCGCAGGGTATCGATCCCGGATCCGCCGGCGATCGTGGCCCCGCGCGGAGTTCGGAATGGCGTACTCATCTCGACCGCCCCTCGCGTCTACCGGATGGGGAGGTGATTGTGGTGACGCCGGCGCGAACTCCCTGCGTACCTCCCCGATTCTCGTGTCGAGTCTAGGCCGTCGGCACTTACAGATGCAAGTACATTTGCACGAACGACCAACAGAAATATCAACGGCGGTCGTCAGCTGGGTGGCCGATGACCGCCGTTGTGCCGCTTGCTCTTTAAGGCTTGCGCGCGACCGCTCCGTAGGCGGAGATCGGTCGGATCTCGCCGACCTCGGCGGCGTCGGCGCGCCACTGGGTGATCGAGACGAATCCGGGCTCGACCAGTTCCAAACCGTCGAAGACAGCACGGATTTCGTCCTGAGGGCGGGGAACATAGGGTACGCCACCAGTGCCGGTGTAGTTCTCACACAGCGTCACATACTCTTTACTGTCGTCGGTGCCGTCCCACATCACCAGGAAGCTGCCCGAGGGCACCGCGGCCACCACGGTGTGCACGATGCGCAGCAACTCGTCGTAGGACTTGGCATGGCCGAGTACGCCCATGAACATCACGCCGATCGGCTCATTGAAATTGAGCACGTTGCGGGCGTCGGCGATGATTTGCTCCGGATCGTGGTAATCGCAATCGACGTAGGTGGTTACGCCCTCGGGGGTCGTGCTGGTGAGCAGCGCCCGCGCCATGGTGAGGACCAGTGGATCGTTGTCGACGTAGACGACCTTCGACTCGGGCGCGACGCTCTGGGCGACCTCATGGGTGTTCTGCATGGTCGGCAGGCCGGTGCCGATATCGAGGAACTGGCGGATGCCCTCCTCGCCCGCAAGGTAACGCACAGCGCGAATGAGGAACTGGCGCGACTGTACCGCCATGGTGGTGATGTCCGGGTCCACCTCGACGCCGGCATCGCCGGCGATCCGGTCGATTTCGTAATAGTCCTTACCGCCCATCCAGTAGTTCCAGATACGGGCGGAATGGGGGATGTCGGTCCGGATGAGCGGGGTGTTGTCGTCGGACATGGGGCTGGCCTCCTCGGCGAGCTGATAAACGGTGAACCGGACTGCTCAGGCGGCGGGTGTCGCGATTGGGCTGGCACGGCCGATGTGCATGTGACAGTACAAGATTCGCGCCGACTCGACCTGTGGGATCGAGGGGTCGATCACGCATTTCGGGCGCGTCACGCGCAGCTCCGGACAGCACTTACATAACGCGCTGAACAGGGGTCACGAAGGGGACCGGCAGGTCTGAATTCTTTTGTGCCACATAGCGGAGCTTCGTGCTATCTTGCAGATGTTGGTGCAAATGCAAGAACGTTTGAGCGCACATCTGCAAAGCCGCTCGAGCGTACATCTCACACTGGAAGCCGAGGAGTGGGGAAGATGTTCGACACCGGTACACCCAAGATCAACGGCGCGTGGCGCAAGAGCTCGTTCAGCGGTCCGTCGGGCGGTAACTGCGTCGAGGTCGCGGAGGCGTCGGATGGTTCGATCGCCGTTCGCAATTCACGCGACCCGGAAGGTGGCATCCTGTTCTACACTCGACCGGAGATCGACGCGTTCGTGCGCGGCGCGAAGGCCGGGGAGTTCGACGACCTGACTAGCTGAGCGGTAACATAGGCGATCGGTGCGGTGTGTTTCGACGTGGTGTTTGTGACACACTGTGGTCAAACCCGAGTATCGGAGATGACTTCATGATCGCAGAACCCGATGACGACGGTCGTGTGCAATCGGTTGTAGTGGAACGTGGTCCAACCGTATTGCGGATCGCGCTGGGCGGGCAGTTGCGTGACCTCCGGGTGAAGAACGGCATCACCCGTGAGGCCGCAGGTGACGCCATCCGCGGTTCACACGCCAAGATCAGTCGTCTCGAGTTGGGTCGCACCGGTTTCAAGGAACGCGATATCCGCGACCTGCTGACCCTGTATGGCGTCAACGACGTTGAGGAGCGGGAGCGTTTCCTTGATCTGGCACGGCAGGCGAACGAACCAGGCTGGTGGCATCGCTACAGCGATCTGCTGCCATCCTGGTTCGGCACCTACCTCGGCTTGGAGCAGGCCGCGACCAAGATCCGTACCTACGAGGCGCACCTGGTGCCCGGGCTGCTGCAGACGCCCGAATACGCCAGGGCCGTAATGTCACTCGGCTACGAGGACGCCGATATGGATCGCCGCGTGCAGGTGCGCATCCGTCGGCAGGAGGTGCTGCGGCGCGCCGAACCGCCGGTCATCTGGGCGATCATCGATGAGGCCGCGCTGCATCGACCGGTGGGTGGTTCACGGGTGCATCGCGAGCAAATGGAGCACCTGATCGAGTTGGCGGAACTACCGAACGTCACGGTGCAGGTCCTGCCGTATTCGGCGGGCGAGCACGCGGCCGCGGGTAGTTCGTTCAGCATCTTGCGTTTCGCCGAGTCCGAGTTGCCCGACATCGTTTATCTCGAACATCTGACCAGTGCGTTGTACCTGGATCGGAAACAGGATCTGGCACTGTACCTCTCGGTCATGGACCGGCTGAGTGTGCAGGCCGAGGCGCCCGGCGAGTCGCTGAAGATCCTCGCCGACTACGCCAAGAAAGCCTGATATCGCTATCGACCCGGCTCGCTGGAGTCGATAGTGCTCGCTTCGGCTGCGAACGCGTCCGCGGCGGCGAGATCGAAATCGCCGTGGTCGCTGCCGAGTCCGCGCGCGACCAGCGCGGCGACCGCATTGCCGAGAATCGCGGCAGCACGCAGATTCCGGCCGAGTGCGATCGCGCGGATGAAACCGGCGGAGAAGGCATCGCCGCAGCCGGTGGTGTCGACCACGTCGACGGCGAACGCGGGAATGTGCTGATGGTTGTCCGGACCGACGAGTAGGGCGCCGTGGGCGCCCCGAGTGACCGCCAGAATGCTTGCGCCCGTGTCCTGCAGAACTTTGCACCCCGCCATCAGATCGGTGGTTCCGGTGAAGCCGAGTACCTGTTCGTCATTCGGGAGAAAGTAGTCGGTATGCGGGAGAATTTCGGCGATGGCGTGGAGGCTGCCGAGCGCGCCGGGCGCGATCAGATCAACGGAGGTGCTGACGCCATTGTCCTTGGCATGACGCAGGATTCGCGCGGCATTGGCCGGGCCGATAAGCTCCGGTCCGCCGAGGTGCAGATGGTCGGCGGCGGCCAATGCGGCCCAATCGACATCGTCGAGGGTGTAGAACGGATTGGCGCCCAACAGGTGCAGGCTGGGGCGGTCCCCATTGAGGCGGACCGGCAGCACCGACGACGAGGTGGGCTGATCCTCCTTGCGCACCACCAGTTTCGTATCGATGCCCGCTTTGGCGAGCAGACCGAGCAGGATATCGCCGGAGGTGTCCGTGCCGATCGCGCCCGCGGTTCGAACGCTGGCGCCGAGTTTCGCCAGCGTCAGTGCCGTGCCTGCGGCCGTACCCGCCGGGGTGATGCGGATGTTCTCGACCAGGGCGGTCTGCTGCCCCTCGGGTATGGCCGCGACAGGTCGGACTAGAATGTCCAAAACATGTGCGCCCAAAGCGATTACGTTCATTCGGTGCCCTTCTCCAGCGGTTTGCGGGTGCCGTATCCGGTCCGCAGTGCCACCTCGACGACCGCGGCCTGCTGCTGTTCGGTGAGTTCGCGCGGCCTGCCGATTGTCATCGCGTCCAGATACAGTGCGCAGGCCCATTCCAGCAGCAGTGCGGATTCAACGGCACGGCCCAGCGACGCGCCGATAGTGACCGCGCCGTGATTGGCCATCAGCGCGGACTGCTTGCCCTGCAACGCCGTTCGCACCGCATCGGCGAGTTCGACGGTGCCGAAGGGATGGAACGGGGCGACTCTCGTCGCACCGCCGAGCAGCAACTGCTGGTAATGGATGACCGGCAGTTCGTCGAGCACACAGGCGATGGCCGTCGCCTTGGGCGCATGGGTGTGCACGACCGCCTGCGTGGCAGAGCTGCGATAGATATCAAGATGCAAACCCAATTCGGACGTGGGTGCGTAGCGTCCCGCGACTACCTGGCCCGCCAAGTCGACCACGGTGACGTCCTCGGCGATGACCTCCGCGAGCACCGCACCGGTGGCCGTGACGGCGACCAGATCACCACAGCGCAGGCTTACATTGCCGGCGGTGCCGATCAGCAACCCGTGTGCGGCCAGGCGCTGACAGGCCGCCGCTACCTGGGCTCGCTCGGTTGGTGCGATGGTGGTCATCTGGATACTCTACCCAAACCTGAATATGATTCATATTACGTTCGGAGGAGGTAATCCGTGCCGATCCGTGCACTACCCGAGGCGAGCCTGCGTCGCGTGCCGATTCAGGCGCGCAGTCGCGAGCGGTTGGCGCGGGTGCTCGAGGTGGCCGATCGCCTGATCGCCACGGAGGGCGTCGAGGCGCTGACCATGATCAGAGTGGCTGCGGAGGCACGGATTTCGGTCGGCTCGCTCTATCAGTACCTGCCGGATCGCGACGCCGTCATCGAAACCCTCGCCGCGGCCTATATCGAGCAATTGGAGGCCAAGGCGGCCATGCTGCTCGAGCTTGCACGCGTCCAGCGCTGGGATGATCCGATCGGCGTGCTGGTGGACGCTTTCGCCCGGGTTTACCGGGACGAGCCCGGCTTCCGCGCGCTGTGGTTCGGTAAGGACTTCAACGAGGCCGCACGAGCGGCCGATCGCGAGCACAAACGCCGAATGGCGGTGACGCTGCGTGAGGTCATGCTCGCCCAGGGCGCCGTTGCCGATATCGAAGGACTCGATATCGCCTGTCGCGCCGCCCATCTGATGGGCGACGCCGTCCTGCAGGAGGCGTTCCGATCCGATCCAGACGGCGATCCGAATCTGTTGCGCGAGGCCAAGGTCGCACTGCGGGCCTATACGGCACAGTGGGCATCGCCGACCGGGACATAACGCACTTCGGTTGTGCTGCTACATCATTGGACGCAGTGGTTGGTGCTTACCGATCACTGCTTGATGAAGCTGGAGGCGATGCGCCAGAAGGTCGTCGGCTGCAGGGTCTCGAGATCCCAGTCGTCGGCCATCGCATGCGCGGTGGTGACAATCCGGTCGATATCGAAATCGTGTCGAGTAGCCGCACCGGTTGACTCGACGGCATCGATGACGAACGCGACTGCGGTTTCTCGCGAGTACGCGGTACTGCGCTGTCCGCTTCGGGTCGACGGTGTGCTCATAGTTGTTATACCGTTCGCTGGCTGGTCGGCCAGTGCGGCATCGGCGATTCCGAGCCGGCCGCCGTGAAGTGGTTGGTCCATTCGAACGCCCCTGACGTCTGGCGACAGCAAACCTCTGGCGACATCGGCCCTCGGTTCACCCACGCGGCCTCCCCTGGTTGTCCCCTGTAATGCCTTGCGGGACTGAGTTTAGGTCGGTGTGCCTTTCATATGCAAGCACATCTGCACGATCGATTGTGCGTTCGCAGTTGGGTTTTCGCACCAGCTGATCTTCCGCGAACCGGGGCGGATGCGTAGCGAATTCGGCGCGATCATTTCGCATTGACCACCACATCGGTGCTGTAGTGAACCTGAGTGCCCGGCTCCACATAGCGGTCGGCCGCGCCGCGCCAGGCCAGGAAATGCTCGGTAAATCGGTGCGCTTCGGCGGCCTCCTCATCGATATAGACCTGGTAGAGGAAAAACCGGTGCGGATCAACTCGGTCGGCGCACACATCGAATCGCAGGCAACCGGGCTCTTCGCGCACCGATGCGGCGGCACTGCGGCTGACCACATCGAGGAATTCACCGCGGGATCCGGGTCGCAGCTTCAGGGAAGTGATACGGCTGAACACGGTTATGTTCTCCAATCTAGCGGCGAAAAATATCAATCGGTAAGTGCGGCACCGCCTTCGGCGACCGGCTGGCTACCGATATCCGAGACCGCACGCGTTACGGAAATGTCGCCTGCGACGAGCTCCAGAGTGGTGCGCGCGGTATGCGGCGCGGGCAGAATTTCGGCGAGAACGGCGGCGACGTCGGCACGGGCGATGCTGCCGAAGGGTAGGGGTGGCGTGCTCAGCAGTACCCGGTCGGTCGCGGCGGTATCGAGCAGCCGGCCGGGGCGCAGGATCGTCCAATCGAGATCGCGGGCGCGCAGATCGTCCTCGGCCTGGGTCTTGGCGTCGATATAGGCGGCCCAGACCTCATCGGTGCCCGGTGCGGGCGGCTTACCCGCGCCCATGGTCGAGATCTGCACGAACCGTCGGACACCGGCCGCTTCGGCGGCATCGGCCAACAGCACCGAACCACCCTTGTCCACGGTGTACTTGCGGGCCGCCCCGCTGCCCGCCCCGGCGCCCGCGGCGAAAATCACAGCGTCGCAACCCTTTACGACGGCGGCGAGCTCGGCCGCCGTACTGTGCTCGAGATCGAAGACGACCGGTCGTGCGCCGGTGGCCGCGACCTCGTCCGCATGGTCGGCATTGCGGATGAGGCTGTCGACCTCGTCGCCGCGCCCGGTCAGTATTTCGCCGAGCAGTAGTGCGATCTTTCCGTGTCCGCCTGCGATGACGACGCGCATATGGGTCCTTTCGGGGCCGTAGCGATTGCTTGCAGGTCGCTCGAAATGGTCAGCAGCGATTGGTTGCAGGTCGCTCGAAATGGTCAGCGTTCGGGTCCTCCGGGGTTACACGATGCCTGGACGGTGGCCTGATAGCCGACTACCGGACGCCAGGGTTCCAGATTCCAGCTCTCCTTATCGGGCTGCACCATGCGGGCCCAGACCCAGTGACAGACGAACTGGTCGCGCATGCCGGGTGTATCGGCATCGGGGGACTGCGTGAGTACCTCCTGCCACGCCCGTCCCTCGGTGTTCGGGAAGGCCTCGCGCCGCCCCGCCTCGGTGGGGTAGACCAGCAGACGTGGACCGTCGACGCCGTCGGTCCAGGTGGTGTGATCGATGAGCGGCATACCGGCGTAGGGATCGACGCTGGGAAATGCGGCAAGAGGGGTGCTGGATGCCGGTGCGGCCGTCGTCGTAGTAGTCGTCGCTGCGGCCGACGGTGTCTCGTCGGAGCCGCATGCCGCGACGGCCGCGACCAGCGCGCCGCAGCACAGCAGCACGGCGCCCCACCGTGCCCGTTCGGTAGTCCGCTGGGTCAACGTCGATCCTCCCGCATGGTGTCCACCATCCGAGAGTAGTCATCATGCGGCGGCGCAACAGTCATACCGGGAAGGCCGCCCGGTGGTTTACCGCAGCGGTGCCGCGGCCGCCGTCAGTGCCACAGCGAGCGGCACGGCAGACGGCGCAGCCCCGGTCGTACCCTGCTGTCGACCGTCACGGTAAGTCCGGCGTTGACCGCGGCGGAGGTGAATTCCCAGGCCTCGGTTCTGGTGGCGGCGTACTCGAGCACGAGCGCGTCCTCGGGAGTCGGACCGTCGAAGTAGACGGTGACCCGTCGCGTCGGTGGATCCTGGATATCCATTGGATACACCGAGTTGCGCTCGGGGGAATCCGTTCCAGTTTTCACAGTGCCGTCCATGCCACCGTCTCCTTCCGACCCGACTCGCCGCGTCGATAGGTGTGACGCTAAGTCGCGCACCAGGGTGTCGCACATGGTCCGGCCGATCGGCTGGACATGTCACAGATACGACACCTCGCGATCGGAGACAGTCACGAAGGCGCCGGACCCTCGACCACGGTTCGAGCATCCGAGAGTTGTGATTTCTCAAAACATTTCGCTTGCCCTTTGCCTTCGCGACAATCGCGGTCGACTATGTTCGCAACGTTGGACCAAACTCTCTCCCGGAGGCAATACGTCGATGAGACAGGCCCCACGTAGACCGATTCGCGCACTCCGCAGCGTGCTTCGAGTGACCGCAAAACAGTCGCTGGCCATGGCGGTCGGTCTGCTGATGGTGCTGACGGCGACGGCAGGCGCCGCCCACACCACACCGCTGTATCCCACCCCCGATCCCGACCCCTTCTACGCGACCCCGTCCGATCTGGCGGATAAGAAACCCGGTGATGTGATCGCGACGCGGGTGATGCCGCCGCTGGCGATCTTCCCGGATACCACCGTGACCGTCGTACGCTTCCGCTCCACCAGCTCCGAAGGTCAGCCGATCGCGGCGACCACCACGGTGCTCACTCCGAAGTCGCACGCCCCAGACGGCCCATTGCTCTCCTACCAGCACATCATCAACGGGCTCGGCGCCGAGTGCTCGGTATCGCGGGTGCTCTACACCGGCGATCCGAACCTCATCGTCCGGGAGGCGCCGGGCTGGAATGTGCTGCTCTCGCGCGGCTGGAGTGTCGCGCTGCCGGATCACCTCGGTCCGAATTTCGCTTACGGTGCGGCCAAATTGGGCGGCATGATCACCCTCGACGGTATCCGCGCGGTGAAGCAGGTCGCCCCATTGCAGGTGCAGCAGAGCCCGGTATCGATGATCGGGTATTCCGGTGGCGGCATGGCCACCGCATGGGCGGCCGCGCTGGCGCCGAAGTACGCACCGGATCTGGAGATCGCCGGAGCCGCGATGGGAGGTGTGCCGATGAACCTGGTGACCATGCTGGAGACCCTTGGTCTCAACTCCCATCCCGTCTTCGGACTCGCCCTGGCTGCGGGACTCGGCCTGGAGCGGGAGTATCCGGACCGCTTCCCGCTCAGCGACCAACTCAACGAGCGTGGACTCGCCGCCCGGGCCGCGATCGCCAACAGTTGCACCAATGACATCCTGGCCACGGGCGCGGGGCGCGGGGCACTGGACTTCGCGAAGTCCACCTCGATGATCAACGACGCCACCGCACGCGCGGTGGTCGAGGAGAACAGCCTCGAACTCTACGACGGCGTGCCGAAAACGCCGATCTTCGAATGGCATTCGCCGATCGATGGACTCATTCCCGTCGATGCGGTGGTGAATACCGATAAGCGCTGGTGCGCGGCCGGGGCACGGATACAGTCCGAGCAGATCCCGGTACCCGATCATCTCACCGCCGCGGTCCTGGGCATTCCGGCGGCGCTGAACTGGTTGGACGCGCGATTCCGAGGGGAGGTCGCGCCGAGCAACTGTTAACGAGCACAAATAAACTGGTGCGATCCGGCGGATGCCGGATCGCGACCGAGCCGGATCCATAGTGCTGGACAAGCGGATTCAGATTGGATTGTTGCGATTCGGCGACGTGACACACACAACTCGGGCACGGCTGGGTATCCGCACGAGTCGTCTCGGCTAGCCTGACTTCCTGGCCTCGGTACTCAGGGGCATTTCGGGCGTCGAAGGCACCATAAACCCCGGGCGCCAGGGAAACCCGACGTTGCACCCTGGGGCGTGTGTCAATGAGCTGTCTGCGTGTCATCGTATTCGCGCTGTTGCTGGTGTGTCCGGCCGCGATGGGGAAGGCGGCGGCCGAACCGCCCGAACCGGCCCCGCCCGCGATCCCCGGCCTGCCCGCATTGCCGATTCCGACCGATGCCGCTTCGATACTGCCGGATCTGCAGCAGTGGATCGATGGTGTCATCCCGCCGCCACCGATCGCTGCGGGGCCGCATCTTTCGGGTCCGATGCAGGAGGCCACCACCTTGACCCCGGCGCTGGCCGCCCTGCGTCAAGCCTCGGCGCCGAGCGCCGTCGGTGACCCGATCTTCGACGCATGGCCGGCGGATCTGGACGAGTACGTGCCGGGTGAGCTCGTCGAGGTGCGCGATATCAGCGCGACGGCCGCGCCGCTGGTGCTGGTGCCGATGCGGCAGGCGCTGCTGCTGAAATACCGCACCACCGATTCGCAGGGTGCTGCCTCGTATGCCACCGCGACACTGATCATTCCGGCCACCGCATGGCCCGGTCCGGGGAGCCGACCAGTCGTGGTGAACAACTTGCCGATCGACGCGCTCGGGCGGGACTGCACGCCGAGCTACACCTTCTCGCACGGCTGGTCACGCAATACGAACATCACCGACTTCCTACCGCCCACAACGCAATTGGCGGCACTGCGCGGGTACGCGGTGCTGATTCCGGACCACGAGGGACCGTGGATGGCCTACGCGGAGCCCTACGTCGCCGGACATGCCGTGCTCGATGCCATTCGCGCGGTGCGCGGATTGCGTCCCGATGAATTCGGCGACAGCAGATTCGGTATGACCGGCTACTCCGGCGGCGCCATCGCCACCAAGGGCGCGGTGCAGCTGATCGACAGCTACGCGCCGGAATTGGCCGGATCGATTGTCGGTGCCGCGCTCGGTGGTGTGCCCGCCGACTACGAAATCCTCGGGCGCAGCATGAACGGCAACCTCGCCTCGGGGGTCTTCCTGGCCGCGACCTTCGGTGTCGGCCGGGAGCGCCCGCAGATCCTGGCCAGCATGAACAACCTGGCGCAGTGGGCGGCGACGTCACCCCTGAAAGATCTGTGCGGCAGCGTATTCGGTGCGGTCGGGTTGCTGATGCTGCCGATCGATGTCGCTGCCAGGATTCCGGATCCGCTGCACTCCGAGGTCGCCACCGAGATCTATGACGTGACGCGGATGACCGGGATGAAGTCCGCGACACCCCTCTACATCTACAACGGTGAGCAGGAATTCTGGATTCCGGCCGAGGGTGCGCGCAACCTCTACCAGGAGCAGTGTGGCCTCGGCGTCTCGGCGGTGTATCGCAGCGTCCTCGGTGAACACATCATCGCCGGGGCACTCGGCTATCCAGAGGCGATGACCTGGCTGGATCAGCGCTTGCAGGGTGCGCCCGCGCCCGATGAATGTTAAGAGACTTATGGCGACCTGCTATTAGTGTTGCATGCCGTGTGGGGGTCGCGATGTATGACATGTGACGTTCTCGAGTGGATCCAAGCAGGCCAGCGCGATGGTGGGGCGCCATTATCGGATGTCCGACCATTATGAGGTCGGGCGGGAGAAGATTCGCGAATTCGCCCGTGCGGTTCGCGGCCGCCATCGCGCACATTGGCATGAAGACGCGGCGTGGGAACTCGGCTACGACGGGCTCGTCGCACCGCCCACCTTCTCCTCGATCATCTGGCCGCTGCTCCAGCGCAGGATGTTCGATTCGGTGCTGACCGGTTATGACATCAGTCAGGTGCTGCAGACCGAGCAGCGCATCCGGGCGCACCGGCCGCTCGTCGTCGGTGATCAACTGCGCTGTGACTCCTATGTCGAATCGTTCCGGCAGGTCAGCGATATGGACTTCATGGTCATCCGAAATGTGCTGACCAACCAGTACAAGGAACTGCTGCAAACAGCGCACACGACCGTGGTTGCCCGCACCGATGCCGAAGTGGCCACCGATCTGGTCACCGCGGTCGACGGCGTCATCATGAGCGGTGAGGCGTTGTCCCACCGGCGGGACGCGACCCGGCGCTCGGCAGGGCCACCGTTCGACGGCGGCATGATCGAATGCTTCGACGAGGTGTTGCCCGATGGTGGTGTGGACGAGGCCCCGGTGCGCGTGCCGCGCGGGTTGGCGTTCGGCGAGCTGCGGATCGGTACCGAACTGCCTGCCCGCGTCGTGCCGCTCTCGCGCGGTGATCTGGTGAATTATGCCGGGGTATCGGGTGATTCGAATCCGATTCATTTCAGCGAGCATGTCGCGGTCGCCGCGGGACTGCCCGGTGTGGTCTCGCATGGCCTGCTGACCATGGGTCTTGGTGCGAGCTATCTCACCGACTGGCTCGGCGATCCGGCCGCGATCAGCGAATATGGTGTGCGGTTCGCCGGATTCGCCCCCGTCTCGGCGATCCGGCAGTGCGAGATCGAATTCCGCGGGCGGGTCAAGGCGTTGGATCCGCACCGCCGCGCGGCGACCATCGCACTCACCGCGAGCTCGGAGGGTCGCAAGCTGTTCGGCCGGGCAACAGCCCAGGTGCTGCTGCGCTGAACCGAATAAGTTCCGCAATGTCGTCGCAGATGTACGAATGCTTCTGGAAATGAGGCATTTTGGTTCTAGTAGGTTGCGGCTATGTCATGGCAGACTCATCGAATGCGTGCTTCGCAAGTGCGACATTCATTTTCAGGCAAGGACCCTGCTGCCGACGGCGGGCCGACCGTGCTGCGGATGATGCTCGGCAGTCGGATGCGACGGCTGCGCGAGGCCTGTGACATCTCCCGCGAGGATGCGGGTGAGGCGATCCGCGGTTCGCATTCCAAGATCAGCCGACTGGAATTGGGCCGCACCGGGTTTCGGGAACGCGATCTGCTCGATCTGCTTACGCTCTACGGGGTCACCGACCCCGAAGAGCGCGAGGAGTTCACGGAGCTCGCGCATCAGGCCAATGCCTCGGGCTGGTGGCATCGCGACAGCGACTGGTTGCCGAAGTGGTTCGACACCTATCTCGGACTCGAGCAGGCCGCCAAACTGATCCGCGGCTACGAGCCGAGGGCGGTGCCGGAACTGCTGCAGACCGCGGACTACGCGCGGGCATTGCTGTCGATGGCCCATCCGGCCGAATCGGCGGAGGCGATCGCGCGGCGGGTCGCGCTGCGGTTGCGCCGTCAAGAGATCTTGCGTCGCCCGCATCCGCCGCAGCTGTGGCTGATCGTCGAGGAACCGGCGCTGCGTCGGCCCATCGGTGGCTCGACGGTGTGGCGGGCCCAGCTCGAGCATTTGCTGCGCATCGCCGAGGAGCCGCATATCACCGTGCAGGTGTTGCCCGATCACGTCGGTGGTCCGGCGTTGGCAGATGGTGCGTTCACCATGTTGCGCTTCGCCGAAGCCGATCTCCCCGACATCGTCTATCTGCAGCAACTCACCAGTGCGCTCTATCTGGACAAGACCGCCGACCTCGACGCCTATCGCGCGGTGGCCAACCAACTATCGGTCCATGCCGCGCCACCGGAGTACACCCCTGGATTGCTGCGCGCTCTGTGCGAACGGCATCCGGAGACGCTCGATCATCCGGCCGTGCCTGGCGATTCGCGGTGATACGCCGAAAACAATAAGCGGAACAATCGGACTCGGCGTGGTGCGATGCGACGCCGGGTTGGTCAAGTGCCTACCGTCTGATGTCGGTTCTCATACGATAGAAGCCGCACACGTCCCGTGGACGAAGGTGTTGACAATGACCGACGATGCCGCGCCCCCAACTCGGCTCGACTGGGAGATCGATCAGAGCAAACCGAGTATCGCCAGGGTGTATGACTATTTGCTCGGCGGTAAGGACAACTACCTCGTCGACCAGGAGGTCGGTGATCACTTCAAGGTGAACCTCCCTGGTTCGGTGGCGATCGCCTTCACCAGCAGGCAGGCGCTGATCCGCGGGGTGCGCGATATGGCCCGCGCCGGTATGCGGCAGTTCATCGACTTCGGCAGCGGCCTGCCGACCGCCGACAATGTGCATCAGGTCGCGAAGCGGCACGCCGCCGACGCCCGGGTCGTCTACGTCGACAGCGATCCGATCGTGCTCGCACACGGCCGCGCACTGCTGGCCACCGATAAGAACACCACGGTGATCCAGGCGGACGCCCGTGATCCCAAGTCGATCCGCGATCATCCCGACATTGCGCGACTGATCGATTTCGACCAGCCTGTCGGCGTCATCTTCAGTTCGATCCTGCACCACTTCAATGACGACGAGGATCCGGCGGCCGTGGTGCGCTTCTGGAATGACCACGTTCCATCCGGCAGTCAGGTATTCATCACCCACTTCCGCTCCGGCCACAATTCCGAGACCACGGCCGCCGAACAGAAACTCCAGTCCACCTTCGGGCGCGGCCGGTGGCGAGATATCGAGGAGATTCGCGGGCTTTTCGGTGACCTGGAAGTCCTCGAACCCGATATCGTCCCGTCGGCGCAGTGGCGACCAGATGCGCCCGCGGGCGACGCGGCATCGGTCGGTACCGGCCACCGTGAGCTCACCGTCTGGGAGCAGCTCATCGTCACCGGACTGGCACGCAAGCCCTGACGCGAATCACACCGAACTAATGTCTCGATGGGACAATAGGGAGTAGACTGCGCGATATGGGTATCGACGACGAAGTCGACCTCGACGGCCGTCGGCTGCGTACGCTCCGCAGCCGCGCGGCAATGTCGCGCGCCGCATTCGACCTGCTCAATGAGCGAGGGTTGGGATCGGTGGCTGTCGAGGACATCGCTGAGCGCGCCGGGGTCACGCGGCGAACCTTCAGTCGTCATTTCTCGTCCATCGAGGATGCCGTACTCGGCGAAATCGACCAGGACGTGCACCTGTTCAACGAAGCGCTGTGCCGCCGCCCGGCAGACGAGTCGCCGCTGGTCGCCTACCGCAATGCCCTGCACGACTGGCTGGCCGCCGAACATACCGGTCCGAAGGCGGCGCGCTTGGCCCGCCGCTGGGCGCTGTTCCAGCGCTTCGAGGCCGAACCGACGCTGGCCGCGGGCTATCAGCGCATCCGACTCGACGGTCAGCGCGAATCCGTCCGGATCATCGCCGCCAGACTCGGTGTCGATCCCGCGGTTGACCGGCGGCCAGAGGCAGCCGTCGCGGCTGGGACCGGACTGCTCATCGCCGCCCTGCAAGTCTGGGGCGCGGGCACCGACACCGACGGATTGCCCGATCTCATCGACACATTCTTCGACACCCTTCACGGGCTGACAGCTGAATTCCAGAGCGAGGTGTCATCGTCATGACCGCAGCAACCGGATCACCGAGCGTCGTCCGCCGCACCTGTCGTAGGGTCGGCTTGGATCGAAATCCGATGCGTCGCCGTGAGGATCGCCTGCAACTGGCGGTCGCCGCGGTACTCACGCTGTTGTTCCTGATCATCGCTCCGCTGCTGTCGATGGCGGTCGGCGGCCGGATCTATCAGACCGAAGACCGCATCGCGCGGGCCGAAGCGGCGCGGTTGCACGAGGTCGACGCGACGGTGATCGAGGTCGGAAAGGCGCCGCTCTACGCGCCGATCACCCCGGCTCGGGTGCAATGGCGCGACGCCGACGGTGTCACGCATACCAGTGACTACCAGGCCACCGGAGTAATGAAAGCCGGTGCGACCGTGAAGATTTGGCTCGATGGCTCCGGCAAGGTCGCCGAGCCGCCGTCGGATACCCGGGCACTGAGCAAGGCATTGCTGATTACTACCGGCATGGTCTTCGGGATCGCGGTCTGCTTCGGCTGCGGCTATGCGCTGCTGCGCCGCGCGCTCGATCGGCGCAGGGCCCGGTTGTGGGAGTCCGAATGGGCCACGGTGGAACGCATGTGGGGCAACCACGGGACGCGTCCGGATCAAGCCTAGTGCGCGAGTGCGGCGTGCCCACTCGGAGCGGGTAGGGACACTTCGGTGGGCACGCCGCATGTTCGGCGCTCGTGCGGCGAAACAGGTCGGGCACCGATGACGTTAGGGCACAGCGCTATCGCCGCACGGCGTGCGAATCAGCCTCGGATATCACACGACCGATGGCCGTTCGCGCTGTGACACAACACAAACCGGGCCTAAACCGGGAAGAGGCTGTGCTTGCGCGGGTTGTGCTTCCTGACCGCGCCTTTCTCCCGCAGCAGGCGCAGCGCCTTGCGGATCTCCAGTCGAGTCTGCGAAGGCTCGACCACGGCATCGATGTAACCGCGCTCGGCGGCGGTCCAGGGGGTGGCCACGGTGGCGTTGTAGAAATCGATCATCTGCTGGCGCACGGTGGCGCGCTGCTCGGGCGGGGTCGCCTCCAGCTGCCTGCGGCCGATGATGCCGACCATGCTCTCGGCGCCCATGACCGCGATCTGTGCGGTGGGCCACGCCAGGGCCAGGTCAGCGCCCAGCGGTTTGCAGCCCATCACCGCGTAGCCGCCGCCGTAGGCCTTGCGCGTCACGATCGAGACGATCGGCACGGTGGCCTCGATCACCGCGCGGAAGAACCGGCCGCCGCGCTTGATGACGCCGTTGCGTTCCTCTTCGAGGCCGGGCAATACACCGGGAGTGTCGACGACGAAGATCAGCGGCAGGCCGAAGGCATCGCACAGCCGGATGAAATAGGCCGCCTTATCCGAGCACAATCCATCCAGCGCGCCGCCCAGTATCTGCGGCTGATTGGCCACCACGCCCACACTGCGACCGTCGACCCTGGCGAATCCGGTGATCAGGTTCTGGGCGGTACCAGCGCTGATCTCGTGGAAATCGCCGTCGTCGAAGATGCGCAGTAGCACCTCGTGCATGTCGTAACCGGACCGATCGGAATCCGGAATGATCGAGTTCAGCTCGATGTCATGGGCGGTGGTCTCCGGCTCCAGGCCCGGATTCACCACAGGAGCCTGTTCGAGGCAGCTCGACGGCAGATAGCTCAGATAGTTGCGGACCCAGTCGAAGGCGGCCTGCTCGTCGGCGGCGACATGGTGCACCGTGCCGTTGGCCTGCAGGGCTGCGGCGCCGCCGAGATCGTCGGCGCTGACCACCTCGCCCGTCACGCCCTTGATCACCTCCGGGCCGGTGACGAACATATACGACTTCTCGGTCGCGACCAGCACATCCATATTGATCGGGCCGTATACCGAACCGGCCGCGCATTTGCCGAGCATGACCGCGACCATCGGCACGAAGCCGGACAGATCCTCCTGGCGTCGGCACATCAGCGCGTACCAGGCCAGGGAGGTCACCGCCTCCTGGATGCGGGCGCCGCCGGAATCGTTGATCGACACCACCGGGCAGGCGTTCTCCTGCGCGAATTCCATTGCTGCGGCGACCTTACGGCCGAACATCTCGCCGACCGAACCGCCGTGCACGGTCTGGTCGTGGGCGATGACGACCACCGGTCGGCCGTCGATGTAGCCGCGGCCGGTGACCACACCGTCGCCGTACATGCCGTTGGTGCTGCCCGGCTGGCGCACCAGTGCGCCCATCTCCACGAAGGAGCCCTGGTCCAGCAGCATGCGCACGCGCTCGCGCGCACTCGGTATCCCCTTGGTCTTGCGTTTCGCGATACCGGTCTCGCCAGCGGGTTCCTCGGCGAGCTCCAGGATGTCCCGGAGTTCCTCCAGCTTTTCTCGCGTGCCGCTCATATGGTCTTATGCCATCCTTCGACTCGTCGCTTGTACCGTCCGGGTTCACCGAACGGTACAAGGCGCTCGATGCTATCGGGCGCACGACCCGCAGCACAGGGATTCCAATTCAGTCATGGGACAGCTCACCGGTTTGGTTTGCCGTCCTCGAGTGCCGTCGGTGGATCCTTGCCAGGCGTTACAGCCGTCGTAGGGGGTGGCGCACCGACGTCAGTGTCCCCCGGGTGTACTCCGGTCTCACCCGACCATATCCGATCATTCGAACCACCGGAAATATGCGATCGAGAATCGCTCCGCCGCTTGTGATTTCGTCCAAGGTGGCCGGCCCGGGGTGATGACTTTCCTAATTGAAGGAGCAGGTATGCGATTTTCGGTCCGATCACCACTAGCCTTTCGGAGTCATGGTTGGCAAACAGGCTGATTCGGGCAGTAAGAGCCTGGAATCGAAACTGGTCGAATATTTGACTTTTCAAGCCGAGCGCCCGCAGCGCGGAGATCTCGGTACTATCACGCGCACATGTCTGGCCGAGGCCGCGCAAGTACTCGAAGCGCAGTTGGCTGCGGTTGCCGAGCAGCCGGCGGTGATTACCGGATCAGCCGCGCGGTGGGCGCGCGAGGGGGTAGCGCTGGAAACCGTGCTGAACGCCTATCACGACGGCGTGCGCGTCGGGCTGGAATTTCTCGCCGAACAGGCGGCGGACGAGGATGCCGATGAGGTGGCGGCCGCGGCGGGATTGATCGTGCGCGTGCTGGAAATGGTGACCAGGGCGACGTCGACGGCTTATCTGGACGAACACCGCCAAGTCGCTCGGGAACAGCAGACCGCCGCGCAGACGCTGGTATCGGCGCTGCTCAGCGGGTATGGCGTCGCTCGGCTGGCCGGGCGCGCCGGTATCAGCGTCGCCGCGTCGTACCAGGTGGTCGCCCTCGCGATTCCCGCACATCCAGACGAGCGAAGACCCGGACTCGGTGCTACGTCCGCGGCCCGCCGCAAGCTGCGCCGGGTCCAGGCCGCGCTGGCGATGCCGCTCGGCTCCCGAGCGCTGTCGCTGCTGTCCGATGACGGCGGCACGGTCCTGGTGCCGATCGACGAGATATCCGCGATGACACCGCTCGCGCTCACTCCGGATGTACTCGAGTTGGTCAGCGAGGCCGCCGAGGTGCCGCTGACCGCGGTGGTGGCCTCCGGCGAGACCGCCCGGATTCCCGAATTGGCCGGGTCGGCGCAGGAACTGCTCGCCCGAGTCCTCGCCGAGGGGCGCCCGGCGGGACTCTACCGGCTGGCCGACCTGCCGGGTTGTGACGGCTTCCAGCCTGGTCGGCGGCCTGTCGTCACCTCACCCAATGATCGACGAATCACTCGTTCGGCCTGAACTGGTCCACCTATCTTCGATTCGGGGTGAACAAAAGGAGCACGTGTGACGACCGCGTTGACCGATCTCGATATTCTGCGCGAACTGGAGCCCGTCGCCGAACGTCAGCTCGACGAGCATCTGCGCAAGGCCAAGGCATGGAATCCGCACGATTATGTGCCATGGGACGACGGCCGGAATTTCGCGGCCATGGGCGGTATCGACTGGGATCCGGAACAATCGAAACTGTCGGAGGTCGCGCGGACCGCCATGGTGACCAACCTGCTCACCGAGGACAATCTGCCCTCCTATCACCGAGAGATCTCGGAGTCGTTCTCACTGGATGGTGTCTGGGGCACTTGGGTCGGGCGCTGGACCGCGGAGGAAAATCGGCATGCGATCGTCATGCGCGATTATCTGGTGGTCACCCGCGCGGTGGACCCGGTGGCCCTCGAGCAGGCCAGAATGGCGCATATGACATTGGGTGTCGCGAAACCGGAGAAGGGGCCGCAGTTCCTGCGCTCGGTCGCATATGTGACACTGCAGGAACTGGCGACCAGAATAAGTCACAGAAATACCGGTGCGGCCTGTAATGAGCCCATCGCCGAGCGTATGCTGCAACGGATTGCCGCCGACGAGAACCTGCATATGATCTTCTACCGCAACCTCAGTGCCGCCGCCCTCGACCTCGCACCCGACGAAGCCCTGCGTGCGATCACCGATATCGTCACGCGGTTCCAGATGCCCGGACTGACCCAGCCCAACTTCCGGCGAAATGCGGTGGTGCTGGCCAAGAACGGCATCTACGACTTACGTCAGCACCTGGATGTCGTGCTGCGTCCGGTGTTGCGCGCCTGGAATGTCTTCGAACGCACCGATCTTTCCGACGACGGCGAGCGCGCTCGCGACGAGCTCGGCGCCTTCCTCGACGAGTTGGAAGTCAAGGCAACACGTTTCGAGGAGCAGCGCGACCGCGCGGCGGCCAGACAGGCAGAGCGAGCCGCCGTCGTACTATGAGTCTTCGAGCACCGATCACCGCGACGGCGATGGCCCTCATCGCCGTGCTGGCGTCCGTGCCCGCACTCGCGGATCCGCCCCCCATTGATCCGGCCATGACACGGACCGGAACGATCAGCATCGAGACGGTCGGGCCGCGCCACGAACGTTTCGCCGTCGCCTCGGCCGCCATGCGCCGGGTCATTACGGTGGATGTGCTGCGCGGGAGCGGTTCCGGACCGCGTCCATTGCTGTATTTGCTCGATGGCGTCGACGGCGAGGCGGTCTCCGGATGGCTGACCAAGGGGCGTGCGGCGGAGTTCTTCGCGGACAAGCCGGTCGATGTGGTGTTGACCAGCGGCGGCACTGGAAGCATGTACAGCGACTGGATGCGCCGCGACGCCACGCTCGGACTCAATCGGTGGGAAACCTTTCTCACCGATGAACTGCCGCCGATTATCGAATCGTATCTGAAAACCGATGGGCGCCGGGCGATTGCGGGTGTGTCGATGGGGGCGCAGGCGGCCATGATGCTGGCCCAGCGGTATCCTGGCCGGTATCGCGCGGTCGCGGGGATGAGTGGATGTTATTCCACCGCAGACGATCTCGGTCGTGCGGTCACCACGATTACCGTCGCGTCGCGCGGTGGCAATGTCGAAAACCTCTGGGGCCCGCCCGGATCGCCGGAGTGGAATGCGCATGACAGCCTGCTCGGCGCTCCACAGCTGCGCGGCACCACGATCTACCTGTCCGCGGCGAGCGGCCTGCCGACCGACGCCGACCTCGTCGCGGTATCGCACTCCTCGGACCTCGTCGAAGCCTTGAAGACGGCGGGCGGTGGTCTGGCCCTCGAGGCCGGTGCGCGCTCGTGTACCGAACGCTTCGCCGCACGACTGGCCGAGCTCAATATCCCGGCCACCGTCGATTACGCCCCGACAGGCATGCACACCTGGCCCGATTTCGAGGCCCAACTGCCGCGGGCCTGGCGCGTGCTCGCACCGGCGCTCGGCCTGCCCGACCCGCACTGATGCGCGCGTCCTCGGCCGGTGAGGCTTGCCTCGGTGTGTCGCGTCGGTAGGGTTGGGGCAAATCGACGGAGGGGAGATTCGATGCTCGAGGTCGCGCACCTGGTGCGCCGGTTCGGGGACAAGGTAGCGGTAGACGACGTGTCGTTTCCAGTGCTGCCGGGGGCACTGACCGGATTCGTCGGCGCCAATGGCGCGGGCAAGACCACCACGATGCGAATGATCATGGGGGTTTTGGCGATTCACGGTGGAGAGGTCCGCTGGCAGGGGCGACCGGTGACCGTCGCGGATCGACGTTCGTTCGGTTATATGCCCGAGGAGCGCGGCCTGTATCCGAAACAGCCGGTGCTCGATCAGCTCGTCTACCTCGCGCGGCTGCGCGGACAATCCACCGCCGCTGCCAAGAACCATGCGGGCGAACTGCTGGATCGGTTCGCTCTCGGGGACCGGGGAAAGGACAAGCTGGAGTCGCTGTCGCTCGGTAATCAGCAGCGGGTGCAGATCGCGGCGGCGGTGATCGCGGAACCGGATGTGCTGATACTCGATGAGCCCTTCTCCGGTCTGGATCCGGTTGCCGTCGATTCGATGGCGGAACTGCTGCGGGAGTATGCGGCGCAGGGGGTGCCGGTGCTGTTCTCCTCGCATCAACTCGATCTGGTCGAGCGGTTGTGCGATCAGTTGGTGATCCTGGCGGCCGGTCGGGTGGTCGGGCAGGGCGCGGTGGAGCAGTTGCGTGCGGCGGGTGGGACGCGCTACCGGTTGGTACTCGGCGGGGAATCCGGGTGGCTCGATGAGTTCGCCGGGGTGAGTGTGCTCGAGCGCAATGGGTCGGGTGTGCTTCTGGAGCTGACCGGTGCGACCACCGATGAATTGCTGACCGAGGCGTTGGCGCACGGTTCGGTGCGAGAGTTGGCCGAGGTGCGGCCGTCGGTAGCGGAGATCTATCGGGAGGTGACGGCATGAGCGAGCGAACGATGAACGCAGCCGAGTACTCGCTCGTGCCGGAACCGAGCGCTAGCGAGGTGGAGGCATGAGCGGGGAGTCAGCGCCGCGCGGGGTGTGGCGGATCGTCACAGAACGGGAGGTCGTGGTGAAGTTGCGCGACCGGAACGTCCTGATCTCCACCCTCATCACGATCGTGGCGATTGTCGCGTCACTGGCCATCAGCGGATTCGTGAGCAGTCGAACCGACAAGGTCGAGGTGGCGATCGCGGGTGTGGGCGCCGATCAGGTCATCGCGACCGCGAACAATCTTGCCGAAACTGCCGATAAGCGCGTCATTTTCACCGGGCATCCCGAGCCCGATGTGGCCGCCGTGGAGCGGCGGGTGCGCGAGGACGCGGTCGAGGTCGGGTTGGTGCCTACCGGATCAGGGGAGTGGCGGCTGGTCGGCAAGGCCGGACAGGACGACAATGCCGAGACGTACCTGACGGCCGCTGTTCGACAGATTATGTTGCAGCGCAACGCGATCGCCGCGGGAACGTCGATGGAGGCGTTGAGTCGCGGTAGCGCGGTCGCCTACGATCTGCTTGACCCGTCCGCTGTCGATCCCGGACTTGCGAAGGTGGTTTCCTTCGTCTTCGCGTTCTTGTTCTATATGGCCTCCTTCCTGTTCGGCATGTCGATTGCGCAGAGCGTGGTCGAGGAGAAGCAGAATCGCATCGTGGAAATTCTCGCCAGCGCGATTCCGTTGCGGCAGTTGCTGATCGGGAAGGTAATCGGCAATACGATCATGGCATTCGGACAGCTCGCGCTCTTCGTCGGCGCCGGGCTGATCGGTTTGACGTTCACCGGCAAGGGTGATCAGGTGAGCGAAATCGCTGGTGCCGCAGGCTGGTTCATCGTCTTTTTCCTCGTCGGTTTTCTGGCTCTTGCGAGTCTGTGGGCGGTCGCCGGTTCGCTCGCGACTCGCAGCGAGGACATCCAGTCCACCGCGACACCGCTGTCGTTGCTGATCATGCTGGTGCTCTTCACCGGTATCTTCCTGTCCGGCACCGCTCGGGTTGTCGCGTCCTACGTGCCGGTGCTGTCCATTGTCGCCATGCCCGCCCGCCTGGCCGAAGGCACCGCATCCTGGTGGGAACCACTGGTAGCGCTGACCCTCATGGCGGCCGCGACCTACGGCATTGTCGTGATCGCGGAGAAGATATATCGCCGCTCGCTGATGCAAACCCAAGGGCGACTGACGATTCGACAGGCGCTGAAGGTGGAGGACTGACCGGGAAGCGTCGCGGTGGTATAGGTGCTGTCGCGCAGGAGCTCGGCCAGGACCAGCCCCACCGTGAGGTGTACGAACAGGTCGCGAGTCAGGTTCGGGGGCCGGTGATTTCGAGTTCTTGGAGGGTGGGGTGGGTGGGAGCAGTGAGTTCTAGGCGGATGTAGCGGGTTGAGAGGGAAGTGGGGAGGGAGCCGGTGGTTGGGTCGGGGGTGATGGGGGTCCAGGTTCGGTTGTCGGGGGAAGTGGTGAAGGTGGTTGGGGTGGGGGTGGTCCAGTGGGGGAGGATTCGGTCGATGTGGGTTTCCTGGCCGAGGTCGACGGTGAGGGTGGCGGTGGGGGCTTTGGGGGACCAGCCGGTGGCGGGGGTGCCGTCGACAGCGGCTTCGGCGTATTTGCCCGGCTCGTCGGAGCTCGCGGTGACCGGTTTGCAGCGGGCGAGGTTGTCGGTGGGGCTGCGGTCGGGGCGGCGGGTCGGGATGGTCAGTTCGCTGTCGAGGCGGTGGGTTTCGGTGTCGGTTCGGACTTGTAGGGGTTGGCCGCTGGTCAAGGTCAGTTCGGTGTCGTCGGGGCCGATGGTCGCGTCGAAAGTTCGGCCCTGCCAGTGGATTCCATGGATGGTAAGACCCTCGTGGAGTTCGGGTGGCAGCGTGGGCGCGATGCGGATTTCGTCGGTGTCGAAGCGCAGGCCGAGTAGGCCGTTGGTGAAGGTTTGCAGGAAGCCGCCTGCCGCGGTGACGAATGTGAAGGCGGGTGCACCGGCCAGTGGGTCTTTGGCTCCGACCTTCGCGCCGCGAGCCTCCGCGAATTGACCGAAGGGGGCACGGACGAAGGGGCGGGCGGCGCGTTCGAGGAAGGTATCGGTAGCGCAGCCGGGAACGCCGATCTTCGCCGCATCGATGGCATGCACCGAATCGGTCATCGCCGGACCGTCGGGATCCGTTCGCTCCGAATAGTATTCGAGCACATTGGCCGCGACATCCGGCGGCATCGGCCAGTCCAGCGGGTAGATGAGCAGCACGGTGTCGGCCTGTTTGATGGGAGTGCCGGTGTAGCCGTCGAATTGGACGAATATCCGCTGATTCCCATCGAACGGCATACGCAGACCGTCGGCGATCGCGGTCCACTCGGGCGGGCGCGGTATGCCCAGAATCTCCGCCGCGCGTGCGGCATTGCGCAGAGCGAGGGCGGCGACGGCATTGGTGTAGACCGCGTCGTTCACTCCGTTGCTGTACTCATCGGGACCGGCGACATTGCGAATCGAGTAGCTGCCGTCGTCGTTGCGCGTTACCCGCGAGGACCAGAATTCGGCGAGCGCGCCCAGCACCGGCCAGCCGCGTTCGCGCAGGTAGCCCGTGTCGCCGGTGGCGGTGTAGTACTGCCAGGCCGCCAGGGACGCATCGCCTTGCAGATGGATCTGGGTCAGGCAGTGCGGCGGATCCCAGCTGTGGCATTCGTCGAGATCGCCACGGCTCGCGCTGGTCCAGGGGTAGAAAGCACCGCGGTAGCCGAGCCGCGCGGCGTTCGCCCGCGCGGCGGGCAATGTCCGAAAGCGATAGTCCACCACGGATTTCGCCAATTCCGGTGCGAGCTGCAGCAATCCAGGGAACGACCAGATATCCGCATCCCAGAACACCGCGCCGCCATAGTTGTCGCTGCTGAGCCCGACCGGGGAAATACTATTGTCCTGTTGCGGATTCGTGCTCGAGTACAGCGAATACAACGCACCGCGCGCCCAGGTCTGCACATCGGGCTGACCGGGCACCTCGATATCGCCGCGCCACCGCATCCGCCAGGCCGCGGATGTTTGCGCGAGCAGGTTCGCCCATCCCGTCCGCACGGCGCGCTGCGCCGCCTCGAATGCGGTCGCCGCCGGATCGGGCGAGGTGCGGGCGGTGTCGACCCCGACGAACTTCGTCGCCTGATATGTGCCGCCGTCGCGCACCGGAAACCGAACATCCTGGCGCGCACTGAGTTCGCGGCCCGGTGGCGTCGGTTCGATGGCGTTCGAAGCGATACCCGTCCCCGGGCGCAGTATGGAAACGATATCGCCGTCGACATCGGTGCCGTCGGCACGGAATCCGACTCGAATCGTGTCGTCATCGCGAGCGCCCACCTCGGACTGGTTGACCCGTCGCGCACCGGCGCCGTCGACCAGATCGGAGACGACCATCTCACCCGACCAGTGCGGCGCCACCGAAACGTGCACCGCGCCGACATGCTGATCCGACTGGTCGGTGAGCACGTCGTAGACCAGATCGGTAGCCTTGCCATCGGGCGCGGTCCAGGTCAGTCGGGTCCGCACCAGTCCACACCGCAGATGCAGTGTTTGGGCGAAGTTCGAGATCTGGGCAGCGGGTGTGGCGGGCGAAAAGGTGTGCTCACCGACACTGACCAACAATCCGGACCAGTTCGGAATGGCAGCGGCGACCTCGCGGTTATCGGCCACACCCGGAGAGTGCGCATAGAGGCCCGCGACGAAAGCGCCATCGTATGCGGGCGTGTAGAGCGGCCAGCCGGTCATCTCATCGGTCGCGGTGTATCCCATGCCGCGCGGCGGTACACGTAAGCCCAGGTAGCCGTTACCGACGAACGGATGCGCATCGATCGGTACGTCCACCCGATCGTTCGTCGGCGCCCAGCCGGGAGCCGACGCCAATGGATCATCCGGACACGCACTACTCGCTACCCCATCGGTGTGACGCGCCACGACCAGCACCACTGTTGCGACCAACACGATCACCGCCGCGAGCGCGATGCCGAGCACAATGGTGGTGCGAGGACGCACACGTTGGAATGACTGGCCGATCCGGGACATTCGCGCCTCCACGTCGAGCTCGACGTTCGTGCCGAGCCGCGAGACGCGTCGACGACCGCAGGACCGGCTACCGGTTTACGCAGGTGTGATTTCCATTCTTTCACCCACACCCATCGGCGCGGTGGAATGCGGCCGGGCCCGGGGTGTTGACACAGATATGACTTCGGAACTCGATCAGGTGCGGTTTTCGATCCTGGATCGCTCGCGCGTCCGACGGGGGCAGAGCCATCCGCAGGCACTGCGGGAGACCGTGGAGTTCGCCCGCCTGGCCGAGGACTGGGGATTTCACCGGTTCTGGGTCTCGGAGCACCACAGTGTGCCCGGCGTCGCGGGCTCGGCTCCGACCGTGCTGGCGGCGGCAGCGGCGGCGGCGACCTCGCGGATCCGAATCGGCACCGGCGGGGTGATGTTGCCGAACCATCAACCATTGGTCGTCGCCGAACAATTCGGGGTCTTGGAATCGCTGTATCCGGGACGGATCGATATGGGGCTCGGTCGCTCGGTCGGCTTCACTGACGGCGTGCGGCGGGCACTGGGACACGGCAAGGGCGATGCCGACGATTTCGATCGGCAACTCACCGATGTTCTCGAATACTTCACGCGCGGCAAGTCAGGTGTGCACGCTTGGCCCGCGGAGGGGCTGCGGGTACCCGCATTCCTATTGGCGACCGGATCCGGCGCGGAACGGGCGGCCCGTTTCGGTTTGCCGCTGGTCATCGCATCGATCGCCGGACTCGACCGCATGGTCGAGGCGATCGAGCGTTACCGCGCGCAATTCCGCCCGACGCAATGGGGCGCAGAACCGTATGTCGTCGTATCCGGCGCGGTGGTGATCGCCGATACCACCGAGAAAGCCCATCAGCTGTTGCTGCCCGAGGCGTGGTCGAGCGCGTATTCCCGGACACACGGCGAATTTCCGGTGTTGATTCCATCTGCGGAGATCGAATCCATGACGATGACCGACCGGGAACGCCGGATCTTCGACGAGGCGCTACGTCACCATATCCACGGCACCGAGGACGAGGTCGCGGACGCATTGGCGGCCTTGGTCGCTCGCACCGGCGCGGACGAAATCCTGGTCCAAACCAGCACTTACGATCGCGAAGCGCGACTGGACTCACATCGCAGGCTCGCGCAACTGACCGGACTTCAATCCACCTTCGGGAATAGGACTTCCGCGGCGGCGTAGCCGAAAAGCCTACGGCCATGTGACCTTGCGTCCAGTGCGACGGTGGCCTTGCGGCGATACGGATCGAGTGAAGTTATCCGGCCACGGAATTCGATGGCGCTGGCCTGCGGCGGCGGAATATGCAGATAGTGCGTGTAATGCGCGAACTGGGCGCGGAATCGGGTGGCGGCCGCCGGATCGCCGAGCCAGCCACCGAGATATCCAGCGGCCAGACCCAGTTTGAGCATGTCGGGGGCGACGACGGTTGGCAGACCGGTGGAGGTGGCGCTCTGCTCGCCGAACAGCACCGGATCGGCATCACCGGTCACCCCGGCGTAATCGACCAGATCATTGCGCGACAGATGAACTACCCGGGCCGGTAACTGCGTTCCGATTGAAAGCGATTCGAAATCGACTGTGGTGCACGGTATCCGACTCGATACCGGCGCCACGGTAGCGTTGCCTTCGGCCGGAATGACGACCCCGGGCGTAGGTGGCGCATCGGGGCAGCGCATGGCGATCCCGCCGACCCGGTGCGCCAACCCAGCACTGTCGGTGCCAGTGCGCGCCAGCAGGGCCGTCGACCCGGTCTGAATCACCACCCCGTGCTGGTCGGTCAGTACGCTCTTGACAGCGAGCACATCGTAATCGGCGAAGTGCCGGAATGATTCGAAATAGACATCACAGCTGATGCGGTCGCCGGTGACCAGCGGTCTGCCGAGATCGAGCACATGGTCCGCGTGCAGAATCCGGTGCGAATCATAGCCATTGACGAGGGTATCGAGTATTTCGCGATGGACCCCGAGCAGGATTATCGAGGCGAATGTCGGCGGGGCGATCAGCCCATTGAAGCCGAGCTCGGCGGCCGCCTCCTCATTCCAATGCGCGGGGTGGAAATTCTTTATCGCGCGGGCGAATTCTCGGATCTTTTCGCGCCCGATCTCGTGGGTGGTAGCGGATCGATATCGATGGTCGCGTAACGCGCGGGCCTGGTCGGCCGGATCGGTAGCGGCATCGATGGCGCTCTTGTTCATATTCGCTCCTGTGTTGCTGTTGTTCAGGACCTGGGTCCGAACTCCCAAACGAGCAGCGGCACCTTCTCCGGAGTGACCGTGGCGACGACTGCTACGCCCGCATCGCCGAAAAGGGCCGCGGCTCGATCGATATGGTCGGCCGAGGTCACTACGACGGCGTCGCGCATGCCGATATCGTGCATGATTCGAGCTGAACGTTCGGCATTCTGCGCGGTGGACACCGCTTCGGGCTCGATATGAATCGAACATGGCAGCTCCACTCATTAGCCGTCGGGTCGCCGCCGACGGCGGGGAAACGTAGAACCATGGTCTTCTCGAATGTTCCGAATTCCTCGTAACCCTTTGGTGATCTGGAGAATTCACCGAATTCCATCGTCTGAATTGTGGCCGTGGCCGCTACACCGGAAACCGCAATTGTGCCGCACCCCTAATAGGGGCAAAGGCGTTTGGTGAGGTATCCAGTTACGTTGCCGTCGTACGGGTTTCGCCTACACCCGGCTTTAGCGTTGGCGCAGTTTCAGTGCCGTCGACCGACATACCTCGGCGCTGCGACTCGAACGCTGACGTTCTTCAGAAAGGCATGTCATGAAACGAAGTAGATGCGGTCGGTCGGTCAGCGCCGCGGTGATGATGGGCGTCTCGGTGCTCGCCATGAGTGTGACCGGGGTCGCAGCACATGCGAACCCCGATCCGGCCCCAACGGAGCAGACACTGGCCGACTACATCGCCGCGGGCCGCAAGGCGGCCCCGGTCGCCGATTCCGGCAGCGCGGGCAGTTCGGGTTCGGCCTGTACCTCGGGCAGCGGCGCGGGATCGGGCAACGGCTCCGGTGATTGCTACGGCGGCTCCGGCAGCAGCTCCGGATCATCGGGCGGATACGCCAGTGACACAGTGGGTTACGGCCCGCCGATGACATCGTTCCTGGCCGCCTTCGGCTACGGCCTGTTGAATCCTGATGTCGCACCGCCAGGTACCAATGACTGGAACTGCAAGCCGACCGCCGAACATCCGCGCCCCGTGATCGCAGTGCACGGCACGTGGTCGAACGCCTACAACGGGTTCGCCTACATGAGCCAGCCACTGAAGGACGCGGGCTTCTGCGTCTTCACCTTCAACTACGGTCGCTCGAACCTGTTGGAGGGCGGCGGCCTCGGTTCGGTACTGCCCGGCGTGAACGGTACCGGCTACATCCAGGACTCGGCCAAACAGGTCGCTGTCTTCGTCGATCGAGTACTCGCCGCGACCGGCGCGTCCGAGGTCGATATCGTCGCCCACTCGCAGGGTGGCTCGATGTCGAACTGGTACACCAAGTTCGAGGGTGGTGCGGCCAAGGTGAAGAACCTCGTCACTTTCGGCGCCACCCACCACGGCACCAGCCTCGACGGCATCGGCGCATTGGGTCGGGCCATCAATAACCTCGGTATCGACGTTCTCGGCTTCATCGAGATCTTCGTCGGTCACGCGGGCATCCAGCAGACCATCGGCTCGGATTTTGTCAACCTGCTCAACGCGAACGGCGACACCGTCCCCGGCGTTGACTACACCGTGGTCGGAACTCGCTACGACGAGGTCACCAACCCCTACGACCTAACCTTCTTGAAGGCCGGTCCGGGCACGACCGTCCACAACATCACCCTGCAGGAGGGCTGCGAACAGGATCTGTCCGACCACCTGACGATGATGTATTCGCCACGTGCGCTGTCGATCGCGCTGAACGCACTCGACCCGGTCGGCCATCCGAATCTGGAATGCGCTTTCAACCCGTGGTTGATCGGCGGTAGCGGCAAGCTGTGACATCGCGGTAGGCGTGCACCGCGGCCGGACAGGACGAACCCTGACTCCCCGAGCCTGTGCGGCGGGTGCGCCCACCGCCACGCGACCCTCGTCCCGGTTAAACGGATTCCTACCCCGCCTCCGTTTCCCGGTCGGTGCAGGCGCGTGGCGGCCTGCCCACCGGGCCGATTCCGCACAATCGGCCCGGTGGGCATTCGGTTGTCCTGACCGTCGCGGTAGTGGTGGTAAACGTTCAGCGAACTTCGGGACAGCAGCCAGGAAGTGCTGGTTCACTACTAGGCAGCAGCGCAATCGGCACCATCTCGGGTGGATTGGTACACCCGCCCGCGACCTACGGCAACCGACGAGTGAATGGAGATATCGATGCCTGTTCGAAGCACACCTTGGTCCGAGGGCACCCCATGTTGGGTCGATTGCCAGGTCGACGACCCGGTCAAAGCGAGCGAGTTCTACGCCGAGCTGTTCGGCTGGACCATCGAGGGTGGTGGGGACGAGGCAGGCGGATATCTGATGGGGATGAAGGGCACGGATGCGGTAGCCGGAATCGGCCCCAAGCCGCAGGCCGAGATGCCCTCGGTGTGGACGACCTACCTCGCCGCCGACGATGCCGACGCGATTGCCGAGAAGGTGAGCGCGGCCGGTGGCCAGGTGGTCATGCCCCCATTCGACGTGCTCGACGCCGGCCGCATGTTCGTCGGAATCGACACGGTCGGCGCGGCATTCGGCATCTGGCAGGCCCGTGCGCACAACGGCGCCGCCGTCCACAACGAGCATGGCGCCTACTGCTGGAACGAACTGCACACCCGCCAGCTCGACACCGCGAAGAAGTTCTACGCCGATGTCTTCGGCTTCACTTACGCCGACGTGGGCGACGGCAAGAACATGATCTACGCGATGTTCACCCCGCGCGGCGGCGAACAGCCCGTCGGCGGCATGAACGACGACACCGTGATGCCCGGCGACCCCATGCCAAGCTACTGGCTGACCTGGTTCCAGTTCGACGACGTCGACGCCGGGTTGGCGCGGGCTGCCGAACTCGGCGCGACGGTCCTGATGCCCGCCGCCGACTCACCGGCCGGTCGGATGGCAATGGTCTCGGCGCCGCAGGGCGAGGTGTTCGGAATTATCGACACCAACGTGACGGTCGGCGCGATGCCGCAGTAAACGACCGTCGCCGGACGACTAGCGAAATATTTGGGCGTCGCGCTTGGTGTAGGAGGCGATCGGTGTGGTCTGCATGCGTTCGATGCCGTCCAGTGTGGTGATCCGTTCGGTGAGGTAGGTGTACAGCTCTGCGGAGTTGCGGACTACCGCGATCGCTATCAGATTGTGCTCGCCGGTGGTGGCGCCGATGAATGCTGCCTCGAAGTCGGAAGCCAAGGCTGTCGCCACAGTGTGGAGCTGATGCGGCACTATGCTCATCCAGATCACGCAGGAGACGGTGAAACCGAATGCGGCGGGGTCGATTTCGACGCTGAACCGCAGGATCCCGGCGCGTCGAAGCTCATCGAGTCGACGCCGGATCGCTGTTTCGGACCAGCCGACGCGGCGGGCGAGATCGGGGTAGGCGGTACGGCCGTCGAGTGATAGGGCAGCGAGCAGCCGGCGGTCGAGCTCGGTCAGCGATAGAGACTGTGTCGCGGCGGTATCCGGTGGTTGTAGTGCCTCGATTTGGGCGGTGGTCAGCGCGGAGGTGCGGCCGCGCCAGCGGCGGTTCATGAAGTGGTGCAGGAGCCGGTGCGCGGAGATATCGAGGACATCCCCGTGTCGGGCGAGTCCGGCCAGCGGTGCCGGGCCGTCGTCGGGAATGCGGAAGATGCATACGATTTCGGTACCGCTGTCCACCACCGTCACCCAGGCGGTGTCCGGTCGCTGGGCGAGGGCGCGAGCCAGCGTAGTGGCGGCACTGGCTCGTACCGTGATTCGGACGATCCACTCGGCGGTAGCGATCGGCTCTGCGGCGGCGACGCCGGTGACTCGGACGAGTCCGTTGGTGCGCAGGCGGCCGTATCGACGGGCCACGGTGCGCGAGGAAACCCCCAGTACCTGGGCGATTGTGCTGTACGCGGCGCGGCCGTCGATCTGTAGTGCGTGCAGCAGTTGCAGGTCGAGATCGTCGAGGGTGTCCGAATCCACCCGATCAGGGTAGATAGATGTCCGAAGACGGCGTCGACCGCCCGATAAGCGGTCCTCGACGCGGTGTTCCAGCAGGCTCGTTCACATGAACGACGATATGGGCCAGGGGTACATCGGAGCCATCCACCACACCGGTCTCAAGGGCAGTGACTTCGCTGCGATGACGAGTCGATACCGGTCCTTCGGATTCACCTTGACGCCGCGGTCGCGACACCTGATGAGCCAGCGGCCGGGTGAACCGGCGATTCTGGGGTGCACCGCCAACGAATGCGCGGTGTTCGGCGGCTCGTACATCGAATTGCTCGGCATCGTCGATGCCGCGGCGCCGGACCCGTGGCACGCGAAGCCGCTGCCGGATGGATTCCGGATTCTCAATCTGGAGACCGACGACGCCGCTGTGGTCAGCGCGCGGCTCATCGAAGCCGGGCTCCCCGCTTCCGGTGTGCTCGAGCTGGAACGTAACGTCGACACCGAGGACGGCGTGCGGACCATGCGCGCCCGCACGGTGCACATCGACCCGCGCTGCACGTCCGAGGGTCTGCTCGGCATCTCCCAGCACCTGACCCGCGAATATGTGCACCAGCCACGGTATCTCGACCATCCGAACGGGGCGCGGGGGATCGCGGCGGTGACGATCGTGGCCACCGACACCGAGTTCGACGAGATCGTCGACCGCTACCGCCGCATCTACCCACCAACTGTTCCGTGCTCCTACCTTGCGTTTGGCGGAAGCCCTTGCCGCGCAAGGAAATAGCGCATGGCTCTACCGATTCGACTGGCATCCCGCGGGCAGCCCCTTCGGCGCCTGTCACTGCTTGGAACTGCCGTTCCTGCTCGGTAGTGCGGGAGCGTGGGCGCACGCACCGATGCTCATGGGCGAGCGGCCGCAGGCTCTGGTCGAGGACATGCGCCGGCGCTGGATCGGCTTCATCCGCCACGGCGACCCCGGCTGGTCCCGTGCCACCGAACACCACATAAACACCTGACGAGTTCCTGCCGAAGGACACGACATGACCGCTCTGCAATGGCATCGCCCACTGATGCTGCTCGCCATCGCGATGGCACTGCTTGTTCTCTTCTCGATCGGGGGCCTGATCGTCGACGATCGCGTCCTCACTGGACTGCCGATCTGGGCCAAGGCGGTGAAATTCGCGCTCTCGGTGCTGATCTACGCGATCACCTGGGCCTGGCTCATCGCCCAGCTCACCCGCTGGCGGCGGATCGCCTGGTGGGCGGGCACGGTGGCAGCCGTCGGTCTCGGTGTGGAACTGGCCGTCATCGTGACCCAAATCGTGCGCGGCACCACCAGCCACTTCAACTTCACGACTCCGCTCAATGCGGCGCTGTGGGACACTATGGGGCTGTCCATAATCGTGGTCTGGGTCGCGACGCTGGTCGTATCGCTGGTTCTGTTCCGCAACCCGACGCAGGATCCGGCACGCAACGCCGCGATCCGCTACGGCGCCGCACTGTCACTGATCGGCGCGGCGCTGGGGGTGCTCATGGTGGTGCCGACCCCGGCACAACGCGAGGCCGGCAGCGCCATCCAAGGCGCGCACACCGTCGGCCTGCCCGACGGCGGACCAGGCCTGCCGATTCTCGGCTGGAGCACCACCGGTGGTGACCTCCGCATCTCGCATTTTCTCGGAATGCATGCGGTGCAACTCCTTCCACTGGTCGCCATCGCCCTGGAATTCGGTGCCCGCCGAATCCGTGCTTTTCAATCGGCCCGATCCAGGGCAGCGCTCGTGACTGTCGCGGCAGCAACCTTCGGCTGCCTGCTCGCCGTGCTGACCTGGCAGGCGCTGCGCGGACAATCCGTGGTGTATCCGGACGCACCAACATTGTTGGCACTCGCTGTAATCGCCACTGCTGCAACCGGATCGGCCACGATGATCATTCGGCGGCGAACGCGATTTACGCATCCGACACCCGATCCGCTGACCGCGACCGGAGCGATTCGATGACCCGTGTGCTCTTCGATCTCACCTTCTGGCCGGCCGTGCCCTTCTGGGCTCTGATGATCCTGGCGCCGCGGTGGCGCCGAACGCCAACCATCGTCGCGTCACCGCTGATCTGCGCGCCGCCGCTGCTGATCTACGCGACGCTGGTGCTACCGGAGTTCGGGCCGTTCCTGTCCGCTCTAGCCAACCCGACCCTTCCCGGGCTCCGAACAATTCTCGCCGGCAGTGCGGGCGCGGCCGCGGCGTGGGCGCACTTCGTCGGATTCGATCTTTTTCTGGGCCGCTGGATCTACTTCGACTGCCGCGAACGCGGCATCCATCCCGTGCCGATCAGCGCACTGCTGCTGTTCACGATCTTGTTCGCACCGCTCGGCGTACTCGGCTACCTGATCATCCGATTCCTCCCGGCATACCGACCGATACCGAACCAACCCACCTATGCGGAGACATAAATGGAAACCCTGATCTTTCTCCTGATCGTGCTGCTCGGGCTGCGCCTGGCGGGTGTACTGGGAGCCACTCGATTCACCGACTGGGGGACGTGCGCGGCGTATGCGCTCGCGGCGATGGTGATGCTCACCGGCACAACACATTTCCTTCCCGACGGCCTCGCGAGCGGACCCGCTCCCACCCATAGTGATCTGCTGCCGATGGTGCCGCCATTCGTGCCATTTCCGAGTTTCATGGTGTACCTGACCGGTGTGCTGGAACTGCTCGGCGCGCTCGGTCTGTTCCTCACCAGAACCCGCCGACCCGCCGGGATCGGCTTGGCCGCACTGTTCGTCACCCTCCTGCCCGCCAACATCTACGCCGCCGTATCCGACATCCCGTTCAACGGTTCGCCGGCATCCCCGCTGTGGATTCGGATACCTGAACAGGTGCTCTACATCGCGGTGGCGCTGTGGGCGGGCGGGCTCCACAGCCCGAGCCGTGTCGAACGCGTCGACGTGACAGCGGAACGCTGACCGGTGTTGTGTCACACCGAACGTTGGGCCTTTGTGCTGGCCAGGGTGCCAGTGGACGCCGAGAAGGTGGCGTGTATCGCGGGTTGTGTCGTATCCCTAGAGGTGTCGGACGCATTCGTGAGGTGTCCACATCCGGCCGATGTTTGCGCAACATCGTTCTTCTCCAGTTTTAGCGTTGGCGCAGTTTATGTGCCGCTGACGAGCACAAACGGTGCGCGTCGACGAACGCCAAGGTTCTGGAGGATGTGAATAATGTATCAAAGTCCCGCCGGACGGACGGCTGCGCCGGTTGCTCATTCGGGCCGACCGAGGAGTGAAATACGTTGGCGCCCTTCGCTACACGCCCTGGCGGTGCTGGCAGTGACGTTCACTGTGGGTGTGGTTGCGGTACCGTCGGCCGCGCATGCCGATGCGTCGTCGTCGATCACCGGATCGTGGGCTGAGGATGATCGCACGGTGCAGTTGCGGGTGTATTCCGCTGCTATGCGGCAGGAGATCATGGTGAAGGTGCTGCGTCCGGCGGATAGGTCGACGCCGCGGCCCACGTTGTATCTGCTCAATGGTGGTGGGGGTGGGCAGGACAGTGCGACCTGGCAGAAGAACACCGATGTGTTGAAGTTTCTTGCCGACAAAGATGTGAATGTGGTGCAGCCGGTGGGTGGTAAGTGGAGCTACTACACCGACTGGCGTGCGCCGGATCCGAAACTTGGTCTGTACAAGTGGAAGACGTTCCTCACTGAGGAGTTGCCGCCGCTGATCGATGCCGAATTGGGCACCACCGGTGTCAATGCCATTGCTGGGTTATCCACCTCGGGCACTTCCGTTTTGCAGCTACCGATCGCGAAACCTGGTCTGTACCAGGCGGTTGCGGCCTACAGCGGTTGTGCGCAGATCAGTGATCCGATCGGGCAGCAGTTCGTGAAGCTCGCGGTGGAGGGCTGGGGTGGTGGCGATACGGTGAATATGTATGGGTCGTCGAATGACCCGATGTGGGCGGCCAACGACCCGTACCTGCATGCCGAGCAGTTACGTGGTATCCACCTGTTCATCTCCACGGGTACCGGCGTGCCCGGCATGTACGACGTCTACAACGGCAGTCACATGCAGCCTGGGCCGCGGGGGTTCTTCAATCAGCTGGTGATCGGCGGTGTCATCGAATCGGCGGTGAACTGGTGCACGCAGAACCTGCGAGTCGAACTCGATCGACTGGGCATCCCGGCCACCTACGATTTCCAGCCCACGGGAACTCACTCGTGGGGGTATTGGCAAGAGGCACTGAAGGCTTCGTGGCCGGTGCTGGCCGAGGGGCTCGGCCTACCTTCGTGATCGGCGTACCCTCCTGATGCAAAGGCCCGCCGGACGATGCGGCGGGCCTTTCGAAGTGCGTTGTCAGGTGCGGTACGTGCGCGCGACCAGAGCGGAGCGCAAATACCACAGCCCGGACGGTTGTGACGGATCGAAGCCGGTGAGTTGTCCGATGCGCTTGAGCCGGTAATCGACTGTATTGGTGTGCACGTGCAGCACCCGGGCGGTGCGCTGGCGGTTGAGGTTGTTGCCGATGTGGCGCTGCAGGGTTTCCAGCAGTTCGGGATGCTCGTCCAGCGGGTCCAGCAGCGAACCGAGGTATTCGCGGCCCGGGCCGGGCCGGGTGAGCTGGTATTCGAGGGCGAGTTCGTCGAAGCGGTAGAGCCCGGCCACCGCCTGCAGCCGCTGCACCATGTCCAGCAGTTCGTGCGCCTGGTCGGCGGCGTTGGGAATCTGTTCCGGCGTGGCCACGACCATGGTCGCGGTAATGCCGACCTGCGCGGCGTGCGAGAGCCTGGTCACCACCGCATCGAGCTCGTCGTTGTCGAATTGGGTCGAGGGGATCAGTACGGTCCCGCCGTCCACGCTCAGCAGCGACAGCGCGCTGGCACCGCATTGCGTGGCGAGTTCGGCCTGCAGCCGACGCAACTTGCGCCGGGCAACCACCTGGGCGTCGAGCATCGGATTGTGCTCTTCGTGATGCGGTGGAATGGCAACGGCGAGAACGTCGTACGACTCGGCGATGGCGATACCGCATTCGCGCGCCATGGTCGAGGTGCTGTGTCCGCCGAGTAGTGCGGAGGTAAGTGTGTGCACGGCGGTGTGATGCTCGCTGACGACGGCGCGCAATTCGCGGATATAGGCGACCGAGATCGCCGAGGTGAGTTTGTCGAGCAGTTCGACAACCATCTTGGCGCCATTGACGAGATTGTCGTAGTCCTTGATCGTCGCACTGGACACCACCAGCTCGAGGCCCATCTGGAAGCCCTCGTGGATGGAATGCAGGATGGTGTCGATCGGCACGCCCTCGCGGGCCCAGCCCGCGGCATGGTCCTCGAGCCGCTGCACCTTCTCCGGGATGTCCTTGCCGTCGAGCATGCTGACCGCGATCTCGAGGCAGACGCGGGTGCTCGCGGTGAAATCGCCGGTAATCGCATCCCCTGGCATCGTCGAGCAGGGGATGACGTTGTCCACGAAGTGGCCGACCATCTGTCGGGACAGCGCGCGGACGTCCTTGAGCGAGGACGACATCGGCTTGCCCGATAGGGTCAGGGTCGGCCTGGTCGAGTGGTCGACGGACATTGGCGACTCCTTTTCGGCCACGGGTGTAGCTGTGTGGAGCATTCACAGTAACCGCCCTGGGGAGCGCGTGGACTGGTTCGCATGGTTCTGTGAGAGTGCGCTACCCGGGCGGTCGAGCGCTTGTGACCGATCACAGTGGGTCAGAGGAGCTACTGGCCGGTAATGAGAGCCGTCACATCTGCCGCCGGGACCAGAAGTTAGCCGGAAGTTCGGGCGCGGCGCGCCACCGGCCTTGCGGCGTAAAAATGCCGTTACGTGACTTTGTATTCGCCGCGAAATGTGCTAGCGCCCGATGCAAAACAAAAGTACCGATGGGTCGGTTCGGAAACTCCACTGTCCGCTCAGTGAACCGGGTGTGAACAGCGAATTTATTGAAAGATGATTCTGTGCTGGGGTGGTTGGGCGAATTGGCGCATTATCTGTGTCGGTGAATCGTGGAATATATTGTCTCAGACGCCGCCTTGTTCGGCCCCCTTTCGTGTGGGCTTGGCCGAGTTCTTTACGTGCCTGAGCAAAGAATTAGCGAAATGGTTGCTGAAAGTTCGATCCCGCGCTGGGGCACGGCTATTCACATTGCCAGTCGGAAATCTGCGGTGTACAGATGGGGACATGCACCGCTGTGATTGCCGACAGTCGTGCGCATGAACGAGATATTGGACGTGACAGTCCTGATTGCCGTATCGGAGGGCAAGTGATCGCAGTCTCGGCTGACGATAAATTTCGCGCTTACCAGCGAATATTAGTGGCGTATGCGGCGGACTCGCTAACTTCTACCGGCGTTGCGTGCGCGGTGTACGCGACAGGTTCGAGCGTATGGGAGGACGGTCGATGACCGGGTTGAACGATATCGGTACGCGGGTGCGTGAACTGTTTTCGCGTGGATTGCAGGTGCCCTCGATCGATGTGAATACGCCGTTGCTGGATTATGGCTTGGACTCGGTCCGCTCAGCGGAACTCGTCATCGAACTCGAGCGCGCCTTCGGTATCGAGATCTCCGACGCCGAGGCTGCGACACTGCATACCGCGCGCGATGTAATCGACTGTGTGGTCGCCAAGTGTGCAGCCGAACGACACTGTGGTATCGGAGCATAAGTCGTGTCCGCAGGCCTTCTGTTTTCGGGACAAATAAATTCTTCCGCCATTGTTTCCGAAGACGAATTATTCGATGATTTCGCCCGGCACAACCGTCCTGGACTGGCGCGGCTGCTGCGTGCCTGCCATCTGGATGTGGTGTACGCGGGCGCCGAAAGTGACTACCTGATCCGGCCGGATGGGACCCGAGTACTCGATCTTGTCGGCGGTTTCGGTGCGGCCCTGTTCGGACACAACCATCCGGCACTGGTGCGGGTGGCGACCGCCCTGCTGAATCAGCAGACGCCGTTCGTCTCCCAGGGCAGTGTCCGGCCAGGGGCCGCGCGACTTGCCCGAAGACTTTCCGAAGCGGTGGCCGCCGAGCGTGGTCGCGAGTATGTGGTGACCTTCGGGTCCACTGGTGCCGACGCGGTGGAGGCGGCGATCCGGCACGCGGCGGTGGCGCACGCCCGCGCCCTCGACGATCTGGAGACCGAACTGCGGCGCACCCTGCGCCGGGTTCGGCGCGACGGTATGCACGACGTTCGTCCGATTGCCCTGGCCGACAACGGATCCGACGACGACCGCTCGGTCGCCGAGATTCTCACCGAATCGCTGCGGGTGGTCGACGAATTGCGACGGCGCGGCCCGGTTTTCGTCTCGCTGACCGGAGCCTTCCACGGTAAGACAGCCGGTGCCTTCGCCCTGACCGAGCAGGCCGATACGCCCGTAGACCTGGTGGTCCCCGGCCCGGAACGGCGCAGCCTCGACAGTTGGGTACCGGACGCGGTGGCCAACGCATTCGCTGAGGAGCTGCGGCCGGTAAGCCGGATCACCTTCGACGGCATGGGTCGGCCGGTGCGATCGCGGACCGGCATCTCGCCGATCGCCGCGGTATTCGCCGAGCCGATCCAGGGGGAGGGCGGTGTCCGCGAGGTTCCGGACGCGACTCTGCGCGCACTGCGCGTGTTGGCCGATCGGCACACGGCGGCCCTGGTATTCGACGAGATCCAGTCAGGCATGGGCCGCACCGGAACCTTCCTCGCCTCATCGCCGTCGCAGGTGAACGCGGACTACTACCTGCTCTCGAAATCGCTGGGCGGCGGGCTGGCGAAGATCTCGGCGCTGCTGGTCGACCAGCAACGCTCGATCGCCGACTTCGGTCGATACCACACCTCGACCTTCGCCGATGACGATCTGTCCTGCGCGATCGCCGACGCGGCACTGGACCTACTGCGGGACAACCAGATCCGCATCATCGATACCGGTGCGCGACTGCGATCGCGACTCGATGCGGTGGCGCTGCGCTGGCCCAAGGAGATCGTCGCCGTGCGGGGGCGCGGGCTGCTGCAGGGCATCGAACTGTCACCACCGGAACCGACATCGGCGCTGCTGCGCGAGATCTGCGATCCGGACATGTTCGGGTACGTGGTGGCGGGATATCTGCTGCACAGCCACCGGATCCGCATGCTGCCAACACTTTCCGCGCCGACCACACTGCGCATCCAGCCCTCGGCGTTTCTCGCCGACGCTGAGCTGGACCGCCTGACGACGGCGCTCGATGATCTCGCCGCACTGCTGCACCGCGGCGACTACGCCGAACTGCTCGCACACTTGGCCGCACCGGTCACCACGAATTGGCCGGTACCGGAACGCAGGTCGCCATCGCGGCGACGCACCCACGAGGTCGCCCGCGATTGGAACGCCCCGACCAGGGTGGTATTCCTGGCCAATCTGCCCGACGCCGCGGATCTGCGCAGATTCGCACCGGAACTGGCCGGATGGTCCGACGGCCAATTCGCCGCACTGTTCGAACGGTTGCGCGGGGTGGCCGAACCCTTCGAACTGACCAGACAGATCGTCACGTCGCCGACCGGCGCGGTGGTAGAGGTATGCCTGATCGCGGTGCCGATTTCGGCCGAGCAGATCATCGAATGCCAGCGCGCCGGACATCGTGCCTGGTTGCGCGATCTGGTGCTCGAGGCGGTAGATCAGGCAGTCGCGTTGGGCGCCAGCGTCATCGGGCTCGGTGGGTACACCTCCATCGTCACCGATGCCTCGCGCGATGTGGTGGAGGACGCCGTCAAGGTGACCTCCGGCAATTCGCTCACCGCTGCGTGTGCCTACGAAGTGGTTCGTGCCGAACTCGCCCGCCTCGAACCGGGGCAGCGCCGGATCGGCATTCTCGGTGCGCTCGGCAATATCGGCGCGGTAATGGCCGAACTGCTTGCGCCAGTCGCTGATTCGGTCACCCTCGTCGGTCGTGCCGGGTCGGCGTCCCGGCTGGAGCGGGTGGCCGCTGGCCTACCCGGAGTGGCAGTGGTCAGTGAGGACCTGGCCGCCCTGCGTACCTGTCGCATCGTCCTCACCGCCACGAATTCGGCCGTGCCCGTGGTTGCCACCGAAGTACTGGCCGATGACCATCCGGTGCTCGTGGTCGATCTCGCGGTCCCCGGCGATGTGGAACCCGCGGTGTCCCAGCAGTCGAATATCACCCTGGTCTCCGGCGGGCGCATGGCGCTACCGCTGGGCCAGACACCCCCGTTTCCCGAAACCGGACTGCCCGCCGGGGTCGTCTACGCGTGTATGGCCGAAACCGTTCTGCTCGGTTTCGAACCGCGCACGGCGAGTCCGTCCTATGGCGGCCTGACCGTGGCAGGCGTACTCGCCGCACGCGACCTGGCCGCTCGTCACGATGTGCGCCCGGTTCTGCTTCCGACAGGAGCTCCCACCGTGTCCGAAACACCTACCGCAGCTGTCCCCGCCGTGATGTTCCTCGGCGCGGCCGATTTCGCACCGGACCGCGCCGGCGGCAAGGCAGGGACTCTGCACGAACTGATCATGGCTGGATTCGAGGTGCCGCCCGGCTTCGTCGTTACGGCCGATCTCGATCTGGCCGAGGTATCCGATGACGACCTGAACGGCTGGGTCCGTGCGCTGGGCGGCTTCCCGGTCGCCGCGCGTTCGAGTGGTGTGCTCGAAGACCTCGATGACGCGAGTTTCGCTGGTCAGTACGAGTCGTATCTCGACATCACCGATATCGCGACCTTGCGCAAACATATCGAGCAGTGCCGAGAGTCGGTGCACAACGAGCGAGTTCGTACCTACCTCGCCCGGCGCGGCTATCGAGAAGCCGGTGCTTCAGTTGCCGTTCTGGTGCAGCGCATGGTCGACGCGCGGTGTGCCGGTGTCGGATTCAGCATCGATGCGTTTACCGGTATCGAGGACCACGCGGTGGTCGAAGCCTGCCGGGGACTCGGCGAACGACTCGTCTCCGGACATGTCACGCCGACCAGATTCACGTTGCGATTGTTCGACGGCACGGTGGTCGAGCGCGACGCGGGCGATGAGGATGTCGAGCTGAATGCCACCACCACAGCCGAACTCGCCGCCCTCATGCTCGCGGTGCAGGCGCACCGGCACCGCCCGCAGGACATCGAATGGGCCATCGACGGCGACGGGAAACTATGGCTGCTCCAGGCGCGGGCCATTACCGCGATCACCTGGCGTACCGACATCGACCAGTTCTCCGATGCCGATCTACGCGATGGCGGCGTCTCGGCGCGGGTCTGCACGCCGATGATGTTCTCGTTGTACGACAACGCCTTCCAGTATTCGATGCAGCAGTTCTTCGAGCGGTTGAAGCTTGCCGAGCCGGGCGTGGAACCGGACTGGATGGCCATGTACTACGGCCGCGCCTACTGGAATGTCAGTGCGGTGAAGAAGTGCTTCTTCCGCATTCCCGGCTTCGACGAACAGCATTTCGACGACGACCTCGGTGTGCTCAACGACTACGGGCCCGACGGTCCGCACCGCACTCCGACGAACGCGAAGACGATCGCCAGGGCGCTGCCCGCGGCGCTGGCGGTGCAGAAGAGCTACCAGGATCAACTGGCTGCGGTAGACGCGTTCGCAGCGGAATGGCCCGCGAAATACGCGGCGTGGCGCGAGCGAGTACGCGAACTGCCGCGGACCGACGAGGCAACCTTCGTCGCGGATCTGGCGGACTGCCTGCTCACCTTCCACGCCGCCACCGAGCGCACCTACTTCACCACCATCTACAACAACTCGAGCGTCCAGACCGACTTCAAGCAACTGCTCGACAAGGTGGATGCCGCGACCGGCGCGACCACCTCGGCCATCGACCTGATGGGCGGGCTCGCCGATATCAGCCACATGCAGCTGCAGCGCGGCATCGTCGAATTGCACCGGGTGGCACGTGATCACGGCCTCGATGGTCGCGAATGGGTAATGGCGCTCGATGCCTTCCTCGACGAGCAGGGCTTCCACGCCGATGCGGAACTCGATCTCACCAGCCCGCGCTGGTCGGAGGCACCCGAACGGGTGCGCTCGATGATCGCGGTCATGCTCGAACACGGCACGCCGCCAGCGGATCCGGATGTGACGCTGGTGGATCAGCGCAAACGCTACGAAGACGAACTCGCTGCGGTGCGCGCGCGGTTGCGGGCCAAGCCGCTCACTCGAGTGAAGTACGCCAAGGCTTTGGATAAGCAGGTCGAGCGGATGCGGCGGTATCTCGTTGCGCGTGAACGTATGCGGGAGTTCTCGTCGCAGTGCTATGCGGTCGTGCGGGCGTATGTCGTCGAGGCCGGGGTGCGCCTAGCCGCAGCAGGCACGGTCGAGCAGGCCGATGATGTGTTCCAGCTGTCGATCCACGAGCTCTGCGATCTCGCGGCTGGACGGGTGGATATCTCGACACTCGCCCCGCGGATCGCTTATCGCCGTGCGGTGTACGCGGGCTACCGGGACCTGGTGCCACCGCATGAGCTCGGAGGCGGAGTCACCGTTGGCGCGGTCCGCGAGATCGGCGACGGCGATCTGACCGGACTCGGGTGCAGTCCCGGTATCGCCGAGGGCACCGCACGGGTGATCACCTCGCTCGCCGATATCGACCAGCTGCGCGAGGGGGACATCCTCGTGACTCGCTTCACCGATCCCGGGTGGACGCCCGCGCTCGGGCTGGTTTCCGCCGTGGTGACCGAGGTGGGCGGGATGCTCTCGCACGCGGCGGTTATCGGCCGCGAATACGGAATACCAGCGGTGCTGAATGTCGCGGGTGCGACGACCGCGTTGCGCTCGGGTCAGCGGATTCGGGTCGACGGCGGTGCCGGTGTGATCAGCGTGGTGCAGACCGCATCCGAGCCGGTTGCGCCTGCGTCCGGTCAAGGCGACCACGCGCACGGATTGCACGTCAGCTCCGCGGAACCGGAGCAGTTGAACAAGGCGCCGATTCCGGAACCGGAACAGAAGCGTCCGCGGCCGGTCCCAGACGAGCCGCCGATCCTGTCATCGAATGCACCAGCCGCGCCTGCGCGTGCGGTGCCGCTACGACCAAGTGACCCCGAACAACAACCCAAACCCCCGGAGCACCCATGCCCGGCAGCCACTAGAACGGACGAACCACTGACCGCACGCAAACGCCTGATCTGCATCGCCGGTGCCGACGGATCGGGTAAGACCACCCAGGTTGCCCGCATCGCCGCGGAATTCGAGGCACAGGGCCAAAGCGTTGCCGCCGTGACTATTTGGGACGCATTCCTGGATCCGAAGGTCTCCTCGAAGCTGCCCTGGCGCAGTCCCGCCGAGATCTACGACTATCTCAAATTGCTGTCCCCGCTCAGTCGCGCGCACTTCCTGTTCCACGCCATGCAGTTGTCCTTCGATCTCGCCGCCGAACGCGGCCCGGACATCCTGTTGGCAAATGCCTACTGGTACAAGTACTTCGCCACCGAGGTCGCGCACGGCGGCGATGCGGCGGTGCTGCGCAAGCTGGCGGCTGGATTCCCGGAACCCGATCGCACCTTCTATCTCGCGGTGAGTCCACAGGATGCGTTGGGGCGCAAGCAGTTGCGCAGCGACTACGAGAGTGGCTACGGGGACGAGGAGGAATTCCTGGCGTTCCAGCGGCGCAGTCACGACGCGCTGGAGGCCTTGTCGGAGGAATTCGGCTGGCTCCGACTCGACGGCACCGACGCACCCGCCGACATCACCAAGGCCGTTCTCGCTCAACTACGGGAGGACGACCGGTGACCCGTCGCGTCGCGATCGTCGGCATCGATGGTTCGGGCAAATCCTCGGTCATGGCGCGGCTGCGCGAAATGACCCCGGGCACCGACTCTTTCGCATCGATGACCTGTCCGGACTTCCACAACACCAGGAATGTGCCGCTGACGGATCTATCCGAGCAATTCAAGGCCTTCAGCGTCGGATGCGATGAAATCGGCAGCCTGGAAATGAAGGCCACCGCGATGTATCTGCAGATGACGCTGTTCGGCCCGGTGGAACGCCACTTCCTGACCACCTGGTCGCCGGATGTGCTGGTATTCGAGCGGCATCCACTGATCGAATTGCTGGTCTACGGGCCGCTGTATGTCGCGTTGGGCCGCCCGGAATGGAACGGCCACGATCGCGCCGATGAGATCGCTGCCATATTGGAACGCCATCGGCCGGGCACCTTCGATGACATTCTCGCTTGGCAGCGGTCGGAATCCAGGCGTCTGGGCAGCTCCCCGGATATCTGGGACCTGCTGTCGGAGATCGCGGATCTGGTGCGCCGGGACGTGACCGTATCCGTCCCCGGCTTCGCTGACCGTTTTCGCACCACACTGCCCGACGCTGTGCTCTGGCTGGACGCACCGCCGGAACAGGCCGCGGCACGCTGCGCACAACGTTCGGGGAACGGGCCGAAGGAGGCCCATGAGACAGCAGAGCGGCTCGCAGCCCTGCGTGAGGGATATCTACAGGTGCGCGACAACCTCGCGGTGGCCTTCCCCGAAGTGGGATTCCATCGCATCGACACCGGCGACGGCGTCGATCTCGAGGAGTCGGTCCGCGCCTGCGTGACCGAAGGGAAGTTACTCGGGTGAGTACACAGGCAGGTACCCCGGCCACTGAAACCGAGGCGCGGGTGCGCGCCATTGTCGGTGAGGTGCTGTGGGTTTCGGCGGATGAGATCGACGCGTCCGCGCAATTGATCGACTACGGACTGGATTCGCCGACCGCGATCGAGCTGACGATTCAGCTGGAGCAGGCATTCGGCATCGTCATTCCGGAAGATGCCGCGGCACAGTTGAATACGGTCGGCGAGATCGTGCGTTACGTGCGGGGTGGGCAGTGACGACATTGGTTCCTGCGCATCCGACGATCGTGCACGCGCTGCTGGCCAATGCCGAGCGTGGAGCGTCGGCGCCATCGACGATCTTCGTACCGGAGCGCGGCGACCACGACGGTGAAATCGCCTGGCGACACAATGATCTCGTGGTGGCGGCGGGCAGGACCGCGGCCGCGTTGGCCGCAGAGGGTGTCGAGCCGGGCGATCGGGTGATGCTGTGTCTGCCCACCTCTCCGGAGTTCGTCACGGCATTCTTCGGTGCGCTGCTGCTCGGTGCGGTGCCGACCGCGGTGGCGACGCCGGGCGGATTCGGTTCGGCGGATATCTTCCGCGACAAGTTCACTCGGCTGCTCAGCTATCTGGAACCAGCGGCGGTGGTCGCGACCGGGTCGGTCCTCGCAGGGGGAGAACTGCCGGACGCCGTTGCCGTCATCGATGGCGATGTGCTGCACGCCTCGGCCTGTTCATCCGATGCGCCGACGCTGGCACCCAGACTCCCCGAACCAGGCGATCTGGCATTCATCCAGGCGACCTCCGGCTCGACGGGAACGCCGAAAGGTGTGCAGATCACCCATGCGAATTTGGCGGCCAATTGCGAACAGATCGCACAGGCCGCCGCGATGGGTGCGGGCGATACCTGGGTCGGCTGGCTGCCGCTGCATCACGATATGGGGCTCATCGGTGGGTTCCTTACACCGGTATTCCGTGGTATCGACGCGGTGCTGATGCCGCCGAGTCGATTCCTGCGCAGTCCGGGGGACTGGTTGCGTGCGGTCGGACGGTATCGCGGAACATTCACGGCGGCGCCGAATTTCGCCTACGGATATGCTGCGGCGCGGGTTACCGACGCCGAACTCGAGGGTGTGGATCTGTCGAGTTGGCGGTTCCTGTTCTGCGGCGCCGAACCGATCCATCCGCCGACCGTGCAGAGCTTCGTCGACCGGTTCGCGGCCTGGGGACTGCCGAAAGACGCGCTGGTGCCCTGCTACGGCATGGCCGAGGCGTCCCTCGCGGTCACCGTGAATCGCCCGCATGCGCCGGTCGCCTATGACTCGGTGTCACGCCGAGCGCTTACCGGAAACGGTGTGGCCCTGGAGATTCCGGAGAACGATCTCGACGCGATGCATATCGTCGACTGCGGTGCACCGCTGTCCGGTTCCGAGGTGCGCATCGTCGACGAGGACGGCGTGCTGTGCGGTGCGGACGTGGTCGGTCGCATCCAATTCCGTGGGCCGTCGATGACCATCGGCTACTTCCGGCTGCCCGAACAGACCGCGGCCGCGACTCGGGACGGCTGGTGGGACACCGGGGATATCGGCTACCTCCGCGACGGTCGGCTGCGCATCACCGGTAGGCACAAGGACCTGATCATCATCCGCGGCGCGAACTACCTGCCCACCGATTTCGAGCTCGCCGCACAGGAAGTCGCTGGTGTGCGTCTCGGTGGTGTCGCGGCCGTTGGTCACGCCGATACCCAAGGGCTTTCGGAGGAGTTGCATCTCATTGTCGAATCCGGTGCGGAGGCCACCGAACACGACGCGTTGCGCCGAGCGGTGCGCGTCGCGGTGAGCAAGCGCACCGGTGTGCTGCCCGCCGGGGTTCGGGTAGTGCCCCCGCGCAGCATTCCGAAGACGACGAGCGGCAAGGTGCAGCGCGCGGAGGCCCGACGGCTGTTCCTGGTCGAGGACGATCTGGTCGGTGCCGGGGGCGCGGCATGAGCCAACGACTCGGAGGTCCGGCACTGCGCCATCCACTGGGTGCGTATCCGGACTACCGCGCCGACCCGCTCGCCCTGTTCTACGAACAGGCTGTCGCGCACGGCGGCAGTGTTCGGCTACGCCTGGTGCATCAGCAGCTGCACCTGCTGGTCGAGCCGGAACATATCAATCAGGTGCTGGTCACCAATGCGGCCAAGTACGAGAAGGGCATCAGCTACCAGAGTCTGAACTACCTGCTCGGCCCCGGCTTGCTGACCAGCGGCGGCGAACTCTGGAAACGCCAGCGCGCCCTGATCAAACCCGCGTTCTCCCGCCGCCACGTCGACACCGAGATCCCGCTCATGGTCGAGTGTGGACAGCGGATGCTCGATCGTCTCGATGCGTACGCGGCGACGGATGCGATCTTCGACCTGGTCCCCGAGGTGATGAGCTTCGCGGCGGATGTGGTGTGCCGCGCGGTTATGGGCTCCGATATCGATGGTGTGCTGCCCCAGATCGAAGACGATGTGCGCGAAGGCGTTTCGTGGGTGATGCGGCATATGGCCGCACCCATTCAAGTGCCACCGAAGGTGCCGACCCCCGCCAATCGGCGCTTCCATGGTGTTCGTGAACGACTACATCGCGTGGTGGACAGCGTTATTCAGCGACATCGGGACGCCGACGCCGAAACGACGTCCCTGCTGGCCCGACTTCTCGCGGCCCGCGATGACGCTGGGCATGCGATGGATGACGCGCAGCTGCGTCACGAGGTGCTCACCTTCCTGCTCGCCGGACACGAGACCACCGGTGGTGCGATGGCGTGGACCATCTACGAACTGGCTCGCAATCCGACGGTGCTCGCCCGGGTGCGCGGCGAGATAGATATCGCCCTCGCATCGGCCGATGTCGACCGGGCGCTGCCCGCGCTGGAGCTGACCGGACGCGCGATCGACGAGGCCATGCGCCTGCACCCACCGGCGTGGGCATTCAGCCGCACCGCCATCGAACCGGATAGCTTCGACCGCTTCGATCTGCGACCGGGCGCGATCGTGGTGATCAGCCCGTTCGTGAACCACCGCTTCCCCGAATTCTGGGATTCACCACTGACCTTCGATCCGGACCGGTTCACCAAGGAGCAGACCAAGCTCCGTCCACCGTTCCGCTACTTCCCGTTCGGCTGGGGGGCACATCTGTGCGTCGGCCAGCATATGGCACTGACTGAGGTCCGGGTCGGCATCGCAATGCTGTTGGCCCGCTATGAGATCCAACTCGTCAACGGGATGCGGGTGCGGGAAAACCCGGAGATCTCCAATACCCCCGATCCGGTACTCGTGCGGCTCACCCGGCGTGCGCCCGCGGTGCCGACGGCCACGACCATGCGGGAGGCCGCGCAATGACCGGAACAATCGTCAGCGATATCGCACTGGCCGCCGATGCGACGACGGCGACGCAAGTGGGCGCCAAGGCCGCGAATCTCGGCAGACTGGTGGCGGCGGGCCACCGGGTGCCACCGTTCGTGGTGCTGAGCGCCACCGCGTGTGCGCGCATTCTCGGACCGATCCGTGAATCCATCACCGCGGAGCTGGCTTCGCTCGTTCACACCGACCCCGCGTCGTTGCGTGCGGTGGCGGGGGAGATCCGCACGATCATCCTGGCTCAGGAAATTCCGGCGGAGATCAGTACCGAGCTGGGTGCGAATGTGCGGGAAATCGTGGATCGCACATCGCAATCCGATGCTCGGGTGGCGGTGCGCTCCTCGGTCAGCGGTGAGGATTCGGCGACGGACTCCTTTGCGGGCCAACTCGACACCCTGCTGAATGTCGCCCCGGCGGACGTTTCCTCGGCCGTGCTGGAGGTGCTGGCCTCCGCTTACTCGGAGCGGTCGCTGTTCTATCGAGTACATCGTGGACTGGACAACACCGAAATCGACTGCGCCGTCCTGGTGCAGGTGCTGATCGACAGCGCGGTCTCCGGCGTCGCCTTCAGCTGCAACCCGCAGACCGGCGATCCGGGAGAGGCGGTCGTCTCGGCAGCTCTGGGTCTCGGCGAAGGTGTGGTCGCCGGAACCGTGGAATGCGATACCTATTTCGTCGACACCGCAGGGCGCACGATCGTGTCCCGTTCGGTGGCCGAGAAGCAGAGCCGGGTCGTGGTCGCGGCCAATGGTTCCGGAACCGTCGTCGAACAGATCGCCACCGTCACCGATCCGGCACTCACCGACGCGCAGGTGGTCGAACTCGTCGACATCGCAACGGGATTGGCCGAAGAACTCGGTGTTCCGCAGGATATCGAGTGGGCCTATGACGCCAACGGCGTGCTGTATCTACTCCAAGCCCGCCCGATCACCGCGACCGGCGCCCGCGAAACCATTTTCGACAATGTGAATGTCGCCGAGTCCTACCCCGGTGTATCCAGCCCACTGACCTTCTCGATCCTGCGCAATGCCTACGAACAGGTATTCCGTGCCTGCCACAAGGATTTCGGCGCCACCGACGCCATCGTCGAACGCAACACGGCGAGCCTGTACCCCTATCTGGTCGGTACGGCGCACGGCCGCATCTACTACAACATCAGCAACTGGTACCGGCTGTTCCTGCAGATACCGGGCATGGAGTTCGCCATCGAAGGCTGGGAGGCGGCACTCAATATCGAGAACCGCTACCAGCGGCCGTCCGCGCCGAAACGCGGTCGGGCACGAGTTGAGATGTATCTGCTGCGGTTACGTATCGCCGCCATCATCACCGTTGGCTGGTTGCGGCTACCGCGGCGGCTGCGCGCATTCTTCACCGAACTTCAGCTGTTCACCGCGGATCTGGAGCACCGGTTGAACCCGGAAACACCGGAGCGGGAACGGGATCCGGAAGCACTGCTGGAGTGGATGGAGCGCTGCCTGCACGAACTCGTACCCGCCTACGCGGTGCAGATCTTCAATGACTTTCTGGCCCAGCAGATGTTCCACGTCGTCGGTCTGCTGCTGGAACGCCAAGGCCTCACCGAAACAGCGGCCATCACCCTGCGCAATGAATTGTTCTGTGGTGAAGAGGGCGTCGACAGCGTAGACCCGGTTCGCTCAGCGCTCGCCCTGACCGCAACGGTCCGCGCGGATACCGCGCTGCGTGAGCTGTTCGAGGGTCCGCTGGAGCCGCATGAGGTATGGAAAGCCTTGGCGCAGCCCGAATTCGCGGACTTCCACAGTGCATGTCTGCGGCATATCAACCTGTTCGGTGACCGTACCGTCGACGAGTTGAAGCTGGAAACCGATCCGCTGAGCGAACATCCGCAGCGACTGGTTCCCATGCTGCGCAACTACCTGCGTGGCGGTCAGAACATCGACGAAATGGTGGCCCGAGAGAAGCAGATTCGGCGCGAGGCGGAGCGCACGGCTGCGAGACTCTTCCGTGGCAAGCTCCCGCAACGGTTGGCATTCCGGTTCGCACTCGGCCGCGCGCGCGAGCACGTGAAACAGCGCGAGAATATGCGGCTGGGCCGCAGCCGATCCTTCGGTTTGGTCAAACGGGTTTTCCGGGAATACGGCAGGCAGATGCACGCGGCCGGATTGCTCGAGGATCCGCGCGATATCTTCTGGCTCACCTACGAGGAGATCGCGGCCCTCACCCGTGGCACCGCGGTCGATACCGATGCGGCACGTACGGTCGCCACACGCAAGAGCGACCACGAGCGGTGGCGCGCCGAGCAGTTGCCCTCCCGAATCGTCACGGCCGGAATCGCGGCCGTCGGCATCAACGATCCGGCCTTCGATCATCCGGCCCCTACCGGCGATTCCGGCAGTGTGCTGCACGGAATCGGTTGTGCGCCAGGCCGGGTCGAAGCCCCGGCACTGGTGTTGACCACTCCGGAACCGGATGTGGTCGTCGACGGGCAGATTCTCGTCGCGTCCAGCACCGATCCCGGTTGGGTCTTCCTGATGGTGGCTGCCGCGGGATTGGTCAGTGAGAAAGGCAGCCCGCTCTCACACACCGCCATTATCGGCCGCGAACTCGGCATCCCCACCGTCGTCGGCGTCGCTGGCATCACCCGGCTGGTCGCAAGTGGGGATGTGCTGATTCTCGACGGCAAGGCCGGAACCGCAACCATCGTTGAGGAACACAGCTCATGACATCCACCGCAGCCGCACCGCACGATACCGCGCACGGCGAGAATTTCAGCCTCGAACATTACCTCGATCCCGCCGCGCACACCTTCGAACAGCGCTTCGAGGAGTTCCGGCCCTATGTCGCCAACGCGCGCGGCACCGGATTCGTCCTGCGCGAGATCACCGGACCGGCGGGTCCGGTGGTGCAGGTCCGCGATCCCGACGGCGGCGCGGTCCGCGACCTGATCATGTTGGGGTCGAATAACTACCTCGGCCTCGGCAATGAACCGGAGATCGTAGAGGCTGCCGTCCGGGCCGTGCGCGAATTCGGTGTCGGCCACGGCGGGCCGCCACTGCTCAACGGCACCACCTCGGTGCATCGGCGGTTGGAGGAGCGCCTCGCTGAGACCAAAGGCTGCGAATCCGCACTGGTGTTCTCCTCCGGTTACGCCGCCAATGTCGGCTGGGTGACCGGTCTGCTGCGCAACGGTGACATCCTGCTCTACGACGAGCAGAGCCACGCCAGCCTCTACGACGGCATCCAACTCGGGCGGGTCCGCTCGATGGCCTTCGAGCACAACGACCTTCGGCATCTGCGGCACCGGCTCATGCAGATCCGGTGGCGCAATCCGGGCGCCAACATAGTGGTCGCCGTCGAGGGCGTGTATTCGATGGACGGCGATATCGCACCGTTGCCGGAAATTCGGGCGCTGTGCGATTCGTTCGGGGCCTGGCTGGCCATCGACGACGCGCACGGCACCGGTGTGCTCGGCGCGAACGGTCATGGCACCGCCGAACATTTCGGCATGGGTTCCGGATCGGTCGAGCTGTACATGGGCACATTCTCGAAGGTGTTCGCCACCACCGGCGGTTTCGTCGCCGGTTCGAAGGATCTGGTGGACACGCTGCGGTTCTTCGCGCGCTCGTACATGTTCTCGGCGTCGCTGGCACCCGCGGTCGTCGCCTCGGTACTCGCCGCCATCGATTTCATCGACGCGCATCCGGAGCGAGTTCGCCGATTGCACGACAACGTCGACTATTTCGTGCGGGAACTGCGCCGAATGGGTTTCGCGGTCGATCCGCAGACCGCGATCATCCCGATCCTGGTGCCGCAGCGCCTCGCCGTCGCGGAGGTTGTCGCGGCACTGCACGCCGAGGGCGTGTTCGTCAACGGGGTCGAATTCCCGGCGGTCCCGCGCGAACAGCAGCGGCTTCGGGTCAGCATGATGGCCACCCTCAGTCGTGATCAGCTCGATTTCGCATTGGAGAAGATCTCCGCCGTGGCCCGCCGCTTCTGCTTCCACCCCGAACAAATCGGTCCCACCGAAGAAGGAATCCGCTGATATGAACGGAACCGAAATCGCCGCGGGCGGCACGGCTTCCGAACGCCTGCTGGTGCACGCCGCACTGGCCGATCCGAGCCAGGATGAGCGCGCCGCATTGGCGAAGCTCGCACATGAGATCACGGACTGGGCCGAAGTTTTCGAACTCGCCGAACTCAATGCGACTGTCCCGCTGGTACAACGCCGGTTGGCATCCGAGCAGCTCTACGAACGCGTTCCGGGGCTGGTGCGCGCACATTTCGCCAGCGTGACCGATCACATTGCCGCCGTGAACGAGCGACGCCTGGCCGGTGCCCGCGAACTGTTGCGCCGCTTCGACGAACGCGGTGTGCGGTGCGTGGTGCTCAAGGGCATGTTGTTCGCTGCGCAGATCTACCACGACCCGCGCTACAAGCGCATGAACGATCTGGACATCCTCGTCGAACTCGATCAGGTCGACACGGTTATCGAGATCTACCGTGAGCTGGGTCTTTTCGCCACCTCCGAACTGCTCGGCAAGGCGCCGAAGGTCCGCGCCGAACGCTCACACCACCTGCCGTCGTTCGTCTCCCGCGACGGATCGCTCGTCGTCGGCACGCACTGGGGCCTGATCACCCCGTTGGCCCCGTACACCGTCGACTACACCGCCATCTGGAAGCGCGTGCGGCGCATCGACTTCTACGGTGTGCCCGCTTGGGCGATGTCGCACGAGGACAATCTGCACCACCTCGGTATCCACCTGCCCTACTACAAGACCGGTGTGCGCGAACTCGCCGACATCTGGAACCTGGCTCGCTATGCCGATGACCTCGACTACGACCTGCTGGCCGGTGAAATCGCCAAGGCGGGCAGCGAAAACCTGATGTACCACGCCCTTTCGCTGGCCGATCGACTCGTTCCGGTACCGGAGTTCGCGGCATTGACCGGCTGGATCGCGCCGAAGGTCAACCGCTTCACCCGCTACGACACCGCGCGCAAGACCGCCGATATCCATGCCCTGCTGCGCAGCCGCTCCACCTACACCTCACGCATCGAAAAGGCCTATACCGAATTCAACATGACCGCAGTCGCGAGCGAGAAGCGCGACCGCTTCGGTCGCCTGTGGTCGGATCTGCTGCTGGTGCCCGGCGTGGAGGCGCGCAAGATGAGTTCGCTGCGCGACCCTGCGCCGCTATCGGATCTCGGCGCGCGAATCTCGGCACCCTACCGGCTGACACGTGTGTTCCAGCGCGATCTGGGCCGCTGGCTGTTTCCGGCGGCTCTGGCCAAGACCGTCTTCGATCTCGGTGCCGCATACGGTTCGGAGCTGGCAAGCCGAGCCGGAATCGGCGCGAGCGCGACCGCGCGTCCCGGCATCGACGAATACGCGGCACAGCTGGGCCTGACCCGAGCCGATCTACAAGCGGTACTGGACAGCCAGGAATGAACCGCACAGTGCTGTGGGACCTGGACGGCACCTTGGTGCGGTTGCATCGACGTCGACTCAAGGCGCTGATGCCGCTGGCGGCCGCGCAGGCATTTCGCGAGTTGGCCCCACCGCATCGGTTCCTGCGTGTGCTGTCGGGCGTGCTGAAGCAGGTGCGGGCCAACGACACCGAGCACACCAACACCGAGTTCATGGTCCGATTGCTCGCCGAGCGGTTGGACCTTGCACCCGATGAGGTGGCGAGGCAATTGAAGAGCCTGGCGGAAACGGGTTTTCCGCGCCTGCGTCGTTGTTTTCCGCCGGAGCCGGCGGCACTGGATACCGTGACCCGGCTCCGAGTAGCGGGCACGGTACAAGTAGTCGCGACCAACCCGCTGTGGCCGGACAGCACGGTCGCCACCCGGCTCGGCTGGGGCGGCTACGACCCGTCCGCGTTCGCCTACCGGACCAGCGGTGAAAATATGCGCCGCTCGAAACCGCGCATCGAGTTCTATCGAGAACTCCTCGACCGGCTCGGCGCGGAGCCGGGGGAGTGCGTGATGATCGGCAACGACCCGGCCAACGATGCACCGGCGGCGCGAATCGGGATCCCCGTCTTCTTGGTGAATGTGCCGAAATTGTCTGTCCCACAGGAATATTCGAAGCTCGTACATATAGGGGATTGGCCTCGGCTGCGCGAGTGGCTGGGTATCGAGGAGAAATCATGCTCGTCGTCCTGAATCCGCAGTCCAATGCCGGGAAGGCGCTGCGGAGGTGGCGTCCGGTAGAAGACGTGCTGCGCGAACGGAATAACGATCTGACCGTCGAAATGCCCAGTGACGCGGAACAAGCAACCAAACTGGTGCAGGCGAGCCTCGAGTCGGATCCACCCGAGGTGATCGTCGCGGCGGGCGGCGACGGCATGGTCAACCTGGTAGTCAACGCGATCATGGACCCGGCGACCGACCGACCGCGGCATGGGGCGGACGCGATCGCGCTGGGCGCGATCGGCCTCGGCAGTTCCAACGACTTCCATAAACCAGGGCGAACCAGCATCGCCGACGTTCCGGTCCGGCTCGGCGCACCCGAACTCGTCGATGTCGGCAAGGCTACCCTGCTCCTCCCGGACGGCACCCGAACGGTCCGCTACTTCCTACTCAATGCGAGCATGGGACTCGTTGCGGCAGGAAATCATTCGTTCAATCAAGCGCACGGGCTGATCGGCTGGCTGAAATCCCGCAATGTCGAGGCGGCCATAATCGCCACCGCACTGAGCAATATCGCCACTCACAAGTCACTTGCCGTCTCCCTGCGCGGATCCGACTGGGTACACACCGCGCCGATCACAAATGTCGGTGTGCTCAAGAGCGTCCACTTCGCCGGTGGTATGTACTACGACACGCCGGTAACCGGCGCGGATGGCATGTTCGATGTGAATATCTGGAAAGCCGCTGGACGGGCACGCATTCTAGGCCTCATCGCCGGTCTCTACCGCGGCAAGTTCAGGGGTTCCGCGCTGGCCACCTGCCGTCGCGACACCGCGGTGGAACTGCGACCTGCCGCACCCGCGCCGCTCGAATTGGATGGTGAGATCACGATTGTCGAATCGGCGCGGTTAGAGGTGCTGCCGCGCGTGTTGCGGGTGTGTGCGCGGTGAGCGTTGTCCTGGTGACCGGCGCCGCCAACGGCATGGGCGCGGCGACCGTCGAATACCTTGCGCGCGTCGGCTATACGGTCGAGGGCAGCGACAAGATCGCGCGGGATGGTGTGAGCGCGGTCGATGTTCGCGACACCGAGGCGGTGCGGAGCTGGGTGAAATCCGCGCACGCCCGACACGGCCGCATCGATGCCGTTGTCACCTTCGCCGCCTACGGCATTGTCGGTTCGGTGGAGGAGACCGATCCGGACGAGGCCGCCGCGCTCATCGATACCAATGTGATCGGCACCCACCGCGTGCTGCGCGAAGTGCTGCCGGTCATGCGGGCGCAGGGCCACGGACGGGTGATCGTGGTGAGTTCCGGTGCGGGGGCCATCGCCGAACCCTATGGTGGCTGGTACTCGGCGACCAAGGCAGCCATCGAACGTCTCGGCGAGGCGATGCGGATGGAGACCGCCGGTTTCGGCATTCACGTCTCGGTGCTCGCGCCCGGATGGACGGTCACCCCGATCATCGATTCGGCTGCGCGCGTTGTCGATCCGATCGAGGCATACACGGCCGATCGGACTTCGGTATTGGCGCGCGTCACCGGATATCTGGAGCACGGGCAATCCGCCGAGACGGTAGCCAGGAAGGTGCGGGCAATCCTGGAAGCACCCGAACCTCGCCAAATCTACCTGTGCGGCAGCGACGTTCGGCTCTCGTTCTGGACCCGACGATTCACGCCCGCTCGGGTCTATGAACGGCTCGTTCGCCGCTACTACGGCTTTTGACAGGAGCATTCGCGGGGGTGTCGGTAGTATCACCTCGGCCGTACGGGCTCCCCGGAAAGCGGGGGCTTGTCGGCACGTGCCGTTCGCTGGATGGTTTTGGCAGTAGCCCATCTGCCGACGACACGGCAGGAAAGGCAACAATGAGCAACCGATAGGGGCAGGCGATGGCACCGGCTCTGAGATGTCTGGTCTGGGAATTGGACAACACGCTGTGGGATGGTGTCGTCTGCGACGCCACCAGCGGCGCACCACGCCCCGCCGCCCTGCGCACGCTACTGAAGCTCAACGAGCGCGGCATCTGGCACGCGGTAGCCAGCCGCAGCGACCGCGACCTCACTCTCAAAAAGCTCTATCGACACGGGCTCTATGACATGTTCTCGGCCATCGAGATCGGCTGGGGCCGCAAATCCGCGTCGCTATTGCGGATCGCACACACTCTGGGCCTGGAACTGGACACCATCGGCTTCATCGATGCCGAACCGGTGGAACGAGCCGAGGTCACCCGAGCACTCCCGCGCGTGCGCTGCTACGCCGCCCGCAACGCCGACGTACTACCCGCCCTCCCCGACTTCCGCCCCGTCCTCCGCACGGGCCCATCCCCCACCCCACCCATGGGATTCGCCAGCATCAGGGGGTAACCGCGAGCGAGCGGGATCAAGATCAGGTGGACTCTGTCGCGGCATCGGTCGGCGTCCAGGAATCGACACTCCGAGTGGCCGTCGCCGAGGTGGTCCCAGCTCATCGACGCGGCACCGCCTACGGTGTTTTCGCCGCCGGATCGGGCTCGGCCGCCTTCGCAGGATCTGCCCTGTTAGCGCTCCTCTACACGCCTTCCCTGGCAGCGGTGGTCAGCGTCACCGCCGCGATACAACTGATGGCACGGCTCGTCTTCGTCTGCGGATACCTTCGCTTGGGCGATCATCGTTGATCGTCGAGACGCTGGCTCTCCCGGGCGCGAGTGGCCGAGGTCTATCGGGACGTCGAGCCTGCTGGGCGCGGTCGAATTCCATGCCGATCGGCGTGGTCGGCAGCGGGTCGGGACACCGGCGGGGAATGATGTGACCATGGCGAATGATCCGAAGGGTCCCGATATCAAGCCGCGCAGTCGCGATGTCACCGATGGTCTGGAGAAGACGGCCGCGCGCGGCATGCTCCGGGCGGTGGGCATGGACGACGGCGACTGGGGCAAGTCACAGATCGGTGTGGCCTCCTCGTGGAATGAGATCACGCCGTGCAATCTGTCGCTGGACCGGCTCGCCAAGGCCTGCAAGGAGGGAGTGTTCGCGGGCGGCGGGTATCCGATGGAATTCGGGACCATTTCGGTCTCCGACGGCATTTCCATGGGACATGAGGGCATGCATTTCTCGCTGGTATCGCGGGAGGTGATCGCCGACAGTGTGGAAACCGTGATGCAGGCCGAGCGGCTCGACGGTTCGGTGCTGTTGGCCGGATGCGATAAATCCTTGCCAGGCATGCTGATGGCGGCGGCGCGGCTGAACCTGGCGAGTGTGTTCCTGTACGCGGGCTCGATCCTGCCCGGTATCGCGAAACTCAGCGATGGTACCGAGCGCGAAGTGACGATTATCGATGCGTTCGAGGCGGTCGGCGCCTGCTCGCGCGGTCTGATGAGTCGCGAGGATGTGGATGCCATCGAACGGGCGATCTGTCCGGGTGAGGGCGCCTGCGGCGGCATGTACACCGCCAACACCATGGCCAGCGCGGCCGAGGCATTGGGTATGTCGCTGCCCGGCAGTGCGGCACCGCCCGCGACCGATCGACGTCGCGACGGCTACGCGCGGCGCAGCGGTGAGGCGGTGGTGGAACTGCTGCGGCGGGGAATCACGACGGCCGACATTCTCACCAAGGAAGCCTTCGAGAACGCGATCGCGGTGGTGATGGCCTTCGGCGGCTCCACCAATGCCGTACTGCATCTGCTGGCGATCGCCCACGACGCGAAAGTCGATCTGTCACTCGAGGATTTCGCGCGCATCGGCCGCCGGGTACCGCACCTCGCCGATGTGAAACCCTTCGGGCGTCATGTGATGACCGATGTGGACCGGATCGGCGGCGTGCCGGTGATGATGAAGGCGCTGCTGGATGCGGGGCTGCTGCACGGTGACTGCCTGACCGTCACCGGAGGCACGGTCGCGGAAAACCTCGCCACCATCGCCCCGCCCGATCCTGACGGAAAGGTGGTGCGGGCCATGGCATCTCCCATCCACCCGACCGGCGGCATCACTATCCTCGCCGGATCGCTCGCGCCCGGCGGCGCGGTGGTCAAGTCAGCGGGCTTCGATTCCGACGTATTCACCGGTACAGCAAGGGTTTTCGACGGTGAACGGGCCGCGATGGACGCGCTGGAAGACGGCACGATCACCGCGGGCGATGTGGTGGTCATCCGGTACGAGGGGCCCAAGGGCGGTCCCGGTATGCGGGAGATGCTCGCGATCACCGCGGCCATCAAGGGCGCGGGCCTCGGTAAAGACGTGCTGCTGCTCACCGACGGACGCTTCTCCGGCGGCACCACCGGTCTCTGCGTGGGCCACGTCGCCCCCGAGGCGGTCGATGCCGGGCCGATCGCCTTCGTCCACGATGGCGACCAGATCCGCCTCGACGTCGCCGCAGGCACCCTCGACCTTCTCATCGACCCGGAAGAACTCGACCGCCGTCGTGAAGGTTGGAAACCATTGCCTCCGCGCTACACCCGCGGCGTGCTGGCCAAATACTCGAAGTTGGTCGGCTCGGCTTCCTACGGTGCAGTCTGCGACTGAAGTGGAGTCATCAGCTGCCGATGCCGGTTGATCCGATCGACGGCCTAGGCGAGTTATAACTGAACCTCCTCTGGCTCATGGCAATTGCGGGAGCACGGCAAGGTCGAGTTGCCGCAGTCGGGCTGGGTCGGCGATCACCTCGTAGCCCGCGATTCGATCGTCTTGGACCGTAACCGCGAGCGCGAGAAGCAGTTTGCCGCGCGGCGCGACAATGATGCCGACCGCGCCATCGACCAGCGCGAGTGCGGCGACCTGGGAGCGGCGGCCCAGGATGACGGTCTCGCGGGCCACCGCCTGCGCACCCCGCACGACCGGGGCCATGCCCGAGGGGAGTGCGGCCGGTTCGGCCGTACGCACCACATCGGGTGCCAAGACGGCGAGCAGTGCGTCGAGATCACCACTGCGGGCGGCAGCGAGGAAGGCATCGACAACATGCCGCTGCCGCGCGAGTTCGGCGGTGGATGCGGTCGCATCGCCGTGCGCCCGCACGCGGGCTCGACTGGCGAGCTTCTTGGTGGCGGCGCTGGTACGTCCGACGATCGGCGCGATCTGATCGAAGGGTACGGCGAACATATCGTGCAGCACGAACGCCACTCGCTCATCGGGACCGAGTGTATCCAGCACCACCAGTAGCGCGCGCCCGACCGAATCGATCAGTACCGCTTCGCTTTCCGGATCGCGGTCAGAGGCGGTATCGCCGAGTTCGGCGAGCCGATCGATCGGATCCTCGCGTCGGGTGGTGCGCGAGCGCAGCATATCGAGGCAGATTCGGGAGACCACCGTGGTCAACCACCCCGCGAGATTCTCGACACCGCTCATGTCGGAGCGATCCAGCCGCAGCCACGCCTCCTGCACCGCATCCTCGGCTTCACTCGCCGATCCGAGCATCCGGTAGGCCACCGCGTGCAGGTGATCGCGGTGCGTCTCGAATCGTCGCGCCAACAGTTCCTGTGCGTGCATCGGTCACCTTTCGCGGTCGGCATCCGTCACGTGAATAGGCGATCGGGTGCCCATCCTACGATCGCAGACCCGCAGAACCGAGATACCCGGAGGGTAGTTCCCATGTCTGTCGCATATGTCGTCGTCACCATCCTCGCCGCCGTAGCCGCCTGCGGCGCCGCCGGCTTCGATATCGTCAAGGCCGATCAGGTGCGCGAAACCATGCGCGGCTACGGCCTCCCGCAATGGACTCTCAACCCGCTGGCCATCCTGAAAGCGCTCGGCGGCCTCGGCCTCCTGATCGGCCTTGCTTTCCCGCCCCTCGGGCTCACCGCCGCCCTCTGCCTGGTCCTGTACTTCCTCGGCGCGGAAATCACGATCATCCGAGCCAAGTGGTACGCCGACCTCGCTTATCCCTTGCCATACCTGATCCTGTCCGCAGCTTCCCTCGCCCTGTTCGCCTACGCCTGACTCGGCAGTGCCCCAGATCAACCCCGCTGCGCCGTCGGATGCGGTCGCCGACGAGTGAGCCGCCTGACGGGGATACGGCGTGCTCGTCGTCGCTGGTGCCGCTGCGCCGCTGGGTGCGTGCTGTCCGGCACCGCAGCGCTCCCGGGCGACGTCGCGCGGGAGCGCTGCGGCGCCGCTCTCCGGCTGGTGCCATCGTCCTGCCAGGTGTATCGCACCGCCTTTCGGCGGAGACCCCAGCTGGTTCGCCTCGACGACCCGAGCCGCCCCGCCGTCGCAACAATTGGCCGGGCGGGGCGCTTCGACACTCGGTGCGGTGCAGCATGTTATGCACGCACGCATGTACTGCGCTATTGCACCGCATGCCATTTCGAGCGCGATTTGCGGCACGGACCCGCGGGACCATTGACCACTTTGCCGCCCCGGCACATTCCGCCGCCGCGGCGAGTCCGGCGGACCCGACCGGCAACAAACCAGCGCCCATCGAGCACCGTCGCCAACGGCAGCGCACTAACCGCGCAGAATGAACTGAGCCGCCTGCTCACCGATGAACACGCTCGGCGCATGTGTATGCCCGCGGATCAGCAACGGCATCACCGACGCGTCCGCAACGCGGAGTCCGTGCACTCCACGCACTTCCAGTCGCGGCGTGACGACACTGCTCGCGTCGGTGCCCATTCGGCAGGTGCCAACCGGGTGGTACAGCGTGTGCGAGTAGCCGTTCAGTGTCAACTCCATCGCGCCCTCGAGATCGGCTGGAGCCTGCGGCGGATAGATCAGCGGTCCGAGTACCGCCTTCAGCGCCGGAGCGGCGGCCAGTTCGGCGCATACGCGCAGACCGGACATGATCGCCGTTCGGTCCGCACCGCCGCTATCGGAGAGATAGCGCGGGTCGATGACCGGTTTGGCGGTGGGATCGGCCGAACCCAGCGAAATCCGTCCACGACTGTGCGGCCGCAACAACACCGTCGCCAACACGACCCCGTGTTCGGTCGGATCCTCGAGACCCTCGTAGAAGAATGGCGCGGGCGCGAAAATCAGCTCGAGATCCGGCAATTCGAGATCGGACCGGCTGCGAATGAAGCCATAGGCCTCACCGACATTGGAGGTGAGCATGCCGCGGTGCCGGATCAGGTAATCGAGCAGCTGACGCGGCTTCTCCGCGTCGAACAGCGAATCGGATTCGACGCCGTAGCCGAGCGCCGCCACCAAATGGTCCTGCAGATTCGCGCCCACCTCGGGCGCATGGTGCACAAGCGGAATGTGATGACGCGATAGCTCGTCCTCATCGCCGACACCCGAGAGCATGAGCAACTGCGGGCTATTGATCGCACCGCCGCAGAGGATCACCTCGCGCCGGGCGGCCACCGTCTGCGTGACGCCGTCCTTGCGATACTCCACACCGGTAGCGCGCGGTCGTCCTTCCGGCGAGGTTTCGAAGATGATCCGCGACGCGAGCGCCTCGGCGAATACGGTGAGATTCGGACGGCGCATCGCTGGCTTCAAATACGCATCGGCCGTACTCCACCGCCTGCCACCGCGCTGGGTGACCATGGTCTCGCTGAACCCCTCCGGCTGCGGCCGGTTCGGCGGCTCCACCGCGAATCCGGATTCCTCGACCGCGGCCAGATACGCCGCAGTGAGCGCGCGCGGACTGCGCTGCCGCGAAATATGCAGCGGCCCGGTGGTGCCCTCATCCGGATACTGGGCATCCTCGACGGTCTCGATCTTGCGGAACTGCTCGACCGCCGCCGAGAACCCCCACTCGTCCCCGGCCAGCAACGCCCACTCGTCATAGTCGGCCCGGAAGCCACGCACCCACATCATCGCGTTCATCGATGATGATCCGCCGAACATTTTGCCACGCGGCCAGTAGATCTGCCGATTCTTCAGCTCGGGCTGCGGTTCGGTGAGGTAATCCCAGTCGACCTCCGCGCGGAACAGCTTGGCGAACGCCGCCGGAATATGGGCGAACTTGTTCTTATCCGGCGGTCCGGCCTCGAGCACCACCACCGAAATATTCGGATCGGCGCTGAGCCGGTTGGCCAGGACCGCACCGGCCGATCCGGAGCCGACGATCACATAATCCGCGCTAACCCCTGCTTGCACTGTCCCACTCCGATCTGCACTGCGTATGGCAAACATACGAGTAAGACGCGGTTTCGGGTTCGGTTCCTGGCAAACCGGCTATCTTTGGCGGATCGGACGCGTTGTCAGCGCCTGGTCGACGGCGGTCGCAGGCCGAGATGTTCGCGCAGGGTGGTGCCGGTGTACTCGGTGCGGTACGAGCCGCGCTCCTGCAATTCCGGAATAAGCCAGTCGACGATCTCGTCGAGTCCGGTGGGCACCAGATACGGCGAGATATTGAACCCGTGGGTCGCGCCGTGGCGGACCCAGCGGGTCAGTTCGTCGGCGACTCGGCTCGGTGTCCCGGCGAATCCGGACCGCTGTGAGGTCTCGATGGCGACTTGGCGCAGCGAGAGATTCTTGGCCTCGGCCAGCGCCCGCCACTCCCGCGCGATCGCCACTGGATCCTGACCGTCGCGCTGGGCGCCACGCGCACCCGAAATCACTCGGGGCTGCGGATCATCCGCGGGTAGCGGACCATCCGGATCCAGATCCGACAGGTCACGACCCCACACCTGCCCGACCAGGGACAGCGCGGTCTGACCGGTGAATTGGCCCTCCAGCACCCAGCGCGCCTTCTCCTCGACCTCGGATTCCCGCTCAGCCAGAACGATCTGGGTGCCGGGCAGGATCTTGATGTCATCGGCCGGTCGGCCCGCATGTTCCAGGCGTGTCCGAATATCGTTCGCGAATGCGAGCGCGGCCTCGAAATATGTTCCGTGCCTGGAGAAGATGACCTCGGCATGGGCCGCCGCGAAATCACGGCCCGCGGGTGAATCACCGGCCTGGAAGATCACCGGATGCCCCTGGGCGCTTCGTGGCAGCGTCGGTGTGATCGAGACTTGGAAGTGCTCGTTGTCGCGGGTCACCAGCCGAACCGAATCCGGTGCGGCCCAGTGGGTATCGTGGCGCGAGGTCGCGATCGCATTATCGGACCAGGCATCCCAGATCTCGCGGGCCGTGCGAATGAATTCGCCCGCGCGCTCGTAGCGTTGCGCGTGGTCGAGGAAGCCGCCGCGGCGGAAATTCGCACCGGTCCAGGCATTGTCGGTGGTGACCGCATTCCAGCCCGCGCGTCCACCGGACAGCAGATCCAGACCCGCGAGCCGGCGGGCGAGATCGGCGGGCTCGTTGTAGGTGGTGTTCTGGGTGGCGACCAGACCGATCCGGCTGGTGATCCCGGCCAGCGCCGCGAGCTGGGCAATGGCATCGGGACGCCCGGCGATATCGGTATCGAGCAGCTGTCCGTTCTGCTCGCGCAGGCGCAGGCCCTCACCGAGGAAGAACGCGTCGAACAGTCCGCGCTCGGCGGTGGTGACGATATGCCGGAAGGTTTCGAAGTCGATCTGTGAGCCGCTGCTCGGATCCGACCAGATGGTGCTGTGGTTGACGCCCTGGAAGAAGACGCCGAAATGGACATGTGCGTCGGGAAACGGAACCTCGGACATCAGTGCTGATCCTTCGCATAACGGTTGATCGGCCGCTCCAGGCCGAGATTGGCGCGCAGCGTCGAACCCGGCACCGGACGGTGGGTCACACCAGCGCGGATGAGTGCGGGCAGGACGTAGCGCGCCAGCGCCGGAAGGTCTTCGTCGATGACGGCCGGATGCAGGCGCACACCGTCGAGGTGGTGAGCGAGTTCGGTGATGAGACGTACGAGTTCGGCGGGGGAGCCCGTGAACGTCAGGCGCTGGGTGCGATTCGGGGTTGCGTATTTATCCAGTTCGGCGAGTCGTTCGGCGGCCGTCGCATCCGGAGTGTCCAGGGCGACATCGAGTTCGGCGAATACCAGTGCGCCGGTGGCCCGCGCGCGATCGGCGGCGGCGAGCGTCTGGGCGAGATCACCTGCGGTTACCAGGATGACGTCGGCATCGCCCGTGTCGTGCGCGAAGACGACCACCTGCCCCTGCGGCGGCCGAGGCACGATCGCCGGACCCTTCACCGAAAACGTTTCGCCGCTGAAGTCGATGTAGTGCAGCTTGTCTCGATCCAGGAACCGTCCCGCCGCGTAGTCGCGCACCACGGCATCGTCTTCCCACGAATCCCACAGCCGCCGCGCGACCTCGATCGAATCCCGTTGTTCGCGTGCGAGTTCCGCTTCGGTAGTGCGCGGCGGTCGTCCCCAGGCAGTGGCGGCCGCGGGATCGGCCGTCGCGATCCACCCGCCACGGCCACGCGAGGCGTAATCGAGCGTGGCCAGTTGTGACGAGGTGTGGAACGGCTCCGCGTAGGTGGTCGCGACCGTGGCGACAAGTCCGATGGTGCTGGTAGTCGCCGCGACGAACGAAGCCCGCGTCACGCCGTCGATTCGCCCGGCCGGATGCGGCGAGGGTGGCAGGATCGAATCGTCGAAGGTGGCTAGTGTGAAACCGGCATTCTCGGCCGCGCTCACTCGTTTGCGCAACGTAGTGCCGGTGAGCAACTGGTCGGGCGCATGTGCGGCCCGCCGCCACGCGGCCGGGTGGTATCCCTCGCCATCCAATTCGATGCCCACCGCGAAGACTTTTCCGCTCATTGGTATGACGATCGTCAAACTTGTCCGGCACCGCCATGATTTGCGTCGTGATGATCCGAACCCGTCGGTCGCGAAATTGCGGTGATCCCGGATTCACGACGAAGCGAATCCGGGATCGATTGTCGCGCTTATCGCGCGGCGCGCGCAGACAGCGCAGCGGCAACCAATACGGTGACGCCCTCCGCAATAGCGGTGCCGCCCAACGCGTGTGCGGCCGACAGCATCGTACCGCCCGCGAGGCCGAGGAAAACCGACCCGAAGCAGGCGATCCCGACCACGATGCCGAGCTGCACACTGGTCACCAGAATGCCGCTGGCATCGGCGGCGAGGGCCATCGGAATCCTGGCCAGGGTGCGGGTCATCAGCGGACTGAAAGCGAGCCCGAAGCCGATGCCCTGGATCCCGAAGACGACCAGCGGTAGCGGCCCGAAGTCGGCGCCATTGCGCAGCATCGTGCCCAGCGCCACCATGGTGGCCGCGCCGAGTACCAGCCCGAACGGAATCATGCTGGCGTGCAGGCGATGTGGGATGCGCTCCCAGTTCAAACTGGCCAGTGCGAAGGTCACGCCCATCGGAATGAACAGCAGACCAGCGTGCAGTGCGGTGTAGCCGAGGGTGCTCTGCAGGTGGATCGCCATGACGAACATCCAGCCACCGAAGGTCGCCATGATCGTGAACAGCGTGCCCGCGGTGAGCGCCAGGCCCGGCGACTTCAGCACCCGCTGTGCGAACAGCGGTTCACCGTCGCGTGCCGCTACCACCCGCTCGATCGCCACGAACAACCCGACACCGATCACACTGGCTCCCAGTGCGAGCCACGTCCACAGCGGCCAGTTCTGCTCATGTCCTAATACCAGCGGCAGTACGAGCAGCAGTACCGAGATGGTGAGCATGGTCAGCCCGGCCAGATCCAGCTTCCGATCGAATTGCGTGGTCGCCGTGGGCAATACCCGCGGCGCGATCAGCAGCAGCACCGCACCGATCGGCACATTCACCAGAAATACACCGCGCCAGCTGCTCCCGAACAGGTCGGCATTGACGATCAATCCGCCCGCCACCTGGCCGACGACCATACCGCCGGAAATGATCGCCGAGTAGGCGCTGAGTGCCTTGGCCCTGGCGTTGCCGGTGAAGTTGCGCTGGATCAAGGTCATGATCTGCGGAATCATCGCCGCCGCCCCGGCACCCTGCAGGAATCGGAATACGATGAGCGAGAACTCGTTCCACGCCGAACCGCAGGCCAGCGAGGCAACGGTGAACACCGCGAGCCCGGTAATGAAGGTGCGGCGCTGCGTGAACCGATCACCCAACCGAGCGCCGGTCACGAGCAATACTGCGTAGGCGATCACATACCCCGCGACGATCAACTGCAACGCGGATCCACTGGTATGCAACGAAGTACGAATAGAAGGAATGGCGACATTCACGATCGAGGCATCGAGCACCGCCATGAACTGCCCCGTGAGCAACACCGCGAGCACCGCGATGGTCCGCCGCGCACCGAACGCGGCGGGTTGATCTGCCGGTCCGGCAGCGGCCGACGTGGCCGCAGCGGTGCCCGGCTGCAAGGTCTGAGTCATGCGATGAGCTTGCAACCGATCCGACACCAGTAACAGGAGTCCGATAACACTGGTACTGGCAACACCTGGATACCGGCTGTCAGGGTAAGTCGAAGCCTAGGGCCTCGGCCGCGGCGGTGGGGGTTGGTTGAGACCAGCGGTCGATCAGGGTTTGCGCGGAGGTGAGCGAGCGGGTGATGGCGCGATCGAGGTAGAGGGTGCCATCCAGGTGGTCGGTTTCGTGCTGGACGATGCGGGCGGGCCAGCCGGAGACTTCCTCGTCCAGTTCGTGGCCGCCTTCGTCCTGGCCGCGCAGGCGTACGTGGGTGTGGCGCGCGACGACGGCCTGCCAGCCCGGAACGCTCAGGCAGCCCTCGAAGAACGCGGCGCGTGCGTCGCCGATGGGTTCGTAGGTCGGGTTGATCAGCACTCGGAACGGTAACGGGAACCGGCCGCGTACCGCGCGCACCTCCTCGCTCACCTCGGCCGGATCCTCCAGTACGGCCAGCCGCAGCGGTACCCCGACCTGCGGTGCTGCCAGTCCGACACCCGGCGCGGCATGCATCGTCTCCCGCATCGCCCGCACCAGGCGGTCCAATTGCGCCTGCGTCAGCTGTCCGTCGTAGCGCGCGGCGGGCGTGCGCAGCACGGGATCGCCTGCGGTAACAATGGAGAGGGGACCGCCGAGCAGCGTTTCGACAAGATCGGGAAGCGGGATCGTCATGGTCTCAGGATCGCAAGGCGCCGCGCGGCGCGATGATTTGGCCGGTCCGTCGCCGGATTCGGCTCGAAGCTGGAATATTTAGTCAAGCTAACGTATTACTGGATATAAGCGTCTTTTATGTGCGAAGGAGGCTGGCCATGCTGAGTAATATTCCGATGGAACGGCTCATGGATCGCATCGCCGATATGTACGCGAAATATTCGGACATTCGGGACGCGCGACCGACTCCGGAGACTTTCGCCGCGATCCGAGAACCCGGAATAGGGCCCGCGCAGATCGCGGCGACGGTCATGACGGCCTACGCCGATCGTCCCGCGCTCGGATATCGGGTCCGCGAACCGACGACGGACGAGTCGGGGCGGCGCACGCTGCGACTGCTGCCCGAATTCGCGACCATCACCTACGGCGAGTTGTGGGCGCGGGTCGGTGCGATCGCCGCCGCCTGGCACTACGACCCCGAAAACCCGATCAACGCAGGGGATTTCATCGCAACACTCGGCTTCACCAGTAGCGACTACACAACGCTCGATCTGGCGTGTCTGTATCTCGGCGCGGTGGCCGTACCGCTGCAGGCCGGTGCGGCTCCGAAGCAATTGTCGGCGATCATCGCCGAGACCGAACCGCGCATTCTCGCCGCGACTCCCGAAAACCTCACCGCCGCAGTGGAATGCGTCCTTACCGGGCCGACGCCGGAACGCCTCGTGGTCTTCGATTACCACCCTGAGGACGATGATCAACGCGACGCGTTCGAATCCGCCCGCAGCCGCCTGGCGCACACCCCGATAGTGGTGGAATCGCTGGAATCGGTGCTCGAACGCGGTCGCGCCCTGCCGCCCGTGCCGCTGTTCGTCCCCGAGGACGACGCCTTGGAGCTGCTGATCTACACCTCCGGCAGCACTGGAACTCCCAAGGGTGCCATGTACACCGGCCGGTTGGTGACCGCGATGTGGTTGTCGCAGCCCGAGGTCGCCGGGATCGGCTTGAGCTATCTGCCGATGAGCCATGTGGCCGGTCGCATGTCGCTCTACGGCGTGCTGGCCCGTGGCGGCACCGTGTATTTCACGGCCGAAAACGATATTTCGACGCTGTTCGAGGATATCGGCCTCGTGCGGCCGTCCGAGCTGTTCTTCGTGCCCCGCGTGTGCGATATGGTCTTCCAGCGCTATCAGAGCGAAATGGAACGTCGCGCCGAACCGGGTATCGATCGCGCCGAACTCGACCGCGCGGTGAAAACCGAACTACGCGAGGAATTCCTGGGCGGACGATTCATATCTGCCATTGTCGGTAGTGCGCCGCTGGCCACGGAGATGAAGACGTTCATGGAATCGGTCATCGAAATGGATCTGCACGATGGCTACGGTTCGACCGAGGCAGGCGGTGCCGTCATGGTCGACAATGTCATCCGCCGTCCACCCGTGCTCGACTACAAGCTGGTGGACGTGCCGGAGCTGGGATATTTCGGCACCGACCAGCCACATCCACGCGGTGAACTGCTGCTGAAGACCGCTACGATGATTCCCGGGTACTACAAGCGTCCCGAGATCACCGCCGAGATCTTCGACGCGGACGGCTTCTACCGGACCGGCGATATCGTGGCCGAACTCGGACCCGATGAACTCGTCTATCTCGACCGTCGCAATAATGTGCTGAAGCTTTCCCAGGGCGAATTCGTCGCGATCGCACACCTGGAATCCGTATATGCCAGTAGCCCGCTGCTCGAGCAGATCTTCGTCTACGGCAGCAGTGAGCGCGCCTACCTGCTCGCGGTGATCGTGCCGACCGAGGAGACGCTGCGCAGCGCTGATCCCAAAGCGGCACTGAGTGATTCGCTGCAACGCATCGCCAAGGAAGCCGATCTCGAATCGTATGAGATCCCGCGCGATTTCCTGATCGAAACCGAACCCTTCACCACCGAAAACGGTCTGCTGTCCGGCATCGGTAAATTATTGCGTCCCAAGCTGATCGAGCGCTACGGCGAGCGGCTGCGGCAACTCTATGTCGAACTTGCCGAAGGACAGGCGAGCGAACTGCTCACACTGCGCCGCGAAGCCGCCGACCGGCCGGTTCTGGAAACCGTGAGCCGAGCCGCACGGGCATTGCTCAGTTGTGCGACAACCGATCTGCGACCGGATGCGCATTTCACCGACCTGGGCGGCGATTCACTATCCGCGCTGTCGTTTTCGAATCTGCTCCGCGATATTTTCGCCGTCGAGGTACCGGTGGGCGTTGTCGTCAGCCCGGCCAACGGTTTGCGCGAGTTAGCGGAATACGTCGAATCGGCGCAGGGGACCGGCGCGATCCGCCCCACCTTCGCCGCGGTCCATACCCACGGCAACCTCGCGCGTGCCGATGAACTGACGCTGGACAAGTTCATCGATGCGCAAACACTCTCCGCCGCAGCCAATCTCCCACATACGGCCGAAACGCAGACCGTCTTGCTCACAGGTGCCAACGGCTACCTTGGCCGGTTCCTATGCTTGGAATGGCTGGAGCGACTGGACAAGACCGACGGCACACTTATCTGCATCATCCGCGGCAAAGACGCCGCGGCAGCACGGAAACGACTCGACGAGGCCTTCGACAGCGGTGATCCGCAGCTGCTGCGGCGCTATTGTGAACTGGCCGCCCGCCGCCTGGCAGTGCTGCCGGGTGATATCGGCGAACCAAATCTCGGCCTGGATGATGCGACATGGCATCGACTGGCCGACACCGTCGACCTGATCGTGCACCCGGCCGCGCTGGTCAACCATGTTCTGCCCTACGACCAGCTGTTCGGCCCCAATGTCGTCGGCACCGCCGAACTCATCCGCCTGGCCATCACCTCGCGGATCAAGCCCGTCACATATCTGTCCACCGTGGCAGTCGCCGCCCCGATCCAGCCGTCGTCCTTCGTGGAGGACGGCGATATCCGCGAAATCAGCCCTACGCGTGCGATCGACGACACCTATGCCAACGGCTACGGGAACAGCAAATGGGCAGGGGAGGTCCTGCTGCGGGAAGCGCACGATCTGTGCGGCGTTCCGGTCGCCGTCTTCCGATCCGATATGATCCTGGCGCACAGTCGATTCGACGGCCAGCTCAACGTTGCGGACATGTTCACCCGACTGCTGCTGAGCCTGGTGTCCACCGGCATCGCCCCGTACTCCTTCTACGAAACCGACGCCGACGGCAAACGCCAACGCGCACACTACGACGGTCTGCCCGCCGACTTCACCGCCGAAGCGATCACCACCATCGGCAGCCGGGCGCGCACGGATTTCCACACCTTCGACGTCCTCAACCCACACGATGACGGCATCTCCCTCGACGAATTCGTCGACTGGCTCATCGAATCCGGCCATCCCATCCGGCGGATCGATGACTATTACGAATGGTTGAGCCGATTCGAAACCGCGCTGCGCGGCCTCCCTGAGAGACAGCGGCAGGCCTCGCTGCTACCGCTGCTGCACGCCTATAGCCGACCCGCTCGGCCGATCCATGGCGCCGCCATCCCGGCAAAGGGGTTCGCCGCTGCCGTACAAGCCGCGAAAGTCGGTGCCGAACACGATATTCCGCATCTGACCCCGGCGCTCATCGACAAATACGTCAGCGATCTGCGATTGCGTGGACTGCTGTAGTCAGGTGAGCCCGAGGATGGTGATGGTGAGCTGGGTGGCGTAGTCGACGACCTCGCCGCGATTGGCCTCGACATCGCCGTCGAGCCAATCGAGGAACAGTGCGACGAGCGCGCCGGATATCGCGCTGACCGGCATCGGAATCCGGCCCGAAGTGGAGGTGAAACGTGCGGCCTGCTCCGGAGCGAGCTGGGCGGCGACGAGTGTGACGAAGGCAGGCAGTGCGTCGGCGCCGTGGGCGCGCAGGGTGTCATCGGCGAGGGTCTCGCGGAACATGATCCGGCCGCGGCGCGGATCATCGGCGAAATACTGTGCCGCCGCATCGAATGCCGCTCGGGCGCGGGCTGTTTCGTCGGCAGGTGCGTCGCCGAGCCGGGTGCTGACGGCATCGACGAGCCCGCGCGCGGTCTGGTCGTAGATCTCGATCAGCAGGGCTTCGCGGTCGGCGAAGTTCTCGTAGAAATAGCGCAGGCTCAGGCCCGCTTCGCGGCACACCGCCCGCATGGTGGTCGCCGCCGCGCCTTCGCCACCGAGCAGCCCATAGCCCGCGCGCACCAGTTGTTCGCGGCGCTCGGCGGCACGGCTGGCCATGGTGCTGCCGCGCCAGGTAGTGGCTGACGAACTCACGGGTTGGATCATGTCATGCGCCGCTGGACTCGCGTTGCTCCAGGCTGGACTCACTGCGCGGGCGTTGCTCCAGCTTGCGAAGCAGAACACGCAGTTGTTCATCGGTGCTGAGGTACTGGTCCATCAGCACATTGATCGCACCACGCAGCAGCGAATAGGGCTCCCAGACGCGCGGCGCGATGGTGCGCGGGGCCCGGTGGGCAATGCCATCGGCCACGGCTGAAGCGGCCTGAGCGGCGCTGATGCGCTGGTTGAGCGGCCAGGGCAGCATGGCATCGGCCGCACGGCCGAATTCATCGTCGTCGAGCGTGTCGTGGGTCATGGCGGTGTCGACGATGCCGAAATAGGCGACCCCGGCCGTGGCGCCGGAAGCGGCGAGTTCGACCCGCAGCGCGCGCCCCAACTGTTCCACACCCGCCTTGCTGATCATGTACGGCGACCCGCCCATACCGGGCGCGAATGCCGCGCAGGAGGAGACCACCACGACGTGGCCGCGGGTGGCGACGATATCGTCGAGCGCCGGTCGTACGGTATTGAACACGCCGGTCAGGTTGACACCGATGACCCGGTCGAAATCGGCCGGATCCATCGTGCGCAGCGTGGCGGGCATCGGGGTGATACCGGCATTGGCGATCACCAGGTCGATGCGGCCGAAACGATCGCGGACCGTTGCCATGGCGGCGACCATGCTGTCGCGGTCGGCGACATCGGCGCGCAGTGCGACGGCTCGTGACCCAAGTCGCGACGCGACAGTGCGAACCTTGGCCTCGTCCACGTCGAGCATGACGACCCACGCGCGGCGGCGGTGCAGGATCTGCGCCAGTTCCGCACCGATGCCGCGTCCGGCACCGGTGATCACCACCACCTTGTCGGCCACATCGAAGGTGTCATTGGTCGGCAGCAGCCGTAGCAGGTTCATGATGCCTCGATCAGGTAGGCGTCGGAGTCGAATTGCTTGGTGCGCCTGGCATATTCGAAACTCCAGTTCGGATACAGCCCGGCATTGTGATGGCCATCGGCGGTCTGATAGTAGCTACGGCAGCCGCCGGTGACCCATACGGTATCGCGGCTGCGCTGCTCCATTTCCTCGACGAAGTCCCGCTGTGCCTGCGGTCGCACCTCGATACGGCGAAGTCCGTTGCCGCGCATATTCTTTACCGCGTCCACGATATAGCGGATCTGAGCCTCGATCATGAAGATCGCCGACTGGTTCCCGGCCGCGCCGAATGGCCCGAGAGTGGTGAAGAAGTTCGGAAATCCGGTAACACTGGTGCCGAGATAGCTGCGTGGGCGTTCGCGATACAGCTGTGCCAGTGTGCGCCCCGCGGTGTCGTGGATGGCCTCGAATATCCGTGGCGGCACACCGAATCCGGTGCCCCAGATGATCGTGTCGACCTGGTGTTCGGTGCCGTCGACGGTGACGATCGATCGCGGGCGGATCTCGGCGATCCCGGCGGTTTCCACCTCGACATTGGGCTTGGACAGCGCGGGGTAGTAGGAGTCGGAGAAGATCGCGCGTTTGCAGCCGATCATGTAGTCGGGCGTCAGCTTGTGGCGCAGTCGCGGATCGGGAACCTGTCGACGCAGCTGCAATCGGCCCAGTGCCTCGAACGGATGACGGAACCGTTTGTCCACGAACCCGACCAGGCCGAATCCCTCGATGCCGGTGAAGTATGCGGCGCGGATCGTCTTGCCCAGCAAGGGTATCCGGCGCAAGAGTGTGCGCTCGACGGTGCTGGTCGCCCAATCCATGCGCGGCACGATCCACGGCGCCGAACGCTGGAACACCGTCAGCCGTTCCACGATGGGCTGGATCTCCGGAATGAACTGCACCGCGGACGCGCCGGTGCCGATCACCGCGACCCGCTCACCGGTCAGCTCGTGGTCGTGATCCCAGTGCAGCGAATGGAATTGGGTGCCGGTGAAATTCGCGATACCGGGTAGCTTGGGGATCTGCGCCTCGCTGAACGGTCCGATCGCCGAGACCAGCACATCTGCGGTCAGGGTTGCCTGCCCCGTGCGGATGCGCCACCGTCCAGCAGGCTCGTCCCATACGGCGTCGAGTACTTCGGTGTTGTACCGAATGTGTTGTGGCACATCGTATTTATTCGCGACGCCGCGCAAGTAGTCGAGGATCTCCGGCTGGGTGCCGTAGCGGCGGGACCAATTCGGGTTCGGGGCGAAGGAATACGAATACAGCATCGAAGGCACGTCGCACGCGCAACCCGGGTAGGTGTTGGCGCTCCATGTGCCGCCCAGGTCGGAGCCGCGTTCGAGGATGACGAAGTCGCGAAACCCGGCCTCGCGCAGTTTCACCGCCAATCCGATACCGGCGAACCCGGCGCCGATGACAACGATCGGCACATGATCGGGTCGCGTTGTCGGCTGATCCATCTGCACTCCTCCGGACGAGTATGCGCCCTTATGGGAATCGGTTGATTCCATTGGAATCAGATGATTCCTCTGCCGCCGTTCCTGTGTCAAGGTCCGCCAGTGTTATCGCAGGTCAACGGGCCAGCAATCGATTCCGGAATTCGCTCGCCGCGGCATATCCCGCCGAGGGCATACTCCGGGGACCACGGTCTGCCTTCGTCCGCGTCGTCCGAACCCGGCCGTGTGTCGGTCTCACGCTCCATAGCGCGCGGTGAGGTCGATTCGCGCACCGCGGCGGAGTTCATCGATGTCGAGCTGTGCGCGACCGCTTTGATAATTTTCGCGAGCGTAAGTGATGCCGCCCAGCTTGGGCGACGTCAACCGGGCGACCCAGGCGGCGATGCCGCTGAGTGAGGGCATCGGTCGGTTTCGAGGGTCGACGACGGTCGCGGCGTAGTCGCGACGCGTGGGATCCGGGTGCTATTCGTGATCGGGTCCGCCGATTGATGTCATCGCTGTCCGGGTCAAGAGTCGCCTTGCAGTCTGGACAAGCGCTGGTTCGGGCGGGTCAGTGAGCGGGCGTGCCTGTTCAGGTGGGCCCAGGGGTCGGGCTGCGCGGCGATCCGTTTGGGTATGTCACGGAGTGTGAATCGGTCCGGCCGGATGTCGTCGCTGTCCAGTTCGTCCCATTCCAGAGGCGTGGCGACCGGCGCACCGCGGCGTGCCCGTACCGCGTACGGGGTGACCGCGGTCTGCGCGTACGCGTTGCGCATGATGTCGAGGTAGATCCGGTCGCCGCGCTTTTCCTTGCGAACCTCGATAGTGCGGTGCGCGGCATCGTCGTCGGCGACCAGTTCGGCGACATCGCGGGCGAATTGCCGGACCGTGTCGAAGTCGGCCTCGGCTCGCACCGGCGCGACGACGTGCAGTCCACGCGAACCTGTCGTCTGTAGGTAGGGGACCAAGCCGATTTCGTTGAGTACGTCACGGAGGGTGTGGGCCGTGGCGCGTACCGCGGCGAAGTCACTGTCCGAGGGGTCGAGGTCGAACACGATCCGATCCGGCGCGTCGAGCCGGTCTCGCCGCGACAGCCAGGCATGCGGGGTGATGCAGTCCTGGTTGGCCAGCCATTCGAGTGCCTGACGGTGTCCGGCGCAGGGGTGAACTACGGTGCCATCCGCTTTGGCGACTTCGGCACGGTCCATCCAGTCCGGCAGCGAGTCCGCGAAATCCTTCTGCACGAAACCCTGTGCCTCGATGCCGCGCGGGTAGCGCTGCAGCATCAAGGGACGGTCCTTCAGATGCGGCAGCATCACCGCGGCGACCTCGCCGTAGTAGTCGACGAGCTCGCCCTTGGTGATTGCGTCGGCCGGGAACAGCACCCGGTCCGCGTGGGTGATCTCGATGCGAGCCATCAGCGTGTCTCCCTCACGACGCCGTCGGCGGCCTTATCGGTGCGCAGCCGGTGTAACGCGGGTGACGCAGCTGCGCCCGGACCGCCGCTTGCTCCGATACTCCTTCACCGTCACATTCAGGCCGTACCCGCCAACGGGGACCGAAAACCGGCGGTTGGCTCGGCCGCGATCACAAACGCTGCCGTCGGCTCGACGACCGGCTCATCTGGGCGACCCGACTTCGTCGAGGCTGCTCCCGGGCCCCTTGTCTGCGCCGACGGACAGATGGGACGCTCGAGTTCATGGCCAAGCCATATCGAGCCGGGTGGGGTGTCAGGGCATCCAACGCGTGGATGCGGACCGTGATACGCGCCGGATTGCCGATGTGGACCTTCCATGTCCTCACCGTGCGCGGACGCCGCACCCGCCGCGCGATCCAGACGCCGCTGGCGGTGTTCGAACAAGACGGCCGACGATACCTGGTGGCGTCCTACGGAACGGTGAACTGGGTACGCAACCTGCGCGCGGCACAAGGCAAGGCGACACTGCGCCAGGGCAGGCACCTCGAGACGGTGACGGCCGTGGAATTGCCCACCGATCAAGCGGCCCAGGTGTTCCGCGCGTCGCTGCTGTCGGGGCCGCCACACGTTCCCAAACCCATTGTGGCGCTGTATCGACGGTTTTTCGTGCTGCCCTACCTGGATGTGAATATGGACTCATCACCACAGCAATTCCTCGAAAACGCCCGCACCCATCCGGTTTTCGAAATCGTGCCGACGTGAGGGAAGTACCCAACACCAGCCGTGCGGTTCGTCGACTCATAGCCCAACCACCACCCCGAACCGCAAACCTGGTCGCGCTTCGCCGGGGCGGGCACGTCCAGTTCGCGTCGGCCGAACCAAAAGTCAAGAGCTCCAGCTGAACCCGCATCGGGAGCCCGGGTCCACTAACGCTGACAGCGCGGGAAGTCTGGGAGATGCCGTGGCAGCGCCCGTCTGGCAGGACGCGCAACTGTGGCTGGATGGTGACTTACCTCCGGCGAACGTGGTCGTCTGGGACGGGATGCTCGCTGGGGTGATCGGTGCGGCCATGGACCCACTGGAACCGAGAAGCGGTGATGTCGACTCTTCCAGCGTGCCGAGACGCGCACGGACGAGCTGGACATGGCAACACCAGCCGGTGCGAAATGGCGCCTGACCTGGACTCACCGGACTCGCGGATACTCGTAGGACGAATCGTGGATAGCCTGTGAGGATGCGTAGGCAGTCACGGAAGCTCGCGAGTCACGTGGACGCATGGCTCGTGGCGCGCAGTGCGCGGGCGCGTCCGAGCGCAGCCGATCGGTTCCTGCGGACGCTGAGCATCAGCGCCGACCACAGTCGGTTGTGGCTGGTGGTAGCAGGGCTGATGGCGTTGGGTGGTCGAGCGCCGCGGCGGGCAGCTGTGCGTGGGCTGGTCTCGGTCGCGCTGGCCAGTTCGGTGGCGAACGGCATCGCGAAGCCGTTGTTTCCGCGCCGCCGACCGCCGGATGAATCGGTGCCCTTCGTGCGCCGGCTGGTGAAACCGCCGGTGTCCTCCTCGTTCCCCTCCGGCCACTCCGCATCCGCGGCGGCCTTCGCTACCGGCGTCGCCATCGAATCTCCTGCTGCGGCGGCCATCGTCGCGCCGATTGCGCTGGCCGTGGGCTACTCGCGTGTGCACATCGGCGTCCACTGGCCCTCTGATGTGATAGCGGGCGGGGCATTGGGCGGCGCGATCGCACTGGGCACCCGGCGCTGGTGGGCGCAGCGCGACGATGAGCCCGCCGAACTCGGCGCGCATGAACGAATCACCCCGATGCGCGACGGATTCGGGCTTCTGCTGGTGATCAATCCGGGCGCGGGTGCTGGCACCGGCTCCGAACAACTGCGGTTACTGCACGAAAGCCTACCTGCCGCAGAGATTTTGACAGTCGCCGACGATCTCACCACCCAGATCGCCAAGCGAGTCGGCCGCGATGAGATCGCCGCACTCGGCGTATTCGGCGGTGACGGAACGGTTTCGGCCGTCGCCGCCGCAGCTGTCGAGCATCGGCTGCCCTTGGCGGTATTCGCCGGTGGCACCCTCAACCATTTCGCCCGCGATACCGGTGTGGAATGCCTCGACGACACCCTCGCCGCGTTGGAATCGGGAGAGGCGGTGCGAACCGATACCGCCGAGGTCCGATCCGATGGACTCGAGCCACGAACCTTCGTCAATACCGCCAGTCTCGGCGGCTATCCCGACTTCGTCCGTTTCCGTGAACACTGGCAGCCGCGGCTGGGCAAATGGCCCGCCGCGGGAATCGCCATGCTCCGGGTGCTGTTTCGGGCACAGCCGCTGCCGACGACCATCGATGGCACCCGCACCGCCATCTGGATGCTGTTCGTCGGCAACGGCCACTACCGTCCCGCTCACCAGATCCCGATGTCGCGCCCCGCGCTGCGCCACGGCACCCTCGATATCCGCTATCTGCGCGCAGACCTGCCATTTTCCCGAATCCGACTGATCTGGGCCACCCTCACCGGCACTCTCGATCGCTCCGCGACCTACGTGAACCATCATGCCGACCGGCTCAGTGTGCACATCGACGACGGCCCGGTCGCGCTAGCCACCGATGGCGAGGTCGATTACCGCGGAGACGACTTCACCTTCACCAGCCGTCCCGCGACACTCACACTGGTGCGCCGGGAGGAGCCGAATTGATACCGTGCGTCACTCGGCGACCACGCGAACCGTCCGCATCGAACTATCGGCCGCGTCCGGCACCACCATTCCGGCGTGCACACCGGTGACCAAGTAGTCGATCACCGGCTCGTTGAGCCGCTCCCCGGGTACCGCGACCGGAATACCGGGCGGATACGGCGTGAGCTGTTCGGCGACAATTCTTCCGACGGCGGACTTCATTTCGATCGTGTCGACCGATCCGAAGAACGCGTCGCGCGGGAGCATGGTGGTTTCGAGCTCGAGTTCTTGGGGATCGGGGAGTCGAATCTGTTCCGGCGCCGGAATTTCCGATGCCGCCGCGCTGAGCGACAGCAGCGCATCCAGCAGCCGCCCGGTGGTCGACTCGTCATCGGCCATCGACAGTGTCGCCATGATCCGGCGATGATCGCTGAGACCGACATCTATGCGCGCGTTCTCGCGCAGCCAATCGGCGCACTGGTAGCCGGACAGCCCTAGTTCGCTGACATCAATGAGGACCTGCATACGGTCCAGATCGTGCGAGGACTCGGCGCCGAGCAGCTCGTCTTCGAGCACGTGGAATCCCGGAATGGCCTCGATATCGGCACGCAGTTGTCCGGCCAATTTCAGCGCGGCGCCGAGCAATTCGTGACCGTGCTCGACCATCTGGCGTCGCCAACCGTCCAACGCCGCGTACACCATGACATTCGGGCTGGTGGTCATCAACAGATCCGCGCACGCCGAGAGGCGCTCGCGTTCGACGAGGTCGCCCTGCAGATGGAAGACCGAACCCTGCTCGAATTCACTGCCCATCTTGTGCACGCTGACCACACAGACATCCGCACCGGCATCCATTGCCCAGGTGGGCAATTCCTCGTGGAACGGCAGATGCGCGCCCCATGCTTCATCGACGATGAGCGGTTTGCCGCGCTCATGGCACACCTCGGCGATACCCTGGATATCGGCGCAGGTTCCGTACGGACTCGGGCTGACGATCAGGGCCCCCGCCGCATCCGGATAGCGCTCCCAGGTTTCCCGGATCTGCTCCGGCGACGGCGGATGCGACAGGTGCTGCTCGGCATCCCAGCGCGGGGTGATCCAGCGCGGCTGCACACCGGAGAAGATCAGACCGGCGACGATCGACTTGTGACTGTCGCGCGCCACCAGCAGGCCCGGTGAGCCGCCCGCGACTGCCATCATCGCCGCCTTGACCGACAGTGAACTACCGCAGGTCGAGAAAAACGCATAGTCGGCGCCGACCGCGTCGGCCATCAATTCCTCGGCCCGCTTCAGATAGCCACCACTTGCCTTACGGTCGTCGAGCCCGCTGTTGCCCAGGACATCCGAACCGAACGTCTCGGCGCCGATGATGCGCCGCACGCGCTCGTCCGCGCCGCGGCCCTGTCGGTGGCCGGGCGGGGTGAAACCGTATCGTCCCAGCTCACGGTATTGAGCAAGGGCATCGAGTAGAGGAGCTACGGCATGGTCCATATTGCCGACCTACCCAGGGGCACAGGTGGCAAACGGTTGGGTGGTGAGTTTGCCCGTGGCGCGCTGGTCGGCCTTCGGAGGAAGATGTGTAATACCCCGCCGCCAGAAATGAGGTGCACGATGGGAAAGCTGGATCAGAACGTGATCGATCTGCTGACCGCCCAGCACGAGCAGATCCGGCGCCTGCTCGAGAAGCTGAGATCGGGCCAGGACGATAAGCGGGAACTGTTCACCGAGCTGGTGCGCCTACTCGCGGTGCACGAGACCGCCGAGGAGGAGGTCGTGCATGCGGTGGCACGACGTGCGGCCTTCGGCGCCGACGACATTATCGGGCCCAGATTGGCCGAGGAAAACGCGGTGAAGCGCGCACTGGCCGAACTGTACGACATTGGGATCGACCATCCCGATTTCGATGCCAAGCTCGCCGCATTCGCCGATAAGGTCACCGAACATGCCGCACACGAGGAGACCGAGGAATTCCCCTTCCTGCTCAAACAGTTCTCGGTGAACCAGCTCGAACGCTGGGCCGGCATGGTGCGCGCCGCCGAGCGCCTCGCCCCGACCCGGCCGCACCCGCATGCTGGAGAGAGCGGCCTGGCGAACCTTGTGACGAGCCCGCCGCTGGCTGTATTCGACCGAGCCCGGGATGTCCTGCGCGACATGCGTTCCCGCTGAAACAGAATGGATTCGAACTCTTCCCGTTGTGTTCGGTCATCTATGTCCGCCACACAGGAGGAACGAAGCTCCATGATGACTACCCCGAACTCTCGGCGTTCTGCCCCGATCGCGGCTGTCTTCGCCGCGATGGCCGCGGCCTCGGTGATGGCTGCCGCTCCCGCGTTCGCCGCCACCGTTCCCCTGACGGCGGACCCCAGCTAACCACCGCTGGCTTCGGGTTCCGAGGCGCAGGTGCGGGTGGCGCTCGTCGACCGTGACGGCATCGTGGTCTCCGGACAGGCAAAGAAGTTCACCGTGCCGTAGTGCGCACCTCGATTCCGCACCGGCACTCCACTCGGGGTACCCGATGCCAGGATCTGGTCAGCCCATGCCTGAGTGATCATGGTCCGAGGTGCCGCCTGCGTATGCGGGAACGGCTCTGCCGGAAGATCTTCGGATGGTCCCGGGTCTTCGGAGCCGTTGCCGGGTGCTGTCGCGTTCACGTTATGACGGAGTTCACTGAGCGGTGGGCTTGCCATGGCTGGTAAATGCCGACGTTGCGCCGGGACGGGAAATGCGAAATCTTCAGCCTGGGAATTTCCACATCATGACGACGTACCGATCCTGGTGATTGGGGGGGACTGCTCGTGAAGTGTTCGCGATCCATGTTGCGCGTTGGCGCCTCCGAGGTTTCGGCGCGCGTGTCGTTCCCGGAACACGGAGAGTGCCTTGACGCAGGCCGGGGATGAGGACCTCGCGGCGTTGGCCGATCGGATCGTGGCCGGGCTGCGTGAGGTAGCCCCGCCCGGATGGCAGCGACTGGAGGCGCGCTTCGCGATGACCGTGGTCGCCGAATCGACAGTCCTGATGGTCGACGACGGCGTCCGGTCGATCCGGTGCCCCGTACCGGATGCGGTGTTGGATGTGGTGCGTCGGCATCGGCAGGTGTCGGCAGACGCGGACGGCGGGCCGTGGTGGCGGTGGCTGGTCGGCATCGATGCGGACGGTGTCGAGACCGCTGCCGATTACGGTGCGGTGCCGTTCCCCGGCGAACAGTTGTTCGCACCGGAGGCCTATCTCGCCGACCTGGAACGCTATCCGCGGGATCGGCTGCCGGTGTGGCTGGCGGCCTACCTCGGGCGCGGTGACCGTCGGACGCGGCCGCCGCGCGCTGCTGCCGCCGCGACGCGGGCGGACCAGCGCGCGGGTCTGCGGGCGGTCGCCGTGGATAACGAGCTGCCGGAGCTGGCTGTGTTGTGGGCCCGGTGGGCGGTGCTGGCGGCGGCCTTCGTGGCGGTCGGGTCGGGGCAGGGGCCGAGGATCGGTCCGTCGGTTGGCATCTTCGAAGGCGCCGGACGCAGCGGCTCGACGTTGACACTACTGCCCGGTGACCGGGCCGTGCTGTCGGGTGGTGTGTGGGATGCGTCGGTCTTGGACGCCGTGTACAACGCGGGTGCGGCAATGCCGGAATTGTTTGCGGGAGCGCCGGATTGGGTGGCTGATCCGGTGCTCAATCCGCGGGCGGCAACCGGTTTGCTGTCGTTTTGCTACTGGTGGGAGGCAGGCCAGTGGTACCGGGGTGAGTCCGCGCCGATATCGGAATGCGCGTCGGCGCTGCCCGCGGTGTGGACCGTCGGCACCGTGGCGGGTGTCGTCGGCAACCTGCTGGACGACCAGTCGGGTGGTACGTCGGGCGCGGCCGAGTTGTTGGTGTCGGCTGCGCAGGTCGGCGCGGTGACTCGGCAGGCGATCGTGCAGGTCTTCGGTGACGGTGACGGCACCGACATCGATGGCGCGATGTTCCAGTTCATGCTCGCGGATCTGGACGCGAACCACGCCGAGGGGATCGGCGAAGCAGATGCGCTCGACCTCGTCCGTGATCACATCCGAAGACAGCAGTACGACACCACGGGGTATCTGTTGTCGTCACTGCGGGCCGATCGCATCAGCGTGGGCTGGATGGTGCGTTCGCCGGTGCCCGACGGCGAAATCGCTTTGGACCGTGCGGTTTTCTATGTTGCCGACGATGGCATTGTAGAGCGCTCGACCACGTCGGTGCCGTGGTCGATGTTCGTCTCCGGCTTCGAGCGACGGTTCCGGCTGCGCGGCAACGGCCGAGCCTGACCGGAGGGCGATCGCGACGTGAACGATGATGTTCGGTTGGATCCGGACCAGCTGCGAAATCGGGGAGCGCGGCTGGCCGAACTCGGGGACCGCGTGGGGCAAACCTATGCCGGACTCCGCGATTCCCTGGCGCACGCCGACGGCACTTGGGGCGACGACGATCTCGGTCTCGCGTTCGCCAAGGAGTTCAAGCCGCATGCCGACCAGTTGCTGGCCCATCTGCGGGCGATGGAGCAGAGCTTGAAGAGCACGGCAGCCGGAATAGTGGACGCCGCAAGCCGATTCGAAGAACAGGACATGCTCGGCGCCAGCCGGATCGGCACTGCCGCCGACCGCCTGGACCCGATCGGCGAGTCTGCGTCGCCTTGGCCGATCGGCAGCCCGGGCACGTCGCCGCCCGCGGGCGCACAGTCGCCACTTACGTCCGAACCCGCGACGACGTTTCCGGCCAAGGGGGCGCCCGCGTATCCCACGGACCGGGCCGACCCCACCGAGCGATCCGTCCCCGGCGGGGCCCGGACACCGGAAGCGTCCGCGGGACGCACCACGTCGGAGAGCGGTCCCTTGCGGGATCCTTCGAATCGGTCAGCAGGCCGAGAGAAGGAGCGGGGAGCAGGCGGACCGGGCAACGGTAGCCCAGGCAAGCCGACCGCAGACTCCGGTCACCGTCCTCCGGCCTCCGGGGTGTTCGCCCCGGCCGCCACCCGGGACGCACCCCGTACCCCCGCCGCGCGGCAGGCGGCGGCAGGCTCACCGGGCGGTGTGGGACGGCGGGATACCCCGTGGTCCGGGCAGCCGCCCAGAACGGCAGGACCGCCTGCCGCTGCCCAGGCGAGCCCGTCGAGTCCTCGGTTGCCGTCTTCGCCGCGGGCGCCGAAGCCCGCCGACGAATCGCGGGATCAGCGCCGCGCCGACGCGCGCCCGGCTACGGATCCCGTAATCGGCTGGCTGGCCCGAGCGCTGGCCGAGCACCACGACGTACGGGTAACCGGATTCGATATCCCCGGCTTGCAGGTGCCGGTCATGCGAGAATTCGCGGCCGCTGTGGACCGGGTGCTCACCGACTACCCGGTGATCGCGCTCGATGTCGTCGCGGTGGCCGAGCTCGATGCTGAATCGGGGCCGGTGCGGTGGAGTTTCGAACCACGCGATACGCGGGGCACAGACGCCGGTCGGTCGATCACCCTCGATCAGCGGACCGCGACGCGAGCGACCAGAGCGGCGGAATCCGACGCCGAATCGGCGGAGCTGGATATCTACCTGGCGACGCTGCGCGAATTCGGCCGGGCACTCGACTTCGCCGGTGGCGGTGTCGCAAGCAGGCGGGCACAGCATGTTCTGATCGCGGAGTATTTGCGTCTCGAGGGGGTACGGAACAGCACATTCGCTGAGGTAGTGCGCGGCTACCGGCGCTGGCGCGACGAGTTGACCGGGGCCGCCGGGGATGCACGCGGGTTCGACGTGCGCCGGGCCCTCGGCGCCGCCTTCGCCGATGTCGTGCTGCGCGGCGACGAGGCGAGCGTTCAGGCACGAGCACTGCACGCGGTGCTGGTCGACGCGACGTCGCGGTAGGTGGTGCCGGTGGACGGTTTGTGGTCGCTGAACCCAGTCGTGGAGCTGCGCAAAGCATTCGACGAATTGCCCGCGGGAGTGCGGCGCCCGATCGTAACGCTGGTGTTCGGGGGAGAACTGCCACGCGCCGACGTGTCCGGGATGCGATGGATGGCCGCGGAGCTGCGGGCCAAGGCCGCGGCCATGAACGCTCATGCGGAAGACGCGGAAAAGCTACTGACGCAAGAGGATTCGCTGGGTGCGCTGGGTGACCGAGTGCGCGAAGTATTGCATCTGCAGCGCGAGGGCGCGGTCAGGCTGCGGGAGGAAGCGCTGGCGTTGGCCGATCAAGCGCACGCGGCCGCCAACGATGCGGAGAAAACACTGTGCGTGATGTTGGTGTTCGGTGTCGAGCTGGCCTGGCGCATCATCCGGATGGTGGCGGTAGCCGCCGCAGCCGGTCCGGCAGGAGAGGTTGCGGCGGCTCCCATGGTGGAGTCGATGCTGGTCGAGGGCCGAGCCAAGGTCGCGCTGATGCGCGTGGGCCTGGAGAAGGCCTACAAGGTGGGCGCGGCGAAGACGGCGGCACGATTGTCGGCGTTGGGGCCGCACCGGTTCGCTCGTGCCGTCGGCACGGCCGCCGCGCTGCCCGCGGGTGTGGATTTCGGGGTACAGCTCATGCAGGTCGGGTCCGGCGACCGGGTCTCGACCGTCAAGGGCCCCAACGGGGAGAACCCGATGGGTATCGATGTGAAGTCGATCGAGGCCGCAGCAGTGTCGGGAGCCGGAGGTGCGTTGGGCGGCATGGCCGCAGGCGTGTTCGCGCCCAAGGTCGTTCCCGCCCTGGCGACCAGCCGCGCGGCACTCGGGCTGGTACAGGGGGTCGCGGGCGCGGTGTCCGGCCTGGGTGCGGCGGCATTGATCACGGGCTGGCCGGAGAACTCCGAAGACGTCCTGACGTCGCTGCTCAACGGCGGATTCGCCGGAGTCGTTGATGTGCACGGCGGGACCCACTCGAACCCCGGTTCCGCCCTCGGTGAAGTGGTCGACGGCAGCGGTGCCTACGTCCCTCCGGATCCTCCCACGGTGAGTCTCAGCAAGGATGCCGTGATGCGGCTGGCGGGGGCTCCGCAGGAGACGACATCGCTGATGCCCGCTCCGGTGGACAGCAATGCGGGCATCATCCCGCAGCTCACGAACTCGGCTGCGCCCAGCCAGGCTGCGACGCTGCTCGGCGGGCACCTGGTATCGGAGGGTTCGCCCGGAGCGACGGTCGACCGACAGCACCAGCCGGGAGACCTTCCGCGGCGCCTCGCCGATGCGGGATCGGGTGCGCAGGCTCCTGCCCCGGATGAAGACGCGAACAAAAGGGCAGCGGCGGACGGGCGACCAGGCGAGCCCGATTCGCCTGCGCGGCAAGGCGAGCACGCAGCAGCAGACCGTGGTGATGAGCGTTCCGGTGGCGGTGCGCAGGCCGGTGCGGATGTGCAGGGCGCTGGTGGCGCTACGCAGACCGGTGATCGTACCCATACCGGTGATGCGCAGCAGGATGGTGCCGATGCGCGTGGCGGTGGTGCGCAGGCCGGTGGCGCCAACGATGCGCGAACCGGGGACCGCGGGCAGGCCGGTAGTGGCGGCGGCGCGCACGCTGGCGATGCGCAAACCGGTGGCGGTGGGCACGGTTCCGCCGGTGGCGGCAATGCGCAGGCCACTGGTGGTGTGCTCGGTGGCGGTGGCGGTGGCGGTGGCGGTGCGCAGGCTGCGAGTGGTGTGGCTGCTGGTGCACTCCTGGCGGGTGCGGGCGACGACCACTCCGGTTCGAAACCGCAGCAATCGGCAAGCCACGGCGAAGGCGACGCGCACTCGGTCGGTGTCGGCCGGAGCGCCGTGACTCCGGCGGGCGACGGTGCGGCTGGGCACGAGTCGGCGGCTCCGCGGCCGGGACCGGGGGCGGCGAAGGCCGATCCTCCAGTGGAGATGGGCAATGCGTCCGGCCGCCATGGTGCCGGTGGTGAGGGCCCAGCCCGGGTTGCGGCCCCGAAGCAGGTGGATGTACCGCCCGCGCATGAGCCGTCGGCGGTGGAGCACACCAAGGATGCGGTGCCCACTGACGCTCGCCCGTCGGCGCACGACGGACCCGACCGCCCAGCGGAGGCGCTGGCACAGGAGCTGGTGGGGCTGCCGTCGGCGGATCCGGCGACGAAGCAGGACCTTACCGCCGAGCAGCAAACGCAGTTCAAGGCCGCGGCGAAGAAGGCGCTGGCGTTGTATCGGCTGCGGCAGGAGGAACTGGTCGGTGAGTCGTGGGAACAGCGCAGGCACGCGATGGAGCATGGCGATCGGGTGGAATCGCTGCTGCGATACATCGACGCGATGCGGGAGGGGACCGGGAAGACACCGCGGTGGAATCAGATCATGGCATTCCTGCTCGGCGAGCACGGGTTCATGCGTCAGATGGGCACGGGCCAGGGCAAGTCCATGGTCGGTGCGCTGGATACGTTGTGGCAGTTGTCGCGCGGGGAGCCGGTGGAGCTGGCGAGCGGTGAGTCGGTTCGGGTCCACCATGTGATCACCACGACCGAGGTGCTGGCCAACGAGGGGGTCCGGGAATTCGCGCCGATGCTGCGCAGTCTCGGGTACGAGGTCGCGCGCTGGGATCCGCACAACCCGCCGGGCGAGGTGGACCGCCCGACCGTGTACTACATGACCTACGACGAGCGCGCGACCGCCGAGCTGTTCGACCGGCCGCCGCCCGGGAAGACCGCGACCATCGACGAGGCGGACGCGGTGCTGGTGCACAACCAGACGGTGCACTACCAGTCCGAGGGGCAGCGGGAGATCGCCTCGGCGGAGGAGGCTGCCGCGGTATGCCGGGTGCGTGACTTCTTGAAAGCCGTGTTGCGCAGCAGAATCACGGCGGCGAAAGACCTGGCGGTGCATTTCGAACAGGCACTCCACGACGGACCGTTGACGGCGGAGGAGTCCGGGGCGGTACGGGCGATGTCGCCGGAGGAAGTCGGGGCGGCACGGACGCTGACGGCGCGGTCGCTGCGCGAGCAACCCGAGCAGTGCCTGGACACGGTGAGCCGGTTGTGGGAAAGCTACGCCGGGCGGAAATTCACCGCCGAGGAAACCGAGATGGCCCGTGCTTTCCTGGACGTCAAGGCGGGCCGGTTGAAACTGAATCGGGACTTCCAGATCTTCGGAACAGATTCCGAGAAGAAGGTACAGATTCTCGACGAGTACGGGAAGCCGCGAAGCGATCCGAAGATCGGTACCGAGAGTCGGTGGTTCGGTGGCCGCCACAAAATGGTGGAGGCCATGTTCGGTGCCCCGGTGTATTCCGATGGGACGGGATCGAAACAGGTCACCGTGGAGGACGTCCTCGGCGGGTACGAAAAATTGCATCTGATGTCGGGCACGCTGGAGCGGACCGCAGCGGAGATCAAGGAGAATTTCCCGGTCGAGGGTGGTCTGGCGAAGGTAGAGGACTTCGGCCGGTCGAAACTGGTGGGGGAGCAGGATCGGATATTCCTCACCGAGCCGGAGAAATTGCGGGACGCGGTAAGCCGGGTGCAGCAGTTGCAGGCCGAGGGGCGGCCGGTGCTGGTGATCTGCCCGTTCAACGATCTGGCTCGGAAATTCTCGCTCATGCTGACCAAGGCGGACGTGGAACACACTGCGATCGACGGCCAGTGGTTCGCCGCGCATCGCGACAACAATGCCGCCGAGGAGCACCTGCTGTCGGTCAAGGACACCGCGGGACTGCGGGGCGCGGTGACCGTCGGCACGGGGATGCTGGGCCGCGGTTTCGACGTATCGATCAGCGACGAGGTCAATCGGCTGGGCGGGGCGCACGCGCACATGCTGGGGCGTTCACCGTCCAATCCGGACGAGGATCATCAGCGGTCGGCGCGAGCGGGCCGCAACGGCCGCAACGGTAGTTTTTGTTTCAGCGTCGCCGCATCCGACCGCCTCTACAGCGAGGCGCAGCATCACGGTGCGCGGGTCGCGATCACCCACTATCGGGCCGCGGTGGCCAAGCACGCAGAGGCCACCGCCGAATACACCGAAGCGGCCCGGCAGGCGGGCAATACGAACGCGGCACAACCGGGAGAGGCCGTGCAGGCGGCGCGGACGAAGATCGCGGCCACCGCGGCCGATGTCGCCGCGGCCGAGCGGGAGATGCGCAGCCTGACGTCCCCCCTCCAGAACGAGGCGGCCGACCGCGCCTATCTGCAGCGTGCGATGCGCCGCGTCAGCCAGGCCAACGCACCCCCTGCCGCAGGAGATCCCGCTGTCAGCTCCGCAACTGCACCCCGGCCGACCGTCGCTCCGGGAGCTGTCCCCACCGGGCCGGGCACTGCCCGAATCGCGGCGGATGCTGGTCAGGCTGGGACGGACACCGGCCACGCGGGGGCAGACACGGGCCGTGCCGCGACGGAAGCCGTGCACGCCGGGCCTGACACCGTCCAACCGCACCTGCGGGGGGACCGGTTCGCGCGGCTGGCCGGGTGGCTCGGGATACCCGCATCGGTCCAGGCGGCCGCAGCCGTATTCGACACCGACGATGACGACGACCCGTTGAGCCGACTGCTGGAACGAGCAGGCATCTCCTCCGCTGCCGTGGAAGCGCTGAACCAGCACCTCGACCACGCCCCGCCCGTGACAGTGATGCAGGCGGACACCCTCACCGACGAGCAAGCGCTGAATCATCTGAGGCCGCAGCGTAACCGGCTGGCCGCCGAACTCGGCTGGGAACCCGCCCAGCTCGCGGGCGCGGAGGGCGTGCGCCAGGTCGGCGCCGCCGTCGACACGGCCCGCGCCGAGCTGGCGGCCCTGCTGGACGTTTCCGCCACCGAGGTGAACGCCGCAACTGCCCGCGACGTGCTCGCCGACGCGGTCGCCCGCCTGCTCGCCGACACCGAAACCGCCGGCGACCCGGCCACCGAACTCCGCGTTTTCGCCGCCTCCGCCTTCCTGGCTGTCACCGCTCTGCTCGACATCGCCGTCGCCATCCACCAGCGCAGCCCGAAGAGCTGCGTCAACAATGGCGTGACGATGATGCGGGTGCTCTATCCCGACAACGAGCAGGCCTACCAAATGCCTGCCGACATGCCACTGCGGGGCCACGACGAAGAAACCACGGAGCGGGCTTTCGGCGGTTTCTTCACCATATTCGAATCGTTGGACGAGGCCGCCGAATCGCTGAAAGCGACGCCCGGGGGCAGCCAGGCGCTGGTCTACAAGTGGATGAACAAGGGAGAAGTCGAAAGCCACCTGGTGCTGCTGGTCAACGACAGTGACCGGGCAGATGCCCCGAACCTGGTCGTCCTGGACATCGCGGCCGCCCCCGGAGAGTCCCCGATCACCCCCGCCGATCTGGCCGGATCCCGCGCGCTGCTGAACAAAGCCGTCCCGTTCCAGCAGTGGCATCGCGAACAGCAGCCATTCATCGACCAGCTCGACAAGGCGGACCGGCAGATCTTGGCGATCGAATTCGACAGTGCGGGCAATCCCCTTGTCCGCCTGTCCAGGACGCAGCGTCCGGTCGTCTCCGCCCAGGACCGCGGTTCGACCTCGCCATCGCGGTGGTCGAGCCGCGCCCCGCCACTTCGGCAGGGCCAGTACGCGCTGTCCGGTCATCGCCCGCGCGGCGACAGCTCGTCACCGGAAAGCTCCGGCTCGGCAGAGTCCAGGCAGTCCGCGCAGCAGACGCCAACCCCTCGCCCCACACCCACCGGACAAGACAAGCCGGGGAATCGTATCGGCAGTCACCCACCGGATTACACACCGGAGCCGGTCGCTCGGCAGTCCTTCGAAGAAGATCCAGCGGCCCGGGACGAGCCCTCGATGCCGGACCCGGTGCATGCCACGCACCAGGAACTCACAGTCTGGGCAGCTCAGCTGTCGGATCGTGAGTTACAGCGTTTCCTCGCCGAAAAGCATGCCGAAGCGTCAGCTCATGTGGCAGCCGTGCATCGCGGTCGACCACCCGCGGTCAACATGGCCATCGGGACAGCACGAGCACAGATCGCCTTGGCGGCCGAGCGATGGCAGCGGCTCACGGACGGCAGTACTGAACTGTCGATCACCGGGGCCCGGACTGCCGCCGACGCCGCGACCGCCGTCTTCCATATCATCGGAGCGCTCCCGGTGGCAGCGGCGCTGCCATCGGCCTTCGCCGATGATCCCGACGGTCTGCTCGACCTGCTGATCCGATTCCCGGAGCGACTGCTAGTGGCCGCCGAGCTGGACCAGGCCGCCGGAGTCGACGCAGCGGATTGGGCAGAAGTCGCCGATGCGCTCCTGACCGAACACCGTGGCGGCGACTGGGATTCGGAACTGATCCGAGCGCTGCGATCGCTGCCACAGCCGGAGAGCTCGCGCCCGGAACAGACGCAACCGCTCGAGTGGCCGGACCCTGGCGAGGTCAAGCCGTTCGGTCGATGGCTCGCAGCTGCCCGCGATTTCCGGGGCATGTCTCGCATGGAACTGGCCGCCCGCATGGGCGTGCCCGGTTCGGCCACATACATCGGTTCATTCGAGCGCGGTGTCAAGCCGACCCGCGAAATGATTGTGCGCATCCTCGATGCCTTGGATGCACCGGCCGACGTAGCCGAGGCGGTGCTCCGGGAAACGTTCACAGCGGAAATCGACAACCTGCCCGATCCCGCAGATCCGAAATTCCCTCACCCCAACGCTTGGCTCGTGGCCGCGCGTAAGCGTCGGAAAATGTCGCAAAAGGAATTGGCCGCTCACGTCGGCCTGAGCGTGACCCAATGGGCACCGAGAGAACGTGCCTCGAACCCCCGGACCAGGGCGTATCAGATCACTCGGGAACAGGCACAGCGCGCGCTCGAAGCCCTGGCAGCCACGGACGAGGTCGTCAGCGTGTTCATGCAGCGATTCTATCCGGATGCCATATCGGAGACCGCGCCGCCGAACAGCCATCCTCCCGATCTCATCGGCAGTCGTCCGTCGGACGGCGAAACCCCGCTGCCGACCAAGCATGGCGTCGATGCGGTTGGCGACCCGGGCGAAGCACCGCCGGTCCCTGATTCGACGTCTGTCATGCCCGCCGAACCGGTGCGCGCTCGGCGGCAACCGGCCTTGCGCGCCCTGGACCGCGCGATGCTCTACGACTACATACAGCTGTACGAATTCGGGCGCGCGTCTTTGGGTGATCCGGCACGCACGTCCGAGGTCGCACGACGCAATGAGGAGTTCTTCGACCGATATCCACAGGCACGTGAGCCAGCCGTACACGGCCAGCTGGTGCAGTACCACGCCCTGCTACGCGAGATCAGTGATCTGGCAGACGACCTCGGCCTGAGTGTCACCGAACTCCGCGCGCAGATGACCGTCGAGCTCACCGATCTGGTCGAGGGCAAGCCGCTGGCGATCCGGATGAGACAAGAGGCTCTGTTCGGCCTGCTCGCCGACGGCCGGTTCAAGACACAGTTCGAGGGCACGGTCGGCGGTGGTCGCCAGACCGATGTGGCGCAGATGGAGAACCGGTGGTTCGGCAACCCCGAAGACGTGGATCCGCGGCTGCGGCCGGTCTACGGGCACGTGCTCATCGACGGCGAGCGCCCGGCTGGGCTGTCCGACGCCAGCGTTTCGGCGGGGCTGCCCGACCGCCATATCAGGCTGCACACCGAAAAACTGGCGATGTACGGCCGAATCGATCTGGTGTTGAAAGACGATGTCCGCGAACGGGCGACGTTCTGCGTCGGTGATTCGCTCGTCTACTCCGGCTCCGTGTGGGGCGGGAAACCGACACGAACCGTCCCCTCGTCGCTGCTCGACCCGCAGCCGGAATCTTTCGGCGTTACACCGTTGTCCGCGAACGCCACCGTGGAGGATCAACCCCTACGCGGAACGAATCGCGACTACTCCGGCCAACACTTCCGGCGGCATCAGTTCGTCGAATGCCATATCCACGGCGGAATCACCCTCGCCGACATCGATCACATCAACCTTCCCGAACCACCTGATCCGGAGTTGCGCGCAGCACTCGAAAACGCAGGCGTACCGTGGCGCGTCCTCGACAGCCACGCTATTGCCCGCAGCGGTGACACCGAAGCGATCGCGAGAGAAAAGCGGCGACTCGAGGAAGACCTCGCCATGGTCGAGGCCAGGGTCGCCGACATCCGCAGAGAACTCGACGCTACCGAACGACCGGATGCCCCGCGTTTGCTGCGGGAACTGTCCGAACGCATGCGAGTCGAGCTGCGCAACGCCGATGCGATGCGGACCCGGATCATCGAAATGCTCGCGCCCCTCGACGCCGGTCGCATCGGCAGCAGTCCTGATACCCAATCGGACGGACCGACAAGTTTCATCGGCAACCGTCCCTCGGACAGCTCGCCCGGGCGGTCATCAAAGGTGTTTTCGCCCGCCCGGTCCGTGGCCGACGTTCGTGCGGCGGTAGCACAGGCGCTGAGCGATCGTGACGCCGACGGTGCATCGGCGGAATTTCCGTCGCAATTGCCCGCGATGCCGGTGCACTACGCACGGACAGCGTTGCCCGACGGGGCGGACACCGACCGCGGAATCGATCGCGACACGGCCCAGGAGACACCCGACGTGGCGCGAACCCAGGCGATGCGGGGACGTCCGGGAGTCACGATCGAGCTGATGACCTTCGAGGACGGTGTCCAGGTCCTCCGTGAGACCTACGCCTATGCCGACCACGCCATGCGGGAGTGGGCGAAGGCGCTGATCGGCCGGGTCATGGGAGCGCCGATCGCCGAGGTGCGTCTGAGTCCACCCGAATATCATGTCCTCTATCGGGATTACCAGTACGAGGGAGCATCTCGCGATCCCCGTGCGGCCGATATGCTGGGCATCTTCGCGGCCATCACCGGCAAGGCGAGCCCGTTCGCCGCCGCCTTCGTCCGCCACGTCGGCGGTCGCAGCGTGTGGCAGGACCATCACCTCGGTCGGCAAGACATCGTCGACATCGGACTGCAGGTGGATCGCCTCGGGGACGAGCTGGAACAGCTGGCATTTCCCGGGTCGCTCTCGCGGACAGTGCTCGATACGCAGATGGCGGCGATGCGCGCGCTGCGCGAACTGGCACGGCACGCCGAGGATCCGCTGCGCATGGCCGGGCTCGACGACGAAACACGGGCCAAGGCTCGGCTGGTCGAAGACTTCGTGCTCGACCACCCTTATCTCGAGGTGGCCGGGTTCGACAGTCCGCACGTCCCGGTGGCGACGGTCGAGGAAATCCTGGGGAAACTGGATGACCTGCTCGGAAGGTACCGGTACGCGCCCGGATTCCAGAAGCTCATGACCAACATTCGCACACTGCGGATCGACTTCCTTTTCGGACCGCGCGCCGTGGCCAGCGGCGTGCAGGACAAGCACGGTAAAGATGGCGAGGTTTCCACCGTCCGGACGGAATTGACATTCAGTTTGCAGTACGCGGCCGATCGGGATGAGGCTCGAGCTGACAGCGACCGTCGTCTCCAGTACGGAGCACATCCGAGCAGTGGCCAACCGTATGCTGATGACGTCCGCCACGAATTCGCCCACGCGATCGACCAAGCCACCGGGTGGGAACTCAGCCGGAACCTCCCCACGGTGCTGCGCAACGCTCACGCGAAGCTGATAGAGCACGGCCTGATCGAAAGTTACGCGGAATGGCTCAACCGCCTGCCGTGGCACGCTTTCACCAACTCAGCCAAGACCACACTCAAAGACCGCGAGGCCATCGCCGTCGGATTCGCCGACGCGGACATCAACGGCATTGTCGTCGGCACCCCGCAATGGGTGATCCACGAGTACGTCACGAAACTTCTCCCGCCGGAAGTCTTTTCGGCACAACCCACAACGCACCGGCCGGACGGTCCCGAAGGCTTGATCGGCAGCAGGCCGTCGGATGGCCCGATCGACGGCGCTGGGCGAGCCGACGAAACCGGCACGGACAGCACGGTCGCCCGCCGGAACGCCGGGCTCGCGGATCATCACGACGGACCGGCCGAGCGACGCACTCCGCCTGGCGCGAGGTTCGCAGAGCTGATAGACGACGGTCTCGACGCCGGGGTGGCACGCACCGATTTGTTGCCGGGTCCGCCGGGAGTCAAATGCGAACTGGTGACCTTCGGCAACGGCTACCAGGCCGTCAGGGAGACCTACGATGCCGCAGCCAACGCCACGGTGGAATGGCTGAAATCGTTGATCGGCGGCGCCATGGGCGCACCGGTTGCCGACACATGTCTGCAGCCCGGCAACTACACGGTCCTGTACCGGGAACTCATTCCCGGCCGACCGGCGGATATGGTGCTCCCGCAGTCCACGGCCCGAGCCTACGACTTGGGACTTGTCCACGATGACCTGAACGAACAACAACGGGAGCTGGCCGCGGCGCTCGGCCCCCTGGACCGCCGGTATCTGGACGCCGCCCCCGGGGATCTACTCGGGCTGTTCGACGCCGTGACCGGGACGAGGCGCAGCACTCGGCACTGGAGTATCGGCCCGGACGGCACTGTGCTGGCAGGGCGGGGCGCAACCACCGCCGAGGATGGCGGACCCAGCCCATTCGCCGCGAAGTTCGTGCAGCGCGTCGATGGCAGGACGGTGTGGCAAGACCACCACCTCCCCCGGCGAGACATCACCGCCATCCGGGAGCAGGTGTCCTACGTCGGGGAACTGATGGAGGAGCGGCTCGCCGATCTTCCGCAGACGCACCGGAAAATGCTGCACGACACGCACCAGCGGGCGCTGGCGGCGCTGGCTCGGGTCGAGCAGCACGCTGTCCACACTCCGGAGGAGACCTCGCATGTCAGCGGGTTGAGCGCGGACGCGCAGGCCAAGGCACGGTTGGTGGAACAGTTCACCCTCAACCATCCGTACTTTGCGATCGCCGGTTTCGAGCACCCCCTCGTGCCCGTCGAAACCGCGCGGGAAATCCTCCAGACACTGGACGAACTGCTCACGAAGTACCGCTACACGCCCGGCTTCCGCACGCTCATGACCAACATCCGCGGGCTGCGGATCGACTTCCTCGACGATCCGGACATCAACGCCGAGACCGTTCCCGGCGGCAGCGATCGGACCCAGTGGATGACGTTCAACCTGCGCAGGGCCGCCAACCGAGCCCAGGCCATCGAGGCCGACAGCGAAGACAGCGCGACCGGTTATCACCCGTCCAGTGGACGTCCCTACCACGACGATGTCGTCCACGAATTCGCGCACGCGATCGATTACGCCACCGGAAGGCGCCTCAGCGCGAATATCGAAACCGTGCTGCACGACGCCTGGGAAGCGCTGCGGCGGCACCGCCTGATTACCGAACCGTATGACGCGTGGCTTCGGCACCTCCCGGAAGCAGCCTTCACCAGCACGACGAAGGAGACGCTCGCCCCGACGGAAACCGTCGCGGTCGGGTTCATCGACGCGGAGATCAACGGACCCGTTGTCGGCACCCCGCAATGGGTTGTCCACCACTACGTCACCACCCTGCGGCCGCCGGAGGTTGACTCCAGCCCGGCGGTGTCGCGCGACGAGCCGGAAAATCGCGGTACGGACGCCGGTTCCATAGCAGGCCACATCGGCAGCAGGCCGATATCGGATCCGAGTGATCGCTCCGACGAAGACATCGCCAGGGTTGTCGAAGTGGGGGATCTCACCGATGAGCAGGTGCTGCGGCGTGCTCTCGATCCCGAGCAGCTTCTGCTCACCCAGGAGCATGCTGTCGCACTGTCGGATGCGCTGACCGAACGCGATCAGGCAGTCGACCGGATCACCGATCAGGTGCGCGAGTTGGAGCACGTGCTCGCGCAATTGGTCGGTGAATCGGGAACGGTAGACATGGTGTCTCTGACCGGTGTCCGCGATGAGCTGAATACATTCTTGAACGAGCGGTTGGCCGCATACGCCGAAACCCCAGAGGGACGGCGTGACCAGATGATTGCGACCCTGCGTGAACTCACCGCGCAGCCACGTCTCGACGATAAAGATATTCGAGTGCTTGCCGAGATAGTCTCGGTCGAGCCCACTAGATTCGCGGGGTTGCTTCCCGGGGCGAAAGAGCGTTACGCCCAGGCGTTGCACACCGCAGCACGGGTTCGGCTTGCGGAGCTGGATGCGCATCGGGTGGAGTCATTCCGAGTCGAGGACGCGATAAGGCATTTGCGGCGTGGAATCCGGGGGCAGCTCGACCGTGCGGCAGAGGTGCTCTATGACCGCGGTTCGCGCCGGACGGTCCAGGGTTTGCTCGACGACATCGATTCGATGCGGTCCGAGATATCGGCGGCGCGTCGGGATATGAGCGTTGGATGGCACGATATCCCGGATACCGGTCTGGCACCGTTGCTGTCAGAGATCGCCCGAGGTCTGCGTACCAGAGAAGATGTAGTCGAAGCAGTAGCCGCCATTGCCGGGCCCCGGCACATCACGGTGATCGTTGATGACGCACTGCGGATGGTCGAACGGTCCGCGGTAAGCATATTCGCCGAATCCTCGCTGCGCGGGTTCGTGTTTCGGGATCACGACGCAAGGAATGTCAGGGCCTTGGCGGACGCCATAGCCCGCGTGCGCACCATGCTGGGCATTCCTGAGACAACCCCCGGTCTGTACACCCGAATAGTGGACAAGTCGGCGGAGCACCGATCCGATTTCGGCACCTACGTGGATCAGGCCGACACGTTATACCTGCACTTCACCCCAAACATTCGCGCCATCGCCACAGCGGGCATGATCCGATCCGGCGCACACGACGAGGTCATCAACACAACGGCCGCCCATTCCGTCGGGGTGCATTTCATCAAGCCGGGGGACTGGCAGGGGACCGAAAACTTCAATATGTACGTCGGATACGCCGGACTCCGCCGCACACTCGAACCCGGAAACAGCGCTGTACTGCCTGACCCGCTCGGCGCGATCGTCGTGATGCCGCTCGGCGCGATCATGAAGACAACGCCGATACGCAACGAGGCCAAGACGACAGCACCGGACGAGGCTCATCTGGCCAGCGACGCCACGTTCCGTCCATTGGACGGGAATCCCAGATACGCCTACTCCCTCGACGACGCCTACATCATTCCTTGTTACAGCAACCTGCAGGTGTCTCGGGAGGAGCGACTGATCATCGACCCCGACACTGGGGAACGAAGCGTTCGTCCGGTTGCCGAGCCGATCCGCGAAGCCTTTCGCCGCGCCGGATACGACGAGGCCTGGATCGACCGGCACGTCATCGAGCTGCCGGAACGCATCGCAGCGGACCCCGACACTCGCATGCTCTACGGGGAGTACGACCGTACCCAAAGGCTGATCCGGCAGGCACAGGACGAGATCAAGCGGCGGATGGCCGAGGACGGGACGTACACGGATCGACTCGTCGTTCCATTGACCACCGAGCATGGGCGGCAGTTCGAGACCCTCGATATGCACGGCACAACGCGGCAGGGTAACCACGCGACATCCATTCCTGCCATCGAACGGCTGATTGTCACCGACCGACACGCGCCGGTCAGTGACGCGGAGAAATCGCAGATCAAACGCACCCCGTGGACCCGGAGCGGCCGCCCGGACAGCGCACCCGACCAGCAGGAACAGCGCACTCGACCACCCGGACCGGGCGGTCTCATCGGTAGCCGTCCCGGGGAGCAGTCCGATTCGTTGGACGCCTCGCGGGGCGCGTGGCTGAAGGCGTTGCGGCTCGAACAGGGGATGAAGCAGACGGATGTTGCGCAAGCCGCAGGCCTGCACAGTCGCGCGCTGTACAACATCGAGAGCGGACGGTCGACGACGCTCCGCACTTTTCACCGGATCTGCCGCGTGCTGGGAGTCGAGGGCGAGGCGTTGACCGAGGCCATCCGGCGGCTCTATCCGGATGTCGAGGTGGAAACCGATGCGGCCGCGCATGATTCGGTGAGTGGCTGGGTTGCCGCGCACCGCAACATCTGGGGCATGACCCAAGCGGACTTCGCACGCGCGGTCGGTGTGTCGGTGACGCTCCTCAAAGAGATCGAGAACGGCAATCGCCCGCCGCCGAACATTTTCTTCCGGATTGCTCGAGCGTTGGGCATGGAACGGCAGGCGATGGCGGAGGCTGCGCGTAGCCTCTATCGGGATCTCGTGCTCGACCTCGATCCGACCGCACACGATCCCGCGTCACCCGGCAACTGGATAATGGCACTACGCCATGACCGGGATATCACGGCGGCCAAGCTGGCGCGCGCGTCGGGCACGTCGGCGGCATACCTCTCCGAAATCGAAAGCGGAGTTTACACTCCGAATTCGATCATTTTCCGGCGACTCTGCCGGGCCGTGGATGTCGCGCCGGAACTCCTCGGCACAGCCACACACCATTTCTATCCGGATCTCGAACTCGATCTCGATCCGACCGCGCACGATCCCGCGTCACCCGGCAGTTGGATCGTGGCTCTGCGTCACGAGAGTGATATAACCAGGCTCGAGCTCGCGAAAGCGACCGGTCCGGGCTGGGGTAATCTCGGCGATATCGAGACCGGACAATACATGCCGAGATTCGCGGTTTTCCGGCGAATCTGCGAGGTACTCGGGATCGACGACGAACTGCTGCGGGTGGCAACCCGGCATTTCTATCCGCACATCCTTGACCTCGAGCCAATCGCACAGGGTCTAGGCACGTGGATCACCGCGCTGCGCCACGACCGGAACCTCAACCACGCCGAACTCGCCCGTGTGACCGGTCTGCCCGTGAAGTACCTGGCGCAGGTCGAGACCGAGAACCGGCGGCCGCAGTTCAGCACGTTCCGGCGAATCTGCCGGGCGCTGGGAGTTTCGGGTGGCCTGCTTATCCAGGCGGTGCGGGATTTCTACAGCGATATCACCGCCGATATCGATCCTGCTTCACACACTGCGCTGGGGAATTGGATTGTGGCGCTGCGTAACGACCAAGAAATGTCGACAACCGAACTCGCCCGGCAAATACGGATTCCTCGCCGCAGTCTTTCCAGTATCGAAAACAATGACTATCTTCCGCGGCTGGGCAAATTGCGGCAACTGTGTCGAGCGCAGGGCATCGGTGGCGAGTTATTGCTGGAGATCGTCGAGCGATTCTATGCAGATCGATACGAGCGGTCCGGCTATCGAGACGAAGAAGAGCTGTTCAAGCGGTATGTCCTGACTCGGGTGGGTTCACCCGAAGAACAAGCAGTCAAAGACGAGATCAGCAAAAGGTTTGCGTGGGTTCCGAGGGCGGTAGCGCGTCGCATGCATCCGGATATTCGTGAAGAGGCGGAACAGGCTGCTTGGATCGGGATGCTGCTCGCGATCGGCAATCACGTTCCATCTGCGTCGTTCGCTGCTCACGCGTGGGCCAGCTGCCGCGAAGCGGTGAGACGGTACCGTCTCGCGCTCCGATTCCCCGATCTCGATGACCGCACACGGAGGCTCGTGAGCACGGTAAATGCGCAGATCGGCAGGATGAAAGCCGCGGGTGCGCCGCTCGAAAACACCGAGATCGCGCGGGAAACGGGATTGACGGTGCACGATGTCGCGCTGGCTCGGGAGATTCTGCCCCCTCTGCCGCTGGAGGCTCCGATCAGCGGCAACGACGGGTCGCGGCACTCGGTCGTCGCCGATCCGGTGCCTGTAAGGCCCTTCTCCACCGACTTCGAGCGGACGGTCCACGCTGCACTGGAGGACATGGACGATGCCGCCACCGCGGAGCGGCTGGTCATGCTTCATCTGTTCGAGGGCTTGTCCTTGACTCGCACCGCCGAGCGGCTGGGGCTTCCCACCGCTGCCGCGGCGGACGTTCGCGCCGAGGCGGTCGCCCGATTGCGCCGTGCGTTCGACGATCGTGAACCGTCCGACGGCATCGCAAGCGAGCAGAACCAGTCGACGCCGTGGAGCACGGCGAGCGAGGAACCGGATCAGCCGCCGATTCCGCCGGTGTCTCGCGGCGATTCCGCGCACGGCGAGGGCGCGGCCGACCAGCGGGAACAGCGCACTCGACCGCGCGGACCGGGCGGTCTCATCGGCAGTCGGCCCTCATCGGAGCCAGGGGGTGGGGCCGAACTGAGAACGACGGAGGTCGGGCCGTTCGATGCCGGCGAGCTCGGTGCGGTGCTTGCTGAGCACGGCGGGTACGACCGTCCGGAAGGCCATATCGGCAGCCGCCCAACGGATTCCACATCCGAGCCCAGTGACCGGCAGCCCGGCGAAGATTCCACTACGCACTACGAGCCCGCCAGGCCCAATGCAGTTCACGCCACGCGAGAAGAACTCGCCCACTGGGCAACTCAGCTGTCCGACGACGGCCTGCGAACCTTCCTCACTCGGGCCCAGACCGAGACTTCGGCACATATCGCGGACCTGCACCGCGGACAACCACCCGCGCTCGAAGCAGCCATTGCAGCGGCACGAGTGCAGACCGCATTGGTGATCGAACAGTTGAACCGCAGCGCCGCAGGCGGTTCTGGATCTTTGCTCGCCGCGGCCGATGCCGCCAGCAATGTATTCGAGATAATCGGAGCGCTTCGCGTAGGCGACACGCCGTCGGCTTCCTACAGAGACAGTCTCGATATCCTGAGCCGATTCCCGGAGCGACTGCGCGCAGTCGCCGAACTCGGCGCGGCGCGTTTCCTCGATGGGTCCAATTGGGTAAGACTGGCCGACGCATACCTCGTCGAGGGGCGCGACAACGACTGGGATCAAGAGGTGATCCAGTCGCTGCGCTCGCTACCGGTACATGCAGCGGAATTCGCTGCGGCACTTAGCAGCTCGGACCGGGCCTTCGGCGACGTTGCCAGCCGATATATTCCGAACGCCTACCGGGCGGCGATGTACTACCTGACCCGCAGCCACGATACCGACCAGGCGATCGACCGGCTTCGCGAACTGGACCACGCGGTCGCGGCGGCGGTAGATCGGGTGGGGTCGACTCGGGCAGCCACCCAGACAGGGCTGTCACTGCTTCAGCTGCGCCTGGACATCCACGCGGCAATCGCGTCCGCTGACGGGGCGATCGCTCCCGCTATGCGATCCAGCGCCCTGCAGGGTCTCGATCACAATCCGCTGCTACCGCGGGCAATCGAACAAATAGCACTCGACCTCGGCACCCTCGCCCAGCACGGCTCCGAAACTCCGAGATCGATCCGACCGACCTACACCGCTCGCCCGATTGCTGCCCAGGAATTGATCGGGGCCTACGACGAAGAAACTTTGCCCAATCTCGGAGCCCAGGCTTTTGCTGTGCAAGACGGAAATTTCATCATATCGACTGGCCGGTCGTCAGAGCCGCTGCGGACTGGATCAGATGGTATTTCCTTTGTGATGGATCAGTGGGGGCGTTTGCTAGCCGCGGTCACCCACGATTCCCTGCTTCACCTGATGTTGGTTATGGGAGACAAACTGTCCGGCTGGGGCGTTTTGTTCACCGACGATGACGGACGGCTGGCCGATCCGCTACGTCCCTATCGAGTGGACGAAATTTTCGACCCCATGGGGACCGCGCAACTGCGTGACGCGCTGACACGTGGCGGGCTCCGTCCTGATGACACCACCTTCGACAACGCGAGCCAAGGCAAACTGTGGCACCTCGATTCGACACCGGTGTCGGCGCTGTTCACCATGAAGCCGCTCGGCGTCCTAGGAAGCATCGAGTCGATGTTCGCTGTCTACGACGATGGTTTCTGGCTAAAGCCTGTTCGCGGCGGAACAACACGCAGCGCCGATGAGGTTCGGGTACCGCTGATCCTCGGTCCCCTTCGTCACGAACCAGGCAAGATCGAGGTTGCCGTATACCGGCAGGGCAACCGCACGATCGTCCAATATCGTGACCCCGACCCCGGTCTCGAACCCGATCGGGTCGCCCCCGTATTCGCCGAGTTCCATCAGCGCATGAACCGATGGGTGGCTGAATCCGACGGTGCCGAATGGCACCCCGACACCGCCCAGGCAGTTCACACCTTCGAACAACACCTCGAACGATCAGCTCCCGAGCGAGACCAGCCCGACGGCTACATCGGCAGCCGTCCAACGGATTCCGCGCCTGGTTCGAACGATCCGACTCGGTATTCATCCGCGGTGTTCGCGCCGGATACACCCGCGCCGCAGGTACGTACTTCACTAGCGGAGTCGCTGACTTCTCTCGGAGTGGTCACCACTTCGGTCGGGCTGCCCACCGAACTGCTCGATGTCGCTGCGTCGCTGGTGAACTACGGTCTAGCAGCCGCGGGTGGCGACAGCGTCGAAGTTTCTATGTCGAGCAGAGACAACGACGACGGTTTCACGGTCGGCGGAATGCTGTCCGGAACAACCATCGTCGGTGCCCGTAGAGCTCTGGAGTCGGAGCTGTTGGGCAAGGGGTTCGGCACGTTCGAGTGGCGGGGGCGGACAGGTGAAACGGATTCTTGGTCAGTTCGACTGTGGGTAGATCGAAACACCATCGGCCACGTCGACGCTGCGCAGTTGGCCGGGCTGGCAATGGGTTTCGATGCAGATCAAGTGAGTTCGGCGGTGTCCACTGCGGTCGGGCGGGCAACACGCCGCTGGGGTGGCCTGAAAAGGACCGGCACGCTGGCAGTCGAGGTGCACGATGGGCAGCTTCGGGTGCGAATGCTGGGGGTCGAACTGCCTGACGGTGTCGCTTACGACGTCCCCACGTTGTTCGACGAGACCATCACGCCGCCCGGCCCGGACCGGCCCCTCGGGTTCATCGGCAGTCGGCCGCCCGAGTCTGCCGAGGAGGACGGCCGTTTCGCTGAATTGGCGCGCAACCGAGCGGACGCCGCAGCGGAGTTACGCGCGGCGGCACGGCAATTCGGCGAACAGCCACCCGCCCGCGGTGCGGAGGCCGCGGCCATCGAAGCATGGCGGCACGGCCAGAAAGCCTCGGCCGCGACGATTGCCGCGCTGACCGGGACCAATCCCAGCTTGGTGACGACACAGATAAGCGAAGTGCTCAACCTGCTGCACAGGCGGTTGACCGCGCTCACCCAGCCCGAATGGGACCGACTGCTCAGCACTGCCGGACAGCAGCTGTTGACAGCACTCGGTCCCTGGATCGGTCGCAGTCTCCAGCTGGAAGACGATCTCCAACGTGCCACGACACTGGCACTCGAAGGAACACCGGACAACGCACTCAACAACTCGAATGCCGAAAGGCGCACACAGCGATCACGAGATCTCGACGACATGCTCGGTCGCTCTGCCATCAGCGGCGACATAGCGGCGGGCGCGGATCTGGATCTACCGCAGGCACTCGAACGCCTCGCCGCCTCGACGGCGCAAACCCCCACTGGTCGCCTCCTGAACGCGCTGCTCGATCATCTGCGGTTCGCCCGGCTGATCCAACTGGCCACCACTTGGATGGAACTCGATGGATACATCACCAAGAACTTCGGCCGATTCGAGACACCGGATCAGTCAGGGGATTCGGCCCCGGAGGAAGATCGCCCATCTGGGTCCATCGGGAACCGCCCGCCGGATCAGCTGACTTTCACCAGACCGGCAGATGAACAAGGGCCGCGTGGCTTCATCGGCACCAGGCCGTCAGAAGGGCCCGAACAGCACGAACCTGCGCAGAAAGATCGTCAGTCGACGCCGTGGTCACGCTCGCGCAATCGCGCCAGAGCGTCCGACCCGGCTGATTCCACCCATCGCCCCGAGCCGTCGGGTGCCACTCCGTGGTCCCGGCCGACCGACAGCACCGCTTCGGCCACAAATCTCGCCTCGGTCGAGCGCGGCGTAAAAATGCCCTTTCCTGGCTTACCCGATCCGGCCGATCCCAAATTCCCGCACCCCAACATGTGGATCGCGGCCGCGCGCAAGCGCAGGAAGATTTCTCAGAAGGACTTGGCCGTCCATGTCGGTCTGAGCCTGACCCAATGGGCGGTGAAAGAACGCGCAATGAACCCACGCACCAAGGAGTTCCAGGTCACCCTGGAGCAAGCACAGCGTGCGCTCGAGGCGCTGGCCGTACCGGCAGATATCGCTACCGCGTTCCTGCAACGGTTCTATCCAGACGCGGCAGCGGAGCCCGGCGCCGATGATCCGGGCCCCGCACGACCGTCTGGTTTCATAGGCCGTCGGCCACCGTCCGACGAATCCCCAGGTCTCCGAACCGAGCACGAGGTGGTCCCGGCCAGCACGGTGGAGTCACCTGCGGTACCCGCATCGCGCCGCGTCGTGGAGTCATTGCTCGGGTATTTCACCCGCAGAGACACGATCTACTGGTGTCAGCTGGAGCCGGACAGCCTCTTCGCCGACTGGGTCTGGTCGAGTGATGAACAGCTTCCCGCCCTGGTGCCGGGCATGGCGATCAGCTGCATCGACATGGTGGGGTACGCCGCCGTCGCCGCCGGTGCGCTCGGCCGCGAGCAGCTCCGCCCGATCTACAACTGGAACGACCCCGACGATTTCCACCGGCGCTGGCGGCACGAACTGCCTGACCTCCTCGTTCCGGCTGGACGGCAACTCCTCTCCGACGGTGACACGGGGGCACGTCCACAGCACGGTGACGTGGTGATGTGGTTCGGCACGACCGAGCCGGGTGGACAAGAGCAGCTGATGCATGTTGCGGTGGCGGACGGTAAGGCCGATCGCGGGACTGATTCCCCCGCCGTGCTTTCATTCGCCGCCAATTGCTCTTGGCTGCTGTCCCAGCCGCGCCGCGGCGGGACCAAATTGAGCGGGGTCGAACTCACGACAATCGCGGAAATCAACAAAACAATGGCGAACTGGTCGCACACGGTACGCGTCGAGTTCGGACCCGGGCCGTGGACGCAGCCATCGGCGATCGGCGGCGAGCTCCGAGTGCCAACCAGCCGGAAATCGCAAATCTTGCGGCCGTTCAACAAGAAGAATTGGCGTCGTGAGTTCCCGGGCGTGGCTGAATGGGTGCAGCGGCGACCCGACACGCAGCGATTGATAGCCGCGTTCGACGAGTGGGAGCGGGCCGAGGGTAGTGCGGGTGCGCCGACGCGACTGGTCGAGATGGTCGATGCGGCCGTGTCGAGTGCGCGGATCGAGGAGGCGCTGCGATCGCGCGGTGCGCTGCCGATCGACGGACACCCACAGGTGGCGGTACAGGTGGACCCGGGCGGCAATCCGACCGGCCTGAGCGTCGCGAGCATGGGCGGGCACGGCCGTGTCGTGCGCAAACTGTTCTCCGAACGCCCGGACCTACTGGACACGATTCCGCGCCACGGCGGCCGCCTGCGGATCGTCTACGACGACGTAGAGGTGCGGATCGACGGGGAGGTGCGCGTCGCGCATCTGCAACCCGACGATGCCGACCCGAGCCGCAAGAACATCCCGGGCCGACTGCTCGACGAGTACTTGCGTCTGTGCAGTGCGGGAGCGCTCGACAAGCCGGGGACCAAGCCCGGGAGAACACCGAAGCGGCCGACCTTCGAGCAGTGGATCCGGGGGCTCCCGCCGAGCGCGTTCAAGGGCTCCGGCGACTCCTTCTACACGATGACGACCCACGGCCACATCCTGACCGACCGTGCTGTCGAGGAGGCGTGCAGGCCGCCGCGGACGAGTGAATCCGACGAGCCGCACAGTGCGTTGGCGGCCCTGCGTCGGGTCGTCCTGCAAGCTCCCGACGATGTCGACCACCCCGCGCCGATACTGGAACAGCCCGCACCGTTGACGGAACGTTCCAGCGAAGTACTCGACCTCGGTGTCATGTCGGCGCGTGTGACGGTGGGGAAAGACTCATCGGGCACGTGGCGTGTGCTGGTGCCGTCCTACTCCGGCTTCTACCCGGGTGACGTGCTCGCACACTGGTGTCGGCAATTGCATGCCGGTCATCGCCGCCGGTTGCTGAACCTCATCCAGAGGCAGCTGAACGGCCGAGTGGTCGCCGAACCCGCGACCAGCACTGTCGGACCCCGCGGCTACATCGGCAGCCGCCCGACAGACCCCTCCGATTCCGCGCCGCAGGCGCTGACATCACAGGAGAGATCGGCGCTGCGAGCCGAGCTCGCCGCACTGCTACCGCTGCATCGGGACGAGGGGCAGCCGGTGCCGATGCGCGGGGGACCGGGCACGGTACTGGAGCGGCTGCTGACCGAGGAATTCGGTGCCGACCCGCTACGGCCGGGCAGCTACGAGGCCGTAACGGAAGCCATCGCCGACATGGTGGCGACCGCATTCGGTGAACAGCCGAGACTCGCCCGCCGCAACCTGGTGGCGGCCATTCACGGCATACTCGCCGACCGGGCCCTGTCCGACGACGCCAGTGCCCTGCGCCGACACATCGCCGATCTCATGCGGCACGGAGCGCAAACGGCCGCTTCGGGCGACCATCCTCCCGCTGGTGCCGAACCCGTTGGTGGGCAATCGATTCCCCGATCCGATGCCGAACCGGCCGAGCCCGGTCCCGCCGGGCCGGAGCACCGCGTGCCGGGCGACTCGACCCCGGAGCCCGACCAATCTGCCGATGCGCCGATCGATTGGCTGCCATCGGCGCAGGTGCCGCGCACCGTCGTGTCGCTGATTCGCGAGCTGTCGAAGAAGGGCATGACCCAAGTGCTCGCGGAGCCGACGCGGGCACGGGCAATCATCGCCGAGGTCGGCAGTCGGTTCGCGGAGGCGAATCTCCCGGTGCGCGTCGGTGGTGCCACGCGTCGGCTTGCGGAGTTGTTCCCACCGGATCAGCTTGCGTACCTGCGGTATTCGCTCGAGCGGTCGATCGCGTCGGGATGCCTGCAGTACAAGCTGACCGAAACGGCGCTACAGCAGATGATGAGTCATCCGGAACGGGTGATGACAGCATTGCAGTCGGGATATTCGGAGGTCGAGCCGGGATATTTCGCATCGTGGCTCGACGATGACTACGTCATGCACGGCCGCGACGGCTATCCACGCGACAGCGGTCGGCACGCATTCATGCAAGCAGCGGTCGAGCATCTCACCGCGGTCTGGGATCTGGTGGACGGGCCGGTATGGCAGGAACTCGCGGACATCAAGGACGAATGCTCCCGCGACCGGGCTCCGATCCTGGACGCGATCCCGCCGCACCGGCGAGCCGAGTTCGGCCTCCCCGCCCATTCGGTCGACGAATTCGCCGTACCCGGCGACAAGACGGTGCTCAGCGCCGCGACCAATATGGGCAGCATCCAGATCGTGTTGCGCGGTTATCTCGAGAGCCTCGTCGCGCACGCGGACGTGATCGAGGGCTGGCCGTGGGCGAGCATTCAGCACAGCATCCTGGAATTCGCCAGCCGCCTGAGTGTGATGGCCGGTGTCACCTTCGCCACACTGGGCGACTTCACCGAGCCGCGCGACCCGCCGCGGTTCGCCTTCGCATTCGACACCGCTAACAAGACGATCACGTCCGTCGCGATCACCGGAACGGCGAAACAGGCTCGCGCGGCCGACCGCGGGGGCGTGTGCCCAGGGTTCGTCACGTTCGATCCGGCCGGAGCAGCCGAGGCGTCGATTGATCAGCTCCGGCAGTCATTGGCGGAATTCGACATCGAGGCGTACCGCCAGACGTCGGGCTCGAAGATAGCCGTGATGGTCGGTGGGTTCCTGCTACCGCTGCTCGGACGCGATTACTCGCAACTTCGACTCACCGGACCGACCCTCACCGACCGCATGTCCGGCCGCTCCGGCGATCTGGACCGAGCGGTGTCGCGGCCGACCGGCCACTCGCCCGGACAGCCGGGAGACAACCGGCGGGAACACCTTCTGACGCAGATCATCGCCGTCGCGGCCGACCGGGGATACGGTGCGATGTCGCTGGATCTCGTCCTGGAGCGCGCCCGGCTGACGCGCCGGATGTACTTCCAGATGTATCCCGGTAAGCAGAGCGGCTTCGAGGCCGCCTGTGCGGCGGCGATCGACCGCGTGCGGACGGCCTGTGCCGCGGCGATGCCGGAGCCGCACGGCAGGGTACGGTCGCGGCTGGAGACCGCCACGCGCGCCTACCTCACCGCCCTGGCCGAGCATCCGGACGAGGCCTGTGTTCTGCACCGAGACCTGCTCGCTCCCGGTCCCGGCGCACGCCCGCTGCACGACCGGCACCGGTCCATGCTCGCCGAGCACTTCGCCAGGGCGCTCGGTTCCATCGACACACATACCGCCCGCGTGCTTGCCTCCGCGGTAACCGGCATCGTCACCGATCGGATCCGGGCCGCAGGTGCCGAACGACGGGCGATCGCGAACCTCCCGAACCTCGCCCCGGCGATCACGGCATTAGCCCAAGCCCTCCTCCGGCCCGGCGGCGAAATGATCGAGCCGTTCCCGTCCGACGGGCGAGGAAACACCAGGCCTGATGGATTCATCGGCAGTCGGCCCGGTGGCGGTGACGAGCCAGCCGATCCGGTGCGGGCGCAGGGGCTGGAAGGTGCCGGAACCGGTGCTCACCTTCAGCTGATCGGCCCGGTCGATGCCCGTGCTGGGCTGCCCGATTACACCCCGCCCGATGCGGACCTGCGTATGCGGGCCGAGCGGGTTCTGCGTGAGCAGTGGGGGTCCGGGGCGAGCCCGAAGGACCTGGTGTATCGATGGCGGCGGCGGCGACCGGCCGGGAACCGCGCGGTCGCCGTCGAGGAACGTGCGGCGCACGCCGCCGAGAACGCGCGGCTCGCGCGAGGTCTGAGCGTGGACGAGCTGCGGGCGCTGGTGCTGGTGTGGCCGGAATTCGTCGGCAAAGCGGGGGGATTCCCGCGAGACGTGCGCGACCAGGCCAATCGGTGGGCGTTCGCGAAAGCGAGGGCCGCGGTCGAGGACGCGGCGCGGCCGACCGCACGGGAGCGGGCGCTGCGGGAGTATCTGCTGAATGTCGAGGACTTGTTGATCCGGGCCCGCCAGCGGGCCGCGACGGTCGCGACTCCCGGAGTACCGATACCGACCGTGCTGCTCGAGCAGTTCGATGCGGACCGACCGACCGCTGGCTCGATCATCATCTCGATCGGCAGCGCCGATCCCCTGTCGGAGGCGTGGCATGTGGACGGCACCGCTGGCGATCTGCGCCGCCTGGATCAGCGAATGCAGTTGGCGTGCAATCACTATGAGGCGGCCGTACGGGAAAACCCGGATCGCCCGGTCCGGGTCGTGGTGTGGTCCGGTACTGATGGCCACCGGTTGGCCGGGGATATGACGGCGCTGTCCGCCGACATGCACACCGGCGCAGCGTCGCATCCGGCGGTTCGGCCGCAACGGCAGCTGGTCGTGCACGGTAACGGCGGTCGGTCTGCGAAGAAGGCACTGTCACACGAGTCGGCCGCGCATTCGGTCGACACAGTGGTGGTCTGTGGCGAGCCGAATCTCGCGACGATGCGTGACGCACTGGCGGATATCGCATCATCCACCAACGTGTACTACGGGATCGCATCGCGGGCGAGTAGCCCCGCGAAAGCCCTGGATTTGCCAGGCGTGCAGTTCGCGTGTCGGTTTCCGACCGGTGATGCGGGCACTACCAATTCCGTGCTGAAGGATATGCGCGATAAGGCGCAGCGATACGAGAAGGAGCCGTTCGAGGCGGGCAAGCCGATCGATGACGAATTCCTCCTCTATATCGACGATCGCACCAAGGCGGCCACCGAGTCGCTGAACAATATGAGCCGCATTCTGGCCGGTCGCCCGGATCTGGTCGCGCGCCATGATGACGCGCAGGAGGCGTGGGTGCGCTTCACCGACTGCATCGAACGCAACGTCGACGCGCAGGTCGACTCGGTCTACGGTGCTATCCTTCCGCGCGATCCCGACACCGGCGTGCCCACCTTGGTCGAGACCGCCGGAGACGGTGCGCTGGCCCGAAGTGCGATCGACAAGCGCGGCGGCCGGGAAGCGGGGCCCGATGTCCTACTGCATCGAGGTCTGCCGGACGATTTCAGCAGAGCCGGTCGGCTTGCGGTCGACAACAAACGGTGGTGGGACGCACTGCGTCGCGACGAGCAGCGCGCGGTCGTGGCGCGGTACCCGGAAATCGGCGCTGCTCCGGGCATTCCGTCGGAGGTAGCGAACTACGCGAACGATTATCGGCGGTATGCCACTGCCGCCGCTATCCTTGCGAAAGGTGTCAGGAAAGCCGGGCGGACGGGGCGCCAGGTATTCAGGAATCTCTACGCCGTCGACGAGGCACTCATCCGCTCGGTAACGGTGCACCGCGACATCCCCACGCCGATCGTGTCAACGATGGCATTGGACCCGGAGGCATTCGGCGGCAACGGATCCGGCACATTCGTCATCGGCAACTGCCGACTCGAGGACGCCGAACACGTGGTCTGGTACGTGGATGGCGTCAACACGCGGCTGCAGTCGGCGACGGCCCGGCTGGGGAGTGCGCGGAATCTGTACGAAGAGTTGGTGCGGGCGGATCGTGCGAGCAAGGTCGCGGTGGTGTGCTGGATCGGCTACGAAGCCCCTGCCAACTACAAGGAAGCGTGGGCTGCCAGACCCGAACTCGCCGAGGCCGGTGGCCGACTGTTCGCGCGCGACGTGCTGGCCTTGCGCGCGGTGAGCAATGCGAGATTTTCCGTGCTCGGTTACAGCTACGGCACCCCGGTCGTATCCGACGCGACCGTGGGCGGGCGACTGGATGGCGTGTTCGGCAACCGCGCGATCGTGGGGTCGCCCGGGCGTGGCCGTCGCTACGACAGCGCGACCGATGCCAGTTGCCGCCACACCTGGGTGCTGGCGCAATCCGACGATACGGTGACCGGTTTGGGTGGCGTTTCACCGGACGCGCGTGGCCGGTTGCTCGGTGACGGGCCGCTGGGGCTCGGGACCGATCCAGCGACCGACACCAACGCGATCCGAGTGCGTGCCGAACGCGGTTTCCCGTACTCGCTGGCTCCCTTCGACGGGCATGGCGAGTACCTGCAGTATTCATTGGTAGGCGCCGCGCAGCCCACGGAGTCGTTGCGCTACGCCGCGTGGTGTCTTGCCGGGCGTGGTGCCGAGGTGCCTACCGAGCAGCATCGGCCCACCGTCGACAACCCGACCGCGATGCATCGCATTCGCGCGGCTGTGGTCGACGCCGCCCGTGATCGCCGTGCGCCGCAATTGGACGCCGCACTCGACCGGCCCGCCGGGCGCGCGGCGACCGATCCGTTCGGTGCACGACGGACGGATCCGGTCGAGGCTGGTATGGCGGCAGCGGACGCTTCCGATACGGCCAGGGTGGGACCCAGGATCGCAATCCAGCTCGGCGCAGGGGGGTTGGCAGATGACGGGCGGGCGTTGATCGACGCGCTCGCACTGGGCGTGCATGTGGTCGTCGCGCAGGTGGGCCGGGCCGCCGCCGACATGGCCGCCCTCGACGCCGTATGCCGGTCGGCGGCCTTCGCGGATGCGGCGCTGGCGGTGGAGGTGTCCGCGGGGCCCGCCTGGTCCGATGCGGAGGTCCGCACGCGGGTGCGAGAGATCGCGGCCGCGCTGGAGCGGCACGGTGTGCGAGGTGAGCTGCACGCGGTCGACCTGCGGGTATTGGCCGCGGCCGCGGAGGTGGCACCGGATTGTCGGCGCGTGGCGATGATCAACTCGCTGACGGTGGCCGCCAGAGGGATGCGCGGCGCCGCCGGTTGGATGGCTCGGGCGGTGCTGCCGGGTGCCACTGACATCGACGCCATCATCGAGGAGGTGCGCGGTGCCGGGGCCAGCGGTATCGCGGTCCCGTATCCGCTGCTGTCCGAGAGCTTCATGCGGCAGGCCGACGCGGCAGACATGCGTCTGGCCGTATCGGGCGTGGCCGGTTCCGGCAGGATGCGTGCGGTGATCGCGCTTGGCGTCGGCGAGATATGGGCGAGGAGCAGCGAGCATCTCGCACTCCTGCGCGCGGAGGTCGCCGAAAGCGGGTTCCGGATACCCGAAGCGTTCTCGCGCTCGACGCCACCGCCGGATGGCCCACCAGGAGCCACGCCGTGGTCCGGGTTCCCGGGCCGATGATGGGGCCAGCGGCTGGTGCGGCCCGGGCGCGCGACGTCGTACGCGGTATGCGTTGCCGCCGAAGCTATTACTGGTAGCACCTGGATACCGTTAGCAGGATGCGGGATGATCGCGACATGACCGATGTTGTGGACGTTCGTGCGGTACGCAAGGCACGCCGCGCCGAATTGGGCGCGTTCCTGAAGTCGCGCCGCGCCCGGATCACCCCGGCCGACGTCGGTCTGCCCCCTGGCCCGCGCCGCCGAACCCCTGGCCTGCGCCGTGAAGAGGTGGCACAGCTCGCCGGAATCGGGATCACCTGGTACACCTGGCTAGAACAAGGTCGCGAGATCAATGTCAGTGTTCAGGTGTTGAATTCGGTTGCGCGGACGTTGTCGTTGGATGCTGCGGAGAAGGCGCATTTGTATCGGTTGGCGGATGTGCCGACGGTGCCGACTGCGCATGCGGGAACCGCTCTGCCGGAGGAGCTTCAGGTGATTTTGGATCATCTGGAGCCGTTGCCGGGTGTTGTGCTCAGCCCGCGTTATGACGTGCTGGCGCACAATAAGTCCTATGAGGCGCTGTGTCCGGGTTTCGTCAAGGGCGAGCGTAATGTGGCCCGTCGAGTGTTTCTGACTCCGGAGTGCTGCAATACCTATCACCATAATTGGGATGACTTGCGGCGCATGGTCGGTTATCTGCGTGGTTCGTATGCGAAGAATCTCGGTGATCCGGGTTGGGAGGGTTTCATCTCTGAGTTGTGTGCTGAGAGTGAGACTTTCGCGTCGTTGTGGGCTCGTAATGATGTTGCGGTTCCGGCGAGTCGGACCAAGCAGATCCGTAATTTGGCGGTGGGGGAGTTGGAGATGTTCTTGACGAGCATGTCGCTGCCCTCGGTTCCGCATGCGTGGATGCAGATCTATACCCCGGTCGATGAGGCGGCGTGGGCGAAGTTGCGTGAGTTGTTGGCGATGAGTGAGGAAGAGCGTCAACGGCCTTGGATCGAGCATCGCGAGCAATATCATGCTGCCGCGGGGTAGTGGGCGGTTCGTTGAGTTCGCTGCCGTGGGTGTGGATCGTGTCGAGATCGTGGTCTGTGGGGATACAGTCGGCGGCAAGGTGGGCTCATTCGTCTGACGCGTAGCCGCCATGCCACCAGCGGCGCAGTATGGCGAGTTGTCGTTCTGTGAGGGGGCCGGCGAGTTGTTCTTGGATCTTGTCGAGGTAGGCCAGTTCTTCGGCGGTCCATTCGCGGCGGTCCCCGGCGTTGTCGGTCAACGGTTGCTCGCTGGTGAAGCATCCGCGTGTTGCCGATCGCGGCGGCGAAGATCGCACTGGCGTAGTGCGTTTCGGTGTCGGCTCAGTGGTGGGGAGGATGGGAGTGGGCCTACTGTGCGCATGCGGTTGCCTGACTGTGCAACCCGTCTGCTGATTCTCCCTAATCCATGAAACCTGGCAGCAACGGTTCCAGCCACCAGTTACAACAAACTCAGCGAGCGCGCCCGCGCCGCCACCGAGAGAGCGGACCGCAATGCCTGATCCCAACGAATCGGTCAGCCCGCCCGCGTGCAAAGGCAAGACGATTGTCGAAGTCGTCGAAGCGTTCCAACGCAATTGGCCGCTCCTTAAACCCCCGATCTTCCGTGCTGCCGACGTTCTGCCGCTGCTGCAGGGCAACGACCGCGAGTTCGCCGCCGCGTCGCTCCTCATCGACGGCGGACGCGTCCACTACCCGGACGGAGCCCCCGAATGACCCGATCCCGCCGCAGCGCGAAAACCACTGGCACCGCCACGAATCGGCGACCGCTGCCTACCTCACCGAGCACGTCGACGACCGCATCGAACGCGCGAAGAACGGCGCCGAGGACCGCGGCGACTTCGCCGGGATGCGTATCCATGGCGGACGTCTGGTCGGCGACTGCAAGGACTACAGCGGCCGGATCGAGCCCGGTCCGTGGCTGGTCGAGGCTGAGATCGAGCGCGGCAACGACGATGCGCTTGCGGCATTCGTCGTCGCTAAACGGCGCGGAATCACCGATCCGGGGCGCAAATTCATCCTGCTGGCCCTTCGCGACCTGGTCGCAATCCTGACTGGTGTGGTCGGCGATGGTCTGCCGCTGTCCAAGACGTGCGACGACACAATAGTGACCGACCTGCTCGACGTTCCGAGCTTGCTCGCTGAACTCGCGGTAAACCCGCACCGGGCTCGGTTTGTCATGGCCAGCAGGGTGGCAGGAGCACTGCGTGGAAGGAAGGTCACGGTAACGGGAGACATCCCACCGACCTATCCGACAGCACACCGCGCGGAGCGGCGAAGTCATTCACGGCGAAGCGCTCGGAAGAATGCGTCTAGTACGGCTCGCCGGCGACCGCATCCCATTCCAGGTGGGAGCGCGGTCGCCCATCGCGCCGACCGCGAGGAGCCCCACCTCGTCCGAGCGGTTGCGGTGATTCATCGACTCGTGGGGGGCTGCTGACGTTCGGTTTGCTCCGCGACGAACTCCAGGAACCGCCGAGCGGCGCGCCCACTCGGACCATGTGTGCGAGTCACCGCACCGTACTGCCGGAAGACAGCGTGGTCGCGAAACGGGATGGTAGGAGTCGTGGGCGGGTGCCCCGGCTGTGCGGCCGGGATGATCGCTACGCCCATTCCCGCCGCCACGAGTGCCCGGAGGGTGGACAGCTCGGTCACCTCGGTTTCGATTCTGGGGCTGAATCCCGCCTCGCGGCAGAGGCGGTCGGTCACCTGACGCAGGCCGTACCCGACTTTGAGCGCTACCATGGGCTCGTCCATCAGGTCGGCGACCGCGATATCGCCGCGGCCCTCGAACGCGTGGCCCGGCGGGACGCCGAGGCCAAGTTCCTCGTGGCCCAGCGGCAGCCAATGCAGATCGTCCGCGGTGGGTTGGGGAGCGACGAAGCCGATATCGATTCGCCCATGGCGGACATCATCGACCACGGCGTCGGATGCACCGCCGCAGAGCTCGAAGGATGTGCGTGGCGCGAGGGCGCGATAGCGATCCAGAAGCCGCGGTATCAACCATCCGCCGAATGAATGCAGGAACCCGAGTGAGACCACTCCGCGGTCCGGGTCGACGAGGGTGGCGATTCTCTCTTCTCCCTGGTTGATCTCATCGATAGCGCGGACCGCGTGCGCGCGAAAAATCTCGCCATACTTATTGAGCCGCAGCCGATTCTGGTTACGGTCGAAGAGTTTCACGCCGAGCTTGCGTTCGAGCCGGGCCAAAGCCCGTGAGAGCGTCGGCTGACTGATGTTCAGTTGTTCGGCCGTAGTTGTCATATTTCCGGTTTCTGTCAAAGTGATGAACCATTCGAGCTCACGCAATTGCATGCCGGGGATGATACGTCGAAAAACGTTGCGGCCGAGAGTCGATTTTTTGGGTAAGTTGCTGCCCGAATGTGACTATGCGCCGGACGCATAGTGTGTGCGAAGTTCCTGGTCTTGTACTCCATCCGGCCGATTCCGCATTCTGAAATAGCTGGCCCGTGATGTCGATCACGACAGTTTCTCGCATGATCACCAGGAAAGAGGCACCATGACACAGACGTCGCTGACCGCTGTCAGGTCCGACATCGGCGCTCCGGACGCGGAGTTGGTTGGCCGCGCAACCAATCTGGTCCCATTGATCCGCGAATACGCCGCGCAGGGCTCCGAGGCTCGCCGAATCGCCCCGGAAGTGGTCAAGGCGATGACCGAGGCCGGCCTGTTCCATCTGCTCGTGGATCGGCGACTCGGCGGGCACGGGGCCACCATGCGGACGACTGTTGAGGCGGTCGCCGAGGTCGCACGGGGCGACGGTTCCACCGCGTGGATTGCCGCATTGCTCGCCTCCGCCACCGGATTCGCCTCGACCTTCTCCGAAAAGGCACGGGAAGACATGTTCGGGTCGAATCCGAAGGCGACATCGTGTGGCATTTTCTCACCGGGTAAGGCGGAGCCGGTCGAGGGCGGTTATCACATCAATGGCCGCTGGCCGTACGCATCCGGTTCCTTCGCGGCCGACTGGGCCACCGTGGGTATTCCCCTCGACGGTGGCAAGGAGGTGGGCCTGGCGTTGATTCCCGCCGAGGCCTTCACCATCGAACCGACCTGGTTCGTCACCGGAATGCGGGGCTCGGGTAGCGACACCATTGTGGTGGAGGACCATTTCGTGCCGGAGCATCGGGTACAGCGCTTCCAAGAAATGGCCGAAGGCCGATACCTCACTCCGCACAAAGACGAGCACATGGCATCGATCGGCTTCACCGCTGTCGCCTCGGCCATTCTCGTAGCGGCACAGATCGGTATGGTTCGGCACGCGCTGGAAATCACCCGAGCCAAATTGCCGGAAAAGCCCGTAGCCTACACGAATTTCCCGCATGCGAAGCTGTCGGCCACTCATCAGATCGCCGTCGCTAAGGCAGCCACGAATTTGCACCTCGCGGAAATGACCTTGAATCGGATTTGCCTCGACATCGACCAGGCGGCCGCCGAACGCCGGCGACTCGACCTGGAAACCCGGGCGCGCATCCGGAATGACACCGGCGTGGTCGCCGAGCTGGCCACGCGAGCGATCGACGAGCTGATGAACGCCAATGGCTCGGGTTCGTTCGCCGAAGTCAATGTGCTGAGCCGAATTTGGCGGGACTCCTCGATCGCGGCCCGGCACGCCTACGTCAGCGCCGACATCGGCAGGGAAGCCTACGGTCGGGTGCTGCTGGGCAACGACGAGCCCACGACGGTTCTGTAGGGACGGCCATGGATACCACCGTGAAAGCCCTCGACACCGAACCGGCCGCAGCTCCCGTCGACTACCGGCGCGCTCTCGGCCATGTCCCGACGAGTGTGGCCGTGGTCACCGCGGCCACCAGGTCCGGGCCGGTCGGTATGACGATCGGCTCGTTCACCTCGGTCTCGCTGGATCCGCCGCTGATCGCCTTCTTCATCGACCGTTCCTCCAGGAGCTGGCCTCGCCTGTACGGTGCGAGTCGCTTCGGCGTCAATATCCTCGGGCACAACCAGAGCGAGGTGTGCCGGACGTTCTCGCGACCGAGTGACGACCGCTTCCACGACGTGGGCTGGAGTGAGTCGGTCAACGGCGTGCCATTGCTCGACGAGGCGATCGTCGCCCTGGAGTGCACGCGATTCAAGGTGGACCTGATCGGTGACCATTACCAAGTAGTCGGCCGGGTCGAGACGCTGGAACTGCGTGCCAGCGAACCACCGCTGATCTTCCTGCGCGGTGGGTTCGTCGACTTGAGCGACGGCTCGGACAAATCCCAGCGGAGCTAGCCGAATTATTCGGCATTACGCCGCATCTCAGATGAAGGACCCCGAGATGATCAATGTCAAAGTAGATTTCGGCCGTTGCGATGCCAACGGCACCTGCGCCGCACTGATGCCCGATGTATTCGAGATCGGCGCGGACGGCTCGCTCGCACAATTGAAGACGCGGATCGAGGACGATCGGCAGGAGGAGTTCGACGAGGTCGTGCTGTGCTGCCCGATGGGAGCGATATCTCGATGACGGAGACACTACTGCCCCGCTTCGATCCGTTCGCTCCGCAGGCCCAGGCGCACGAGGGCGGAGCCCTGCCGGACGGCCCACTGGCGCTCGGTCCATCCGGTTACACGGTGCTGACCTACGATCTCGCGACCACGGTCCTGCGCAATACGCGCTTCAAGAACGCCGCGCTCGAACTGATGGAACAGTTCGGAATCACCGACGGACTGGCTCACGAATTCCGTGCCAATAGCGTCATCATGGCGGAGGGTGCGCGTCACTTCCGACTGCGCGCGCCGATGGCGCGGTTCATGGGTCCGCACACTGTGCAGGAAATTCGCGGAATTGTTCGCGAGATCGTCGAGGGCATTGTCGCGGATCTCGACACGAGCGCTCCCGTCGATTTCCACACCGGGATCGACCAGCGCATTCCCGCGCGGATCTATTGCTATCTCGCCGGCGCACCCGCGGCGGACGAGCCCTTGGTCGCCAGCCTGTCGGAGCGGACGCTCTCACTGCTGCAACGGGACCGGTCCCTTACTCCGGTGATCGTGAACGCCTACGCCGAACTCTTCGCCTATCTGCGTGCTCTCATCGCGCGAAAGCGAGAACAGGCCCTCGGCGACGACATGCTGTCCTTCCTCATCGGCCAGCAGGAAGCGGGCAAGCTGTCGGAGGATGAACTGCTCAACGAGGCCGCCGCCATGCTCGAGGCGAGCTCGGTCAATACCTCGCATCAAACCGGCCTCGTCGTGTGGACACTGCTGCGTGATCGAGACACCTGGCGGCGACTCGTCGAGGATCCCGAACTGATTCCTGCCGCCGTAGTAGAGGCCATCAGGTTGTATCCGCGGCCCGGAATCGTGAGCAAGGTGGCGACCGAAGATATCGAGCTGAACGGAACCATCATTCCGGAAGGCTCTGATGTGCATGTGGCGGTTTGGTCCGCGAACCGCGATCAGGCGCGCTTCGAACGCCCCACCGAATTCCGCCTCGATCGGGAATCCAATTCCCCGCTGACATTCAGCACCGGCAGTCACGGCTGCCTCGGTCAAAGCTTGGCCAGGGTGGAAATGGAAGAAGTGGTCAGGTATCTGGCCGATCAGCACCCCGATGCGCTGGTGGTCGACGACGGCACCGAAATCGGACAGAGTGGCGGCCGCTGGCTCGTCAAGGCGCTCACCGTGAACTTGAATCCGGTGTAAGGGGAATATGGTGATGAATGCCGAGTCTTTGACGGAGCGCCTGGCATCCAATTGGGCGAAAATTCAATTCGACGATATTCCGGGTGAAGTCGTCGCTGGTGTCAAGAAGAATATTCTGGACACCCTGGCCGTGGCGATGGCCGGTGCCCACACCGATGAGGCCCGGCGGGTGCGGACCGCACTCACCGGCGTGCGCGCCGAGTCCGGAAGCCTGGTGTGGGGCACCCCCTTTCGGGTTTCGCCGGCTCATGCCGCGCTCGCGAACGGCACTGCGGCCCACGCCCGCGACTTCGACGACGGGGGTGGGCCGGGCCACGCCGGGGCGACGGTGCTGCCCGCGGCGCTGGCCGTGGCGGAGGTGACGGGCGGAGACGGGCGAATGCTCATCGCGGCGACGATCGCCGGATACGACATCGGCTACCGAGCGTTGCAGGCGATCGGAGGTTTCGCCGCGCATACCGGCCGAGGCTGGCACTCGAGCGGCACCATGGGCAGTTTCGCCGCGGCCGCGGCCGCGGCGAAAACCCTTGACCTGGACGCGGAACGCTTCGCCGACGCGCTCGGAATCGCCGGCTCGTTCACCGGTGGTGTGTGGGCGTTCAAAGACGACGGCGCCATGACCAAACGCATCCATCCCGGCAAAGCGGGGGAGACCGGCGTCGACGCGGCGCTCCTCGCTCAGGCCGGAATTACCGGTCCGCGTAGGGTTTTCGAAGCCGAATGGGGTGGCCTGTATGCCACCTACAACAATGGACACGGGTTCCCCGAGCAGGCGCTCGCCGACCTGGGCGTGGATTACAACGTGGCCACCGCGTACATCAAGCCCTACGCCTGCTGCCGGGGGTGCCACTCCACGATCGACACGGTTCTGGCGATGATTCGCACACGCGACGTGAAACCCGCTGATATACACCACATTTCGATCAAAGCCTCGGAGACCGCGGTGAACATGCTGTCGGTCGACCCGATAGGGACCGTCTTCGATGCCCAGTTCAGCCTCGCCTACGCGATGAGTGTCGCACTGTGCAACGGCAGCGTGGGACTGGACCAGTTCGAGCCACCCCGCATGAACGACCCGCTGGTGGCGGAGACCTTCGCGAAGATCTCGATGCACGTCGACTCCGGCATCGAACTGGAGGACGGACCACGTCTGGACGTGGAGTTCACCAGTGGCGAAACGATCACCCTGTTCGCCGGAAACCCGACTACCGCCAAGGGCTCGGCGCTGAACCCGATGTCCCACGAGGAGGTCGTCGCGAAGGCAGAAGCACTGCTGGCGCCGATCGACCCCGAGATTCCCCGCCGACTCGTGCACGCGGTCGAGAACCTGGAAGACGCTCCCGATCTTTCAGAACTGCTGAGTGCCCTCCGAGCAGAAAGATGAGACAACTGCCTTGGTGACTGATCAGAAGTCAGAGACGATCGAGCGAACGGAAATGATCGCGGCCGAGCCGACCGAGTCGCTCGCCGCCATGCTCGACATCGAGATGCCCTGTGCCGCCGGTGATCCGGTGCCGCCGCTATGGCATTGGGCGTATCTGCTGGAGCGCGGTCCACAACGTGAGCTCGGTCCGGACGGTCATCCGGTCACCGGGATACCGGCCCCTCCCGGGCCCGACCGCCGACGGATGTTCGGGGGTGGACGCGTGACGACCCTCGGCTCCTTGATGATCGGCGAGCCCGCTACCAAAGTGACCTCGGTCAAGAGCTCGCTCGACAAGGACGGCCGAAGCGGCCCGTTGACCTTGGTCACGGTCCTCCAGGAGATCTTCCAGGGCGGCGAGCTGGTGATTCGCGAGGAGCAGGACATCGTCTACCGCGCGCCCGGATCCGGCACGCTGCCGCCCGCGCCGGCCGCTCCCGCGCCGCCGAGCGGGCCGACGCTGGAGCTGGCCGTGGACGAGCGAACGCTGTTCCGGTTCTCCGCATTGACATACAACGCGCACCGGATCCACTACGACCTCGGGTGGACAGCGCAAGAGGGTTACGACGGGCTGCTCATCCACGGGCCCTTGCTCGCGCTCATGATGGGTGAACATATGCGGCGCGAGGGAATCGACCTGCGCGGCAAGACATTCGGATACCGGTTCGTCTCACCCATGACGAAACCGCAGACCTTCACCGTCGTACCCGCCCCCGAAGGGTTGATCCACGGGGCCGAGGCTCGCAGTGCCGCCGGCGCCGTCTGCGCTGTGAGCACGCTGGCGGAGCTCTGAGAGCATGACAGCGGTCTCCGATGTGGTCATCGTGGGTGGTTCCATCGCCGGGTTGCGGGCGGCGGAAACCGTCGTCCGACTTGCGCCCGAGCTGAGCGTGACGGTCGTAAGCGATGAGGCTCACCTGCCCTACGAGCGCCCGCCCCTGTCCAAAGTCGCGTTGCGCGATCCGCTCGAACTGGACGACCTGGTCTACCAGTCGGTCGGCGAACTCGGTCGGCACGGAGTCGACTTCCTGCTCGAAACCCCGGCCCTGGGTCTCGATCTCGCCGCGCGACGGGTCCGCCTCGCCGAGGGCGAACTGGGGTATCTAGCGCTCGTCATCGCGACCGGCTGCGAGCCGGTGATACCGCCTGTGTTCACCGGGCTTCCGGAGGTTTATCCGCTGCGTAGTTTCGAGGATGCCCGCGCCCTGCGTGCAGCGGTCGCCGATACCTCGAAGTCGGTGGCGATCGTGGGCGCCGGGTTCATCGGTGGTGAATTCGCGTCGACGCTCGTCAAGGAGGGTCGTGCGGTCTCGCTCGTCGACATGGCCCCGAAGCCCCTCGGCAGGTTCGGAGCTCCGGTAGCCGACACCTACGCGGCGTTGCATCGAGACGTCGGTGTCGAGCTGTTTCTCGGCAGGGCGGTCACCGATGTCGGCCACATCGCGGAGGGCCGGGAATTGGTTCTCGACGACGGCACCCGAGTTCGCGCGGACGTCATTCTCGTCGGGGCCGGGGTGCGTCCCTCCACGCGATGGCTGGAGGGCTCGGGTCTGACCCTCGACAACGGGATTCTGTGCGATTCCCAGCTGCGGGCATCGGAGGGTGTTTTCGCCGCCGGCGATGCCGTTCGGTGGCCTAATCCACGATTCGACGCGATCATGCGGGTCGAGCACTGGACCAATGCGGCGGAACAAGGGCGTATCGCCGCCATGAACGCCGTGAACCATATTCGGGACCTCGATGGCGCGGTCTGCGCGAACGTGCCGTATTTCTGGTCCGACCAGCATGGCATTCGCATTCAATTCGCCGGATATCTGACGGGCGACGAGGAATTACTGGAGAACCGCAATTCCGACGGCTCGCTCTTCCTGTACCGGCGCGGCCTGGCGGTGACCGGCGTGCTGGCATTCGAGCGGCGGTCCGAGTTCGTCAAAATTCGTGCGGCACTGAGGCGAGAGAATCCCTCACTGCGCCAAGTCGTTCCCGATGTTCCGGATCACGAAGAAGTGCGCGTCGTCTGAGCTTCCCAGACTCCGGCCGGTAACGGACGGGCATTCGGGATCTTCACCGTGGAGGATTAATGCGAGAAGAACAGCAAGTGATAGTCGTAGGCGCAGGTCCCGTGGGACTCTTGAATGCGCTGGGTTTGGCGCAGCAGGGTGTCGTCGTCACTGTGCTCGAGCGAGCGCCGACTCTCTCGGACGCGCCGCGGGCAATCGTCTATCACTGGGCAGCGCTGGATGGTCTGGCCCGGTTGGATCTCCTCGACGACGCCGTTGGGGCCGGATTTCTGAAGCAGGACTACGCCTATCGAGTGCACAAGACCGGCGAAATCATCGAGTACGGATTGCAGGCGCTCGAGGGAAAGGTGGAACGTCCCTACAACCTGCACCTGGGGCAGGGTACCCTGGCGCGCCTGATCCTGCACCGCCTGGAAACCTACGACAACGCGCGCGTGCTCTGGAACCACGAGGTCACCGCGATCACCCAGGATGACGACGGAGTCCGAGTCGGCGTCCGATCCGGGACCGGCGAAAGCGAACTTCGCGCGTCTTGGCTCATCGGCGCCGACGGCGCGAGCTCCAGGGTTCGGAGCGAGCTGGATCTCGGCTTCGAGGGGATGACCTGGCCTGAGCGGTTCGTCGCCACGAATGTCCGCTTCGCCGAGGAACTTTCGGGCTGGGCGCAGTCGACATTCTATGTCGACGACGTCTTCGGCGCGATCATCGCCAAGATCGACGAGTCCGGTGCGCACGGCATGTGGCGGTACACGTATATGGAAGACGACGCCCTGCCCGCCGAATCGGCGGCCGAGCGCCTGCCCGAGTTCCTCACCACCGTGTTCGGTGAAAAGATCGCTGCCGCAGCCGAACTCGAGGCCATCTCGCCCTACCGGATGCATCAGCGCAGCGCGAGGTCCTACCGCGCGGGCAGGGTGCTGCTCGCCGGTGACGCGGCACACGCGACGAATCCCACCGGCGGGCTCGGGTTGACCATGGGCCTGTTCGATGCGTACCTGTTGAACGAAGCCTTGGGCGCGGTCGTCTCCGGCCGCGCCGACGACGGCATCCTCAACGTCTACTCCGACGAACGCCGCCACGCGTTCGTCGATGTCGCGAGTCCACGAGCCAGCGCCAACAAGCGGCTGCTGTTCCATTCCACCGATCCGGCCCAACTCGATCGTGACCTGGACGTGTTCCGGAAGATGTCCCGCGACCGCGAGTTCGCCGCGGAACGCCTTTACTTCACGAAAACCCTGGAAACACCCTCCCTGATCGCGCACTGAGTGTGGCCGGTTTCGTATCGAACGAAGGAATTCTTATGAACCCCCTGGACGGACTCACGGTCGTATCGCTCGAGCAGGCCGTGGCCGCCCCGTTCGCCACCCGCCAGCTGGCGGATCTCGGCGCGCGGGTGATCAAGGTCGAGCGTCCCGACGTCGGCGACTTCGCCCGCGGATACGACGAGACGGTGCGCGGAATGGCCAGCCATTTCGTCTGGCTCAACCGCTCGAAGGAATCGGTCTGCCTCGATCTGAAGTCCGAGCACGGCAAGGACAGCATCCAGACCCTGGTCCGCAACGCGGACGTGTTCGTCCAGAACCTCGCTCCCGGCGCGGCGGAACGACTCGGGCTGGGCAGCGACGAATTGCGAAGAGTCAAGCCGGAACTCATTCATGTCTCCATCTCCGGCTATGGTCCCGGTGGACCGTACTCGACGAAGAAGGCATACGACCTCCTCGTGCAGTGCGAGGCGGGCCTGGTCTCCATCACCGGCACCCCGGACGAGCCGTCGAAGGTAGGGATATCCATCGCCGACATCGCCTCCGGAATGTTCGCCTACTCCGGCGTTCTCACGGCGCTGATCCAGCGTGATCGCACGGGCGAGGGCGCCACCATCGAGATCTCGATGCTCGAGGCGCTCTCGGAGTGGATGGGCTATCCGCTGAACTACGCGATGTATGGCGGCACGGCGCCGCAGCGGACGGGTGCGCGGCACGCGTCGATCGCGCCGTACGGCCCGTTCCGGTGCGGAGACGGAAATCAGGTGTTCCTCGGACTGCAGAACGAACGCGAATGGGCGACGTTCTGCGCGGAGATCCTGGACGACCCCGCCATAGCGGCGGATCCCCGATTCCTTCGAAACTCGTTGCGGGTGAGCCACAGTCGAGAGTTGCAAGCGGAGATCGAGCGCGCATTCTCGGCATGGAGCGCCGAAACGGTCGCGAAGCGGCTCGAGGCGGCAGGCATCGCGAACGCGATTCTGCGGGACATGCACGACCTGGCGGAGCACCCGCAACTCGAGGCGAGGGGACGGTGGTTCGACTACGAGTCACCCGTCGGTTCGTTGCGGGCACTCGTTCCACCGGCGACATTTGTCGGAATGAAGCCGGTGATGGGCCCCGTGCCCGGGGTCGGTGAGCACACTGAAGCCGTACTCACTGAGTTCGGAATTGCCTCAGCGGCAGCCGAATTACCGAACTGAGCACCGGCCAGCGAACCGAGAAAGGCGGAGAACCCATGAATCGGGAGGAAGCCATTCGGGTCGCCAGATCGTTTCTCTTCGTACCCGGTGATCGTCCGGAGCGTTTTGACAAGGCGATTCGGTCCGGGACCGACGTCGTCGTGCTCGATCTGGAGGACGCTGTCGCGGACGAGGACAAGGGCAGCGCCCGAAGGGAGGTAGTCGACTGGCTGTCCCGCGGTGGACCGGCATGTGTGCGAGTGGCTTCCCCAGCGGGTCAACACTTTTGGGACGATGTGGCGGCACTGAAGGGCCTGCCCGGGCTGATCGCCGTGATGGTCCCCAAAGCCGAAAGTCCCGATGAACTGTCGGCCGTCGCCGAGCGGGTCGGGGTACCCGTGATCGCGTTGGTCGAGTCGGCGTTGGGGATGGTCCGAGCACAGTCTCTAGCCATCGCCCCTGGTGTTTCGCGAATTGCGTTCGGGCACTTGGACTATGCGCTCGACCTGGGGTGCGACACCGGCCGGCCGGCCATGCTCCATGCTCGGTCCGCGCTCGTGCTCGCATCGCGGGCCGCGCGGCTTCCGGGACCGATCGACGGTGTGACCGCCGCTCTGGACGATGCCACGGCCCTGGACGAGGATCTCAGGTGTGCGAAGGAGCTCGGCATGACGGGAAAGCTGCTGGTGCATCCCCGTCAGGTGGTGGGCACCCATGCGGCGTTTCGGCCCGACGCGGCGGCAGTCCGCTGGGCTCGGCGGGTGGTCGAGTCCGAGGCCGGAGGCAAGGCGGTCCGAATTGAGGGGCAGATGGTCGACGCGCCTGTCGTCGCGCGGGCGCGGGCGATCTTGCGAGATGTGCGTTGAAGAGGCGACCGCGAAAGGAAACCGCTGTGGATTTCAATGAGACGACCGCGTCGGATGCCGTCGTCGCAAGCTTCGAGGGTACGTCCGACCCGAGACTGAAAGAGATATTGCAGGTGACGACGCGTCACCTCCATGCCCTGGTTCGTGAGTTACGGCCGACGCAGACCGAGTGGCAGCAGGCCATCGACTTTCTCACGGCTGTCGGTCACACCTGCGATGACACCAGGCAGGAATTCGTTCTCCTCTCCGATGTGTTCGGCGTATCGATGTTGGTCGAGACGATCAATGGTGACGAGCACGGCACCGAGGGCACCGTTCTCGGTCCTTTTCACATGACCGAGTCGCCACGTCGGGAGCTCGGCGACTCGATCGACTTGATGGGCGGTTCGACGCCCTGCTTGGTTACCGGGGCGGTAGTGGACGACGCCGGCCGGCCATTGGCGGGCGCCACCATCGACATCTGGCAATGCAGCGTGGACGGCTTCTACGACGTGCAAGAGCCCGAGAAGCAGCCGCCGGGCAACGGGCGCGGTCTGTTCACGACCGATGAGCAGGGGCGCTTCTGGTTCCGAACCGTAGTGCCCAGTCACTATCCGATTCCCACGGACGGCCCGGTGGGCGATCTGCTCGGTGCGTCCGGACGCCATCCATTCCGTCCCGCGCACATTCACGTAATCGCCGAAGCGGCGGGGTACCGGCCGGTGACGACACACCTGTTCGTCGCGGACAGCGCGTATATCGACAGTGATGCGGTGTTCGCGGTGAAGAAGAGCCTCATTGTCGATTTCACCGAAATCGGCGATACCGAGGGGTTCGAGCACTACGGCATGACCGGACCTTTCCGCCATGCGCACTTCGATATTCGACTTGGCCGAGAGGGCGGACCGCAATGACAGGCACCTTCACGTATGACGCGCTGCCCATGCGGGTGGTATTCGGGTCCGAGAGCATCGAGCAGCTCGCGGCCGAAACGGACCGATTGGGGTTGCGGCGCGTGCTCGTCTTGTCGACCCCGCAGCAGCGCGACCTCGGCGACAGAGCCGCCGGCCTGATCGGGAAATCCGCTGTGGGAGTGTTCGATTCGGCACGGATGCACGTCCCGGTCGAGACGGTCGAGGCGGCGGAGTCGGTGGCCTCCGAACTCGCGATCGACGGCTGTGTCGCGGTCGGAGGCGGATCGACGATCGGTTTGGCCAAGGCGCTCGCGCTCGGCAGCGACCTCGGCATCGTGGCGGTACCCACGACCTACGCGGGCTCGGAGATGACCCCCATCTGGGGGATCACGAAGGGTGACAAGAAGACAACCGGCCGCGACCGCAAAGTCCTTCCGAGCAGCGTCATCTACGACCCCGATCTGACGATGACACTACCCGTTCCGGTGTCCTGCACGAGCGGAATCAACGCGATGGCGCACGCGGTCGAGGCGCTCTACGCCCCCGACGGCTCGCCGGTGATCGCCGCCATGGCCGAACAGGGCATCCGCGACCTCGCCGACGCGCTACCGGCGTTATCGGCTGCCCCGAACGACGCGCGGGCACGGGCGACAGCATTGCAGGGCGCGTGGCTGTCCGGAGCCTGCCTCGGGGCGACGACCATGGGCCTGCACCACAAGCTGTGCCATGTCCTCGGCGGATTGCTGGATCTTCCGCACGCCGAAACCCATGCGGTAATGCTCCCGTACGTCACGGCATTCAACCTACCGTCGGCTCGCACGGCCGCCGCCGCCCTCGCCCGCGCACTACGCACCGACAATGCGGTTACCGGCCTCCTGGCATTGACCGCAGACCTCGGAGCACCGCGAACTCTCCTCGAGCTGGGTGTGAACGAGAGTGACCTGACTCGCGTCGCTGACGAGGTCGTGAGTAATCCGTACTCGAACCCCCGATCGTTCACGCGGGAGGAATTGATCGAACTCCTCCACAATGCCTGGAAGGGCATCCACTGAGTTTTCGCCCTGGTCGCTTGCGGGCCCTTTACAGGTCCAGCACGAGCCGATCGGTGCGGGCGCGCGAAACGCACACCATCATGCAGTCTCCGACAGCCTGCTCTTCGGGGGACAGCACCACGTCGCGATGTTCCGGCTGTCCGTCCAGGACTGGTGTTTCACACGTGCCGCAGGTGCCGGTCCGGCACGAGGACGGTACTGGGATACCGGCCATTTCGACGATGTCGAGCAGGCTTGCCTCGGCCGGCACGTGTAATTCCATACCCGACCGTTGCAGGACCACGTCGAATTCGCGGGCGGGCTCATCCATGACAGGTGCCTTGAATCGTTCCGTGTGCAGCGCTCCGGGCGGCCAGTGCCGGCCGGCTTCTTCGACCGCTTCGAGCAGTCGCTCCGGGCCGCAGCAGAAGATCGCGGTGTCGGTACGCGGCTCGTGGAGGAGGTCATCGAGATTCAACCGCTGGTCGCGGTCGCCCGACACTACCGAGACGCGTGGGTCGTCGGGAAGTGCGTCGACGTACGCCATCGCCGACCGTGAACGCCCACAATAGACGAATCTCCAGTCGGCCCCACCCGCGCGGACCCGATTCAGCATCGGAAGCAGTGGTGTGATACCGATTCCTCCGGCGATGAAGAGATAGCGTTCGGCGTCGACGAGCCGAAAGTGATTGCGGGGCACCGATACCTCAACAATATCGCCGAGTTCCGCGGAATCGTGAATGTATTGTGAACCACCGCGACCGCCCTCCTCGCGCAAAACGGCGATGCGGATGGACCCTCGATCTTCCGGATCACCACACAGCGAATACTGACGCACGAGGCCGTTCGGAAGGTGAATATCCACATGTGCGCCGGGTTCCCATTCCGGTGCACGGCCGCTGTCGGGCTCGAAAACCAATTCGACCACACCCTGTGCCAGCGGGCGTTTCTTCGCCAACCGAAATGGGAACGACTCCCCAGCCGCCGAGGGCGGTGTCGGCGCCATCATCCAGCTGGGCAATCCCACATTCATCGCAGTCAATTTCCCTCCACCACACCGGGCGTGAATCGAACGGGTAGCCGACCCATGTGCACATAGTCACCGCCGCTGAACTCGTACTCGGGCTCCGCGATCTCCACCGTCAGGTCGGGCAGCCGCCGCAGCAGCTCCTCCAACGCGACGCGAAGTTCCATGCGCGCCAGTGCTGCGCCCGGACAGGTGTGCACGCCGGAGCCGAAGGTCAAGTGACGGTTGCGACCTCGATCCAGACGGAATTCACAGGGATCGGCGAACACCGCCGGATCCCGGTTGGCGGAGGCCCAGCCCAGATAGACATCACTGCCCTCGGGAATATCGATGCCGGCGAGCTGCGTATCCGCGGTCGCCCGGCGGAAGAAGCCGAAGAACGGGGGCCGCAGCCGGAGCGACTCCTCGACGGCGATCGGAATCAATCGCTTCGGATCCGCCGCGATTCGCGCGGAAATATCGTTGTCGCTGAATACATCATGGATGAGACTACTCATCGCCGAGGTGGTGGTGTGGTGTCCGGCACCGAGGAATCCGGTGAACAGCGCCACGTAGTCGTCGTCTTCCAGCGACCTGCCCTCCACCTCGATATTGGAGAGATATGTGAGGTAGTCGTCGCGTGGTGTGGTCTTCCTGTCGTGTACCTGGGCAAGGGTGATCTCGGCGAATTCGGTCTGGCGACGGCGGAATTCGGCGGGGTCGCCCTGCGCGCCGAACATAGCCGCGGCTCGATTTCGCACTTCCGCGACGAGTTCGTCCTCGATGCCGACGAGCCGGCAGATCGCTTCGGCGGGAATCGGCTCGGCCAACTCCTCGACCAGATCCGCCGTGCCGCGCTCGATGAAGCCATCGATGCGCTTGTTGATATCGGCCCTGACCAAAGGCTCCAGCACACTGACGATATGCGGTGTCACCGCCTGGTCGAAAAGCCTGCGCCACTCCTTGTGCTGCGGTTCATCCATTTCGAGTGCCGCAAACGAGTTGCGCGGCAATATCGGCCGCAGCACCTGCGGTTCGGACGAGAAGAGCTTGTGATCGCTGGTACCGCGTTTGACGACATCGTATTCCAGCAGAATGTGAAATCCGCCGTGTTCTTCGCTGTGCGCGACCGGGCACCGGCTGCGAGCCGCGTCGAAGAGTTCGAGGGAGCGCTTCGGGGTCGTGGTGTGCGAACTCAGTCGGCCGATTTCCTCGTCGAGCTGAGTCTCCGGAATGTCTTGCGAATCAATCATTGATTCCTCCATAGCGCGTGAATCAAGTCATAGGTCGGCCGCTGAATCAAGAATGTGAGGTATCCGCTTTTGTGTAAAGAACAGGAATTTCGGGTAAGCGATGCGCGTAGCGCATCGGATTGCGGCCCGTACGGTGTGATCGTGCTGTTCGTCGGTACTACGCCGACACCGGCCAGGCGGCAGGTACCGCGGTCCGGAGCACACGTTTCGGATCGCCTTCGGACGGCGAGCGATTGGATCGTGTCGACAACGGCGAGACACCGGCGACGAATTTCAGGAACCGCCGTGCGGCCTGGCCCCTCGGACCATGGCGGCGGACAACCGCTCCGTAACACCGGAAGGCGGTCGGGTCGCTGAGTGGGATGTTACCGACCGTGGACGCGTGTCCCGAGTGGGCGGCAGGCACGACGGCGACGCCCATTCCGGCCGCGACCAGGGCGTGCAGTGTGGAGAGTTCGGTGACCTCGATTTCGATCCGGGGGCTGAACCCCGCCTCCCGGCACAGCCGGTCGGTGACCTGACGCAGGCCGTACCCGGCCTTCAGTGCGATCATCGGCTCGTCCGCCACGTCCGCCATCGCGACGTGATCGCGGCCTTCGAACACATGGCCCGCGGGAACCCTCAGACACAGCGCCTCACGTCCGAGCGGTACCCACTCGAGATCGTCCGCGGCCGGCTCGGGAGCCACGAAGCCGATGTCGATTCGCCCCTGCCGCACGCTGTCGACTACGGAATCGCAAGCGCCGCCGTGCAATTCGAAGGAAGTGCTGGACGCGATCCCGCGGTACCGATTGAGCAGGTCTGGTATCAGCCAGCCGCCGAAGGAATGCGCGAACCCGAGCGACACCGAGCCTCGATCCGGATCGACCAAAGCGGCGATCCGCTGTTCCCCACGGTCGATCTCGTTCAGTGCTCGTAACGCGTGGGCCTGGAAGAGCTCGCCGTATTTGTTCAGCCGCAGCCGGTTCTGGTGGCGATCGAAAAGCTGCACTCCGAGCTTGCGCTCGAGCCGTGCCAACGCCCGGGACAGTGTCGGCTGGCTGATGTTCAGCCGGATCGACGCCTCCGTGATGTGCTCGGTCTCGGCCAGCGTTGTGAACCACTGGAGCTCGCGCAATTGCATGGTCAACCTACCTCGGGAAGGGACGCCGTCACTGGCGGATACCTACCGGTTGTCCAGCGCTGGAGACCCGATCATTGTGGGACCATCTCTCGACCTGAGCCTCGGGATGGGAACTCCACCTTCCCCCGGGAGCATGTCCGTGACATGCGGGCGAACACCTAAGCGCTACGCAATTGGGGATCTACGTAGCCTGTGACGTGGGACACCGTATCGGGGATGTGCGTCACGGCTTCTTGCCGAAGGCGGTGGCCGCCCACACACCGGCTTCGGTGCGGGAGCCGACGCTGAGCTTGGTCAGAATGTGCTCGACGTGAGCCTCCACCGTGCGCGGGGAGAGCACCAGCTTGCCGGCGATAGCGCGGTTGCTGAGACCCTCCGCCAGCAACGACGCCACCTCCCTTTCTCGGGGCGTCAGCAGCCCGGCCAAGGCCACCCCTTCCGCCTGATCCGCTGCGACGGTGGCGGCCGACCCCAACGCCAGGCGCATCCGTTGCCCGCGGTCGAGTCGGCGCCCGATCTCGTGATGGCGGGTGAACAGGTCCTGCCCGAGACGTTCCTGGGTGGCGGATTTGATCTCTCGATAGCGCGAGCCCAGCAGGCCCGGGACCTCGGTATCGACAATGGACAGCAGTTCCGCGACGACACCCAACAGCTTTGCCGCCTTCTTGGGATCGCCGGTGTCCAGCGCGATTCCGGCCATCAGATTGAGGACGACCGCACTGCCGAAATCGTCGTGGTAGTCCCATCGCAGTGTGAGACTCTGTTCGGCGTACTCCTCGGCGACAGCGAGGTCTTGGCGCGTCCACGCGTCGAATCCCAGCATCCACAGCGAGTAGGAGCGGCCCCACGTATCGCCCAGCCGCTCGCTTCGCTCGACAGCTTCCCGGCCGGCTGCCGCGGCTCCCTGATGATCTCCGGACAAGCTCCTGATCAATCCGAGTAGGAACAGGGTCATCAGCAGACCCTCGGCATCCGCGTGCTCGCGGTGCCCGGAGTAGGCCGCTTCGAGAGATGAGCGGCAGCCCTCGAAATCCCCGGCGACCATGGCGGTCAGGCCCGTCCACGTGGCGGCGCGCGCGGCCATGCGCGAATCGCCGAATCTCTGGGCTATCCCGTCGGCTTCGTCGAGAAAGTCTCGGGCAGTGCGCGTTTCGCCGTGCAGTGCCTCGAACCACCCCGCTGCCCACAGCGCGTTGCCACGCTCGACACAGGCGGTCGTGTCACTGGTGAGGGCTTGCTCCAGCCAGCGTCGACCTTCGCGGAGATGGCCGCTCATCCACGAGAAGCGGAGATTCGCCGCGAACTCGAGGGCGTCATGCGAATCCGGGGCCATGTGGAGGAGATCATCGAAAGCCAGCTCGAGGTTGGTGATATCGGACTCCCACCGCCGGACGATTTCGGGTTGGCCCGGGCCGAAGAAGTTTTCGGCGGCTCGGGCCGCCCAGGTTCGGTAGTACTCCGTGTGGGCACGGCGGGCGCGGCCGCAGTCTTCGCTGTCCCGGGCTTGCTCTCGAGCGAACTCGCGCAGCGTTTCCAGGAACCGGTAGCGCATACCATCCTGTGTCGTCTCGGTGAGGACGATGGACTTGGACACTAAGCCGTCGAGCGCGTCGAGAAGTTTGGTTCCTTCCAGTGGCGGGAGGCCACATACCGCCTGGATCGCGGGGAGATCGGCGCTGCCGCTGAACACGGCCATTCTCTCCCACAGCAGCTGTTCGGTCGGGGAGCACAGGTCATAGCTCCACCGCACCAGCGCGTCCAGGGACCGGTGGTGCGGTGCGGCGGTGGGATCGCCGGAGGTCAGCAGCGCGAATCGGTCGTCGATGTGGGCAAGCAGCTCCTGCACCGACAGCGACCGCAGCCGCACGGCGGCGAGTTCGATGGCCAGCGGCATTCCGTCCAGAGTGGCGCACAGCCTCGCGACCGCCGCCGTGGTGCGCGCGGTGATCTCGAATTGATCGTTGACGGCCCTCGCTCGGGCTTCCAGCATGGCCGCGGCCGGATATTCGCGCAGTTCGTCCGCGGTAACGTCGCGATGGCTCGGAGGGATCGCCAGCGGGCGGACGACGATCACACGTTCGCCCCTGATTCCCAATGGCTCTCTGCTGGTTGTCAAAACCCGTAGCGCGGCGGACGCGGCGAGGAGCGCGGACAGCAGTCGCCGGCATCCGGGCAGGACATGCTCGCAATTGTCCAGTATCAACAGCATCGAGCGTTCGGCTACGTGCCGGCAGAGCTGTTCTTCGGCATCCACGGTGGCCAGGGCGCTCAGCCCGAGCTGGGTCACCACGGCCTCGGCGACGGTGTCCGAACTGCGTTGCGCACCAAGCTCGACGAACCAGGTGCCATCCCGGAATGCCCGCTCGAGTGTGGCGGACAACGCCGCGGACAACGTGGTCTTGCCCACGCCACCGGGTCCGGTGAGTGTCACGAGGCGGGTAGCGGAAAACAATTCACGTGCGCTCGCCAGCTCGCGCTGGCGCCCGAACAATTCGGCTGGTGGTGGCGCCAGTGCGCGAGCACGAGATACTTGCTTGCTCATCCCGGCCATTGTGCTCCAGCGCCAAACTGGTCGTCATGGATTTCTCCGGGCGGGCGAACCAGCGGGCCGCGGCAATGTCAGTTCCAGGCCACCGGCAGCGCGGTGAGCCCGCGGAACACCCAGCCGAACCATGCCTCGTCACGACGCGAATCCACGTGCAGCCTGGTGACCTCCCACGTGGCGTGCCGCGCCGTCGAAGCGAACCAAGAGACGTTCAGCGCGAATGTCACCACCGGAGCCACCGCGCCGATGGCCAGGGCAGTGGGCTCGCAGCCGATGGTGAACAAGGACGATCCAGGTACTGGTTCAGCGCGGGGACCCGGGCGATTCGTCGAGCAGACGCCGGTAGGTGGGGTAGGGGGCGGTCAGCATCGCGGCGGGATCGACCCAGTCGGCGGTGGGGACTGCGGAAGTCGACTTCGTTGTCATGAAGAGCTCCTCGAGGAAGGGCGGATTCTCGATGGGGTGCCACGGAGGCCTGCGCGAAGGCCTCGAGACTGAACGCCGGATCGCTCAGTTGGCGGATCGGTGCCGATCAGCAGTTGGCACCCCAGGCGGCTGCGCTGACCGTCACGCGGGCTGGCGGTGCACTGGAGCATCTCCTCCTCGTCCTCGCCGATGGGCGGCAGTCTGTCCACGTAGGGCTCGCGCACGAGGACATGGCAGGTCGCGCACATCGCCTGCCCGCCACACTCACCGACTATGCCGGTGACGCCGTTGTGTACGGCCGCGTGCATCACGCTGACGCCGGCCTGGGTCTCGACGATGTCGGTATCGCCTCCGACGTGGTGAAAGATGATCTTGTGCAATGGAGCTCTCCTGGTCGGCCGACAAGCTCGGTTTGCGTGAATGCGCGTGCTCGCTACGAGAGCGCGCCGATCTCGTCGTAGCGCCGGGTCTTCACGCGCTCCATCACGGTGCGCAGCGATTCGGGCTCACGCCCGGTGATCAGCTTCACGTGGTGCGACAGCAAGGCCTGGTATCCCTCGGCCACCGCGACTTCGGCGGAAACCAGTTCATCGCTGGCCCACATGTGCCCGTCGGGGCTGGGCGGCATGCTCGGGTCGTAGGTGCGGGGAATGCCGACGGAGTCGAAGAAGGCCAGCCGCTCGTCAGCCGTCACTCGCTCGTATTTGATCGGAACGCCGAAGACCTCCGAGCCGAGTCGCGCGATGTTCTCGAAATTGAACAGCTCCGGGCCGGTGATTTCATACACGGCACCCGCATGCCGGCCGGGTTCCACCAGGCATGCGGCGGCGCAGTTGGCCACATCGCTTTTCGCCACCGGCGCCAGGTATCCATCTCCGGTGGCCTGGGCCATCACTCCGGCTTGCGCGGCGGGCGCGACCAGTATTTGGCTGACGATTTCGGAGTAGAGGGAACTGCGCAGAATGGTGTGCGCGATGCCCGAGTCGCGGAGGTCGATCTCGGTTTGACAGTGGTCCTTCGCCGACAGCGCCGGATTGGTGGGGTGCACGCCGCCCACCGAGGTGTACACAATGTGGCGGATGCCCGCCCGCTGTGCCGCGTTGATGGCATTGAGATGTTCGGGAACTCGCCGTCCGAGGTTGAGCCCACTGATCAAGAACAGGACGTCTCCGCCGCGGTAGGCGGCGTCCAGTAAGTCAGGTTCCTGGTAGTCGCCGCGTCGGACGTGGATCCCTTCCGTCTGGCGCTGTGCGAGCTTGTCCGGGGTGCGGGTCACGAGCGTCAACTCGTGGCGTCGGTTCGCGTTCGAGAGCAGAGCGGTGACCCGCCGCCCCAGGTCGCCCGAGGCTCCGCTGATAACAATCCGACTCATTGAGTTTCTCCTGTCGATTTTGGTCCGGGCTCGGGTAGTGAACGATCCGAGGCGGTGCGATGTAGTGGGCTGCAATCGCGTTCGCGATCACGTCCGATTGGGGTGTGGCGGGGAATGTCTCGGTGGGTCCTCGGGTCGCTCCCAGCCGACCTGAAGCAGGTAGGTATCGAGGTGATCACATTGCGGATCAGTTCGGCGAAAACGCATCCCGACGACTGCAGCAGCAGGTGCCGGACTCTGGCGAAATCCGTTGTGAGCCGTGGCTGTCGCCGGACCGGACACGGAGTTCGGTGTGCCCGTAGATCATGAGGTCACATCCAGATCCGCTCGTTTGGGTGTTGCCGACCCACGATGCCGTGATCGAGATCACGCAGTGGGCGGAAGTCAGAATGCGGATTCGCCATGGGGCGTGTAAAGGTCAAGAAGTTCAGGTCGACGATGCGCTGACCGCATAAGAAGCGTGCTCGGTGCGTGAATTCCTTTATCCCGCCGCGCTTGCGCACTCGGCCTCGGCTGTCGTCATGAAATGGCAGATCATGCATGCGATGCATGGTCTGACCGAAATTCCTGGCCTTTACGTGTCATTGATGCGATACGCATGCTTGCTACAACGGAATTCGCCGCACCACGCAAATTCACCCCATCGCCTCTGATGACAAATCCAGGAGGACCACATGTCCCTCATTGCCGAGCGACACACCGACCTCGACCGCACGCGGTTCTTCATCGACGGGGAGTGGGCCGAGCCTCGGAGCAGCCGCACCTACCGCGTGGTCGAGGCGGCGACCGGGGAGGGGCTCGGTATCGCCGCGCTGGGTGGCGAGGACGATACCGACGCCGCGGTCCGGGCTGCTCGCACCGCTCTCGATCACGGGTCCTGGGGTCGCGCGTCGGCGGCCGAGCGTGCGGCGGCGATGCGGCGGTTCGCCGATGCGCTGGAGCGGCGCGCCGATCACACCTCCACCTTGGTGACGCGTGAGAACGGTATGCCCATTCAGTTCTCGCAGCAGGTGAACGGTGGCCTGCCGGCCGTGTTGCTGCGGATCTATGCGGAGGTGGTCGAGAAGCTTCCACTGGAGGAGGTGCGGCCGAGTCCGAAGGGGTCGACGATCCTGCGGCGGGAGCCGGTTGGTGTGGTGGGCGCGATTACGCCGTGGAATTTTCCGCAGGCGTTGGCGATGTTCAAGGTGGCGCCCGCGCTTGCCGCGGGGTGCACGGTGGTGTTGAAGCCGTCGCCGGAGACGGCGCTGGATGCGTATGTACTGGCGGAAGCGGGGCTCGAGGCCGGGCTGCCCGCGGGGGTGCTGAATATCGTTGCCGGTGACCGTGATTCGGGAGCGGCGCTCGTCTCCCATCCCCTGGTCGACAAGATCGCGTTCACGGGCTCCACCGCGGCCGGAAGGATCATCGGTGGCGAGTGCGGGCGATTGCTTCGGCGCCACACCCTGGAACTGGGCGGGAAGTCCGCGGCGATCTTCCTCGACGATGGGGACATCGACACCTTGCTCGCGGGTCTCGGTGGCGCTTCGTTCCTCAACAACAGCCAGACGTGCACGACGCAGTCGCGGATTCTCGTGGCCCGTTCGAGGTACGAGGAGGTCATCGACGCGGTGGCCGGTTATGCGTCCGCCATGAACATCGGAAATCCGCTCGATCCGGCTGTGACCTTAGGGCCGATGGCGACCAGCGCACAGTTGGACCGGGTTCTGGGCTACATCGACATCGCGAAGAAATCGAATGCCCGGCTGGTCACCGGTGGTGGCCGTCCGGCCGGTCTGGATCGGGGCTGGTTCGTCGAGCCGACCGTATTCGCCGATGTGGACAACAACGATTTACTCGCTCGTGAAGAGGTTTTCGGTCCGGTGATCGCACTGCTGCCGTTCGACACCGATGAGGAGGCGGTGCGGATCGCCAACGACAGCGACTATGGGCTCGCGGGTTCGGTGTGGAGCGCGGACGAGGACCGCGCGCTCGAAATCGCCGGGCGGGTGCGCACCGGCACGATCGGCCTCAACTATTACGAGCTCGACCTGGGCACACCCTTCGGCGGCATGAAGTCCTCCGGCGTCGGCCGTGAGCTCGGGCCGGAGGGAATCGACGCGTACCTCGAATACAAGGCTGTATACGCATCCAAGAAATACCTGTCGGCCTGACCAGTGTGAATGCCGGAAAGGATATGGAATATGAGTGATCCCGTTGCCGTGGTGCGTGCGTATTTCGACGCCGTCGCGGCCGGTGACCCGAGTGCCGTGGGAGCGCTTTTCGCGCCGGACGCGGAATTGCACAATGCGGCGGGCACGCTTCGGGGAGCGGAAGCGATTACGAGGATGTACGAGGGCGGTCTCCGGCCTGGCGCCATGAAGCCCAGCCCCGGACCCCTGGTGGTCGACGGTGAACGGGTCGCGGTCGAGATCGATCTGAACGCCGACGGGAAGCTTATGAAGCTCGGGGACTTCTTCACGATTCGCGAGGGAAAAATTCATTGCCTCGCGATCTACAGCCTCAATCCGGTAAACCCGAAGTTCTTCGACGCTGCTGAAGAGAATTCGTGAGGAGAATAATGAAGATTGCAGTCTTTGGACCTGCTCGCAGGGTCGGTCTCGTCCATGAAGGATCCATCGTCGATATCAACGGTGCGTATGCAAAGTATTTGGCCGAGACGTCCGATACCGCGCGGCCACAGGCCTGTGCCGCGGCGGAGGTCCCGGCTTCGCTGAACGACTTCATCGAGGAAGGCGACCGGGCTCTCGACGGCGCGAGAAACGCTCTGGAGTATCTCTTCTCCAAGGCGCATGACGATCGCGGGGTGTCGGGAGAGCGACTTCGCTACGAGACGGATGAAGTCATCCTGCACGCACCAGTGGAGGGCCGGTCGCGGATCTTCGCCGCGCTGGCCAACTTCGCTGACCACATGGACAGCGCCGCACAGAATTCCAGCTCCGAGGATCAGGCCGAGACGCTCCAGCGGCTCACGTCGGGCGGTCCGAAGTTCTTCTTGAAGGACTCGCGGGCGGTGTCCGCCGACGGGCAGCCCCTACGCTATCCGAGGCGAACCCAGCGGCTGGACTACGAGGCCGAAGTAGCGGCCGTGATCGGCAAACGTGGCCGTGACATCCCCGGCGGTGAATTCCGTTCATACATCTGGGGTTACACCTTGCACAACGACTGGTCCGTGCGCGACAACGTCTCCTTCGGCCCGGACTTCCTGTATTCGAAGAACTTCGACACCTCGGCGACCGTCGGGCCCTGGATCGTCGTGGACGAGGACATCGACCCGCAGAACATCCCGCTCGAATGCCGTGTCAACGGCGAAGTCAGACAGTACGGCAACACCGGCTCCATGGTGCACAGCTTCGCCGCATTGGGCGAATACCTGTCCGCCGACACGACTTTGTGGCCCGGCGATCTGATCAGTAGCGGTACTCCGAAGGGCACGGCCGTCGATTCCAGCAAGCAACTGCCCGATGGAACGCTCCCGGACACGCTCTTCGTGAAGCCGGGTGACGTCGTGGAGATCTCCTCCAGCCTCATCGGATCCATCCGCAACAAGATCGTCGCGCCCACCGAATGAAGGAAGTCATGGCCACAGGGCAATTCCCGGTCGGCGGGGTTCTCTACGATCGCCCGTTCAAGATCCGCCGACTCAATCATTTCGGCATCAGCGTGGATGACACCGCCCGCGCGCTCGCCTTCTATCGAGATGTGCTCGGATTCTCCGTCTCCGACAAGATCGATCTGAAGATCGTCGAGCCAGGGGAGTGGATGGACGGTGTTCCGGATACACACATCTATTTCCTCCGCCACAACAGCGACCATCACACCTTTGTGTTGATGCCGCGTCCGTGGATCGACCAGACCGCCTCCTCGCCGCGTTCCGATATCACCATCAACCAAATCACCTGGCAGGTCGGCAGTCTGCGGGAGGTGGTCGAAGCCCGGGCGTGGCTCGAGTCGACCGGAACCAAGATCAGCCGGTACGGCCGCGATCCCGGATCCAATTGGCACACTTACTTTCCCGAGCCCACCGGGCACATCAACGAGCTCGAGTACGGTATCGAGCAGGTGGGCTGGGACGGGTTGAGCAAGCCGGAGGCGATGTGGCCCTGGGGGATTGGGCACCCGCCGCTGCCGACCAGTTCAGAGAGCACCGAGATGGCGGTGGCCGCGGTCAAGGGCATCGACTTGAACTCCGGTCACCGGTGGGTCGACGAATTGCCGAAAACCCATGATGTGGGCGGGGTGCTGCTGTCGCGGCCGTTCAAGGCCGTTCGGATCGGACCGGTCAGCATCTTCGTCGAGGACGTCGCGGCGAGCGAGCGCTACTACATCGAAACCCTCGGTCTCTTGCCGAGCGAGGAGACCACAGTCCTCGGCCATCGCGTCGTCTTCTTGCGAGCGAACACCGAACATCACAGCATCGGCCTGTTCCCGCTGGAACTCCGTGCGGCACTGGGGCTCAGCGATAACACCACGCTGCTCTCCTTCGGCGTGCAGGTCGGCTCCTACGAGCAGTTGCGCGCGGCGCGGACCTACCTGCTCGAGCGCTGCGTCACGCTGCTGGACCTGCCGCCCGAGATCCACCCCGGTATCGATTACGTCGTTCACGCCGTCGACCCCGAGGGACATGTGATGCAGCTGTACTACTACATGGAGCAGATCGGCTGGGACGGCAAGCCCCGGCCGTCGGATCAGCGCCGCCGGGTTGAGCCCGGTGTCTGGCCCGAGACCCTGCCCGCGTTGCCCGATACCTATGCGGGCGAAACCTTCTGGGGGCCACTGGGATGACCGACAGTATTGTGAACGAAAGAACTGCGGTCGTCACCGGGGGAGCCCAGGGTTTGGGCGCAGCCATCGCATCACACCTCGCCCGGGACCGGTTCGCGGTCGCGCTCCTGGACATGCAGGAGGATGCCCTACAGCGCACGAAGAAGAGTATCGAGACCCGGTTCCGTGACGCCCGCGTTTTCGCCGCCGCCGTCGATCTGTCCCGACCGGACGACGTCGAGCGAGTGTTCCAGGAGATCGACTCCGAGTTCGGCAGGATCGATGTGCTGGTGAACACTGCGGGAGGGAGCGGGACCGTCGCGGTACGCGAGATCGAGGACTTGCCGCCGGATATCTGGAACAGCGTCATCGGCAATAATCTGACGAGCGCGTTCCTGTGCGCCAAGTACGCCGTTCCGATCATGCGGCGCAAGGGCTTCGGCCGCATCGTCAACTTCTCCTCGGCCGTGGCCAATGGCCTCGCGGGTCCATCGGGGACGGTGGGTGCGCTCCTGCCGTACGCCGCCTCGAAGGCCGCCGTCAATGGCTTCACCAAGCAGCTCGCCAAAGACCTCGGCGGAAGCGGCATCACCGTGAACGCGATTTCCCCGGGACTGATCCTGCCGGAGGAGGGCCGGGTCCGGGCGACGTTCGACGCGTTGCCCGCCGAGGCCCGAGCCGCCACCGAGGCGGCGATTCCGGTCCGGCGCACCGGCACGACGGACGAAATCGCCGCAGCTGTTGGATATTTGGTTTCCGAGGATGCCGGGTTCACTTCGGGTTCCGTGCTGAGCGTCGACGGCGCCGCGTCCTGATTTCACCAGTCGCCGCCGCGAGGCGAGCGACGTCGCGAGAAGGGATTCAAGAATGCTCCCGTACCCGTTGGTCCTGCTGCCCGCGCTCGGCGCGGATTCCCGGTTGTGGGAACCGGTCATCGAGCGGCTCGGGGATATTGTCGAGTCGACCGTGGTGGCGCATGCCGGAGACTCCGTCGAGTCGATCGCCGACAATGTGCTCGCGCAGGCACCGGATCGGTTCTATCTGGCGGGACTGTCCATGGGCGGTTATGTCGCACTCGACATCGCGCTGCGGCGGACCGGTCGGCTCGCGGGGCTGGCGCTGGTCAACACCTCGGCACGCGCGGCCTCGCCCGAACGGCGGGCCAGCGGGGAGGGCATGATCGAGTTGGCGGAGGCCGGTCGTTACGACATCGCGGTCGAACGATTGGCGGGCGCTGTGGCGCCGCCGGGGCGAGGCGATGTGGTCGCGCTCGCCGCCGCCATGGCTGGTGATCTCGGGGCCGCCGCGTTCCGCGACCAACAGCGCGCCGCTCTGGACCGGCACGACCGTCGGCCAGCGCTGTCGTGGATCGATACTCCGACGGTGGTGGTCTGCGGTACGGCCGATGGCGTGACGCCGCTCGAGCACAGTGCCGAACTCGCGGAGGGGATTCCTGACGCGGAGTTGATCATCATTGAAGGCTGCGGGCATTTCTCGGCTGTCGAAGAGCCGGCGCGGATCGCGGAGATTCTCCGGACACGACTACTGCGGGTCGACCCACCCACCGCGCGGTAGCACCCGGAAGGTATTTCGCCATCCACTTCGCGAGGAATCACAGCACTTACATGTTCTCCAAAGGCTTGGTCGCCAACCGCGGCACGATCGCCATTCGCGCTTCCGCGCCGTCGATCTTCTTTCCATCCCCGACTTGATGCGATGGGAGGGAACGTCGAGACCGATACCAAGCGCGGCGGCCACTGCCCGCCGGACATCTACACGCTTCCGACGGGGTCTCCACGTCGGGGACAGATTGTCGGCCTCACCGACGTCGACGCGCGCCTGGACGGCAAGGATTTCAATCTGGGCATCTTCGCCCACTACAACAACCGGGTTACCCTGAAACACAATCAGTTCTCGGTGTTCTTGAAGGTCACGGTGGACTTCCAGGATGAAGGGTTCGACCGTACGTTCACCCTGCGTTTCCGCCACAACGAGACGCCCAACCAACCCGGGGACGTGGACGATGTGATCAAGCTGCCGATCGTCCACGAGGACGACATCGTGCGCGTCGATGGTGCCGGATATCAAGTGACGATCAGCGGTTTCCGGGACCACGGGGGCTGGGGCAGGTGCAGTCGCAGTTCGCCAACCCCGAGGGTGCGATCAAGAGAGTGTGGCTTGTTGCCCGGTTCGAGCCGATCAGCGAGCCGGGTTCCTGAACCACGGCATAGGACGTCACCCCTCCGCGTCGAGCCCTCGTGGAGTAGGCGTGGGAGATCGACTACGTCGGTGAATAATCGGTGGGGGGCGTGATCCGATTGGCAGCCGCTGGAAGGGTCGATATCGCGAACTGACCGAGTGTCCGTCATGCACTGCCGATTTCACGCATCCAGCCTGTCGAGGCGGCGGTGATGTCATTAAAGCCGCGCCGACGACCGTAGGTGGGGACTGCGGCCTTCGGCAAGTCATGTCGGTGTTCTTCCCGGCGGCGGGCAAGAAGTCGACGAGAAGTGAAGGCGCAGTGATCCCGCCATGTAATTCGATTGTTGCGGTAGTTATTTCAGTGAGAGTCGCGGGTACCGGTGCTCGGCAGCACACGCGAAGTATGGGCAACTGAAAGACGCCTGGTCATCGTGGGTACCTACCCGGTCTGACGATTGCGCTGCGCCCGCACCGATCGGTTCACCGTTCCTGTATTCGTCGTGTCCAGGGCGGGGCATGTCGAACATGTGAACAGGATGACCTGCGGTTTTCGGGTGGTGAGCAGTGTGGTTCAGGGTGGGGCGTCGTGCCCGGTGAGGGTGCGGTACAGCCACGCCGAGGCGGCTGATTCGGTGCCGAAGCGTTCGCGCACCTCGTATTTCCCGCGTTCGAATGCGCCGACCTCCCAGTCGCCGCCGGAACCCGCGCGCAGGAACCAGAAATCGGTGGGGAGGGGGTCATGGGTGTGTGTGCCGGGAATCTGGAAGGATTCCGGCGGCAGTCCGGCCGCGAGCAAGGCGGCGCCGAGTTGCTCTCGATCCATATCAGACCGGCCTTTCTTCGACGAGGTATCCGTTCTGCAGCAGCCAGGTGACACTCAGCGCCGATCCGGCCTTCGGCAGGTAGGCGACCTGTAGCAGGAATTGGGTTCCGCCGCCGGGCTGCTCGAACCACCCGGCAATCGGGCCCGCCTCGACCTTGAACGGCTTCAGCACACAATAGAGGTGGTAGTTGCTCTGTGGTGTACCCGTGGGTGTGTTCAGGTTCTGCGGTGGCAGCGCCCGCGCGGAGAACTGGTCACCCGCCGGGGCGAGGAAACGTCCACCGGCGTAGCCGAATCGGTCGATCCGCTTACCGGGCGGCAGCTCCTGCGGGTGCCGCACGGCCTGGCCGCCGATGACCTGGAATCCGTCGTCGGGTGGATAGACCCAGCCGGAGTCGTTGCGGTACTTGGCCACGAAGTCGTCCACGCTCAATGCCCCGAACCTTTGATACCCGACCAGCAGCGGCTGCACCGGCGGTCCCTCCGGCAGCGGATCCGGCCCTAGGTACTGCCTGTTCGGGTCGTAGAAGCTCATTGTCGGTGGCGCGTCGTACGGAGTTCCGGGATTACAGAACGACTGCGCGGGCCCCGGCTGCGCGTACACCGGCAGTGGCGGACCCACCAGCAGGAGCAGTGAGGCAAAGATCGCGGTGACAATGGACCGGTAGCGCACGATACCCCCAAGCTGTTGAAAGTAGTTGCGGCCCAAAGAATAACGCGACCGTCCCACGCCGTGGGTCGAGTTCATCGGTTCTGGGCGCGTCGCACTCGGACGCGCCGTCCAGCTGTCGAATCGCTCCCCGCTGTTATCGTGCGTGCCTGCGCCGAAGACCGCAGCGCTTGTCAGCGTGCTGGCGGCTCAGGTTGTCGTGGGTCGGGTGACACCGAACTCGGCGGCGATCTGCGCGACGGTGTAACGGCGCTTACCTCGTTCGTCGATTTCGTCGTACGTCTGCCGCGCCAGAAAGGCCTGCCGCGGACCGAGTTTCGGTTTCTGCCCGCCGGTGCGCCCGCGAGCACGTGCGCCCGCTAGCGTGTCGCGGGTGCGCTCCGACATCAGGGCGTGCTCGAATTCCCTGATGGCACCGAGGATCTGGAAAAACATGCGCCTGACCGCAGTTGACGTGTCGATCCCCTGATCCGATCACGACCAGATCCACCTTACGCTCGGCGAGATCCCGCGACAGGTCGATCAGATGCTCGAGAGTGCGCCCGAGCCGATCCAGCTTGTTGACCATCAGTTGGTCCCCGGGCCGGTTCGCGATCGCCTCCGGGTTCCCCCGGTCATCGGTCAGGAGTGTCGCAGGGGCGGCCGGTTGTTGCCCAATGCGAGGACATGGGCTGCGACCTCGTCGATGGCAGGCATGGTGGCCACCTCGGCCGCGACAGCGCGGGCAGCGTCGGCGAGGCGCGCGTCGGTGATCAAGGTGTGCAGGTGCGCCGCGGTGATCGTTCTTCCCGGCACCGCGATACCTGCTCCGCGGCGCTGCACCGATACCGCGTTCCACCTGCGGTCGCCTGGGGCGGGGGTTGCCAGCTGTGGGATTCCGGCGCGCAGAGCCGCATACACCGAGCCGGCGCCGCCGTGGTTGACCATAGCGGTGCAGGTCGGGAGCACGGCGTGCAGCGCGATCCACCCGACAGTTCGGACGTTGCCGGGAAGATTGGTAGCGCGCATGACTGTTCGGTTTGGGCGGACGATAACGATATCGGCGTCGACGTCGGGCGCGGCCCGTAGCACCGATCGGAGCATCGCGTCGGGGCCGTCGCCGAGCATGGTGCTTCGGGTTACGACGATGCGCGGTCGGCGGGGGGAGTCGAGGAGGAATCGTGGCGTGGCTGCGCCCGGTGTCGAATACGGGATGTATCGCAGGGGCCAACCCGGGACAGAGACGATGCTGGGCGGTGCGATCGACAGGGTGGCCGTGCTCGCGGGAATGTCGGCACCGCCGAGCAGCCGCAACAATTCCCGTCGAATAACGGTGCCGTCGTCCAGCGCGATATTGTGCAGCACTGTGGGGACGCCGAGGTGGGCCGCGGCGATGGCCGCGGCCGACGCGAAGGGTTCGTGCACCACGATGTCGGGTGCGAATCGGGTCGCCACTCGAATGAGCCTGTCGATCATCGGTTTGTTGGTGACGGCGAACACGTGGGCGCCGCCGCGAGCGTCGGCCATTCCCGCCGCGGATCGCAGTGCGAGGACGGGGTGCAAGCCCAATCCCTGCGCGACGGCACGGATGTGGCCGATGCGCGGTGCGACGTCGACAACCGGGACATCGGCGGAAACCGCCGTCGCGGCATCGCCGCCGGTTGCTATCAGCACCCGGTGCCCCTCCGCACGCAGATGCATAGCAAGAGGCATCATCGGGAACAGATGCCCGATCAGCGGTGTCGCTACGAACATCACCCGCATCGGACTGCCGCCCCTCCGGGGCCGACCGTGCCGGCGTTTGTCGGTGACGCTGCCGCTGCGACAACGCGTTGAAGTCCTTGTAGAAACTCCATCCTGTCGGCGGCCGCGTGATCGATCACCGCGTGCATCGCCACCACGGCGACCTCCACATGATCATGGTGGTTGCCTATCCCAGCAGCGCGAGAACCTGCACCGCCGGTGCGCTGCAGCAGTTCCGGCATGAGGCGCTGCGGGGCGACGCGTTCGACCCGAGCCACCGACAACACCGCGTCATCAAAATGCCGGAAATTACCACCAGTGCGCACGTGAGCAACATTTCTCTCCGGGCATCAGCCGTGCCGCAAACACCTCGTTCAACGTCAACACGCTATCAGGTGTGACCACAACAATATTCACACCCACTGCCTCATGAGTTGCAGCATCTGGATGCGCAGGGCGCAACCGGTGAGACGGCCTCATCGACAGGTCACTGGGAATCACCGCCGACCCGAGGACCCCTTCCGACCCGAATCGCTCGGTCGGCTCGAATTACTAGGTCCACCCGAGTCAGTCGGTCCGCCTGAACCATTCGGCCCGCCCGAATTACTCGGTGGGCATGAACTATTCGGTCCGCCCGAATCATTCGGTCGGCCTGAACCACTCGGTCGACCCGAGTCACTCGATCGACTCGAATTCGACTGCGCACCGGAGACAATGTCGGACGGCGCGGCTCCATCGCGCCGAACTGTCGCGGACGAGGAGCCCGTCGTTGAGACGGTGGACGCCGATTCGTGCTTCGATGAACCGGCAGGCGGTTCGGTGACCGGCAGCGGTGAGATGTCATATGCCGAACGGGCCGTGGGCGTCGCCCACCATGTCGCAACAACGGCGAGACGTGGGGGCGCGGTGGGGTTGTCGACGAGCATCGCGTGCGGCGGCACCTCTGGCGCAGCGATCGGCGGCACCCCGACCGGGATCGGATCGAGATAGGGATCGAAACGCGGTGCCGGGGGCGCCTGGAGCGCGGACCCGTGGTCCATGGTTCGCCCGAACGGCACTGCGGCAGGTGCGAGCAGTCCCGTGGTGAGCACCGCGGCCGTCAGGGCTGCGACGCGTGGTTCGCGGCGGCTGGGGGGCACGACCGCCGGGCCGTCGTCGCTCGCGGCGGCGCGGGACGCGAGCAGCGCGGCGCCCAGCGCGACCGTGTGTGCCGGATCGGGACCGAGGACAATCGGGAGTTCGAGTTCGTCGGCCAGCACCCGTGCCACTGCTGCGGGCCGGGCCGCGCCACCGACCAGCAGGATGCGGTCGATATCGGATACCGAGACCCGGGCGGCACGGACGCAGTCGCGCACCAGCACAACCGACTCACGCACCTGGTGGATGCGCAACTCGGCGATAGCGTCGGCGGATACGCCCTCCGTCCACCGTGTTTCGGCGTCCGGAGCAAGGTCGTGACCATATCGGGCCACCGCCACATCGAGTGCACGACCGCCGAAATCGTAGGAGCGCACCGGCGGTCCGGCCAACATGCCGGCACGCACTATTGCGATATCGAGGCAACTCGCGCCGAGGTCGTAGACCAGGACGAGTTCGGATTCCACCGCGCCACTACAGGTTTCGAGCCACGCGACTGCGGCGATCGGCTCGGGGACCAGTCCGACTCCCGTTGCTCGGACCTTATCCAACGCCGAACGGAGTTCGGCGATCCGATCGCCGGAATATATTGCCGGGTAGGCCAATACGCTGCGCACCGACGCTGCGGCCAGCCGATTCACCACTGCCGCAACCAGATCGGTGCAGCACAGAACCCGCCCTGCTACGACAACGATCGGATCCTGTGCAATCGCCAGATCCGCGAAATCCGCCAGCACCGTGGCGTCGCGAGGAACCGCGCCGACGGATGCGGTGCCGTCACTGGAGAAGGTCACCGTGGTGCGTCGGGTGGTCACCAACGGATGCGTGGGGTCATCGGTCACCGCGGCCGATACCGCGTTTACCGAGCCGATGCTCAATCCGAGAGCTTGGGTCGTTCTCATCTCATCCTCACGCGCGATCCGCGCCTGCTCGCACGGACGATCCACCATCTTTACCCGACCAAAGACATAGATTAGCCTGTCCTAACAATTGCTGTGAATATTCTGTGAACACTGTCTGGAGGCCCCTATGTCTGACGGTAGGACCGCTGAAGCACCTGGTCAGATGTCCACCACCGCGATCGTGGTGTTGCCGCGCACGCGGGCGGCCGCCACGATCTGGGGCGAGGTGCACCCGGTCGTCGCGTCGGGGCGTCGTTGGCCCGAGAGCAATCCGCAACATGCTGTGGCACTTCATGATTCGTGGTGGACGGTGGCTGCCGCGGGTTTGCTGGCCACCGTGACGCTCGGTGCGGCGCTATGGATCGCCGACCACCTCGACGTCGATCGGCAGTTGCACACTGTCGGCCTGTTCATCCACCTGGCCGCCCTCGTACTCGGCTTCGGTGGCGTCCTCATCGCGGACTATCTGATGCTGGTCTGGTTGGCCGGGCGGGCCGCCCTTGCCGAAGCGTTGGCCGGTATCGCGCGCCTGCATGTGCCGATCTGGGTCGGCCTGGTCGGGCTGGTCGCCAGTGGATGCCTACTGGAGCCGAATCTCGGCTCTGGCTTGACGCGAACCAAGATGGCATTCGTTCTGATCCTGACGCTCAACGGGATTCAGGCGCTGCTGCTGGGCAAACGCCTGACCAACCATGTGTCCACGCCACTGACGACGCGTCTGCTGCTCTGGGGCGCGGCATCGGGTGCCGTCTCACAGATCTGCTGGTGGGGCGCCATCGGTATCGGCTTCTGGAACACCGAACACTAATCCCCGTCCCCGGAGTGTTGGGGCGGCCACGACTTGACCGCGGGGGCTCACCCATGAGCTCGCCGAAGATCTGCGGCGCGGCCTGAATCAGCACGCCAATGTTGAGGCCGATGATGTGGACCTGGTGCTTGTACACCAGTTCCCAGTTGGTTACCGCGGCGTCGCCACCTGCCATGCCGTAGACGATGATCCGGCCGGTGACCGGTTTGGCTGCGGCCAGGCTGGCGCCGGCGAGGCGGTCGCGATGACTCTCGCACCGTCATGCTTGGCCATTCTGACCGCGGCCTGGCCGGTGGCGCTCGCGGCGGCGTGGATCAGTACGGTTTGTCCTGCGGCGATGCCACCAGGAGGCTTGAGCGCGGCCAGTGCGGTGGGCCAGTTCACGACCAGACCCAGCGCCTGCTGATCCTCCCAGCCGGGCGGCACGGGCATCGCCGCGATCGCTGGCAGGAATCATGTACTCGGCGAAGGCCCCGTTACCGACTCCGATGACGTGGGCGCCGGCTGCAGGCCGGTCACCGACTCCCCGACCGCGACAACCTCACCGGCGCCCTCGAAGCCCGCCACATAGGGCGGGCGCGGGCCGCCCAGGAACGTCCCGTAGGACTGCATTATGTCGCGGAAGTTGACGCCCGTGGCGGTGACCCGGATCAGGACCTCGCCCCGTCTGGGATTCGGTACCGGCGCGTCGGTGATCAGCCGCATATCCTGCGGAGCGTCGAGGGAGGTCTGCTGCAGCGCGCGCATGGTCGCGGGAATGCTCATCGGCGATCAGCCTTTCTTACTTTCGAGGCACAGGAGACGGATCGGGGGCCCACCCTGCGGGCTGCTCCCCTCCCCATGTAGACCCCGGCTACCGCAAAAGGAATCGGTCTCCCCGAACTGCATGGCGGTATCGACGCGGCGGCCGGTGAAGGCCAACCCGTTGTCGGACAACACCATTCGTGGTGTCCCGTAGTGTTCGGTCGCGTGTGCCATGCCGCGCCAGGCACCCTCGGTGTCCTCGCGGGGCCAGGCCAGGTCGGTTACGTCGTAGCGGGGAGTGGTCATCGAGGAGTTGAAGATCACAAGCCCCGGGTCGCCGTCGCGTCGGTCAGGACGCTAGATCGTCGAAAGTCATAGTCGCCGAATCTCAGTCCACCAGCGCGGCCCCGCCCCGCTCCATAACAGCAGCCTGAATCCACCCGCCCGCATCCGCCGTCCGATTCCGGCGGCGCAGCGTGCCGCCCACCAGCTGAAATGGGCCGTCGCGGTATCCATGGCCCACGGACCCACAGCCACGCTGGCCATCGTCGATGAGCTGTCCGCCCTCACCGCGCTGCGCGGCTACCACCTGCTGCCTGCCGTCCGAGGTGATCTGCTGCTCGAGCTCGAACGTCGCGACGAGGCACGCTCGGGGTTCGAACGGGCCGCGGCGATGACCAGCAAGCAGGCCGAGCGGACGCTGCTGCTCGACCGGGCCGCGTTCTGCTGATCGGTGGCTCGATGGGTATTCCGAACCTACCTGTTGCTGAAGCCGATTCGGTTGGCAATTCAGGAGGCTGTGATGATTGGTTCGGGGTCTTGTTCTGGTCGTTCGTCGTAGGCGTATCGGGCGGCGAGTACCTCGTTGATGTTCACCTCCGACCACACCCGGATCGAGGTCAGCAGCCCGAGAACGCTGCGACCCAGCTCGGTGACGGAGTATTCGACCCGCGGCGGCACTGTCGGATAGAGCGCGCGGGTGACCAAGCCGTCGCGCTCCAGGTTGCGCAATGTCTGGGTGAGCATCTTCTGGGTGATTCCATCCACGCGCCGCCGCAGCTGACCGAAACGCACAGGCCCGTCGGCCAGCGCACCCATCACCAGCATCGTCCACTTGTTGGCCAAGACGTCGAGAATGGTGCGCGATGGACACTTCGCCAGATACGCGTCAGCTCCACCATAAAACCGCAGATCAGAGGTAGTACCCATAAGGTGCCTATATACCATCGGAGTGCGTACTGTTCAACAGGTTCCTTAGCGCCGAAGATTGTCCCCGGGCCGGGAAATCCGGGTTCGGAAGCAAGAGCCGTTGATACAGAAGAGGTTTGGTAATGCGCGCGATCGTGCAACGCTCGTTCGGAGGTCCGCAGGTACTCCAGGTCGCCGAGGCGATCCGGCCGGTGCCGGGTGCGACCGAGGTGCTGGTGCGGGTGCACGCGGTGAGCATCAACCCGGTAGAGCCGATAATCCGTTCCGGCGCCTTCCCGTTGATCGGGCAGCCACCGTTCACCCTGGGCTGGGACCTCTCCGGCGTCGTGGAGGAAGTCGATCCCGGCGTCAACCGGTTCCGGGTGGGGGACGAGGTGTACGGAATGCCGTATTTCCCCAAGGCGGCAGGTGGATACGCAGAGTACGTGGTCGCTCCGTCACGGCAGCTGGTGCGCAAACCGAGTGGTCTGACCCACGCCGAGGCTGCCGCGCTCCCGCTGGCCGGGCTCACCGCATGGCAGATGTTGGTCGATATCGCGGAACTGCAGGCGGGACAGCGGGTTCTGGTCCACGGAGCCGGTGGGGGTGTGGGCCACCTGGCCGTTCAGATCGCCAAGGCCCGCGGCGCGTACGTGATCGGAACCGCCAGCGCAGGCAAACACGAGTTCCTGCGCGGATTAGGTGTCGACAAGCTGATCGATTATCGCACCGCCGATTTCGTCGATGTGGTGCGCGATGTCGACGTCGTACTCGAGACCATCGGCGGTGGCACAGCCGAACGCTCGCTGTCGACCCTACGCAAGGGCGGCATCCTCGTGACCGCGGTGGACAAGGCCAGCACTGCCCTACCGAAACTGGCCGCGGCAGCTGGTGTTCGATTCGCCGGAATCTCCGTCGAACCCGACGTCGTCGGGCTCGAGGCGCTCACTCAGCTGGTCGAGTCCGGCAAGCTGCATCCGTACGTGCAGCAGACGCTGCCCCTCGAAAACGCCGCCAAGGCACACGAACTGGTCGAGCAGGGCAACGTGCAAGGCAAAATCGTCCTGACCGCGTGACCACGATTCCCCTGATCAGCAAGTCGACAGTCAGGCCGAAAGCCGCATCGGTGCTGGGTTATTCGTGTCTGGTGGAGCCGCGCAGGGCATGCGCCGTATCCCGCCGCTGATCGAGGAACTCGCTATCGTCGAGACGCGGCGGGCGAACGTGCGCAAGACCGGTCTCGGCGGCGGTCGGTGGCGATGTGTGCACGAGTACTTCTATTGTGCGTCGCTAGAGCGACGCCCACCGTCGAGCGCTTCCGTCGCATCCTCGAAGTTCAGCGTGCCGCCTTCCTTCGCGACGGAGCGCCCTCGTTGGCGGCGCGGCGCAGCGATCTACGCAGGTTCAAGGCAGCCTGATCGCCCGGCGCAGCGTCATCGAGGAGGCGGTCAACACCGACTTCGGACATCGCTCGCGAAATGAGACCGCGATGATGGAGGTCATGGGCGTCGTTCTGGGCATCGACTACCTGGCGCCATCTCCGCCGCTTCAGCCTCGAGCGGGCGAGTGCCGCACGCTCCGCACCACGATCGCGCCGTAATCGCGGCTTGGCGGGTCCGGATAGTAGTTGGGGACGATGTGGCTTCGGTCGGGCACCAGATAGTTGTGCCCTCGGTACATCTCCAAGAAGGGATCGACCAGGCAGCCGCCGAGTGTGCGTAACACGTAGTCGGGGGCGTCGATCTCGCCGAATCGGCGGCAGTATGCGTCGTAGCCGGGGATCTTTGCTCCGGTGAGGACATAATCCAGTCCGTAGCGCTCGGCCAGCTCGACTGGGGTTTCCATCATCACCGCGTATGCTGTGCCGCCGCGTGCGGTGCGCTTCAGTGAGCCCGAAGCCAGGTAGATGGCGTTCGCGGTGTCCAGATCGATGACCGGATAGTAACCGTGACCGGTCACCGTGTGCCAATCGCTGAGTTCGGAAATGCGGTCCGCCTCATACCGCATGGGGAAGCCCATCAAGGTGCCGACGACCTCGCCGTGCTGTTCGAAGATCCAGAACCCCTCGGGATACGCACGAAGGCGAGCTGTCATCTGGTCACGGCTCGCTCGCTGCGATTCCTCCCAGTCTTGCTCGACAGCCATGATCTCGTCCAGGTCGTCCAACGTCGCCTGCCGCACCAGGATCGTCATCGTATCCCCCAGGTCACGGGAAGTCGCTCCAGGCCGTGCACGAATACGCCATCCTTCCATCGCAATGTATCGGGATCGACCGCGAACTCCAGTCGGGGGAAGCGCCGCACCACGGCGCTGATCGCGACCGTCGCCTCCAGTCTTGCCAGTGCGGCCCCGAGGCAGAAGTGCGGTCCGAGGCCGAACCCCAAGTGCCGGTTCGGTGTTCGGGTGATGTCGAACCGTTCGGGTTCGGGAAACTGCGCGTCGTCATGATGTGCCGACAGCAGCGACGCGACGACCAATTCCTCGGCCGGAATGACCGTGCCCCGGAACTCGACATCGGTCAGCGAAAAGGCTCCGGTGCTGTTCTTCACCGGAGGGCAGTATCGCACCACCTCCTCGATCGCCGGTTCGATGAGCGCTGGTGTGGCACGCAGCCGCATCAGTTCCGCGGGATTCCGTAGCAGCGCCCATGCCGCGTTGCCGATGAGGTTTCCCGTCGTTTCGAAACCCGCGGCGATGAGCAAGAAGATCATGCTCATCAGTTCCACCGGCGACAGCCGGTCACGATGAGTCTGCGCCTCGATCAACGCACTGGTGAGGTCGTCGCGGCGCTGTCGGCGGCGTATCTCGAGGAATTCCTCGAGATACTGCTGGAACTCGATCGCCATGGTGCGCAGCGCGTCGAAATCTCCCTCCGACGGCGGAGCGATCAGGATCCTGGTCCACTCCCGGAACCGCTCCTGGTCTTCGATCGGTATCCCGATCAGCTCGGCTAGGACGGTGATCGGCAGCCGGAAGGCCAGTGCATCGAGCAGGTCCACCGAGTCCTGCTGCTCGGCCTGGTCCAGCAGCCTGTCGGTGGCTGCGGCGACGTATGGACGGAGCTCGATGATCCGGTGAGGAGTAAACGCCTTGGCGACCAGGGCACGCAATCTTGTGTGCTCCGGGGGATCGGCGTAGAGCATGTGCTTGTCCAGCTGGTCGAATTCTGTCACCCGGAAGTACCTGGATCGCGCCGCGTCGGACAGCTTCCGCTTGTCCTTGCTGAAACGATTGTCGCGGAGCAGTTCGACGACGTCGGCGTAGCGGGTCACACGCCACTCAGGTGCTTGCTGGTGCGGGTTGAACAGGCGGATGATCGGCGCCTCGGACCGCATCCGCGCCAGTGTCGGCAGGGGATCGACACGCATCTGTTCACCCCACAGGTCGAACCGGTTCACTCGGGCCGCTCCAGCACTTGTCCGACCCGGCGCCAGGTGGGTCTGTCACTGATCTCTCGCCACCAGCGCGCAAGGTTCGGTCGCGCGTCGATCAGGTCTACACCGTTGGAGGCGACGAGATACTGCAAGTAGGGCAGCCAGGTCACCTCGGCGAGTGAGAACTCGGGTCCGGCGAGGAATTGCTGCCTGGACAGCGTGGCGTCCGCGACGTCGAACGCGGTTGCCAGCTCACCGCGCGCCGCAGCGATGGCGTTCCGATCTGGTGGTGGCGGAAGGAATTTCGCGCCCGGGCTGCGGCGGATGATCTCGTACACAGGGCCGGCGCGGACGAGGTCCCACACCGGTCCGCTGACGTAGCTCTGCTCGATGCTGATCCACTGTTCCATCAGCCCGCGCAGCCTGAGGTCGTCCGGTGTCAGTGCCGGGCCCGGCAACCGATGGTCCAGATAGCGGATGATAGCCCGCGATTCGTACAGCAGGAACCCATCGTCCTCCAGTACCGGAATCTCACCGAACGGCTGGAGTTTCCGGTGCTCCGGCGACTTGTCCTGCCCTTGGAGAACACTCACCTCGACCAGCTCGGCGTGCTGATTCTTCTCGGCCAGGACCATCAGTACCTTGTGGGTGCAGGCACTGGTGGCCGCCCCGTACACCTTCATCATGTTTCGTCCTTCGTGTACTCCGTGAGCACTTTCAACAGATACCGGGTGACCGCCCTCGGGGTCTGATGATCGAAGGCGAGCGTCGACGGCAGCGCGAGTCCGGTTCGCGCCGCGAGTTCGTGTCGCAGCTGCACGGCCATCAGGGAATCCATGCCGAGTGCCATGAACTTCCCGTCCACCGGGACGTCCGAGGGCGAAGGTAGCTGGAGTAACGCCGCCGTGTCCTGGCGGACTGCTGCCTCGATCGCGGCCTCCCGATCGCCGTTCGGCAACCCGATCAGTTCATCGACCCAGTGCGCCGGCACGACGGCCACCTGTTCGCTGGGCGGTGCCGGTGTGTCGAGCCAATGACGTTTGCGCTGCCATGGATAGCGCGGCAACGGTGCGACCCGGCGCCGATCCGGGTACAGGCGGGCGAAGTCCACTGGATAGCCCGCGGCGTAGAGCTCGGCAATCGAGTTGAGCAGGCTGCGTTGTTCCGGGCGCTCCCTGCGCAGCGTCGGGATTGCAGCTGCTGTGCCGAGACAGTTCGCGATATGGCCGGAGAGCACGGAATGCGGCGCTATCTCGAGGAAGATCTGCTGCCCATCGCGGGCTGCGGCGTGCACAGCGTCAGCGAATCGGACCGGCTGCCGTACGTTGTTCGCCCAATAGTCGCCGGTCAATTCGCTTCCGGCGATCCGGTCTCCGCCCACCGTGCTGTACATGGGGCACGTTGTGGGGCCGCACTCTACCGCGGCGAGTTCCTTCGCGAGCTTTGTGGCCATCGGGGCCATGGAAGGGGAGTGGAATGCGTAGCCGCCCGGCAACCAGCGGCAGTGGACGTCTCGCCGCTGGAGCGGGTCGAGCACGGTGTGCAACTCGTCCACCGAGCCGGACAGTACGACGGACCGGTCGTCGTTGATCGCTGCCACCACGACCGAAGTGTTCGATCCGGCAATAACGTTCGCGATCTCATCCGGCCCCAGCGCGACGGCAACCATCGCCCCCGAACCGTCGGCCGGCGCCATGAGGCGTCCTCTCGATACCACGATCCTGATGGCTTCCGCCAGGCTCAGCGCACCCGCGACATGCGCGGCGGCGATCTCACCAACACTGTGCCCGATGACTGCGTCGGGCCGAATACCCCACGACGCGAGCAGGGCCGACAGCGCAATCTGGCATGCGAACAGCGCGGGTTGGGCGATCTCCGTGCGGTGTAACCTCGATTCGTCTTCTGGCGCAGCCAGTTCCGCGAGCAACGATAACGATGTGTGCTCCGCGACCAATCGGTCGCATTCTTCGAGTGCGGCGCGGAAAATCGGTTCACTGCCCTGCAGCTCGCGACCCATACCGATCCACTGCGCCCCCTGCCCGGAGAAGACGTAGGTGATCGTGGGTGCCGTGGCTCGCGCCCGCGTGGCACCGGCGCGCACGAATGCGTGCAGCTGCTCGGCCAGTTCGGCACCGGAGGCACCAACTACTGCGGTCCGCCAGTCGTGATGATCACGCCGGGCTCCCGCCGTATAGGCGACATCGCACGGATCATCTTCCCGCTCGAGCACATTCGCGTGTGCGATAGCCAACTCGATCAGTGCCGTCGGGCTGCGCGCCGACAGCGGGAGCAGGACCGGTCCGCCCCGCGGCGGCAGCTGCTCGACCGTGGGCGCCTCGGCGACGACGACATGCGCGTTGGTGCCGCTCATACCGAACGAACTGACACCCACGATCCGCGGCTTCTCGCCCTCCGGCCACGCGATGGTCTTCGTCGGGATGACGAAAGGTGTTCCAGTCAGGGAAATCCTCGGATTGAGCGTGCCGAAGTGCAGGTTGCGGGGGATTTCCCCGTGCTGCAAGGCCAGTACCGCCTTGACCAGTCCGGCGATGCCCGCGGCGGCCTCGAGATGTCCGATGTTGGTCTTGACCGCACCCAGTACGCAACCGCCACTGTTCGCGTCCACCTCATCGAAAACCTCGGCCAGTGCCTCGATCTCGACCGGGTCTCCGAGTGCGGTGCCGGTTCCATGGGTCTCCACATACCCGATATCGACGGGGCGCACCTGGGCATCGGCGAATGCTTGGCGCAGCAGGTCCCGCTGCGCCAGTGGATTGGGTGCGGTCAGCCCGGCCGAGCGACCGTCGGAGTTCATTGCCGAACCCCGCAGGACTGCCAGTACTCGATCGCCGTCGGCCAGTGCATCGGAGAGCCTCTTCAGCACAACGATTCCGCAGCCCTCGCCGCGGACGAACCCGTTCGCGCGGGCGTCGAAGCTACGGCACCGGCCATCCGGCGACAGCGCTTGTAGATCGCTGATCATCTCGGTCACCGCTTCGTCCAGAACGAGATTCACCCCACCGGCCAGCGCGAGCGAGCTTTCCCCTGTCCGCAGGCTCCGGATCGCAAGATGTACCGCGACCAGCGATGATGAGCACGCGGTGTCCACCGCGAGACTCGGCCCACGCAGCCCGAGCAGGTACGACAACCGACCCGCGCCGAAACTGTGGGCCGTTCCGGTGCCGGTATAGCCGCTCATTGCGCCGGACCGCGCGCTGAGCAGCAGGTAGTCGTTGCTGCTCATCCCTACGAAGACGCCGGTTCGGCTGCCGGCCAGCCGCTCGGTCGCCACTCCGGCGTCTTCCAGCGCCTCCCAGGCGACCTCGAGCAGCAGCCGATGCTGCGGATCCAGCGCGTCGGCTTCCCGCGGGGCGATCCCGAAGAACGCCCCGTCGAATCCGTCCACCGAGGGCAGGAAAGCGCCGGTTGCCCCAGCGTCACCGGCGGCACGGTCGGGTCGTTGGGACACTGTGTCGACACCGTCGGCGAGCAGTGTCCAGAATGCTTCGGGGTCGTCGGCGCCACCCGGGAAACGGCAGCCCATGCCGATTACCGCAATAGCTTCGGTGTGCTGTCGCCGCAGCCGCACGACCTCGGCTTCCATCGTGCGCAGCGCGGAAGCGGCTTTCACGAGCTGTGTGCGATAACGTTGCTCGTCGGCGATGTTCACATCAACTCCCCCTCTTCGAGCCGGTTTATCGAATCGTCGATCTGCGCCAGCAGATCGTCCATGTCCAGCTCTGCGAGTTCATCTAGTTGGCCGGTGGTCGCCTGCGGCTCGGCCATGCCGAGTGCGTCGAGTAGCTGTCCGGTCAGCGCGAGCACTGTCGGCGCGCTGTACAGCAGCGTCGCCGACAGTCGTACGCCTAGTGCGGATTCGAGCCGATTCCGAAGTTCGAGCGCCATCAGCGAGTCGACGCCCATGGTGGTCAGCGGCGCTTTCCGGTCGATCAGAGCTGGGTCGAGGTGCAGTACCTGGCTGAGTTGTCCGGTCACGACGGTGTCGATCAAACTCGGGCGTTCGGCAGCGGCGGCCACGCGCAGCCGGTCCGCGAACTCGGTCGGCCGTCCGCTGGTGTTCCCGCGGTTGTCGTCGTCGAGTTCGGCGTACAGCGACGCACCGGCCAGAGACGGGTAGAACGCGAGCCATTGCCGCAGATCGAGATTCGCCGCCACGACCTGGCTGGCGCTGCCGCCCAGCAGGCGACCCAGGATGTCCACACCTTGCGCAGGGGTGATGGTGCCGACCCCCCGGTGCGCGAGTCGCTGCCCTTCCGACTCGCGCCTCGCCATGATTCCGTCCTGCGAGTACAGCCCCCAGTCCACGCACAATGCCGTTCTGCCACTGCATTCCCGATGCCGCGCGAGCCCGCCCAGAAATGCGTTGGCGGCCGCGTAGCTCGCCTGTCCCGGTGAGCCGAGCACAGCCGACGCTGAGGAGTACATGACGAAGAAGTCCAGCTCCCGGTCCCCGGTCAGTTCGTGCAGGTTCCACGCGCCGCGGATCTTGGGTGCCAGGACCCGATCGAATCGTTCGGCATCCAGTCCCAGAATGGTCCGATCGTCGAGCACCATGGCCGTGTGCAGCACTCCGCGCAGCGGTGGCATCCGGTCATCGATATCGGCGAGCACCCTGGCGACGTCCGCGCGCCGGGCGACGTCCGCGCGCGCCACCACCACCTCGACACCATCGCGCCTGAGCTCGGCGATCCTCGCCTGTGCGTCCGGACCCGGTTCGTGCCGTCCGGCCAGCACGAGGTGCCGCGCCCCCCGGGTTGCCAGCCAGCGTGCCAGGCCGATACCGAGCCCGCCGAGCCCACCGCTGATCAGGTATGTCCCGCCGGTCAGCGCCGGCTCGGCATTCCCGTAGTCGAACCGGGTCCGTACCAGCCTGGCGAGCTTGCGCCCTTCCTCGCGCAGCGCGATTTCGTCTTCGCGATCTGATGCGACGAGTTCGGGAAGGAGTTCCGCGGCGCACCGAGTGGGCGTCCACTCCGAGTCGAGGTCCACCCGGGCGCATTCCAGTTCGGGATGCTCGACGCTCAATGTCCTTGCCAGTCCCCACAGCGGAACTTGGGACACCGCAACCGGTTCGCGGCCTACCTGCTGCGCTCCTCGGGTGACCAGCCACAAGCGGGGATGGTCCCGCAGGCCAAGGCGAGCGAGCGCGCGGACCAGGCGCACCGTGCTGAGCCCGGTGGTGTGCTGATCCTTGGTCAGGGTATCGGCGGTGACGTATTCGGTGTCGGTGGTATCCAGGCTCCACAGGTGCACCACACCGGCACAGCCCGGTTCGCCCTGGGCGAGGTTGTCCAGCAGCGCGTTCCAGGCTTCGTCGTCGGCAACGTCGATATCGTCCTTGCCGACCAGGACGCAGGTTCGGCCGCGTTGTTTGAGCAGTGCGGCCAGGGCGCTGCCGACACCGGAGGAATCGGCGAGCACGAGCCAGCTACCGGCAGCCCCGTCGCGCCGATCCGGCGCTACGAGACGTTCCCCCGCGGCCCAATCCACCCGGTAGAGCCAGTCTCGGTACGGATCCGGTTCGGCGAGCTCGGCCACCGTGAGCCCATCGACCTCGATCAGCACGGTGCCGTCCTCGTCGAGCACCAGCAGATCACCGCAGTGTTCGGTGGACCTTGCGCGCGCGTGTACCCACACCCGTCGACCGATCGGCCCGTGCACTCGAAGCCGCTCGATCCGCGCCGGAACGATTCCTCCGGTCGGCAGCCGGTCGAGCAGTACACCGCCGAGGACCTGGAAGCAGGCGTCCAGCAGGGCCGGATGGCAGACGTACCCCGTGGACGACTCCGCAAGCTCGATCGCCGCGATGCTCTCACCCGCACCGGTCCAGATTCGTTGCACCCCACGAAAGGCCGGGCCGTAGTCGATGGTTCGCCCGGCATATCGCGCGTAGTGCTCGTCCGCAGTGACCTCGGTGCGACAGCGGTCCCGCACCGACGTCAGCGGCTCGGCCGTAGGTGGTCCGTCGTCGGCACGGCCGATCGTCCCATGTGCACAGCGCACCCACGGCTCGGAATTGTCTGCGCGGGCATATACCTGGAAGCCGTCGGCGTCCTCGATGAATTGGAAGTGGCCGGAGCCGTCGCTGCCGAGAATTGTCATACGTTCGAATACGAGATCATTCAGAACCGATGATCGCCCTGAGGCGTACAGCGCCATCTCCACATAGCCCGACGCCGGGAACACGACCACACCGTCGACGGTGTGGTCGGCCAGATAGGGCAGATCCAGTTCCCGCTCCCAGATCCGAGTCCCCGGCGAGGTCGCGAGGCTGACCGGCTCGCCGAGAAACGGGTGTCCGCGTTGCTCTGGGGGGACCGGAGTCCGGTCCACCCAGTAACGCTCGCGCCGCCACGGATAAGCGGGTAGCGGTACGCAGCGCCCGCCGCCGGGGTGCAGCGCGGGCCAGTCGACCCGGCTGCCCCGGACATATAGCGCGGCAAGCGATCCGAGGAATATCTCGCGTTCGTCGTGTCCGCGACGACCTGACGCGACGACCGTACCGCCGTCCTCTTCTATCGAAGTCAGCAGGATCGGGTGCGGACTCAACTCGACGAATACCGTCGGGCCCGCCGCAATCTGTTCGCGGACCGCCTCGGAGAACAGCACGGGTTCTCGTAGATTGCGGACCCAGTAGGCGGCATCCAGTTCGGCGCCGCCGCAGAAACTTCCGAGCACGGTGGACCACATCGGCACCGCGCCGGCCTTCGGTTCCAGTACACCCAGCTCACGGCCGAGCTCATCGGTGATTGCGTCGACTTGCGGGCTGTGCGCGGCGACCTCGACCTTGATTCGGCGGCAGAACACCCCGGCGTCGGTCAGCTGGGCCACGATCTCGTCCAGTGCGTCCGGAGCACCAGACAGCACCGTCGAACGCGCACTGTTGCTCGCCGCGATCGACACCCGGTCCGCCCACTCCGAAAGCGCCGCGTTCGCCTCCTCGAACGGCAGCTCCACCTGCGCCATCGCGCCGCGTCCAGTCAGTGTGCGCAGTAACCGGCTGCGGCGGACGATGATTCGCGCCGCATCCGTCAGGGAGAGCGCGCCGGCCACGTGCGCGGCGGCCACCTCGCCCAAGCTGTGGCCGATGACCGCGTCGGGCTCGATGCCCTTCGATCGCCACAACGCCGCCAAGCCGACCTCCATCGCGAACAGCACAGGCTGGACGATGTCGATCCGGTTCAGCCGGGACTCGGACGGATCGGCGGTCAGTTCAGCAATGACCGACCATTGCGCTTCGTCGCGGATCGCGTCGTCGCACGCCTCGACAGCCGAGCGGAACACCGGCTCACTGTCGAACAGCGCGCGGCCCATACCGAGCCACTGCGAGCCCTGTCCGGGAAATACGAACACGGTCCGGTGCCGTTGGGCAGGTTCGGTACCCGACACCAGCTGCGGTTGTCCGTCTGCGGACACCACCAGTGCGGCACGGTGTTCGTGATGGTGTCTTCGGATGGCCGCGGTGTAGGCGATATCGGCGATCTCGGCCTGCCTGTCGGCCAGCGTCGTCCGGAACGCCGCGACAAGTTCGATCAGCCCCTGTGCGTCGCGCGCGGAAATCGGTACCAGGGCGGACCCTGAGGTGGGCGCAGCCACGGGAGGTTCGACTCGCTCCGGCGGATCGGCGATGATGACGTGTGCGTTCGTCCCGCTGATACCGAACGAGCTGATTCCCGCCATCCGCGTCACACCGTCGCGTCTCGGCCACGGGACCGGTTCTCTGGGCAGCACCAGAGCGGTTCCGTCGAGGTCGATCCGGGGATTCAGCGTGTGCAAATGCAGGTTCGCCGGAATACGCTCCCAGCGCAACGCGAGCACGGCCTTGATCAACCCGATCACCCCGGCAGCCGCCTCGAGATGACCGATGTTGGTCTTCACCGCACCGAGCACGCAGTGTGAGCCGTCCGCCCTCGGCTTTCCGATCACATCGATGAGCGCATCCACTTCGATCGGATCACCCAGGGGCGTTCCGGTGCCGTGTGTTTCGACATAGCCGATATCCGCCGCGTCGGCGCGCGCGTTGCGCAATGCCTGACGTAGCAACGCTTTCTGCGCGGACACGTTCGGCGCGGTCAGCCCGGATGAACGGCCGTCGGAGTTCACCGCGGACCCACGGATCACGGCGAGCACCGGATCGCCATCTGCCACCGCGACGGACAGACGTTTGAGGACCAGCATTCCGCATCCCTCACCGCGGACGTAGCCATCGGCCAACGCGTCGAAGGTCTTGCACCGCCCGTCGTCGGACAGTGCGCGAGAGCTGGCCATCATGTCGGTCATGTCTCTGGCCAGCATCACGTTGACACCACCGGCCAGCGCCATCGTGCTCTCGCCGGATCGCAGGCTCTGCACCGCGAGATGCACCGCGACCAGCGACGACGAACACGCCGTGTCCACCACCATGCTCGGCCCCTGCAACCCGAGCACATACGACAGCCGTCCGGCGGGGAATGAGTGCCCGTTGCCGGTCACGGTGTAGATATCGCGCTTGCCGACGCTGAGCCGGTCGTAATCGGTGACGACGACGCCGGCGAACACACCGGTTCGCGAGCCGTTCAACTGCTCTGGCAGGGCCCGTCCCGCCTGCTCCAGCGCCTCCCAGGCCACTTCCAGCAGCAGGCGTTGCTGGGGGTCCATCGCCTCGGCTTCGCGAGGCGATATACCGAAGAAGGCCGGGTCGAATCGGTCCACACCGGACAGGAAGCCGCCCCAGCGGCTCCCGGTGGCGCCGTCGTCGGCTGCCCACCGGTCCGGGGGCACGTCGCTGATCGCGTCGACGCCACCGTCGATCAGCCGCCAGAACTCGTCCGGGTTAGTGCCGCCGCCGGGCACCCGGCAACTCATGCCGATGACGGCGATCGGCTCGGTCTTCGCCAGCAGTTCGCGGTCCAACCGTGCCTGCAGTGTTCGGATGGCCGTCAGAGCCTGCTTCACCGACGCCTGCTCAGTCATTGCCCAGTTCCTGTTCGACCAGCCGGATACTGTCCAGTAGCATGGCCTCGGCTTCGGCGTCCGAGAGTAGATCGAGGTCCGTCATCAGGGATGGCTCGTCCTCCGATTCCGAATCCGGTTGCCGCGCCGAGGGTTGCGTCACCGCGAGTTCATCCGCGATGAACTCCGCGAGCGCGGCGACGGTGGAGTAGGTGAACAGCAGCGCGACCGACAACCGGATGCCGAGCGTGGACTCCAGCCGGTTGCGTAGCTCCACCGCCATGATCGACCCCATGCCCATGCCCTGGAACGTCGCCCTCCGGCTCAGGTTCGCTGGATCTCGTTGCAGCGTCAGGGAAAGCTGGTCCGTCAGGTGCTTCTCGAGCAGCGCGCCTCGTTCGGAGACACTGGCCGCGGCCAGCCTGGCGGCGAATGCGGTAGGTCTGTCCGGGGCCCTGGTTTCGACCGCATCGAAAAAGGGCGCGCCGGCCGCTCCGGGGTACGACTCGAACCAGTGTCGGAGGTTCGGATCCATGACTGCGAGCCGACCGAGATTCGAGCCGATACCACGATCCAACGCCCGCGTGAGACTCCTCCCGGGCGCTTCGGCGATGCCTTGTGCCGCTGTGTCTGCCCGCGCGACATGCAAACTCAGTGCGGGCAGGCCCAGGGCACGGCGGTGGTGGGCGATGGCATCGAGCCGAGCACTGTCCGGTGCGTCACCTGGGCGACCGAACAATGCGGCGACCGAGGAGCAGAGGATAAAGAAATCGAGCCTGCGATCGAGTGTGTGCTGGTGCCACCGCCATGCGCTGTCACCATTCCCTGTGTGGATCAGCCCGCGCAATGGGCCTGCGGCGGTTTCGATCTCGGCGATCAGGGAGCTCATCTCACGGTCGCCGATGTCGTATGTGTCGACGGTCAGCACTCGGGCCCCCGGGACGTCGATCGGCCCGATGGCAGCGGCCCGGCTCACGATCACGATGTTGCGCGCGCCGCAGTCGGTCATCCACTGGGCATACGGCTCGGCTGATTCCGTGGCGCCGCAGACAATCAGATATGTGCCGTCCGACTGCAACTGCGCCGCCCGCTCAGCGGCCTCGGGCACCCGAACCAGCCTGGCGACGAACCGGCCGTGGGTACGCAGGGCCACATCGGTATCCCGGTCGTCGCTGAGCAATTCTGTTGCCAGTGTGGCCACTTCATCGGGCGTCGGCCGCGCCGTGAGGTCCACTCGCGTGACGGACAGCGTAGGGTAGTCGAGCCCTATCGCCCTGCCGAGTCCCCACAGGGACGCTTGGTCGACGCTGACCGGAGTGGTATCCGCGCCGACTGCCTGTGCGGCACGGGTCAGCAGCCACAGTCGTGGCCGATCCCGCCATCCCATTCCGGTCAGCGCCTCGGCCAGCGCACTCGCGCTGGAGGCGCCGAGACTGCCGATGTGCACCACCCCGGCAGGTGGTTGTCCGGGAAGAACGGTGCGCAGCGACTCGGTCGTGGCAGAGCTGAGTGCCCGGTCGGTCTTCAGATCGCAGGGAATGTCTCGCGCACGTAACGCGTCCGCGAGTTCGGTGCCGAGGGCGTCCTCACCCGCGAACACGATCCACGGCCCGATTCGCTCTCGCAATGATGCTCGGTGTGGGACTTCGCGCCATTCCACGGTGTAGAGGCAATCCGCGGCCGGATCCGGATCGGTGGGCGCGAGCGAGCTCAGACGCACGCCCTCGACTTCCACCAGCACCCGGCCGTCGTCGTCGAGCAGGTAGAGGTCACCACCCGGACCGGCCGATCGGCCGTGCGCCCAGACCGGGCCGGTCGGCGCCCGATACACCCGCAACCGGCCGATCTCGGTCACCACATAACTGCCTGACGAACCGTTACACAGGGCGATCAGCGCCTGCAGACCAGCATCGAGCATCGGGGGATGGACGCGGTAATCGGCACGGCGAGACAGTGTCGGCGGGATGACCCTCGCCAGCACCTCGTCCTGGCCGAACCACAACTCGGAGACCCCACTCAGGTGCTCGCCGATATCCAGTCCCGCCCTGGCCAGTGCCCGATAGTGGTCGGCGCCGTCCCGACGCGTCGTGCAGCGCTTTCGGATCGAAGCCGGCTGTTCGTGCACGTGCGGCGTACCAGTGTCTGGGCCGACGGTAGCCAGCGCATGCCGCACCCAGTCCGGACCACGGCGGCTGAACATCTGGAAGAGTTCGTCCCGGGTGCTGATCACCGTCTGGGTCGTGGGCGTCACCGCAGCGGTCAGCTCCAACAAGCGTTCGAACGTGAGCCGAGTAACGGCGATATCCGTGGTCTCATAGGCCTCCGCGGCCGCAGCCAACGCCATTTCGGCGAAGGTGGCCGCGGAAAGCGCAACGCTCCCGCCCACCGTGAGGTCGGCCAGATACGGCAGGTGTGCCGGGTCCAAAGCGCGGTGCCAGTACCAGGTTCCGTGCTCGACCGCCGAGACCAGACCGGTACCCAGCAGGGGGTGACCTTCGGCAGTGCGGGACAGGACAGCGCGCCGGTCCGCCGCGAGCCAGTACCGCTTTCGCTGCCACGGATACGCGGGCAGCGACACGACTCGACCGGTACCCAGGAGCCGATCGAAGTCCGGCGCGCAACCGGCCGCATACAACGCGCCGGCGGCCCGCCGCAGCGACGACAGGTCGTCCTCGTCCCTGCGCAATGAACCGAAGACGTAACCATCGATGCCGCGGGCGGCAAAACATTGCTGGATATTTTCCATCAGGACCGGATGCGGGCCGATCTCCAGGAAAACTCGGTACCCGTCGGAGATCGCCGCGTCCATCGCATCCGCAAACCGTACGGTTTGCCGGACGTTTCGCCTCCAGTAGTCCGAGTCGAATCGCTGATCGGCAGCGAGCTTCCCGGAAACTGTGCTGTAGACGGGCAACCGGTTCGCTTCGGGCGCAAGTGTGCCGAGTGCCTGGGACAAGTCATCCGCAGCCGGATCCATCTGCGCGCTGTGGAAGGCGTAACCGACCCGGAGTTCACGGAAAGCGACGCCGTCGCGACGCAGCCGTCCGAGCAAGTCCGCCAGTGCGGAGTCACTGCCCGAGACGACCGTCGAATACGGATCGTTGACCGCTGCGATCGCCACTTCCCCCCGGTATTCCCGGAGCATGCCGCGCAACCGGTCGGCAGGCAGTTCGACCGAAGCCATGCCGCCCTCCCCAGGCACCACCGCGGCGTGCATCGACCGGCTGCGGTGATATACCACCTCGACCGATTCGGCGAGCGAGAGTGCCCCGGCCACATACGCTGCGGTGACCTCGCCGACACTGTGGCCGATTACAGCGTCCGGCACGAGTCCCCATGCCTGCCACAGCCGAATGACCCCCACCTGGATTGCGAACAGCGCGGGTTGCGCGACCGCGGTGAGGTGCAGGCGGCTGTGTTCCGCCGATGCGGTGAGCTCGTCGGTCAGCGACCAACGGGTCAGTGGCCGCAGCAATTCATCGCATTCCTCGACGGCGGCGCGGAAGACCGGTTCGGTCAACAAGTTCCGGCCCATTCCGATCCATTGCGAACCCTGACCGGAGCACACGAACACCGTCCGGCGCCGCTCGCCATGCTCCACGGTGCCCATCCACGTGTTGCTCGGCATGCTGCCCCCGACTGTGGCGCGCAAGGAGTCGGCCAGCTCATTCGGCGACGCACCCGTCACAGCGAGACGGTGTTCGTGATGGTCCCGCCTGGCGGCCGCCGTATAACACAGGTCACCCAGGGCGATTCCATCGTCGCTGATGAGCTTGCGCGCCATGTCGTTCGCCGATGCGAACAGGGAATCACGGGATCGAGCGGAAAGCACCAGCAACTCCGTCCGGCCGTGGTCCGGCACAGGGGGCCGGGCGGCGCCTCGGACGTAGAGCGCACCGAGCGAATCGATCAGCGTCGAGCAGTCGCGGTCGCCTCGTCGCAATGTCGGCAGCGCCCGGCCGCCGTTCTGCTCGACCACCGGGGCGAGAATCGGATGCGGGTCTACGTCGATGAAGATGTGACTGTCGTCGGCAAGCAAGCATTCCATCGTGTTTCGGAATCGCCACGGCTCGCGTTCGGTGCGCACCCAGTGCTCGGCGACCAACTGCGTGCCGTCCATCCGCTCACCGGTGACCGAGGAATAGAACGGTATTCGGGTCTCGCCCGGCCGCACATCCGCGAGCGCGTCCCGCAAATCGGGCAGTATCGGATCCACATGGGGACTGTGCGAGGCGTAGTCGACCCTGATCAGAGCCGACCCGATCGATCGCCCCGCGAGTTCCTGCCGCATTGCCTCGATGGTCTCTCGGTTACCCGAGACCACAGTGGATTCCGGTCCGGCCTCGCCTGCGACCCACACCCGGCCCCCGTGTCGGGACACCAGTTCGTTCGTGTCCGCAACGGACAGATCTAGTAGGGCCATAGCGCCGTGACCGGAGAGATTGCCCGCCAACGTGGCGCGCCGACACATGATCAACACAGCGTCGTCGAGGCTGAGCGCACCGGCGACGTGCGCGGCGGCCACCTCACCCATGCTCATCCCGGCGACGGCATCGGGCTCGACTCCCCGTGATCGCCACAGCTCGGTCAGCGCGACCTGCATCGCGAAAATTGCGGGTTGGGCAAGCTCGGTGCGCTCGATCCAGCTCTGGTCGGCCGAGGTCAGCAACTGAGTGAGGGACCAGTCGACGTGCCGGCGCAGCGCGGTCTCACACCGGTTGATCGCTGACCGGAATGTGGGCTCACGTAGCAGCCACGCGCCCATTCCGGTCCACTGTGATCCCTGCCCGCCGAACAGGAATGTGATTCTCGGCCGGTCTTTTTCGACTGTTCCGGTGCTGATTCCGGCTCCGGTGTAGCCGCTGTAGAACTTCTCGCTGGCAGCCGCGAGATCATCGGGGTCGCGCACCGACAGCGCGAGCCGGTGCGAGCCTTCCGCTTTCGCCGAGGGGGAAGCACACAACCTGGCCAGCGATGCTCGGTCCCGAACGGTCGCCAGATCACGCACGGCGACACGAAGGCCGTCCTCGCTGTCCGCGGCGAGCGGCAGAAGGTGGATCGGAGGGTTTTCGCCGCTTTCCAGGATCACGTGACAGTTCGTCCCGCCGAACCCGAATGCACTCACCCCAGCGAGGAGGCGGCCTCCGGCGTCGCCTCGCCACTTCTCCGGCCGCGAAAGTATCCGCAAGCCCCATTCCTCGAAGGGGATGTGCGGACTGGCTTGCGCGAATTGGCCGGAGGGCGGCAGCGTGCGATGCCGCATCGCCAGCAGCACCTTGATCAGCCCGGCGATCCCGGCCGCCGGTTCGAGATGCCCGATCGCGCTCTTGACCGAACCGATCGGCAGCAGTCGGTCAGGCGCCCGCTCCGCGCCGAGCACAGTGGCCAGCGCGCTCGCCTCGATCGGATCACCGAGCGCCGTTCCCGTCCCGTGCGCTTCAACGTACCCGACCTCGGACGGCGCAACGCCCGCTCGCCGATAGGCGCTGCGCAGCAAGGACTCCTGGGCCAGCAAGCTCGGCGCGGTGAGGCCATTGGTGAACCCATCGTGATTTACTGCGCTGCCCTTGATGACACCGTGAATCGGATTGCCGTGGGCCAACGCCCGGTCCAATGGCTTCAGCACGATCATCCCGGCGCCCTCGCCACGGCCGTACCCATCGGCGCGCGCATCGAACGCCTTGGAACGCCCGTCCGGTGCCAGCGCCCCGAGCCGTGCCAGCGCATGCACCGTATCCTGCGCCAGCATCAGACTCACACCACCGGCCAGCGCGATGTCACACTCGCCCGCCCGCAGGCTCTGCGCCGCGAGGTGCACGGCGACCAGTGACGATGAGCACGCGGTGTTCACCAAAAGGCTCGGTCCGCGTGCACCCAGCGTGTACGACAATCGGGCGGGAATGATGCTCGGATCGCCACCGGCCAACGTGTGTTCGGTGACCAGATCCGGGTCGGCGCGAATTCCCGCCCCGTACTCGCTCCACATCGCGCCGACGAACACACCGGTCTGGCTGCCGCCGAGACCGCCTACCGGAATACCCGCGTCATCAAGGGCTTCCTGCATCAATTCGAGCATTAACCTTTGCTGCGGATCGATGTGTGGAGCCTCGCGCGCAGAGATGCCGAAGAACTCGGGATCGAACTTGTCTATCCCATCGATGAACCCGCCGCGTGGGGGACCGTCCCCGGCCCACCGCCCGTCCGGGGGTTCGGTGAGCGCGTCCGAACCGGTGCTGAGCAGTCGCCAGTACGCCGCCGCGTCCGGAGCTCCGGGGAAGCGGCAGGCGAGACCGACGATAGCGATCGGCTGTGGCTCCGAACCCGGTGCCTCGTACTGTTGTAGTGGCTCCGACGTGGTCCCGATCAGCCAGCGTGCCAATGCAATCGGTGTCGGATGCGTCCACATTTGGGTCGGCGACACCGGTTGGCCGGTTGCCGCACTCAGCTCACCGGCAAGCATGGTCAAAGTCCGCGAATCGAGGCCGTAGCGGGTGAACGGCTCGCGTCCGTCGATCGCGGCGGGGTTCACCTGGCTCAACTCGCCCATTCTGGCAATGAGCCAGTCCCGCACGTCCTCCAAAGACCGGGACCGCATAGGGCCGCCCACCTCCAACACGCAAAATCCTCATCATTGCGTGGCCGTGTCCTGCGGCGTCGGCACGCGCCCGGATCATACCCTGGGTATATACCGAACAGTCTTCTTTGCGTGTGGCTCCCAGGTGTCGAAGCGTCCGCAACGTTCAGGGCGGATACATATGACAACCCTCGAAGCCGTGACAGGTGACGTATTGCCTCTGCCCGCGCGGTTCCCGGCAAAGAGAAACCAGTGAAGACAACATCGGCGTTCTAGGGCAACACTTCTCGGCCTGCTAGTGGATCCGAGCGATTACGGCTCGGCAACGGCATCCATAACTCGGCCACTGATCGAATCCGGCGTCCGCGCTACCGCCGCTGCTGACTCGGTGATGCGAAATACCTTGCGGTACAATACATCTGATATCTGCTGACAGCACTGCTGGCGACTTCGAGACAGTGGACCACGGCTTGGTCACTGGCAGACCGAATGGTGCGCCAAGCCGCCATCGCGGCCTCGATTGCCATCGGTCGCGGCTATTGCCTTGCGACAGTGAGCATCTCAGTGCCCTGAATGGGGTTGCTGGCGGCGTGCTGGCGCGGGGGTCGACTTCAAGTCGGCGAACTTTCCGACCCGCACCCCGCGCCCACGATCGCTTCACATGGCGCCGAGCGCCCTTGCGGATAGAGCATTCTCACATCAAAATGTTCCCAACAATGGCAAGAATGGTCGAGCTTCCCATCAGACAGCGAGGTGGTGCCCCGCTTCGTCAGTGTCTTGATCTCTATACCGAGTTGAATCCGATCTTGCGGAGCCTCGACGCGCAACGGCTCATCGTTGCCGGGCCGCAGACCAATGTGTGCGTCGAGGCCACCGTGCGGGCGGGCCTGGAGACCGCATTCACAACCCCGAACTACGGCCGCGATACCGCCCCTTGGATCGACCCTGCGACCGCCTCCCGCGACGACGATTCCAGCGCCGATCTACCCGCGGGCGCGCGTTCATAGGCGACGCCCCTGGGTGAACACACCACCCTGTTGTCGCTTGTGTGCGAGACGCCAAACCAGCGAAATTGGTACGGGAACTCTCATCCCGCCCGTGGGGACCATCGAGCGCGTGGGTTGCGCTCGAGCAGTCGCACTCAGGTGGCGGAGTGCGGGCTGTGCGGGTTTCACTGGCTGCGAAGGTGGCCGGCGGCGAACAGCCGCATGGAACGAAGATCGAGGCGTGCATACCCGCAATCGGAACCCGATCGGCGCGCACGATATCGGCGGGCTGTGATGAACTGGTGTCTGTGCCAGCCGAATCCGAGTCTCGCCCGAGCACATCACTGCTGACAACCACACCACCGCCACTGGTCCTGCCGCAAGTTATCCGGACGGCCATGCAGCAGTGCGCCGCCGGGCTGGACGGTCGCGGAGCTGTGGCTGTGTGCGGCTTTCCAGCTTCTGGAAAGTCCACGGCCGCTGCCTATTTGGCCTCGCTCGTGGGTGCGACCGTCTTGGACAAGGACACCCTGGCACCGGGACTCGAGCAAGCCGTGATGCGGGAACTGACCGGGGATCCGCACGACCGTGACAGCGAAACCTACCGACGATTGATCGCCCCGCACATCTACGACGCCCTGCTTCGCATCGCCCTGACTGTCGCAGCCGAACACCCCGTCGTGCTCGACGCACCGTTTCTCGAAGTCATCCGCCAAGCAGCCCATGCCGGTGTGCCGCTCTCGGTACAGATGCTGGCGCGCTCCGGTATCACCTGCCCGCCACCGCTTTCCACGGTGTGGCTCGACAGCCCGGCAGAACAGATCCGATCCCGGATGATCGCCCGCGGCGCTGAACGCGACAACCCGAAACTTGCCGACTGGCCTGCCTACCAGGCCGACGTACTCAACAGTGGAGTGCGCGAACTCGCGCACTCCACTGTCGACATCGTCATCGACTCCTGATCCTCGTATCGCTCCTGCGCGTTCTGACAACCGACGAGGACAGTGACGTTTCTTGAACGTTCACCGATGATTCGAACCTCGGCGGCGTGGTGACCTGGGAGGGGAGTTGGGTAACGGATCCGCGCAGGCATGCCCGCTGCCGAGCAGCGGCCGGCGGGTCAGTGTTCGAAGTAGTCTTCAGTACTGACGTGCGGATTCGGTTGTGATTGAAGGGGACCTCGAACAGACCGATCGCGCTCAGGCTCTGTCCTGGTTTTGCACAATGTGGCGAGTAGTACCAGGGTTGTCACGATCACGATGTGTGCGGTAAGCATCACCAACATGGGGAGGGCGAAGCCCTCGTTGGTGAGAATGCCATGGTCGCCTACACAGTAGAGGGTGTAGTTGGTGGATGTGCCTTCGGAGTCGTGGAAGGTGTCGGAGACGACCATGGGTTCGGTGGTCGGGGCTGAACAGAACAGGGGCGCGGTGAGTTTCGCTTCGCCAGGCCAGATGGCGACGGGCACGACGGTGCTGAAGGCACCGACGAGGACCCCGGTCGAGAGGGCTGTGACTACACGGGACATCGGCTATACCTGCTGGGCTCGGAGGAAGACGCCGGTGCGGTCGAATTCGGCGACCACCTCCGAGCGGGCGGAGACCACGTTGGCGACGATGCGGATGTCGCGGCCAAAGCGGCTCACCACGATGGCGGTGACCTGGCCGTCGGGGATTTCGCTGCGCGTGCGGGCGGTTTCGACTATGTCTTCGATCCGCGATAAGCCGGGCACCTCGCTTATCGTAAAGTTTTCGCCGTCCAGGTCATCGAAGGAGGAAACCCGCACGGGGCGTGGGGCACTCAGGTCGCCGAGGGTGAAGGAGTAGTCGTCCATCACGCGGGACGGACCGGGTGGCCGGACGCGCAGACGAACAGTGGGTTCGCGGGCGGTGAAATCGCTTCCGGCGAGGAAGTTGGTCACCTGGGCGGGCTGGTTGTTCAGGACGAGCCGGAACTGGGTGGAGTTCGGTGCCGTGAGGAGGATAACGTTCATATCCGGGTCGCTGGCGTCGATGCGCTCGGCCAGTGCGGCGATCGCGGCCTGCGGCAGGGCACTCACCAATCCGCCGCCGCGTGTTCGAATCCGGTCCTCGAAATCCGCGCGGTCCACCGCGCCGATACATCCGCTGGTACTGCCGAGCACTGCCAGGCACAGCAGGACACGGAACCAGTTGCCACGGTGCATATCCCGAATGCTATGCGTTGCAAACCGATTTCGCAGGAGTCGCTCCTCGAACGAATGTGCTCGTCGGTGTGCTGTCCTGCTGATACGTCCCGCGTTTGGCACCCACCGGTTTATCTGTCACCGGCCGGTTGCTCGGCGCGGTGTGCATAGTAGTCGGCTTCGTACTCGACCGGTGGTGTGCGGGCGAGCCGGTCCACGAGCCGACTGGTGTTGAACCAATGGGCCCAGTCCGCGGTAAGGGTCTCGGTGTCGACGAGACGGTTGAGCGGGCCCCGCCGGAATGGTGAATCGTCGCGGATCGCTTCGGTCTTGTAGAGCCCAATTGTGGTCTCTACCAGCGCACTACCGAATGCGTCGCCGACTGAGCCGATCGATGGAATCATCCCCGACAGCATGAGTGATTCACCGAACCGCACCGATGTGTATAGCTCACCCGGCGTCCGAATGATGGATTGTGCTGCCCGTCGCCGACTTCACCTATGTTCGGTCGGCGACTGGGATGTTCGTCTACACCGCGTTCGTGACCGATGCCTACGCCGGGAGAATTCTCGGCCGGGAATGCTCAACGTCCAAGCACACCAGCTTCGCCGAATCCGCAGTCCGGCAATCGGCGGCTATCCGATCCCGTGAGGGGCATCCGTTTGGCAAACCGGTGCAACAGAGTGTCCTACGTATCCGAGGTCATGCCGGTGCGGAGGTGGTCGGTGAACGAGATGGGTGAGTCGCCAGTACAGGGTTTGGCTACCGAGACGAACCTGAATACCGGAGAGCTCGTGACCGGATGGCCGGCGATTGTTGATCGATCGGAACTTGGTGGGTGGTCATGGACCCGCTCATGCGGCTGCCGAGATGGATGTGTCGCGGCAGTGCGCATATCCGATTGGTGGCACGGTTTCTGGATGAGGGGTCCGGCCGGACCAGCAGACAGGTCCTCGCGCCCCGCCACGGAACAACTCTGTTGCTGCGTCGATCGTGAACGGTCGGCCGTTGCGGTTCGGTCGAGGTTAGTGTGCAGATATGGAGGCGCTGGAGCCGGCTCACGGTGTGGAGGCTGGAAGGGGTATTGCTGCGTCTTTGCTGGCGAATGTGTCCAGCCTGGCCGAGGACATGCAGAGGTACATAGTCGAGCGGATACCGGAGGTCGCTGGGGATGCTGAGCTTCGCGGCCTGACCTTGGGATCGTGCTCGTCGAATCTCGAAGCGGTACTTTCGATGGTTCGCCATGGGATCGATGTAGCGGCGGCGGAGGCGCCGGTAACGGCGCTCGAACACGCGCGAGCAATGGCATCACGGGGGCACAGCGTGGATGTCATGCTGCGGTTCTATCGGTTGGGACATGAGTACTTCACCGAGAAGCTTTCCGAATCGCTCACTGAACGGCTCGACGACCCCGCCGTCGCGTTGCGGACGTTTGTCGATCTCGAGCGGTACGGGTTTCGATACATCGACCGCATCTCCAGTCTTGTGGCTGACGAGTACGTCGCTGAGCTCGACCGACGCCAGAACCAGGCAAGGGCCGAGCGCGCCGATGTCGTGCGGGCCTTGCTCGCTGGGGAACGTGTCGACATCGCTCGGGCCGAACGTGTGCTCGGCCACCGGCTCACCGGTCGGCAGATCGCCTTCGTGTGCTGGGTCGACGACCGTGGCGTCGACCTCGAGGGATTCGCTCGGCAGGTTGGAAGGTTCCTTGGGGCGGGTCACTCGCTCGTCATGGCGGACGGTCCACTCGCGGTGTGGGGATGGGCATCGATCACGGGGGAGGTGCGGACTTCGCTCACGGGCATGGCGACGGAGTTTCCAGGCGAAAGTAAAAACGTTCACATCGCGGTGGGCTCGCCCTATCCGGGGGCTGCCGGCTTCCGTACCTCCCACCTGGAGGCTCTACGCACTCGCCGGGTCATCGAACTGTCCGGTCGCGTGGCGCCATCGATTACTCAGTTCAGCGATGTCGCGTTGGTGGATGCCATCTCGCGCGACCTGGATGCGGCGCGAGCCTTCGTCGCCGCTCAGCTCGGCGCTCTCGCACGGGACGACGCGAAAGAGCGCGGCGAGCGCGCCGCACTCCTGGCTGTGCTCGACGCGCAAGGGAGTCTGGTGATCGCAGCACGCACCTTGGGAATCCACCGGAACACGGTCCTGCAGAGAGTGCGTCGTGCCGAAGAGCGCAGGGGCCGGCCCGCAACTGTCAAGATCGCCGAACTGCACGCCGCCCTCCTCGTCTGTGACGTGCTGGGGGCCTCGGTTTTGCGCGAGTCATAGCCGTACTGACGGAAGCCCGAGTGCGTCGGGATGTGCTCGCAGCACACCGGGGAGGGCTGAGATGGCCTTGTTGACCAATACCAGCCGTTTGTACGTTGTGAGGCACCTCATCCCGAAGCGCGAAGGAGGAGTCCGATGTCGACCACGACTCGACACCCCCAACCCCCAGTAGCCGCCTCGCAGCACGCCTTGCCTGATCCGGGCGAGCAAGTTCCTCCGCTGTCCTGGCCGATAGTCGGCATCTTCACCTGTGCGCTTGCGCTCTTCGGCGCCTCGACCTGGGCTGCGCTCACCGACGCTTTGCCTGCGATCGCCACCATCGCCGCGAGCTCCGTGGCAATCTTCGTCCTGTTCACCGTGTTGCACGACGCCTCGCATTACTCGATCAGTTCCCATCGCTGGGTCAACGTCGCCTTCGGTCGCGTGGCAATGTTCTTCGTCTCGCCGCTGATCTCATTCAAGTCGTTCGCGTTCATCCATATCGAGCACCACCGCAACACCAATGACGGTGAGTTCGATCCCGATCACTTCGTCAGCGCGGCACCCTGGTGGCAGCTGCCGATCCGTTTCCCGGCAATGGACCTGCCGTATATCGGTTTCTTGGTGCGTAACCTGCGCCGGCGCCCACGCGCCGAGGTCCTGGAAACGGCGGCGTTGATGACCTTTTCGGTGACGGTGATCGTGGCGGCCGCTTTCGCCGGACAGCTGTGGACGCTCGCGGTGATCTGCCTGATTCCCGGGCGGGTGGCGATGTTCGTGCTCGCGTGGTGGTTCGACTGGCTACCCCACCACGACCTGGAAGACACGCAGCGCGAGAACCGCTATCGAGCGACCCGCAACCGCGTCGGCTCGGAGTGGATCCTGACTCCCCTGCTCTTGTCGCAGAACTACCACCTGGTCCACCACTTGCATCCCTCCATTCCCTTCTACCGCTACGTCGCGGTCTGGCGACGCAATGAGGCCGCCTACCTAGAGCGCGACTCGGCAATAGGTACCGTCTTCGGGCAGCAGCTCGACGCCACGCAGTACCGCGAGTGGAAACGCCTCAACGGCAAACTAGCCGCACTGCTCCCGGTCCGAATGCCGCGTTCCTCCGCGGCACGCCATGCCAGCGCCCACCCGATCCCCGTCACAAGCGTCGAGCCCCTGACTCCGGACAGCGTCAAAGTCACTTTCGACGTTCCCGATCACCTCAGCGACCAGTTCCAATTCCAGGCGGGCCAACACCTGACCGTTCGACACCGCATCGGTGGGCGGGAGGTGCGGCGAAACTACTCGATCTGCACCTCGGCCACATCGGGAGAACTGGCGATCGGAGTACGGCACATCGCGGGCGGGATGTTCTCGACCTTCGCGGTCGAAACGCTGCGAGCCGGTGACGTCCTGGAGTTGATGACGCCCACGGGTAGCTTCGGCGCACCCCTTGATCCACTCGCTCGGCGCGACTATGTCGCGGTGGCGGCAGGGAGCGGCATCACGCCCATCCTGTCCATCATGCGCACCACGATGGAGATCGAGACCGAGAGTCGCTTCATCCTCTTCTACGGCAACAGAACCGCAGAGTCGACCATGTTCGCCTCCGAACTCGATGAGCTCGAATCTCGATATGCAGACCGGTTACGCATATTCCACATCCGCTCAGGCGAGGCGCACCACCCCGCCGCTGTTCGTGGCCGTATCGACCTGGCGAGGGTGCAACAGTTGCTCGCCACCGATGTCACTTCGATCGACCGGTGGTACCTGTGCGGCCCGAGCGATCTCGTCACGACAATGCGCGAGGACCTCGCATCTGAAGGAGTGCCGACCGAGCGGATACACCTCGAACTGTTCCGCGGCACGAACCGATCCACCCACGTCGATGCCTTCCGCGAGTCCGAAGTGACCATCACTCTGTCCGGCGCGCATCACACCGTGGAACTCGCCGCGGGCGAGACCGTCCTCGAATCCGCGCTGAAAAGCAACATCGATGCGCCGTACGCCTGTCTTGGCGGCGCCTGTGGCACGTGCAAAGCCAGAATCACAACAGGAGCGGTATCGATGGAGCAAAATTTCGCGCTTACCCCAGCCGAGATCGACGCCGGCTTCGTACTGACCTGTCAATCTCATCCCACCACCCCGACGGTCGCAGTCGACTACGACAGCTGAGCCAACACATGCGCGAACTCCGCCATAAGACCGCACTCGTCACCATCGCCTCGATGGGCATCGGCAATCGCCAGGGCGCTAGCGGCCTTGCTCGCTCGCCAAAGGTCTCGGTGGCCCACCCGCCCGCGAACGCCCCAACCCGTGATCACCGGGCTCGGGATCATCATCGGTCCCCTTCGTCTCGGTAGCCAAAACCATCTACTGGAGACCTCATCCATTCCCGGTCACCGAAAACCCTGCACCACAAACACTTTCGCGCCAGCGCCGCGGGCGCGGAACTACTTCTCGAACACGGCCTGATTCCGTCGCCGAAGGCGTGACGGAACTTCTCAGAGGTAACGAAGATGTCCATACCGACTACCGCACCAGCGGTCTCCAATTTGCCCGACATCCCCCATGCGATGGCACGGGTTCGCCGCGAGTTCGCCTCGGGCCGGACCCGAGACCGCACTTGGCGTGCGGAGCAGTTGCGGAACGTGATCCGGCTGCTTGATGAGCAGGAGGATCAGATCGTAGCCGCGCTGGCGAGTGATCTTGGACGCAGCCGGGCCGAAGCCTGGATGGGCGATATATCGTCCACCAGGGGTGAGACCGTGTTCGCCCTCAAACACCTGCGCCGGTGGATGCGCCGGCGGCGGCAGCCCCTGCCGCTGGTGCAGTATCCCGGTTCGGCCTGGGTGCAGTACGAGCCGCTCGGCGTCGTCCTGGTCATCGGCCCGTGGAATTACCCGGTGTACCTGACTCTTTCGCCGCTGGTGGCCGCGCTGGCCGCGGGCAACTGCGCGATACTCAAGCCGTCCGAGTTGGCGCCGGCCACGTCGGCCCTGCTGGCTCGGCTGGTTCCGGAATACCTGGACTCCGATGCGGTCGTCGTGGTCGAGGGCGACGCCCAGGTCACCCAGGAGCTGCTGGCGCAGGGTTTCGACCACGTACTGTTCACCGGCGGCGACCAAATCGGAAGGAAGATCATGGCCGCGGCCGCGGCGACGCTGACTCCGGTGACCTTGGAGCTCGGCGGAAAAAGCCCGGTAATCGTGACCGCCGACGCCGACATCGCTATCGCGGCCCGCCGGATCGCCTGGGTCAAGTGTGTGAACTCGGGACAGACCTGCATCGCGCCGGACTACGTGCTGGCCGATCACCGTATCCGGGATCGGCTGGTGGACGAGATCGTAGCGGCGATCGAGCAATTCGAGGGGGAGGAGGGCGCAGACGGCCGCCGGATCGTCAACGAGCGCCAATTCGCGCGACTGGCGACCTATCTCGCGCAGACGCGCGGCACGATCGCGCTGGGCGGACGGGTCACCGAGGCGTCGTTGTCGATCGAGCCGACCGTGATCGTCGACCCGGATCCCGGCGATGCGGTCATGCAGGAGGAGATCTTCGGACCTATTCTGCCGGTGTTGTCGTACGAAAGCCTCGACGATGCGATCTCGTTCGTGAATTCCCGGCCGAAACCGCTTGCCGGGTACTACTTCACGAAATCGGCGGCGGTGGGCGAGCGCCTGGTGGAGGAGATCCCGTCCGGCGGTGCGGTGATCAACCATGTCGCCATGCACTGCCTGGTGCCGCAGCTTCCGTTCGGAGGTGTCGGCGCCAGTGGCATGGGCGCCTACCACGGCCGCTGGGGGTTCGAAGCGCTCAGTCACCGGAAAGCGGTGTTGCGCAAGACCTTCCACCCGGATCTGCAGCTGATCTACCCCCCGTACAGCGAACGGGCGCTGAAGATCCTACGAAAGATCTTCTAGCTACTTGGCCCTGAAAATTCGCCCTGGGAAGGGATCTCTGAGATTCCGAGACTCCCGCCGATGACCGGAACCGAACCGACAATCCTCGTGCCACTGTTCGGGCTGATCCTGTCCCCGCTCCTGATACCCACAGCGGTAGAAATCGCTGGGCGTGTGCGGGACAGGCTACAAGTGAAAGATCCGTGACCGCGTGCCGTCGCGAGACCATCGGTTCGAATCCCTCCGACTTCCGGATGACCTCGCCTCGCCTGAACGCGATCCTGAAAGGTAAAGCGCCCATGACTTTCGATTACGACGTTATAGTCGTCGGCTCGGGCTTCGGTGGCAGCGTGAGTGCGCTGCGCCTGACCGAGAAGGGTTACCGCGTCGGTGTTTTCGAGGCCGGCCGCCGGTTCGCCGACGACGAGTTCCCGCAAACCTCGTGGCGTATCCGGCGCTACCTATGGGCGCCGGCGCTGGGCTGCTACGGAATTCAGCGGATGACGCTACTCAAGGACACTTTTGTGCTGGCCGGAGCCGGGGTGGGCGGCGGCTCACTGGTATACGCAAACACCCTGTACGAGCCGCCGGATACCTTCTTCGCCGACGGCCAGTGGGCGCATATTACCGACTGGAAGGCCGAGCTGGCCGCGCATTACGACCAGGCGAAGCGCATGCTGGGTGTCACTGTCAATCCGGCGATCACGCCTGCGGACCGCGTCATCGCGGCGGTCGCGGAGGACATGGGAATCGCAGACACTTACCAGCGCACACCGGTGGGTGTGTTCTTCGGCGGGCCCGGGCGCCGGCCGGGCGAGGATGTACCCGACCCGTTCTTCGGCGGCGCCGGGCCGGACCGGCGCGCCTGCACCCACTGCGGCGAATGTATGACCGGCTGCCGGCACAACGCCAAGAACACACTGGTGAAGAACTACCTCTATCTGGCCGAGCAGGCCGGCGCCACCGTGCATCCGCTGACGACAGTGACCGATGTCCGTCCACTGCCGGGCGGTGGTTACCAGGTCACCACGGTCCGCACCGGCCGGTGGATGCGCAAGCGGCGGCATCGATTCACCGCCGAGCAGGTCGTGTTCGCCGCCGCTGCGCTGGGCACGCAGCAGCTGCTGCACCGGCTGCGCGACCGGGGCTCGCTCCCCGACCTGTCCGCCCGGCTCGGGTATCTGACCCGGACCAATTCCGAGGAGCTGCTGGCGGTTCGCAGCCGAGACAAGTCCTGCGACTTCTCCAAGGGCATCGCGATCACCTCCTCCGTCCACCCGGATCCGGACACGCACGTGGAACCGTTGCGATACGGCAAGGGCAGCAACGTCATATCACTGCTGACCACCGTGATGGTCAGCGGCGACGGCCCGCGCGGACTGGGCTGGCTGCGTGAACTCGGCCGGAGCCGCCGGGATCTGATCCGGATCCACAATCCGCGTCGCTGGTCGGAACAGACGATCGGCCTGCTGGTGATGCAGTCGGCGGACAACTCGCTCACCTCCTACACCCGGCGCGGCCTGTTCGGCCGACGCATGACCACCAAACAGGGTGAGGGACAACCGAATCCGGCCTGGATCCCGGCCGGCCACGAGGTCGCGCGGCGGCTGGCCGAGAAGATCGACGGTGTTCCCGCGGCGGCTACCAGCAGCAGCGTCTTCAACATTCCGATGACCGGGCACTTCATCGGCGGCTGCGCTATCGGCGACAGCGCAGAGACCGGCGTTGTCGACCCCTACCACCGGCTGTTCGGCTATCCCGGCCTGCACGTCGTCGACGGATCGACCATCTCGGCGAATCTGGGCGTGAACCCCTCGCTCACCATTACCGCACTGGCTGAACGTGCGATGTCGTTATGGCCCAACCGCGGTCACGCCGATCCGCGCCCCGCACCGGGTGCGGCGTACCAGCGGGTCGCGCCGGTCGCGCCCGCGCACCCGGTAGTGCCGCCGGCCGCGCCGGCCGCCCTCCGGCTGCCCATCGTCGGCATCACCAACGCAGACACCGATCGTCGGGCCGACTGGCCGGATGCAGCGTTCGGTGCCGTTCGGTGAGTTGTCCGGTGCGGCGACCCCGGCCGGTGCGGTTCGCGGCGGCGGATAGCGACTTCAGCACGGTGTGATCGCGGGCCGGTAAATCGGTTTCAGATTTCTGAAAGGTTCAACGATGGTGGATTCCGGCGAGATCTACTCGCCTGCTCGCTGGGACAGAACACGGTCCGCCGCGGAGGTCGCCCCACGTGCGGTGGGAGAGTTTTTCGGCACCACGCTGGATACCCTGCGGACGCTGCCCCGGCGGCCCTTCCAATTTCGGGAGTTCGTTCATCAGGCGTGGTTCATCGCCAGTGTATCGATTATGCCGACCTTGCTGATCGCGATCCCGTTCTGCGTCATGGTGATCTTCCAGATCAATGTGCTGCTCAACGAGATCGGAGCCATCGACCTGTCCGGGGCTGGCGCCGGAATCGCGGTGATTCGCGAGATCGGTCCGGTAGCAACAGTTTTGGTGGTGGCCGGTGCAGGCGCGACGGCGATCTGTGCGGACCTGGGCGCACGGACCATCCGCGAGGAGATCGACGCGATGCGGGTGCTGGGCATCGACCCGATACATCGGCTCGTCGTGCCCAGGGTGCTCGCCTCCACGGTCGTCGCGCTGTTCTTGAACGGACTGGTCACCGCGGTCGGCCTGGCCGGTGGCTACCTCTACGCGGTGTATCTCCAGGGCGCGACGCCAGGCCAGTTCGTTACCGCGATTCCGCTGTTGACCGGGATACCGGATCTGCTGGTCAGCGAGCTCAAAGCCGGGATATTCGGGCTGCTGGCCGCACTGGTCGCGTGTCATCTGGGTCTACATGCGAAAGGCGGCCCGAAAGGGGTCGGGGACGCCGTCAATCAGACCGTCGTTTTCAGCTTCGTCTTGTTATTCCTGGCCAACTCCATCATCACCACCCTGTGGCTGCAATGAACGGACCGATATGACCATCACCAGCCAACAGCCGTCCGCAGCCGAGCTGCTACGACGGAAGTCGTGGGGGCGCAGGCTAACCGCCGCCGCTGCGCGCCCCGGCGACGCCGTCGGCGGCCTGGGCCACCAACTGTCGTTTCACTTGCACGGAATCGGTTGGATTCCACGCACACTGCGCCGCTATCGCGGTGAGGTGGTCCGCTTGATCGCCGAGGTCAGTCTGGGATCCGGTGCGCTCGCGGTGATCGGCGGCACCGTCGTTGTCATCGGATTCCTCACCGCCGCCGCCGGTTACGAGGTCGGCCAGCAGGGAGCAACCTCGCTCGGCCGCGTCGGGGTCGAAGCGATGTCCGGATTCATTTCCGCATTCTTCAATACGCGTGAGGCCATTCCAGTGGTGGCCGGTGTCGCGTTGACGGCCACCGTGGGCGCTGGGTTCACCGCGCAATTGGGTGCGATGCGAGTGAGCGAGGAGATCGACGCGCTCGAGGTGATGTCGATTCCCTCGGTTCCGTATCTGGTGACAACCCGCATCCTGGCCGGGCTGCTCGCGATTATCCCGCTCTATGGCATCGCGCTGTTCATGGGCTACGCCTCGACCCAGTTCGTGAGCATCGTGCTGTCCGGACAGTCACCGGGCACCTACGACCATTACTTCAACGTCTTCCTGGTGCCCACCGACGTGCTGTGGTCGCTGGCGAAAGTCATTGTGTTCTCGGTGGTCATCATGTCTGTGCACTGCTACCACGGCTACCATGCCGCAGGCGGTCCCGCAGGTGTCGGGGTGGCGGTGGGCCGGGCGGTGCGTACCTCGTTGATCGCGATCATGATCATCGACCTGATCATCGGAGTCGCCGTCTACGGCGGCGTCCACTCGACCGTTCGGGTGTCCGGATGACCCTGGAAGTCTCCCGGCGCCGCGCCCTGCTGCTCGGCATCAGCGCCATCGCCGCCTTCGTACTTGCCTGGACCGGCGCAATCGCCTCCTGCAGTGGCGAATTCGTCGCCAGCACTCGCGTCTACCTGCTCGCCGACCGGGCCGGGCTGCTGATGGGGCCCGGATCCGATGTGAAGGTGCGCGGCGTGGTCATCGGGCGGGTCAGCGCCGTCGAAGTCGACAACGATCGGGCGAAGCTGACCTTGGACCTGAATCCCGGCCAGGCGCGGCGGATTCCGGCGAACGTCGGCGCCGAGATCGCCCCGACCACCCTGTTCGGGCGCAAATTCGTCACCCTGGTCTGGCCGGATCAACCGGCGGCGACGACACTCGGTGCGGGCTCGACGATCGATGGGGCGAAGGTCAGCGTCGAAGTGAACGACGTGTTCGACACACTGCTCGCCCTACTGAAAACCGTTGAGCCGCAAAAGGTCAACGCGACACTGGCCGCGCTCGGCACCGCCCTGGACGGGCACGGCGCGCGGTTCGGCGACCTACTGGTGTCCACCGATCGCTACCTCGGGCAGTTCAACGAGGCGATACCGACATTGCGGCGCGACGTGCCACTGCTGGCCGACAATCTCGACACCTTGGCAGCGGTCACGCCGGATGTCATGGCCACGCTGAAGAATCTATCGACGACCAGCACCACCCTCGTCGAGAAGCAGGCGAGCCTGAGCGCCTTCCTGCTCTCGTTCACCCAATTCGGCAATACCGGAGCCGCATTCACGAGCGCTTCGTCCGCGCCGTTGATCGGTGCCGCCGACGCACTGGAACCGACCACCGGGGTGCTCGCGGAACAGTCTCCGTCGTTCACCTGCTTGCTGTCGGCTCTCGATCACGATCGCGGGTTCCTCGAGAACGCGCTCGGCGGTGGGCGGCCCGGTTTGAACATCCTGAGCAGCCTCTTGCTGGGTGACGCGCCCTACCGCTATGACAAGGATCTGCCCGTGAACGGTGCCAACGGCGCTCCCTCCTGTTATGGATACCCCTACACGAAGGAGAGCCCAGCTGCGGGCCATATCGACTTCGACACCGGCACAACGGTATACGGGCCGATTCGCGGTCCGGAGGATCTGCTGGGTAACCCGTTCGCCGCACTGATATATGGACTGACACGATGATCGCCCGCCACGCCGGACTCAAGCTGATTATCTTCCTGGTGATCACTACGGTCATCTCGGCCATGCTCGTCGTGGTCGTCGGCGAATTGCGTTTCGTGCCGACCCACACCTACCGTGCGCTGTTCACCTCGGCCTCGGGCATGAAATCCGGCGATGACGTCAAGCTCGCCGGAGTGCCGGTCGGCAAGGTGAAATCCGTCGAATTCGCTCACGATCGGCTCGTGCAGGTGGCCTTCACCGTCGACCGGGACATCGAAGTCCATATCAGTTCGCGTGCCGCGATCAGATACAAGAATCTGGTCGGCGATCGCTACCTGGAGTTGACCGTCGAACCCGACGGTTCAGGCGTGCGTTCCGAGCAGGATCCCATTCCCGTTACCCAGACTGCTCCGGCGCTCGACATCGACAGTCTCGTCAATGGTTTCAAGCCGCTCCTACAGGGATTGGACCCGGACCAGGCCAACAGGCTGTCGGGATCGTTGATCGCGGTGCTCAACGGCCAGGAGCAGAATATCGCCGCGTTCGTGGAGCAGATCGGCTCACTGGGCAATACGCTGGCCGATCGCGACCAGGTCATCGGATCGACGATCGACAACCTCGGCGCGGCGCTTGCGGTAATCGATCAGCGCGGCAAGCAATTCGACACACTGGTCGTCGACTTGCAACAGGTCGTCAGCGGTCTCAACGCGGATCGGGACACCATAACCGCAGGTCTGACCGGCATCGACTCGGGCACCGCCGAAATCGCCGGACTACTGCGCGACGACCGCCCCGCCATCGCCGGTGACGTCGCACAGCTGCAACAGCTGGCGGGCAACCTCGATGCCAATTCCGACTCGCTGTCGCTGTTGCTCGCGAAGCTGCCCATCACCTATCGCCTGGCGGGGCGGGCCAGCAGTTACGGCAGTTTCGTCAATTTCTTTCTCTGTGGTCTCACGATCCGGTACCCGGCGATCGGTGGCTCCGGCTACCAGGACTCGCCGACGTTCACCGTCCCAGCCGAAAGGTGCAAGTGACGCCGCAATGAAACCCTTCTCTGAACGTAACCCCGTACGAATGGGCTTGGTGGGCACTGGCATTGCCGTTGCCCTGCTCGTCGGCGCGTTCAATTACCAGCGCATCCCCGGGCTGCCGGGACATCAGACGATGGTGGCCGAGTTCGCCGATGCCAGCGGCCTGAACGCCGGTGACGCCGTGCAGATTTCGGGCATCAAGGTAGGTACGGTCGACCGCATCACGCTGGGCGGCGACCACGTCGATATCGCCCTGCGCGTGGACACCAATGATCAGCGTCTGGGTACTCGCACGACCGCCGCGATCAAGGTCGAAACGGCGCTCGGCCGCCGCTATGTCGAGTTGCGGCCGGACGGCGACGGCACCATCGGTGATCGAATTCCGTTGGACCACACAACCTCCGGCTACGACCTCACCGAATCGCTGAATCAGCTCACGTCGAAGTTGGCCGACACCGACAAGACCCAGCTGGCCGATGCCGTGGACAGTGTCTCGAAGGTGCTCGCCGCGTTGCCCGCGAACCTGCGCCCCGCACTGGACGGGGTGTCGCGGCTATCGCAAACGATCGCGTCCCGCGACGGCGCATTGCGCGATCTCCTCGACCACACCGGCAGCGTGACCGGGATTCTCGCCCAACGCAATCAGAACCTCACGACTCTGGTCACCGATGGCGGTTCACTGTTCGCGGCACTCAACGACCGTGCCGCCACGATCCGCGCACTGCTGGTCGATGTTCGCGATGTCAGCACCGAACTGCATGGGCTGGCTCAGGACAACAAGCAGGCACTCGCGCCCATGCTGGCCAACCTCGATCGAGTCCTTGCGCTGCTGAACTCCAACTACGACAACATCAACTCCGCGATCTCCGGTTTGCGGCCGTACGTGACCCAAATGGGTGAGGTCGTCGGCAGCGGACCGTTCTTCGGTGTGCTCCTGCACAACATCACGCCCGCAAACCTCAATGGACAGCAGCCCGGCAGCCCGGGAGGAGGCCGATGATGACCACACTGCGCGCGGGCTGGTCCCGCATCCCCACGCCCGGACGGATTCTCGCCGCGCTGCTCGTCGCGGCGCTGATCAGTACCGGTGTCACCTTCGGGCTCACTCGGAACGCGACCGTCCGCGTCACCGCGTACTTCGGCAACTCGGCCGGTCTGTATACCGGAGACCGCGTCACGCTGCGCGGTGTGCCGATCGGCGCGGTCGACGACATCACGCCCGCGGGTGATCGCGTCCGTGTCACCCTGCATTTCGACTCGGCACACCCGGTGAGCGCCGACACCCACGCCGTGATCGTGGCCCCCACCCTGGTATCGGGCCGCTACATCCAGCTCATTCCGAAACGCGGTTCGGAGCCCGAACTTCAAGACGGCGCAGTGATTCCACTCGAACGCACCGCCGTCCCGGTACCGTTCGACGAGATCAAGAAGCAGATCACCGACCTGGCCACCCAGCTCGGACCGGAATCCGGCGACCCGATCGGCCCGCTGGCCCGATTCACCGACGCCACCGCGAGCGCGCTACGAGGCAATGGCGCAACGCTGAACGACACACTGGTCAACCTGTCCAAGGCGATGCAAACGCTCGCCGATGGCGGCCCCGACCTGTTCGCTACCGTGCGGAACCTGCAAACCGTGATCTCGGCGCTCGCCGCGAACGACGGACAGGTCCGTACTTTCATCGACCAGCTGGCCGGAGTGTCGAATCTGTTGAACGACAACCGGACTCAACTCAACGCGGCGCTGCACGCGGTTCAGGCGATGCTGCCCGAGATCCGTACCCTCGTCGCCGAGAATCGCGACGCACTGAAATCCGATGTCACCTCACTGACCCGGATCACCTCGCTGCTGATCGACCGTGAGGACGACCTCGCCCAGATCCTCCATGCCGCGCCGACCACCATCGACGACCTCTACAACATCTACGACCCGTCCTCGAAATCGGCCACCGCCAACGCCAATATCCCGGACTTCCCGGATCCGATGTCGCTGATCTGCGCGCTGCTCACCACAGTCGACGCCCCACCGGCCGAATGTTCGCGCGCCAGTGCGCAATTCGGTGATCTCTTCGGCGCCGCCGTACGCGCCGCCACGGGCGCGGGCTCATCACCCGTCCCCACCCCCGGCCCGTCCGCGCAGCCGGTCATCCCCGGACTGTCCGATCTCCTAGTCCCCGGAGCCCGCTGATGAAAGCTTCTGCACGACTGAGCGCCGGTGGAGTGCTGCTGATGGCGGCACTGCTGACCGCCGGCTGCCGTTTCGACGGCGCCAATTCGATCCCGTTGCCGGGCAATACGATTCATCACGGCTCATACACCATTCAAGTTCAGCTGCGCGATACCCAGAACCTGATCGCCAATTCCTTCGTCAAGGCCGACGACGGCACCGTCGGCACCATCACCGCGATCACCGTCCGTGACTACCACGCCGACATCACCCTCGAGATCGACAAGAGCGTTCGGCTACCCGCGAACACCACCGCCCGGCTGGCGCAGACCAGTGTGCTCGGCGCCCAATACCTCGAGCTGATCTCGCCGTCGCAGAGTAAGTCGGACCGGTTGCTGCGTGACGGCGACGTGATTCCGCTGGCGGCGACCTCGGAGTACCCGGCGACCGAGAACGTACTCGCGGCCCTGTCGCTGGTGCTCAATGGCAGTGGGCTGGAACAGATCCGGACCATCCTGGCCGAACTGAACCAGGCATTCGGCGGCCGGGAGGAGGCGATCAACCGATCCTTCGAACGGCTCGCGACCTTCGCCAACGGGCTGGACACTCAGCGCGACAATATCGTGCGCGCCATCGACAGCCTCGACGCGCTGGCGAAAGAGCTTGCCGCGCAGACGGACACACTCGGCACCGGCATCGAGCAGATCCAACCGGCGTTGGCCGTGCTCGACGAGCAGAAGGCACAGCTCACGACCATGCTCGACAGTACCGGGAAATTCGGCGCGCAAGCCGCGGCGGTGCTGCACGACAGCCGCGACAACCTCAGCGCCGACCTGCACAACTTGCAGCCCACACTGACCCAGCTCGCCGCGGCCGGTTCCGATCTCAGCGGGGCACTGCTGCTCGCCCTCAGCTTCCCGTTCCCGGTCACGGTGGCCGAGCGGGCCATCAAGGGCGACTACCTCAACCTGTTCCTCACCCTCGACCTCACCGTTGAAGGCATCCAGAACAAGGTCCTCGGCAGTATTCCGTTCAACCGCCTGGTCCCCATGTCCAATCGCGCCGTGAATCCGCTCATCGCACCGACCCTGCCGGCGTCTGCCGATGGGATGGCGCCGGCAGCCGACCCGAATGGGGGACCGCGATGAAGACCCGTCTCGTCAAGGGCCAGCTCATGGCTTTCACGCTGCTCGCCGTGGTGAGTCTGCTCTACGGCCTGGTCAACTACGTGGGCATCCAGCGGCTCACCGGACTCGGAACATACACGGTGACAGCGGATTTCGAGAACGGGAGCGGGGTGTACGAATCCGGTGCGGTCACCTATCGCGGGGTGGAGGTCGGCCGCGTCGCCGGAATAGATCTCGAGGGCGATCTCGTGCGTGTGCGCATGCAACTGCGCAACGACTACCGAATCCCGGCCTCGGCGGGAGCAGCCATCAAGAGCATGTCGGCGATCGGTGAACAGTATGTGGATCTGATTCCTTCCGACGACAAAGGCCCTTACCTCCGGGACGGCAGCGCCATCCCGCGGTCGAAGACCAGTGTGCCGATACCCACCGCGCGAGTGCTCGACCAAACACAGACGCTGCTGAAGAGCGTATCCACCGACTCGCTGCGAACCGCGATAGACGAAACCTTCCAGGCCGTCAACGGCACCGGCCCCGCCCTGGCGACACTGATCGACTCTTCCGCCGATCTGCTCGCCCTCGCGCAAGCCGATATCGATCCCACCCTCACCCTGCTGTCCGACGCCGAGCCGCTGCTGCGCACCGGAACCTCGGTCCGGACCGAAATCCATTCCGTGACTCGGGATTTGGCCGGGTTCACCGAGCAGTTGGCGCAGAGCGACGAGCAAGTGCGGGAGGTACTGGAGCAAGGCCCCGCCACCGCCGATACCATCTCCGGTACGCTCGCCGACCTCACGACGCCGCTCCCGGTGCTGCTGGCCGACCTGCAAACCTTGGGACAGGTGCTGCGGGTCAATATCGCGGGTGTTCGGCAGATACTCGTCGTATATCCGGCACTGGCAACCGCGTTGAACTCCAGCTTCGTCGGCGGTGGGTTCCAGACGAACGGCGACACCATGGGCGCGCAGATCCCACTGGACGTCAAACTGGGAAACACCGAGAACTCGCCACCGTGCACGGAGGGCTACCAGGGCACCGTCCGCCGCGACCCCTCGGATACAGGTCCCGCCGAGGTGTCCGCCAACAACTATTGCCGCATTTCCCCCGATAACCCGAAGGTGGTCCGCGGCGCCCGAAACCTTCCATGCGCCAGCGATCCCACGGTCCGTACCGCCGAGGTGGCGAATTGCCCAGGCGGACTGCCCTCGACCTGGCCGGGGATGCTCGCCCATCCCGGTGATCCCGCACCGGGCGCGGCTCCGCAACTCTCCGATCCCGGCAAAGCCGCGCCGGCCGTTCCCGCCCCGATGCCACCCCCTTCCAACCCGGCGGCGATCACCACCCCGTATGCGGAATACGACGGGACTTTCCGTGGACCGGACGGGATCACCTATGTCCTTGGGCAATCGGCCCAATCGGTCACCCAAGCAAAGGAGTACCAGGGATGGCAATCACTGCTGATCAAGTAGACGTGGCCGAGGTCGCGTCCGACTCCGGAGTGGGGGAACCGCGGTCACGTCCGGGTCCGTCATGGCGGGTATGGGCTATCGCCGTTCTCGCCGCGGCCGTGGTGGCGTTGGGCGGTGTCAGCATGCAGCTGTGGCTCGATGTCCGGCACAACCAACAGGACGACAGCCGCGACCATGCCGTACTCGACACTGCCCGCCGCATTGCCGTCCAGTTGATCACGCTCGATCATGCCTCGGCAGAAAAGAATCTCGGGGCGATCGCCGCCGATTCGACCGGATCGTTCCGTGACCAATGGGACAAGATCTCCGGCAATTTCGTCACGGTGCTGCGCAACGGCAACGTCGAATCCGCCGGGGAGGTCAAGGAAGCCGGGATCGTCGCGATCAATGACAGCCAGGCCACCGTGCTGACAGCGGTTACTTCCACGGTTAAGAACACCGAAGCCCCCGAGGGACAGCAGCGGGTCTACCGCATGAAGATGACTCTCGACCACACCGGCGGCCGATGGCTCGTCTCGAACGTGGAGTTCGTCGCATGACCGCCGGCGCCACCGACAACGCGGTCGATGTCGATGTAGAAGAACTCGACCTGGAAGAACTCGACAATGCCGAGTCCTCGGCACAGGTGGGCGGGTCGCGACAGCGCCTCCCACAACGCTGGTTCCGGCGCCTGTCGACGATGAACAAGCGGACGACGATCACCACCTTTGTCGTACTGGTGCTGCTGCTGGGCGCGGCGACCACCACGACGGTTGTCTTCGGACGCAGCGTTTCGCAGCACAAAGCGACAACGGCCGCCGCGCAGTCCGCTCAGGAATCGGCGCGATCGAAGATCTCCACCGTGCTGTCGTACAACTTCAATACGATCGACACCGAATTCCCTAGGGGCACAGACAATCTGACCGGCAAGTTCCGGAGTGATTTCGCCGAACTCAGTTCGAAGGTGATCATCCCCATCGCCCACCGAGATTCGATCATCACCACGGCGAAGGTTGTCGAATCGTCGATCGTCACCGCGGCCGCCGACAAAGTCACAGTGCTGCTATTTCTCAACCAAGAGACCTCGAGCACCAAATACCAAGGACCTCGCCTGGATGGCAGCCGAATTCGAGTCGGCATGACCAAGGTCGACGGCCAATGGCTGATCTCCGACATCACGCCCGTCTGATATCCGAAGAAGGAAATAGCTGATGAACCTTGCTGAAAATCTCGTGATCACCGCGCGCAACCACTCGGCTCAAATCGCGATTCGACTCGATGAAGTAACCATCTCGTACGCGCAACTGGAAGCGCTCAGTCAGCGGGTCTCCGGGATACTGGCCGAATACGATGTCGCGGTGGGGGATCGGGTCGCGATCATGCTCCCGAACGTCCCGCAGTTCGCCGCTCTCTACTACGGCATCCTGCGCGCCGGGGCAATCGTCGTGCCGATGAACCCATTGCTCAAAGAGCGTGAAGTCGCCTACTATCTGCGCGATTCCGGTGCCAAGATCATTTTTGTCTGGCAGGGCTTCGACGCCGAAGCCTCCGCAGGTGCCGAGCGGACCGGCGCTAGCGTGATCACGGTTGATCCGATCGCGTTTCTCGATCGGGTGATGGCAACCGAACCGCGCGACATCATGGTCGATCGCCAACCCGATGACACCGCGGTAATCCTGTACACCTCGGGCACCACCGGTCAGCCGAAGGGAGCGGAGCTGACTCACTCCAACCTCGCGGGCAATGTAGACGTGTGCGCCGAGACACTGATTCACGCGCGTTCCGAGGACGTGATTTTCGGTGGGCTACCGCTGTTCCACGTGTTCGGGCAGACATGTGGGTTGAACGTCGCTGTGCGGGTGGGCGCGACGCTGACACTGCTGCCGAGGTTCGACCCGGCCAAAGTTCTGGAAATTCTGGTCCGGGATGGGGTGACGATCTTCGGGGGAGTGCCGACGATGTACTCGGCGTTGCTGAACCAACCGGGCGCGGCCGACGTCGATCTCGGCGCGCTGCGCGTCTGTGTCAGCGGCGGATCCGCACTGCCGGTTGAGGTTTTGCACGCATTCGAGAAGCAGTTCGGGTGTGTTCTGCTCGAAGGATACGGGCTGTCGGAGACTTCGCCCGCCGCTTGTTTCGCTCACCCCGACAGGACCCGTGTCCCCGGTTCCATCGGAACTCCGGTCCGAGGTGTCGAGTTGAAGGTGGTCGACAACGATGGCCGCGCCGTAGCAGACGGTGCGATCGGTGAGATCGTGATCCGTGGCGACAACATCATGAAGGGTTATTGGAACAAGCCCGAGGAGACAGCCGAGACCATCATCGACGGCTGGTTCCACACCGGCGATCTCGGTCGAGTAGACGAGAACGGCAACTACTTCATCGTCGACCGCAAGAAGGACATGATCATTCGCGGCGGCTACAACGTGTATCCACGTGAAATCGAAGAGGTGCTCTACGAGCACCCCGATATCGCCGAGGCGGCGGTGCTCGGTGTGGCCCATGGCGAACTCGGCGAGGAAGTCGGTGCCGCCGTCGCCCTCAAACCCGGTGCCACTGTTACCGCTGAAGAATTGCGCGACTTCGTCAAGGAGCGCGTTGCCGCATACAAATACCCGCGCCAGGTCCACATCGTAGACACACTTCCGAAGGGGCCGACCGGGAAAATCCTCAAGCGCGAAATCACCCTCTGAAAGGAAAGATATGCCGCCGGCCGTCGTCATCGCCCACCAGTCGGCCGAGCGCTGATCAGTTGACGCAAAACGGATCGCTGGACCTAGAGGCACTGACCGCAACTTGCGTGGCAGCGGTCGGCGAGGAGCTCAGCCACGGCCGTGGAACCTTGGTTCGCAAGCTCTACCAACGGCTTTCGCGCGAGATCATGGAATTGCGCGGCGACGCGGGTCTCGACAAACTGTTGATCGCGAGCATCGAGGGCAACGTCGAAACCGTGCTGCCTTTTCTTCAGTACGGTGCCGACATCGGCGCGGCGGAGGCCCCGCCCGCAGCCACCGAGTACGCCCGTCGTCTTGCCCAGCACGGCATTCCGGTTCGGGCGCTCGTCCGTGCGTACCGGCTTGCCCAGGACACGGCTCTGCAGCATGCCTTGGCAATCGTCGAGACCAAGGTCAGTGACCCGCAACTGGTTGCCGCCGTCGCCCGCCGGCTCGCCACGGCGAACTTCGCCTACATCGACAGCGTGACCGAACAGGTTCTCGAAGCCTATGAAGAGGAACGCGATCGGTGGCTGCAGGACCGCAACGCGACGCGCGAGGCGCTCATCCACCAATTGCTCGACTCCGAGCCCGATGACCTCGCCGGCGTCGAAACCACACTCCGCTACCGCTTGTCACACCGCAGACACCTATCCCTGATCGTCTGGTCCCCACTCGCCGAGCAGGCAGGCACGTATGTCGCCAACCTCGCCCGATTCACCAACGACCTCGCCGACGAGCTCGGCTGCGCCCAGCGCCCTTTGTTCTTGCCGCGTGATCAAGGAACCGGCTGGGCCTGGCTACCTCTCGCACATACCCCGACCCGTGGGAATCTGATGGAAGCGGTGCAAAAGCTCGCGGCGGGAATCTCAGTCGCGGCGGGAGAAGCAGGCATTGGTATCTCCGCATTCCGCCGGAGCCATCAGCAGGCGCGTCAGGCATACAAGGTCATGCTCGCCGCGGCGGACGACGCGCCCATGGTGGCAACCTTCTCCGAGATCGGTGCCATCGCTCCGCTCTGCGACGATCTCCCAGCCACAAAGGCGTGGGTAGCAGAGACGCTGGGCCGGCTCGCGCTCGATGACCCACCGCACGCCCGTCTTCGGGAAACGTTGCGCATATTCCTCCTGAGCGGAAGCAGCTATACCGCCACGGCGCAGCAACTCGCCCTCCATCGCAATTCGGTGCTCTACCGGGTTCGCCGAGCCGAGGAGGAAATCTGCCGCCGTATCGAATTACACCGGCTGGATATCGAAATCGCACTGCGGGCCTGCCACTGGCTCGGCAGATCCGTCCTGACCGAGCTTCCTTGACAGCCGAGAGATTGCAATAGGCCCTCCGAGTAGCGGGACGCTGCCCGATCTGTGGCCGGGCAGCGTCCCGTCTCAACGGACTACTTCGCTTCCTGGAGTTCGGGCACGACGAGTCCGAGCATGGCCTCAATTTCATCCAACGCCTCGCCCGTGTAGACCGCGAGTCTTTGCATGTGCGGCAGCCGGTCTCGGCAGCCGACGAACCCTACGTTGAACCGCCCGGCGCTGGAGAGCACGGTGATGTTGAGTGCCTGTCCGTGCGCCAGGAGCGAAATCGGATAGGTCTCCCGCACCTGTGCGCCGCACAGATACAACGGCGCGAGCGGACCTGGGACATTGGATATCACCAGATTGAAGGGTGGCCGGGAGCGGCCCGCAGTTCCGATGATGTTCTGCAGGATGAAGGGACCGTTCGTCAACAATCCGTAGTAATCGCCGACCACCTGGGGCAGATCGTAGAACTTCTGCTTGGCGAGCGTGGTCGACCGGCAGACCAGTTTGATCCGGTCGATCGGGTCGGCAATATCGGTGAACAGTTTCGCAATGATCAGGGCGACCGCGTTTCCGCGATCGTCCCCCGCGCGACGAACCGAGATCGGCGTTCCGGCCACCAGGCTCTGCTGCGGCAGCTCATGGAATTCTGTGAGATAACGACGCAGAGCGCCAGCACAGATTCCGATGAACACATCGTTGACCGTTACCCCAAGGGCTATCGCCACCCGCTTGACCCGCTCGAGCGGGTAGGACTGGGTGGCAAATCGTCGTTCTCGGCAGATGCGTCCGTTGAGGACCTCCATTGTCGGTACGCGAAACGGCACCGCGACGGCCGGATCGCTGGGGCGGACCGCATCCTCGAGGATCCTGCCGACCGCGACTCCGAGTCCACCGGCCAGATGAAACCACCCCCGAACGCGCGACCTCAGCCCTGTCGTCGCTCGGATCCGCTCAGTCGTCTCCGGTTCGGTCTGCCACACCGCGTGCAGCCGACTACTTTCCGGGTCGACGTCGAACATCCTGGCAATGCGTCGAGTTCCGTTGACGCCGTCCGTCAGTGCGTGGTGGACCTTGACGTAGAGAGCGAACTGGTCTTCGGACAGGCCTTCGATGAGGTGGCATTCCCAGAGTGGTCTGCTGCGGTCCAGTGGCAGGGAATGCAATCGGGATACAAGCACACCCAGTTCGCGTTGGCCACCGGGACTTGGCAGCGCCGAATGCCGGAAGTGGTAGTCGAGGTCGACTTCGTCGTCGGGTAGAACGTCCCATGTGGGCAAAATCTTTCGCAGCGGTGAACGCGCGAGTCGGTAATTGAAGGGTGCCGTGAAGGTTGTGGCCTCCCGGAGTTGGGCAACCAAGTCGCGGATGAATTCAGGGCCCGCGTTCTCCGGTCGGGACAACGTGACCAGTATGCCTACGTGGGCGGAGACCTCGCGTGAGTCCAGGGTCAGGAAGGCCGCGTCCAGGACGCCGAGTGGCTTGCGTTTGGGCATCGCGCTCACCGATTCCGTTCGTGGACAGAGTCGGCCGTGCCGGATTCGGCAGCGTGCCGGGGCTGAGTTGAAGTCAAGTCGGTCACTCCGTGTGTCTTTCGGTACCGGCGGCATGACAGCCGCCGGGACAGGGGAGATCGAGTTTCTCGGCGTGTGCCGGAAACGTCCGTGGCTGCGCCTTCAGCGCCGGTGCAGAAAGTGTCGAGTGGCTGGATCAGACCTGCGGCCGTGCAGAGAGTCTCGCCGAGGCGATGGACACTGACCGGGGTGTCGTTGCAATCATCAGACGACAGATGTCCGTGCGGGTCGCGAAGTGCATGAAGACGCTCCTTGAACGAGGGATATCCGCGTTGATGCGGCTCACCCTAAAGGCGTCGAAATGTCTCGGACAACGTTGCGACAGAATGAAAGCCGGGCCGCGATTCGTGCGGCGAGCACAAGTCTCCGACTGGGGCTGCGGTTCCGGGTCTCGGTCGAATCTGGTTGCGAAGGCAGGTCTTTACTCGAGCTCGTTGAGGCGGCTGCGGATGCTTCGTCGACGTGTCAGCCTCGAAGTGCGGGGCCCGAGCAGGGCGAGGGTGCAGAGCGCGACCATGTCGGGTCGGGCCGTTTCCGGGTCGGTGCCCTCTGACATCAGACCGAGTCCCTACAGACACAAGCCGATGACGGGCGCCCGCAGCCCCTCACCGAACTCTGTCAACACGTAGGCACCGCTGGCCGTCTTCGCCACGACGCCGACCCCTTGGAGCCGACGGAGCCGACTCGTCAGGCGGTTCGGTCCGGCGGCCTGCAGCTTCGCGCCAAGTTCGTTGAAGCGCTTGGGTCCGAGGAGCAACTCCCGAATGCGACAGCGCCTTTCGGCAAGGTTCCCGCCGACCGCGAGCCAGGAAGCTGACCTCGCTCTCCGCGGCGGCGAGTTGAGCGGCGCGGTATCCGCACGGCGTCGCCGTGATCGGCGGTGCAGGTCAAAGGGTGCGTCGTGCCGGAGAGTGCCGGGGCAGGCCCGCAACGATCAAAGTCGCCGGACTGCACGCCGCTCTACTTGTGTGCGACATCCTGGGGCCCTCGGTGTTGCCCGATTCATCGCCTCACTGACAGTAGCCAAAGCGCACTGGATGTGCTCGCAGCACATCGCGCAGGGCTGGGGAGGCCTTGTTGACCGACACCGGCCGTTTGTAGGTTGGCATCTCATCCCGAAGCGCGACCGAGGAGTTCGACGTTGACCACTGAGCGGGTGGCCCGCCGGGCGAAAGTCAGCCGGGTCACGGGCTACCGCCGCTTCTGGGACCGCCACGCTCTGGTGACCGCGAAGATGACGCGCGAAGGCCGCCGCATTATCGCGCGTGTCACGGAGTCCATGGCCAGTGCCCAGCCACCGAGCAGATCGTCGAGGCATTCGCCAGTGCGATCCGCATCGCACGAACCCGTCCTCTCCCGCACGGCTCTGCTGGAGTCTGGCGAGTTGATCGCCGCAGGTCTGGCCGACGACGCGGCACTGCTGCGGCTGGGCAGCACGCTGGTCGCCGACGGTGTGCAAGGCGAAGGCCGACTGCACCGCGCGCCACCTGGATCCCGACCGGGCCGCGAGAGCGTAGTACGCCTGTTCGCCGCATGCGTACTCCTCCCCGCGCTACGCCATCGACCTGAACACCGACGAATCGACCAGCGACTGCCTGCGCCGCGCTCTGGCTCCGATGATCACCGGCCAACCCACCCCGACCCACCGTGACCGCACGCGATGTGCGGGTGACCGCACGCGATGTGCGGACAATCCAGGACTCGACAGAAAGGACACACTGACGATGTCAGCATGCGACGAGTTGTTGCTCAATCCGGTGAAGTATGCCCCGGAGCATTTCGATCCAGAGACGCGGCGGCTGCTGCGCGCGACGATCGACTGGTTCGAACACCGCGGCAAGCAGCGGCTGACCCAGGATTATCACGACAAGGTCTTCTTTGCCGATTTTCTGGAGTTCGTCGACAAGGAGAGCCTGTTCGCGACGTTCCTGACCCCCGCGCGGGACGGCGCCGGCGATCCGGACAAGCGGTGGGACACCGCGCGGGTAGCGGCCCTCTCGGAGATCCTGGGCTTCTACGGTTTCAACTACTGGTATCCGTGGCAGGTCACCGTGCTCGGGTTGGGCCCGGTGTGGCAGAGCGGCAACGCCGCGGCCCGCGCCCGGGCGGCGCGCGCCCTTGCCGATGGCGGTGTCGCCGCGTTCGGCCTCTCTGAGAAGGAACATGGCGCCGACATCTACTCCACAGACATGGTCTTGACCCCCGACGGTGCCGGGGGGTACCGCGCAAGCGGGTCGAAGTACTACATCGGCAACGGTAACTGCGCCAGCATCGTGTCGGTGTTCGGGCGGCTGGCCGGAATCGAGGGCCCCGATCAATACGTGTTCTTCTACGCCGACTCCGGGCACCCGAACTTCCACGTGGACAAGAACATCGTCTCGGCGCAGATGTTCGTCGCCGAGTTCACCCTGCACGACTACCCGGTCACCGCGCAGGACATCCTGCACACCGGCCAGGATGCGTTCAACGCGGCGCTGAACACCGTTAACATCGGCAAGTTCAACCTGTGCTTCGGCGGTATCGGCACGGCGACCCACGCGCTGTACGAGACGATCACCCACGCGCACAACCGGATTCTGTACGGGCACCCCGTCACCGACTTCCCGCACGTACGCCGCCAGTTCGTCGACGCCTACGCCCGACTCATCGGGATGCGGCTGTTCGCCGACCGCGCGGTGGACTACTTCCGCACCGCGAACCCCGACGATCGCCGGTACCTGCTGTTCAACCCGATCACCAAGATGAAGGTGACCAGCGAGGCGCAGAAGGTGGTCGCGCTGCTATCAGAGATCGTGGCCGCCAAGGGTTTCGAGAAGGACCAGTATCTGCTGCTCGCGAAGATAGACGTTGACGGGCTGCCCAAGCTCGAGGGAACCGTCGCGGTGAACCTGGCGCTGATCGCGAAGTTCATGCCCGCCTACCTGTTCGACCCACAGCCCTACCCGCCAGTGCCCACCCGGCTCGATGCCGCCGACGACGAGTTCCTGTTTCGCCAGGGACCCGCCCGCGGACTGGCGACGGTCCGGTTCCACGACTGGCGCGCGGTATACGCCGCATCGGCCGCTATCCCGAACGTGGCCCGCTTCACTGCACAGGCCGAACACCTGGTCACTTTGCTCAGCGAGGCCGCCCCGAATGCCGCCCAGCAGGGCGATCTCGACTTCGGGCTCGCCCTGACCGAACTGTTCACGCTGGTCGTGTACGGGCAGCTGATCCTGGAACAAGCCGAGATCGTCGGCGTCGACGCCGACCTAGTGGACCAGATTTTCGACGTACTGGTCCGCGACTTCAACGCTGCGGCAGTCGGATTGCACGACAAACCCTCCACAACCGAGGCCCAGCAGCAGCTCATTCTGGCAGCAATCGGCAGACCCGTCGTTGACGCGGAGCGGTTCGACCTCATCTGGCAGCGTGTCGTCGCGCTGTCCGGCGCCTACGAGATGAACCAAGGACCCCACCATGGCTGAGCACGCGTCTCGCGGCGCCGCGCACCCAGCCGAAGGTTATGGCAGACGTCCGAGGAATGACCGGAACCGTGCGAACCAATTGGTCCCGAACGGCGCCCTCACCGCATTCCCCAGCCGCTCGGCATACACCCAACCCACCAGCCCGTAGGGGGTACATATGCCTGCTCCGTCCACCGCCACGTTCATGCGGCTCGCCGACCTGATCGCCATCCCGGACGCAGTCACTCGTCCGACCCGGCCGGTGATCGAAGCGTTCACCGGAAAGCAATTGGCCACCGTGCCGGTCGGAACCACGCAGGACGCCAAGGACGCAATCACCCGCGCCCGGGTCGCACAGAAGAACTGGGCCGACCGTCCGGTTGTGGAGCGGTCCGCCATATTCCACCGCTACCGCGACTTGGTGCTGCAAAATCGCGGTGACCTGATGGACATGGCGCAGGCCGAGACCGGGAAGTCGCGCGCCGCCGCCCAGGAAGAGGTCCTCGACATTGCCTTGACTGCCCGGCACTATGCACGCGTCGCGCCAAAGCTGTTGCGGCCGAAGCGCGTAGCCGGAATGCTGCCCGGCCTGACCAAGACGGTGGTGCGGTACCAGCCCAAGGGCGTCGTCGGGGTGATCTCGCCGTGGAACTACCCGATGACGCTCGCGGTATCGGACGCCATCGCGGCACTTCTCGCCGGCAACGCCGTGGTCCTCAAACCTGACAGCCAGACCCCGTACTGCGCGCTGGCGTGCGTCGAGCTGCTCTACCAGGCAGGCCTCCCGCAGGATCTGTTCGCGGTGGTCCCTGGGCCAGGTTCGGTGGTGGGCACTGCACTGGTCGAGAACTCCGACTTTGTGATGTTCACCGGGTCCACGGCCACCGGTCGGCTGCTTGCCGAACAGGCCGGCGCCCGTCTCATCGGCTTCTCCGCTGAACTGGGTGGCAAGAACCCGATGATCGTGATGGCCGGGGCCGATCTGCGCGAGGTGACCGACGCCGCCGTGCGCGCCTGCTACTCCAACTCCGGCCAGCTGTGCGTCTCCATCGAACGTATCTACGTCGAACAGTCCATCGCGCCCGAGTTCACCCGCATCTTCGGGGAACGGGTCGCCGCGATGACGCTGGGTGCTGACTACGAATTCGGCATCGAGATGGGTAGCCTCGTATCGGAGGAGCAGGTCAAAGCCGTGGCTCGTCACGTCGACGACGCCGTGGCCAAGGGTGCCACCGTGATCGCCGGCGGCAAGGTCCGCCCCGATCTCGGCCCGTTGTTCTACGAGCCGACCGTTCTCACCGACGTTCCCGCCAACGCCGAATGCTACCGCGACGAGACCTTCGGCCCGCTCGTCTCGATCTACCCGGTCGCAGGCGTCGAGGAGGCCGTCGAGCGGGCCAACGACACCGAGTATGGCCTGAATGCCAGCGTGTGGGCGGCCACTAAGAACGAGGGTGAGGCGATCGCGGCCCGGATCCACGCCGGCACCGTCAATGTCGACGAAGGCTACGGCCCCACCTGGGGTAGCACCGGCGCGCCGATGGGCGGCATGGGAACCTCGGGCGTCGGGCGCCGCCACGGCCCTGAAGGCCTCACCAAATACACCGAACCGCAGACCATCGCCACCACCCGCGTCCTGAACCTCGGCGGCCCACGCGGCGTGCCGCAGAAGCTGTGGGCGAAGATCCTGCCGCCTTTCGTCAAAGCCCTGCAATGGATCCCAGGCCGCTGAGACCTTGGCGCCGATTACGGGTACCGAGAACCGATGACATCCAATGAACTGAGCGAGCCCCCCACCACCGCGCTGCGCACGGTCGCCCGACTGGCCCTCTCTGGTGTGCTCGTCCTCGCCGGACCGAGCCACCTCTTCGGGGCCGTGAGGACTTCCAGGCACAAGTGCCCAGATCGATACCCTTGACCCTGACGGCGTCCTCATGGCCTCCGCCGGGGTGGAGATCATGCTCGGTGCGGGCCTGGCGGTCCTGACCCGCGACCGGGTGCAAATCGGACGGATCATCGCCGCATTCTTCATCGTAGTGTTCCCGGGAAACATCGCCCAATACCGCAACAAGCCGGGATGCATTCGTCCTCAACACCGACCGTCGCCGGTTCATCCGCCTAGATCAGCGTGAGGACGGCTGCGGATGCGGGCAGCACTCCCGCTACCAAGCAGCCGGTAGCGACCCATCAACGAAACCATTGCAGGCGCGCTTGGCGATCTCGCGTGGGACGGCGCTAAAGAGCGGGCTGCGCTGCTGCTGTTCTCGATGCGCAAAGGAGTCTGACGACCGCAGCACGCACCGTGGGATCCACGAAAGCACGGTTCCGCAAAGGTGCGTCGTGCCGGAGAGTGCCGGGGTCGGCCCGCAACGATCAAAGTCGCCGAACCGCACGCCGCTTTACTTGTGTGCGACGTGCTAGGGGCCTCAGTGTTGCCCGATTCATCGCCTCTCACTGACAGGAGCTCAAGCGCACTGGATGTGCTCGCAGCACACCGCGCAGGACTGGGAGGTTCTTGTTGACCGACACCGGCCGTTTGTAGGTTGGCATCTCATCCCGAAGCGCCACCGAAGAGTCCGATGTTGACCACGACTCAACACTCCCGCCCCCAGCAGCGGCCTCGCACGCCTTGCCTGATCCGGGCGAGCAGGTTGCCGCACGTGCGATCGCCGAGTTCGCGCTCGAGGGCTGCTTCGGCACCTCTACCGAGGCGATTGCCAAGCGTGTCGGCGTCACGTAGCCGTACCTCTTCCGACTCTTGCCCGGGCAAGAAGGCGATCGTCGCCGCCTTGACACGGAGCATGGAAGACCCCGCCAGGCTTGCGAGAACGTGGCCAAGGGGTGAAGGGGCGCGAGTGGGCCCTCCCACGCGATGGGCAGCCCAATGGCGATCGCTTTCAGTGACTGACCGTCCTGGGATCGGCTGTCCCGGACCTCGTCGACCTGATGGCGCCGTGTTAGCGACCAGTGCCTCCAAACCTGCCGACGAATGGAAAGACCCTGACGGGAGCGCAAGCACTGCGGTGAACTTCGAGTGCGTCGATATTCTCGTCGTCGCTGCCGGCCTGACCGGCATCGGCATGGGGCGAGGAGACCGGACGGCATCACCCGGTCTCCCCCATCAGATAGTTACGTGCGCGCTAACCGGCAGCGATGGGATCTGCTCGTAGTCCGGGTCCCGGCTGCAGTTCCACGTCGGTGTCGGCAACAGTCGCGCCGCACTGCTCGCAGACCAGCTCGGCGTGCAGCTGACCGCCGCATGCATTGTGCCGGGTCAGCCGCGGTAAGCCGTCCGGCCCCGCCAAGTGTCGGTCACCCCAATGCATGAGCCCGACCACCGGCGTGCAGAGCTCGAGGCCGACTGCTGTTAGCCGGTACTCGAAGCGAGGCGGGCGCTGCTGATACTCGATGCGTTCCAGGACGCCCGCCTCGACCAACCGCTTGAGCCGGTCAGTGAGCACGTTGCGGGCGATGCCCAGGCTGCGCTGGAACTCGTCGAAGCGACTCAGGCCGAGCATCGCGTCGCGGACTATCAGCAGTGTCCATCGCTCGCCGAGAACTTCGAGCGTAGAAGCGATCGAGCACACCTGGCCGTCGTACGTGCGGTTGAGCATCCGCCGATTCTACGACGGTACGGTTGCGTGACGATACTCGGCAGTCATGAGGTCCGCGACCAGTTCGGGCTCGTCTACTTGGACGTAGTGTCCAGAGTTTTCGATCAGATGCAGGTTGTTGTTGGGAAACTGTCCAGCGAACCGTTTCGCCAACCGCGGATTGAGGAAAGGGTCGCTCACGCCGAAGATGATCCGTACAGGACGGTGGAAGTGCTCGAGCTGGCGGGCTTTCAGCCGCCGGGAAGCCAGTTGGCCGAGCATGCCGGAGGTGTGCCGCCAGAACGCCGGCCGTGAGGCGTGAAACTGTTCGAACAGCTGTGGGACGAGTTCGGCGCGTACGTCGCCGTCACGGATGAATGAGCCCACCTGGTAGTGGAACAGGCGCTGCTCGAGGTCCGGGCGCATCGCCGACAGCTTACGAGCGATCGCATTGATCCCCGGGGTCGAGTACAGCACGATGGCATGTGGCCGTCGAAGCCCAATCGTCCATTCGTAGTAGGTGTTGAGCAGCACGAGCTCCTCGACCCGCTCCGGATTCCGCAGAGCCCAGTCGATGGCCGGCGGACCGGACGCGTCGTGCGCGACCAGGACCACTCGTTCGTCCGGCAAGCTGTTCACCACCGCGTCGATATCCCCCACCTGATTGGTCGCGGTGTATGGGTAGCCGGCCGGCTTATCTGATTCCCCCCACCCGAGGAAGTCGAACCGCACCACGCGACGGCGACCGACAAGGTGCGGCATGAGGCGATCGTAGAGACGCATGCTGTCGGGAAAGCCATGCATGAGCACCAGTGGTGCTCCTGGCCCGTCCGTAACCTCAGCGTGTATCCGGTGCTGTCCTCGCCGGACTGAGAGCGGTTGGGTCGTCGTATCCATCTGGGTTTACTCCACATCGAGTTAAGTTTTTTCATGCAACTCGGTGACCTTAACATGAGTTGTGAAGAAACCAACCGTTGCAATTTGCCAAGTGAAGAGGACAATGCGCTGCCGGCAGCGGCAGAGTCCATCGCCCGGCCGCGGTCGCATCCCCCACTTCGAGAAGGCCGGTGCTGCGGGTATCCGGACTCGCAATCTGGCGGGTCCATCGCCCTCCTTCCTCGATGTGGCTGGCGTGGCATGACGCACCGCCTTCTTCGAGTGCCAGGTAAGTTGCATCAGAAAACTGAGCGGTTTAAGGTCGGTGAACCCGATCGGTTTTCAGTGAGAGTCACGGAACCTGCGACGTCGAGTTGATGTCGGCGTTGTCGACCAGGAGCGGTGCGGGTGGATCGACGTCCTACCCCAACCAGTCAGAGGAGACATACCAATGCCAGAGCGCAATCCCATCCTGATCACCGGCGCCGCCGGCGAAGTCGGTGGTGTGAGCAGAACGATGGTCGATATGCTGCTCGAGCAGGGTTACCCTGTGCGCGCGTTCGTGCGACGAGACGACGATCGCGCGCACTCGCTGCGCCAGGCCGGGGCCAAGATCTTCGTCGGCGACCGACTCAACATCGCCGACGTGACGGCTGCTCTGAAGGGCTGCCGGCGTATCTACTTCAGCATGAGCCTGTCGCCGTACTACACGGACGCCGTCGCTCTTATGGCCGCTGCGGCACGGGCCCAGGGCGACATCGAGGTCTTCGTCAATATCTCCGAGTACGAGCAGTCGTTCATGACGTTCGAGAAGATGACCGCGCCGGAGGAAGAACGGCGTGCGTGGCTCGGCGGACTCATCGCAGACTGGTCGCCGCAGCAGCGGGCGCACTGGGTCGCCGAGCAGGTGCTGGACTGGTCCGGCGTCCCGACCGTCAACGTGCGAGCGGCCATGTTCGTCGAGAACCCCATCTTGACCTGGCTTGCGCTGGCCCCATTGGGCAATGGTGAACTGCGCCTGCCCTTCGGCCACCAGCGGCTGGCGCCCCTCGCCGGCTACGACGTGGCGGAGGTGTGCGTGAAGATCCTCGTCGATCCGGCACCGCACCTCTCGAAGTCCTACGACCTCACCGGTCCGGAGCTGAAGGACATGCACGGGTTCGCACAGGACTACGCCGCCGCGCTGGGACGCCAGGTCACCTACGTTCCCGAAGACGTCGAAACCTGGAACGAGACCTACGTGGATAGTGCCTTGGCCGAGTTACCGCACACAGCGGAGCACCTCAAGACCCTGACCCGGCTGATGGGCGGCGGCGGGTACCGCGGCGTCACCGACCAGCTGGAAACCCTGCTCGGGCGTCGACCGAAGACCGTGCGGTGGGCGCTGGAGAACAATCCGCGCCTGCAGAAAGTGGCGGCTGGCTGAGCCGCCGAGGAAGGCGAGACAAGGCACTTTTATCCGGACTCGGCGAGCGCCAAGGCCCTGCCGTAACGACATCCTTGAACAGCAGAGGTGGAATATGGTCGTGAGCGCCACGGAATCCCGTTTGCGCTGGCCATCGGGGTGTCTGCCGTCCGCGCTGTCCAGGTTATTCCACCCGCCTCCGCGGACACCGCTGTTCGGTGGGAAAGCTCGGTTGTCCGTTTCAGAGTTGGATAGCGTCAAATCCTTTGCACTGCAAAGTATCTCACGTGTCGATGTCTCGGAGGGGCACTTGACCACTATGCACACGTCTTCTATCAGCGGAAACAGTTCGGAATAATGGACACCGGACTGGCCGAGCGGGCGCTCCTACGGGTGATGGTCCTCGGGTAGTCCGCGATGTACGGATATCGTTGCGGAGGCCAGGGTCGTGGCATGTACACGAAGCCGGACCGTCGCCGCACGCAAGAGCGGGGTCTGGAGCTCCAGCCGGTCAGCGGTCGTAAGGAGATCGCCGAGGATCGTCTCGACCTCAGTGCCTCTTCCGTCGACGAAGTCTCGGTACAGGGAGGTTGTGAACGGCGAGCCGGACATGGTGAGCATATTGGTCACGCGTGACATTGCTTCGGCGCGGATGGGGTGGCCGGATCGCTCGAATACTGCGGCGATTTCGGCGATGGTCGCGGTGATCGCCGCCCTACCGTCGTCTTCGGCGACGATCCGGCCAACCGGTCCGCCGAGCAGGACGGTCGTGGTTGCGCCGGCGGCCATGAAGAACCATTTCTCCCACATGTCCTGCTCGATCGTCGATGAGATGGCGTGGTCGATCTCGGCGGCCGAGAGTTCCGCTGCGATCCGGTCCAGCATCGGGGTGCGGTTTCCGTCGAGCTCGCCGTATGTGATGTGCGCACCGGGGGCGAGCATCAGAATCCGCCCTCGCGCGTCCAGTTGAGTTGCGACGAGACCAACGCCGCCAAGGGCTGCCCGTCCACCGAAGCGCTCGCGAATTGTTTCGATGTGACGAATGCCGTTGAGCAGCGGAAGGATCCTCGTGTGCTCCGCCACGGCCTGCGCGATATCGTCCAGAGCTGGCACAAGCGCGTCTGCCTTCACCGCCAGCAGCACCAGATCGTAGGGGTCGGTGAGTTCAGCGGCTGTCAGCGCACGAACCCGCGTGGTCGTGGCCCCTTGCGGTCGCATGAGAGTCAATCCATGCGTTCGGAGCTGAGCGACGCGCTGGCCGCGTGCCAGAAAGTTTACGTCGCGCCCAGCGGCGACGAGTTCAGCGCCGAAATATCCGCCTACCGCGCCGACGCCGACGATAAGGATTCGCATGGGTCGCTTCTCTCCTAAGGCGCGAAAGACTTTCCGGTCCCAGGAAGGACAGTCTTCGCGGTATCAATGTTCGTTGGTTCGGCCGGCCGGTGGCGGATGAACAACACGGTGGGAATCACGATGGCGGCAATTATGGTGGCGGTGACCAGGGCGCTCAGGTGGGATGCGTCTGTGAAGGCCCGTCGGGCGCTGTCTGCGACGAGTGATGCGAGTTCTGTTGGGAGACGGGCGGAATCGTGGTTGCCGCGCTGTGCCGCGTCCACCACGGAGTCGATCGTCTGCTGCGGGAGATGGTGCTCGGTCAGCCGCTCGCCGAGTCCGTCGCCAAATTTGGTGGTCAGGATGGTTCCGGTCACGCTGGCGCCGAGCACGTTTCCGAGTTGCCGGAACATGTTGACCATCGCGCTGGCCATCCCTGCCTGGGACCGGTGGACGCTGATGACCGCGGCTGCGGTGGAGGGGGCTACGAGCAGTCCGGTCCCGATGCCGACAATGATGAGACCCGGCCACAGCCGGGAAGAATCCGGCCCCGCCTCGATCGCGCGCAGCGCGAAAATCCCTGCCGCCATGACGATCAAGCCGCCCGTCAATATGACCTTGAAACCGATCCTGTGCGCGATTTTGCCGGCGAGGGCGCTGATGAGGATGAATGGCACGAACATGGCGAGGGCGCGGACACCCGCGCCGAGCGGGGTGACACCCTGGACGTGCTGGCAGTAGAGGACCACGAGCAGTGATGTGCCGGTGAAGCCGAACATAGTGGTCGCGGCCACGGCCATGACCATGGTGAATGAACTCGATCGGAAGAGCTTGATGTCGATCATCGGATCGTGGTGCCGAGACTCGTACCAGGCGAAGATTACCAGCGAGACCACGAAAACGGCGTAGGCGCAAAGGATTCCAGTCGAGAAGTAGCCGAGTGTCTTGCCCTCGATAATGGCGAAAGCCAATGAGGCGACAGCGATCGTGCCCAGCATGAGGCCCACGGGGTCGAGCTTGCGGTCTGGTTGGCGACTCGCGGGCACGAAGAGAACGGCGCCGAGGAAAGCGATGACTCCGAGCACCATGTTGGTGACAAAGATCGAGTGCCAGGAATAGTGCTCCAGCAGCACGCCGGTCACGATCGGCCCGATAGCCAAGCCGAGGCCCGAGCTGCCCGCCCAGATGCTGACGGCCTCGGTGCGCTCGCGTGGGTCGGCGAACGTGTGTGCCAGCACCGCCAGGCTGCTGGGCAGGATGGCCGCACCGCCGATACCAATGATCGCCTGGCCGACGATCAGCAATGCTGTGTCGTTCGCAGCGAAGGCGACGACGCTCCCGCCGGTGAAGAGCGCGGCGCCGACCATGAAGACGACGCTGCGGCCCACGATATCGGCCAGTGTGCCGGCCGCCAGAATCAGGCTTGCGACGACGAGGCTGTAAGTACTTGTGATCCATACAGTTTCAGTCGGTGACGCGTGCAGCTCGTCCTGGATCCGGGCTAGGCCGGTGATCGTCGAGGACACGTTGACGAAGGCCGTCATCGAGCCCACGCAGAGCACCGCCAGCGTGAACCAGCGTCTGACGTTCTGGCTCGATCGCGGCTCCTGCCTTCGTTCGACAAGGAGCTCGATTTCTTCAACCACGGGTGTTCCTTTGCTCGAACTTCGGAGGAACGAAGTCGGGTGTCGACGTTAGCACAGCTGACTATGGTATAGAATAGTCAGGGTGGTTGTGTTGTGTGATCATGACGCTAAGTCCGCGCCCCGCAGTCCATGTGGGACGCGACTGCCAGATCCGAGTACGCGTCAGCCTCTTCTTCGCGGTGGACACTTCCTTCGTTGCCCGGCTTGTTGCGGGCATTGCAATTACAAGGGATTGCTAGCTATGGTCTACCATAGTTAGCAGTGTGGTCCTAGATGCCTGCGCCAAGTCGCTGCTCGACGTCACCCGCGTCACCCGATCAATGGTCGCCCGTCCACCGCGTGCGGCTTCGATGTCCCGCCGAGGAGATGAGTGCATGATCCCTGCCGACGAAACCTCCGACGGCACTTGGCTCTACATTGCGACGCGGGTTCCAACGGCTGCGCGACATCGCCCTGATTCCTCCTCGCACGATTCCCGCGTTCCGGCCCGCTTGCACCGGCGGCGACGGTCATCGAGATCTCCGAGGCTGGCCACTTCACTCCCGAGAACGCACCCGAAATCGTTCTTGTCCTACTTCAACTCTTTCTTCAGGCATTCGCTCGTGTCTGATTGTGATCTCCGCTGATGGGTGTTGTATCGGCAAGGCCCGACAATTTTGTCGCACCACGTCCCGGAAAAGAATCACCCGGATTCATACCGCCACCGAGGCGATGGCCATCGCGGTCGAATTCGAGCCTGAAGGTGAAGTAGTCGACGGACCGATCTCGCATATATCGATCCCGGGTCGCCAGGATAAAGGTTGTATCTGATTGGTCCGCTGATCGAGATCAGCGCGGCTTCTAATAGTCATGCCCTATTCGTAAAATGTAAAACGTCGGATGATTTATAGCGGTGACATGTTTCACAGATATATACCACTGCGGAAGGGGATTAAATTGAAGTCGATTTATCGGTTATGGGGATGGCGGACTCAGTAATCAGAGTTGGCATTTCCGAATCCAGAATCGAGACAAAGGGCGGCAATGACTTCCACATTCGACCTCGGTGCACCCGCCACCGAGAAAACAGACCCGGGCCGCCGCGGCTCGCATGCCGCGCGCTGGTGGGTGCTCGTCGTACTGGGCGTGGCACAGCTCATGGTCACCCTCGACGCTACCGTCGTGAACATCGCGCTGCCCGCAGCGCAACAGGACCTCGGTTTCAGCGACGGCAACCGGCAGTGGGTCATCACCGGTTATGCGCTGGCATTCGGCAGCCTGCTGCTGCTCGGTGGCCGACTCGGTGACCTGTTCGGCCGACGTACCACCTTCGTGATCGGCCTGATCGGTTTCGCGGGCGCATCCGTCGTCGGTGGCGCGGCCAACAGCTTCGAAATCCTCGTCGCGGCACGTGTCGGCCAGGGCGTCTTCGGTGCACTGCTTGCGCCCGCCGCGCTCTCGCTGCTCACCGTGACCTTCACCGAACCCTCGGAAAGGGCCAAGGCCTTCGGCATTTTCAGTGCGTTGTCCGGTGCGGGCGCCGCGACCGGGCTGCTGCTGGGCGGCATGCTCACCGAATGGGCGTCGTGGCGCTGGGTGATGTTCGTGAACGTCGGCTTCGCCGCCGTCGCCTTGGTCGGTGCGGTGCTGCTGTTGGCCAAGCATGTGGCTGCCGAGCGGCCCGAGATCGACATTCCGGGCACCCTCGTGGTGAGCGCCGCGCTGTTCGCCGTCGTCTACGGATTCGCGCACGCCGAATCAACCAGCTGGACCAACCCGGTCACCCTCGGTTGCCTGATCGGCGGCGTGGTACTGCTCGCGGTTTTCGTATGGCTGGAGGCGCGGGTCGCGCATCCGCTGCTGCCGCTGCGACTCGTGTTGGATCGCACCCGCGGTGGTTCGTTCCTGGCGGTGTTCGTCATGGGCATGGGGATGTTTTCGATCTTCCTTTTCCTGACCTACTACTTGGCGGTCAGTTTGGGCTACTCGCCCATCGAGGCCGGTTTGGCATTCCTGCCGATGGTCGCGGGCATCGTTCTCGCGTCAACCACCGTGCCCTCGCTGCTGCTCCCCAGGATCGGTCCGAAGATCGTGATCAGCACTAGTTTCCTGGTCTCCGCAGCCGGTATGGCCTGGCTGACCCAGCTCGAGCTGGGCAGCAGCTTCGTCACCGGCGTCCTGCCCGGACTGGTCCTGCTGGGTATCGGCCTCGGTGGCGTGATGACCACCGCGTTCCAGGGCGCGACCGCGGGCATACACCACGAGGACGCTGGTGTCGCCTCGGCGCTGATCAACACCAGCCAGCAGGTGGGTGGCTCGATCAGCACGGCGCTATTGACCACCGTTGCCACATCGGCGATGACCGACTACCTGACCTCACACCAGCCTGGCCCGCTGACCGTGGCGCAGGCCCACGTCGCGAGCTACACGGCCACCTTTACCTGGGGCACCGGGATATTCGTGGCTGGTGCGGTGATCGCGGCTTTCCTGGTGCCGAATGCGGCTCTGGCACCGTCGGAGGGCGAGCCCGTGATTGCGCACTGAACTGTTCGTCGGTGCATATGTGCTGACGACCGGGGCGGTCCCATACCGATAATTGGCGCATTTCTTCTATGACGTATCGGTCGCCCATTCGTACCGTTTAGGCGAGTCGGGAAGGAGTTCCGAACACCACGGGGACTTCGAGGCGGTGTCTCTGACTTACCCCTCCCAAGTTCGCGCCACCGATGCAAATCCCGGCCCCGGTGGTGCGTCGTGCCGTCACCGCGCTTGCCCGACCGTCCTCGCGCGGTGACGGCACATCCTCAGCGACTCGCCCATTCGGCGCGCGAAGAGAAGGACCCGCAGAAGACCTACTCAGGCGAAAAGGCGTGCGGTGCCGGGGCGCGGTATTCGCCGACCGGAAGCAGGGAGATCGAGTGCAGTCCGAGGCAGAGCGACAAGCGAAATTGGAACGTCGGGTTCGAGATCTGGTCGCATCCGATGCGCAGATTCGAGCGGCGGTTCCGGACGAGGAGTTGACTGAGGTGCTGCGCGGCCGGGATATACCGCTCGCGCAGACCGTCGCCACAATCATGACCGGCTACGCCGACCGGCCGGCACTGGGACAGCGTGCCGTCGAATTGATCACCGACGACGATGGGCGGCGTCGTGCCCGGGTGTTGCCCAGGTTCGACACCCTCACTTACCGCGAGCTGTGGCAGCGAGTAGGTGCGGTGGCATCGGTGTGGCACCGCGATGCCGAGCACCCGGTGCGGGCTGGCGATATCGTCGCCACCCTCGGATTCACCAGCATCGACTACACGACCGTCGACCTAGCGTGCACCTATATGGGCATGGTGTCCGTGCCATTGCAGGCAGGATCAGCGCTGGCGCAGTTGACCTCGATTGTCGCCGAAACCGGGCCACGCGTGATTGCCGCCGACGCCGAGCAGCTCAATGCCGCAGTCGATTTGGTGCTGGCGTCCGATACCGTGCGCCGGCTCGTCGTTTTCGACTTCCACGCCGAAGACGACGATCATCGGGCCGCGCTCGATGCGGCACAGGGCCGGTTGACCGAAACCCTGGTGCGGGTCGAAACGTTGGCTTCAGTGCTCGCGCGCGGACGGGAGCTCCCGCCCGCACCGCTGCACACCACACCGGATCCGGATGCGCTGGCGTTATTGCTCTACACCTCCGGCAGCACCGGAAGCCCCAAGGGCGCCATGTACTCCCATCGGCTGGTGGCCGACATTTGGCGCCGGCGCAGCGGCCCTGCGCTGCCCATGGTCGGGTTGAGTTATACGCCGATGAGCCATATCGTCGGCCGGCAGTCCATGATCATGAGTCTGGCCCTCGGCGGCACGGTGTACTTCGCGGCCCGCAGCGATATGTCGACACTCTTGGAAGACATCGCGCTGGTACGTCCTACGCTCCTGTTTTTCGTTCCGCGAGTGTGCGACATGGTGTTTCAGCGATTCCAGAGCGAAACCGATCGACGGGTGACCGCCGGCGGCGACCGCGCCCGAGTCGAGCAGGACGTCAAAGCCGAGCTGCGCGAAAACTTCCTGGGTGGTCGGTTCCTTCTCGCTCTGGTTGTCAGCGCGCCACTGTCGGCCGGTATGCGCGAGTTCATGGAGTCAGTGCTCGGCACCGAACTGATCGATGGATACGGCGCCACTGAGACGGCCGGCGGGATGATGATGGACAACCGGTTGCAACGGCCGCCGATTCTCGACTACAAACTCATCGACGTACCCGAGCTCGGATACTTCGTCAGTGACAAGCCCTATCCGCGAGGTGAGCTGCTGATCAAGTCGCAGGCCCTGATTTCCGGCTATTACAAGCGACCCGAGTTGAATGCCGAGATTTTCGACGCCGACGGGTTCTATCGCACCGGTGACGTCATGGCCGAACTCGAACCGGACCGACTTGTGTATATCGACCGTCGCAACAATGTGCTCAAGCTGTCGCAGGGCGAATTCGTGGCGGTAGCGAAACTGGAGGCCGTCTACGCCGGCAGTCCGCTGATTCGCCAGATCTACGTCTACGGCTCGAGCGAGCGCGCCTATCTGCTCGCGGTGATCGTCCCGACTGTCGACGCGGTTGCCGCGTACCCCGACCGGGCCGATCTGAAGGCCGCAATCAATGAGTCGTTACGGCAGGTCGCGAAGGCAGCCGAGCTCAGCTCCGTCGAGATTCCGCGTGACTTCCTGCTCGAGATCGACCCGTTCACCATCGACGACGGTCTCCTTTCCGGAATCGGAAAACTATTGCGGCCCAAGGTGAAAGCCCGCTATGGCCAGCGTCTGGAGGAGCTGTACGGCCAGCTGGAGCTCGAGCAGGCCGACGAACTGCTCACGTTGCGGCGCGCCGCTCAGGACCTCCCGGTGCTGGATGTCGTGCGCCGCGCCGTGCGGGCACTGCTCGGTCCCGCGGAGTCGGAGTTGCATTCGGACGCGCATTTCACCGACTTCGGCGGGGATTCGCTGTCGGCGCTGTCGTTTTCGACGCTATTGCGAGAGACTTTCGGCGTCGAAGTTTCTGTGGGCGTGATAGTCAGCTCCGCCAATACCTTAGCGGTGCTGGCGGAGTACATCGAGGCCGAACGTAACTCGACCAGGAAGCGGCCGACGCCGGAGTCGGTGCACGGGACCAACGCCGATATCCACGCGGCGGACTTGTCGCTGGAAAAGTTCATCGACGAGACGACTTTGGCCGCAGCGGGGGAGTTGCCACCGACTGCCCAGCCGCCCCGGACGGTGCTCCTGACGGGTGCCAACGGCTATCTGGGCCGGTTCCTCTGTTTGGAGTGGCTGCAAAGGCTGTCGGAACAGGGCGCGAAACTGATCTGCCTGGTGCGCGGCCGGGACACTGCCGACGCTCAGCGCCGTCTCGACGAGGTCTTCGACAGCGGTGACCCGGAGCTCTTGCACCACTATCGCGCCCTCGCCGAGGGCACCCTCGAAGTCCTGGCAGGTGATATCGGCGAACCGAATCTCGGTCTGAGCGAATCGGATTGGCGGCGACTGGCGGCGTCGGTCGACATGGTTGTGCATCCAGCGGCGTTGGTCAACCACGTGCTGCCCTACGAGCAGTTGTTCGGTCCGAATGTGGTCGGTACGGCGGAGGTGATTCGGCTGGCGCTCACTGCGCGACTCAAGCCGATCACGTATCTGTCGACGGTCAGTGTCAAGGATCAGATTGATCCCGCGGTCTTCGCGGAAGACGGTGATATTCGCGCGATGAGCGCCGTGCGGCGGCTGGGTGACGGGTACGCGAACGGCTACGGCAACAGCAAATGGGCGGGGGAGGTGTTGCTGCGGCAGGCACACGACCTGTGCGGTTTACCGGTGACGGTGTTCCGATCCGATATGATCCTGGCGCACAGTCGGTTTGCCGGGCAGTTGAATGTCGCGGACATGTTCACGCGGTTGCTGCTGAGCCTGCTCGCGACGGGCGTGGCGCCGAAGTCGTTCTACGAGACCGACATCGACGGTAACCGGCAACGCGCCCATTACGACGGTTTGCCTGCCGATTTCACCGCCCAGGCCATCACCGCACTCGGCGGCCGGGCCACGTCCGGGTTCGAGACGTTCGATGTGCGCAACGCACACGACGACGACGGTATCTCCCTCGACGAATTAATCGACTGGCTCATCGAATCCGGGTGCCGGATCGACAGAATCGACGATTACGACGAGTGGTTCTCTCGTTTCGAGACCGCCCTGCGAGCGTTGCCCGAGCAGCAGCGGAAACATTCGGTGCTCCCGTTGCTGCACGCCTATCGGCAACCGGGCTCGCCGAGCCGTGGCGTGGTACCGGTCGGCAAGTTCCAGGCCGCCGTGCGGGCCGGGCACCTGGGTGTCGACAACGACATCCCACACCTGACTCCGGCGCTGGTCGCAAAGTACGTCAGCGATCTGGAGATGCGAAAACTGTTGTAGGCCGAGAAATTGGGGTCGGTAGCGATGCTGCGCCGGACTGATGTCGCGGTGCCCCGGCGGTGTGCCGGGGCACCAGCCGATCCCTGTCGGTCGTCAGGAATCAGCGGAGAAGTCGGCAGAGAACCAGCGGTCCGGGCGGATGGTGTAGAGGACCGAATCGCTGGTCCTGCCAGCGAACTGGCGGCCACCCTCCGCGCCGAGGTAGCGGCTGGCGATAGCCTCCTTCGCTTCCTTCGGCGACGGCCTCGTGGTGTCGACAACTGTGCCCTCGACGATCACGTACTGGTACGGCGGTTCCTCACGCTGCATGACCAGCGTCACCGCACCCGCCTGCTCGATGAGCCGGGCCTTGCGCACGCTGGCACCGGTGTTGATACGGATGGTTCCGTCGGGCGTGTAGTCGTACCAGATCGGCACGCTGGCGGGCGGGCGGCCGTCGGCCGAGGCGACGGACAGAACCGCGATGTGTGCACCCGCGAGAAATTCCTCGCGTTCGGACTCGGTGAAAGGTTTAGGCATAGCGACAGCGTAGAGCTCTGGCTTTAGTTATTAATAGTCAGAAAGGCGGTGATCTATTGCCTGTTGACAGTAGTGAGAACGATCTCTATCGTCTAGCTTGCCCCGTTGCCGACGTAGACAAGAACGGTTTTGGCGACGGCACCCATCGACCAGCGCTCGCCTTCGTGTGGGCGGCGATTCGTCACAGAAGTTAAGGAGCGGCAGACGATGTCTGAAACGACGATCGAGGCGGGCGTGCAGTCCAGCACGGTCAAGACCGAGGTGCGCGGAAACGTGCTGTTGATCGGCCTGAACCGACCCAACAAGAAGAACGCGCTGACCGGAGAGATGTTCGAGGCGCTGGCCGAGGCATACAAGCGCTACGACAGCGATGACAGTCTGCGCTGTGCCGTGCTGTACGGCGAGGGCGGCGTGTACTGCGCGGGCGCGGATTTGACGCAGCTGAAGGAACTCGTCGAGGGTGGCGGACTCGTCTACGGCGAAGGGGAATACGACCCGTTCGGTCTCGAGGGTGCCCGGCTCTCGAAGCCGTTGATCGCCGCTGTTCATGGCATGTGTTTCGCGGGTGGGCTGGAGCTCGCTCTCGCTGGTGAGTTCATCGTGGCAGCCGAGGGCACTCTGTTCGGTCAACCTGAGGTATTGCGCGGCGTCTTCGCGTTCGGTGGCGGCGCGGCGCGTTGGGCGGAGAGTGTCGGCTACGCGAACGCACAGCGGTATCTGCTCACCGGTCACCACCTCGATGCGAAGGAGGCGTACCGGATCGGCTTGGTGCAGGAGGTCGTTCCGGCGGAGAAACTCTTCGATCGGGCCCTGCAACTGGCCGATGAGATCGCGGCCGCGGCGCCGATGGGCGTACGTCACTCGCTGACCGTTTCCCGGCGTGCTGCCGAGGCGGGGGCTCGCGCCGCCTTCGACATCGTTCCCCAGCTGCGGGCCGAGGTTGTCGGAACTAGCGATGCCGCTGAAGGTGTCGCCTCGTTCAAGGAGCGACGGGCTGGCGTCTACACCGGTCGCTGAGCCGGAACCTACCGAGTTCCGCCACCGCAATATCCACCCAACGAAGGGCAGAATCATGAGAGAAGCGGCAATAGTCTCGACGGCGCGCACCCCGATCGGGAAGGCCTACCGCGGCGCGTTCAACAACACCCACAGTGCGACTCTCGGCGGGCATGCTGTCGAGCACGCGCTGAAGAAGGCCGGGCTCGAGCCCTCCCGCGTCCAGGACGTGGTGATGGGAGCCGCGCTCACGACCGGAGTGCAAAGTGGTGATATCGCGCGTCAGATCGCAATACGCGCCGGAATCCCGGTCACCACACCGGCACTCACCGTCAGCAAGTTCTGTACGTCGGGACTGGAGGCGATTGTCGCCGGTTCATATCGTGTGCTCAATGAGGGGGTCGACGTGGTTGCCGCCGGCGGCGTCGAATCGATCAGCATGATTCAGGTCCCGGGCTACGACTTCATGATCGAAGAGCCGTGGATCAAGCAGAACAAGCCCGATTACTACATGCACATGATCGAGACCGCCGAGGTGGTGTACGACCGTTACGGAGTCAGCCGGGACTCCCAGGACGAGTACTCCTTCCAGAGCCAGCAGCGCACCGCCGCGGGGCAAGCTGCCGGACTTTTCGATGACGAGATCGTGCCGATGGAATCGGTGAAGCGCGTGGTGGACAAGGAGACCGGCGAGGAATCGTTCGTCACCGTCAGCCTTACCCATGACGAAGGCAACCGGCCCAGCACCACCCTGGAAGGTCTGCAGGCGCTGAAACCCGTTGCGCGCCCTGATGGTTGTGTCACGGCGGGCAATGCTAGCCAGCTCTCCGACGGCGCGTCCGCGGTGATCGTTATGAACCGCGAGACCGCGGAGAACGAAGGCATCCAGCCGCTCGGCTACTTCCGCGGCTACAACAGCGTCGGCGTCCAACCCGACGAGATGGGCATTGCGCCCGTGTACGCGGTGCCGACGCTACTGGATCGATTCGGCTTGAGCGTCAAGGACATCGGCCTGTGGGAGCTGAACGAGGCGTTCGCGGTGCAGACCGTCTACTGCCGCGACAAGCTGGGCATCCCGGACGAGCTGCTCAACGTCAACGGCGGCGCCATCTCGATCGGTCACCCCTACGGCATGAGCGGCGCCCGGATGGCCGGACACGCCCTGATCGAAGGTAAGCGCCGCGGCGCCAAGTACGTCGTCGTCACGATGTGCGCCGCGACCGGCCTGGGTGGTGCCGGTCTGTTCGAGGTTGCTTACTAGCACCACAATCTCGCGACGATCCGGCTGACCACTCGCCGGACCGTCGCGAAGCCATTTCCGCGGTCACCAGACCGACGGCGATCGGCGCACCCGACGCGCTCGACAAGACCGTCTAGACTGAATCGTCAAGGATATGCGATCAGGAAGGTCGGGGTGCCGTTATGCGCGAGTCGGTGAAAGCGCGGGGCAGCGGGGCGACCGCCGGGGATGAGCCCGACCGCGCGGGACTCTCGCACAAGGAGCGACTGCTCCGCCAAGGAACACGGCAGTTTTACGCGAATGGCTTCAGTGGCACCACTGTCGATGCCTTGCTCGCGGCTTCCGGTGTGCCGAAGGGGTCGTTCTACCATCACTTCGGATCCAAAGAGTCGTTCGGCCGGGCGGTATTGGAACGGTACCAACACTTCCAGCTGGATCTCCTCGCGGCCTGGGCGGCCAAGACCGAGCTGGCTACGGCGGACAAGCTCACCGGGTACTTCGGTGCGATGGTCGACAGGTTTGTCGACTCCGGGTTTCAACGCGCGTGCTTGGTCGGCAAGTTCTCCACAGAAGTAGCCGCCACTTCCGAGGCGTTTCGCGGTCAACTCGATGACGACCTTCGCATATGGAAGTCGCGGCTGCGCGAAATCCTCGCCGCTGGCCAGGACGAGGGCGACGTTCGAACCGATCGAACTCCGGATGAACTGGCCGATACTCTTCTCGCCCTCATTCAGGGCGCATTCGTAGTCGCGCTGTCGACGCGGGATGCCGAGTCGCTGCGTTCTGTGTGTGCGAGCATTCCGATGCTCATCACATGAGTGGCTGAAATACAGATGGAAGCGGTCCCGGTAGCCAGTATTACCGGGACCGTTTCCATGAGTATTACTCGAGGAATCGGGCTATTGCCGCTTTGGCATCCGCCGAATGACAGCGCTCGATGAAATGCTCGGCTTCCTCATCGATTACCCGCAGCACGTCGAGCTTGTCGCGGTGGAGGAGTCGTTTGGTCAAGCGCACCGATTCGGCGGGCAGCGCCCGCAGCGCCGCGGCGGTGTCGAGCGCTGCTGTCAATGCGTGACCATCGTCCACGACCTGGTTTATCAGGCCGGTCTTTTCCGCTCGGCCCGCATCGAATTTGTCGCCGAGCAGCAGTAGCTCAGAGGCCGTCTTGTAGCCCGCGATGCGCGACAGCAACAGGGTCGACGCGCCCTCCGGGGTCAGTCCCAATTTGACGAAAGGCAACGAGAACACGGTCGAGCGGCCGGCGAAAGCCAAGTCGCAATGCAGGAGCATGCTCGCGCCGATCCCGACCGCAAAACCCTCGACTGCCGCGATGATTGGTTTTTCGGCGTCGACGAGGGCGTGCAACAGGTCGAACGGTGCTCTCGAGTTGGGATGATCCCGGAAGCTGGCCAGGTCGTTTCCACTGGTGAAGATGCCACCGCGGCCCGTAATCACCGTTACGTCCACGTCGGGATCACGGTCGGCCGCCGCAATACCGTCGGCGAGCGCACGGTACATCTGGATGTCGAAGGCGTTGCGTTTGGCGGATCTGTCGATCGTTAGAACACGGACGCCAGGTTCAGTGGTTTCGACGATCAGAGACATCCGATTCCTAAGAGAGTTGTCGCGGTCATATGTGGTGCCTGTCCCGTTTCGATGGGGGAGGCACACGGCGTAGTGGGGGTGCGATCTCGCCGTCCGACGAATCCGCTTAGCCGCGTCCTCGGCGCCGAATCGCTTCCGGACAGTCGGGATGAGTTCGGCTTCAGCGGCCGCGTCGCCCTGGCGTTGGGCGAGACGGGCGCTACTCAGGATGGGCCTGCACGGCGGCGCGGATCGAGTCGTCGGTGTCGACGGCGCCGTACGCGATAGCGTGTTCGGCCCGCACGACCTCGTCGATCGCGTCGCGTTCGGTGGGCCGGTCGAGGCCGTTGATCACCGAGCCTTCCTGCCGGACCTTCAGGATTTCGCGTGCCCTGAGTTGGTCCTTCGGCGTCGGGCTCGGTTCGCCGGCGTCGTAGGGATTGATTCAGCCGCCAATCGGTAATGGCCCGTTGTGGGCTAGACTAATTCGTCTAGACCGGATCGTCAAGCGATTTCGCAGGCGCGATGCCGGTATGTACTTGTCGGCTTCAGCTTGTCGGAGCATCAGGAGGATTCTCGATGACCACCACCGCAGGTATCGGACGGACCGGGCAGGTGCTCGGCCGCCCCTTCAGTGTCGGCGACCTCACCGTGCCCAACCGAATCGTCATGGCCCCACTGACGCGGTACTTTTCTCCGGACGGCGTTCCTGACGATGACGTGGCGCAGTACTACGCTCGTCGAGCCGCCGCGGAGGTGGGCCTGATCATCACCGAGGGGACCTTGGTCGATCACCCCTCGTCGGGCACCAGCGACCGGGTCCCGCGATTCTGGGGCGAGGAGGCGCTCGCCGGCTGGCGCGGTGTCGCGTCGGCCGTGCATCAGGCCGGGGGAAAGATCATCCCGCAACTCTGGCACGTGGGCACTACCCGTACCGACGGGGCCGGTCCCATCCGTACGGCGCCGCCAGTGGGTCCGTCTGGACTCGCCCTCGACGGATTGCCCAATGGTGTCGCGCTGAGCACTGCGGATATCGATGACGTGATCGGCTCCTTCGCCCGCGCGGCCGCAGCCGCTCAGGAACTGGGCTTCGACGGCCTGGAATTGCACGGCGCCCACGGCTACCTGGTTGATCAATTCCTCTGGGAGCGGACCAATCAGCGTACTGATTCCTACGGCGGTGACCTCGCCTCCCGGGTCCGCTTCGCTACTGAGGTCGTCGCGGCCGTCCGGGCTTCCGTCACGCCTGGCTTTCCCGTCTTCTTCCGCCTGTCCCAGTGGAAGTCCGGCCAGTTCGACGCGCGTCTCGCCGACACTGCGACGGAGCTGGAAGCAATCCTGTCGCCTCTGGCAGAAGCCGGTGTCGACGTCTTTCACGCATCCACTCGGCGCTACTGGCTGCCGGAGTTCGAAGGCAGTGACCTCAACCTCGCCGGGTGGGCCAGAAAACTCACCGGTAAGGCCTCGGTCACGGTCGGGTCCGTCGGTCTGGACAAGGAGTTTGCTGGACCTGATGGCAGGCCGACGCATTCCGCCGTTACGGGCATCCATGGACTACTCGACCGTGCTGAACGCGATGAGTTCGATCTCGTCGCAGTCGGCCGCGCGCTGATCGCCGACCCCGAGTGGGCCCGCAAGGCGCTTACCGGGCGCCTAGCCGACGCCGAGCCTTACGATGCGTCGCTCCTCGAAACCCTCCGCTGAATTCTGGGTGCGATCGATGGCGGTAGCTGCGCGTTGACATGAGAGCGAGCGATCTCTATTGTTCCTGTGATGCGGCCCACATTCAACGGCGAGCAGGCCGCCCGTCACACTCAGGAGAATCGATGCCATCGGTCGTCACCTCTGACCAGCCCATCACGCTCGATTGCGGGAGCGATGCGCGCGGTATTGCCGATGTCGTCGCCAACCGCGGATTGCGAGTTCTCGGGGCCGTCGCCACCGGGAAAATGTTGATGCAAGAGCTGATCGAGTACTCGATTACAGTGCCGCGCGTGCTCGTGTTGAGCTCGGTGGTGTCGTGATGGCCGCTTTCCAGTACAGGCTCGGCGCGTTGGCGCACAACGGCAACGAGCCGGTGCTCGACGCGGTCGCGCAGACCACGTCGTCGGGGCGCGAAGTGTCACGCGCAACCTGGATCGGCCGGGGCGCGGTGGTGCTGGCGCTGGTCCCGCTCGGCGCGTTCTACCTGGGACCGAGAATCTATGATCTCACCACGACCCCGGACCGACTGCACCATGCGGTCGAGGCGGGGGACCGCTACAACCCAGCGCTGGTTCGGATCGCCGACCACGAACGGGTGACAGTGGGCGCTTTCGCTGTGCTCGACAAGATGCGCGAGTGCCTGGCCGGTGTCCTCGCCATGGGCAACACGGTGGCGGCCGAACTCGACGCATTGGTCGGCCACATCGCGGGCGACCTACAGGCGACCCTGGACCATACCGGCGTCAACGTCGCCTATCTGGTCGGATCGCTCGATGCGCTGACCACTCGCGTCAGCGCATTGCAGGCGCCGGCGAACGGTGCCGCCGCCGCGCTGTCGGACAACCGGGCGACGATGGCCGCAATCCTCGACGACGTACGGGCGACGGCCGCCGAAGTGCACAACACGCGGGTTTCCGCGGAATCCGCCGCTGGCGACCTGTCGGGAAGGTAGCCGACGATGATGTTCTTCGGACGACCAGGCGGACCGGCTCGGACTGTTCTCGCACTGGTGGCGGTCGGCGTGCTCGGCCTGCTCTCATTCGTGATCTTCAATCTGAACCGGAGCCTGGATAACCAGCAACACGTCAATGCCACGAGCGTCGGTGTTTCGCATGGCTTTCTCGACGTCAATGATCAGCTGACCCGGGAGCTCGGAGAACTGACCAAGCTGACCGGCACCGCGCAGACGGCGCTGGATTCCATCAAGGCGCTGGGGCCGCTGCTGGCGAAATTGCACGATGCCATCACGCCGGTCGCGGCGTCGCTGTCGAGCAGTGCGCAGGGGGCGCAGGTCACCACCGAGCAGCTCGGCGATATCGCGCGGATTCTCGGCGAAGTGCACGACGTCGTCATCCCTTTGGTGGACTCCGCTCGGACGTTCGGCGACCAAGGCAAGGCGCTGTTGGTGATGATCGAGGGTTTGGTCACCGACTTGCGGGCCGCGGTCGCATCGGCCGCGACGATAAACCAGGTGCTGCCGCTGCCGGGTTGAGCCCGTCGGCCGCCACCCATACTCCGATCGACTGGACAGAAATGCGACCCACATTGCGAACCCCAAGAACAGCGGACCTTGGACGTATTGTCCCGCTCTCGGTTCGTCCTCACCGCGACGATGCCGCGGTCCGCTACCCACTCACCCGGTTTTCGATAGCCACCGAATGGCTCGGCCGACTGGCTGCGGTCATGTCAGCGGTACTGCTGGTGCTGGTCCTCATCACCGTGCACAAGGGTCTCGGCGTACAGCACAGCACACGCGCCATTGTGAACAACTTCCGACAAGCCAATCAGTACTTCGACGAGCGGGCCGACCTGGGCTCTCCCGCCCGCGCCCGCAACGAGCTCGCCGAACTGAGAACTGTCCTGGCAGAACTGAATTCGGCAACCGCAGCCGACGTCGATCAGCTCGCTGTGTTGCTGCCCGACATGCGGACGCTGGTCGCTGCCGGCCGCGATGACGTCAATATCGCCAACCAACTCCAAGGCATCGCCTCGTCGCTGCAGGGCGCGGCCGGATCGCTACACGGCATCTCCGACGAGGCGAACGCGTCAGTGGTGAGCGTGAACAATCGACTCCTCGCGGCACTGGACCTGGTGGACCAGCTCAACGCCGAACTCCAGCGTACGACGGACAAACTCGCACCGATCCCCGCTCAGGGAAACCTGATCCCCGCCCCGGCGGGAGGGAACTGATGGTCAGCAAACGAACCTTCACCTCGGTGGTGCTGGCCGCCGGTGCGGTACCCGCGCTCAGCCTGTGCGTAGTGAATGGCTTCCTTCCTTCGTTCCGTGACGTCAGCGACCCGCTTGGACGGCCATCGGCATTGAGCGAGCAGGTCATCGATTCAGCCCAGCAACTCGACACCCTGACCGCGGGGCTGGAGCCGAAGCACGCACGGCTGGCGGTGGATATCCAGGCCCTGGGGCCACTGTCGAGCGAGTTGGGCCTGCTCGCAGGTAGGAGCGCCGAACTGTCACCGCTCGCAACAACATTGAGCGGCGACGCGGGGAAGGTCGCGCGCATCGCGGCACCGTTGCCGGATGCGGTGGCAGGCGTTACGGGGCGTGCCGCCGAGGCTGGGACCGCTGTGGATGGATTGTCGACGGCGGTCGGTTCCGTTACCACCGAACTGCAGGGGATCCATGGGGCTCTGGCGACTATCCAGAGCACCCTCCGAGCGCTCGGCCCCAAGGGGGCGGGCCTCGCCTCGACGCTGGCCGCCATTCAGGAAGAGGCGGCCCATGTCCGGGAGTTCGGACCACTACTGGTGGTCGTCGGCCCACCATTCAACAGTCTCGGCATCCCGCCCTTGGGTTTCGAGGCGCCACCGTTACCGCCACTGCCTCATTCATGAGCGCCCCTGGCGGCGAGTCGATATTCGGACGGAGCGAATAATGCGTAATGCTGACAGGTTTCGGCTGTCTTGGGCGGTGACCCTGGCGTTCACCATCGCGATGCTGACCGGCCTGCTGATTGTCACGAGGGACCTTGGCATCACCAGCGACATCTTCGAAGACGGTGTCGTGCAAGCACAAACTCTCGACAAAACGACCGATAAGGCGCTCGATGGGGCGCGCCAGCTGCCATCGGCAACTGATGCCGCCCAACAGGGGCTGCCGGAAGTGGTCGGCATCATCGACTCGCTCACCTCCGCTAATCAGGCGCTGGCCACCCTCGGTGACCAACTCGCCGCCCTCGACGTCACGTTGACCTCGGCCGATGCTCCCCTTGCCGGAACAATTGCGGCTGGCCGGGAGGCAGGCGGACAGGCCGGTGCAGCCGTCGACCCACTCGGCGGGATCACGGCGACGCTCAACGACGCGAACGCCAACGCGCAGACCCTCGGTCGGAAGCTCGACGAGACGCTGACCCTCTCGCAGACGATCGATCAGAAACTGCGCATCGCATTGCTTCTGCCGAAAATCGGGAACTGACAAAGGATCAAGAAGTGCCAACCCATCATGCCGAAGCCGCGGTAGGGCCTGTTCGTGCCGCGATCGAGACCCAGGCATGACGTTCATAGCAGCGGTCTGCGCGGTGCAGGTTCCCGTCACCCTCATCAGCATCTTCTGGCGATCGGGTGGCGGGGAAATGGCGTCATCGGCTCATCGTCTGCGCAGGTATTTCTGGCGAATCAGGTACCAGCTGGTGTGCCCGCCGGACACTCGACCGCCGCGGGGCGCGGATTGAACTCACGGGACGTCCAGCCGTTCGATTCTCGAAATCCGGGCGCGAAGACCCTACCGCTGGAGTACCTGGATCAGGAGGCAACAGGCTCGGGACCGGTGTGCTCGCGTGCCTCGGCGGCCAGCGCGGCATCGAGCAGCACTTCCGCGGCCATGCGCGCCTGCGCTGCTGATTCCCTGAAGTTCGAATGCATCTGCGCGCTGACGAAAACGCCATTCATCAAAATCAGTAGCTGTGAAGCCAGGGGCTCGGGTTGCCGGAGGCCGGCCTGGGTGAGGTATCGAGCGAATATCTCGCGTACGAAATTCTTGTGGGCCACCGCGATGTCCACGAAGGTGCGTTGGTCTCCCATCTCCACCGCGACGTTGATGAACGTGCAGCCTCGGTATTCAGGATCCGCGGTCAATCGTCCGAGGAAGTCGAACGCGGCGAGCACGCGCTCCTTGCCGGTATCACCGGCACGTTCGACCTCGCGTTCGAACTTGGCGCGGACCCGACGATCCTTGTCGAGAAGGAATGCTTCGACAAGGCCCTCCTTCGATCCGAAATGCCGATAGAGGGTCATGATCGGGGTCTGCGCCTCTTCGAGCAACCGGTTGACCCCGACGGCGCGGATGCCATCGGTGTAGAACAGCTGCGCCGCGGCCATGAGGCGGTCCCGAGGTGCCTTGTCGTGGGTTTTCGCCGCCTTCGCCATGGGCTCAGTATAGCGAATGTTCTATCCCACGACCTGGTGACGGATCTCGCGCGGTTCCACGCGGTCGTCCCACGGTCTTGTACCCTCGTTTTAAGGTCCCTTTGGGGTCATTGACGTGGGGAGGTGCATCGCTTCGATGCCGAAACGCGGCAAGGATACGGCCGTCCGCCTGACGTCCGAGCAAATTGTCGAGCGGCTGGTCGACGCGGCGACAACGCTACTCGCCCAGGCGGGGCCGGCGGAGATCAAGGCTCGGACGGTCGCCGAGACTGCGCAAGTCTCCACAATGGCGGTGTACTACCACGTCGGCGGGCTGCCCGAACTCCTGCAAGCCGTGATCGACCAGGGCTTCCGGGATCTCGATCGAGCGTTCCATCGCGTTCCCCGTAGCGAGGATCCCGCCGCGGACCTCTTCGGGATAGCACTGGCGTGCCGCAGCCTGGCCCGGGCCAATCCGCACCTCTACGATTTGATGTTCGGCCTGTCGACCCGCCGTGGATATCGGCAGCTGAGGCCTTCACGTGCGGGTTCCATGGCCCGATCCGAGGCCTTCCAGGCAGCATATTCGCACCTGTTACAGGAATGCGCCCGCTTTGTGGACAGCGGGCGCATCCGGCGCGAGGAGAATCCGGAAGTCGTGGCCACTCAGCTGTGGAGCTGCGTCCACGGATTCATCACCTTGGAATTGGGCGATCACTTCGCGCAGTTCCCGGATCCCGTCAGCCAGGTCCTGGCATCGGCGATGGTCAATATATTGGTCGGGCTGGGTGACACACCGGAGTCGGCCCGCAGCTCCCTCGTCGCCGCGGTGTGTGCGCATGAGGAGTCCTCGGACCGGGACGTGCTTACCCGACCGACATCAGCGCAATCAGCCGGAGCACCGTGATCGGGTGGGTGATCAACCCCTTGACGATGAGCTCCTTGCGGAGGATCGCGCGAATAACAGACACGCCCTGTTTGGTGCAGAAGCCGGTCGGGAGCAGTCCGCCCGCGCGCATCCGCAGTTGGGACACGGCCAGCAATTGATCGCCTGTCGTGTCGATGACGGTGACGCTGGGTTGCCCGGCAATATCGTTCAGCAACAAGGCCTTATCGGACCCGAAGAGAACAGTGCATGCTGTTCGGGAGCTGCTTTCGCGCAAGGCGATCGGGCGCGCTATTTTCGCGGCCGTTTTGCGCCGCTCCGGAAAGTTCTCGAAATTCTCTTGGAGCAGTGATCCGGTCAACGCTGCCAGGCCGTTGAAGGAATCATCCGCGTATAATGTGCACTCGTACAGTTCTTCGGTTGCTCGTGTCATGCGAGGAGCCTTTGCAGAGTTGATTCAGCTGGCCAATTCGTTCATGGTCGACCCGGAAATTCCGAAACAATCCCGATAGTCGCTCGGCGACATGGACATGAAAGTCCTGAATTCGCGACCGAAATGGCTGGCGTCGTAGTATCCCCAACGATGGGCAATGGACCCGATGGGAAGACTGGTGGCAACGACATCGCGGCGTGCGCCGACAAGTCTTTGTATACGAACGACCGATCCAACGGTATCTCCGGTCAGCGAGAAAGCACGATGCACCGTACGGCTCGAGACGTTGAACGCCTTGGCCAGGTCGACCACGCGGATAGGTCCGGTCCGGAGGTGCTCCTTGATCCACTGTTCGAGCTGTGACCGGAGCGCGGGCAGCAGCGCCGGTCCGTCGTAGGTGGCGCGCGTGCTGCTTCGGATCACCCCGGCGACCAGCGTGAGCAGCGCCTCGCGTGCCGCGTCGACGTCGGCGGCGTTCATGGCGGCGACGTGTTCACCCATACTCTCCACGAAGCTGATCAAAAGGCGTGCCAGCGGTCCGGATTGATCGAGCATCAGGCAGTCGGGGATCGCCGCGCCGGTGTCGTACGGGGCGAGCGCGGAGAATGGGATCACCACACTCCGCTTTCGAAGTCCGGTCGATACGGTGGAGGTGTACGCCACTCGACTTGTCGAAATGAGTGCGGTTCCGGATTCCATGCGGGCGGTACCCGACTCCATTTCGAAGAGCTGATTGCCCGAGGATGCCGTGAGGAGTATCAGCGCCTCGGTATCCGTCGCCTCGATCAGCCGTTTCGTGCGAACCACTGTCAGTGCGGGGCACTCCCATTGGGTGACCTTGATATCGCTGAGATCGAAAGACCGGAACACGCCGTGGATCTCATCGTCCGCGTCGGCCGGGAAATCGACTCCCATCGGCAGCAGACGGCCCGCCATCAACTGCTCCCACGCTGCCCGGCGGTCCCGACGCTCGACCTCGTGCAGGTCGAGCGTCGTCGCCGAATCGTTCACGGTGCTACGTTCCATCGTTCGAACGACATCATCGGGCGAGCAGGTCCGCCCGCCCGGCGTCCGTCAGTAGCTTGATGTACGTCGGAAAGAGCTCCTTGGCCACCGGAATGGCCTTGGCCAAGGTGGCCATCTTCCCTTCGATGCCGATCGCGCCCGATGTCACGGACAAGAGGAGATTCAGGTCGCCCTGCCAGAAGCGGTTCGCGAATTCTCCCGTCATGCGGAGGGTGCAGTCCGATTCGGCGTCGGCGCTGCCCTGGACGGCGGTCATGTGCGGGATGTCGATGATCACGACGCCGTCGGGCTCGGTGGTGACTACCTTGAGCACACCCTCGCCGCTCGAGAACTTCTCGACGAGCTTCGGATCGCTCTTGGCCTGCTCGAACGTCAGTCCGATGTACTTGTACAGGTCCTCGGCGCTGGGGGATGTGGACATTCGGTTGGTTCCTCTCGTGACGGCCGTGGCACGACCGGGCGGCAACGAAGTCGCCCATGCATTCATAATGAAATTTGTAACGAGGTTACAAAAATGCTACAGTGTTGCTCTGACTGTGGCAAGGGTCACATCATCGTGCGCGCTAGACGAGTCTGCTGGTAACGGCTCGAGCGGGCAGGCGTGGATGTGTTGACGCGATCGGGTAGGCGAAATGTCCGCCGATAGCTGCGCGGACGCCCACCCTCGATGCGGCTCGAGCCGCTAGACCGTCTCCCACTCGATGGCGGCGTTTATGCGCGCCCATTCCCTCTCTGCCTCCGAGTCTCCGGGCGGCGGCTTGATCCCGTTTGTGCGCCACAGTTGGATCGGGGTTTCGTCGATATGGATCTCCCAGCGGAAACCGCGGTCCTTGACGTGGGGCGCGATGGCGTCCTCGAAAGCGGCCATGGTCATATCCCGGAAATCGTCCGACTCCGGCATCCGGCGGGCAATGTGATCGATCGTCATGCGGACGAAATCGTTTGCCGGTTCCCCGCCGATCCAGATGGAGTCGGCCGGCTGGTCGTGGAACACGACCACGACATAGAACCGCGGCAGCGCCGCGAAGTCCACATAGACATCGGTGATCGCGTCCGAAAACGCCTTCTTCTGCTCCTTGCTGTACGCGCCTTCGGGAACGTAAATCTTCCACATCGGCATGTGGTTCTCCTTCTTCGTTGAAGCTGGCAACTGCTGACCCTGAGTTGTGGTCTGCGCCACAACCAAGATTACGAATATCGAGTGGTGGTCAATAGGATCAGGACGACGGCTGACGGTATTTCCACGCCCGTGTAAACGGCACGTTGATTCGGAAGGACACCTCGGTCGCGAGATGCCCTGTCATGCGGTGTCCGGCGCGACCCCCAGCGCCAGCGTGACCTTGGTCAGCAGAGTGCTGCGGCGCTGATACCGTGCGGCTACATCGGTGATCTATTCGGCGAATATCCTGCGCGGGCACTCCCGTGCCGGGCAGCGAAATCTCCTGACCTTTACGCGAATACACACTGCCCGGCGGCCGATGCTGTGATCGGCGATCTGCCGCCGGTAGCGGCTGCGCACGCGATCCGAAACACCGCCGCAGTCCGGGCACGTGGCTGATTCGGCGGCGATCTGCGTGTCGAGTCGAATCGTCCCGCCGTCAGCGTCGACCCCGTCGATACGAACACCCGACAGATGTGGGAACAGCAACGCGAATGGCGACTTCAGCACACCACGCACGACCACAAGCGGGAAATTCTCTGCGCCCCAACGGGATCGACACGCCGAGAATCATCGAAAGCCCGAGAATCGCGCCTACGAGGCATGGCAAAACGCGCACGACGGCCGGATCCGGGCGAGCTGCCCGAATCCGGCCGTCGTGCGCGTTATGTAACGAGATGGCTGCGCCGGTTACGCACCGGTGGAGACTGCGGCGTGTGCTTTTCGCAAGGTTGGCTTGTCGATCTTGCCGACCGCGTTCTTAGGGATGGCATCCACCACGAAAGCCGTCGGTCGCTTGTAGCCGGTGAGGTGTCGCTCGCACAGCTCGGTCAGTGCTGCCGTGTCGATGGTCGCGCCTGGCCGCGGCTGGACATAGGCAATGACGATCTCCCCCCATTTTTCGTCGGGAACGCCGATCACGGCGGCCTCCAGAACCGACGGTTCTGTGGTCAGGACGTCCTCGATCTCCTTGGGGTAGATGTTCTCGCCACCCCGGATGATCATGTCTTTCGACCGTCCGACCAGGACCAGATAGCCGTCCGAGTCGAAATGGCCCACGTCACCGGTGCGCAACCAGCCGTCGACGAGCGTTCGAGCTGTTTCTTCAGGACGGCCGAGGTAGCCGCGCATGATGTTGGGCCCGCGCACGATGACCTCACCATCCTCGCCGCTCGCCAGTTCGGTGCCGCTGTCGTCGACGATCCGGATCTCCTGACCGACGAGGGGCAACCCGACGCTGCCGGCGCGCCGGGGGCCGGCGGGCGGGTTGCACGTGGAGACACATGTTCCTTCGGACAGCCCGTAGCCCTCGATGATCGGGAACCCGTATCGGGTCTCGAACCGGGTCAGCAACACATCCGAGGCGGGTGCGGCGCCGCAGGCCCCGAACCGCAAGGACGACGTGTCGGGCACTACCTCCGGCGGGAGCGCGGCCAGCATGTTGTAGATCGTCGGTACCGCGCTGAAGTAGGTGGGTCGCTCACGCTCGACGAGGTCGAAGAAGGAGTTGGGGTCGAACCGGCCGACGATGACCGCACTGCCGCCGACGAGAAGCGGCGACAGGATGCTGATGGTAATGCCGTTGACGTGGAACAGCGGCAGAATCAGCAACGAGCGGTCGGCTGGACCGAGCGCGAGCGCAACGACCATCATCTCCGCCATAGCCTCGATATTGCTGTGGTCGAGCATGACGCCCTTCGGCGTCCCGGTCGTGCCACTGGTGTATACGAGCAGCGACAGCGCGGCCGGGTCCAGAGTCGGTGCCGGATCGAACCCGCCGGGGTCGGTGTACATCGTGTCGACAGCGAGAGTCTGGGTGATCGGTGTGGTCGATTCGTCCTCGACTACCAGCAGACGTGCGTCGGAGTCGCGGAGCTGTCGTTCCACTTCGATGTCGGTCATGCTCGGATTGACCGGCGTGACCGTGGCGCCGATCCGCCAGGACGCGAAGAGCAGCAGCACGAACTCGAGGCGGTTGGTCAATTTCACGGCGACCACATCACCGGCACCGATCCCGAGGTCATGCAGGTGGCGTGCGGCCGCCCGTACCCGAAGCAACAATTCGGCATTGGTGAGCGATTCACGTCCATCGGAGATCGCCGGCCCATCCGGGTCCAGATCGGCGCGGTGGTCGGGCAGGGTAGCGAAATGCATGGCGTACCTATCGGTTTCGGGGCGCGGTGAGGGCGGAGGGGGTTGGCGCGACGACGACCGACGGGCGTGGTCGGCCAGGTCACAGCGCGGCGCGCGGGTCTACTACGCGTCGTCGCGTGCCGCGAACGCGTTGATGGCAGAGAATTGCAAGGTCCACACATTTGCGTGATTGGGGTATTTGGCACTCATGATCGACACGAGGTCGTCGGCGTCCTTCGCGACCGGGAAGGCGGCGATGAAGTCCTGGATGTACGAACGGGTCTGGGCGATCATGGTCTCGACCGCGTAGTCGTCGCCGTCGGGCCTGCGGTGTCCGCACACGATCATCTTCGGCTGGAGCTTCTCCACGACATCGACGGTTTCTAGCCAGTCCTGCCATTCCGCGGGAGTCGACAGGCCGAGCATCGGGTAGATCTCGTTGTAGATGGAATCACCAGCGATAACGGCGTCGATCTCGGGGATGTGCACGATGGTCGTGGGATGTACGTCGGCCTGCTTCACCTCGATGATGTGCAAGGGGGATCCGTCGACGTACAGGGTGTCGGTCTCCAGCGGGTCCGGAAGTGGACCCGAAGGTACGACGGCGTCGCCGAACAGCAAATTCCACTGCATGGTCTGCAACTCCATGGTCTGCTTCATGGACTCGATCACATGCGGCAATGCCACGCATTTCGCGTCCGGGAACCGCTCCATGAGCGGTCCGATGCCCAGGTAGTGGTCCTGGTGATCGTGGGTGATGTAGATCGTGGTCAGCTTCTTGCCGGTGCGCTCGATCAGGTCGCCGAGGTCTTGGACGTCGTCCTTGAGGTACAGCGCGTCGATGAGAACGACCTCCGTCGCGCCACTCACGAGGACGGCGGTGGTCGGCGAGAAGGTGCCGTTGGGAATGCCGGGAAACTCGAAGGCCGGGACATTCGGCCAGCGACTGACGAAGACCGTCGCACGGATGGGTACAGCAGGCGAGTTGGTGTCAGTCGTCATAGGGAACCTCCAGTTGCAGTGTGATCGGTCGGCGGCTGTGGTCGTCGCCAACTCACGTTAGGAACGCGCGGTCCTCGGCAGATAGGCCGAGCGTGCCCAGTGTTGGTACGGGAGCGCCATGGATCTGGGCCGGTCCGCTGACCGCGCGGCTCCCGGGCTGTCGCCCGGGAGCCGCGGATTGCTGAAATGATCGAGAGTCCGAGCACGGTCGTGTTCGGCTGATCAACTCGACCTGGAAATACGAGGCAGAGCCTCATGCTCGGAGGTGCTTGACGAAGTGGTCGCGCGCGGCTCCGGCGCATTCGTCGAAGCCGGGACCTTCGTAGAAGTCGAAGTGTCCGCCATGGGTGACGACGAGCTGCTTGGGCTCGCGGGCCCGCTCGTAGGCGTCGAACGCGAGAGCGTAAGGCGTACACGCGTCCTCGTCGGCGATGATCATCAGCAGCGGCGTGGGCGAGATCTGGGTGATGAAGCTGCCGGGGTCGAATTCTCCGGCCATCTCCAGACTGCGCGCCGTCATCTCGTTCTTCCAGTTCGGAGCCCGGTCCGCCGATACCTTGGTGAACCACTCGTAGGCATCGAGCTGGGGCATCGCGGCCTGCCCCATCGGGTCGGCTGAGACGGCCGGGAGCATCGCGGGCTCACCACCGGCGAACCGGTTGAGACGGTCGGCGTCGAAGTTCCCACGGACGTGGGGCAGGAAGTCCGGCCGGATCAGCCGGTCCAACGTGGCCGGACCCGAGATCATGGGCACCTGGGCGACGACGGCCTTCACCCTTTTGTCGATCGCCGCGACCATCAGAACGATTCCACCAGAGAAGCTGGAGCCCCAGACACCGACCCTGGACTTATCGACCTCCGGGCGGGTGGTGGCGTAGGTGATCGCGTTCCGATAGTCCCGGTACTGGAGAACCGGGTCGAGCTCTTGACGAGGAGTTCCGTCGCTGTCACCGAAATTCCGGTGGTCGTAGACGAGCGCGTTGAGGCCGGCTTCGGCGAAGACGCTGGCGTAGTCGTCCAGGTACATTTCCTTGACGCCTGACATGCCGTGCGTCAGGACGATGACCGGCGCCGGGGCGGTGGTGTTCTGCGCCGGGTAGAACCAGCCGCGAAGGGTGACACCACCTTCGCCGTTGAACTCGATGTCTTCGCGATTCATATGCTTTCCTCTTCACGCCGGGTTGTGTGTCGGACACTGCCAACGTAGGAATGCACGACCGGACTCTGATAGAACGAGTGCGTCGTCTACTGGTATGGGTGTGCCAGGATTCGTGAAGAGGCGGTCAACCGAGCCGCGTCGTGGGTCAGGACGATCGACGATGCCTCTCGGCCCGGTCTATCGCCAGTTGCTCTGCCGCCTTCGCGCACCATTCGGCCCATGACAGTTCGATGTCGATGCCTGCCTGCAGGATTAGGTGCTGGAGGCGTTCTCGACGTGTCGTCGCGGGGCCGTTGAAGTCTCGGTCCTCGATATCGCGGTACGTCTCGAGAAGGGACCGGTGATAGTCCAAATGCTGTTGGATATCGTCGCTCAGGTCGATGTCGCCGAGAACGGCGGCGGCGCGCAGGCGCACCAACAACGGATCCCTGAGGGGCACCGGCTCTTGCCCGGTGGTAACCCATCCTCGTAGATATTGCACGCCTGTTTCGGTGATCTCGTACGCGCGAGGTGCGCCTCTGCCTTTCACCTGGCTGGCATGCGGCTGGACGAGATCGTCGTCGGTCATGCTCCCGAGTTCACGATAAATCTGCTGGTGGGTGGCATGCCAGAAGTAGCCGATAGATGAGTCGAAGCGTCGTGTCAGCTCCTTGCCGGTGGAGGGGCGCTCCATGAGCGCCGTAAGGATCGCGCACCTCAGCGACATCGACCGCTGACCTCCGTTGATGTTTCGGCGACGTATTGCGCAGCCAACTTTACTCAGGCGCCGCCCCACTTCTACTTTTGCAACAAGTTGCATAAAAGCTAGGGTTCGCGCCAAGACACCACTTGGCCGCTAACAAAGGACGAGATCGATGACCGCCTTCCGCAGACTGTTCGAACCGCTGGAAGTGGGGCCGCTGACCCTGCCGAATCGGGTGGTGATGGGCTCGATGCATCTGGGCTTGGAGGAAGTCGAAGGTGGATTCGAGACGATGGCCGCGTTCTACGCCGAGCGTGCCCGGGGCGGCGTCGGCCTCATTGTCACCGGCGGCGTTTCACCGAACCACGCCGGCAGGCCGTTCGCGGTGGGCGCGACAATGTCCACCGCCGAGGACGTGCGGCAGCACCGGCTGGTGACACGCTCGGTGCACGACGCGGGCGGTCGAATCGCACTGCAGCTCCTGCATTTCGGCCGTTATGCCAAGCATTCCGATTTAGTGGCGCCGAGTGCCGTGCGAGCGCCGATCAATCGCTTTGTTCCGCGCGAGATGGACCCGGCCGAGATCGAAGAGACTATCGATGACTTCGCGGCCGCGGCTGTGCTCGCGCGGTCCGCCGGTTACGATGGCGTCGAGATCATGGGCTCCGAGGGCTATCTGATCAACGAATTTCTGGCGCCCCGTACGAATCTCCGCCTCGATGAATGGGGCGGGGACTTCGAGAACAGGGCGCGGTTCGCCCTCGAGATCGTGCGCCGCACACGCCTGGCCGTCGGCGAGGACATGCTGATTTCGTTCCGGATCTCCGTCACCGATCTGGTTCCCGAGGGCTCCACCTTCGCTGAGACGATTGAACTGGCGCGGCGACTCGAGCAGGCGGGGGTGTCGATGCTGAGCACCGGTATCGGTTGGCACGAATCGAGTGTTCCGACGATCGCGTCGCCGGTACCCGCAGGCGCGTTCCGGGACTATTCCGCGAAAATTACTGCGGCCGTGCACATTCCGGTCGTCGCGAGCAACCGGATCAACACTCCCGAACTCGCCGAGGAGATTTTGGCCAGCGGTGGCGCGGATCTGATATCCATGGCGCGTCCGCTGCTGGCGGATCCGGAGTTCGTGAACAAGGCGCGCGCCGGGCGGGCGCACCGCATCAATACCTGCATCGCGTGTAATCAAGCGTGCATCGACCATACGTTGGCCGAAAAGACCACGACCTGCCTGGTAAATCCCCGCGCGGGCCATGAGCTCACGCTGCTGCGCACGCCACCGAAGACATGCAAACGCATCGGCGTGGTGGGGGCCGGACCGGCGGGGATGGCGTTCAGTTCGTTCGCCGCCCGACGGGGCCACCAGGTGACATTGTTCGAATGCCGTCCCACGCTCGGCGGGCAGTTCGATCTCGCCTGGCGTATTCCGGGTAAGTCGGAGTATCGCGAGACGATCAGGTACTACGAGGGTGAACTCGAGGAGGCGGGCGTCTCGATCCGGCGGAAGACACAGGCCTGTGCAGAGTTGCTGCTGTCAGAGGATTTCGACGAGATCGTCCTCGCGACGGGAGTGAAGCCACGCGGCATATCGATTGCTGGAGCGTCGCATCGGTCGGTAGTCAGCTATGTCGATGTGCTTCGCGGGACGGCACCGGTTGGTGATCGAGTCGCCATCATCGGTGCCGGTGGCATCGGGTTCGATATCGCCGCCTTCATCACGAATGAGGAATCTTCCGATACCGATCCTCGCGCGGAGTTCTTCCAGCACTGGGGGGTGGATATCGATCCGCACGTGCCGGGCGGAGTCCGGGCACCGGCGAAACTCGGTTCGGCCCGCCGGGTCTATTTGCTGCAGCGAAAGACCGACAAAGTGGGGGCGGGCCTCGGATTGACCACCGGATGGATCCACCGAGCACACGTCGCGTCCCGCGGCGTTGAGATGATGTCGGGAGTTACCTACGACGCTATCGACGACGACGGTCTCCATATCACCGTGAACGGCCGCGCCACAACGCTGGACGTGGACACGGTAATAGTGTGTGCCGGACAACTGCCCGAGCGTGACATCTACGACGAGTTGCTGACACGGGGGATACCCACACACCTCATCGGTGGGGCGTCGGTCGCTGCCGAACTGGACGCCAAACGCGCGATTCGGGAGGGCGCGGAACTGGCCTCGAGGATCTGACCGTCGTCGAGCCCGTGTTGATTCGTGTTCGGTCCGAACCATGGCGGTCCATGGTTCGGACAGAACGGATGTGCCGGGAATCCGGTTCAGAACTGTCGGCCGGGGCCGTCCGTAGTTGCGAAGAGGGCACGCAGCAGGCGCGCCTGGGCCGCACCCTCGAGTTGGCGTTGCAGGTCGATGTCCGAGACCTCGGCCGACTGCAGTAGCGCCTTGGTCTCGCGAGCGGCACCGGTGTCCGCCTGTAAGAGACCGCGAGCCCAGTCCTCGACCTCGCGCTCGAGATTGTCGGCAGGCACTACGCAGTGCGCCAATCCCAGGGCTTCTGCTTCCTTGGCGTCGAGATTGCGCGCCCGAACGCAGATTTCGAGTGCGCGCCCGTACCCGACCTGCCGAACCAGGGGAGTGAGTCCGGTCAGGTCGGGCACCAGTCCGAGGGTGGGTTCTTTCATGCAGAAGACCGCGTTGTCGGCCACGATCCTGAGATCGCACGCGAGGGCGAGCTGGAATCCGGCACCGACGGCGTGTCCCTGGACAGCGGCGATCGAGATGAAGTTCGAGTCGCGCAGAAACATGAAACCGTCTTGGTACTCACGGATCTTCCGCGCGATGGTCACATCGGAACCATCGAGCAGACCGGCAATGGTTTCGGTGTTGCCGGTGGCGTTCAGCATGGAGCGATCCAAACCAGCCGAGAAGCTGGGCCCTTCGGCGCGCACGACCAGAATTCGAACGTCGGCTGGCATCGTCTGTCCTAACCCGGCGAGCGCCCGCCACATTGCCGGAGACTGCGTGTTACGCCGTTCCGGTTTGCACAGTGTGATCTCGGCGATCGGTCCGCTGTGCCTGAACCGTAGTCCCGCCGAGTGCAGCTCGGCCTCGGTTGTGCCTGTCATCGATCGATCGTTTGCTCGGGTCATTGTCGTTTCTCTCCCAGCTCGGGTGTGTAGATGGCCACGCATTCGCGGATGACCATGCGTCCGCGCTCAGCTGTCCGAACACCGTGTCGTGGGGGACAGGCCGGCGACAACGATCATCGACCTCGGGTAGACATTGTGCAACAAGTTGCATTAAGGTCGGCGTCGGACTTGACTACGATAGCGATCGCTCTCTACCGTTCGACGAACGGGTCGCCGCCGACGGCCCTGTACTCCGGAAAGGACACCATGTTCCCCGAACTGTTCTCCGTGTCAGGCAAGGCGGTCCTGGTCACCGGCGGTACCCGAGGCATCGGCTACATGATCGCCGAGGGATACCTGAGGGCAGGCGCCCGGGTGTACATCACCTCGCGGAAAGAGGCCGCCTGTGCCGAGGCGGCGACCGCCCTATCGGAGTTCGGTGCGGTGCACGCCATCCCGTGCGACGTCACCAGCGACGAGCAGTGCCAGGCGTTGATCGACGCGATCGCGGCTCGCGAACCGAAGCTGCACGTGCTGGTCAACAATGCCGGTGCCACCTGGGGTGCGCCGCTCGACGAGTTTCCCGACGCCGCGTGGGACAGGGTGCTGGGCGCCAATGTCAAAGCGCCGTTCACGATGACCCGCGTGGCGCGCCCGCTACTGGAGAAGGCGTCCACCGAACAGGACCCGGCCCGAGTGATCAATATCGGCTCCATCGACGGGCTGACAGTGCCGGGCGTACCCAACTTCTCCTACTCGGCGTCCAAAGCCGCCATCCACCACCTCACGCGCCATCTGGCCGCGGAACTGGCGCCCACCATTCTGGTCAATGCCATCGCGCCCGGCCCGTTCCCGTCGAAGATGACAGCAGCGCTGCTGTCGGAGGTCGGCGATCAGCTGACCGCCGCCTCCCCGGTCCGTCGAATCGGCGAACCCGCCGATATCGCGGCGACGGCGGTGTTCCTCAGCTCTCGCGCCTCGAATTTCATTGCCGGAGCGGTCATCCCGCTCGACGGCGGTCTCACCACAACCATCGGTCTCAAGTTCTAGAAGGGCCACGCCCGTGTACAAAGCCCCCATCGCCCACTACGACTTCCTCTATAGCGAAGTCTTCGGCTCCGACATTATCGAGGCCGTGACCGACGGTGAACTCAAAGCGCGTGAGGCTCACGAAGTCCTCACCGCCGCAGCGGAATTCGCGGTCGACAAGCTGCATCCGCTCAATACCGTCGGCGATCGTGTCGGCAGTGTGCTGTCCGAGGGTGTCGTGCGAACCCCGGTCGGCTACCAGGATGCCTACCAGGCCGTCGCCAGGGCCGGGTGGGTGGGGTTCGGCCTCGAGTCCGAGATCGGGGGTGAGGGCGCGCCTTTCCTGCTCCGTCAAGCGGTCTCGGAGCTGTGGTTCGCCGCTAATCCCGCGTTCTCGTTGTGCTGGCTGTTGTCGACCGGTGCGGCAGCGGCTTTGAACTCGGCCGCGAGTCCCGAGTTGAAGGACGTGTATCTGTCGAAGATCGCGTCCGGCGAGTGGACGGGCACGATGAACCTGACCGAATCCGATGCCGGCACCGACCTGTCCGCGATTCGGACCATTGCCCGCCCCAACGGGGACGGCACGTGGGCGGTCACCGGGCAGAAGATCTTCATCACCTGGGGTGATCACGATCTGACGGACAACATCGTGCATCTGGTGCTCGCGCGCACCCCGGACGCGCCCGCGGGGTTGGGTGGGCTGTCGCTGTTCGTGGTGCCGAAGTTCCTGGTCGACAGCGAAGGCGGTATCGGTGAGCGCAATCGCGTCACCACCGTCGCCCTGGAGCACAAACTCGGCCTGCATGTCAGTCCGACCTGCGTGCTGGAGTACGCGGACGCGACCGGCTATCTCGTCGGGGACCTGCACCGTGGCCTCGCGGGGATGTTCGTCATGATGAACAACGCGCGCATCGGTGTCGGGCTGCAGGGCCTCGGTCTGGCCGACCTCGCGTACCAGGAGGCCCGCGACTACGCCCAGCAGCGGGTGCAGGGCAGCGTGGTCGGACGCCCGGCAGGCACCCCCATCGCCGAGCACCCCGACGTTGCCCGCCTGCTGCTGTCGATGTCGAGTTCGATCTCGGCGATGCGCGGCTTCTCGATGCAGGTGGCCGAGTGGCTCGACCGTTCGCAGCGCTCCGACTCGCCCGAGGCCGGTCAGCTGGCCGAATTCGGGGTTCCTATCCTCAAGGGCTGGTTCACCGAGGAGGCGGTGCGCATCGCCTCCGATGGCGTTCAGGTCTACGGAGGCATGGGCTTCATCGAGGAAGCCGGCGCGGCACAGCACTATCGCGATGCGCGAATCATGCCGATCTACGAAGGAACCACCGCGATTCAGGCCAACGATCTGATCGGCCGCAAGCTGATTCGCGCCGATGGTGCGGCGGCGTGGCGGTTCTTCGAACTGATCGACTCCAGCCTTGTTCCGCTTCGATCCGGCGGCCACCCGGTGGCGACGCGCACCGCCGAACGGCTCGAACGCGCCCTGCGTACGGCACGTGACACCACGCAGGCACTGCTGTCCCAGGCCGCGGCGAACCCGCGCGACGCGTATGCCGGATCGGTGAGTTACCTGACACTGCTCAGCCTGCTCGCCGGGGCGTGGATGCACGGCCGCATGGTCACCGCCGTGCTCTCCCACCCTGAACTGTCCACCGCCGACCGGCAGCGCCTGACCGAGGCCGACTTTTACGGCGCTCATCACCTCAGCCGTGTCCATGCCCTGGCCGAGGCCATCCGTGCAGGCGAAATCGTCTGAACCGTCCGACATCGATCTGTTCGAAGTCAACGAGGCCTTCGCGGTGCAGGTTCTCGGCTCCGCCCGCGAGATCGGCATCGACGAAGACAAGCTCAACGTCTCCGGCGGCGCGATCGCCCTGGGCCACCCACTCGGCATGACCGGCGCCCGCATCACCACAACCCTGCTCAACAACCTCCAGACCTACGACAAGCAATTCGGCGTGGAAACCAAGTGCGTCGGCGGCGGTCAAGGCATGGCCATGGTCCTGGAACGACTGTCCTGAGCAGACTTCGTCCGCACATTTCTCGAAGCAAAGAACACAGAAAGCACGAATCCGCATGAACGATCTCGCAATCAACGTCTACACCTGCCAAGCATTCGACTTGCCGGGCGGTGGACAGTTCTCGCCCACCACCTCGACCCTGATCACTGGACCGACCGAAGCGATACTCGTCGACACGCAGTTCCTCGCCGCCGATGTCGACGAGGTGATCGATCTGATCGAGGATTCCGGCAAGCAGCTGACCACGATCTTCATCACCCACGGACACTTCGATCACTACTTCGGTCTGGAGCGGCTGCTGAACTGGTTCCCGCAAGCCCGCGCGGTGGCGGTACCGGCCGTGGCCAAGGCCATCGCGGCCAACCTCGACAGTGATCGCGCCTATGTCCGGGATTTCCTCGGCGGGCTGGCTCTCGACAACGCCGTGGCACCCGAGCCGTTCGACAACCTCGTCCTCACCATCGATGGCGTGGAAGTGGTGGCCATCGAGATCGAGCAGGCCGATACCGCCCCCACCGCCATCCTCCATATCCCAACCCTGCAAGCGGTGATCGCTGGAGACGTGGTCTACAACGGTGTCAACCCCATGCTGGCGATGACAAATCGGAACGACTGGCCGAACTGGATCGCCGGCGTCGACTACCTCGCCTCGCTGAACCCCACAACGGTGGTCGCCGGACACAAGCGCCCCGAACTCGGCGACCCGGCCGATTGCATCGACGAAACGCGTGACTACCTGGAGGAATTCGTGGCCAACGTCGATGGTCTTGCGAACGCGCGCGAACTGATCGCCCACATGCAGTCTCTTTTCCCGGACCACGCCAACTCCTCGACGCTGGTGGTGTCGGCGGTTACCGCGTTCAAACGGAAGAAGCAGAAGGACTGAAACCGCGAGTTCGGCGATAAAGGACATGCCGCGCATCCGCCTGGGTGAGCTCGAACCAGCGGCTGTCGCCGAGGTCGGTGCAGACCGCTGCGCGGATATCGTCGAGCGAGTCAAATGTCGTGGTCACATCGAGATTCGGCCGTCGACAGGCAGCACGACGCCTGTGATGTACGCGGCTTCCTCCGATGCGCGCAAGGCGACGGCCGCAGCCATTTCATTGGGTGGTGCGAACAACGTGCCGATCGCTTTGCCGAGCGCCGGTCACGACCATGGTGCGGCCGGTTTAGTCGAAGCTCACATTCGTCACGTCGGGTTTCCGGTCTTACCGGCCACGGGCAACAGGTCGGGACTCATGTCAGTTTCGTTACGCCTTGGGGGAACTGGTCGGGGTGCCGGAGTGGGGTCGTTCCCGCTGCTCGCCGTCACTACTTGCCCTGGAAGTTGGCCTGGCGGCGCTCGATGAACGACTGAATTCCCTCTTGGAAGTCGTGGCTGTCGAAAACCGAGCCTTTGACGTCGTCGATCGCGGCGACGGCGGCGGACTCGCCATGTTCGAGGTACTTCAGGGCGGACGCCTTGGTGGCTCGCACGCCGAGCGGAGCGTTGGCGCAGATCTCGCGGGCCAGTTCGATCCCGCGCTCGATGTGCTGGCCGAAAGGCACGACTTCCTGAACGAAGCCGAGCTCGAGGGCGCGCTGGGCGTCGAATTTGTCGGCCCGGAGCAGGTGGTACATCGCATTGCCCCATCCGGTCCGGGTCAGATAACGGAAATGGGCGCCACCGAGGGGTGCGAGGCCGCGGGCAACCTCGAGCTGCTGGAACTGCGCGGTGTCGGCGGCGACCACGATGTCGGCGGCCAGCATCATCTCGATGCCGACGGTGAAGGTGATGCCCTGAACCACGGCCACGATCGGCTTGGTTGCGCGCCGCCCCAGAGCGAACGGATCGACAAGAGCCGGGTCGATGTCCGCGTCTGCGCCGGGACCGAAGAACTTCGGCATATCCAAGCCTGCGGTGGTGTGCTTCCCGGCGGAGCGGAACACCGCGACCCACAGCGACTCGTCCTCCTCGAACGTGGTCAGGTGCTGGGCGAGCTGACGCATCATGGCCGGTGTGTAGGAGTTCATTTTGGACTCGTTCTCGACCGTGATGATGGCGATGTTGCCGTCGGTCTCGAGCGTGACCTCGCCGGGCTCGCGGTCGTGACTCATGAAGGCTCCTTGTCCATGGTGAGTTCGCGTCAGCGACGTGGGACGCGCGTCTAGACTAAATCGTCTAGACGTTATGGTCAACAGGCCGCGCCCTTCGACGGCGTGCTTGGAGGCGGCGTATACGGCCAGGTACGGCTGCGGAATGAGCCCGAGGATGGAGGAGAGGTTGATGATGCGCGCGCTGCCCTGCGCCCGCATATGCGGCAAAGCCGCATTCGTCATTCGGATGACGCCGAAGACGTTGATATCGAAGACATGCTGCGTTTGCGCGATCGAGGTTTCCTCGGCCGCACCCGCCGAACCGATCCGGGCCACGTCGAATAACCGAAGTCGCAACGACATACACAGAAGTCTTGACAAGCTCCTCGGGTGGTCATCGGCGAGGCGTTTTTATCATGGAAGTCTGTGAAACCACGCGCCCGACACATTCTTCGGAAGCTTCGGGCCGCCGACCGCGCTGAGGCCATTGTCCGATACGTGCGAGTCCGCGCGCACCACTGAGGCAGGAAACGATCTACCGCGCGTTGTACTTTGGGGCCAGTGGAGAGCTCGAATACAATGTGGCCCAACCGCTTCGGTCCCCACTCGAACGACGCGAACCACGCCGCGCAGGGGGCAAGGGCCGCTAACGCAAAACGCTCGGCTAGGAAACCTAGCCGAGCGCTTACGTGATTTACCGATGACTACCTAACCCGCCCGCGCCACTGAGGAGACTCAAGGCTTGAGTACCGCCAGTACATCGTCCAGCGAAAGGTCAGGGTCGCTCATATCGGGACCATCGAATGTCTGCCAGATATAGGACGCCGTCGAGTTCTCCCGCAGCGGATGGTAGTCGGCCAAGTCCGGATCGTCTCGGAAGCTGTTGAACGCCTCTTCGGACTCCCATTCAACGAGAAATAGAACCTGCCGTGGCGCGAGGTCACCGGCCACGTTGTCTCGGAAACGACCGAGTGCCACCATTCGACCACCATATGGCGGAGCCGCTTCGGGCAAACGGCTGAAATACGCAAGGTACTTCTCCTCGTCGGCCACGTCGAACAGATTCAGCGCGTAAAACTTTCCCCCGCGTGAGTTCTCGCTCATTTCCTTACCTCTCTCGTTGTATGTCACTGAGGCCGAACATGATCGGAGCCTTCGAATGGTGATGCCGCCGGTCACGTTGGCCCGAAAACGGCCGAGTGCGATCGGCCTGCATGTTTCGGAATGTCCACGGCCCCGAGGCGAAAGTAGCCCACGTAATTCTCGCTATCGTCTAAGTCGAAAAGGTTTAGTGCTTAAACCTTTTCGACGTGCAACGTGTAGCAGTTCAATGGACTTGTCCTCGACCGTGATGATGGCGATGTTGCCGTCGGTGGAACGTGACCTCGCCGGGCTCGCGGTCGTGACTATGAAGGCTCCTTGTCCGTAGTGAGTGCGCGACAGTGACGTCGATGCGTGATTAGACTAAATCGTCTAGACGATATGGTCAACAGCCGTGCGGGTCCCGGATTGTCGGGCCGGTGGCCGGCCGCGATCAAGGGGGACGGAGCCTGGCGATGTCACACCCGTACCGGGATGCGGCGCGATCGTCCTAGGAGTCGCCGTCGCGTATTCGTAGGTTGGTGTTTATTCGAAACTGCGCCACCTGCGGCGGACCACTCCCAGGGGATCGGAAGATCGGTCAACATGATGCCTTCGACCGAGGCGTGGGAGTGGGAGTGGGCCCGCACAACGTCGGCGGAGCAGGCGCCCACTTGGAACGCGACTGGCGAGAGCATCCCAAGTGTGCCCCGGGACCTCTTTATCTCCAGGCGCCCCATGTGAGGAGCGCTTTCTCATTCGATCATTGACCGGAGGTCACAAATGAAGACGTTGCACATGCGCGCATTCGGGAAGCCGACCACGGCTCCGGAGCTGATCGAGTCGGCGGCCCCCGAACCCGGACCCGGACAGGTGCTCGTGGCGTTGGAGGCAGCTCCCATCAACCCGTCGGACCTGCTCCTCATCCGGGGTCTCTATGGCCATCGCCCGACCCTGCCCGCCGCTCTGGGCACCGAAGGCGTCGGCCGAATCGTCGCCGTCGGCCCTGCTGTCGATCCCGTCCGCATCGGCGAGCGCGTTCTGATCGTGCCCACCCTGAAGCACGGCACGTGGCAGGACCAGATCGCGATCGACCAGGACGACGCCATAGTGGTCGATCCCGCGGCCGACGTCCTGCATGTGGCGATGCTAGGCGTCAACCCCCTCACGGCCGACCTCCTGCTTCGGCGCTTCGTCGATCTCCCGCCGGGTGCGTGGATCGGTCAGACCGGCGGCAATTCGGCCGTGGGCCGCTACGTCATTACCCTGGCCAAGCTGGCCGGCTACCGCACCCTCAATGTGGTGCGCCGGCCAGAGGTCGCGGCGGAGCTCCTGGAATTGGGCGCCGACGCCGTGATCGTCAGTGGACCGGATCTCGGTGAGCAATCGAAGAAGGCGCTCGGCGACGAGCGGATCTCGCTGTTGCTCGACGCGACCGCCGGGGAAGTAGTCGCGGATCTCGCTCCTTGGCTCGTCCACGGCGGCACCCTCGTCAGCTACGGGGGAATGAGCGGCGCCCCGGTCGTCATCCGGCCTGGCGACCTCATTTTCCGCGATCTCCACGTCCGGGGCTTCTGGCAGAAGGGCTGGCTCGACACGGCTCCCCGCGCGGAATTCGCCGCTGCCTATGCCCGGCTCGCCGCCCTAGCCGCCGAAGGCGCCCTGCGGGTCCCCATTGCGGCCGCCTACCCGCTCGAGAAGTACCGGGATGCCCTGGTCCACGCCACCCAGGCCGACCGCGTCGGGAAGGTGCTCTTCGCCTGGTGACGATGATGCCGCTCCGGTCGCGGGCGAGGTGGGGCCGGATGGCCCCCACCTCCTCTGCGGATGGCGTCAGGCGGGCAGTCGGTTCAGCTTGCGGAGCTGCTTGTCGAAAATCCCAGCAGGGGCCAGTCGGCGCAGGGTGCTCACACGGCCGCTTTGACCCACGGTGTAGCGCAGTTTCGGTTTGGTGTCGGTAGCTGCCGCCACGATCGCCTTGGCGACGAGGGCGGGGTCGTCACCGGTCTTGAACGACTCGGCCATGTATTCATCGAACACCCGCCGCTGCCGGGCGTAGGCGGGTACGGGTCGGTCGGGGAGCACGCTGTTGGCCTCGAATGCGGTACTGGTCCAAGCGGGTTCGACGAGCAGAACCCGCACGCCGTATTCGCGGACCTCGTGGTCGAGCGATTCGGAATAGCCCTCGACGGCGTGCTTGGAGGCGGCGTATACGGCCATGTACGGCTGCGGAATGAGCCCGAGGATGGAGGAGAGGTTGATGATGCGCCCGCTGCCGTGCGCCCGCATATGCGGCAAAGCCGCGTTCGTCATTCGGATGACGCCGAAGACGTTGATATCGAAGACATGCTGCGCTTGTGCGATCGAGGTTTCCTCGGCCGCACCCGCCGAACCGATACCGGCGTTGTTGACCAGCACATCGAGCCGCCCCGACTGCGCGATCACCTCCGCGACAGCGGCAGCCGCCGAGGCGTCATCGGTGACGTCGAGATCGAGGAACGTCACCCCTTCGATCGGGGCGAGATGCGCGGTGACGCGGCCGGTTCCGATCACTCGGAACCCCTTCTGCGCCAGCGCGATTGCAGCGGACTTACCGATGCCGGAGGAAGCGCCCGTTACCAAGGCTACGGGCTGTGTTGTTGTCATCATGGGCTCCTGAAATCGAGGGATCGGCGAATAGCCGGTCGGTGCAGCGATCCGGTTGCCCGGATCGCCTACCGTCGAGCCGATTGGGAATACAGCGCGGCGGGGGCAGCGGCGAGACCCGCTTTGACCTGTCGTGTCAGGTCGTCCGCGAGGACTTCGAGCGCATCTGTAAACAGATCTACTTCCCTATTTCGACCTATCGATTACCGCTGTCCGCGCAGCCCTGACTCGTCGAGACCCAGTCGTCTTTCACGATGTTGCATTCCATCGTTCGGGCGGCATCATTTAACGAGCAGGTCCGTCCGTCCATCGTTCTTCAGCAGTTCGATGTACGTCGGGAACAGCTTCGTTTGCGCCGCAACGGCTCTGGCCATAATTGCCATTTTCCCTTCCATGCCGATGTGGCCCTTCATCACAGCCATCGTCAGATTGAGGTCGCCCTGCCAGAAGCGGTTCGCAAATTCGCCGGTCATCCGTAAGATGGCATCTGCCTCGTCGTCCGCTGCGCCGGGAACGGCGCTCAGGTTCGGTATGTCGATGATCATGCAGCCGTCGGGTTCGGTGGTGAGCACCTTGAAGACACCCGGCGTGTTCGAGAGCTTCTCGAAGAGGATCGGGTCGCTCTTAGCCTCTTCGAATGCCTTGCCGATGTACTTGTACAGGTCCTCGGCGGTCGGTGTTGCGGGCATTTGTTGGTTGTTCCTCTCGTGACGGCCGTGGCGCGACCGGGGCGGCAACAAAGTTGCCCCTCCTTTGAAGCGGCCACTGTGACGAACCAGGTTCGTGGTCTGTATCGCAACTCAGGTTACGAACGGAACGCGGTGCTAAATAGGACCAGGACGACCGGTGCCGGTACTCCCACGCCCTCCATCCAGCTGGTTTGGCGACAACTGCCCCGGAAACGACCTCCTGGGTAATCGCACTCCATCTCTACAAACTGGCGTGTGAATAACCTCCGTGATTGACTGTGGCAGCCGGCATTCGAAACTCAGGCCCGTCAACTCTGTTGTTCGGCTTCTTCCACGATCCAGGCTGCTATCTGGGCGCGAGTTCGACCCGGTGCAGCAGGAAGTGCTTTTTCGAACTCGGTCCATTCCTCGGGTGTGACGTGGCGGTATTCGTCGCTGTCGCGCAGGGCGCGGCGGTGTGTGATGAATTGCTGGTGATGCCTGATGACGTCCTCAGCGAAGACGGCCTCTGGCGACATCAGATATTGGAACTGTCGGAATGCGTCTGTTCAGATGCGGATCCACTGACGGCAGTGGAGTCGTTCGGATCGGTCGGGAGGATTCGGGCGAACATAATCATGTCGCGGTTGGTGTGACCGATGCGGTGGTAGTGGCGCAGGATCCCTTCCCGGGTGAAGCCGCATGTGTTGCAGACGGTTTGGGAGGCTGTGTTGTCGGGCTCGATGAGTGCTTGCAGTCGGATGAGTCCGAGTTCAGTACCGATTTCGATGAGCAGGGTGACGGCGGCTTTGGCGTAGCCGAGGCCGCGGTGACGGTCGAGGATCCAGTAGCCGATGTTGCCGCGGCGGTGTGTCCAGTCGATGGTGTTGATGGTGGCCAAGCCGACGACCTCGTCGGTGGTTGTGGCGACGATCGCGAGTGGGCATCCCTTTCGTGTTGCCGCTTGGTCAGTTTGGCGTTGCAGCCAGGCTGCGCCCTGGTCGGGTGTGTAGTGGGCGGGGATGGTCGTGATCAGGGGTATGTATGGATCGACGCTGGCTTCGGCGATGACAGGCAGGTCGTCGGCTGTCCATGGGCGCAGCAGAACGAGTTCGTTGTGTCTGGGCGGCAAGCTCCGCAGGTCTCGCGGTGGGGCGGGATCGGGTCGAGTGTGGAATGTGTTCATTCACAACGCTTTCCGTCGATGTGGTCGGTTTCATTTCCCCCGGCGACTGATCTGGGCGGCGTAGCTCATCCAGTCGCCGCTGCTGACCTGTTGCCAGTTGGCGGCGACGCTGATGTGGATGCCGAGCATTCGGGCCAGGATCGCGGCGGGTAGTTCGGTGGCGAGTTGGAACAGTGCGGTGTTGCGGGCTTCGCTGGGGCGGATACCGAGGTCGTGGAGGCGTTCGATCAGTCGTTCCGCGCTGAGCGGTCGTCCGGGGCGACCTCCGGGGAAGAGCCAAGTCACGGTGTCGGGTTCTGCGATCGCTGCGTGGCCGCGTCGGGTTTCGGTGAGTTGTCGGATCAGGCCGGCCAATGGCTCTGGCAGCGTGATCGGTTCGTCACCGAGCCGAAGCTGGGTTCGGTCGTCGGCGATGTGGACGTCTTCGACGGTGAGTCGGCTGATCGTGGTCGCGTGTTGGGCATAGAGGAGCACGAGTAGGCCAGCGACGCGGTCTTCGGATCGGATGGTGTCATCGTGTAGGAGTCGACGGGCCTGAGTCCAACGGGTTTCGGTGTCGATGCAGCTGACGGGTCCGCGCCAGCGTTGGGCGGTGTAGTCGAGGCAGGTGAGTTTGTTTCTGCGAGCCCAGCGGACGAAGTTCCCTGCGTTCACGTGTTGGGTCGTTAACCAGTCATCGAGATCTGGCTGGGTGGCGCTGGCCAGTGTGAGGTCACGGTCGCCGAGCCAGTCCAGCAGTGCGCCAGCGGCTTTGATGGTCGCCTGTGCGGCGGCGGCTTGCCCTCGGGTGACGGTGCGGCCGTGCGTGCGGTGGCGGAGTCGGCGGATGACATGCCAGATCGCATAGCGGTGCAGCAGGTTTCGTTCGTCGGGGTCGACGCGATCGGCGATGACGGTGTAGACCCAGCGTTCCAGCCAGGCCATGTGCTCGTCGCGTTGTGGCAGTGTGCCGGTGGCGACGAGCACGCTGCGGAAGTGCTCGAGCGTCTTGCTGGGCGGTAGTTCATCCAGACTTGTGTGCGACAGCTTCTGGCCGTTGGCCTGCAGAGCGCGGAGGATGGCGGGGGCTGCGCTTCGGCGAAGCCAGGTTTCGACCGTGGGTAGCCGTTCGACGCGGATGAGTGCCTGGTAGAGGGGCTGCAGGTGGGGGTGGATCTGTCCGTGTTCGTCGCCGAGCAGTTCGTGGAGACGGTGGTCAAGTCGACAGCGGCCGCACACCGTGGCCAAGATTCGCCCTGGTTCGCCGCAGTTGGGGCACGATCGCCAGAATCCGGGTTCGTCGCGGGTGCAGGCAGCGCAGAGCGGTGCATCGACGGTGCCGCCACGAACGGGTCGGCGTTCACCGCAGCCGCTGCAGCGGGCCCATCGTGATTTGCAGATCCGGCACCACGGTCGTCCCGTGGCCGCGGAGATGGTGCAGGTCGCGTTCCGACCGCAGATCGAGCATTCGGCGGTGACGTCGGGAACACATGCCCCGCAGAGCGGGCCGGCGGCCGTGCGGATGCTGACCGGTCGCGGGCGCCCGCAGTCGATGCAGGTCTCGTGGTTGATCGGATCCTGGATCAAGCAGCCGGGGCAGAGAGGACGACCGTGCTCGTCGCGTGTGGCGGCTTCTCGGATCACCCCGCAGCGGGCGCACTGCTGTGCGCGGCTTCTGGCGGTGCAGGTGCGGCACAACCACTTTCCGCTGATCGGGCGGTGCAGGTGGATCGTGCGGCCGCAGCCAGGGCAGGCGGGGTGAGCGATGATCGCCGAGCCCGCGTCGCAGAGTCGATCGATCAGCCGCAGCACTGCCGGAACCGGTGCTTCAGCACCGGCGCCGAGGAACAGCTCGGGCCGCGATTCCACTGCCCAGGCCAGCGGCCATCGCTGTCCTGGCTTCGGCACGACCGCTTTCACTGCCGCCGCAACGGTGTCGACCGGCAGCGCGGGGTCGATGGAGGCGACCGTCGCAATGACGACATCGACCGGATCGCGGTCCGGTTCGGGTGGGCAGTTCTTGCAGCGCGGGCGGCCCTCACGGTCGCGGCTGTGGACATGGCGATGTTGTCCGCAACCCGCACACGGTTGCGCGTATCGGGGCGCAAAACAATTGTGGCAGTACCAGTCTTGGCCGGCGCGTTGCAGGCTGCGGCCTACGGGCTTGCCGCATTTGGCGCACACGGGTGCTGAAATCGTCACCGCGCCAGCTCGTTTCAATCTCGCCAGAAGATCAGCGACCACCCGTGGACCCGGTGAGCGGCCGTCGGCGAGCACCTGCGGCCGATCGAGCAGGGCCTGGGCCAGCCGACGCCGTTTGGCGCGGCCACCGGATACCGCCTCGACGATTCCGGTCACCACCGAGATGTCGAGACTGTTGTCATGCCTGGTCACCAACTCGATGACCACGCCTATGGGGTCGGCGATCACCTGCGGTGCGAGCGTAGGCACGGCTTACTCGCCGAGACCGGTGATCTGGGCGCGTCGGGGCCGCAACTCGCCGACACCGGCTTCCTCCCCGGTGGCAGTACGTTTGCGGCGGGCCGGGGCCGTCGCGGCGGCCACTGGTTCGACCAGTTCGTCCATGCGACATTCGAGGATGTCCAGCAGCGCCATCAGCACTTTCAGGCTCAGCCGTTCCGGGCGTTCGGTGACCAGCCGGTAGACCTGGCTCGAAGACAGGCGGATCCCGCGCTGCGCCAACGGTTCGATCAAGTCGGTGGTCGCGAACATTTCCCGGGTGGCCATGACCTGCCGCAGGTTCCAGCGGTAGTCGAGCTTGCGGGCCATTCAGGCATCCTTCCGATCAGACGCGGGCTGTCCCAGCGCGGGTGTGAGAGCGTTGCGCAGGGCAGTGTTCATGAAATCGCTCGACACGTGGGTGTAGATCGCCGTGGAGGTATCGCATCGATGCCCGACGGCCTGCTGGATGAAAAGCCGATCAACTCCGGCCTCGGTCAGATGAGTGACCCACGAATGTCGAAGGCTGTGTGGCGAAAGGGCTTTCGGCAGTTTCAGCGCATCACGGTAAGTGACGAACCGGGCGTTGATCTCGGCCGGTTTGACCCGACCGCCGCGCTCGGTCAACCACAGTGCCGAATGTTCGTCGAACCCGAACTTCGGGCGGAGGTGTTCGACATAATCGGACACCGCCTCCACCGCCCACCCCATCACCGACGCAACGTTGCGCCGTCTCGGCGGCTGCCCGCGCACCGCCTTGCCGTACCGGACATGCAACATCCCGTAGCGCCCGAACTCCGGCGCTTTCGGGTTCCGGCCCCAGTCGACGACGTCCAGCTTCGAAGTTTCGGTTCGCCGGAGCCCCCACCCATACATCACCTTGAACAGCGTCGCGTCCCGGTAGGCCGCAAGCGCGCCTTTACGTTTCGCGCGCACCGCCCGCTCGACCTGCTCGTCGGCGTAGTCGAGGAACCGCTGTAACTCCGCGCGAGTGAACGGGCGCGCCTCCGGATCACCCTCGTAGTCGTTGAGGTGCACGATGGTGTTCCACTCGTGGCAGATCGGCACCGGATGTACGCCCGCACCAAACCGCTCTTCACACGCGGCCGCCCACCCGTAGCGAACATCACACAGATACTCGCTGAACAACCTCAGATCGGTCTGGTACCCGCGGATCGTCGACGGTGCCAGGTGCTTCTCGCTGGTCATCCACAGCGTCCACTCCTCGACATGGCCGGGCAGCCAGTTCCACGGATATTCATTGCTGAACTCGATGAAGCTGCGCACCAACCGCTCTCGCGGTGCGACGGTACCTTCCTGCAACCCCCGTGCGGACTGCTGAGCGCGCCAGCCCCGCAGCATCGCATCAACCATCGCGTCTTGCGGATGTAGCTGGACCACACCGGAAACCAGCTCGAGGTACGCCGAACCCTCCAGATCACGCCGGGCCACCAGTCCTCCTCACCCCGAATCATGCGACCTTTCAAGGCAAGGATCATGCATCAGACGGGTGCGGTCTGTGATCGGTTCAGGTCAATCCGCCTGATTGATCCCATTCATGCGACCATTGCCCCACCCTTCTCAGCAGGCGACCTGCGAAAACTCGCCCGTCTGATGCAATTCCCGAGGGTTGGTGTAGCCGCGGGTGGTGTCGAGATCGAGGTGGCCGAGTAGGGCCGCGGCGATGTGAAGCGGCAGTTCGGATCCGACGGCCTCCTGTGGCTTGTCTCCGCAGTGGCCGGTGCGATCGGGTTCGTGTTGTGTTTGACTGGGGCGATTCTCGGTCCGTGGTTCGCGACGGTGATCGCGGGTCGTGTGGCGATAAGACCCACTCTGTTGTGATGGACATCAGCTTCCAGCTGGTCAACGTGGCCCGATGACTTTCTGCGGTGCTGGTCGCAGGCGGGTGACGTTGGTGTCCGCATCGGAAACACTTGCGGGCCACCACATCCCGGTGGTCACCGGCGCCGATGCGCGCCAGAGTGCGACCGATCGTGGCCATGTGGTGTCCGGAGTCCGCTGTATATCGGTGGGCGCAGGTCCCAGGATCGGTGGGTGATGTTGTGCGGTAGTGGTGGTGCGGGGTCGCAGCCGGCGGGGTGGTTCGAGCAAGACGCGGCCGACGAGGCTCAGCTCCCCCCGGTACGTCGAGTACGAGAACGGCGACAACAGCAGCGGCACGCCTGCGAACGGTCCGGAATCAGCAGCCGTGACGCTCAGCTTCCCCGGTACGTCGAATACTAGAACGGTGACAGAATCTGGTTCCGCCGACATCGATAGTTTTGGTGGGCGCGTCCTTATATATCGTGCTCATCGTCGCGGTCTCTCCTCACTGGTTGGCTACGGGATGAAGTTGCGCCCCGTCATGTCGGCGGTGCCGATCAGGTTGTCGAGCGGTCCTGGCAGCGTTCGGTGTCAGCTCGCCAGCTGTGGATATTGCGCCGTGATGTCCCCGGCAAGTCCTGCCTCGGCCTGCCGTGAGATGTCGTCGGCGAGTACCTCATACGCTCCGGACTCGATGCCGTCGAGGGCGAGGGTGGCGACGTCGGCGGCGCTGATAAACCTTGCGGGCGCCGCGAGCGTACAACTCCTCGACCATCGCCTTGCCGATGCCGCGGCTGCCGCCGGTGACAAGGACGACGGCGTCTTTGATCGCAGTCATCGCGGACTCCTAACTCTGTCGGGGTATCTACTTACAGGCCGCGCTTGGATCCGAAAGACGCCCGGCCGTTGCGGCGCAGCAACGCGAGAGCAGTGGCGATACGACCCCGATTCAGATCCGGCTCCAGACCGGCACCCACACGGTGCAATTGGTCTGTGTGCCAGCCGAGGTCGAGAAATCCGTCGAGCCCCTTGATATCGGTGACCTTGCTGAGGACGCCGCGCATACCGGCTTGTATCCGGTGCGCGGTGAGGGTCTGCGCGCGCCCGGCGAGGATTATGTCGGCGGCGTCGGGCGTCGTCGCGGTCGGTCGGCCGATGCCGACGACGTCGCACTCACCGGAGCGGACCGCATCGTCCATCGCGGCGCGGGACCGGAAACCGCCTGTGACCGCCAGCGGGATATCGCCGACGAGGGCGCGGACCGTGCGGGCGTACTCCAGGAAGTAGGCCTCCCGAGCCCGGGTACTGGCCGCGGCCGTGCCCATCATGGCCGGCTCCTCGTAGCTTCCACCGCTGACCTCGATCAGGTCGAGGCCCTCGCGCGCCAGTGCCGCCACGACGCCGCGGGACTCTTCCTCGGTGAAACCGCCGCGCTGGAAGTCGGCCGAGTTGAGCTTGATGCCCACCGCGAAACCGGGTGACACTCGCGCGCGGATGCGGCGGACGACCTCGAGCGCGAAGCGCATGCGTCGTTCAGGGTCACCGCCCCAGGCGTCATCGCGCTGGTTGGTCAACGGCGAAAGGAATTGTGCCACAAGATATCCGTGCGCGCCGTGCACCTGTACGCCGTCGAAGCCCGCGGTCTCGCATACGGCCGCAGCGGCGGCGAAACGTTCGATGATGTCCTCGATCTCCGTGGGCGTCAGCTCACGAGGGACGGTCGCGCCGGGCAGGTTCATGGGGATCGGGCTGGGGGCGACGGGGGTATGTCCGAGCGCGAGGGGATTCGACTGGCGTCCGGGATGGTTGAGCTGTACCCAGATCGGGACGCCCGCGTCCTTGGTCGTCTTTGCCCAGCGGGTCAGCGCGTCGAGGTCGCGCTCATCCTCGATGACGATGTTGCCCGGCTCGCCGAGTTGCGTGCGATCGACCATGACGTTGCCGGTGATGAGCAGGCCGTACCCGCCTTGGCTCCAGGTCGCGTAGAGCTGCTCCAAGCGGCCGTCGGGGGAGTTCTTCTTGTTGCCCAGCGCTTCGCTCAGCGCGGCCTTCATGATCCTGTTGGGGAGCACCTGGCCGCAGGGCAATGTCAGCGGGTCGTGCAGGGAGGTCATGAAAATCTTCCTTTCGATCAGGTCGGTCTCGAGCCGGATTCTTGTGCGGACAGAGGCGCGGCCTCGCTGATGGCCTCTGCGGTTTCGGGTCGAATGTGTGGATGAGCGCCGCTGGCCCGACTATCTCCGATCCCGACCTTACATATTGGATTACGATCATAATACAATAGAGTGGCAGCGGCTAGAGGCAAAATGGCTGTGCTGGCGTCGAAGGAGTACGGGATGCGTTACGGGAGTGAGCACAAGGAAGCGACGAGGCGTCGGATCATCGAGGCGGCCGGTCGCCGGTTCAAGCGCAGCGGCATCGATGGTTCGGGGGTCGCCACGTTGATGAAGGATGCGGGGCTCACCAACGGCGCCTTCTATGCCCACTTCGCGTCCAAGGAGGATCTGGTCGCGAACGCGGTCGCCGATCAGCTGCGTGCACAGGGGGACAGCGTTGGTGCGCAGGTGCGAGACCTTGTCGGACTGGAACAGTTCGTGCGTTGGTATCTTTCGGCGGAACATCGCGACAGCCGCGAGGACGGATGTCCCTCGGCGGCGCTACTCGACGAGATCGGGCGTTGTTCGGATGCTACGAGGCGGGCGTATACCGACGGTGTGTTGATGGTCATCGATGACATCGCCGCCCTGGTCTGGCCGGATGATCCGCAATCGGCGCGTGCGCGGGTGCTCAGTGTTTTTGCCATGATGGCCGGGACCTTGCAGCTATCTCGCGCCCTTTCCGACCGACAGCTCGCCGACGACGTGCTGGATGAGGGCATCAGGAATGTCCTCGGGCTGTTGGCCATCGCGCAAAAGCAATGACCCGCCACAGGATCTTGTGGCGGGTCATGTGGTAACCGCGTGTGCGACGGCCTCACGCCCCGGCGGCTCGAGCATGAGTGGTTCGTAGCGAGACCTTGTCGATCTTGCCGACCGCGTTCTTCGGAATGGCGTCCATCACGATGAACGAGGTCGGGCGCTTGTAGGGCGTGAGCCGCTCGGCGCACAGAGCTTTCAGCGCGGCGGAATCGATCGCCGATTCCGGCCGTGGTTGCACGTAGGCGACGACGATCTCGCCCCATTTTTCGTCGGGTACCCCGATCACAGCGGCCTCGAGGACGGACGGGTCATCGACCAGGACGTCCTCGATCTCCTTGGGGTAGATATTCTCGCCGCCGCGGATGATCATGTCCTTCGATCGCCCGACCAGTGTCAGATAGCCCGCCGCGTCGACATGGCCGACGTCACCGGTGTGCAACCAGCCATCGACGATGACGCGCGCGGTGTCGTCCGGACGGCCGAGATAGCCGCGCATGACGTTGGGCCCGCGCACGACGAGCTCACCGTCCACCCCCGGCGCGACCTCGGTGCCCGAATCGTCGACGATCCGAATCTCCTGTCCCGGGAATGGAAGTCCCACTGTCCCGGCGCGGCGTGGGCCCGTGAGCGGGTTGATCGTTGTGCCGCATGTTCCTTCGGACAGCCCGTAGCCCTCGATGAGGGGAAATCCGTATCGGGCCTCGAATCGGGTCAGTAGCTCGGCCGAGGCCGGTGCCGCGCCGCAGACGGCGAAACGCAGCGACGAGGTGTCGGGCCGGACACCGTCCGGGAGCGCGGCAAGAATGCTGTAGATCGTCGGTACCCCGCTGAAGAAGGTGGGACGCTCGGATTCGACGAGATCGAAGAAGGTTCGGGGATCGAATCGGCCTGCGATGACGACACTCGCACCGGCGAGCAGCGGCGTGAGGATACTGACCACGATCCCATTGACATGGAACAGTGGCAGGATCAACAAGCATCGGTCGGTCGGTCCCACCTCCAGTGCCTCGACGCCCATGAGCGCCATGGCATCGATGTTGGCGTGGTCGAGCATTACGCCCTTCGGAACGCCCGTGGTGCCACTGGTGTAGATGAGCAGGGCCAGCGTGGACGAGTCCACCTGTGGCTGCTGAACCCACTCCAGCGCCGTTCGATGCAGGAGACCCAGTGCCGACGTCGGTTCAGGGATATCCGCCACCTCGGTGTGCACGTCACCCACCGCGAGTGTGGTGATGCCGCCGACCGGAGTTATGTCGTCCTCCACCACCAACAGGCGGGCATCGGAGTCGTCGAGCTGTCGAACGACCTCGTTATCGGTCAGGCTCGGATTGACCGGGGTGATGGTGGCGCCGAGCCGCCAGGCCGCGAACAGCAGCAGCACGAACTCGAGGCGGTTGCGCAACTGAAGGGCCACGACATCACCGTGGCCGATCCCGAGCTCTCGAAGGTGACGAGATGCCGCTTGAACGCGGTCCAGCAACTCGGCATTGGTGAGCGACTGGGACCCGTCGGCGACGGCTCGTCCATGCGGGTCGAGCTCGGCGCGGCGGTCGGGCAGAGAAGCAAAATTCATCGCGAGCGTACCTACCTTGATGTGACGCGATCCGGTTCGGGAGTCGAAGAGGCGGGCGCCGAGGCAAACTGACGGGTCAGGAACTCGACCTGGTCACGCACCAACGCCTCGAAGGCATCGCCGAGGTAGAAGTCGAAGTGGCCCGCGTCGTAGGTCTTGATCTCCCCTCGGGGCGCCGTGCGCGCGTATCGGAGGGTCTGCGCGGGCGGCGTGACACTGTCGGTGTTGCTGACGCAGAACAGGATCGGGATGGTGATGTTCTTTGCCGAACGTCCGGGTCGGTAGGCGGCGATGGTCGGAATGACCCGCGCGGCAGCCTCGTTCACGAACGTCGTCCCCTTGGGGACCAGCGCCTGGTAGCCGGGTAGCGCGTCCGGGGCGTTCATCAGGGCTGGGGAGCCGGGGGGTGCGGCCAGGGGAATCGTCACCGGTGCGCGGCCGAGGACCATGGCCGTCAGGTCTCGGACCAGCACCGGAGCAAGTTTGAGCGATGCGACCGGGCCCAGCGCGAGCGCGGAGGCTAAACCGTCGGTGAACGGGCATTGGGCCACGGCCGCCCGCAGTTCGGGATGGCGGGAAGCGACGGTGATGGCGTGGCCGCCGCCGAACGAGCTGCCCCAGACCGCGATTCGTGCGCCGTCGACGTCCCGGCGATTCCGAACGTAGTCGATGGCGGCATCCCAGTCGTCGAGCTGCCGCCGGATCGACAGCAGCTGGCGAGGTTGGCCGCCGCTGTCACCGAAGTGCCGATAGGTGAAGGCCAGGCAGGCGATCCCGGCCTTGGCGAAACGCTCGGCGAAGGCGTCCAGGCGCATCTCGCGGGTCGCGCCGAGGCCGTGACCGAGGACGACGACAGGTGGCGCGGTGACGCCGGTCGGCAGGTAGAGCCACGCGCTACAGGTGCTGCTGCCGGAGGAGAAGTAGACGTCCTGACGAGTGAAGGGCTTTTTGGCGGCCATGGGTGGTCTCATCGTCCGTTCGTCGAGCGACGCCCGGGCACAGTGCCCAGTTCGAGCGCTTGTTTGTAGATGTCGGGGTTGTAGAGGGGGAGTTCACCGTTGGATTCAGTGCTCTGCATGTAGTCGAGCATCAGCTGCTGGCCCTCTTTCGACAGTGCGGTGCCGAGGAACTCGGTGCGTTCGACGTGCAGGCCGTCCGTCAGCGACATCGACCCGCCGAAATACACCGCTCGCTTGATGGCTTCGACCGATCCCTTTGTCCGCGAGCCGAAGTGGGCTGCGAGTTCGACCGCCCGCGCGAGGACCTGGTCCTGGGGGACCACGTCGTCGACGGCCCCGTTGGCGAGTGCTTGCGCGGGTGTGAACGGCTTACCTTCGAGGATTGCGACCAAGGACTTGTGCGTGCCGATCAGGCGAGTCAGGCGCTGGCTGCCACCGCCGCCCGGCATGATGCCGAGGAGGACCTCCGGTTGGCCGATGAAGAAGTCGCCGTCGGCCATCACCCGAAGGTCGTTCGCCCAGGCGAACTCCGCCCCGAGGCCGAGAGCCGAACCGTTGAGAGCGGCGATGAAGATGACGCCACTGCGATTCATCCGAAGGAACGTCGTGTGCAGGCGCTCGAGTTCGACCGCGGGCCCCATCGGGGTCCGGTTCACCAAGGGGCCCAGGCGGGCCCGGTCCACATTCTTCGCGGTACGCGCGAGAACGGAGGCTCCGAGTCGGTTGACCGAGGGCACCGCGGCGCCTCCCTCCTGCAGCCAGCGGACATCGGCATGGCTGACGAACCGCTGGGGATGCGCCCCGGTGAAGACGACCGCGTGCACGTTCGGGTCGCCGTCGACGCGGTCCACCAACGCTTCCAGTTGGTTGGCGATCTCGAGGCCGAACAATCCGTGCGGGCCGCCGTCAACGCGGGCGATCAGTACTGCGCCGCGGTCCTCGATATCGAGGTGGCCCTTGCTGTGTTGTCTCATCGACTCTGCCTCCGTACTGCAAGTGGATTGGGATCGGCAAGCCGAGCGGATGCCTGTCCGACTGCCAATAACGAAGTTACAAGGCTAATATAACGAAGTTACAGGATGTGTGGCAAGAGTCGTCCCCGTCGCGGGGCGGGAGGGCTGTGGAGTCAGGTGGAAATATGAGGAACGTGTCAGAGGATTCGACCAGCGAAAGCGTGCCGGAACGGCTCGTCAAGGCGACCATCGGCCTGCTGGCCGAGCAGGGCCCTTCGGCCATCAAGGCGCGGACGGTGGCGTCGGCGACCGGGTTGTCGACGATGGTGGTCTACAGCCACTTCGGTGGGATCCCCGAACTCGTTCGAGCCGTCGTCGACCGGGGATTCAAGGACCTCGACCAGGCGTTTTCCCGGATGCCGGTGACCGCGGATCCGATCGCGGATCTGTTCACGATGGCGTTGACATGCCGGCGGGTCGCGCGGGAGAACCCCCACCTCCATGACCTGATGTTCGGTCTGTCCACGCGCGCGACATATCGGCCGATGGGGGATTCCGACATACGTTTCAGCGGGCGGTCGCCGGCCTTCCGGGACGCCTACGCGCACATGGTCGAAGCGTGCCAGCGGCTCCTGGACTCCGGCCGAATCGGGCAGCGGGAACCCGAAGTCGTCGCCGCCCAGTTGTGGAGCTTCGTGCACGGCTATATCACCCTCGAGCTGGCCGAGCACTTCGCCGATTTCAGCGACGTCGGAATCCCGCGACGCTGGGTGACGGCACCCCACCGCCATCCGAAGCGCGGGGCGCTTGTGCAGTTCGGCTTCGAGTCGATCGACGTCGAGGTCGGTGCGCCGAGCCCGCGTCGACGGGGACGGTCAGCGGCGGCCTTCCGGTTGTCTCCCCAGGGGCGTCGCGCCGGAACGCAATCTGAATATCGCAGAGCGAGAACAGATCTCGATCCTGCATGCGGGGTGGCGCGGTCCGTGAAATCGTCCGTAGGCTCGGGCGTTCCCCGTCGACGATCTCACGTGAGTCGCAACCGCAACGACGTGACTCGAGGCGAGTACCTGCACCATTGGGCTATGACCGCTCAATGGCATGCTGATCGATAGGGATTTCGCGCGTAGCTATCTCGGGTGTTCGCTCATCGCGTGATGACGATTTTGCCGTTGGCGCGGCCTTGTTCGACGTAGGCCATGGCGTCGAGGGTTTGATCGAAGGGGAAGGTGCGGTCGAGTACCGGCTGTAGGGTGCCGTTGTCGTATAGCGTGGCCAGTTTCTCGAGTTGGGCGCCGTTGGCCTTCATGAAGAAGAAGGAGTACCGCACTCGCTGCTTTTTGGCTTGTTTGCGGATCTTGCGGCTCAACAGGGCCATGACGGGTGCGAGCAGCGGTTGGCCGACTTGTGCGGCGAAGGAGGGGTCGGGTGGGCCGACTACGCTGAGGGCGAGTCCGCCCGGTTTGAGCACGGTCAACGACTTTTCCAGATTGGTGCCGCCGAGTGAGTCCAGTGCGACGTCGTATCCGGTGAGTATCTCGGCGAAGTCCTGTTTGGTGAAGTCGATGACTTCGTCGGCGCCCAAGGTGCGGACTTTTTCGATGTCGTTGGTGCGTGCTGTGGTGGCGACGTAGGCACCCAGGTGCTTGGCGACCTGGATGACGGTCGAGCCGAGGCCGCCCGCGCCGGCGTGGATGAGGACTTTCTGGCCTGGCTTGACGTCGGCGACATCGACGAGGGCTTGCCAGGCGGCCAGTGCGACCAGAGGTACGGCTGCGGCTTGCTCGAACGAGAAGGACTGCGGCTTGAGTGCGACATCGTCTTGGTCGATCGCGATGGACTCGGCGAAGGTGCCGATCCGGAGGTCTCGCGGCCTGGCATACACCTCATCGCCGACCTTGAAGGCCCGCACGTCCGCGCCGACCTCGGTGACGACGCCGGAGACGTCGTGGCCGAGGATGAACGGGCGCTTGTATTTCAGCAGCTGCTTGAACTCGCCGTTGCGAACCATCTTGTCCAGCGGGTTGATGCTGGCCGCGCGGACTTGGACCAGAACGTCACGACGGCCCACGCTGGGCTCGGGAACGTCTGCGGCCCGTAGCCCGTCCTTGCCGTAGGACTCGACAATGAACGCCTTCATGTCACCTGCCTTCTCATCTCTCGGGTGATGCGTGGTGTGGATGGCCTCGGCCACTTGCCGATGGAATTGCCCGGAAGGTGTGTCCGCAACATGGATTGCACCCTGCAATCAGCGCGCCTCGGCATGGACGATGGACTTAGGATAACGAAGTTATGGAAGTGGGTCAACCCGCGCGGTGTCGGGGCCGTCGAGTGGGAGATCGCCGATCGAACGCCTGATGGTGAGCTCGCCGGCCGTCGCGGAGCGGTGGGCCCCGATTCGCCATCACCGAGCTGAATATCGCGGCCGGTGACGGCTCGACGCAGTGCGATTACGTTCCCGGAGGATCTGAGCTACCTGACAACGCCGAAGCGCCCTAGTTGAATTCTCCATTGCTACCGAATCAGCCAAGCAACAAACCGCTGAACTCACCTGATCCGTTTCGGATCCTGATAGTGCCACGACCCGTGTCCACCGTCCGGAGTCGAGGCATGCAGGGCAGACGACCGCACGAAACGCGCGTGTCGGCAATCACCTACGCCGCTAATCGCCCGCAGCGTAGGTGGCGGCTGATTTGTGTCAGCGGGACCGATGAGGTTCGCCCGACGGGCGCCAGTTGACGGCCACCGCCCGGCAGGGGTGTCCGAGGGCCGGCTATGAGCCGCGGATCAGCTCGGCTGCCTTCTCGCCGATCAGCACGCTCGGGGCGTGGGTGTGTCCGCGAATGATGCTCGGCATCACCGAGGCGTCCGCGACGCGCAGACCTTCGACCCCACGAACCCGCAATTCCGGTGTCACTACGCTGGTTTCGTCGCTACCCATCCGGCAGGTGCCCACTGGGTGATACAGCGTGTGCGAACAGGTAGTGAGCGCCAGTTCGAGCGTTTCCGGGCCGGTATCCGCCGCGCCCGAGGGCCGAGCGACCTTGCCGAGCAGGGCTTTCAAAGCCGGCGCTTCGGCGATCTCCGCGCACATGCGCAGGCCCGCCAGGATAGCCGCGCGGTCCACTCCGCCACCGTCGGACAGATAGCGGGGATCGATGATCGGCTTTGCCAGCGGGTTCGCGGAGCGCAGCGAGATCCGTCCTCTGCTCTCGGGTTTGAGCAGAATAGATCCCATCACCACCGCATGTCCGTATGGTTCGCCGATTCCCTCGTCGAAAAACGGGGCGGGTCCGAAGATGAGCTCCAGGTCGGGCAGATCCAGGTCCGGGTGGCTACGCACGAATCCGTAGGCCTCACCGACATTGGAGGTGAGCATGCCGCGGTGTCTGGCAAGGTAATTGATGAGCTCCAGTGGCTTTTCGGCGGCGAATAAGGTGTCGTTTTCGACGTCGAAGCCGAGCATCGCGACCAGATGGTCCATCAGGTTCTCGCCGACCTCGGGTGCGTGGTGCACGGTGGCGATGCCGTGCTCGGCGAGATGTTCACGATCGCCGATGCCCGACAGCATCAGCAGCTGCGGACTGTTGATCGCGCCGCCGCACAGCACCACTTCCCGGCGGGCGTGCACGACCGCGCGCTTGCCGCCGGACTCGAATTCGACTGCCACAGCGCGCATGCCATCGAAGATGATGCGTGTCGCGACGGCCTCGGTGTGCAGCGTCAGGTTCTTTCGGCCGAGCGCGGGCCGCAGGTAGGCGTCCGCTGTGCTCCAGCGGCCGCCGCCCTTCTGCGTCACGACGGTCTCGCAGAACCCTTTCGGCTCGGGCAGATTCGGGCGCTCCACCGCATGCCCGGCCTCGACCGCTGCCGCCAGCCATGCCGCAGTGGACCGGCGTGGACTGCGCTGTCGCGCGATATGTAGCGGACCGTCGACACCCTCATCGGCTTCGCGTGCCCCCTCGACTGCTTCGATCTTGCGGAAGTACCTCACGATCTCGGCGAAGGACCATTCGCTTCCGGCTCGCTCGGCCCATTCGTCGTAGTCCGCGGCGAATCCGCGCACCCACATCATCGCGTTGAGGGAGGACGAGCCGCCCAGTGTTTTGCCTCGGGGCCAATAGATTTCGCGGCCGCCGAGGCCGGGCTGCGGTTCGGTGCGGTAATCCCAATCCACATCGCTGCGAAACAATTTCGAGAATGCGGCGGGGATATGGATGAACTTGTTTGTGTCTTTGGGCCCGGCTTCCAACACGATGACGCTGGTGGCGGGGTCGGCACTGAGGCGGTTGGCGACGACCGCGCCCGCCGATCCGGTACCGATGACGACGTAATCGGCGTAGGTGTCCACGTGTGCTCCTGGATCAGCCGCGCAGCGCGGACGCGAAGATTCCGGGCAGTTTTGCCCATCCGGGTGCTCCCGCGAACGCGGCAAGCCGCCGACCGGTTGTCGCCGCGGTCGTATTGTTCACAAACCACGGTGGCTTCGGTGTCAGGGACCACTCGCCGTGCAACACCGAGCGCGGTGCGGGGCGGAACGGACCGCGCACGACCGTCCGTTCGGGCCGGTCGATCAGGAATGCATTGTGCACCACGCCGATTCCGCTCTGTACATCATCGATCGTATGGCCCGGATATGCACCCCAGGTTGCCGCAGCGGTGAGGAACCCGGCGCCGGTCCACGCATTGATCGCGATCGTGCCGTAGCGCAACTGCTCGATCAGTTCGTCGAATTCCGCGCCCAGCGCACGGATGGTCGCCGGATGTGCGATGACGTTCACCCCGAGCGTGCCGACGAATTCATCGTTCGCCGTGGCCGCCGCCGTACGCGCGAAATCGGCTCCGAGGCCGGACAATTCGACAACGCCGAGGACGGGTGCGAAATATTCGGTCTGCAACAGAGTTTCGCTGCGGTCGCCGCGCAGGCCGGACAGCAACACTCGACCGCCGAAATGCTCGGCACTCGGATAGGTCGATTCGGCTGACGCGACGCGATCGTCGCTGCCCGGGTAGTACGCGGGCCGGCTCGGTGCGGCATCGTAGGCGGTGCGCAGCTCTCGAAGGAAGTCGTCCTTCTGATCCCAGTCGGACGAAATCACAACGGCCTGTGTCGCGACACAGTTGTATCCGCCGTTGTGTAAGCGCTGAGTGGCGATGTGTTCGGCCTGGAACCGCAGGTCGGCCTTGCTCCACCGGCCGGGCAGCACGATGGTCGGAGAGACGCCGCCGAGTTCGCTGGTGATCGGTTTGTCGAGTCGAGGTCGACCGGCGGCCTTGCGTGCCACGGCATCCTCGCCGCGCCCCCAGACGATCGCATCGTGTGTTGCTGCGCTGCCCGTCATATGCACGTGGGCGACGTCCGGATGCTGTACCAGGTATTCGCCGACATCGGCTGCGCCGGTGAGAATCCGGACCGCGCCGATCGCGATGAACGGCTCCAGCACCTTGGTCAACGGTTCCAATAGCGGATCGGTGATCGGGTTCAGTTTCAAGGCGACGACGCGGTTGTGCGCGATCAGTTCATAGAGCACGTCCAATGGAGCGATCGAGGTGATGTTGCCCGCACCGAGCACCACGCCTATCCCATGAGTGCGAACCGGGTCGAGTTGTGCCAGCCCCGCCGCTCGGATGGCTTCGGCCCGGCCGATGCCCGGCTGGAGCCACACCTCGGCGCTGAATCCGCTCAACAGCAACGAGTCGAAGACCGACGTGGGCAGCACGCGGACCGTCGTGCGTCCGCCGGTTGTGCCGAAATGTGCGTTCTCGAGTGGGCTGCGCCCGTCGGCAAGGGTGAGCAGGCTGCGCTCCAGCGCCCCGGCCCCGGCCGCCATCGCATAGGGTCCGGATATCCATTCCTCGCCGACCAGCGCCGTCCGCGGATCCAGCCGCTTGTAGCTGATCGCCGCATCGACCCACTCGCGGGCGTATTTCGCGGTGAGCTCCCGCACGCGTCCGAGCAGCTCGGCGCGTGCGGCCAGGGAGATCGCGGCCCAAGCCTTTTCGCCCTCGGCAAGGTCGGACAGCGCGGCGTCGACGGCGCCCCGCACGTCGGTTGGCGAATCGTTGATGGTCATAGCCCGAATTGTCCGCACCAACGCCGTCGCGCACCATGGGCGACGGTCGCGGGTGTGGGTGATCGACTTTGTGCGGCGGCACAATCGAGGTGTGGCGTGGCACACACTCCCGGGTGGTACGCTGCGCTGGTGGCCAGCCCCTTGCATTCGATCGCGGCCACCGAACTCGCGAGGCAATTGCTGGAATCGGTGGATTCGCTGGCCGACGAGCTCGCCGACCGGATCGTCGCATCCGAACGTTCGTACCTGGACTCCCAACTGCTGACCCGTGCGCAACTGCGCGGCGCCTGCCTGGACAACCTGACCGCAATGCTCGGCTACCTCGCGGGCCGCGATCCGGTCCGACTCGAATCCGCGCGTGCGGCAGGCCGATTGAAGGCCGAGCAGGGCTTGCCGATAGCGGCGATGCTGCACGCCTATCGGCTCGGTGGTCGGCTGATCTGGGAAGAGTTGCTGGTCCGCGCGGGCGGTGTCGCCGACGGCGAGCTGCTGAAGATTCCGGCCGAGTTGTGGGCCATTGTCGACCGATACTCCGACGCCGCGGCCGAGACCTACCGCGAGACCGCAACCCTGCTCGCCCTTGCCGATATCGAGTCGCGAGCCCGGGTGATTCGGACCCTGTTCGACGACCATGCGGAGAATCCCGCGATGGTATTGGACGCGGCGCGCACTCTCGGCCTACCAGAGACCGGAGTGTTCGTGGTAGTCGCCGCCGAGGCCGGACCGACCCGGACGACGATGCCGGCCGCGATCACGAAGCTCAACGACCGTGGCATCGTCTCGATCTGGGATAGCTACGCCGATACCCAGAACGGGGTGATCTGCGCACACTCGGCCGCCGAAATCGACACTGCCGTAGCCTTACTCGGCGCGGTGATCGAAGCTCGTGCCGGTGTCAGCCGCACATTCATCGGCCCCCAAGGCATCGCTGCCGGGCTCGACGAGGCGCGACTCGCACTGAAATGCACACCGAGTGGCGCGACCGCGATTACCCGCTACGAAGCGGCCCCATTGGCACTACTGCTGGTCCGGCTACCCGATGCGGCGCACAGTGCGGCCGCACAAATCCTCGGGCCGGTCATACACCTGCCGGAGGCGGAGCGGACAGCTTTATTGCAGACCCTGAACGCGTGGTTCGAATGCAAAGGGTCGACTGTGGCTGCCGCGCAGCAGATGCACTACCACCGCAACACCGTGCTCTACCGGCTGCGTAAGATCCGCGACCTCACCGGCCGTGACTGCGATGACCCGGCACAAGCAGCCGAACTCTATGTTGCGCTGCAGGCGATCCGGCTGCTGCGCCCGATGTAATGGCCCGCAGGCGCTGGTCCTTCGGTGTGCGACTCGAGCTATACGCACTCGTGCTGACCCAGCGATTCCCCGAGGCCACCAAACCAGAGACCATCAGATCGCTGGACGACTAGGTGGTTTAGCCGAGCCCGAAGGGGTAGGCGGGTGCGGTTCTACGTGAACATCGCCAGTCGATTGACTTGACTCGGCTTCTCCCGGTGAGGTTCTGGTCGACCGCAATATATGGCGCAGGCTCTATGCCATGCGACGGCTACCGGCTCGAGCAACAACCCCCTGCTGCCGTGCGTGGCTATGAGCACCCCGATCACCTCCGTTCGACCGGGTGTCGCTGATTCGACAATGAAAGTACGATCATAATATTATGAATCAGTAGGTGTTCTTTATCCGGCGCAACGACGAGCACGTCGGCCGCGCCGTGAGGGCTGCCCAGTGGCCTGCGGCTCCCGTGCATCGACCCAGTCACTACCGGAGGAAGACAACATGACTACCTGGAAGAACGCACCGACCCAGATTCTCGACGTCGGCGGCGTCCCATTCGCCTACCGTGAACTCGGGCCGCCATCAGGCGTTCCGGTCGTTTTCCTGCATCACTTCACCGCGGTGCTCGATGATTGGGACCCCCGTGTTATCGACGGGATCGCAGAACAGCACCACGTCATCGCTTTTGACAATCGGGGCGTGGGAGCCACCGGCTCGTCGGTGCCGACCGATGTGGAGCAGATGGGTACTGACGCGATCGCGTTCATCCGAGCACTCGGTTGCGAGAAGGTGGACCTGTTCGGCTTCTCCCTCGGGGGCGCGGTCGCCCAGATGGTCGCTCTGCAAGCCCCCGACCTGGTGCGCCGTATGGTCCTTGCTGGAACCGGGCCGCGCGGAGGCGGTGGTATCGCGAAGATGCCGTTCATCGTTGGTGGGGCCTACCTCAAAGCCTTCCTCACACGCAAGGATGCGAGGCATTTCTTGTTCTTCCCACGCAATGCCGAAGGTAAGAAGGCAGCGAACGAGTACTTCGAGCGGCTTGCCGAACGGACCGGAGACCGCGACCTGCCGATCTCGCTTCGGGCTCGTGTCGCGCAATTGCGGGCAATCACCAGCGGGGGTCTGCACGCCCCGGACGACCTCTCGGTAATCACGGCTCCCGTGCTGGTGGCCAACGGCGACGACGACCTCATGGTGTCCAGCGCGCACTCCGCGGCGATGGCCGCCCGCCTGCCGAATGCAACGCTGAAAATCTATCCGAACTCCGGCCACGGTGGGGTTTTCCAGTACCACCATGAGTTCGTTCCGGAAACACTGAAATTCCTGGCTGGCTGACGAACGAACATGTTCGTGAGGACATTGGCCGGGATCGTCCGTTGGTGTTGACAATCGTTGTCGGTCAAGGAGTCGATTGGGGAGCCTCCCACCGGGTATCTGGACCGGATCGTGGCCGGGATCGAGCCCTACCGCCAGCCTCGAGTAGCCGATGACAGGTCGGCCCATGCCTGCTGGACGACCAGTCCTACCGGTCCGCTCGGGCGCGTGTCGAACCATTGCGCCAGGGTCACTCGAAGTGAGGTGATGGCGGATTCGGTGGGTTGGTCGATATGTGTCGCCCAGGCGATATCAAGAGGTTACTGCCAGGGCGCGACCGACCTAGCGGTAGCGCGGGTTCGTGTTGTGCCATTCGAAGGAGCCGCCCATCCAATCGCGAACGCCACGCATGAACAGCTGGAGCTCGGGGGAGGGGATGGCGCGCAGGGCGCGATGGTCGGCTTCGAACTGGTGCACCATCCGGTTGTGCAGGTCGACGGTGACCTCGGTGGCTTCGGCCAGCGAGCAGCCACGATCGGCGGCGATCTGCAGCACCATATTGCTGACGGGTACTTCGTCGGCGGCATCCTTCTTGATCGAGAACAGGTCGTTGACCAGGACGGCGGCGGTACCCGCGCGGAACACGGCCTGCCGGACCCGATCGTCGTTGAAGAGATTCGCGGGCAGCTCGTACCCGGCGACGGGGTCGATCAGGGTCATCGAGGTGTAGAAGGTGTCGTGCTGGCGGGCGGCCAGATATTCCCACGCGGAAGGTGATTCGCCGGTGTGTCGCCACGCGGCGTAGGCGGTCCAGGACACGAACATCGTGAACGTCGCGTAGCAGGCGCGCTGCACCTGCCCCGGGGTGGCGTGGGCGCGCAGATTCGCGATCGCGGAACCGAATGCGCGCAGTACCTTGTCTTCTCGCAGCACCTCTTCCAGGGGAGTGGTGAACTCGCCCGCGTCGGGCAACGGATCCAAGGCTGCCATCGCCAAGGTGAGTCGTTGTGGCAGCCGGGTCGGGTCCGCACCGAGCGCCGAATCGTCGGCGTAGTAGTCGTCGGCCATCCACCAGGCGGTGTTCATCTGGGCGGGGACCAGCAGTCGGTCGGGGTCGTCGGAATCGGTGTGGGTCAGCATGACCAGCCGTCCGTAGCCGGTCCGGCGCAGCTTCTCGAGCTCCTCGTCGGTGAACCCGATCGACTCCGCCCATGTGGTGAGGCGATCGTCGATCCGGTCGGCGAGATTGTCGTCGATCCGGGTGGCGGGCGGGCAGTACAGTGGCGGTGCGGAACCGTCACCCCAGGCAAGTTCTCGGTAGGGCTCGATCTCGGCCGTCGCGTGCCGGAACGGTATCCGAAACGCGTTCTCGCCCAGGGGAGTTCCAGTGCTGCGAAGGTGCCGTAAGCCGGCGCTGGGCAGTGTGGCCGCTGGCATCGCGCCGGGTGCGGGCGGTGCTGTCGGTTCGGGCTCGGCCAGGGTCCTCGTCGAGAAGCGTGCGGCGAGTTCGGTGCCCAGGCCGTGCGGCCCAGCCAGAAGGTGCGTGAGTCGTTCGCCGGGCGGTTCCGGCTTGTCGGTAACCGTGTCGTGGTGGCTGGTCTGGTCGTTGTCGAGACTTGTCACAGCACTTCTCCCGTCGCAGGGGTCCATAGATGGAGACAGCACGATGCACTCAAACCACTATCGGCGGTCTCGCCCAGTGCCGCAGGCGATTGCGTGATTCGGATGGATTCGACACGCTGATCTCCGATATCGGGCCTTCGTGCCGAGGTGAGAGCATTCGACCGCACCTAACGGGGCCTGCCCATGAAGCTTGCAGCATTGTGCGGTCGAGCTTCCGTCACGGTGACTCTGAACGACTAACCGGGATGCGAGAAGCGAAGCGTCACTTGGCATATAGCGGTGTTCGACAGTGTAAGAGAATGATGGAATGAGCTGATATCTCGGTTCGGTGGGCGACTGCCCATACCAAAGCTCCAGTGCGTTCTGTCGGGACGTGAGCTGCGCGAAGTAGAGCGCTGAGAGAACCGGCCACGTGCCGCGCCCGAAGGTCGACGGGCTGTGGTCATCTGGGCCCGGCCGAGTGCCGGCCGAACGCACCATCACCGCGCGGAGCGCGCGGTCGGCGGTTGGGATCGCTGTCATCCGATACCCCTCTGCCAGTGGGCGAAGCCGATCCGTCGGCGTGCGCGGCCCGGACAATGATCGGGCTCCGTCCTCTCGCACGCTGAAACCGGACTGCCTCGAGATCGCGGGGGCGTCGAGTGCGGCCACCGGTACGACGCTCACGCGTGTGCGGTCTTGCCGCCGTCGATGATCAGTTGTGCCCCGGTGAGATATGGGTGTTCGGGCGAGGCCAGCGTCAGGGCGAACGAGGCGATCTCCTCGGGTGTGGCGAGCCGGCCCATGCCGGGCACATTCGATTCGGCCCACTGTTTCATCGCGACCTGGTAGGCGTCGTCCGGGATATTTCCGATGGGGCTGGCGTTGCGCACGAGGTCGGTGTCGGTGGTGCCGGGGACGAGCGCGTTCACGCGGATGCCGTCGCCGGCATAGTCGAGGGCGGCTGCCTGCACCAGGCCGACCAGGCCGCGCTTGCTGGCGGTGTAAGCGGCTCGATTGGCGTCGGTGGCGAGGGCATTCGAGGACGAGGTGATGACGATGGTGCCGCCGCCGGATCGAATCATATGCGGCACTTCATATTTCGTCGCCAAGAAGGAGCCACGCAGGTTGGTGTGCAGTACCCGGTCGAATTCCTCGGCGCTGTACTCGTGCAGCTTCTTCTGAATGGTGATGCCCGCGTTGTTGAAGGCGACGTGCAGGCCGCCGTACTTGCCGACGGCAGCGTCGATGAATGTGCGGACATCGTCCTCGATGAGCACGTCGGCATGGATATAGGTGGCTTCACCACCGGCGGTGCGAATGTCGCGTTCGACCGCACGACCGCGCTCGACCCGACGACCGCAGAACGCCACCTGTGCGCCCTCTGCCGCAAAGAGTTTCGCGGCGGCGGCGCCGATTCCGGAGGTGGCACCGGTGATCACCACCACCTTGTTCTCGAAGCGGCGCATCGCCGGTGGTTGGAAACGCGGTGGGTTGGAGTCTGTGCCCAGCGCCACTCCTGCAGCGAGCCCGGCGGCGCCCGCCGCGATTCCGGTAGCGGCCGCAGCACCCAGCAGTTTCCGGCGACTCGGCCGGGCGGGTGTGTGGTCGGGGATGGTTTCTGCGTCAGTCATGCCCTTACTGTCGCGGGCCTGGGGCGGCCGCGGATCGGCCCGCGGGCCCGTCCCGGTGGCTTCCGGAAGGAGGCACCTCCTGCCGGGGTAGGAGACGGATCCAGGCAGAACCAGACATTATGTGAAGGTGATTGATTTTCCCGGCGCGCTGCGCGGCATGAGTTTGTCGCACAGCGCGGGATCACGCGGCGATGCCCCACAGGCTCGGGGCACCGTGGCGAGCGTCTACGGGTCGGCGCAGATCGGGGCGCGGCCGACCGCGGCCGGGCACAGTGCGTCCGATGCGGAATCTGCCTGCGCTGGGCGAGTGTCGTCGGCCGCGGGTGGCTTGGACACGGATCGACCGAACCCACGATCCGGTGGAATGCGGTCACTGCTGGCGAGCGCTGTTTCGCAGACAACAACACGCGGTGGTGAACGGGCAGCGGATTCTGCGGGCGTGACGTGGGGTGCCGAGTGGTTGCTCGACGCGCGGTCGCTGCCGTTGCGGCTCGGGGTGTGGTTGGTCCTGGGCATCGGATGCCTGTTGTGGCTGGGTGATTCGCCGACCGTCACCGACTGGGCGCTCGGGCTCGCAGCGGTGCTGGCGACCGCCGGTGGGGCGCGCTGGCCGCTGGCCACGTCCGTGGCTACCGCGGGACTCCTGGCACTCGGCTTCGAGATCGGGCACACCGGCCCGATCGTCGGGAAGGTTGCCGCGGCGGTAGCACTCACCGAACTTGCTGCGCGCCAGCGCGGTTGGCGCCCCTGGCTCGGTGCTGCCACCCTTGCCGCCGCCTACCTCCTGCATACGGCGGGCGGGACCGGCGCGACCGGGTACCGGGCCGTGGTGATGGCGGGACTGCCCCTGCTCATCGGCGGTCTGGTGCGCGGCGCGCTCGACAGCGCGAGCCGGGCTCGGCAGGCGGCCCGTGAACTCGCCGCGCATCGCGCGGCCGAGGTTACGGCCGCTCGCGCGACCGAACGCACCGCCATCGCACGGGAATTGCACGACCTCATCGCTCACCATGTGTCGTCGACGGTGCTGCGGGTCGGGGTGGCGCGCCACGCCGTGCCCGAGGCACCGCTCGCACTGCGCGAGGTACTCGACGACATCCACACCAGCGGTAAGGAAACCCTGTCCGATCTTCGAAAACTGGTTGCGATACTGCGCGATCCGGAGGCAGCAGGGGAATCGTTCGTAGCACCGGGTGATCTGCCGGAGGCGATCCAGGCGGCCGTGCAGCGCACCCGGCAGTTGGGTCCGGTGGTGGAGACCGAGATCGGCGAGGTGGCTACGGTGGACACGATGTCGGCCTTGACGCTGCTGCGGTTGACGCAGGAAGGGCTGGCAAATGTCGTTCGCCATGGCGGTCACGAGACCACGGCCCGCCTGGTGATTTGTGTCGACGACGGGGTCGACTTTCTGCTGTCCAACACCGGACCGATGTCCGAAACCGACACTGCGGCAACGGGTCTGGGATTGGTCGGACTGACCGAGCGGGTGGCGCTGCTCGGCGGCACTCTCACAGCTGGACCGGCCGAGTCCGGCTGGCAGCTCGCAGCCCACCTGCCCGGGCGAGTGTCATGACCATTCGCCTGCTCCTCGTCGATGACCAACAGTTGGTACGCGCCGGGCTGCGCATGCTGTGCGAGAACGCCGATGACCTCGAGGTGGTGGGGGAGGCGTCCACCGGCGCCGACGCCGTGCGCGTGGCCGAACGCACCCGCCCCGACGTCGTTCTGATGGACCTGCGCATGCCGGGCATGGACGGAATCCGCGCCACCGCAACCATTCTCGCCTCCTACCCGGCCACCCGCGTGCTGGTCCTGACCACCTTCGACGACGACGATCACCTCTACCCGGCGCTCGCCGCCGGCGCCGTCGGCTTCCTGGTCAAGGACGCCTCACCGGCCGACCTGCTCGACGGCATCCGCCGCGCAGCCACCGGCGAGCGCACGTTCTCACCCGATGTACTCGGCCGCGTGGTGAAGTCAGCAGTCGCAGCCCACTCCGACCGTGAAAGACTGCCACCCGCACCCGAGATGGGTCTGACCGCCCGGGAATCCGAAGTGCTGGAGCTGATCTCGCAAGGCCTATCCAACACTGAGATAGCGGACCGCCTCCACGTCGGCATCACCACGGTAAAAACCCATGTCACCAACCTGATGTCCAAAACCGGTGCCACCAACCGCGTCCGCCTCGCAATGCTGGGGCTGCGCGGTAGCTGAACAGGCGTTCACGTAAGCAGCGAGCGCGGTGTCGTGCTCGCTATCGCACGATGTGCGATGACGCAGGAACTCGAACGTGCGCTCGACGATCTGGTCAACCTCTGCGATAGCACGTTCTCCCCGGTAAACCGATCACCACTCGGCTAAGACCCTGGCCATCGCGAGGCTGCTGTTGCCTCCTATCCGATATTCGGCGGAACGATCTGCTCGAGGCAGCCCACTCACCGGAGGAGAAGCACCAACCACCTAGCGTGATCGAGCAGAAGCAGGGGGCCTCTGCTCAGGGAGTGCTGGGGCGTGACTTCATTCTCTGAACCCATTGCGCGATGGCCGCGATGGCCGACAACATCGCCGTCGCACCGGCCAGCAGCGCGGTATCAGTGAGCTTCGCGGTCGAGAACTCGACCTTCCGTAGCCCTGGCACTGGATATTGTCCGTTGCCCGAGGCCCATCGGATCACGTAGCCGACTTGGGTCCCCGGGTCGGTGGGAGGGCCGGAGCCGATCATGGAGCGCAGCTCTGGTCCCCTCCCGTTGAGATAGACCAGCGTGAACGTGATGAAGAGCGCCACCGCTATCGCGGAAACGGTCGTCAAACCAGCAAGGGCCTTGGTGCGCGCCCGGATATTGATCACCGTGGCGAAGATGGTCAGGAAGATCGCGATGGTGGCGAGGATGGCCCACTTACCGCTGAGGTTGGAGTGGGCCGGTGGATTCTTCGACCAGAGACCCACGAGCGTGGTCGTGATGTGAGTTTGGCCAAAGGCATTGCTCCAGATCGTGCCGTCGGGGCCGCCCGTGGCGAGCCACGGCTTGAACAGCAGGGTGAATGTGATGCCGCATCCGACTGCGGCACACAGGTAACCCCAGTTGTCACGGAGCAGGGTCGCCAGTGGTTGCACCCTCGCGCGGAGTCTGGCGAAGTCGACCCGGCGTCTCCGAGTACCGCCCGCGGAGCTTCGCGTCGACCCGGCGTGTTGCTGCCGGTCTCGACTCGCTCGCCAAGGAGTTGGCTGCATCATCTCACTGATCCCTATTCATTGGAGCGGTATATGACGTGCCGTCAGATATTGGCTCGCTGTTGGTAGGCGCAGGTTCCGATGGTTTCGCCACGGACAGCGGATCCGCGATGTCCTCCAGGGACCGACCTTCGGCGTTCACGCCGAAGAACCAGGCGACCAGACCACCGAAGATCATGAACCCGGCGCCGATGAGGTACCCCACCGTGAGCGGGAAACGGTCGGGACTCGGGTTGTCGGCGCCGCCTACCAGATGTCCGAAGAGGAACGGCGCTACAACCCCGCCAGCGCCCTGCGCGATGGCGAAGAAGAACGAGATGGCTTGACCGCGCAATTCCAGCGGGAAGATCTCGCTGACTGTGAGATAAGCAGAGGACGCACCCGCCGAGGCGAAGAAGAAGATGACACACCAGAAGAGAGTCTGGGTGGTGGCGTCGAGAATGCCCGCATTGAATGCCCACGCGGAAACGAAAAGCAGGAAACCGGAGCCCAGATAGGTCGCGCAGATCATCTTCCGGCGACCGATGCTGTCGAAGAGCGGGCCAAGTATCAATGGGCCGATCAAGTTACCGATGGCGAACGGGAAGAAATAATATCCCGTGTGATCGGCTGGCACATCGTAGAAATTGATCAGCACCAAACCGACGGTGAAGAAGATCGCGTTGTACAGAAATGCTTGCGTGGCCATCATCGTGAAGCCGAGGAAGGAACGTGATGGGTAACGGCCGAAGAAGATCCGAGCCATCTGGATATAGGAGAGCCGGTCGGTATCGACGATATCGAGGGCTTTACTGTCGTCGACCGGAGGCAGTTCGATGCCCTGCCCACGGACTTGTGCTTCGATCTCATCGACAGTGCGTTCAGCTTCGGCGGCCCGGCCGTGGGTGAGCAGCCAGCGCGGGCTTTCGGGAATGTGGCGGCGCACGAAGATGATGATGAGTCCGAGGACGGGTCCGATGAAGAAGGCGAGCCGCCATCCCCATTCGGTTGGCACGAATCGCTCGTTGAACAGGATCAGGCTGGCCGCCGCGCCCATTGCCGCGCCGCCCCAATAGGTTCCGTTGATCGCGATGTCCACGCGGCCCCGATACCTGGACGGCATGATTTCGTCGATGGCCGAGTTGATCGCGGTGTATTCGCCGCCGATTCCGGTGCCTGCGATGAAGCGGAATAGATACAGCGACCAGGAACTCCAGGCGAACCCTGCGAGACCACTGCCGATCAGGTAGATCGCCAGGGTTAGAATAAACAGTCGCTTGCGGCCTAGCCGGTCGGTGAGCCGGCCGAAGACGAGCGCGCCTACGACCTGTCCCGCCAGATACCACGACGCCATCGCGCCGACCTGCCCACTCGTCAGGTGAAGGGTGCCGTCATGCTGCAGGGGCCCGCCCATACTGCTGACGATCTGGATCTCGATCCCGTCCAGAATCCAGGACACACCGAGACCGACGACAATGAGCCAGTGGAACTTCGTCCACGGCAGCCGGTCCATCCGGGCGGGAACGAGGCTCCGGATTACTTCTTTTTGCGATGTTGTCATTTGGCGATCACCCAGCCTGTCGAATGAAATTAATTTGTCCACGGACCTATATTGGAGCCTGCCAGCCGCAGATCGACATATGCGGCCCTATTCTTCTGCTGTATCGCTTGCTCGCGAATATTTTGATCGTCCGGAGTTCGGTAATATTGTTCTCCCGTTGCAGATAGATCCCTGGAAAGCCGGTACGCAATGTATCTACGGGTGTCCTCATCGGCTTGCGCAAATCTATTTGGTGTTACGACATTCTGAAATTCATCGTATGTCGCGTAATTTCGCCGCACCGTATCCCAGACCAATGGATTGGTTTCCCAATCCGCATCGCTGCGATTGCGCATGGGTCGGGGGCTGAGGCGGTGGAACAGTGCTGCGGATTCTGCAAATTGGGCATTGTGGGCGCTTCGCTCGGCAATGCCGTAGTGCCGGGAGTTTTCGGCCAAGTCCAAGGCGGCGGCAACTCGTTTCAGTGGACCGTATTCCATCGGGTTGTCTTCGGCGGCCTGCATGGTACGGGCATGGGCCTCGGCCACCCATCTTCGACTTTCGCTGGGAAAGCCGGCGACAGCGAGGGCGCCCATGGCATCGGCACGGTCGGCACCGAGACTGAGGATGGTCGTCATCGCTGCCGCAGCGGCTCGCGCGTTGGTGCCGTCGAAGTCGTCCACGGCAGCCCTGGCGGCCGCATCGTGCGCATTCTTTCCCAAGGTGAGTCGGGCCATCCAGCTCCCGGCGGCCCGCTGCGGTACATTTCCTCGAAGCAATTCGTAATTCAGATAATTCATATCTTGCATGCGTTTCGAGTAGTACGTCAAAGGCGATGGCCGACCGAACATAAAGGACGCTACGGGGTTGGCGTTGAATTCGGCGATACCACGCAGTGCCGTTCCCATGGCGTGGCCCGGTGACAGCGAGTAGCGCAGGCTCGACTCGCCGATTCCGGTGGATGGGCCGCCAGCCGGGGCCGGCCGACCCTCGAGCGCCGCACGAATCTTCTCGGCGGTCCGACTCTGGCCACCGAGCAGGCTGAGATCGAGACGTCGCAGCAGTACAAAGCCTGCGATCAGCACGACCCCACCGACGAAGATCGCGGCCATACCGCTGTCCGGTGCCGATCGGAAGACGTGGTCCAACACAAGGGTGTAGCAACCGAGGTATGTGGTGTAGACCACCAGCGCTCCGGCATCGCCGATCATGTCGGCCAGATTGCGCACCAGAAAGGCCTGAGTGGGGCCGTATATGAACCCGCCTGCGGCGAAACCGAAAACGGTGAGGATCGCGTGGAAGACCGACGACAGTGCGGCGAGGAAGATTTTGATCGAAAGGTAGGACATGAACAGCAGGAGAATGGTGCCGAAAATAAGAAGGGTCAGCCCGGTGCCGACCTGCCCTGGGCTCGGATTCATGATCTTGGCGTGGGCATAGGCGTCGCCGCAGTCGCGCATTCCCCGTGCGACCTGCGATTCACTGCCCGCCAGGATTCCGGACGACCAGGCCGTGCGACATCTCGGCGAATCGTCAATGACATGACCGAAATTCCATACCTGGAGTGGATGGCGAGCGAAATTGTCGGCCAAGGTGCTGTTGAGATCGGCGACAATGGATCTGGAGTCCGGGTTGGAGTCGCCGTTGAGCCCCGCCGCGACCGAGATCCCGACGTCGCGCCCCTGGGCCAGCAGGCCGTTCGGCGACAGCACAGCGGCCAGCGGATGCGCCAGAAAGCCGACGCCGGCCACCGCGACCACGAGCATGACCACGACCTGTAGTACGGCCTTGGCGTGGTATCCGCGTATCACGAACCAAGCCACGAATAATGCGCCGATCGATGCCGCCACGGCCAGCACGATCGGGGTGGCGATCTGATCTCGCAGGCCGTCGGCGACTGCGTTCAACGGCGTGCTGAGCCAATCGAGCCAGCGAAAGCTCACCACGAAGCCGGTCAGCCAGATCGCACTGATCACGATGACCATGAATACCGTGAAAAGCAGGCCGAGCACGCTCGTAAGCACTGCCTCCCGCGGGTTGAAAATACTGCCTCCGTCGGTGGTGAACAGGTAGTCCGACAACGGAATTCCGGACGAGTCGCGGATATCCGTCCAAGCCAGCCCGTCGATCGCGGATGTGCTCCTGCCGCCGCTAATCGTGTCCGCGCGCCCGACGGCAGCACCGCCCGAGAGGGGCCAGATCGCCAGCAGAGTTGTCAGCAAGCCGATGAGGAGGCGGATGGTGATGCGCCGGCGGCGGGTGGCGGCGGCCCAGACCCGACATCGTCGATGTATGGCCAGTGGCGACCAGCACATCGGATCCGATCGCTTGGACAGGTGACGACGGGAGCTCGGATCAAGTCTCGGCAAGTGCTGTCGCATGTGGCTTCACCTCGCGCGAGCCTGGAATGCCAGGTTGCATATTGGTTACGTCATCGTTGACGCACTATTAAACGTGCCGTTACTTGTTGGCTCAATGTATCGCGGCGTAACGGGTACTTTCGAGCAGTGGATAAGGGGCCCGTGGAGCCCACCTGGGCCACGGCGCACCAGTCGGTTCGGATGCTCGTGCTCGCCCGGGCTGCCGCGCGGAAGGCGGCTGAACGAATTGGCTTGTGCGGGAGCCACGGCCGGTGGTGGATGCCGCTGTAACCGGCACGCCGGGGGCTTGCTGCGGTACCGAACTGCCACCTCATCAACTGCAAAGGCCGTCCATACTGTGATCTCCGTGCCCCGATACACCTTCGACGGCGCTAGGTTCCATATCGTCTCCGCCGCAGGCGAACTCCGCATATGCCTCGATACCGACGCCGACACCGGATGCTGGAATATCTCAGTCGGCACCACCAACGAAGCCCGACCGCTCCCCGCCGCCAACGTGATGAACTACCAAGCGCCCGTATGCATTCCGCACGGTGTGGTGTGCGCGGACAGCAGTCCGGTGGCGAAGCGTTGTCGAGGTTCTGACCGCCACGCTGACGGCGATATGCGCCGAACTCGACGCCCCACAGACTTTTTCGGCAATTCGCCCGGTCCCCCGAACAGGCCACACGCGGTAACCAGGAATTGTCCCGCTCACCCGCGCAGGGCGTAGCAGCTCGACCCCGCCGAGGGATTTCCGTGCAGGCGATTGTCAAAAGTGGCGGGTGTCGTCCTGTCGTGGCGGTTCGACGCGTACCAGCCCGGACTGGAAGGCGATCACGACGAGTTGGGCGCGGTTCTGGACGCCCAATTTCGACATGGTGCGCTGGACGTGGGTGCGTACGGTCAGTGGGCTGACGTACATCTTCTCGGCGATCTCCTCATTGGACAGGCCTTGCGCGACCATGGCGAGGACTTCGCGTTCGCGGGCGGTGAGCACTTCAAGGGATTCGGTTGTGGCGGTGTGGGTTTCGGGGCGGGCGAGGTAGCGGGCGATCAGGGTCCGGGTCGCGGTGGGGGAGAGCAGTGCCTCGCCCGCGGCGACGACGCGGATGGATCGCAGGAGTTCTTCGGGGCCTACGTCTTTGCCGAGGAATCCGCTGGCCCCGGCGCGAAGGGCCGCTGCCACATACTCGTCGAGTTCGAAGGTAGTGAGGATCAGGACGCGGGTCTCCCGCAGGTTCGGGTCGGCACAGATCTCCTGGGTCGCGGCCAGGCCGTCGACGCCGGGCATGCGGATGTCCATGACCACCACATCGGGTTTGGCCGCTCGGGCCAGTTCGGCTGCCACACGGCCGTTTCCTGCGATGCCGACGACTTCCATGTCCTCGGCCGAATCGATCAGGAGCCGGAAGGTCCCCGCGAGCAGGGCTTGGTCGTCGGCCAGCAGTACCCGGATGGTCATGATCTCTTGTCCTCGTGGTCAGGTGTTTCCGGTGACTCGAGTGGAAGTTCGGTGGTGACTTCGAAGCCGCCGTCCGGTCTGCGCCCGGCGTGCAGGTGGCCGCCGACGGAGACGGCTCGTTCGTTCATGCCGATCAGGCCGTAGCCCTGGTTGTCCGAATTTTGTTCGTCGTGAAGGGGTTCGGATGCCGGACTGCCGTCGTCGGTTACGCTGATCGTCAGTAGCAGCCGGGAGTAAACGAGCCGGACCGTCGCCGCCGTGGTGCCCGCGTGCTTGGTGACGTTGGTGAGCGCCTCCTGGATGATTCGGTACGCCGTCAGGTCCGCGCCGGGTGAGAGTGGTCGCGGCACTCCGGTGATCGACAGTGACAGGGTGAGGCCTGTCCGCTCGAACGCGGTGAGCAGCTCCGATAATTGGGCCAGGCCGGGGGTCGGTTCCAGTGGGGCGTCGGATTCGTCCGCGCGTAGCAGTCCCACGGTGGCCTTGAGTTCGCGCAGTGCCGCGGCGGTGGTTCCGGCCAGTTGATCGAGCACCTCCTGTGCGTGATCCGGTTGGCTACGCAAAAGGTATGCGGCAGTGGAGGCTTGGGCGTGCGCCAAGGCCATGTGGTGGGCGACGATATCGTGCAGTTCGCGCGCGATCCGCAGCCTTTCCTCACCGACTCGCTGCCGCGCCTCCTCCTCGCGAGTACGTTCGGCCAACTCGGCTCTCGCATGCAGGGCCGCCAGATAGTTGCGCCTGTTGCGCCCGGCTTCGGCGAACGCGCCGGCCACCATTACTCCGGCGACCAGCGTGATGCGTCCGCCGGTCAGCACCGGCGTCAGATCGTGGGAGAGGGAGGTGATCAGCAATGCGCCGCCCGAGATCAGCGGCGCGATCTTCGCCGTGCGCAGATCCGAGGACCACAATCCGAGCGAGTACGCCGCGACGAAGGCCGCACCCGCCGTGAAAATCGAGACCTCGAAACCCAGAGCGCCGATCGTGATACCGCAGGCGGTGGTGACCACCAGCACCGCACTCGGAAACCGCCGCCGCCACAGCAGCGTGAGCGAGGCCATTGCCGACAATCCGAACACCGCCAGCGACGCCGGACGGACTACTACCGGACCTTGTCCGTGGCCTTCATCGGCCAACCTGCTCGCATACGTGGCCAGAGCGCACAGCAGAATTGCGATGACCACATCGACGGCACGGCTGTGCCTTCGCGGCCATTGCGACCATTCGGCGGTCATCTGCGTTCCTCCTCGTCGAGAACACTAATCGCCGGATCCCGAAGCGACCGGTAGGCCGCCCACCCGGGACGGCCTACCGATGCATTCGCACTCAGATGCGGGCGGATTCGAGTTCCCGGGCCGGTTCGACGGCCTCGACGCGGTTCAGGCTCTCGCCCTCCACGTCCACGTTCGGCAGGATCTTCGCCAACCACTGCGGCAGCCACCAGGCCTTGTTACCGAGGAGTGCGAGCACGGCCGGGACCAGGGTCATCCGGACGATGAAGGCGTCGAAGAAGACCGCCGCCGCCAGGCCGAGGCCCATCATTTTGATCATCGGTTCACCGCCGCCGATGAATCCGGCGAATACGGCGATCATGATGGCCGCCGCGGCCACTACTACCCGTGCGCTGTGCCGGAATCCGGTGACGATGGCATCCTTGGCGCTCGCGCCGTGGGTGAATGCCTCACGCATCCGGGTGACGAGGAAGACCTCGTAGTCCATTGCGAGTCCGAATACCACGCCGATCAGGAAGATCGGCATCATGCTCATCACGGGTCCGGTCTGCTGGACTCCGATGAGGTCGGCGAGCCAGCCCCACTGGAACACCGCGACGATCACGCCGAAGGCCGCACCCACTGAGAGCAGGAAGCCGAGCGCCGCCTTGACCGGGACCGCGATCGAACGGAATACGACCATCAGCAATAGGATCGCCAGCCCGACCACCACCGCGAGATAGGGCAGCAGTGCGGCGGTCATCTTCTGCGAGATATCGATATTCATGGCGGTCGCGCCGGTGACCAGCATGGTCGCACCGGTGGATGCTTTCAGATCGCGTGCCTCCGCGCGCAGTGCGTGCACGAGATCCTTGGTCTCGGTGGATGATGGACCCGTTGCGGGTACGACGGTGAGCATGGCGGCGTCACGGGCCTGATTGAATATCGCGGGCGCTACCGATACCACGCCATTGGTCGTCGCCAGAGTCCTGCTCGCCTGCTCCACCGCGGCCTTGGGGTCACTGACGCCCCTGACATCCAAGGCGACGGTAAGCGGCCCATTGAAACCCGGGCCGAAACCCTCGGCCAGCGCATCGTAGGCGCGGCGCTGTGTCGTCGCGCTCGACTGCGATTCGTCACCCGGCATGCCCAGTTCGAGACTGCGCACCGGCAAGGCCAGCGCACCCAAACCGACCAGGCCGATCAGCAGCACGGCCACCGGGCGGCGTACGACGAAGCTGGCCCAGCGCGTACCCATATTGGGCTTCTCCACTTGAAGCGGCTTGGTGCCGAGCGTATTTCCGTCAGCCGATGGCTGCGCGGTGGCCTTGCGGAAGGCCCGCGGCATCACCGCATTCTGGAAGAACCCGAGCAGCGCGGGCAGCAGCGTCAAGGCAATCGCGACGGCGACGGCGACCGTGCCCGCCGCGGCCAGACCCATCTTGGTGAGGACGGGGATACCAACGACGGCCAGTCCAGCCAGTGCGATGACGACGGTGAGTCCGGCGAAAACCACTGCCGATCCGGCGGTGCCGACGGCCCGGCCTGCCGCTTCTTCGGCCCTGTATCCCTCGGCGCGTTCGGTCCGGTAGCGGGAGACGATGAACAGCGCGTAGTCGATACCGACCGCGAGCCCGAGCATCATGGCGAGAGTCGTTGTCGTGGTGGACATGCCGATCGCCACGATCGCGGCGATACCGACACCGATCCCGACCAGCGCGGTCAGCAATGGCAGCCCGGCCGCGGCGAACGTACCGAAGGTGACCATCAGTACGACGGCTGCGATGGCGATACCGATGGCCTCGGTGGCTGCACCCATTTCGGGCTTGGTCTGGAGGGCGGACCCGCCGATCTCCACGGTGACACCGGCGGCCTTGCCGGAATCGATCGCGTCGGTGAGGGCCGTCTTGCTGGCGTCGGTGAGGTTGTCGCTGGTCACGCCGTAGCTCACGGTCGCATAAGCGGTCGTGCCGTTCTTACTGACCGCACCGGTCTGGAACGGGTCGAGTACGCCCTTCACCTGCGCACCGCCCGCCACATCCGTGATGATCCGCTCGACCGCTGCCTTGTTCGGCTCGGAGCCGATCTGCTGGCCGGCGGGTGCTACGAAGACGATCCGGGCTTGTGCGCCATCGGATTTGGTGCCGGGGAAGCGTTCGCCGAGTAGGTCGAACGCCTGCTGGGATTCTGTCCCCGGGATCGAGAACGTATCCGGTGGAGCCGTCGGCGCATTGGCTGCCCCGGCCACCAGGGCGGCCATGACCCCCAGCCAGAGCACGACGACGAGCCGCCGCTTCTCGAACGCGAACCGGCCGAGCCGGTACAGGAATTTCGCCATGCCGTCATGGTCGTTGTACGGCCATGTAGTCGGCATCATGCGTACGGAGGTCATTGCGCGTACTGCGGATGCAGTACACCCGCCCACGATGATTCGCAGACCCGTGTCGACACCGCCTGTAGCCCCGTCACGGCACAGCCCGAGCCTTTCATCTCCACCAGCCATCGGCCAGTGTGCGACGCCGCGCCGGGTTCGGCAGCGCGAGGGACACCATGTTGAGCGAGCCTTGGCTGGCCTACGGATATTTCGGCCCGGCATGGCGGATGTTTCGATACATACAACGCCATAGCATCCGGTATGGAGGCCGAAGCTCGATACGCCACGGGCCGAAACCCCTGCACCCACACTGAATCCCGCCAGAGCTTTGGGGCCGAATGATCACAACTCCGCCCACTGGTCCGAAACCGTCCGGCCGTACCGCGGGTGGCGGGCCGTTCGGTTTGGAAAGTCCGAAGGCGCGGCCCGGCGCGCGGGTGGTGAGATCCGGCAGGCCCGCGCGCACAAGGCGCGGGCCCTTCCAGGACGCCGTCTCGATCGTGATCCGGCCCGCTCCGAGCGGAATTGCCCATCACCACGCTTCAGCCGTCGAATTCGATGAACGGTCGGCACCCTATCGGTGCACCCGCGCGACGTCATCGGCTGGTTCGCGAAAGTCTATCGAATTCGCGCTGGGGCCAGAAATAGGTACGCCGTATGAGTTTCAGAGTGCTGTCTCGGCAACTGTGTGAATGGTCTTGCCGGTAATCTGTCAGGTTGCTGTGATAGCAAAACGGAATTGCAGATTGGAATGACGGAAGATCGGTTTGGTCATCTTACGGTTACAATTCCAAAGTGTTGTGTTTTGTTCGTAAATATCACGTACATCGGTAGAAGCCGTTCACTCCGCAGCATTACATTCGACTATCCAGGCGCTGGGTCTGGACGTTCAGGCGCTCCGCGGAAACGGCTGGACGCGATGGGCAGCAAGAAGGAGGTGGATCTCGATTCGATGGGTAATGCCTAGTGTCATGGACGCGTTGGGCGGATCGCTGATTTCTTCGTGATCGAGTGATGCTTCGGCGCACATTTGTAGAGCGACGATTGGCTGTGATACCGCATTTGCATCGACGTCGCTGATGTGTGGTATGGAAGCGATGCTGTTTCCAGCGTGACTGCGACGAGTTTTCGGCCTGCCCAACGGCCGTCTGGCCGCCGATTATAGCCGATCGGAGAAGTGTCAGCAAAAGATCGCCCATCGGTTGCGGGAACCCGACAATGTTGTCCCTGTGGAGAGCGGGATCTGGTATGGCTGAATCCCAGCATCTATTCCCAATGTTGGGAACGCATGATACTCGGGTCGTATCGCGGTGCGTGGCCGATTTCTGCTGAATGAGGCTTCGAATTAACGGCCATTGATTGACCGGAGCGGCGATGTCAAAAGGGTATGAACGGTGGCAGTCGGCGACATTGTGGTGAGTCGGCTGGCGTCGGGAGTGTGAGAGGTATGTCGATGAGGGACATAGCGATGGCGGCACTGTGTGCCGGAAAAAAGCAAACGTCCAGTTCGTGTCGATCGGCCTCGGCGAACGTTCGCACGTCATGGAGCGGCCGGGAATCGGTGCCCGCATGCTCGGACGGGGACCGGTACCGCAGGCGGTCTGCGGGCGGATCCGTCGCTTCGCCCCCGCCCAACGTTGCCGAGGGCAGTCACGACGGCTGGATTCAGCCGTAACGCCACCGGCCGTCTGCCGCCGATTCGCCGAATCACCGCTGCGCCACTCGAAGCTCGAGGACGGCGTCGGTATCCCCTTGCCGATAGCGCCGGAATTCTTCCGGCGTCTTCGGCAACCCCGATCTACCCCTGGATGTGAACGTGGACACGAACACTGGTGACTCGTCCGACCGGATGTTGGAGTACCTCAAAAAGGTCACCGTGGAGCTCATGTCGAGTCGCGACGAGCTCACCCGACTGCGGGAGCAGAGCGTCGAGCCCATTGCGATAGTGGGCATGAGCTGCCGGTATCCGGGCGGTGTTGAGTCGCCGGAGCAACTGTGGGATCTGGTCGCCTCCGGCTCGGACGCGATCGGGGAATTCCCGGCCGACCGGGGCTGGGATGTGGCGGGATTGTTCGACCCCGATCCGGACCGGTTCGGGAAGGTGTATACGCGCGAGGGCGGTTTTCTTTCCGGCGCCGGTGATTTCGATGCCGGGTTTTTCGGCATCGGCCCGCGTGAGGCGGCGGCGATGGATCCGCAGCAGCGGTTGTTTCTGGAGGCCTCGTGGGAGGCCCTGGAAGACGCCGGTATCGACCCGACCTCGCTGCGAGGCAGCGACACCGGCGTGATCGCCGGAGTGATGTACACCGACTACGAGCACACGGCCAAGGCCGCCGGCCCGGCAGCGGAGGGGCACGCGGGCACCGGATCGGTGAGCAGTGTGGTGTCGGGGCGAGTGGCCTACACGCTGGGGCTGGAAGGTGCGGCGCTGACGGTCGACACGGCGTGCTCGTCGTCGCTGGTCGCGATCCATCTGGCCGCCCAGGCACTGCGCCGCCGGGAGACGTCCCTGGTGCTGGCCGGCGGTGTGACCGTGATGTCGACACCGTCGCTGTTCGTGGAGTTTTCGCGGCAACGGGGCTTGTCGCGTGATGGGCGGTGCAAGTCGTTCTCGGCCGGCGCGGACGGGGTGGGCTGGTCCGAGGGCGTGGGCGTGCTGGTGCTGGAACGGATGTCGGACGCGCGGCGATCCGGACACGAAATTCTGGCCGTCATTCGCGGATCGGCGGTGAATCAGGATGGTGCGAGCAATGGTTTGACCGCGCCGAACGGTCCGTCGCAGGAGCGGGTGATCGCGTCCGCGCTGGCAGCTGCCGGACTCGAGCCGGCGGATGTGGATGTGGTGGAGGCGCACGGGACGGGAACGCCGCTGGGCGATCCGATCGAGTCGCAGGCGTTGATCTCCGCATACGGACAGCGTCGCGGCGCGCCATTGCGGCTCGGGTCGCTGAAGTCGAATATCGGGCATTCGCAAGCGGCCGCGGGCGTGGGCGGGGTGATCAAGGTCGTGCAGGCGTTGCGGCACGAAATACTGCCCAAGACGCTACACGTGGATGAGCCGTCGCCGCATGTGGATTGGTCGGCGGGATCGGTGCGATTGCTGACCGAGGCGGAGCCCTGGCTCCCGGGTGAGCGGGTGCGGCGGGCCGGGGTGTCCTCGTTCGGGATCAGCGGCACCAACGCTCATTTGATCGTGGAGGAAGCGCCCGCGTCCGTCCCTTCGCCGGTCGAGGAGACCGCCGCGACCCCCGCTGCCGCGGCGGATGTGCTGCCGTTGCTGGTATCGGCCAAGTCCGATGCTGCGCTGCGCGCCCAGGCGGATCGGTTGCGGCAGTGGCTGCTCGACAATCCGAATGCGGACCTGTGGAGTGTGGCGTCGTCGCTGATCGAGAACAGGACGCAATGGGACCGGCGCGCCGTGGTGGTGGGTCGCGATCGCGAACAGCTGGCGTCGGAGTTGGCGGACCTGGCGTCGGGGTCCTCGGCGGCCGGTGCGTCCGTCGCGGGTGGGACGGCCTTTCTGTTCACGGGGCAAGGAGCTCAGCGGGTGGGGATGGGGGCGGAGCTCTATGCGGCCTTCCCGGTTTTCGCGACGGCGTTGGACGAGGTCTGCGCCGAGTTCGATCCCCATCTCGACGGGTCGTTGCGGGAGGTGATGTTCGCCGGCAGCGCTGCGGCACGGCCGCCGGGGGTCGGCGCGGCCGATGTCGCACTGGATCGGACGGAGTGGACGCAGCCCGCGTTGTTCGCGTTCGAGGTGGCGTTGTTCCGGTTGATGGGGTCGTTCGGCGTGACCGCGGATGTGCTGGCCGGACATTCGATCGGCGAGCTGACGGCCGCCTACGTCGCGGGGGTGTGGTCGCTGGCGGACGCGTGTGCGCTGGTGGCGGCGCGGGGACGCTTGATGGGTGCGTTGCCGGCGGGCGGCGCGATGCTCGCGGCCGCCCTGACCGAAAAGGAAGCGCTCGAACTCGTTGCGGTACAACGTGATCGGTTATCGGTCGCGGCTGTGAACGGCCCTTCGTCGGTGGTGCTGTCCGGCGCTGCCGACCTCGTCGAAGCGGCGGAGCGCGAGCTGTCCGACGCGGGCGTGCGGACATCGCGACTGCGGGTCGGTCACGCGTTCCATTCGGCGTTGATGGAGCCGATGCTCGACGAATTCCGTTCCGTGGCAGCGGGTCTGACATATCGATCGCCGACCGTTCCGGTGGTGTCGAACATCTCCGGCGGTATCGCCGGTGCCGAGGTGACCGATCCGGAGTACTGGGTGCAGCAGGTACGCGGCTGCGTGCGATTCGCGCCCGGCGTCGATGCCCTCGTCGCGGCCGGGGTGCGGCGATTCGTGGAGGTGGGCCCGGATGCGGTGCTGGCATCCATGACTCGCCAGTGCCTGGCCGAATATCCGGAGGTCGAGGCGGGGGCGATGGTTGCCGCCGGGGCGCGGCGTTCGGTCGACGAAGTGACGCAGTGCGTGACGATGCTGGGGCAGCTGCACGCCTGCGGCGCCGAGGTGGATTGGCAGCCGATCTTCGCGGGCCGTCCGCTACACCGGGTGTCGTTGCCCACGTACGCATTTCAGCGTCAGCGGTTCTGGTTGGAGCCGCTCGCCGCCGATGCCTGCGCGGTGTCGTCGGATCATCCGATCCTCACCGGCGTCGTCTCCGTCGCGGGCAGGGACGAATGGCTGTTCACCGGACGGATGTCGTTGCGGACCCACCCGTGGCTTGCCGATCACGCGGTCTTCGGCTCGGTGTTGCTGCCCGGGACCGGATTCGTGGAACTGGCGTTGACCGCCGGCACTCGGCTCGGCGCCGAGGTCGTCGAGGAACTGCTGCTGGAAGCGCCGCTGCTGCTGCCGGACGACATCGCGGTCGATATTCAGCTCGGTGTCGAGCCCGCCGATGGCGCGGGCAGGCGTCGGTTCGCCGTGCACTCCAGGGTGTCCGGTGAGCATTCCGACGGCGCGGAGTGGGTCGCGCACGCGACAGGGGTGCTGGCGCCCGTGGCCGGCGCGGCGAACGCGGTGTGGGAGGGACGGGTGTGGCCGCCCGCGGGCGCCGAACCGGTGGACTCGGCGCGGCTGTACGAGCGGTTGGCGGACATGGGTTTCGGGTACGGCCCAGCATTCCGGGGTGTGCGCGCCGCGTGGATGCGCGGTGCGGAGGTGTTCGCTGAGCTGTCGTTGCCCGAGAACACGGACGCGCGGCGGTTCCGGGTGCACCCGGCCTTGCTGGACGCCGCTTTCCACACCGCGATCGACCGTCTCGCCGATACCGGCGACGGCCGGGTGCCCTTGCCGTTCTCGTTCGCCGGAGTGCGCGTCTACCAGGAGGAAGCCACGGCCCTGCGGGTGCGTGTCGCCCGCACCGACGACACCATCCGAGTAGATGCCGCCGACACGCACGGTCTACCCGTAGTGGCCGTCGACACCCTCGTCGCGCGCCCGGTCGATGCCCGCGCCCTGCGCCGTGATCGCGCAACCTCGCACCCGCTCTACACCCTCCGGTGGACTCCGGCATCCACCTCGATCTCCGTGAATCGTTGTGCTGTAGCGATATTGGGCTCCACGACGATGCCGGGCGCCGAGGCACATACGGATCTGGACGCTCTGCTCGCAATGCCGTCCGTACCCGAGATCGTCGTCTGGCACTGTGACGATGTCCCCGCGACGGGTGATGCCGCCCAGGTGGCCCGGCTGCGAGTCGATGCGGCGCTGACGATGGTCCGGGACTGGATCGCCGACGAACGATCCGAGAAATCCACGCTGGTCGTCGTGACCCGCAACGCCGCGGAAATACCGGGCGAATTGTGTGATCCCGCGGCAGCGGCGGTATCCGGTTTGATCGCGTGTGCGCAGTCGGAACATCCCGGCCGGGTCGTCCAGATCGACCACGACGACGCCACGGCGGTGACATCCGGCACGGTGGTACGAGCCGCGGATCTCGGTGAGCCGCAGGTGGCAGCGCGTGACAACACGCTACTGGTACCCAGGCTGATACGGGCCGCCGCGCCGGATGCGGCACCGGTCTCGTTCGGCGGTGGGACGGTTCTGATCACCGGTGGCACCGGAGGTCTGGGTGCGCTGACGGCGCGACATCTGGTTGCGGCACACGGCGTTCGGAGCCTGCTGCTGGTTTCCCGGCGGGGACCGGATGCCCCGGGCGCCGCGGATCTGGTCGGCGATCTCGAGGCCGCGGGTGCGCAGGTCCGGGTGGTCGCCTGCGACGTCGCCGACCGAGATGCGCTGCGAGATCTGCTACGGACCATCCCGGAGCAACACCCGCTGACCGCCGTGATCCACACCGCCGGCGTACTCGACGACGGTACCGTCGAGACGCTGACCACCGAGCAGATCGACCGTGTCATGCGGCCGAAAGTCGATGCCGCACTGCATCTGCACGAACTCACCCGGGATCACGACCTGTCGGCGTTCGTGCTGTTTTCCTCCGCCGCCCCGCTACTCGGTGGTCAGGGCCAGGGCAACTACGCGGCCGCGAACCGTTTCCTCGACGCACTCGCGCATCGTCGTCGCGAAACCGGCCTGCCCGCGCACTCGCTGGCGTGGGGGCTGTGGACGCTCGGTATGGCAGGCGTGCTCGATCGGGAAGATACCGAGGTCATAGCCCGCCGTATTCGCACCCGGCTCGGGCTGCTACCCATCACCCCCGAGCCGGGATTGGCGATGTTCGACAAGGCGCTGGCCACCGGCCACTCGCTGCTGATGACCGCGTCGCTCGATAGGGAGGCGCTCGCATCGCTCGCTCGCTCCGGCGTGCTGCCGCCGGTGCTGCGCGAGATCGTGCGCGCGCCCGTGGCAGCGCAGCCCGGCAGCGAACGCGGCTCGCTGGCACAGCGTTTGGAGATGTTGCCTGAGGACGATCACTACGAGGTCATCCTCCAGGAGATACGCTCGCTGGCCGCCGTCGTCCTCGGACACAAGTCGGCCGCCGCGGTGGCCGCGGATGTACCGTTCGCCGAACTCGGATTCGACTCGTTGGGCGGCGTCGAGTTCCGTAACAGGCTCGTCGCCATCACGGGTCTGTCTCTGCCGTCGACGCTGGTGTTCGAGCATCCGACCGCCGCCGCGGTCGCGCAGCTGCTGCGGTCGCGGATGGGGGCGGTCGAGGTTCGGCACGAGCCGCCGCCCGCCGCATCGGGAGTACGTGGCCGGTTGACGGAGCTGGTGATGGCGGCGCATCGGCGCGGGGACGCGACCGAGGCGATGCCGCTGTTGATCGAAAGTGCCAGACTGAGCGTCGCTTTCGATGAGCCGGCCGCCGCGAATGGCCACTCGGCGCCCATGCTGCTGTCGCGCGCCGGCGCCGGACCCAACCTGATCTGCATCCCGTCGTTCCTGGTCGGCAACGGACCGCACCAGTTCGGCCGCTTGGCGCGCGAACTCGGCGCGGAATTCGGTGTGTCCGCGTTGCGACTGCCGGGGACCCGAGTCGGTGAACCGATGCCGCCGACCTGGGACGCGCTGCTCGACCACCTTGCCGTTGTCACCGAAAACGCTACGGGCCAGCATCCGTTCGTACTCGTCGGCTACTCGATCGGCGGAGCGGTCGCGCACGCGCTCGCCGAGCGGCTCGACGAGCGTGGTCGTGGCCCGGTCGGTGTCGCGATGCTCGACACCTATTCGCCGGATGGTGAAGACCTCATCGGCGCCGTTTTCGCCGGCGCGCTCGGCCTGGTGCTCGATCGCGGTCACGAACTGATCGATATCGACGACCACGCACTGGTCGCCATGGGCAATTATGTGCGGATCTTCGGCGAGCGCGGCACGCGGTCCATTGCCGCGCCCACGCTGAATCTGCGAGCCACTGTCGGGCTACCGGGCCTCGATATTGCTGCGCCGGTGCCGGATTGGCAGCACCGCGGCGACACGATCCACATATCCGCCGACCACTTCTCCCTCATCGAAGCCGCGGCACCGGCCGCGGCAGAGGGGATTCGGCGATGGCTCCACTCGATTGCGAGCGACGTCGTGAGCAACCGATGAACCGCGTGATCGCGAAAAACACATGCTTGGAATCGAATAAGGCGAGATAGAGGAATCATGGTCGACGCGAATGAGATCGCCATTGTCGGAATGTCGTGCCGGATGCCCGGCGCTTCCGATCTCGAGAGCTTCTGGCGGTTGCTGCGCGATGGGCGCGAGGCTATCGGCTCCGCTCCCGCAGACCGCCCGCGAATCGAGGAGAAGGCCGGATTCCTGGCTTCGGCATCGGAATTCGACGCCGACTTCTTCGGGGTGGCGCCGAATGAGGCGCGTGCGATCGATCCGCAGCAGCTGCTCGGTCTCGAGCTGAGCTGGGAGGCCCTCGAAGACGCGGGCTACCGCGATCGCGACGGTGCCCGCGCGGGAGTGTTCCTGGGCAGCACCGGAACCGATTTCGCCGAAATCGAGGCGTCGAGGGGTAAGCCCGGCGTCGGCAGGCATTCGTTGTCGGGCGTCGGGCGCGGCGTCGCCGCCAACCGGATTTCGAATTACTACGGGTTCACCGGTCCGAGCATCGTGGTGGACAGCGGGCAGTCCTCGTCGCTGGTCGCGGTGCACCTGGCGTGTGAATCGTTGCGCGGCGGCGAGTGTGATGTGGCCTTGGCGGGCGGGCTGAATCTCATCCTGTCGCCGCTGGGTGGTGAGCGCTACGAGCAGTTCGGCGCGCACTCACCGTCGGGACGGTGCTACACCTTCGATGAACGTGCGGACGGCACGGTTCGCGGCGAAGGCGGCGGCATCGTCGTACTCAAGCCGCTGGCGCGCGCGGTCGCCGATGGTGACCGGATCTACGCGGTGATCCGCGGCAGTGCTATCAACAGCGGCAATGAGCGTCAAGTGCTGAGCGCGCCCAGTGTGTCCGCGCAGACCGCGGTGATCAGGGCCGCGCTGGCGGCCGCCGATGTGGAACCCGCGTCGGTGGATTATGTGGAGTTGCACGGAACCGGTACACCCGCGGGCGATCCGGTGGAAGCGCGGGCCCTCGGCGAGATCTATGGCGCCGGGCGGTCCGGGAGCACACCGCTGGCCGTCGGTTCGGTCAAGACGAATATCGGGCATCTCGAGGGTGCCGCCGGGATCGCCGGCCTGATCAAGACCGTGCTGAGCCTGCGGCATCGGGAACTGGCGCCCAGCTTGAACTTTCACACCGCCAATCCGCAGATTCCACTCGAAGCGCTGCGATTGCGGGTGCAGACCGCGACGGAGCACTGGCCGGGCGCGGCACAGCGCCGGGCGGGCGTGTCGTCGTTCGGAATGGGTGGCACGAACGCACATGTGATTCTGGAGGAGGCGCCGGCGCCGGTCGCGGGTGATGCGGGTGTGGCCGCCGCCGACCGTCCGGTGACCTGGGTGTTGTCCGGGCAGAGCCCGGAAGCGTTGCGGCAGCAGGCTGTTCGATTGCAGGAGTGGCTGGCCGGACATCCGGCCGGTGATGCCGCCGATGTGGCGTATTCGCTCATCCATTCGCGCACGGCGTTGGACTGGCGGGGCGCGGTGATCGGACACGACGCCGACGCGATGGGTGTCGCGCTGGCCGCGCTGGCCGATCCGGCGGCGCAGACCTCGGAAGAGGTTGCCGTGGTGTCGGGTCGTGTGGTGCCGCGTCGGGTGGCGTTTGTTTTTCCGGGGCAGGGGAGTCAGTGGGTGGGGATGGGTGCGGGGTTGTTGGCTGGGGGTGGGGTGTTTGCGGAGTCGGTGGCCGAGTGTGAGGCGGTGTTGGCGCCGTTTGTGGGTTGGTCTTTGACCGCGGTGTTGCGGGGTGAGGCTGGGGCTGGGTTGTTGGATCGGGTGGATGTTGTTCAGCCGGTGTTGTTTGCGGTGATGGTGTCGTTGGCGCGGGTGTGGCGTGCGGCGGGTGTGGAGCCGTCGGTGGTGGTGGGGCATTCGCAGGGTGAGATCGCGGCGGCTGTGGTCGCGGGCGGGCTGTCGCTGTCGGATGGCGCGCGCATCGTGGCGGTGCGGTCGCGTGCCGTCGCCGAGGTGCTGGCGGGTTCGGGTGGTATGGCCTCGATCGGTTCTACGGCGGAGGTGGTTGCCGAGCGGTTGGCGGGTTTCGGGGGCCGGTTGTCGGTCGCGGCGGTCAATGGTCCCGGCCAGGTTGTGGTGTCGGGTGAGGCCGCGGCGTTGGACGAGTTTATGGCGGGGTGTGCGGCCGATGGTGTGTGGGCCAGGCGGATTCCGGTGGATTACGCCTCGCATTCGGCGGCGGTGGAGGCCGTTCGCGACCGGGTGCTGGCGGAGCTGGAATCGATTGTGCCGGTATCGGGTTCGGTGCCGTTCTTCTCGACGGTGACAGCGGATTTTATGGACACCGCCGAGCTGGACGCCGGGTATTGGTACCGGGGGCTGCGTGAGCAGGTGCGCTTCGCCGACGCGATCGAGACGTTACTGGACTCGGGGACGAATGCGTTCGTGGAGACGAGCCCGCATCCTGTGGTGTCGACGGCGATCGAGCTGACGGCGGATTCGATGGGGCTGGCGGACCGGGTCGCGGTCGTCGGCACGCTGCGGCGCGACCACGGCGGCCGCCAGCAGTTCGCCGCGGCCTTGGCACATGCCTACTGCGTGGGTATCGATGTAGCGCCGGAACTGCTGGCCCCACCGGCGCAGCGGGTGGAACTGCCGACGTATGCGTTCCAGCGGCGGCAGTGCTGGACGCTGGATGGCGTGGAGCCGCTTCCGGCTCCGCAGCGCACCGCGTCCCCGGTTCGAAGCAGGCGTGCCGTGGTGGAGGGCCCGCTGGCGCCGCGGTTGTTCGCCGCGGCCGAGCGTGACCGCGACGCGCTCGTGCTCGAGGTCGTGGCCGAACAGGCCGCGGCGGTGCTCGGCCATGATTCGGCCGATGCCGTCGCACCCGATTTGCCGTTCACCGCCGCCGGGTTCGATTCGGTAAGCGGACAACAGCTTCGGAGCAACCTGGCATCGGCCACCGGTGTGCCGTTGCCCGCGACCCTGATCTTCGACCACCCGACGCCGATGGCGGTGGCGCGGCTGGTGCGTGCACATCTGGAAGGGATCGATCCCGATGTGCCACGAGTGACTCACCGGGCCGTCTCCGATGAGCCGATCGCCATCGTCGGTATCGGCTGCCGTTTCCCGGGTGGTGTCGGATCGGCCGAGGATCTCTGGGAACTCGTCGCGGCGGGACGGGACGTGATCGCGCCGTTCCCATCGGATCGAGGCTGGGATCTGGAGCGGTTGTTCGATGCGGACCCGGATAAGCCGGGGACCGTGTACACCCGGGAGGGCGGCTTCCTCGATGACGCCGGCGGTTTCGATGCGAGCTTCTTCGGCGTGGGCCCGCGCGAGGCGGCGGCGATGGATCCGCAGCAGCGGCTGATGCTGGAGGTCTCCTGGGAGGCGCTCGAGGACGCGGGTATCGACCCCGCGTCGCTGCGCGGCAGCGATACCGGCGTCTACGTCGGCGCCTGCTCGTCGGGGTACTCGGCCGGGGTCGTCGGTGAATACGAAGGTTTCCGGCTGACCGGGACATCACACAGCGTGATATCCGGCCGTGTCTCTTATGTTTTCGGTCTGGAAGGCCCGGCGGTCACGGTCGATACCGCGTGTTCGTCGTCGCTGGTCGCATTGCACCTGGCGTGCCAGGCGTTGCGTCAGGGGGAAGCATCGCTGGCGCTGGCGGGCGGTGTGAGTGTGTCGGCGAGTCCGAGTCTGTACGTGGATTTCGCGCGACAGCGAGGGCTGGCGCCGGATGGGCGATCCAAGGCGTTCGCCGCCACGGCCGACGGCGTGACGTGGTCCGAGGGCGTCGGGGTGCTCGTGGTCGAGCGGCTGTCGGACGCACAGCGGCTGGGGCACGACATTCTCGGCGTGGTGCGCGGCAGCGCGATCAATCAGGACGGTGCGAGCAATGGCCTGACCGCGCCGAACGGTCCATCGCAGGAGCGTGTGATCGCGCAAGCGCTGGCCAATGCCGGGCTCCGGGCATCGGATGTGGACGCGGTCGAAGCCCATGGCACCGGAACGGCATTGGGCGATCCGATCGAGGCGCAGGCATTGATCGCCACCTACGGGCAGGACCGGGCGGAGCCCTTGCGGATTGGGTCGGTGAAGTCGAATATCGGTCACGCGGTCGCCGCGGCCGGTATCGGTGGTGTCATCAAGATGGTGGCCGCCCTGCGGCGCGAAACTCTGCCGCGAACGCTGCATGTGGATGCGCCGACGCCGCACGTGGATTGGTCGGCAGGGTCGGTGCGATTGCTGACCGAGGCCGAGCCCTGGCCCGTCTCCGATCGGGTGCGGCGTGCGGGTGTGTCGTCGTTCGGGATCAGCGGCACCAACGCGCATGTGATTCTCGAGGAAGCGCCGGCGGTCGTACCGTCGCCGGACGAAGACGCCGCCGCGGTGGCGACCGATGTGGTTCCTGTGCTGGTGTCGGCCAAGTCCGACGAGGCGTTGCGCGCACAGGCGGATCGGCTGCGGCAGTGGATGATCGACCGGCCCGATGCCGGTGTCGCCGATATCGCGTATTCCTCGGTCGAGACACGCGGACACTTCGATCGGCGCGGCGCGGTTGTGGGCCGCGACCGGGAACAGGTGTTGGCCGGTCTCGCCGCTCTCGCCTCGGGCGAGGCGTCGTCGTCGGTCCTCGAGGGGCAGGTCATCCCGGGGAAGACGGCGTTCCTGTTCACCGGTCAGGGTGCGCAGCGAGCCGGGATGGGCGCGCAGTTGTACGGTGCGTTTCCGGTGTTCGCGTCGGCATTGGACCAGGTGTGCGCCCAGATCGATCCGCTACTCGGCAGGTCGCTGAAAGACCTGATGTTCGATGAGGAGAACGCGGCGCTGCTGGACCTCACGGAGTTCACCCAGCCCGCGCTGTTCGCCTTCGAGGTGGCGCTGTTCCGGTTGGTGGAGTCCTTCGGTATGGCGCCGGATGTGCTGATCGGGCATTCGATCGGCGAGTTGGTGGCCGCCTGTGTGACGGGGGTGTGGTCGCTGGCGGATGCGTGCGCCCTGGTGGTGGCACGCGGGCGGCTGATGGGCGCGCTGCCCGAGGGCGGGGCGATGCTCGCGGTGGCGGTACCGGAGGATCGGGCAGCCGGGATGCTGGTCGAGTTCCAGGGCCGGGTATCGATGGGCGCGGTGAACGGTCCGTCGTCGGTGGTGCTGTCCGGTGACGCCGCGGCGATAGCCGAGATCGAGGACAAGCTGGCCGGCGAGGGAGTCAAGACGTCCCGGTTGCGGGTCAGTCATGCGTTCCACTCGGCGTTGATCGAGCCGATGCTCGATGAATTCCGCAGTGTGGCAATGGGATTGACCTATCACGAGCCGGCCGTTCCGATCGTGTCGAATGTGTCGGGTGTCCTGGCCGGCGCCGAGGTGACCGATCCGGGTTACTGGGTCGACCAGGTGCGTGGCTGTGTCCGGTTCGCACCGGGTATCGAGACCGCGATAGCGGCCGGGGTGCGGCGGTTCATGGAGATCGGCCCCGATGCCGTGTTGTCCGCGATGACTCGACAGTGCCTGGCCGAGATCCCGGATGTGGAGGCCACATCGACGGTGGTCGCCGCGGCCCGGCGTGCGGCCGACGAGCCGACACAATTCGTGTCCGCGCTGGCACAGGCCCATGTGGCAGGTATGAGTGTGGACTTGCGCCCGCTGTCGGCCGGTCGCGGTGCACAGCGGGTTTCGTTGCCCAGCTACGCCTTCCAGCATCGGCGGTACTGGCTGCAGCCTGTCGAAGCGGCGGCAGGCGACTCTGGAGGTCATCCGATTCTGACGGGTGTGACCGAGCTCGCCGATACCGACGAATGGTTGTTCACCGGCCGGTTCTCGTTGCGCACGCATCCATGGATCGCCGACCACATGGCCTACGGCGTCGTGGTGGTGCCGGGCGTGCTGTTGCTCGAGTTCCTGCTCGCCGCCGGCCGCGGGATCGGCTGCGAAGTGGTCGAGGAAGTCATGGTGCAGGCGCCGATCCGGCCCGGTGCGGACGCGGTCGATCTGCAGGTGCTGGTGCAGTCGGCCGATGAGTCCGGGCGGCGTTCGTTCGAATTCTTCTATCGGAATGCCTCCGATGAGGCGTGGGTGCGCAACGCCACGGGCGTGTTCGCGGCGGAGCCGGCCGACGATTCGGCGTTGGTGTCGCAGCTGCGGGACCAGGAGTGGCCACCGGCCGATGCCGAACGCGTGGACGTGGATCGGCTGACGCTTCCCGCGCAGATCACCGAGGACACCGGACTCGAGTACGGTCCGGCGTTCATCGGTGTGCCGGCGGTATGGCAGCGTGGCGATACGGTCTTCTCGGAGGTCGTGCTGGACACCGACGCGGCACCGGAGTCCGGGCACGGTGTGCATCCGGCCTTGATGGAGCTGGTTGTGCATGCCGGGCTGTCCCGCTTGGTTTTCCGGGCCGCGGAGCCCGACCCCGATTCCGGGTGGTTGCTGTTCCAGTGGGGCGGTGCGCGTCTTCACGCGCCGGTGCCCACGGAGGTGACGGAGCTGCGGGTCATGGCGGTGAAAGCGGGAGTGAACACCATCGCCGTCGCGGCCGTCGATACGAACGGCAATCCGATCCTGTCGATCGACGCCGTCATGATGCGTCGCAACGACGCCAAGGAATTCCGGCGCGGCTTGTCCGAGGACGCGGCCTGTCTGTACCAGGTGCACTGGGAGCCTGCCACGGCAGCGTCGGCCGGATCGCCGGCGCCGTCGATGGCCGTGCTCGCGGATTCGGCGGTACCGGGGATCGGCGTGTCATTCGCTTCCGTCACCGAACTCGTTGCGGCGGAACAGCTTCCGGAAGTCGTGGTGTGGCGCGTCCCGGAACAGGCGGCGGATGGTCCGGCAGTGGTGCGGGCCGGGGTGCACAGCACGCTGGCCACGGTGAAATCCTGGCTTGCCGAGGAGCGACTGTCCGATGTCCGGATGGTGCTGCTCACCACCGGTGGGGCGGGGCTGCCCGGGGAGGTGCCGGATGTGGTGGCGGCCGCGGCGTGGGGGTTGGTCCGCAGTGCGCAGTCGGAGAATCCGGGGCGGTTCGTTCTCCTCGACGAGGATCCGGCCGAGCGGTCGGGCGCCGACCGGATCGCGGCGGTGCTGGCCTCGAGTGAGCCGCAGGCCGCGGTGCGGGGTGCGGGAGTTCTGGTTCCCAGGCTCACCCGGACATCGAAGGCCGACGAGGTGCGCGACACCGGCGCGGCGCCGGCTTTCGGCGACGGCGCGGTCTTGATCACCGGTGGTACCGGTGGTCTCGGTGCGTTGTTCGCCCGGCACCTGGTCGCCGAACACGGCGTGCGCAGGTTGGTGCTGTCGTCGCGGCGGGGTCCCGAGGCGCCGGGGGCGTCCGAGCTCGTCGCCGAACTGGGCCGGGCGGGCGCCGATGCCCGCGTGGTCGCGTGTGATGTCGGCGACCGTGATGCGGTGCGAAACCTGTTGGACGCCATGGATTCCGACGGCGGTGTGACCGCTGTGGTGCATACGGCGGGTGTTATCGACGACGGCACCGTGGAGTCGCTGACCAGTGAACAGGTGGACCAGGTGCTGGCGCCGAAGGTGTACGGGGCGTGGTACCTGGACGAGCTGACTCGTGACCGCGATATGTCGGCGTTCGTGGTCTTCTCGTCGATGGCGGGGGTGCTGGGTTCGGCCGGGCAGGGCAATTACGCCGCGGCCAACGCTTTCCTGGACGGTCTGGTGCAGCGGCGCCGCGCGGCGGGATCGGCTGCGGTGTCGCTGGCATGGGGGCCGTGGAACTCCGGCAGCGGCATGACCGGGGAACTGGACAGCACCGCACTCGCACGATGGGAGCGGCTGGGGCTGGGCCGGCTCGGTGATGCCGAGGGCCTGCGGTTGTTCGACGAAGCGGTCGCCGGTTCGCAGGAGCGTCCGGCCGCGATCCGGTTCGACCCGAGCGTATTGCGGCGCGTGTCGGATCCCGATGCGGTTCCGGCCGTTTTGCGCGGTTTCGTACCGCGTTCGATCCGCCCGGCGAAGGCTGCGGGAAAGCCCGCGGCCGGTGCGTTGGCCGAGCGGTTGGCCCAGGTGCCCGAGGCCCGGCGTGCCGACGTGGTATCGGAGGTGGTGCTGGCGCAGGCGGCGGCGGTGCTTGGACATGATTCGGCGGCCGATATCCGGCCCGATCGGCGCTTCGACGAGATCGGTTTCGATTCGCTGGGTGGCGTGGAATTCCGGAACCGGCTGAACAAGGCCACCGGTATTCAGCTGCCGTCGACTCTGGTGTTCGACTATCCGACCCCCGCGGCGGTGGCGAAACTCGTGTTGTCGAAGGTGGAGCCGAAAGCCGCGAGCGAACCGGTCAAGAAGGTGGCCCGCCGGACCCGGACCGACGAGCCGATTGCCATCGTGGGGATGGGCTGCCGGTTCCCCGGCGGTGTGACGTCGCCGGATGAGTTGTGGGACCTTCTCGCCGGGGGAATCGACGCGACCAGTGAGTACCCGTCGGATCGCGGATGGGATCTGGAGCGGCTGTTCGACGAGGACCCGGACAAGCCGGGCACCGTGTACAGCCGTCGTGCCGGATTCCTCGACGGCGCCGGTGATTTCGATGCCGGCTTCTTCGGGATCAGTCCGCGCGAGGCATCGGCGATGGACCCGCAGCAGCGTCATTTGCTCGAATCCTCCTGGGAGGCACTGGAAAACGCGGGAATCGACCCGGTCGCGTTGCGCGGCACCGATGCCGGCGTGTTCGTAGGGGCGTGCTACTCGGGCTATTTCAACCGGGTCACCCCCGAGTTCGAGGGCCATCGGCTCACCGGCACGCAGGGCAGTGTGACGTCGGGACGGCTGTCGTATGTCTTGGGTATCGAAGGACCTTCGGTCACCGTGGACACCGCGTGCTCCTCGTCGCTGGTCGCCTTGCATCTGGCCTGTCAGGCGCTGCGGCAGGGAGAGACCTCGCTGGCCTTGACGGGCGGTGCGACCATCTACGCCGATCCCTATCTCTCCATCGATTTCGCAAGGCAGCGCGGCATATCGCGTGAGGGTCGTTGCAAGTCGTTCGCTGCCACGGCAGATGGCACGGCATTCTCCGAGGGCGTCGGCATGCTCGTGCTCGAGCGCCTGTCGGACGCGCAGCGCGCGGGTCACCCCGTGCTGGCGGTGGTCCGGGGCAGCGCGATCAACCAGGACGGGGCGAGTAACGGTTTGTCGGCGCCGAATGGTCCTTCGCAGGAGCGGGTGATCACCACGGCGTTGGCGAACGCGGGGCTGGAGCCGACCGATATCGATGCGGTGGAGGCACACGGGACGGGAACGCCGCTGGGTGATCCGATCGAGGCGCAGGCCCTGATCGGAACCTACGGGCAGGGGCGATCGAGTGGGCCGCTGTGGCTCGGGTCGTTGAAGTCGAATATCGGGCACACCACGGCCGCGGCGGGTGTGGGCGGTGTCATGAAGATGGTGCTGGCGTTGCGGCACGAGACGCTGCCGAAAACCCTGCACGTGGACGAGCCGAGCCCGAAGGTGGACTGGTCGGCCGGCGAGGTGGAGTTGCTGACCGAGTCGCGGCCGTGGCCGCGCAACGGGCGTGCTCGTCGCGCGGGCGTGTCGTCGTTCGGTGTCAGCGGCACCAACGCCCACGCCATCCTGGAGGAGGCGCCGCTCCCGACTCGCGCCGAATCTCCCATTGCCGCACAAGATTCGGGTGCAGCCGATTCGGATGCCATGTCGTGGATGTTGTCGGCGGTGAGTCCGGAGGCATTGCGGCAGCAGGCTGTTCGGCTCGAGCAGTGGTTGCGCACCCACCCGGATACCGACGCGGCGGACGTGGCGCATTCATTGCTGCGTCACCGGTCGCAGTTGGAGTGGCGCGGTGCGGTTGTCGGTCGCGATCGCGACGGATTGATGGCGGGCCTGGCCGGATTGATCGAGTCGGAGGCGCCGTCGCCCGAGGGGCCCGTCGAGGTGGTGTCGGGTCGTGTGGTGCCGCGTCGGGTGGCGTTTGTTTTTCCGGGGCAGGGGAGTCAGTGGGTGGGGATGGGTGCGGGGTTGTTGGCTGGGGGTGGGGTGTTTGCGGAGTCGGTGGCCGAGTGTGAGGCGGTGTTGGCGCCGTTTGTGGGTTGGTCTTTGACCGCGGTGTTGCGGGGTGAGGCTGGGGCTGGGTTGTTGGATCGGGTGGATGTTGTTCAGCCGGTGTTGTTTGCGGTGATGGTGTCGTTGGCGCGGGTGTGGCGTGCGGCGGGTGTGGAGCCGTCGGTGGTGGTGGGGCATTCGCAGGGTGAGATCGCGGCGGCTGTGGTCGCGGGCGGGCTGTCGCTGTCGGATGGCGCCCGGGTCGTCGCGCTTCGTTCTCTCGTTGTGGCACAAGACCTTGCGGGGCACGGCGGTATGGCCTCGGTGAGCGCGGCCGCCGAGGTGGTTGCCGAGCGGTTGGCGGGTTTCGGCGGCCGGCTGTCGGTGGCAGCGGTCAACGGTCCGGGCCAGATCGTGGTTTCCGGTGAAGTGGCGGCTCTCGAGGAATTTCTGGCGGGGTGTGCGGCCGATGGTGTGTGGGCCAGGCGGATTCCGGTGGATTACGCCTCGCATTCGGCGGCGGTGGAGGCCGTTCGCGACCGGGTGCTGGCGGAGCTGGAATCGATTGTGCCGGTATCGGGTTCGGTGCCGTTCTTCTCGACGGTATCCGGCGATTACGTGGACACGGCGACCTTGGATGCCGGGTATTGGTATCGGGGGCTGCGTGAACAGGTCAGGTTCGCGGAGTCGGTGGCGGCGTTGCAGCGTGCGGGGACGAATGCCTTTATCGAGGTGAGCCCGCATCCGGTGCTGACGATGGGGATCGAGGCGACGGCGGGAGAGCTGGGTCTGGCCGATCGGGTGGCCGTGCTGAGCACGCTGAAGCGTGATCATGGCGATCCGCTGCAGGTCACCACCGCGTTGGCGCGGGCCTACTGTGTCGGCGTCGACGTGGCGGCCGACGCGTTGGCTCCGGTCGTGACACGGGCGCTCGGTACGCTCCGACCCGTCGCTCGGGTGGATCTGCCGACGTACGCCTTCCAGCACAAGCGGTACTGGTTGCAGCCGAGCGCCGCCCGGGATGTGTACCAGTCGGGGCTGGGCGAGGCGAAGCATCCGCTGCTGGGTGCGGCGGTCTGGATGCCGGACTCCGAAGCGGTGGTGTTGACCGGGCGCCTGTCGCTGGCCGATCACCCGTGGCTGGCCGATCACGCGATCAACGGAGCGGCCCTACTGCCGGGGACGGCCTTCGTCGAATTGGCGTTGCATGCCGGGACGATGGTCGGCTGTCCCCGGCTGGCCGAGCTGGTCGTGGCCGCGCCACTGGTCCTACCGGCCGATGGCGCCGTTGAACTGCGGGTGATGGCGGCCGCACCCGATGATGCGGGAGCACGAGCCGTATCGGTGTATTCGCGCCCGCAGAGCGACGGCGAATCGGACCAGGACGGCCCGGGGTCGTCCGGCGCACCGCGCTCGGAATGGGTACGCCATGCCACGGGAACCGTTGTCGCCTCGCCGCTTTCGGCTCCCGAACCGATCGGGGCCGATGCGACGAGCTGGCCGCCCGTCGGAGCGCTGCCGGTACACATTGGCGATGCGTACGCCGAGTTGGCCGAGCGCGGCTACGACTACGGGGCGATGTTCCAGGGGCTGACCGCTTTGTGGCGCCGTGGCGACGAACTCTTCGCGGAGGTCGCGCTGCCGGAGCAGGCACAGTCGGCGGATCGGTTCGGGGTGCATCCGGCACTGCTGGACGCGGCACTGCACACGATCGGCCTCGGTGGGATGAGTGCGCCTGCCGCGCCCGGTGAGATCCTCGTGCCCTATTCGTGGGAGAACGTGACCGTGGACGCGGTCGGTGCCGCGTCGGCCCGGGTGCGAGTGGCGCCGGCCGGGACCGACCCGCAGGACCAGCGAATCACCCTCACGCTCACCGACTCTCGGGGCGCACCGATCGCCGAGATCGCGGCGTTGACCCTGCGTCCGATCCAGATCGGCGCGGTGGGCGCGGCGGCGCCGGACGGCACCTACCGTCTGCGCTGGGTTCCGTTGCCCGCGCCGAATCCGGACGACGTGGCCGCGGCCACGCGGTGGGCGAGCACGGACGACGGCGAGACGGTGACCGTGGACGGCCGGCCCGCGACCGTGATTCGACTCGATGGTCTCGCGAGCGGCGCCACGGCGGCAGCGGACACGGACGTGCCCGATGCGGTGCGGAGTCGGCTGGCCGAGGTCGTGGCGCGCGGCAAGGAGTTGCTGGCCCAGGACCAGCGCATCGTCGTGGTCACCCGAGGTGCGGTCGCGACGGCCGCGGGCGAGCCCGTGGATCTCGTCGGCGCGGCGGTCTGGGGCCTGCTGCGCAGCGGACAGAACGAGCATCCCGACCGGATCACCGTTGTGGACGTGGACCGCTGGGACGACTGTCGCGATGCCGTTGCCACGGCCTTGGCCTCGGCGGACGAGCCCCAGGTCGCGGTGCGCGCCGGCGTTCCCTACGTGCCGCGGCTGACATCCGACCGCGGCGACGTGGTGGGAGGCGGCGACGCGCTGCGGGCCCCGGCGTGGGCGTTGCGTCAGCTCGGCAAGGGCTCCTTGACCGGTGACAACTTCGCTCTGGTCGAAACCCGCACTGCTGTGCAGGAGCTCGGGCCCGGTCAGGTTCGGGTGGGTCTGCGCGCCTCGGGCGTCAACTTCCGGGACGCACTGATCACCTTGGGTATGTATCCGAACCCGGACGCCACCATCGGCATGGAGGGTGCAGGCGTGGTACTGGAGGTGGCGCCGGACGTCACCGAATTCGCCATCGGCGACCGGGTTTTCGGGATGATCGAGGGCATCGGTTCGGTCGTTGTGACCGACAGCAGGCGGCTGGCTCCGATACCGCGGCGATGGTCGTTCGCACAGGCGGCCGCCGTGCCCGTGGTGTTCATTACCGCGTACTACAGCCTCGTCGATCTCGCCGATGCCCGGCCGGGGGAGACGTTGCTGTTGCATGTCGCCACCGGAGGTGTCGGCACGGCCGCTGTGCAACTGGCGCGTCATCTCGGTCTGCGGCTGCTGGTCACCGCCGACCGTTCCAAATGGGATGTGCTGCGCGGCATGGGCTTCGACGATGCGGTCATCGGTGACTCGCGCACCCTCGACTTCGAGCGGAAGTTCCTCGAGGTCACCGGCGGCAGTGGTGCAGACATCGTGCTCGATTCGCTGGAAGGCGAATTCGTCGACGCCTCACTGAGATTGCTACCGCGCGGTGGCCGCTTCCTCGAGATGGTGGCGACCGATCGGCGCGATCCCGGCGAGGTCGCCGAGCAGCACCCGGGCGTGCACTACCGCTACTTCCATCTCGACGAGATCGGGCTCGATCGATTGCGCGAGATCATGAGTGCCCTGGTCGAATTGATCGATACGGGGGTACTGGCACCGCCTCCGATCACCGGATGGGATCTGCGGCAGGCGCCGGAGGCGTTCCGGTTCGTGGGCGAGGGCAAGCATATCGGCCGCAACGTGCTCACCATTCCGACCCCGCTGCGCCCCGACGGCACCGTGCTGATCACCGGCGGTACCGGTGTTCTGGGTGCGATGGCGGCCCGCCATCTCGTCGTCGAGCACGGTGTGCGGCGGCTGGTGCTCGCGAGCAGGCGCGGTCCCGCCGCCGACGGTGCCGCCGGCCTGGCGGAGGAATTGACGGCGCTGGGCGCACAGGTGGACGTGGTCGCCTGCGATGTGGCCGACCGGGAGGCGCTCGACAAGCTGCTGGCGAGTATTGCACCGGAGCACCCGCTCACCGGGGTCGTCCACACGGCGGGTGCGCTGGCCGACGGTCTGCTCGCCGACATGACACCGCAGCAGCTCGCGACGACGCTGCGCCCGAAGGTCGACGCGGCATGGAATCTGCACGAGGCGACCGAGGATCTGGATCTGTCGCAGTTCGTGCTCTATTCCTCGGTCGCGGGCGTGATCGGCACTCGGGGACAAGCGAATTATGCCGCCGCCAATGTCTTCCTCGATGCGCTGGCACACCACCGGCACCTGAGCGGTCTGCCCGCGACATCGGTGGCATGGGGTCTGTGGCAACAGCGCAGCGGGCTGACCGATGCTCTCGGCGAGGCCGACCTGGCCCGGTTGCGGCGGGAGGGAATCGTCGCGCTGGGCGAACAGGACGGGCTGGCGCTGTTCGACGCGGCACTGGTGGATCAGGATTCCGCGCTGGTTGCCGCGCGATTCGACCGGACCGCGCTGCCCGATCCGGTCCCCGCGATATTGCGGGGTCTGGTGCGACATTCGGAGCGGAATACGGTGAGCGACAAGCGCTCGCGCGGCTTGGAGCTGGGCCTGATACCGGAAGCCGAACGGGAGCAGGCCGTCGTGGACTTCGTTCTCGAACAGGTGGCGGCCGTACTGGGCTACTCGTCGGCCGCAGATATCGAGCCAGACAAGGGATTCGACGAGATCGGGCTCGACTCGCTGTCGGGTGTGGAGCTTCGCAACCGGCTGTCGAAAGCCACCGGCCTCCAGATTCCGGTGACGCTCGTCTTCGACTACCCGACCGCCCCCGAACTGGCCGGTTATCTGTACGAGCGATTGGCCCCGGCGGTGGCCGTCTCGCCGGCTGCGGCCGGCACCACATCCGACGACATCGCCCATCTGGCGGCGATGGTGGATCGGGTCCTGGCCGCGGCGGGAGACGACGACGCCACGGTCACCGCACTGCTCGGTATCGGCGACCGGCTTCGGTCCCACCTGGGCGGGAGGTGGCGCGGCGATGAGGACGAATACGCCGACCTCGCCACCCATTCCCCCGACGAGCTGTTCGATCTGATTGATGAGGAGTTCGGTCGCTCATGAGCAACGAGGAAAAGCTCACCCGGTATCTGCGCAAAGTCACCGGGGACCTGCGAACCGCCAACAAGCGCATCCAGGAATTGGAAGAGGGTGCGCGCGAGCCGATCGCGATCGTCGGGATGAGCTGCCGCTTTCCCGGCGGCGTGGAATCCCCCGCGCAGTTGTGGGATCTGGTTGCCTCCGGTGCCGACGCGGTCGGCGGCTTCCCCGTCGACCGCGGGTGGGATCTGGACACGCTCTTCGACCCCGATCCCGGTGTGCCCGGGACGATCTATACGCGCGAGGGCGGGTTCATCCATTCGGCTCCCGAATTCGATGCGGGCTTCTTCGGGATCGGCCCACGCGAGGCCGCGTCGATGGATCCACAACAGCGTCTGACGCTGGAGGCTTCCTGGGAAGCTCTCGAGGATGCGGGCATCGACCCGAAGTCGTTGCGAGGCAGCGACACCGGCGTCTTCGCCGGTGTCTTCCACCAGAACTACGGCCCTCGCATCGGCTCCCCGGCGCTGACGGCGGAGGCCGAAGGTCATGCCGTTCTGGGCGTGTCGAGCTCTGTGCTGTCCGGCCGGGTCTCCTACCTGTTCGGTTTCAAGGGCCCCACGTTGTCCGTGGACACCGCGTGCTCGTCGTCGCTGGTGGCATTGCATCTGGCGTGCCAGGCGCTGCGGCGGGGCGAGACGTCGCTGGCTCTGGTGAGCGGTGTGACCGTGATGTCGGAACCGTCCCATCTGATCGCCTTCGCGCGTCAGCGAGCGCTGTCGGCGGATGCGCGGTGCAAGGCGTTCGCGGCAGCCGCGGACGGGACCGGTCTTTCGGAGGGGCTCGGGATCCTGGTCGTCGAACGGCTGTCGGACGCACGGCGATTGGGCCACGACGTGCTCGCGCTGGTGCGCGGGACGGCGATCAACCAGGACGGTGCGAGCAAGGGGCTGACCGCGCCGAACGGTCCGGCGCAGGAACGGGTGATCGCCGCGGCGCTGGCGGATGCGGGCCTCGGACCGTCGGATGTGGACGTGGTGGAGGCGCACGGGACAGGCACCAAGCTGGGTGATCCGATCGAGGCGGGTGCGCTGATGTCGGTCTACGGTGCGCGGGGTGAGCGTGGGCCGCTGCGTTTGGGGTCGCTCAAGTCGAATATCGGTCATACCAATGCCGCCGCGGGTGTCGCCGGTGTGATCAAGATGGTCGAAGCGATGCGCCACGGTGTGCTGCCGAAGACGCTGCATGTGGATGCGCCCACGCCGCATGTGGATTGGTCCGCGGGCACGATGCGGTTGCTGACGGAGGCCGAGCCGTGGCCCGCGGGCGGGCAGGTGCGGCGTGCGGGTGTGTCGTCGTTCGGAATCAGCGGCACCAACGCTCACGCGATCCTGGAGGAAGCCCCTGCCGATCCGGAGGCCGCCGAGTCGGCAGGCGACTCCGAGCAGGTCGTCACGGCCGAGCCCGTGGCGTCGGATGTCGTCGCGCTGATGATCTCGGCCAAATCCGAGGCAGCGCTGCGAACCCAGGCGAACCGGCTGCGGCAGTGGTTGCTCGACGACCCCGATGCGGATGCCTGGGATGTGGCGCATTCGCTGGCGACCTCCCGGGCGCTGCTGGACTGGCGCGGTGTGGCGGTGGGGCGTGACCGGGAGGAACTGCTCGCCGGTCTGGCCGATCTCGCGGCCGGTTCGCCCGGCGCGATCGAAGGCCGCACGGGTGCGGGCACAACCGCTTTCCTGTTCACCGGCCAGGGCGCTCAGCGCGCGGGTATGGGCAAGAGCCTGTACACGGCCTTTCCGGTGTTCGCGGCGGCGTTGGACGAGGTGTGCGCCCAGTTCGACCTCACGTCGGGACGGCGGCTGAAAGACCTGATGTTCGGCGACTCCGCCGAGGTGCTGGCGCGCACCGAAAACACCCAACCGGCGTTGTTCGCCTTCGAGGTGGCGATGTTCCGGCTGCTCGAATCCTTCGGTATCGCCCCGGATGTGCTGCTCGGGCATTCCATCGGTGAACTGGTCGCCGCGTATGTGGCCGGGGTGTGGTCGTTGCAGGACGCCTGCGCTCTGGTCGCCGCGCGCGGCAGGCTGATGGGCGCGCTGCCCGAAGGCGGCGCGATGCTGGCCGTCGCCGTCGGGGAGGATCGGGCCGTCGAACTGATCGCCGAGCACGCTGGAAGAGTCTCGATCGCGGCCGTGAACGCCCCCTCCTCGGCAGTGTTGTCCGGGGACCTGGAGGCCATCGAGGCGATCGAGTCCGCGTTGTCGGGTACCGGCGTCAAGACCAACCGGCTCGACGTTTCCCACGCTTTCCACTCCGCCCTCATGGCGCCGATGCTGGCCGAATTCCGTTCGGTGGCACGAAGTATCGCGTATCGATCGCCGCGCCTGGCGATCGTGTCGAACGAAACCGGAGAGCTCGCCGGGGACGCGGTGACCGATCCGGAGTATTGGGTTCGGCAGGTGCGGGGGTGTGTGCGGTTCGCTCCGGGAGTGGACACCCTCGTCTCGGCGGGTGCGCGGCGATTCGTGGAGGTGGGCCCGGATGCGGTGCTGGCGGCGATGACGCGTGCGACCGTGGCCGAGAATGCCGAGGTCGAATCGGTGTCGCGGATCGTGGCGGCGGCGCGCCGATCCGTCGACGAGGTGTCGCAGTTCGTCACCGCACTGGCGCAGATCCACGTCGCGGGTGCGCGGGTGGAATGGGCGTCGCTGTTCGCGGGGCGAACGGTGCGCCGGGTCGCTTTGCCGACCTACGGATTTCAGCGTCGCCGGTTCTGGTTGCAGCCCAGTGCCGATGCGGCGGCGTCGGCGGATCATCCGATCCTGACCGGTGTGGTCGGCGTGGCCGGGACCGACGAGTGGCTGTTCACCGGCCGGTTTTCGGTGCGTACGCATCCGTGGATCGCCGATCACATGGCCCATGGTGTCGTGGTGGTTCCGGGCGTGTTGCTGCTCGAATTCCTGCTCGCCGCCGGCGGGCGGATCGATTGCGAGGTGGTCGAGGAGATCATCGTGCAGGCGCCGATCCGTCCCGGTGACGACGAGATCGAAGTGCAGGTCCTGGTCGCGGCCGCGGACGAATCCGGGCGGCGTTCGTTCGAGTTCTTCTACCGCAGGCCGTCCGGCGACGAATGGGTGCGCAATGCGACCGGTTTCCTCGCGCCACGGTGGAATGGCGACTCGGACTTGGTATCCCGGCTCGGTGAGCAGGCGTGGCCGCCGGCCGATGCCGAACTCGTCGATGTGGACCGGGTGGCACTTGCCGAGCAGATCGCGAAAGATACCGGGCTCCACTACGGTCCGGCGTTCATCGGCGTGAATGCGGTGTGGCAGCGTGGCGACACGGTCTTTTCCGAGGCGACGCTGAATACCGACGCGGTATCGGAATCCGGTCGCCACGACCTGCATCCGGCGCTGTTGGAGCTGGTGATGCATGCCGGACTCGCGCAATCCATATTCCGTTTCGCCGAGTCCGATCCGAATACCGGTTGGCTGCTGTTCCGGTGGGGCGGTGCGCGTCTGCACCGGCCGATGCCCGCGGAAGTGACAGCCCTGCGGATCATCTCGGAGAAGACCGGCGCGGATACGGTGTCGGTCGCGGCAGTCGATCCGCAGGGCAGGCCGATCGTATCGGTTGATTCGGTGCTGCTGCGTCCGTACGACGTCGAGGAGTTCCGGCGCGGTCTGTCCGATGATCAGGACGCCGGTCTGTATCGGGTGGGTTGGAAGACCACGGCCCCGCCTCCGGTCCCAGGCTCTATGCCGGCGTCGGCCGTCCTCGCGGACACGGTGGTGCCGGGAATCGCGACATCACACAGGTCCATTGCCGATATCGTTGCCGCGGAACATGTTCCGGATATCGTCGTCTGGCGTCCGGCGATCGCCGGAGAGGTCGTCGACGATCCGGGTGTGGTGCGGGCACGGGTGCACAGCACGCTGGCCGTGCTCGGGACATGGCTCGCCGAAGAACGCCTGTCGGATGCCTCGCTGGTGGTGGTGACCACGGGTGGTGTCGGTCTTCCCGGCGAGGACGCTGCCATGGATGTGGCAGCCGCCGCGGTGTGGGGGTTGGTCCGCAGCGCACAGACGGAGAATCCAGGGCGGTTCATACTCCTCGACGAAGACCCGGGCGAAGCGGTGGACGCCGATCGGATCGCGGCCGTGCTGGCCTCGGGTGAGCCGCAGGTCGCGGTGCGCGACACCAGGATTCTGGTTCCCCGGCTGACCCGCACCGGCGCCGAGGTTCGGAAAGACAATCCCCTGTCGCCGTGGTCGGGTGCGGGGACGGTGCTGATCACCGGTGGCACAGGTGGTCTGGGCGCGGAGTTCGCCCGGCACCTGGTCACCGAGCACGGTGCGCGCAGGCTGGTGCTGACCTCCCGGCGCGGCCCGCAGGCGCCCGGCGCGGAGGAGCTGGTCGCCGAATTGGCGCGGGCCGGAGCCGACGCGCGCGTCGTGGCCTGCGACGTCACCGATCGTGACGCGGTGCGGAACCTGCTGGACGCCATGGACTCCGATGGTGGGGTGACCGGCGTGGTGCATATGGCCGGGGTTGTCGACGATGGCACCCTCCGATCGCTGACCGCCGAGCAGGTGGATCGGGTGCTGGCGCCGAAGGTCGACGGAGCGTGGTACCTGGACGAGTGGACGCGCGGCCGAGATCTGTCGGCATTCGTGGTGTTCTCCTCGATCGCGGGAGTGCTGGGTTCGGCCGGACAGGGCAATTACGCCGCGGCGAACGGATTCCTGGATGGCCTGGTCCGCCTGCGTCGAGCTGCGGGGTTGCCGGCCATATCGCTGGCGTGGGGACCGTGGCACTCCGGCAGCGGGATGGCCGGCGAGGTGGACGGTGCGGCGTTGGCGCGGTTGGGCCGGTGGGGGCTCGGGCAACTCGAGAATGCCGACGGTGTGCGCCTTTTCGATGCCGCTCTCGCGGTCGCGAGCGACGATGGGCGGCTGGCTCCGCTGCGGTTCGACCCGAGTGTGCTTCGGCGCGTCTCGGATCCCGTGGGGATCCCCGCGGTGCTGGGTGGGTTCGTGCGGCGTCCGCTGCCGGCCGCGAGCCGGTCGGAGGCGAGTTTCGCGGCGGGTTCGCTGGGTGAGCGGTTGGCGCGGGTGCCGCACGCGCAGCGCGGCGACGTGGTGCTGGAGATGGTCCTGGGGCAGGCCGCGGCCGTGCTGGGACACGATTCGGCGGCCGATATCCGGCCCGATCAACCTTTCGACGAGATCGGTTTCGATTCGCTGGGTGCGGTGGAGTTCCGCAACCGGTTGGCCAAGGTCACGGGGTTGCGGTTGGCGTCGACCCTGGTGTTCGATCATCCGACTCCCGCCGCGGTGGCGAAACACGTGCTGTCGAGGCACGAGCCGAAGACGACGGGCGGACCGGGCAAGAAGGTCGCGCGCCGAACACCGGCGGATGAGCCGATCGCGATCGTGGGCATGGGATGCCGGTTCCCGGGTGGGGTGAAATCGCCGGACGAACTGTGGGATTTGGTGGCCTCGGGGATCGATGCGACCAGTGCGTACCCATCGGACCGCGGCTGGGATCTGGACCGTTTGTTCGACGAGGATCCGGACAAACCCGGGACCGTATACGCCCGCCGCGCCGGATTCCTCGACGACGCAGCGGATTTCGACGCCGGATTCTTCGGGATCGGCCCGCGGGAAGCGACGGCGATGGACCCGCAGCAGCGGCAGTTGCTCGAGGCATCGTGGGAGGCCCTGGAGGATGCCGGGATCGATCCGGTTTCGCTGCGTGGCACCGATGCCGGGGTATTCGTGGGTGCGTGTTTCTCGGGCTATTTCAACCGGGTGACCCCCGAGTTCGAGGGCTACCGGCTCACCGGAGCCCAGGGCAGCGTGATCTCGGGCCGGCTGTCGTATGTGTTCGGCCTGGAAGGGCCGTCGGTCACCGTGGATACGGCGTGTTCGTCGTCGTTGGTGTCGCTGCATCTGGCCTGTCAGGCGCTGCGGCAGGGTGAGGCATCGCTGGCGTTGTCGGGCGGCGCGACGATCTACGCCGATCCCTATCTCTCCGTCGATTTCGCTCGGCAGCGTGGTCTGTCCCCGGACGGGCGGTGCAAATCGTTTTCCGCCGCGGCCGATGGTGTCGCGTTCTCCGAGGGCGTCGGAATGCTGGTGCTGGAACGGCTGTCGGATGCCCGCCGCCTGGGCCACAACATTCTTGCCGTGGTGCGGGGGACGGCGATCAATCAGGACGGCGCGTCGAACGGTCTGTCCGCGCCGAATGGACCGTCGCAGGAGCGGGTGATCGCGGCGGCCCTGGCCAACGCCGGGCTGCGGCCCGCCGACATCGATGCGGTGGAGGCGCACGGCACCGGGACGACACTGGGTGATCCGATGGAGGCGCAGGCATTGATCGCCGCCTACGGTCAGGATCGGCCGGGAGCGCCGCTGCGGATCGGCTCGCTGAAGTCGAATATCGGGCACACCTCGGCCGCCGCAGGCGTGGCGGGAGTGATCAAGATGGTGCAGGCGTTGCGGAACGAGACTCTGCCGATGACGCTGCACGTGGATGTGCCCAGCCCGCATGTGGATTGGTCGGCCGGCGGTGTGGAGTTGCTGACCGAGCCGCAGCGGTGGCCGCGCAACGGGCGTGTTCGCCGCGCGGGCGTGTCGTCGTTCGGTGTCAGCGGCACCAATGCCCATGCGATCCTGGAGGAAGCGCCGCCGCAACGAATCCCGGTGGCACCCAACGGAACTCCGGCAGACCTGCCGTTGCCTTTGCTGGTATCGGCCAAATCCGAGGCAGGGTTGCGGGCGCAGGCGGATCGGCTCCTGCAGTGGTTGGTGGCCGGACCCGAGCGAGAGATCGCCGATGTCGCGTACTCGCTGAGCGCCTTCCGCTCCCATCTGGAATTCCGAGGCGCGGTCGTCGGGACGGGGCGCGACGAGATCCTTTCCGGTCTGGCGGATTTGGCGGCGGGCAAGGTGTCTTCCGGTGCCGTCGAGGGCGTCGCGGCGACGGGGAAGACCGCGTGGCTGTTCACGGGACAGGGTGCGCAGCGCGCGGGGATGGGTAAGGACCTCTATGCGGCGTTCCCGGTGTTCGCGCAGGTTCTGGACGAGGTGTGTGCCCAGTTCGATGCTCTCCTGACGCGTGATCCGGGAGCGGATTCCGCGCCCGGGCTGCTCGCGGTGATATTCGATGACACCGAGGAACTGCTGCACCGCACCGAATTCACCCAGCCCGCGTTGTTCGCGTTCGAGGTGGCGCTGTCGCGGTTGCTGGAGTCGTTCGGTATCGCCGCGGACATGCTCATCGGGCACTCGATCGGTGAGCTGGCCGCCGCGTATGTGGCGGGGGTGTGGTCGCTGCCCGATGCCTGCCGTCTGGTGGCTGCCCGCGGTCGGTTGATGGGAGCTCTGCCCGAGGGCGGAGCGATGCTGGCAGTGGCCATCACGGAGACCGACGCGGCGGATATCGTCGCCGAATACGGCAGCAGGGTCTCGATCGCGGCGGTCAACGGCCCATCGTCGGTGGTGCTGTCCGGAGACGCGGACGCCATCGACGCGATCGAGCGTGTACTCGCCGGACGCGGACGCAAGACCAACCGGTTGCGGGTGAGCCACGCATTCCATTCGGCGCGAATGGATCCCGTGCTCGCCGAGTTCCGGCTGGTGGCCGACAGTGTGACCTACCACCCGCCGAAGATCCCGATCGTGTCGAACATCAGCGGCGCCGTGGCCGGTGCCGAGGTGACCGATCCGGGTTACTGGGTCGAGCAGGTGCGCGGTTGTGTGCGGTTCGCGCCCGGGATCGCCACCGTGGCCGAGGCCGGGGTGCGGCGGTTCGTGGAGATCGGGCCGGATGCCGTGTTGTCCGCGATGGCCCGGCAGTGTCTCGCCGAGATTCCGGACGTGGCGGCCGCATCGACGGTGGTCGCGGTTGCCCGGCGTTCGGTCGGCGAGCCATTGCAATTGGTGTCCGCATTGGCACAAGCGCATGTGGCGGGTGCCGGTGTGGATTGGACGCCGCTGTATGCGGATCGTCCGGTATCGCGGGTGCCATTGCCCACCTATGCATTCCAGCATCGGCGGTACTGGCTGCAACCGGTTACCGGTGGGGCGTCGCCGGGAGTATCGAGTCACCCGGTGCTGACCGGTGTGGTGCAGGTCGCGGGCAAGGACGAATGGATGCTCACCGGGCGGCTCTCGCGCCGGACCCATCCGTGGCTCGCGGATCACGTGAGCTACGGCGTGATGGTCGTGTCGAGTACGACGCTGGTGGAGATGTTGTGTGCGGCGGGACCCCGGTTCGGCTGCGCCGGGGTGGACGAGCTCACGCTGGAGGCCCCGATCTTCCCGCCCGAGGACGGCGCCGACATCGATCTGCAGGTGCTTGTCGACCAGGCCGACGATACGGGCCGCAGGCACTGTACGGTGCACTACCGCGTCGGTGAGGGAGAGTGGGTACGCAACGCCAGCGGCATTCTGACCGGTGACCGGCCGGCGGCGGAGCCGCTGCTGGAACGTCTTCGGGCGCAGCCGTGGCCGCCGTCGGATGCGGACCCGATCGACCCGGAATGGGTACCCGCGCATATCGAAGCCGTGTCGGGACTCGAATACGGTCGCTCCTTCCGCGGCATCGAACGCGCGTGGCAGCGTGGCGACGCCGTGTTCAGCGAGGTTGCGCTGGATCCGGCCGTCGAATCGGACGGTTTCCTGCTGCATCCGGGCCTGATCGACGTCATCGCGCATGCGGGGATGGCCCGTCTGGTGTGGCCGGAGCCCAGCTCCGACCCGAGCCGCGGCATGTTGCTGTTCCGGTGGGGCGGCGCCCGATTCCACGATGTCCGCAGGCCTGGTCCGTTGCGGGTGATCGCCGTGGCGAAAGGTGAGGACGTGCTCGCCGTGGCGGCGGTGGACGGCGACGGCAACCCGGTGGTCTCCTTCGACGAGATCGTGATGCGACCCTATGACGTCACCCAGATCCGCCGCCCGCTCGCCGGTGACGCCGGGGTGTACGAAATGGAATGGGCGGAGGTTCACCCTGCACCCGACGTGCCGGTGACCGACGAGGTCATCGCACTGGGGTCGGCTTCGATTGCCGGTGTGCGGGAACGCTATCCGGACCTCGACAGTCTGACATCGGATCGTGCGATGCCCGCTGTGCTGGTGTGGTCGGACGCGGCAGCGCGAAACGACGATGTCACCGTCGCCGCACATGAGCGGGCCCGGTCGGCACTACACCTGCTGCAGGGGTGGCTGGACAAGGATCCGTCGGAGCGGTCGCGGTTGGTCGTCGTCACCCACAACGGCCTCGGGCTGCCCGGCGAGACACCGGACCTCGCGGCGGCCACGGTGGCGGGCCTGGTTCGCAGTGCGCAGTCCGAGTATCCCGGCCGGATCGTCTTGCTCGACCGGCAGTCCACGTCCGTTCCGCTGTCGGTCGACACGGTGTTGTCGGCACTGGCGGCCGACGAGCCGCAGGTGGCCGTTCGCGCGGACACGATGCTGGTGCCGCGGCTGCGGCACTCGGAGGTGATCGCCGGCGCGAGACCGGCATTCGGCTCCGGCACCGTGCTGATCACCGGGGGTACCGGTGGTCTGGGCGCAATGGTGGCCCGTCACCTGGTTGCCGAGCACGGTGTCCGGCACCTGCTCCTGGTGTCCCGCAGTGGCGAGCGAGCCACAGGCGCAACGGAATTGGCGGCGCACCTGTGCGAGCTCGGAGCGAACGCGCGCATCGCGGCCTGCGATGTCGCGGACCGGTCCGCGTTGCGGGCACTGCTCGATTCGATACCGGCCGAACAGCCGTTGACGGCCGTGGTTCATGCCGCGGGTGTGCTCGACGATGCGACGATCGCGACGCTCACCGTCGAACAGCTGGACCGCGTGCTCGCGCCGAAGGTCGACGCGGCATGGAATCTGCACGAGTCGACGCGGAACGCTGATCTCTCGGCCTTCGTGCTGTTCTCGTCGATGGCCGCTGTCATCGGCGCCGCGGGACAGGCCAATTACGCTGCCGCCAACAGCTTCCTGGACACGTTGGCCGCGCGGCGCAGCGCCGAAGGGCTGCCCGCTGTGGCGCTGGCCTGGGGTCTGTGGGAGCCCACCGCGGCCGGCTCGGGCGGTATGGGCGGCACCCTGGATCACGTGGGTGCCGCACGCATGGCCCGCCTCGGCGTGCATCCACTGGCGCCGGCGGACGGCCTTCGGCTGTTCGATACCGCCGTGGGGATCGGATCGACCCCGGCGGGCGTATCCGCGCTCATGCCGTTCCGTCTCGACGTCAATGCGCTTCGGCGGGAAGCACATATGGCAACGGTTCCCCCGGTCCTGCGAAAAATCGCCCTGCCTTCTCGGTCCGCCGCCGCGGCGGAAAGACCATCGCAGGGTCTGGTACTGGATCGGCTACCGGAGGCCGACCGGGATCGCGCGGTTCTGGACTTGGTCCTCGAGCAGGCTGCCGCGGTACTGGGGCATTCCTCGGCGGGGGATATTCGGGCCGACAAGGGATTCGACGAGCTCGGCTTCGATTCGCTGGCCGGTGTGGATATGCGCAACCGGCTGTCGAAGAGCACCGGTCTGCGGTTGTCCTCGACGATGGTGTTCGACTACCCGACCCCGGTCGAACTGTCCCGATATCTGCACGAACAGCTGATCTCGGCGTCACCTGCGGCCCCACCGGCCGCTGTTTCCGCACCCGTCGATATCGACCGGCTGGAGGCGATGGTCGAACAGGCTCTCGCCGCGGCCGGTGACGACCCCGCTGCCGCTACCGCACTGCTCGGTATCGGCGACCGCCTCCGATCGCATTTCGGCGATCGATGGCAGGACGAGGAATTCGACGATGACCTTGCCGAGCATTCCGGCAGCGAACTATTGGATCTGCTTGACGAGGAGTTCGGTCGATCATGAGCAATGAGGAACGGCTCACCCAGTCCCTGCGGCGATTCGCCAGGGACCTGCGCGCCGCCAACAAGCGCATCCAGGACCTGGAGGAGCGTGCGCGGGAACCGATCGCGATCGTCGGGATGAGCTGCCGCTATCCCGGCGGCGTCGAATCGCCCGCGCAACTGTGGGACCTGGTGGCCTCCGGCGTCGACGCCATCGGCGAGTTCCCGACCGACCGGGGCTGGGATCTGGAGAAACTCTACAATCCGGATCCGGACGTTCCCGGCACGACCAATACCCGTGAAGGCGGATTCCTGTATTCGGCAGGCGATTTCGACGCGGGATTCTTCGGGATCGGCCCGCGGGAAGCCGCGATGATGGATCCCCAGCAGCGCTTGGCACTGGAGGCGTCCTGGGAAGCGCTGGAGTACGCGGGCATCGACCCGATGTCGCTGCGCGGCAGCGATACCGGTGTCTTCACCGGCGTTTTCCACCAGTACTACGGACCTAGGGTCGGCTCCCCGACACTGACCGCCGAGGCGGAAGGCCACGCCTATCTCGGTGCGGGAAACTCCATCGTATCCGGCCGGGTCGCTTACACATTCGGCTTCAAGGGGCCCACGATGTCGATCGACACCGTGTGCTCGTCGTCGCTGGTGGCCCTGCATCTCGCGTGCCAGGCGCTACGCAACGGCGAAACATCGCTGGCCCTGGCGGGCGGTGTCACGGTGATGTCGGATCCATCCCATCTGATCGCATTCGCCCGCCAGCACGGGCTCGCCACCGATGCCCGATGCAAGGCATTCGCGGCCGCCGCGGACGGGACCGGATTTTCCGAAGGTATCGGCATGCTGGTCGTCGAACGCCTGTCGGATGCGCAACGCCTGGGGCACAACGTCTTGGCGGTCATTCGCGGCAGCGCGCTCAATCAGGACGGCGCGAGCAAGGGGCTGACCGCACCGAACGGCCCGTCGCAGGAGCGTGTCATCGCACAGGCATTGGCCAATGCCGGACTGGAACCCGGCGACATCGACGCGGTGGAGGCGCACGGGACCGGCACGATGCTCGGGGATCCGATCGAAGCGCGCGCGCTGATCGGCGCCTACGGCGCGCGGCGTGAACACCTGCCGTTATATGTGGGTTCGCTCAAGTCGAATATTGGTCACACGTCCGCCGCGGCGGGGGTGGGCGGTGTGATCAAGATGGTTCAGGCGATGCGGCACGAGATGTTGCCGATGACATTGCATGTGGATGCGCCTACGCCACATGTGGATTGGTCGGCGGGCACTGTGCGCCTGCTGACCGAGGCGCAGCCGTGGCCCGCGGGTGAGCGGGTGCGCCGTGCGGGTGTCTCGTCCTTTGGGGCCAGCGGCACCAACGCGCACGTGATCATCGAGGAGGCTCCCGCCGAACCGGTCGCCGGGGCTGCTCCGGAACAGGCAGCGGCCGAAACGATTACGCCGAATACGAACTCCGATGTCGTCGCGTGGCTCCTGTCGGCGAAATCCGAACCCGGGCTGCGCGCGCAGGCGGATCGGCTGCGGCAGTGGTTAATCGGTGAACCCGATGCGGATGTATGGGATATGGCCCATTCGCTGATCACGTCGCGGGCGCTGTTGGACCGGCGCGCAGCGATCGTGGGCCGTGACCGGGAGGCACTGCTGGCGGGACTTGCGGCCCTTGCCGGCGGTTCCTCGTCGGAGGGCGTGGTCGATGGCGTCGTGGGCGCGGGACGCACGGCGTTCCTGTTCACCGGCCAGGGCGCGCAGCAACCCGGAATGGGCCGGGAACTGTACGCGGCGTTCCCCGTGTTCGCGGCCGCGCTGGACGAGGTATGCGCCGAACTCGACCCGTTGCTGGGACGAGCGCTGAAGGACGTGATGTTCGCCGCCGACGGTGATGCCGGTGCGGCCCTGCTGAATCGGACGGAATTCACCCAGCCCGCGTTGTTCGCGTACGAGGTGGCGGCCTACCGGCTGGTCGAATCGTTCGGTGTGACACCGGATGTGCTGCTCGGGCACTCCATCGGCGAGCTGGTGGCGGCGTATGTGGCGGGGGTGTGGTCGCTGGCGGACGCGTGCGCGCTGGTGGCGGCGCGGGGGCGACTGATGGGCGCCCTGCCCGGCGGCGGTGCGATGCTGGCGGCGGCTGTCACCGAAGACGAGGCGATCGAGCTGGTGGCCGGATACGCCGATCGGCTGTCGGTCGCCGCGGTGAATGGACCGGCGGCCGTGGTGCTGTCCGGCGACGCGGAGGCGGTCGACGACGTCCAACGGCTGCTCGCCGAGCGGAGTCGCAAGACCAGCAGGCTGCGGGTCAGCCACGCCTTCCATTCCGCCCGGATGGATCCGATGCTCGACGAATTCCGCTCGGTGGCAGCGGGATTGACTTATCATCAGCCGACCGTTCCGGTGGTGTCGAACGTGACCGGCGCTGTGGTGGAGCGGGAGCTGACCGATCCGGAGTATTGGGTGCGCCAGGTCCGTGCGGCCGTGCGGTTCGAGCCCGGCGTGCGCGCGCTGGCCGCGACCGGGGCCCGGCGGTTCCTGGAGGTCGGCCCGGACGCCGTCCTGGCCGCGATGACACGGCAATGCCTTGCCGAGGAACCCGGGACCGAGGGGCGGACCGTGGTGGCCGCTGCGGCCCGGCGTGGATGTGCGGAAGTCGCGCAGTTCACCACATTCCTGGCCGCCGCGCACGCCGCGGGACTGGACGTGGACTGGAGCCCCTTGTTCGCGGGCCGGAAATCGCGTCGAATTCCCTTGCCGACCTATGCATTCCAGCATCAGCGCCATTGGATCGCACCCACCGCCGTGCGGGGCGATGTCGGCCGCGCCGGTGTGACGGTGGTCGACCACCCCATGCTCGGCGGGTCGATCGTGGTGGCGGGCAGGGACGAATGGCTGTTCACCGGTCGGCTGTCGGTGGCGTCGCATCCGTGGATCGCCGATCACACCGTCTTCGGCGAGATTCTGCTCCCGGGAACAGGTTTCGTGGAGCTGGCCCTGGCGGTCGGCGCTCGGCTGGGTGTCGAGGTCGTCGACGAGCTGGTGCTGGAGGCGCCGCTGCGTTTCGGTGAGCGGACCGAGGTCGACGTGCAGATCGCGGTCGAAGAACCCGATAACGAGGGGCGCAGGCGATTCGTCGTGGCGTCCCGGATCGTCGGCGAACAATCGGCGGGCGGGAGTGGAACAACCCATGCGCGTGGCATTCTCGCCCCCGGCGGGGAAATGGAGGGTCCGGCCTACAAGGTCGACGACAACCCGGAGGACGACGCGATTCCCGGCGACGTCCTCTACGACGGCCTGGCCGCGCGCGGATTCGATTACGGCTCCGCATTCCAGGGGGCGCGCCGCGTCTGGCGCGATGGCGGCGGTGACATGGTGGCCGATGTGCGGTTGCCCGCCGAAGTCGGCGTGGACGGCGGCCGATTCGGCATCCATCCCGCGCTGCTCGACGCCGCATTGCATGCCGGGGTGCAGGATCTGGCCGCGGATCTGCCGCCCGGACAGGTGCCGCTGCCGTTCTCGTTCGGCGGCGTCCGGTTGTATCGCCCAGGGGCGACCGCCGCACAGGTGCGCATCCGGCGCGTCGGCGACAGTATGCGGCTGGAACTGGGTGACGACACCGGCGCTCCGGTACTGACCGTCGAATCGCTGCGGGCGCGCCCGGTGAACAGCCTGGCGCTGCGCGGTGATCGATCGATTGCCGACCGCGGGCTCTACGACGTGCAATGGAGTCGAGTCGGCTCCGGCGACGCGTCCTATGAAGTGGACGGCCTGCTGATCGCCGGGGTGGCCGTGCCCGGATTCGCACGGACCTACCCGGACCTGGCTGCCGAGACCGGCGACGCTCCGGATGTGCTGGTGTGGTTCGCCGATGGTCCCGACCGCCGCGCTGCGGACAGCGAGGCCGGTTCCCGGTCGGCGGCGGCCATCGTGCGAGATCGCGTGCACGCGGTGCTGGCCTCGGTGCGATCCTGGCTGCGCCTGCCCACTGCCGACGCCCGACTCGTGGTGGTGACGAGCAATGGTGCGGGGTTGCCCGGCGAAGACCCCGATTTGGCCGCCGCGGCCGTCTGGGGTCTGCTCCGGAGCGCGCAGTCGGAGAATCCCGGCCGGATCGTGCTGCTGGACATCGACGATGACAGCGCGGTGACCCCGGAACTGATCTCGGCGGCCATGGCGACCGACGAGAAGCAGCTGGCGCTGCGCGCGGGTGCGCTGCTGGCGCCGCGGCTGACCCGCCGCGATCCGGCCGCCGCGCGGACCCTCGATCTCGGCCCGGGTGCGGTGCTGATCACCGGTGGCACCGGCGGGCTGGGCGCGCTGGTGGCGCGGCATCTGGCCGGTAGGCACGGGGTGCGCGAACTGGTGCTGGTGTCGCGGCGCGGTGAGCGGGCCGAGGGTGTCGCCGAACTGGTGGCCGAACTGGCCGAACTCGGGGCCCGGACCCGGGTGGCGGCCTGTGATGTGAGCGATCGCGCCGCCGTGGCAGCGCTGCTCGACGACATCTCCGACGGCCCCGCGCCGACCGCGGTCATCCACGCCGCCGGCGTGCTGGCCGACGGCACCGTCGACACCCTCACCGCCGAGCAGGTCGACCGCGTGCTCGCACCGAAAGTCGATGCGGCACTGCATCTGCACGAGCTCACCTCCGATCTGTCGGCGTTCGTCCTGTTCTCCTCCGTTGCCGCGGTGGTCGGATCGTCGGGACAAGGCAACTATGCGGCGGCCAATTCGGTACTGGACGCATTGGCGCTCCGCCGCGTCAATGCGGGCCTGCCGGCGGTGTCGGTTGCCTGGGGGCCATGGGGCGGGCGCAGCGGAATGGCGGCCGAGCTGACCGATGCGGACCTGGACCGGTTGTCGCGCATGGGTTCTCGCCCGCTGTCGGAATCCGACGGTCTCGAATTGTTCGATCTGGCCGGTGGCGCCGGAGCTCCGTTCGTCGCCGCGGTCGACCTGGACACGGCGGCATTGGCCGTCGCTGCCGGGTCGGGAATGCTGCCCTCGATGTTGCGGTCGCTGGTGCCGTCCGCGCGCCGCGCGGCCGGAGGTGGCGACCTCGCGCGGCGGCTGGCGTCGCTGGCACCGGATGCTCGCGACGCGGCGGTACTCGAATTCGTCCGTGGCCAGGTCGCCGCAGTGCTGGGATATGCCGCGGGTGATCTGGTCGATATCGAGAAGCCCTTCAGCGCAATGGGTTTCGATTCGCTGGGCGCGGTCGAGTTTCGCAACCGGCTCACCACGACCACCGGCCTGCGGTTGCCGTCCACCCTCGTCTTCGACCACCCCACCACCCGGGCGGTGGCCGCCTTCATCGGGTCCCGGATGGGGGACTCGTCCACGCCGAAGCAGCGCAAGACCACGCGCCGGGTGCGAGCCGACGAGCCGATCGCGATCGTCGGAATGGCGTGCCGCTATCCCGGCGGCGTCGAATCCGCGGACGACCTGTGGGATCTGGTGTTCTCCGGCGCGGACGCCATCAGCGAGTTTCCGCCGGATCGCGGTTGGGACACGGCGCAGCTGTTCCATCCGGACCCCGACCATCCCGGCACGTCCTACGCCCGTGAGGGCGGCTTCCTGATGAACGCGGCCGAATTCGACGCGGGCTTCTTCGGAATCGGCCCGCGTGAGGCGATCGCGATGGATCCCCAGCAGCGGTTGCTGCTCGAGGTGTCGTGGGAGGCATTGGAACATGCGGGGATCGCCCCGACCTCGTTGCGGGGCAGCGACACCGGTGTCTACACCGGCGTGATGTACCAGGACTACGACGCCCTGACCCGCCTGGGTGGGCCCGAGGTGGAAGGCTTTGTCGCCACCGGCGCCGCGAGCAGTGTGGTGTCCGGCCGGGTCGCCTATTCGCTGGGGCTGGAAGGTCCGGCGATGACGGTGGATACGGCGTGCTCGTCATCGCTGGTGGCACTGCATCTGGCGTGCCGGGCTCTGCGCGAGGGGGAAAGCTCCCTCGCGCTGGTGGGCGGTGCCACGGTGATGGCCACTCCGACGGTGTTCGTGGAGTTCTCCCGGCAGCGCGGTCTGGCTCCCGATGGCCGGTCCAAAGCGTTCTCGGCGGCCGCCGATGGTGTGGCCTGGTCGGAGGGCGCGGGCGTGCTGGTGCTGGAACGACTGTCGGATGCGCGGCGGCTGGGGCACAACATCCTCGCGGTCGTCCGTGGCAGCGCTGTCAATCAGGACGGCGCGAGCAATGGCCTGACAGCGCCGAGCGGTCCGTCGCAGGAGCGCGTGATCGCGGCGGCGCTGGCCGATGCCGGTGTGCGTGCGCAGGACGTGGACGTGGTGGAGGCGCACGGGACGGGGACGGCATTGGGCGACCCCATCGAGGCACAGGCATTGATCGCCGCCTACGGACAGGAGCGGTCGGACCGGCCCCTGCGTATCGGCGCACTGAAGTCGAATATCGGCCATACACAGGCGGCCGCGGGTGTGGGCGGTGTGATCAAGATGGTGCAGGCGCTGCGGCATCAGGTGTTGCCGAAGACACTGCATGTGGACGCCTTGTCGCCGCACGTGGATTGGTCGGCTGGGTCGGTGCGGGTGTTGACCGCGCCCGAGCCGTGGCTGACCGGCGACCGGGTGCGGCGTGCGGGTGTCTCGTCGTTCGGGATCAGCGGAACCAACGCACATGTCATTGTCGAGGAAGCGCCGGATGCGCCGTCACTGGCCGGCGTATCGGAGCACGGCGGTGATCCCGATGTGCGGCAAAGCCCTTCGGTCGCCGATGTTTCCGTGGTGCCGCTGATGCTGTCGGCGAAGTCGGAGCAGGGACTGCGGGGACAGGCGGACCGGTTGCGGACATGGTTGGCCGACCGCCCGGATATCGATCTGTGGTCGGTAGCACGCTCGTTGGTGGACACGCGCGCACGGCTCGACCGACGGGGCGCCGTCGTCGGGCGCGATCGGGAGGAGTTGCTCGCGGGCCTGGCCGCGCTGGCATCGGGTTCGCCGCTGCCGGGGGTGGTCGACGGCATGGCGGGGTCGGGGAGAACCGCATTCCTGTTCACCGGTCAGGGAGCGCAGCGGACAGGGATGGGTTCGCGCCTGTATCAGGCGTTTCCGATGTTCGCGGCCGCGCTGGACGAGGTGTGCGCCGAGTTCGACAGCCGGCTCGGTGGGTCGCTGAAGGACGTCATGTTCGCCGATCCGGGGCAGATGCTGGATCGGACGGAGTTCACCCAACCGGCGTTGTTCGCGTTCGAGGTGGCCATGTTCCGGCTGCTGGAATCGTTCGACCTGTCGCCGGATGTCGTTGCGGGACATTCGATCGGTGAACTGGCGGCGGCGTTCGTGGCGGGCGTGTGGTCGCTCGAGGACGCGTGCGCGCTGGTGGCCGCGCGGGGCCGGTTGATGGGGGCGTTGCCGGCCGACGGGGCGATGCTGGCGGTGGCCGTGCCGGAGGACGAGGCGATGCGCGTGCTCGGCGAATTCGGCGACCACGTGTCGCTGGCGGCCGTGAATGGTCCGGAATCGGTGGTGCTGTCAGGGGACGCGGATGTGATCGACGAGATCGCGCGACGGCTGTCGGAAGAGGGGAGAAAGACCACGCGGTTGCGGGTCTCGCATGCGTTCCATTCGGCGTTGATGGAGCCCATGCTGGACGAATTCCGTGCTGTGGCACAGGGTTTGACGTATCGGGAGCCGTTGTTGCCGATCGTGTCGAATGTGTCGGGCACGCAGGTGAGTGCGCAGGTGTGCGATCCGGAGTACTGGGTCGCGCAGGTTCGTGGTTGCGTGCGATTCGCTCCCGGTGTGGACACCCTGGTCGGTGCTGGTGTGCGCAGGTTCGTGGAGGTCGGCCCGGACGCGGTGCTCGTTGCGATGACCGCCGAGTGTTTGGCCGAGCTTCCGCGAGCGGAGACGAAGTCGATGCTGGTGGCGGCGTCGTCGCGTCGGACGATCGACGAGACGGTCGGGTTCGTCACCCTCCTCGCGCAAGCGCACGCGGCGGGGCTGGAGCCGGATATGCCGCTGGTGTTCGCCGGGCGTGGCATGGATCGGGTGGCATTGCCGACCTACGCGTTCCAGCATCGGCGCTATTGGGTGCAGCCACAGGCAGGAGTCGTGACCGGAACATTCGGGCATCCGCTGTTGGCGAATGCGGTGCCGGTAGCGGGCAGGGATGAGTGGTTGTTCACCGGGCGGTTGTCGCTGCGGACGCATCCGTGGATCGCCGACCACGCGGTATTCGGTTCGGTGTTGTTGCCTGGGACGGCGTTCGCGGAATTGGCGTTGAGCGCGGGCCTACGACTGCGGGTGGACGTCATCGAGGAACTGCTACTCGAATCCCCACTGGTACTGGCCGACGGCATCGAGGTCGATCTGCAGTTGAGTGTCGCCGCACCCGATGAGGAGGGACGGCGCGCCTTCGCGATCTACTCCCGCCCCGCCGCCGAGGGGGACTCGGCCGCGGAGCATCCGTGGGTGCTGCACGCGAGGGGTGTGCTGACCGCTGCCGCCGGCGTCGTCCCGGTGTGGGACGAGCGGAGCTGGCCCCCGGCCGGTGCGGTGCCGTCGAGCGATGCGTCCTTCTACGATCGATTGGCGCAGCGCGGTTTCGAGTACGGCCCGGTATTCCAGGGTGTGACCGCGGTGTGGACTCGCGGCGAGCAGACCTTCGCCGACGTCTCACTCGACGACTCGGTGAGCGGTTCGGCCTCGGCGTTCGCCGTGCATCCGGCACTGCTCGACGCCTGTCTGCACGTGGGAATCGACGGCCTGTCCGACGACCTGGCGGCCGGGCAGGTGCCGTTGCCGTTCTCGTTCGCGGGAGTGCGGCTGTGGCGTTCCGGTGCCGGGGCGGTGCGTGTGCGGGTGGTCCGCGACGGCAGCGGGCAGATCGGAATGGTCGTCGTCGACGACACCGGTGCGGTCGTGCTGACAATCGATGCCGTGACCGCGCGCCCGGTCGATGTCCGGGCCTCGAGCGCGAGCTCGGCTCGCCGTGCGGCGCCGCTGCACCTGCGATGGGTTCGCGCGGATCGGGCTGCCACCACCACCACCACCGCCGTCATGGCTACAGTCGGGTCGGCGAGGGTGTCCAGGATCGACCGGCATTATCGTGACATCGCGGAATTGGCTGCGGCCGAGGAGATTCCGGATCTGGTCGTCTACTCGCTCGCCGACGGGGTCGCTCCCGCGTCCTCCGGCGCACGTGCCGCCGAGGTGCGGGCTTCTGTTCACACGGTCTGGACGATGCTGCGGTTGTGGTTGTCGAACGAGCGGCTGGCCGATGCTCGTCTGGTGGTGGTGACCCGCGGTGCGACGGCCGTGGCGAACGAGCCGGTCGATGTGGCCGCCGCCGCGGTGGCAGGCATGGTCCGCACCGCACAGTCCGAACATCCCGGCCGGATCGCGCTACTCGATCACGACGGCATGGTGGACGCCGATGTCGTGCGCACTGCCGTCGAATCGGATCGGGGACAGACAACGGTCCGCGACTCGCAGATATTCGTACCGCGACTGTCCGGCGGCGCGGTCACCGACGAACCGCAGTCGCTCGACCGGGGTGCGATGTTCGGGCACGGCACGGTATTGATCACCGGCGGCACCAGTGGTCTGGGTGCGGTCCTGGCCAGGCATCTGGTGGTGACGCACGGTGTCGAGCACCTGCTGCTGGCGTCGCGCCGGGGTGAAGCGGCCCCGGGCGTCGCGGACCTGGTGGCGGAATTGACCGCCCTGGGAGCAGAAACGCGTGTTGCCGCGTGCGATGTCGGTGATCGCGCCGATGTCGCTGCGGTGCTCGATTCGATCGCGCCGGAACATCCATTGACGGCGGTGATTCATTCCGCGGGTGTGGTCGACGACGCCACGCTCGAGAAACTGACCGCCGCGCAGATCGACCGGGTGCTCGTGCCCAAGGTCGACGGTGCCCTGCACCTGGACGAGCTGACCCGGGGCCACGACCTGTCGGCCTTCATTATGTTCTCCTCCGTCGCAGCGACATTCGGCGCACCCGGACAGGGCAACTACGCGGCGGCGAACTCGTTTCTCGACGGACTCGCACTCGCCCGCCGCGCCCAGGGGCTGCCCGCGCTCTCGCTGGCGTGGGGACCGTGGAACCAAGACGTCGGTATGACCGGCGCGATGGACCGAGCCGCGCTGACGCGGTGGGAACGACTGGGCATCAAGGTGCTCGGCATCGACGACGGGACCGCACTGTTCGACGCCGCGATCGCCTCGAACGAACCGGTGGCCGCCTGTGTCGAATTCGACAGGGCGGCACTGGCGGCGCAAGCCCGGACCGGGCTGTTGCCCGAGGTGCTCGAGAGCCTGGTACCCGCTCGAGCGCGTCGAGTGCCGGGCGGCAGCACCGGCCGGTTCGCCGCACGGGTGGCCGCCGCGCCGGAGGATCAGCGAGATGAGCTGATACTCGAATTCGTGCGGGAACTCGCCGCGGCGGTCCTGGGACATCCGTCGGCTGCGGCCGTCGATCCCGAAATCCCGTTCAACGAACTGGGATTCGATTCGCTCGGGGGTGTCGAGCTGCGGAACCGGCTCGCCGAGGAGGCAGCGATGAAACTACCGTCGACCCTGGTGTTCGATTACCCGACCGCCGCCGCGGTAGCGAAGCTGCTGGGGTCGCGGTGGGCGGCCACATCGACCACATCGGCGGTCGACGACCAGATCGACTCGCTGCAATCGCTGTTCGCGACCATGACGTCGGATCGGGACAAGGCACGTCTGGCCGAGCGGATCCGCTCGCTGCTGGCCGAAGCACTCCACGGCGGCGAATCCTCGGCCGGAAGCGATCGCGCCGCCGTCGAGGCGGCCAGTGCCGACGAACTCTTCGCACTCATCGACCAGCAGATTTCGACTCAGTGAGGAATGCCGTGACATGTAATGAGGTGACCGCATCCGCCGATCACGACGCAACGTCCCGTGGTCGGTGGTGGATCCTGGCCGTGGTGTGCATCGGCCCGATGATGGCTTTCGTCAATGTCTCCTCCACGCTCGGAGGGCTCGCCACCATCCAGGCCGATCTGCACCCCTCGTCGTCGATGGCCGTCTGGGTCGCCAGTGCCTACAGCCTGGTCGTGGCCAGTCTGGTGCTCGGCAGCGGGACCGTCGGGGATCTCCTCGGCCGGCGGCTGATCTTCGCGACCGGCGCGGCCGTCTTCGCGGCGGGCAGTGCTGTGGCATTCGCCGCGCACAACACGGTCGTATTGATTGCCGCCCAGGCCATCATGGGAATCGGCGGCGCGATGGTGTTGCCTACCAGCCTGGCCATCATCAGCCACACCTTCACCGATATGCGCGAACGCACCGAGGCCGTCAGTGTCTGGGCCGGAAGTTCCGGAATCGGCCTGGCGATCGGTCCGCTGGGAGCGGGGGTGCTGGCGGGTGCGTTCTCCTGGCATGCGATCTACCTGATCAATGTTGTACTCGGTGTGGTTGCCCTTCTCGGCGCGGTGACACTGATTCGTGAGAGCAGACTCCCCACCCGGGCACTCGATCCCATCGGGATGGTGCTGGGCACCCTCGCCATCGCGGCACTGACCTATGCGGTGATCGAAGGCGGCTCACTGGGATACACCGAGGTCCGCATCCTGTGTGCCTACGCTGTGCTGGCTGTGTCACTCGTGGCGTTCATCCGGTACGAAGCCCTCCATCCCGATCCCATGCTGGACGTGAAGCTCTTCCGGTCCGGATCCTTCAGCGCCGTGATGGGTACGGCCGCGATCACCCTGCTGGGATTCACCGGCACCGCGCTGGTCACCGTGCTCTACCTGCAGCACGTGCAGGGAACCACGGTCCTCGCCGCCGCCGTGCGGCTCCTGGTGATGTTCGGCCCCTTCGTCCTCATCAGCGCCGTCGCCGCCCGTATCGTGCATCGCATCGGGTTCACGACGATGCTCACACTCGGCCTCGTCGTCATGGCCGCCGGCATCTTCGCGCTCCTCGCCAGTCCACCCGGTACCGGGTTCGGCCGGATCTGGCCCGGACTACTGCTCGCCGGTATCGGCAGCGGCATGCTCATCGCACCCGCTACCGCGGCGGCGGTCAACAGCGTCGCACCACACCAGGCAGGTATGGCCAGCGCCACGGTCAACTTGTTCCGCCAGGTCGGCAATGTACTGGGTGCCAGCGTTCTGGGCACCATCCTGACGACGCGGTTCGCCGACAACCTCCGCGACGAACTCCGTGCTGCCGACCTGCCTCGACCACTCACCGACGCCGTCGTGTCCGCCGCCGCAGCGGGCGAGCACAGCTCTGCCCTCCCGCCCGCCGTCGCCGGACCGGTCCGCAACGCCATCCAGCACGCGTTCACCGACGCCACCCATCTCGCCCTCGCCGTCGCCGGCGTCGCGCTGCTGATCACCGCGGTCCCGGTCGCGATATTCGTCCGCCGGCAACCCGGCACATTCGAGAGCGCCACGGCGTCAACGACTTCGGAACTCGACACCGCATAGGACGGACGTGCCGGTCGATCGGGCGTCACTCGTCGGATGTGCTCACCGGAAGCGGGTCGGTCCAACGGCCGACGGCTCGGGCCAGGCCCCAGAGTAGAACTCGATGATGTCTGCCCGCGAGGCTCTCTCCGCGCACAGTGTCGGACGGGCAGGTTATCGGCCCGGTAGCACGATCGGTTTGATCGAGCCGCGATCGTCCCGGCCGCTGGTCAGTGCCGTGGCCACCTGCTCGAGGCCGAAGCGTCCGGTGACCAGGCGGTCGAGATCGACTCGCCCAGTGGCGGCGAATTCGATCGCGGTCGGCCAGGTGTTCGCGTAGCGGAATGTTCCGGTCAGCTCCAGTTCGTGTTCCTGCAGGTAGGGCAGGGGGAGCGGAATATCGTCGCCGCCCATGCCGACGAGCACCACCCGTCCGGCCCTGGCAACAGTGCGCACCGCATCACCGATTGCCCGGGGGTGTCCGGAGCACTCCAGCAGGACGTTCGGTTCGAATCCGATGTCGCGCAGTGGAGTACGGCCGACGTCCACCGCTCGTGTGCAGCCCAATTCGATAGCCAGTGCCAGCCGCTGCGGGTTCACATCGGTGATCACGACCTCGGACGCGCCGAAAGCCAGCGCGGCCTGCGCGGTGACGAGCCCGACCGGACCCGCGCCGTTAACCAGCACGCGGTCGCCCGCAGCAACCCGTCCTTTGCGGCATGCCCACACGCCGACCGATAACGGTTCGAGCAGCGCGGCCGCCTCGTCGGTCAGCGAATCCGGCACCGGATGCGCAAACTCCTGGTGCAACACCACGTACTCGCAGAATGCGCCATCGATCGGAGGTGTGCCGAAAAACCGCATGTTCGGGCATAGGTTGTATCGGCCCGCTCGGCATTGACGGCAGGTGAAGTCCGGTACCCCGGGCTCGAGCGATACTCGTTGCCCGAGTTGATGATGTCGCGTGCCGACGCCGAATCCGACCACCACCCCGGAGGCCTCGTGGCCGAGCACCAGCGGTTGCCCGACGATGTGGTCGCCGATCCGGCCGTGCTCGAAGTAGTGCACGTCGGAGCCGCACACGCCGACCGCGCTGACCTTGATGAGTACTTCGGCCGGACCAGGCTCGGGCACAGCACGTTCCTCGATCGCGATCTTTCCGACGGCTTCCAGGACCGCTGAGCGCATAGTGTCACTGCCTTTCGTCGCGTGCCAACTCGGCCACCGTCGCCTGGGCGCCACGAGCGTGCAGTGCACGCAGTGCCGTGACATAGGCGTCGAGGAATCGAGGTCGGTCGATCAGATCGCCGAATACTGTTCTGTCGCTGAGGAATGCGGTGGGGTCGTCGCGCTGGCGGCGGGCCAGCGGTATCAGCTGGTCGCGGAGCCGGTCGATGACCTCGATCGGCTCGCCGTGCTCGTCGACGCCTTCGGCATAGCGCGCCCAACCGGCAACGATCGTCGCGGCACAGTCGATCTCGCCGGATCCGTCGAGTGTATCGAGCTGCTGACGGATGACCGGCAGCAGCCATTTCGGGATGCGGTCCGACGATTCGGCGCACAGTCTGGCGATGGTGTCGCCGATCGCGGGGTTGGAAAACCGTGCGATGAGGGTGTGTTTGTAGCGGTCGAGGTCGACGCCGGGCACCGGGCGCAGCGTGGGTGTTGCCTCATGGTCCATGTAGCGCAACAGGAATCGGCGGAAGTCCGGATCCTGGGCCGCTTCGTGCACGAGGCGGTAGCCGCTCAGATATCCCAGATAGGCGAGTGCCTGGTGGCTGGCGTTGAGCAAGCGCAGTTTCATCAGCTCATACGGTGCGACGTCGGCGACGAGCTGCACCCCGACATCATCGAAGTCGGGACGGCCGAGGGTGAACAAATCCTCCAGCACCCATTGGGTGTACGGCTCGGTCACCACCGGCCACCGATCCTCCAGGCCATAGCGGCGCGAGAGCTCGGCGGACGCGTCGGCGGGTGTCACCGGCGTGATGCGGTCGACCATCGAGTTGGGGAACCGCACCGCATGTTCGACCCAATCACCGAGCTCGCGATCACGCAGTCGCGCGAACGCCCCGAAGGTGGTTCGCGCGATGTGCCCGTTGCCCTCGATGTTGTCGCACGACATGACGGTGAACGGTGCGATGTCCCGTGCCCGGCGGCGCACCAGCGCCTCGGTCACGAGTCCGAATACGGTGCGGGGCGAACCGTCCGGCGCGAGATCGCCCAGAATCGCCGGATTCGCAGCGTCGAATTCGCCGGTGGTCGCGGAGAAGTTGTATCCGCCCTCGGTGATGGTCAGTGAGACGATCCGGGTTGCTGGATCGGCCAGCTTCTCGATTACCGCTTCGGGATCGTCTGGCGCATAAAGGTATTCGATGATCGAGCCGATTACGCGGGTCCGCCAGGTACCGTCCGGTTCGGTGACCGACAGGGTGTACAGGCCATCCTGCGCCGCCAGCACATCGCGCATGCGCCGATCGGCGGGCAGCACTCCGACTCCGCAGATACCCCAGTCGGTCGGACCGCCCTGTTCCAGTAGCCGATCGATGTACATCGCCTGATGGGCGCGGTGGAACCCGCCGACGCCGAAATGGACTATCCCGGTGCGGATCTGGGTGCGGTCGTAGGTCGGCACCGAAATGTCCGGGGCGAGCCGATCGATCGTGTCGGCACGTAACGCCATCGTTGTGGCCCCGTTCATAACGATCCCTCGACTGTTGTGTACGTCACACTACGAATGGTAGCCTCTTGAACAATAGTTCACCTGCTGAGCAGATGATCAGACCGCGATGAGGAGCACAGTGGCTACCGAAGCGTCCCGTCCGGGAAATCCGGACGATGTCCGGTTGGCGTTGCGGGCTGCGCAGCTCTATCACCTCGAAGGCGCCACCCAGGCGGAAATCGCCGCCAAGCTAGGTGTTTCCCGCCCAACCGCCGGGCGGCTCATCGCCCGCGCGCGGGCGCAGGGGCTGGTGCGCATCGAGATCAATGTCCCCGACGAGCTGCGCTCGGCTGTGCACGCCGATATCGAGAGCGAACTAGAGGCGAGGTTCGGGCTCACCGAAGCGGTCGTGCTCGGTGAAGTGCCCGATCGATCCCAGGCGAGCCTGCTTCCGTTCGGCCGCGCGGCGGTCGGCGTCCTGAACCGTCGACTGCGGCCGACGGACACCCTCGGATTCACCTGGGGCCCGGACACCATCGCGGTGGCGCATGAGCTGTGGACGAAGTCGGCGCGTTGCGCGACCGTTGTCCAGCTCGACGGTTCGATGACCTCGGGTGACTACCAGACCGGCGTCGACTACACACTCGGCCGCTGCGCTGTTCAACTGCAGGCCACCCCGGTTCGGTTGCACGCACCGCTCTACGCGGATCCGGCGACCGTGACCGCGCTGGAACACGATTCACTACTCGGCCGCGCCATGTCTTTGGGGCGAGATGCCGACGTCATGATGTTCGGTGTCGGGCCGGTCTCCACCGCCACCACTTTGTTCGAGGGCAGCTATCTCGACACCGCGATCCTCGACGAACTGGGCGAACTGGGCGCGGTCGGGGAAATCGGCGGCCGATTCTTCCGCGCCGACGGCAGCGATGTCGCGGGATCCCTTGCCGCACGCACGGTTTCGGTCGGACTCGATGCCATCCGGGCCTGCCCGACCTCGCTGCTGATTTCCGGCGGAGAGTCCAAGCACGAAGCCGTCCTCGGTGCGCTGCGGGGCGGACTGGCCACCATTCTCGTCACCGATATCGAGTGCGCGCGGTGGCTGCTGGAAAAAAAGGAGAATTCTGGCCGATGAATGGACACCATGCGAAGGCCGCTGCGGCACTGGCTGTCGCGGTCGTTATGGGGGTGTGCGGCTGCGCGGGCGCCGGATCGTTCACCTCCGGCGGCGACACCGTCACTATCGCGATGGTTTCGAACTCACAGATGCAGGACGCCATCGCCCTATCCGGTGAGTTCGAACGCGAAAATCCCGGGATCGAACTCAAATTCGTCTCGCTGTCGGAGAATCAGGCCCGCGCCAAGATCACCGCCTCGGTCGCCACCCACGGCGGTGAATTCGATGTGGTGATGATCAGCAACTACGAGACACCGCAGTGGGCCAAGAACGGCTGGCTGGTCGACCTGTCGAATTACCAGCGCGAGACGCCCGGCTACGACGCGCGAGATTTCATTCCCTCACTGCAGAAATCCCTGTCCTACCAGGGCGATATGTACTCCGTGCCGTTCTACGGAGAATCCTCGTTCCTGATGTACCGCAAGGATCTGTTCGAACAGGCGGGGCTGACCATGCCCGCCGAACCGACCTGGGATCAAATCGCCCAGGCCGCCGCAAAACTCGATGATCCCGCCGGCGGTCGCTCCGGTATCTGCCTGCGCGGTAAACCCGGCTGGGGTGAATCGCTCGCACCGTTGAATACCGTGATCAACACTTTCGGCGGCCGCTGGTTCGATGAGAACTGGCACGCCCAGCTCAACAGTCCCGAAGTGGTTCGTGCCGTCGAGTTCTACATCGACCTGGTGCGCGAACATGGTGAACCCGGTGCGGCCGCCAGCGGATTCAGCGAATGCGCCACGCAGCTCTCCCAGGGCAACACCGCCATGTGGTACGACGCCACCTCGGCGGTCTCGGTGCTGGAAGATCCCGCATCCAGCAAGGTGGTCGGCAAGATCGGGTACGCGCCGGCACCGGTCATGCAGAAGCCGAACTCGGGCTGGCTGTACACCTGGTCGCTGGGTATTCCCAAATCCAGTGAAAAACCCGACGCGGCCTGGAAATTCATCTCATGGATGACCGGTAAGCCCTACATCCAGATGGTCGGCGAGAAACTCGGCTGGTCACACGTGCCACCGGGCAGCCGGATGTCGACCTATCAGATTCCCGAATACGCCGCGGCGTCGAAGGCATACGGACCGTTGACACTCTCGTCGATGCAGGGGGCAGATCCAGAACATGCCACCGTGTCACCAGTGCCCTATACCGGAATTCAGTTCCTCGCCATTCCGGAGTTCCAGGACCTCGGAACCAGAGTAAGCCAGCAGATCAGTGCCGCCGTCGCAGGTCGGATCAGCGTCCATGACGCACTCGACCAGGCCCAGCAATATGCCGACGCGGTCGGCCGGTCGTATCGAGAGAACCAGTAGTCATGTCTGAAACCACCACAGCGCCAGCGGCTTCCGAACCGACTACGGAACAAGCGCCACCGCCGATCCGCGCGCGGCGCGACCGGCTCGCACGAGCCGAAGGCTGGCGCAGGCGCGGTCCGCTGCTACCCGCCCTGATCTTCATGGTCGTGGTCACCCAGGTGCCGTTCGTCTTCACGTTGTACTACTCGACGCAATCGTGGAACCTGGTCCGGCCGGGCTCGCGCCATTTCATCGGATTACAGAACTACGCGGATGTCTTCCGCGACAGCCAGTTTCGGCAGGTGGCGCTCAACACCGTCATCATGATCGTCGGTACCGTCATCATCTCGGTGATCCTCGGACTCCTGCTGGCATTGCTGCTCGATCGCGCGTTCTTCGGCCGCGGCATCGTCCGCACCCTGCTGATCACACCGTTTCTGGTGACTCCTGTCGCGGCGGCATTGATCTGGAAGACCACCATGCTGGATCCGGTGTTCGGGCTGGTGAATTTCCTACTGAAACCGTTCGGCGCCGGCCAGATCGACTGGGTGAGCAAGTATCCGCTGCCCGCGGTGATGGCGGACCTGGTATGGCAGTGGACGCCGTTCATGATGCTGCTGATCCTGGCCGGGCTGCAATCGATGCCGCGCGATATCACGGAGGCCGCCCGCGTCGACGGCGCGAACTCACTGCAGATCTTTCGTGAGCTCACCCTCCCGCATCTGCGCCGGTTCATCGAACTGGGGGCTGTGCTGGGGGCGATCTACTTGGTCAACACCTTCGACGCGGTGTACATGATGACTTCGGGTGGGCCGGGCATCGCCAGCTCCAACCTGCCCTTCTATATCTATCAGCGCGCTTTCCTCGGTTTCGATATCGGTCAGGCCGCGGCGATGGGGGTCGTCACCGTCATCGCCACCACCATCGTCGCGACGTTCGCGTTGCGACTGCTGTTCAAGTCCTTCACCGGAAAAGAGGAAGCCGCATGAACGCGCCTGCGCTTGCCGACAAACCCACTGCGGCACAGCAGATTCCGGTACGTCGTCGGCACAACCGCGCCGGAATGCTCTGGGGTGCGCTGGCCTGGGTGATCGGTATCGGAATGTTCTTCCCTGTGCTGTGGATGGTGCTGACCGCGTTCAAACAAGAGGGCGACGCCTACACCGATCCGCCGAAGCTATTCTTCACGCCGACCCTGGATCAGTTCTCCGCGGTCCTCGACAGCGGTATCGGCACCACGCTGCTGAATTCCACCTTCGCCACGGGGATGTCGACGATTCTCGTGCTGGCCCTGGGAATTCCGGCGGCATTCGCGCTGTCGCTACGTCCGGTGCGCAATACCCGCGACGCGCTGATGTTCTTCATCGGCACCAAGATGCTGCCGATCGTGGCGGCGATCGTGCCGCTATATGTGATCGTCGGCAATATCGGGCTGTTGGACAACATTTGGGCACTCGTAATCCTTTACACCGCGATGAATCTGCCCATCGCGGTATGGATGATGCGATCGTTCTTCCTGGAGGTGCCCGGCGAGCTGCTCGAGGCCGCGAGTATGGACGGTGCCAGTCTGTGGACCGCGGTGCGCGAGGTGATCCTGCCGCTGGTCTCGCCCGGCATAGCCGCTACCGCACTGATCTGTGTCATCTTCTCCTGGAACGAATTCTTCTTCGCGGTGAACCTGACCGCGGTACAGGCACAGACGATTCCGGTGTTCCTGGTCGGTTTCATCACCGGCGAAGGCCTGTACTGGGCGCGACTGTCCGCGGCCGCGGTGCTCAGCGCCCTGCCCGTCGTCCTCGCCGGCTGGCTCGCACAGAACAAGCTGGTGCGTGGCCTGTCCTTCGGCGCCATCAAGTAAGGAAAACCCATGGCTACAATCCATTACGACTCCGCATCATGTGTGTATCCGGGCGCGGATACGCTCGCGGTCGACTCCCTCGACCTCGATATCGCCGACGGCGAGTTCATCGTCCTGGTCGGGCCGTCGGGCTCGGGCAAATCCACCGCATTGCGTATGCTCGCAGGCCTCGAGGAGATCGACGGCGGCTCCATCCGAATCGACGGCGAGGACATGGTCGGTGTGTCTTCCAAGGACCGCGATATCGCCATGGTGTTCCAAAACTACGCGCTGTACCCGAACAAAACCGTCGGAGAAAATATGGGTTTCGCGCTCAAGATGATGAAAGTGCCGGTGGCCGAACGCAAACGCCGGGTCGCCGAGGCCGCCGAACTGCTCGGTCTCACGCCGTACCTGGACCGTAAACCGGCGAAACTGTCGGGCGGGCAACGGCAACGGGTGGCGATGGGGCGCGCCATCGTGCGCGAGCCGCGGGTATTCTGCATGGACGAGCCCCTGAGCAACCTCGACGCCAAATTGCGCGTACAGACCCGCACCCAGATCGCCGCGCTGCAGCGGCGGTTGGGCACAACCACCGTTTACGTCACCCATGACCAGGTAGAGGCCATGACCATGGGGGATCGGGTGGCGGTGCTCCGCGACGGCCGGTTGCAACAGTTCAGCACTCCCGCCGAGCTCTACGACCGGCCCACGAACGCGTTCGTCGCCGGGTTCATCGGATCACCATCGATGAACCTGTTCCGGGTGCCCCTCACCGCCGGCGGCGTCGACATCGCAGGTACCACAATGCAATTACCGCGCGAGCAGATGACCCGCCTTGCCGAAGCGGGCGTGGACACCGTGACAATCGGCATCCGGCCCGAACAGCTCGAACTCAGCCGCGACGGAACAGGTTTCACCGTCACCGTGGAACTCGTAGAGGAACTCGGTAGCGAATCGTATGTATATGCGCGCACATCGGGTGCGCCGATCACTGGCCTCGACGGAGAACCGTTCACCTTTGTCGCCCGCTCGGCGAGCCGGGCCCCGGCCAAACTCGCCGAAACGGTAACACTCCAGGTCAACGACCCCAACGCAGTACATCTGTTCCATCCCGCCAGCGGAACCCGAATCGCGGCCTGATCGGCACAAGGATGACCACAAGATCTGCGATGGATATGTCCGGGCGCGGACCCGCGCGCCGTAGCGCGGGACTGGCTCGCCAGGGGGCCGGCGCTCGCTGTGGTTACCCTCGGCGCCGACGGCGCTTACGCCCTGACTTCCCAATTCGCGGTGACGCGGGTTGCCCCGCGGATCACCGTAGTGGACACCGTCGGCGCGGGCGATGCCTTCACAGCGGGCCTTCTCACCGCAGTCGGCGGGGTCGGGCTACTGGGTAGATCCCGCCGAGAGCATTCGGCGGCCATTACCCGGTCCGGGTTGGACGAAGTTCTGGATTTCGCGATCGCAGTGGCCAGTGCGACCTGTAGCAGTCGAGGGAGGAGCAGACCCGCCGCATTGGAGGTGGGCGGGGAACCGGCATTTCGGGCCGCGTGCTGGTCGCGATTTCTGAGCGGAATGCATTGCTGCATGCACCGGTGTGCGTAAGAGTGGGTCTCGCTCGAGCGTTCAGCTCATAGTGAGCAGGAACAGGCCGGCCTTGCGCCGCGATGCTGTGGTGCGGTGGTGTCGAGTTCGGATTGGTTTGTGTTCGAGCGGGATTGGAATTTCCTGACGAGGCTGGAGTGGACTCAGTCCGTGAGTGTCCCGGCGGAGGGCGTTCTACCCTTCGGCTGTAGCTCGGACGGGGAAGCCAGTAGATCGGTGGCGGCGGTCGCCGCCATCATCTGGCGCAGCCAAGCCCCGCGCGGCGAAGACGTTTCAGTGTATGTTCATACGGAATGCGCTGGGGGAGAAGCAGTTGCGACAGGGGGTGCGGATCAGGGGGCTGTGCTTATCGGTGGCCGGACTGTGGCGCGAAATCCCGCTGCTGGGCATTCTGCGAGCCCATCACGGTGACCGCCCGGATTGATGTGAACCTCAGTCGCTTCGGCATATCACCCTGTAATCAGATCCGGCCCTCGGTCGAACGCGAAACCCGCAGGCACACAGCCTTATTTCGATGCGACTAGGAAGAAAGCCGCCATCTCGTCATGACCGAATCCGTCACCGCAGCTTTCGCGGCCCGCCCCGATGTGGTCGGGCAGCTGCGCGAGCAGGCTGTCGCTGTCTTCTACGACCCGCCCGCCCACCACTCTGCGTCCGAGGCCGCCGCGCTCGTGTGGAGCCTGGCCGGTGAGCTCACCGGAGGAGACCACCTCGCCCAGCGCCAGATCTACCGTGCCGCGCTGGTGTGGGGGATACGGCAGGTGCCCGCCGACGTCGACGAGATTCTTTCCGGCGCGGCGGCCGCGCCATTGTGTGACACGGTCACCGCGCTCGTCACCGCCGAGGCCTGCGCCATCACCGAACCGTCGGACGCCGAGCAGTGGCTGCTGGCCTGCGACCAGGCCCATGTGCTTGCCGTGGATCCGGATGCGGCGGCCGGATTCGCCGGTGAGACATTGTTATTCGGCGCGCTGGCAGGTGCGCGCCGACGCGTACTGGCCCAGGGGGCCTTTCCGCGCCACTGCGCACTTGTATTGTGGCTCGCCGCGGCGATCTATCGCAGTCGCGACGCGCGCTGGACGGCGACGGAGCTGGGGTCGGGCAACGGATGGGTCCTGACCGACCACCACGACCGTGTCGAGGGCCCCGGCAGGCGCACCTACCACTTCGATCTGACCGGCGCGCAGGAATACGTGCTCACCGAGCGGCACGCCACGTGCAGGCGGGTGCTGGCATCGCGGATCGCGGCGGGGCAGAACCTCGAGCCGGTCACCGGAGCATACCTGCGGTATCTGATCGCGGTCGACATCGACACCCGCACCGGGATCTTTTTCGTGCCAGGCGAATTCACCGAAGTCGAGTACAAAGCCTGTGCCTTCGAAGCCCTCGGAACCAATCTGGAGCCGACGCTGCACGTGCACTCGAACTGCCAGGTGTTCCATGCTGCGGAGGTGGTGTGGCACCAGCTGGCCCCGCAAGATCCGCACGATCTCGATGCCGAACCCGGAGCGAGTACTCAGTGAAATGACTGATGCGCCAATCGGTTTCGGTTTGGCCGTTGTCGCATTGCCTGACCGCACAAACTCATGTCGAGAAGTTTCGATCGCGCATCATCGAACCGCATGAGCGAAGCGGCAGAAAGATAGACGGCGTGGCGATTCGACCATTGATGCCCTCCATAGAGGCGCCTACCGGTGTTGCCCATATCGCTGCTACACGCGGTGTGTTCCCGCGTTGTGCGCGCGTTCGCGAGCAGACCGCCTGAGCTTTGGCTGCGCTCGCCGACCGCCACCTGAAAAGTTGAATACGAGTTCGGAATCGAGTTGCGAACGAGCAGGTAGATCCATGTATTCCGGACTGCCCGGCGACTATGCGGCAACTCGTCAATGTGCCATGTGTCACAGTCTCGATCCGCTGTGACGTATTGACCATCGCCCATCCGTCCAGCATGGTGGCGGGAGGTTAACAAGCGCTCAGTAACTTGCGTGAAAGGTTCACAGTCATGCCCGAAGCCGTCATCGTCTCTGTCGCCCGGTCACCGATCGGGCGGGCCGGCAAGGGGTCGTTGCGAGAGCTCCGGCCCGACGACTTGGCGGCGCAGATCGTGCAGGCCGCGCTGGCGAAAGTGCCGGCCCTCGGTCCGGACGACATCGACGATCTGATGCTCGGTTGTGGACAGCCCGCCGGTGAGTCGGGATTCAATCTCGGGCGAGTGGTCGCGATTCTGGCGGGCCTGGATCGGGTGCCTGGCACCACAGTCAACCGGTACTGCTCGTCGAGTTTGCAGACAACCCGGATGGCTTTGCACGCGATTCGCGCCGGAGAGGGCGATGTCTTCATCTCCGCCGGTGTGGAAACAGTGAGCCGCTACGTCAAGGGCAATGCTGACGGCCTGCCCGACACCGAGAACCCGATGTTCGCCGACGTTGTCGGCCGGACCGCGAAATTCGCTGCCGGAGGCGAGTTCTGGACCGATCCGCGCACGGAGGGTCTGCTGCCCGACGTCTATATCGCGATGGGGCAGACCGCCGAAAACGTGGCGCAGCTGTGCGGTGTGACCCGTGCCGAACAGGACGCTTTCGGTGTGCGCAGTCAGAATCTCGCCGAGGCCGCTCTCGCCAACGGGTTCTGGGAGCGTGACATCACTGCGATCACCCTGCCCAACGGCAGCGTTGTCTCGAAGGACGATGGCCCGCGGCCCGGAGTCACCCTGGACAAGGTCGCCGAACTGAAGCCGGTATTCCGGCCCGACGGGACGGTGACGGCCGCCAACTGCTGCCCGCTCAATGACGGTGCCGCCGCGGTCGTGATCATGTCCGACACCAAGGCCGCCGAGCTGGGGCTGACGCCGCTGGCTCGGATCATTGCGACCGGAGTCAGCGCGCTGTCCCCCGAAATCATGGGCCTGGGGCCGGTGGCGGCGTCCGAGCAGGCGCTGGCTCGCGCCGGGATGACCATCGACGATGTCGACTTGGTCGAAATCAACGAAGCCTTTGCCGCCCAGGTCATTCCCTCGGCACGGGAGTTGGGTGTCGACTTCGACAAGCTCAACATCAATGGCGGCGCGATCGCGGTCGGTCACCCATTCGGCATGACCGGCGCCCGCATCACAAGCACGCTGATCAACTCCCTGCAGTTCCACGACAAGCAGATCGGTTTGGAAACCATGTGCGTCGGTGGCGGTCAGGGCATGGCAATGGTGCTCGAGCGCCTGTCGTAACCGCACGCATTCTTCGAAGGGACCTATTTTGCACAGATTCGAAGAGGTCAGTCGAGGCATCGGGCGCGGCATCGCGCAGCGCTTGGTCGACGAGGGGCGAAGGTCGTGATCACCGCCCGTGCCGGTGCCCTGACGGCCGATCAGGAGGATGAGAGATGACCGATCCCGACGCGGTTCGTGATGATCTGCGCCGCCGGGTGGAAGCCGTACTCGCGGAACACGATCCGGCCACCACCGATGCCGTGACCTTTCACCGAGCCCGGTTCGACGCGGGTCTGGCCTGGGTTCACTTTCCGATCGGGCTCGGTGGCCGGGCCGTCGACCGGGAACTGCAACCGTTCGTCGACGCCCTATTCGAGCAAGCCGGATCTCCGGACAACAATGCGGCGATCAACGGTATCGGCCTGGGTATGGCCGCACCGACGATCCTCGCCCACGGCACCCCGGAACAACGGCAGCGCTTCCTGCGTCCGCTGTGGAGGGGGGAGGAGATCTGGTGCCAGCTGTTCAGTGAACCGGGCGCCGGGTCGGACCTGGCCGCGATCGCCACTCGGGCGGTGCGTGACGGCGACGACTGGGTCGTCAACGGGCAGAAGGTGTGGACCTCGGTCGCGCACAAGGCGCAGTTGGCAATCCTGGTGGCGCGCACCGATCCCAGCCGCCCCAAGCACGCGGGGCTGACCTACTTCCTCTGCGATATGACCGCTCCCGGAGTCGAGGTTCGGCCGCTGCGGCAGATCACTGGCGAAGCGGAATTCAACGAAGTCTTCCTCTCCGACGTCCGGATCCCCGATGCGCACCGCCTGGGCAAGGAAGGGCAAGGTTGGCGAGTCGCTACGACCACGCTGAACAACGAGCGTGTCTCGATCGGAGGGCGCGCACTGCCCCGCGAGAGCGGAGTACTCGGTGTCGCCGCCGGCCTCTGGCGAGGACACCCGGAAAAGCGCACTCCCGAGCTGCACCACCGGTTGTTGCGATTGTGGGTGGATGCCGAGGTCTCCCGGCTGGCGGCAACCCGGCTGCGTCAGCAGGTGGCCGGCGGCCAGCCAGGGCCCGAAACCTCCGCTGTCAAGCTCTCGTTCGCCCGGGTCAACCAGCAGGTCGCCGGTCTGGAGGTCGAACTGCACGGTGAGCACGGCCTGCGATACGACGATTGGACAATGGTGCGCCCGGACCGAGTCGATTTCGCCGGTCGGGGCGCCGGCTACCGCTTCCTGCGGGCCAAAGGCAATTCGATCGAGGGCGGAACCTCGGAAATCCTGCGCAACATCATCGCCGAACGGGTCCTCGGCCTGCCGGGCGAACCCCGCGCGGACAAGGACATCGCTTGGAAGGACCTGAGCCGATGAGCGACATCCTGCTGCTCGACACCGATGTCGAGACCTCTCTGCGGAGCGCGGTGCGCGACCTGCTCACCAGCCGATGTGATCCGTCCGCGGTTGTGCGGGCCTACGAAGGCGATCGGACACTGACCCGGGTGCTATCGAAATCGATTGCCGACGACCTCGGGATCGCTGGTCTGCTCATCCCCGAGAACCGCGGCGGGGCCGGCGGTACCGCCCGTGACGCCGCTGTCGTACTCGAAGAGTTCGGCCGGTTCGTCGCACCGGTGCCATTTCTGACCAGCAGCGTGATCGCCGCGACCGTCCTGCTCGCGGGCGAGTCCGCGTTGGTCGCTCAGCTCGGCGGCGGTGAATGCAGTGCGGCGCTGCTGACGCCGTTCTCCACTGCGTCGGTGACCCAGGTCCCGGCGCTCACGGCTGATGCGCAGGGCCGGGTATCCGGCCGCGTCACCAGTGTCGCCGGTGCGCTCGATGCCGATGTGCTGCTGGCCGCCGTACAGACGGCGAACGGCACGCAGGTGCACGCTTTGGCGGCTACCGCGGCGGTGATCGAACCGGTGGTCTCGCTGGACATGACCCGGCCGCTGGCCGACGTCACTGTCGACTCCGTACCCGGCCGGGTCGTCGTTGCTGCCGAATCTGGTTGGGCGGCACTGCAATCCGGTTTGACGATCGGTGCCGCACTGCTGGCGTCCGAGCAAGCGGGGATCGCGGCCTGGTGCCTGGAGACAACCGTCGAGTATCTGAAGCTGCGCCGCCAGTTCGGCCGGGTGGTCGGTGGATTCCAGGCGCTCAAGCACCGCCTTGCCGACCTCTACGTCGAGGTCGAGTCGGCCTCGGCCGCTGCGCGGTATGCGGCGGGGACATTCGCGGCGGACGACCCCGACAGTGTGATCGCCACCGCTGTCGCCGCGTCCTATTGCAGCGATATCGCGGTCCGGGCCGCCGAGGAGGCCATCCAACTGCACGGTGGTATCGGCATGACCTGGGAGCACCCGGCGCACCTGTACCTCAAGCGCGCCAAGGCCGACCAGATCGGGCTCGGAAGTCCCGGCCACCATCGGGGAGTGCTGGCGGACCTCGTCGGGCTGCCATTGGAATAGGGCTGAATCTGCCCGATTCCGAGAAAGACCAATACAAAGGAGTAACCAGTGGCCGACCCGTATGTAGTGGTAGCGACCATGATTGCTGAGCCGGGGCAGGAGGAACTCGTCGAGCAGACCTTGACGACCGCGGCTGCGGCAGTGCACGCCGAACCGGGCTGCCTCATGTATGCGTTGCACCGGAAGACCGGGACAACGGGCCATTTCGTGATGATCGAGAAGTGGGCATCGAAAGAGGCCCTGCGTGCGCACGGTGGAGGCACCGCAATGCGCGAGATCGGGCAAGCGTTGGCCACCGCCCTCACCGGCCCGGCCGAGATCTCGGTCTTCGACCCGCTTCCGGCCGGCGACCCCGAACTCGGCGCTGTCTGACCCGGTCTATTCTGCGAAGAAGAGGAGTTCACGTGACAACAACCCAGCAGGTGCGGCTCGCGAAACGGCCGTCGGGGCTGCCCGACGCGGGCACATGGAACCTGACGACCGAGGAGCTACCCGCGCTGTCCCCTGGCCAGATTCTGGTCAAGGTTGATTTCATCTCCCTCGACCCGGCGATGCGCGGCTGGCTGAACGACGTGCGATCCTATGTGCCGCCGGTCGGTGTCGGAGAGGTCATGCGATCGCTGGATATCGCGACCGTTGTCGAGTCGACGCATCCGGACTTCGCCGTTGGCGACGCCGTCAGCGGTACTTTCGGCGTAACCGAATACGCGATCCATAATGGCCGCGGGGTGCAGAAGGTCGATATGAGTACGGCGGGCGGCCCGACCTGGTTGGGAACGCTCGGAATGCCGGGGATGACAGCCTATTTCGGTTTGCTCGAGGTCGGTGGGCTGCAGGCCGGAGATACGGTGGTAGTTTCCGCGGCAGCGGGTGCCGTCGGCAGCATCGCTGGTCAGATCGCAAAGATCAAGGGCGCGAACGTGATCGGGATCGCGGGCGGCCAAGAGAAATGTCGGATGCTGACCGAGGAACTCGGCTTCGACGTGGCTATCGACTATCGGAACGAGAACGTCCTGCAGCGGCTGCGGGAGGTCGCCGCGGACGGAATCGACGTCTATTTCGACAATGTCGGCGGTGACATCCTCGATGCCGCGCTTGCCAATCTTCGGCGCGGCGCACGCGTCGTCATCTGTGGTGCGATATCGGCATACAACGCGGAGAAACTACCTCCGGGACCTTCACGGTATATGTCGCTGCTGGTTCACCGGGCGTCCATGACGGGCTTCGTCGTTTTCGACTATGCGGACCGCTACGGCGAGGCGGTCGCGGAGATCTCCGGTTGGCTGGCCGAAGGCAGGATCAAGAGCAGGGAGCATGTCGTGGACGGCGGTGTCGCCCGCTTCGGTGAAACCCTGAACATGCTGTTCACCGGTGCCAACACCGGCAAACTCGTGCTCACTGTGTAGAGCCATACTGTCCAGGTGACCGATACAGAGGACCTCTCGCGCGCGGACCAGACCCGTGCGCGGCTGCTCGACGCGGCGGTGGTTGCCTTCGCCGAACGCGGCTTCCACGGCTCGACGACCCGCGACATCACCTCGATCGCCGGGGTGAGCACGGGGGCGATCTACGTGTACCACCGCTCCAAGGAAGAGTTGCTCTACGAGATCTCGCGCACCGGTCACCTGGACACCCTGGAGCGAATCCGCACTGCCATCGCTTCGGCGCAAGACCCCGCCGCCCAACTGATCGCGTTGATGCGGGAATTCACGATCCATCACGCACGCGCCCACACCGTGGCCCGGATCATCAACTATGAGCTCGCCGCTCTGAGCCCAGAACATCAGCAGGAGATCAAGGAAATCCGGCGCGCGATCGAAGGAGAAGTCCGGAGCTTGATCCAGCGAGGTGTCGCCACCGGGGTATTCGAGAACTCGAATTCCCACATGGCCGCGACCGCCCTGCTTTCGCTGGGAATAGATATCGCGCGCTGGTATCACGAGGGTGGCTCCTGGTCACCGGAGGACATCGGCGACTATTACGCGGAGCTTGCGCTACGAATCGTGGGCGGTCGGAAATCGAGTCCGCCCGAGCGCGGTCCATCGTGAATATCGCAAGGTGATCACATGCAGAGCGACGCCGCAGAATTGCTCGCGCGGATCGCGGGCGGACTGAGCCGACATGCGCTGGGCTTATCCGAACGTTTGACCGAGCAGATGCTCCAGATCGAGCCAGAGTTGCGCGGCGACAGCCGGGTGGAGTCACTGCTGCGCGCCAGCGTCACCGGCAACGTCGTGATCGCGTTGCATATCTACGAACTGGGGCTGGACATCGACGAGATCGATGCGCCGGCGGAGGCGTTGGAGTACGCCCGTCGCATGGCCCAGCGCGGCACCTCGATCACCGCCCTGCTGCGGGCCTACCGCATCGGGCAGCGACTGTTCAACGACCACATGCTCGGTGAGATCACCGCCACGACGAACGACCTCGACCTGGTCACAGCGGCGGTGGCCGAAATGACCGACCGCTCGTTCGCCTATATCGATCGGGTCTCCCAACAGGTTGTGACCGCCTACCAGGACGAGCGGGACCGATGGCTGCAGAACCAGATGGCCGTCCGCACCGCTCGGGTGCGCTCGATCCTGTCCGGGCAGCGCGTCGACCCGGGTGACAGCGAGCGTGCCCTGGGATATCGGCTCGACCGAACCCATTTGGGCCTGGTTGTCTGGTCCGACGCGGGCGTCGATCAACTGCGTGCGGCAAAACAAGTGGCGACGACAATCGCCGAGCAGGTGTCCTGCCAAGGACAACCTCTGCTGATCCCGGCCGACGAATCGACCCTGTGGGCGTGGCTCCCGCAACCGGAACTCGAAGTGGATCCCGCGGCGGTGAGTACTCCGCGGGCGACATGGGTGACGGTGGGCAGACCCGCCGCTGGGCTGGAGGGCTTCCGACTCACCCATCGTCAGGCGACACAAGCACAGGCGGTCGCGATGTCGGCACCGGAACCGCAGCGTGCCTCGGTGTCGTGTTCGGCACAGGTCGGGCCGATCGCGCTGATGTGCTCTGATCTGGCCGCCACGCGAGCGTGGATCAGCGAAATCCTTGGGTCGCTGGCGCGTGACGACGATGCCACGGCACAGCTGCGCGAGACCGCGCGTGTCTTCCTGGAAACCAACGGCAGCTTCCAGACAACCGCTGAGCTGCTGGTACTGCACCGCAATACGGTCCAGTACCGGATCCGCAAGGCGGAGACGGTGCTGGGGCATTCACTGCGGGAGGGACGGCTGGACGTCGAGGTCGCCCTGCTGGCCTGCCGATGGCTGGGGTCGACAGTGCTGCAGCCCGTGGGTGACTGAGTCATCCGTCGTGCGGTGCGCACGATCACTCCGGCCATCTTCATGCGCTCGCGATATGGTCCAGGTCACATCACCTTCCTAACGTGGCATGCACGCCAGCGAGCTGCTGCGTTAGCAAGGAGATCGACATGCATTTCGCCGCCCTCCCGGATGTCCGCGCCGGAATCTTCCCCACCAAACCCTGTCTTGCCGACGACGACCTGGGGCGGATCAGCAACGCCGAGTTCCTCGACCTCGTGCGGAAGTACGCCGATCGGTTGTCGCAGGCGGGGATCGGTGTCGGCGATGTTGTCGCCGTAATGCTGCCCAACCGGCTCGAATTGATCGTGGCAATGTTCGCGACCTGGCGGCTGGGGGCCGCGGCGACGCCGATCGCCCCGTCATTGACCCCGGCCGAGGTGCAATATCAGTTGACCGATTCCCGCGCTCGCGTACTGGTCTGCCTTGATCACGGTGAGTCCGGCAATGTCCATGCACCGCAGCGGCTTTCGGTGCCAGAGCTGAATCAGCACGAAGGCCGCGTCGGTGGTGCGGAGGCGACCGAGTTCTCGAATGACGCGCTGGCGTTGATCATCTACACCAGCGGTACCACCGGACGCCCCAAGGGCGTCGAGCTGACGCACGCGAACATCATGGCGATGGCCGAGACGATGGTCGCGGGCATGCGGCTGACCGCTGATGACCATAGTCTGCTGATTCTGCCGCTGTTCCACGTCAACGGCATCGTGGTCAGCGTGCTGTCGCCGCTGCTCGCCGGCGGCCAGACCACTATCGCGGGCCGGTTCTCGCCGCGGACCTTTTTCGACAGGGTCGAGGCAGCGCGGCCGACCTTTTTCTCGGCGGTGCCCGCCATCTACGCCATGCTGTCGGCGCTGCCGGCAGAGATCCGGCCCGACACCTCCTCGGTCCGATTCGCCCTGTGCGGTGCGGCTCCGATGCCGGTCGAACTGCTCGCCCGGTTCGAGGAGCGCTACGGTGTCCCGATCTACGAGGGCTATGGCCTGTCGGAGGGGACGTGCGCGAGCACGGGAACTCCGCTCGGCGGTGTCCGCAAACCCGGCACCGTCGGTATCGCCCTGCCAGGGCAGGAGATCGCCGTCGTAGACAGTGAGGGCAATTTCCTCGGTGACGGATCGGCGGGCGAGGTCGTGATCAAAGGCCCGACCGTGATGCGGGGATATTTGGGTCGGCCCCAGGAGACGGCGAAGGTGATCGTCGATGGCTGGCTGCACACCGGAGACGTCGGCCGCATCGACGCCGATGGCTACCTCACGCTGGTCGACCGTATCAAGGACATGATCATCCGCGGCGGCGAGAACATCTACCCCAAGGAGATCGAGGCCGCGATCTACACCCATCCTCGGGTGCTGGAGGCCGCCGTGATCGGGCGACCGCATTCCATTTACGGCGAAGTACCTGTCGCCTTCGTGTCCTATCGCGATGGGGTCGGGATCGAGCCGGAACAGATGCTCGATCATCTCCGGAAGTCCTTGGCGGAGTACAAGATTCCCGAAGTAATCGTGACCGTCGACGAGATCCCGAAGAACCCCGTCGGGAAGATCGACAAACGGACTCTGCGCGCCCGCTCGGTCGAAGCGCGCCTCTGACACCCCTCGGTTTCCACTCGAAAGAAATTTGCCATGGGATTCACAAAACCGGATCTTCCGGACATCGACTACGCCGAATGGAAGACCCGCCCGCGCGGCGAACGGATCCGCACGGTCGCGGAACACTGGGTCGAGCACGGCTTCGGCACTCCTTACGCCGTCTACCTGCTCTATGTCGTCAAGTGCGCCCTGTACGTTCTCGGCGCGGCAGCGGTGATCTCGCTGACCCCTGGACTCGGAGCGTTCACCGACATCACCTCATGGTGGACCGAGCCGATTGTCTACCAGAAACTGGTCGTGTGGACCCTGCTGTTCGAAATCCTCGGATTCGGGTGTGGGTTCGGGCCGCTCACCATGCGGTTCTTGCCGCCGGTCGGCGGACTGCTGTACTTCCTGCGCCCCGGCACCCTGCGCCTGCCGCCGTGGCCGGGGAAGGTGCCGTTCACCCGAGGTGACGAGCGCGGCATCATCGACGTCGTCCTGTATGCGGTCGTCCTCGGATCCGGCATCTGGGCGCTGCTCGCCCCTGGTCATGGCGCTGCGCCGGTAGCGGGTAGTCACGTAGGCCTGCTCGATCCGACGGTCGTTGTCGCTCTGGTTGTTGCCCTCGGCGTGCTGGGTTTGCGTGACAAGACGGCATTTCTGGCCGCTCGGTCCGAGCACTACCTGTTGATGCTGCTGATGTTCTTCGCCCCGTTCGCCGACATGATGATCGGATTCAAGCTGGTCATGCTGGCACTGTGGTGGGGTGCGGCGACCTCCAAGCTCAACCATCACTTCGGACACGTGGTAGCGGTCATGATGAGCAATAGCCCGGTCATGCGGATCACATGGCTCGAGCGCAAGATGTACCGCAACCCGCCGCAGGACCTGCGCCCGTCACGGCTCCCGGCCCTGCTGGCCCACGGCGGCACGATCGTGGAATACCTGGTTCCCGCCTACCTGGTCTTCCTCGGCCACGGCGGGCCGCTGACCTGGGCGGCGATCATCTTCATGGCGGTATTCCACCTGCACATCATCTCCACCGTGCCGATGGGCGTGCCGCTGGAATGGAACATCTTCTTCATCTTCAGCCTGTTCTACCTGTTCGGACACTACGGTTACCTCCATGTCTCGGGGCTTCGATCTCCGCTGGTGCTCGCGCTGATCCTGTTCTCCACATTCGTTGTCATCCTCGGACATCTTCGGCCGCAATGGGTTTCGTTCCTGACGTCGATGCGCTACTACGCCGGCAACTGGGCCACCAGCGCCTGGTGTTTCCGCGGGGACGCCGAGCTGAAGCTCGAGCAGCAGGTGACCAAGAGCGCCGCACTACCGGTCATTCAGTTGACCAAGCTGTACGGCCCCGAGATCGCCGACATCCTGATCCAGAGCGGGATGGGCTGGCGATCGATGCACACCCACGGCCGGGCGCTCAACGGTCTGATCACCCGGGCCGTCGACAACGAAGACGACTACGCCATCCGCGACGGAGAGATTGTCGCCGGACCAATGCTGGGCTGGAACTTCGGTGAAGGACACCTGCACAATGAACAATTGCTGGCAGCGTTGCAGCGTCGCTGCCAGTTCGAGGAAGGTGAGTTGCGCATCGTCGTTCTCGAATCCCAGCCCATCCACCGGCAACGTCAGGCATATCGCATCGTCGATGCCAGGACCGGGGTCATCGAAGAGGGCTACGTGCTGGTCGGGGACATGCTGGCCCGCCAGCCGTGGCCGGAGCCGGGCGATCCGTTCCCCGTCTATCCTCGCCGCCGCGACGACACCCGGGTTCTGCCCTCGGTGCGTGTGCCATGACCACGGCGATCGTCGTCGGCTCCGGGCCGAACGGACTGGCCGCCGCCGTCACGCTGGCCCGGCGCGGCGTCGATGTCACTGTGCTCGAGGGTGCGGCCACCATCGGCGGCGGTACCCGCTCCGGTGAGCTCACCCTCCCCGGGCTGCTGCACGACCACTGCTCAATGGCCCACCCCATGGCCGTCGGGTCGCCGTTCTTGACCGGAATCGATGCGGCCCGGTACGGATTGGAATGGGCGTGGCCGGAAATCGACTGCGTGCACCCGCTCGACGACGGAACAGCAGGAGTGCTGTACCAATCCGTCGAGGACACCGCCGCGGGTCTGGGTGCCGACGGCTCGATCTGGCGCCGCCTGTTCGCCGGCCCCGCCGCTGGATACGAGCTGCTGGCGACCGATTTCATGCGACCGCTCCTGCGGATACCGTCATATCCGTTGCGATTGGCACGATTCGGCATCCCCACCCTGATCCCCGCCGCCGCGCTCGGACGGCTGTTCCGGACCGAGCAGGGACGAGCGCTATTCGCCGGGAATATGGCGCACGGCTGGCAACCACAGCACCAGATCCTTTCCGCGGCAATCGGTCTCGGCATCACCACCGCTGGTCACCGTTACGGGTGGCCGGTCGCGGTGGGCGGCTCCCGTGCCATCGCGGACGCGATGGCGGCCGCATTGACAGATCTGGGTGGAAAGATCGAGGCCGGCTACTGGGTCGAGTCGCTCGATCAACTGCCGCCAGCCGACCTCGTGATGTTCGATCTCGCCCCGGCGGCGATCGCCGACATAGCCGGAGACCGGCTGCCGTCGCGGGTCTCCCGAGCGTACCGGCGATTCCGGCACGGGCCCGCCGCCTACAAGGTCAGTCTGGCTGTCGAGGGCGGCATCCCGTGGACCAACCCGCACGCCCGCAAAGCGGGAAGCCTGCACGTCTGCGGCAGCGCCGCCGATGTGATCCGTGCCGAACGCGCGATCCATCGAGGCAGGCTGCCCGAGCGGCCCTTCATCGTGGTCGGACAGCAGTACCTCGCAGACCCCGAGCGATCACGTGGAAACTTACACCCCATAGACCTGTACGCTCATGTGCCACAAGGATATTCGGAGGACGCCACCGACCTACTGCTCGACGCGGTCGAACGGTTCGCACCCGGGTTCCGGGACCGCATCGTCGCGACCACCGTGGTCGGTCCCAGCGCCATGCAGGCTTACAACCCCAACTATGTTGCCGGAGATATCCTCACCGGCAACAAGGACATTCGCCAACTGCTCTTCGGCGGGCCACGCATCACCCTGCGCCCCTACCACGTAGCGGACCGGATGTTCATCTGCTCGGCCGCTGTCCCACCAGGGCCGGGAGCGCACGGGATGAGCGGATACAACGCGGCAGCCGCTGCCATGCGAAAGTTCGCCGCCCCCACTGAGACACCTGCCGCCTTCGAACCGGCACCTTGATGCGCTGTCGGCCCCGTCGAAGCCAGCCGCCGAGCGCTGCCCCGGCCGGGATCGGCCACCGATCCGCGATAAACCGGTCACGAAGGCATGCTGCGCCGAAGTATGGACACCCGACCGATATCGGAGCCATTGCTCGACCCGAGCTGAGGCTCGGGCCGAAAATTACACCGCGACAGGCGGATTAGCTCAGAGTGTCGTCATCCGCATGTCCGAGCCGATCACCTCGTCGGTCGGGAGTACCGTAACCACCGACGAGCCGGATCCGTTCTCGCGCAGGAAAATCCGAAAAGCGCTGCAGAGATGACGCGTTCTCCGAAATCATGATGGGGTGCGGACGCGGAGGGCGTGGTCGAGGGGGTTCCTGCGGAATCTCCAGCTGTGGGGCGTCGCAGCGGTGGTGTTGGGACTGGCCACATCGTTATCGCTGATCACGGGGGACAATAGGTCGCTGCTGGCGTTCATCCCCGCATTCGTGGTGGCGTTCGCGAGCTTGGTCGCCCAGGAACTTGTGAAACAGCGGCCGAAGCGGCGTTCGTGGAATTCGGATCGATCGCCGTACCCCGGGCTGGAGCCGTTCACCCCTCTGGACGCTGCGGTGTTCTTCGGGCGATCGTTGCAGATCGAGGAGATAGTGGACCGGATGAACCCGGCGGCCGGCGTGTATGCCCACCGGTTCATCACGGTCGTCGGGCCGTCGGGCAGTGGTAAGTCGTCGCTGGTGCAGGGCGGTGTCATGGCGACTCTCGGTCAGCGCGGCCGCTGGCTCATCGTTCCGGCGTTCCAGCCAGGTGCCGAGCCCGTGGCCGCGTTGGCGCACGCGCTGTCGGAGCTGTCGCCGGCCGGCACCGCGGACGGTATCGAGGCATCCTTGCGCGCCGACGCGCACCGGGCGCTGGAGCGTCAGCTGCGGACAGTGGCGGGACAACGTCGGCGGTTGATCGTGATCGACCAGTTCGAGGAGCTCTACACGCTGTCCGGTCCGGCAGAAGCTGAGGAACTGCTCGATCTGCTACAGGAGACGCTGCACGTCGTCCCGAAATTGTGGGTGATCGCGACGATCCGGTCGGAGTTCCTCACCGATCTGCTCAATTCCCGTTTCGCACAGCTGGCCTACAATCCGGTGACGGTCGGGGTCCTCGACACCGAGGCGCTCGGCCAAGTTATCGAAGCGCCCGCCGAACTCGCCGGGAAGGCGTTCGAGCCGGGTCTGGTCAGCCGCATGCTGACCGAGACCGGAGGCGGCGACGCTCTGCCGCTGCTGGCGTATCTGCTGCATCAGTTGTACGACGCGACCCGCGGACGTTCCACGATCACCAAAGAGGACTATGTCAGCCTCGGCGGGGTGCGGGGGGCCATCTCACGCCGCGCCGAACAAGTGCTCCACGAACTGGCGGGCAGCCACGGCGAGGACGAGGTGTTGCGGACACTGCTGAAATTCGTCACGTGGGAGGGACCTGAGCCAACTCGGCGGCGCGTGCGCAAAGCGGATCTGACCGCTGCTGAAGCACAGATCGCCGACGTGTTCGTCGACGTTCGGCTGGTCACGTCCAAGACCGACGACGAAGGGCCGGTGCTCGACGTCGCACACGAGGCGTTGTTCCGGTATTGGACGCCGCTGAAACAGCAGGTCGAGACCCACGCGGACGAGCTGCGCCGCCGTACCCAACTGGAACGCTGGGCGACGGAGTGGGTCCGGTCCGGGCGTCAGAAGGCGTTTTTGCTGCGCGGTGAACGTCTCGAGACGGCCATGCGCTGGTCCGAACATGGCGACGCGGTACCCGAAATCGAGGAATTCCTCGCCGCATCCCGCAACGACGATCTGGCCTGGCGGGAACGGCTGTCGGATTCCCTTGCCGCGCAGTCCATCTTGACCGTCGAGCGTGACCCGGAGCTTGCGATTCTGCTCGCGATCGCTGCCGTCGAGGAGTGCGCCGTCCGAGTCGCGGCGTTGCGGGCCCTGCACCGGGCGCTGTGGGCGAGCAGGCAGCGAATCGTGTTGCGCGGCCATGATGATTGGGTATGGGGCATCGCATGGTCCCCCGACGGCACGATGCTGGCCTCCGCCTCGCATGATCACACCGTCCGGTTGTGGGACTTGGCCGATCCTGGACAGTCGCGAGTATTGCGCGGCCACACCGATCGGGTGTCGAAAGTGCGATGGTCGCCCGACGGGACGCGTCTGGTCTCGGCCGCGCAGGATCAGACGGCTCGCGTGTGGAGCGTCGCCGACGGGACCGAAGCGTTCATTCTGACCGGGCACACCCATCGCTTGGAAGCGGCCCACTGGCGCGCCGATGGCGAACTCATCGCCACCGCCTCCCGCGATGGCCAGGTCCGGCTCTGGACGGCCTCGGACGGATCTGCGGCCGGCCTGCTCACCGGCCACGAAGATTGGGTTCAAGATGTGGAATTCGCCCCACGTCCCAGGCCGGAAAACGATGGCGGTGGCTGGCCGGTGGCGTCCGCGTCGGGGGATGGTCTGATCCGGATCTGGGCAGCGCTGCCCGGAAACGACCGCGATGATCAGGAGGACGGTGCACCGACGCTGTTGCGCGCTCACCGCGGCTGGGTCGAGTCGGTCACGTGGTCACCGGATGCGACGATGCTCGCCAGCGCATCGCGGGATGCCACGGTCAGAGTATGGGATGTCGCCCGCGCCGAACAACGGTTGTTGATGCGCGGCCACGAGTCCAATGTCGAGTCGCTCGCGTGGTCTCCTGACGGCTCGAGGTTGGCCAGTTGCTCCAGAGACAGCACCATCCGGGTATGGACAGCCGACGAAGGCGAGGAGCACGCCGTTCTCCGCGGCCACGACGACTGGGTCGAGGATGTTGCCTGGTCCCCTGACAGCTCGCGGATCGCCAGTGCCTCACGGGACGGAACCATCAGAGTCTGGGACGCTGCGCCGACCCCTGAAATGGTTCGGCTCTCCGGGCACACCGGCTGGGTCCGTACCGCTGCGTGGTCTCCGGACGGCCGCACGATCGCGACCGGATCGCGGGACGGCACCGCCCGCCTGTGGAACGCCGCCACCGGAGAACAGATCGGTGTACTCGCACACGACGACGAGGTCAGGGGCGTCACCTTCGCGCCCGACGGGCTCCTGGTCGCGACCGCCTCCTACGACAACACCGTGCGGTTGTGGACATCTTCCGGCGATGAGGTCCGCCGTCTCGTCGGGCATCGCGAGGGAGTCCGTCGCGTGCGCTTCGCACCGACCGGTGATCGGCTGGCGACTTGCGGCAGGGACGACACCATCCGGGTCTGGTCGGCCGCCGGGGAACAACTGGCCGTGCTCCGAGGACACCGCGGCATGGTCCGTGCTCTGGCCTGGTCTCCCGACTGCACCCGGCTGCTGTCCGGCTCCAATGACGGCACCGCCCGGATCTGGTCGGTCGACGGTGCCGAGCTCGCCGTCATCACCGCCCACGACAACTCCGTTACCGGTGTCGGCTGGTCACCGGATGGCACCACGATCGCCACCGGTTCCCGTGATCGGCGGCTGCTGCTGTGGGATCCGTCGACGCAGGAGCTGATCCGGGATCTGGGACTTCAGGAGGAGGTGGTTCGCGATCTGGCCTGGGCGCCCGGCGACGACCGTCTGGCCGTTGGACTCGACGACGGCACCGCCCGGGTGTGGGACACCGCCCGAGCCGTGGAGATCGCCATTCTTCGAGGCCATACCGCGTGGACGGAAGGCGTCGCGTGGTCGCCCGACGCAGCCGCTCTCCTCACCGCCTCCGGTGACGGTACCGCCCGAATCTGGACCGTCCCCCCCGATCTGGAGTCCCTTCTCGCCATCGCCCGAACCCGCGTCTTCCGCGCGCTCACTCCAGGCGAACGTCACGGCCATTTGCTGACCGCTCAATCGGCCTGAACCGGACTCTGAAGGCCACTCGCTTCAACGGCGTTCGGCCGCGGCGATCTCCTCGGCGGTGGGTTCGGCGCCGTTGCCACCGCGGCCTGGTCGCGGACCGCGGCATCGGGAACGTAACCATCGGTGTTCGGCGAGTTCCGGCGGTGCGCTCTGCTCGGCGAGACCACGACTGAACCGCGCCCCAACATCACTCCGTAGAGCTTTTGGTCCCGGATCGACGCCCATCTGCGCACAGCGCACGTGGGACCGGCACCGCCGCAGCGGTTGAGAAGCCGTGCCGCTGCCCGGTACGGACTCCGGTTGTCCTCCACGAGATTTCACCGTCCGGGTACGTGGCGTCTGGCGAAATCCGTTGAGGGCGTCAGCAATTCCACTTACATCATTAGCACCGAGTTTCCTATATCCGCGGGGCTGATTAGGGGATTTCTCGGCAGCCCCTAATCGGTTTAGGGTCTTGTTCCTACGTTCGGTCTCGAATACCCCTGGTTACGTTTCAGTTGACGGCTCTGCATGTGGCTTGAACGGCGGTTATGACCGAATTGGCGACAGATTCGAGATTTATGGGCAATTTTCCGTAACGCAAGACGGGATACATCCGACGGAGAGGTTGTCGAATAACAACTGCTGGAAGAGAACTGAACAATGTCGGCAAGGACTTTCTCGGCTGCGGTGGTCGTCGCGGCCGCGGTCGTTGTGTGCGCATCGGCGGCTGCTGCGGACCCTACGACGACAACGGCTCCCGCCCCGGGCATCGATCTCGGAGCCGACGCCGGCGGACAGATCGGCGGCGGTGCTGGCGCCTCGGCGACTATCGGCGCGGGCGCGCCAGGCGGGGGCACCGGAAACCTCGGTGGGGGACTCGGTGTCGGTGGGGGCGTCGGGACGGGTGTCGATGTCCAGGGTGGTGGCGGGCTCGGCGGCGAAGTCGGTGGATCTGTTTCACCGAGTGCTGGCGCAACACTGGGTGGCAACGCCGGGGGTGGCGCGCAGGCCGGCGGTAACGGTAATACCGGTGGCGGCGTCCAGGCCGGGGGCAACGGGAACCTTGGCGGCGGTGTGCAAGTCGGTGGCAACGCCGGCGGCGGCGGGCAAGTCGGTGGGAACGCTGGTGGTGACGTTCAGGCGGGTGGGAACGGGAACCTCGGCGGCGGCGTCCAGGTCGGCGGTAACGGCGGCGGTGACGTACAAACTGGCAGCAATGGGAACCTAGGCGGGGGCGTGCAAGCGGGGGGTAACGGCAACGTCGGAGGCGGTGGGCAGGCTGGCGGGAGCGCGGGTGGCGATACCCAGGTCGGTGGCAATGCGAACCTCTTTGGCGGCGGCCAGGTCGGTGCGAGCGCCGGGGCCGGTGGGAGCGGGAATCTCGGAGCGGGCGTGCAAGCCGGTGCCGGTGTGCAGGCTGGCGGGCTGGGTGGTATCGACTTGGCTGCTGGAGCGGGTGCGGCCGGCCCGGACACGGTGTACGGCATGGCCATTCCCGTGGGCGCGACCACTGGAATCCCCGGTGGCCCGGCAGTCACCGACCTGGTCCCGCCCGGCGGGTACGTGATCCCCAAGGGTGCGCCCGAAACTGGCGCCGGCGGTATGGCCGGGGTGACCAGACAGTGACCACCTCCGACATACAGGCCGTGCGCACGCTGACCTCCCGCCGGAGGATGCACGGCGTTTTCGTTGCCGTAGTGGTGGTCACTGCGGCGCTGGTCGCGGGCTGCGGGTCGTCTGCCGGCACCCGCTCGACCCCGAGCACAAGCGTTGCGGCCGCGCCGACCACCGGTGTGATGACAGCGGCGCCGATCGGCCGGTCGACTCCGGTGTCATTCAAGATCGCTTCGATCAACGCCTCGGGGTCGTTGATCGCGACGGGCCTCAATTCCGACGGCTCGGTACAGGTGCCCGCGGATTACCAGCAGGCTGGCTGGTATCAGAGTGGGCCCGCGCCGGGTGAGCAGGGCTCGGCGGTCATCCTCGGCCACGTCGACTCCTACCAGGGGGCCGGGGTGTTCTTCGATCTGAAGAAGGTCAAGCCGCGCGACATGATCGACGTGACCCGCGCGGACGGGAAAACCGCGCATTTCAAGGTCACGGACGTTCGGATGTACCGGAAAACCGAGTTTCCCGACCAGACCGTGTTCGGCGCCCGCGGCGGAGCGACACTGCAGATCGTCACCTGCGGTGGCGAGTTCGACCAGACCGCCAAGAGTTATCTATCCAACGTGGTCGTGTTCTCCTCACTCGACTCGGTCACCTAGACGCTCGGATCCCGAACGGCGCGGCAGCCGCGGCGCACCAGACGTGAACCCGCCACCTCGTGGAGCCACCACGGCCGCGAAATCCGCATCGTGTATGGCCGTTCACGGGCGAAAACCATGGGAGGAAATGCAGCCACAACGACCTGATGCACTCCCGGTGGATGAGGTGGCGTGGGGGAAGTTGCCTGAGTTGTTGGTGGTGAGTGAGCAAGTGCGGCAACATCCTTGGGAAGCATTGGGAGACCTACCGCGCTGCGGGGAGTAGGGGAGCGGTCGCGGAGGTGCCCGCGGTGGCCTGCGCTGATCTTGCCCCGGTTTCGTGTGCTCACATCCAAGGAAAGCGAGCGCGGTCGGGTGGTACCCAACCGGTCCTGGCCTCCCCGGTGGCCAGGGTCGCCGGATGGTAGAACCTCGTCAGGAGACGTTTGTCGAGCAGGGCCGGATTCCGTGCGAGTAAAGCCAGAAAATCATCGTCGGGGTGTTCGGCCATGTGGTAGCCGACCGACTCCACCCAGGCTCGGCTGACCGTCGCGTTGTACTTGCGCGGAACTCCCTGGTAGCGGGTTGTGCGGCGAAGGCCATCACCGATCAGGTCGATAGCTGCCGCGACGCCGTGGCCGCGGACGGTCAGCCAGGTCAGCAGTAGGTGTTCGCGGTGGCCGAATCGACCCGTATCCGAAACTATCTGCGTCACAAGTGAATCGAAATCTGAACGGGTGTCGCGATGCTGGTTCATACGGAGACCTCTGCGAGGGCGCGTAAGCCGGCGCGCAGACCGGCGATCGTACCTTCCGGTAGGCCGGTGAAAGCGCGACGCTCGAGATCGGCGATTCTCCGGCGGATCGCGCGTGCCACCGTGTGCCCAGATGTCGTGAGTTCGACCAGTACCACCCGGCGGTCTCCCGCCTTTGTGACCCTGTCTATATGGCCGCGGCGTTCCAGGCGATCCAGGACGCTGGTCAATGTCGTCGGCCGAGAACCCACCTCGGCAGCCAGCTCCGAGACGGTGCGGCTGCGGCCGTCGGCGAGATTGGCGAGCGCATTGATCTCCGACGGGTTCAACTTCGAATCCGCGAGTTCGGACGTGAGCACCTGCAGGGTAGCGTGCGTAGCGCGTTGCAGTTCGAGCAGAACAGACAACTGCTGATCCTCATTTACCACGATTTCGTACTATACGATTTCGTAGCAAATCGAGCAAGTCTCGCCCAGGCCGCGCTGGTCCATATCGGCCATCGGCAAGGATCTGATGGAAGTACTGCGGTAGGCAGTAGCGCCGGCGCTGCGTGACGCATGACTGTTCGCCGGTCTCGGGGGTCAGCGTGCCCGGTCGTAGATGAGGGCGACCTCGCCGAGGTCCCCGGTTTCCTGATGTGCGAGCTGCCATTTCGAGGCCGGGAGGCCGTTGTCGAAGAGGCGTTGGCCGCCTCCGGCGATCTCGGGGCAGATGATGAGATAGAGCCGGTCCAGCAGGTCCGCCGCGAGGAGCGGTTTGATGATGCTCGCGCTGCTGTTGACGAGGATGTCACCTTCGCCGGTGGTCTTCAGTTCGGTGACGACGTCGGCGGCGGGGGCGCTTACGATGCGGGTGCGTTCCCACGGCGCTTCGGTCAGGGTGCTCGACAAGACCACCTTCTCGGTATCGACCAGCCATTTCGCGTAGCCGCGGTCGCGTGGATCGGCGCTGTCGTCCTGGGCGACCGAGGGCCAGAATCCAAGGAACCCTTGGGCATTCAGACGGCCGAGCACTGCCGTGGTGGCGTTCTCCCAGATGCGGTTCATGTGGTTTCGTGCGACGTCGGTAGTCGCGTAGGGGACGATCGCGCCCATGTCGGCAGGCCCGCCGGGGCCGTTGTAGCGACAGTCGAGGGTGAGGCTGATATTCGCGGTCACCTTGCGTCTGGTCATGGCTGTCTTCCTATTCGATGTGCGGAGTACGGTCTGGACATCGTTTCGTCGTAGGTAGCCACCGCACATCGGTATCGCTGTGCACTTTTGCACTGGCGCACCCACATCGTCGCTCGCCGCCCAACTAATGTCCGGCGAGCTCGGCGACGACCGGAGCGAACTTGTCCGCGCAGTCGGCGCCGAATACGAAATAGGAGAAACCGATCTCCTCGCGCCGCCGCTGGATTTCCTCGGCGGCGGCCGCCGGGTCATCCGGAAGTACGGTCAGTGCGTCCGCCGCGCGAAGCGCAGCAGGGTCGGTGTCGGGGGGTGCCATGTGCGGCGCGACAGTGTCGCCGATAACCGGCACGGCGAGCGCGAGCTCGAGGTCTCCACTAGTGCGGAAGTCGCGTGCCAGTCGCTCGACTTCGACCCGAGGCTGATCCCCCAGCGCGAAGGTCACCGTGTCTGCGACGTCGGCCGCCAGCGCCCGAGCCTTCGGACCGAGTACGGCCATCGCCACAGGCGTGTGCAGGTCGGGGCCGTCGAGATCCCGCAGCGCCTTGACGGTCTCGCGTATCTGGTCCAGCCGCTCGTTCGGCGGACCGACGGGCAGTCCCTTGTCGCGGAGTTCGTCCTCGATTCCCGGTCTGCCGGTGCCGATGCCCATCTCGAAGCGACCGTCGGTCAGTAGCGACAGCGAGTGCGCTTCCCACGCCGTCATCCAGGCCGGGCGGAACGGGGAGGCGTACACCCAGGTGCCCACACGCAGGTCGGTAAGGGCCGCGGCGGTGGCCAGCATAGGGCCGGGCGCCGGTTGCGTGAGCGGGAAATCGGGCACCAGCAGCGTCGAGTAGCCGCTGTCGGCGATGCGGCGCACGTGATCTCGCCACGTCGGCAGGTCGGTTCTCAGCGGGGCAACGACCCCGAATCGAAACGGTTTCGTCATGTCTGGATTCCTGTCTGTCGGTATATCCAAAGGTCTCGACGACGGGTGCACCCGAAATTCATCGGCAGCCGAGATCGTGTACACGCTCGAATGCCCTGAACTCAGCATGAGCGCGCAGTCTGAAGAGGTTCCGCCGTCCCGCGTCAACCTTGTGATCAGCTAGTTCCTGATCGTGACTCGAGACAGTCGTTGGGCGCCGGGGCGGGTGCCGTACTGACTACTGATGACGACGTGTCGCTGTGTCGGTGCGTTCAAAGCGCCGAAGGCAGCCATCAGGTGGTCCGCAATATCGCCAAAGGGTCTTGGCGGTCGTCGGGATGGTTCTGGGTCTCGCCGGCCACGCTCGCCACGTCAATTCGCTGATATCCCGATTGCCGTTCCCGTGGTTGCGGCCTGTCTGCGAAACTGCTTCGTGCGGAAGGGGTTTCGGGTCGATGCGCAGTGGTTGTCAGTTGGGCAGGAAGCAGCGGTCATTCGGCAGGGATTCGACGGTTCCAGCGGGCATGGTGACTTTGGCGCAGGCCAGCGTTGGGTACGAGCTGGGCGTATCGGAGTCGGCAGGGAAGTCGGCGCAATAGGTGATGGCGAGATGGTCGCCCACGGTCACAGTTCGGTTGAGCGTGAAGTCCGTTGGGGCGGGCTCGCGCGTGGACAGCGAATTCTGCTGTTGGTCACCGTCGATCATCAGAGTGCATTGCACGGTGGCGCCGGCGAGATCGGTGCTGATCTGACGCAATGTCGCGGTGACTGTGTCGCCCGCGGTGGTGATGGCTGCGCTGCTGGGGGGAATGATGGTGGCCTCGGCCAGGGCGGGGACAGCGATGACGGCCGCTGCGGCCGATGATGCGACGGTAAACCCTCGAATTGTTCTGCGTGCGATCATATGAATTTTTTTGTCCTTCGATCGGGGATAAGAGCTGGAAGTTGCGGTTGTGCAGCAGACATCGGCCGACAACCTGATGCTCATCGAATAGGTAGCCGACAAACATCGGTATTGTCGACGCGCCCGCCGACGGTGCAGTCGTCGCCTGGAGAAGCGACGCAGAGCCACGCCACCGTGGTCTACACCGAACCGGACCCTGCGAAGGACAGGTCGATGCGCGGTGGAGGTCAGCGGTCGAGGTCGAGCCCCCTACCGACAAGGCAGGCGTCGCGACTGAGGCCGCGGCCGGGCCTCACCGCCGTAGGCCCTCATCCGACCCCGGATGTGCGGCAAGGGCACGGCTGACAATGGTCGGCATCTCGATGGAGCGATGATGGTTTGATGAGGCGACGCGATGATGACTCGGGGTCGGCAAGGGCAGCGGCGGGCGAAGCGCTGGCGGCTGGTTCGAAGATTTCCGCTGCCGCACCCGGGCCACGCGAGATCCGGGTGCTGGCATTGAACACATGGCACAGCGGCAGCAAGGTCTTCGATGGCATCGGGCTGCTCGCCGATCTCATCATCGCGACGCAGGCCTCGATCGTGCTGCTTTCGGAGGCAACCGAAGCGACCACGGCCGTCACGGCCGAATTGATGCGGCGGGGGCGCGAATTCAACGCCATTGCCTCGCACGACACCGGAATTCTGTCGGTGTTTCCGGTCCAGGACAGCGCCGATCTGCAATGGATGGTCAAGGCGCGGTTGAACATCGGTGGTAAGCGCCTGACCGTCTATTCCGCGCATCTGGAGTATCGCTGGTACGCCTGTAACCTGCCCCGTGGGTACGGACCCGGAACCCCGGCGCCGGGTGAGTTCGCCGAGCACGAGTGGAACAAGCTGCCCGACGGTCCGGTGACCGACCTTGCCGTGATCCGACGCATCAACGCGGCCTCGGGCCGCCCGGATGTCATCAGCGACTTTCTCGCCGACGCGAAAGCCGAGATCGCCGAGGGGGCTTCGGTCATCATGGGGGGCGACCTGAACGAGCCGTCCCTGCTGGATTGGACGCCCGCGACAGCGAAGTCGTTCGACCACAACGGTGTGGTGATGGCGTGGGAGACCACTCGACGACTGCGGCAAGCCGGTTTCATCGATGCCTACCGATCGATGTATCCGGACCCGGCCACCCATCCCGGACTGACCTGGCCCTCGGACAACCTCGACGTGGATGTCCGCGAGCTCGCCTGGGCTCCTGAGGCCGACGAACGTGACCGTGTCGACTACATTTTCGCTCATGGTGCCGCGCTGCACCTGTCTGCCGTCGGCATCATCGGCCCGCGCGGGTCCATCGTGCGCGGTACTCGACGCCATGAACCAACCCAGGACAACTTCCTCGCCTCGCCCGCGCAGTGGGGCAGCGACCACAAAGGTATCTTCGCGACATACCAATTCGCCGACTGACAGACAGGCCGGGTGAGCTGCCGGATAGTAGGAAGGTGATCCGGCCGGATAGTTTCCGTCCTCAGACGGCGCTCACGGTCTCGTGCTCTAGCACTTCACGTGCCACCCGTTCTCCCGAGCGAACGGCTCCGTCGACCCAACCGCACATGACGGCAGAAGTCTCGGTTCCGGCCCAGTGGATACGGCCGCACGGCTCACGCAGAGCATGGCCGAACTGGGTGAGCACTCCCGTGGGTGCGTGACTGAGCATCCCGCCGCCGGAGTACCGTTCGACGGTCCAGTCGTGCTCGACGTAGTCGATCGGGGAGCCGGCCCTGTCGCCGAACCGCTCGACCAGTGCACCGAGTACCGTCTTCCTTCGCTCGGCCTCGTCGAGTTGTCCGACCTGCCGCGCGATGGGGCCCTCAACGATGACACAGAGGATCCCGGGTCGCCCGGTATCCGTGCAGGCGTCAATGGTGATGGTCGCGGGTGACCCCGGTACGACCGACTGCCCGGACAGTCCGTCGTGGCGCCAGAACGGCTCGTCGTACACGGCGGCAATCTTGATGATCGAGCCGCTCGGCATCCGCTGATGCAGAAACGATCGATCGACCGGCAACATGGGCTCATAGAGAATGTGACTCGCGATGGCCAGGGGAACCGCCACGATCGCCCGACGCGCACGCACGACCAACTCCTCCGCGCGCACCGTTACGCCGGCACTGTCCCGCTCTATCCGACGGACCGGCTGCGACAAGTGGATCGAGTCGCCGATCTCGGCCGCCATCGGCCGGTAGATCGCACCCATACCACCGACCGGCCGAGCATCCTGCGAGCCGTCCTTGACACCGAGGACGAAGTTCGGCCCTCCCGCCGATGCCATCTGGTACAGCACGAACAGTAACGACACCTCCGATGCGGCCGAGGTGTAGCAGCCGGCCACGGCGGTCTCGAGCAGGTCACGGGCGGGCCTGGACAACACGTTGTCATCCAGCCACTGCGCGAGACTTAGCTGGTCCAATCTGGCCGCCTGCTTCGATGCCCACGGCGCATCGAGGGGAACCGACTCGCCCATACGTCCCAACTCGAACAACGCCGCACCGAGGTTCATTGCCGCCCAAGGGCTCATCGTCCAAGGAATCGTGCCCGTGTAGCGGTGCTGCTTGCCATCGACCAGGATGATGGCTTCGCCGTCGGTGTACTGCTGATAACTCGGTACCCCGAACTCGTCCATCAGCGCGTGGATCCGGTCCTGCCCCGGTCCTACCCACGCACCACCTCGATCGATCCACGATCCGTCGGCGCGCACTTCGGTGCAGGTGCGCCCGCCCAACCGATCGCGGGCTTCCAGCACCGCTACCGATCGACCTGCTTGTTTCAGCCGCAGTGCGGCTGTCAATCCTGCGAAGCCTGCACCGATCACGCAATAGTCGACATCAGTCATGGCGAGCTGTCCTCGTATCGCAGTTCTGCGCACGGCCGTCGTAGGACCGGCGCACGATCGCGGCACCCTCGACACACCGGGTGCACATCGCCTTCGATCAGGTAGACGCGTCGAATATCCAGCAATTCTAGAGCGAATCGCGCGTCAGGATAAGCCGTTGGCCGAGCCGAGTCCCGTGCCAACGGCTGGGCCGGTGTCGTCGCGGTCGAGTTCGGCAGGTCCGGTCAGCGGTTCGGCGTGAAGGGTTCGGTGCCGAGCACCAAGCGCAGGCCCGAAATGCCGGAATGTGCTCGGGCGTAAGCCAATTCGTGGCTGATGTCACCGACGTTGTTGACGATGGGAAGTGAAATGGCAAGTGTTGATAGCGTGCCGAGCGCATAGCCATCGGGGTCGAGCAAGGCGCTGCCGCTATCGCCCGGGATACCGGGGATGGGGGCGACAAATGCGTGGGTCCAGCCACCGGCAGCGATATCGTCGATCTTGCTTTCACCGATCTGGGGGGACAGTCCGGCGATTCCGCCACGCAGAAGGGAGTTCCAGTAGCTGTAGAGACGGTCGCCGGCATTCGTGCCGGTGGTGTTGAGGCCGATCGGGCCACCCCAGTGCGGCAGGCTCGGGTTGACTTTACCGACGTCCTCCGGCGCGAGCCGCACCAACGCCAAGTCGTTGTAGGCGCAGGTATTGGGGTCCTTCTCGCCGATTTCCTGCATGGTCAGCCAGCTGCTGTACGCGAGTCGACCGGTGGAGGTGGTCGCCGGGCTGGAAACCGGCGAGAAACTGCGGTTGAAACCCACGTCGGTTCCCAGGGGAAGGCTACCGGCGGTGCAGCCATCGGTATCGGTGACCTGTCCCGTGGTGGCGCAGTGGGCCGCTTGGCCGATGTACACATGGCCGGTGTCATCAACGAAGACGTAGTTCGCCGTGCATTGGACCGCACCTTGGGTAAAGGTCTGTATTCCAGGGGTGATTACGGCGGAGCCGGCAGGTGCCCATTGATGCCCGGCCTGGTCGGCAGCAACGGTCGTCCCGTAGCTGGCACCGAAAGTGAAGGCACTCCGATGCGGCGACGCAGGCGTCGCAGCCGAAGCATGGTTGTCTGCTGAGCTGTCGGTGCCGGGCTCGCTGGCACAACCGGCGGCCAGGTACGTGCCGGTCGCGGCGAGTACGCAGGTCACCGGAATGGCGAACGCGCGGCGAAAACTGGACAGCAGCATGGATAGTCTCCTAATGGTTGTGAGGTTGACGATCTAGCGCTGGGGTGTGGACAGCAAAGCGCCCGGCGCGACGAGGTTGCCCAGCGATTGCATCCGGTCTTCTGCGGCCTCGGCCAGCATTGCGCAAACTTGTGGCGATACTCGAGCCAGTTCTGGAGCCCTGCGGCCGACTGCCGTATAAAACCCTATGACCTGCTGATCTATACCTTATTCATTTGCCATCGCTTTGTGATCAGGTATCGCTCAAAAGTAGATCAGACGCTGAGGGGAAAGCTCGCAAATTGTCAGCATAGCTACCTGGACCGGCTCGGCGAATCGCGACGCCTGCCCGCCGAGGCGATCACGCCCGCGATGCGGGCTCCAATCCACAGCCGAGACACGACGTGATCGACGCGACGCCCTGCTGCTGACCTCGGCCCGGTTGGGCGATCTCGGGACCGGTACGACCCTCTAGGCGGTAGCCGACCGTTGACCGCGTTCACCCCACGGCACGAAGGATCGCCACCCGCCTAGTCAACAGCAGAGCAGGATGACGAGCTGTCGTGGTTCGTGTGGTGTCACAGCCACTCGTGCAGGACCGCCGCGATGCGCCGGAGCGCCGCATCGGTGGTCATCCGCCAGTGTGTGGTGGCCACCGGATGGTTGTGCACGGAACCCGCCACTGCCGGAGTCCAGGTCGCGGCGCCGGCGGAACCCGTCGGATCATCGTGGGCGGCGGTGAAGTAGACGAGGTCCCCGTGGAAGGAGCGGGCACGGTACGCCGCATTGAGGGCCGCCGAACCGATCGCTGCGGTCACGACCCGTTCGATCCGCGCGGCCCCGAAGGATGCGAACGGCTCGGGGAGCGTGCTCAACCGCTGTGCCAGCTGAGACAAATCCACCGTTTCGTCGAGGCCGAATTCCGCGGCTCGAGCGCCGAGCAGTCCACCCAGCAGTTCTGGCACCGCAACCTCGATCCCCGCGACGGCGGCATTGTCGAGTCGACTGTCCATCATGCCGAGCAGCGCCACCTGTGCGCCCTCATCCTGGAGTTGGACGGCCATGGCATGGGCGAGCACACCGCCGAGTGACCAGCCGAGCAGGTGGTAGGGGCCCTCAGGTTGTACCGCACGAACGTGTTTGACATAGTGCCGCGCCCAATCCTCAATCGAATCCGGCAGGGGGTCCGCCGAACTCAGCGCGGGTGACTGTAGTCCGTAAATCGGACGATCCGCATCGAGATGGGCTGCCAGCCCGGCGAACGACCACGCGATGCCCCCGATCGGATGAATGCAGAACAGCGGCTCGGCGGTGCCGGAAAGCCGCAGCGGCAACAGCACATCGAATGCCGCATCGGCACCGGCACCCTCGGTGCCGCGCACACGCAACTCCGCGACGATGCCCGCAGGGGTGGGGGCGGTGAACATCCACATCACCGGAATCGTCTCGGCCATCGCCTCGCTCAATCGCGCCGTCAGCTTGGTCGCGATCAAGGAATTGCCGCCGAGTTCGAAGAAGTTGTCGTCCAATCCGATCCGATCCAGACCCAGTACATCCGCGAAGATCTCGCAGACCATGGTCTCGAGCGCGGTCGTCGGTGCGCGGAACGCGCGGGTCCCGAGCTCCGGTTCGGGCAGTGCCGCGCGGTCGAGTTTGCCGACGTGGCTCAGCGGGACAGCGTCGAGGACGACGATCGTCGTGGGAACCATATGGGACGGCAAGGTCCTTGCGGCCCAGAGGATCAGCCGATCCGGATCGATCACCCGGTCCTGGGCGGCAACCACGTACGAGACCAGAACCGTTGCCCCAGCGGAATTCTCCCTGCCGACCGTGACCGCGAAATCCACATCGGCATGGGCGGCCAGTACCGCGTCGATCTCGCCGAGTTCGATCCGGAAGCCGCGGATCTTCACCTGGAAATCGGCACGGCCCCGATAGTCGAGCTCGCCGTCGCGGTTCCATGCCACCAGATCGCCGGTGCGATACATCCGGGTACCCGGCTGGAACGGGTTGGCGACGAAGCGATCCGCGGTCAGGTCAGCGCGACCGAAGTAGCCCCGCGCCAACTGTCCTCCGGCCAAGTACAACTCGCCCGCGACACCGACCGGAACCGGGCGCAACCGCGAATCCAGTACGTATACCTGGCTGTTCCACACCGGTCCGCCGATCGGCACCGCTGGTTCATCGAACCTGCGCACCTGATGGCAGGTGATCGACACCGCCGCCTCGGTCGGGCCGTACAGGTTGTACAGCGATGTATCGGGCGCGGCCGCCGCGAATCGGCGCGCCAGCGCGACAGGCAAAGTCTCACCGATAGCCAGCACCTGGCGTAACGAGTCCGGCAGCCGACCCGTCAGCAATGCCTCCAGCATCGACGGGACCGTGTGCAGCGTGGTCACACCCTCACGTGCCATCAGTTCGTTCAGGTATTCCGGGTCGCGGTGGCCATCCGGCGCGGCAATTACCAGGCGGCCACCGCAGACCGCAGCCGACCAGAATTCCCACACCGACAAATCGAACGTCGCCGCCGTCTTCAACAAGACCGCGTCATCGACGGTCAATCCGAATTGCGCTGTCTTCCAGAGCAACTGATTGACAATCGCACCATGCGAGACCGCGACCCCCTTCGGGCGGCCCGTAGAACCGGACGTGAAGATCACATACGCCGCGTGCTCGGCGCGCAACGGCGCGATCCGCTCTGTGTCGGTGATCGGAGCCGCGTCCACCGAGGACAGGTCCAGTCGATCCAGCAGCACCACCGGCGCAGCGCAGGTCCCGAAACCCGCATCGGAATTGGTCAGCACACAAACCGGTGCCGCTGTCTCCAGCATGTAGGCGGTCCGTTGCGCGGGTTGATCCGGATCGACCGGAACGTATACACCACCGGCCTTGCTCACCGCATACATCGCGACGATCAGATCCACCGAACGCCGAATAGCCAATGCCACCCGGGACTCCGGGCCCACGTGCAACGAAATCAAATATCGCGCAAGCTTGTTCACGCGCGCATCCAGCTCACCGTAGGTGATCCGAGTACCATTCGCGGCGACCAACGCCGTAGCCTCCGGGGTGGCAGCGACAGTCTGGTCGAGCAGTGACACCAACGTGGTAGCGGTACGCACCTGGTGCGCGGTGTCGTTCCACACCGTGAGGATCCGTGTACTTTCCTCGGTCGCGAGCAGATCGATAGCACCGACCGACACCTGCGGATCCGCGATCACGGCATCGAGCACCCGCATGAAGCGGTCCACGAAACCGCGCACCGTCGACTCGTCGAACAGATCCGCGGCGTAGGTGAAAAAGCCGCCGATACCCGTCGGCGCACCGTTCTGGTCGTAGCTGTCGGCCATGATCACATGCAGATCGAATTGCGACAGCTGTCGATCCGTTTCCAATGCTGTGACGGTCAAGCCCGGCAACTCCATCCTGGCCGGGGCCAGATTCTGGAATGACAGCCCCACCTGGAACAGTGGATGCCGAGCCGTCGAACGCACCGGATTCAGCACCTCGACCAATTGCTCGAACGGTACATCGGCATGGGCGAACGCCTGGACGTCGATATCACGTTGCCGCGCAAGCAACTCCGTGAAATTCGCACCCGCATCCACCCGGGTGCGGAACACCAGGGTGTTGACGAACATGCCGATCAGCTCGTCCAGCACCGCCTCACCTCGGCCCGCTATCGGAGTACCGATCGCGATATCGTCAGTGCCCGACAATCGAGCCAGCAATACCGCCAATGCGGTATGGACCACCATGAACAGCGTGGCGTCCTCGGCCCGTGCCAACTTCGCCAGCGCCGCATGCGCACGCGCATCGATGCGAAACTCCACTCGGCCGCCGACGAACGACTGCACCGGCGGCCGCGGTCGGTCTCTCGGCAACTCGAGCTCATCCGGTAGGTCGGCAAGGGCGCGTCGCCAGTAGGTGATCTGTTCGGCTGCCAGCGAACCCGCTTGGTCCGCACTACCGAGCAAGGCACGTTGCCATACTGTGTAGTCCGCGTACTGCACGGCCAGCGGCGACCAATCCGGGGCCCGCCCTTGCGCCCGGGCCGCGTATGCCGAGGCTAGATCACGAGTGAGCGGGCCGCCGGAGTAGCCGTCACCCGCGATGTGAAAGACCACCATCCCCAGTACGAATTCGCCGTCCGCGGCCCGGAACAGCACAGCGCGGACGGGCACCTCGACAGTCACGTCGAAAGTCGTCGAAACCAGTTCCAGCACAGCCGATTCCACCTCGGCGGCACCGATGTCGCTGACCTCGAGTCGCGGTACGTCGGAGTGCGTGGGAGGCAGGACGACCTGCACCGGATCCGCCATGCCCGAGTCGACCACAGCTGGCTGCGGATATACGGTTCGCAGGATCTCGTGGCGCACAACGACGTCGGTGAAGGCCTGCGTCAATGCGGTGATATCCAGTTCACCGGTCAAACGGATCGCGACAGCAATGTTGTATGCGGTCGAGTCCGGATCGAACCTGTTGAGGAACCACATCCGTTGCTGTGCCGGCGACAGCGGAATACGTTCCGGCCGTGGGCCCGCCACCAGGGCGCGGCGGCCCCCGGTACCGGTGAGCTGGGCCACCTCCCGCGCACAACCCGCGACAGTCGGCGCGGCGAACAGCACACGTACCGGAACGCGGGCGTCCACGGCCATGCCGAGACGTGCCGTCACCCGCGTGGCAAGCAGCGAATTGCCGCCCGATTCGAAGAAATTGTCGTCGACGCCGATCCGCTCGATGCCGAGCACTTCGGCGAAGACACCGGCTACGATCCGTTCCACCTCCGTCGACGGCTCCCGGTAGGTGCGCGCCGTGAACTGAGGTTCGGGGAGGGCATTTCGGTCGAGCTTGCCGACCGCGGTCAACGGAATCTCGTCGAGCACAACAACCGACGTGGGAACCATATGTGCAGGCAGGCTCCGCGCTGTCCACCGCGCCAGCTGATCCGGATCCAGCGACCGTCCCATCACATATGACACCAGAATCGTGGCCCCGCTGGGGTTTTCGCGCCCGACTGTCACCGCGTAGTCGACGTCGGGGTGCGCGGCGAGCACCGCGTCGATCTCCCCGAGCTCGATGCGGAAGCCACGGACCTTCACCTGGAAATCCGTGCGGCCCAGATACTCCAACTCCCAATCGGTCGTCGCGGCAGTCGGTACCTCGACCCATCGGACCAGATCACCGGTCCGGTACATCCGGTCGCCCGGCGGACCCCACGGACTCGCGACGAAACGTGCCGACGTCGAGCCGGAACGCCCGTGATAGCCACGCGCCAGCGCCGGGCCCACCAGATACAGCTCACCGGTGACACCCGCGGGCACCGGGTGCAACCGCTCATCGAGCACCACCACCGACCCACCTGGTACCGGGCGGCCGATAGTTATGCGTTGTCCCGCAAGCAGAGTCGTATAGGTCGCGCCGATCGTTGCCTCGGTCGGACCGTATCCGTTGATGAAACGCCGACCCGGCTGCCACCTGGCCAGCAGTTCGGCGGTGGTGGCCTCGCCCCCTGCGGACACCACCGCCAGGTCATCCAGGCCGACGGGGTCGACAGTGCCGAGCAGCGCCGGGGTGATGATCGTATGGGTCACCCGTTCGCCGCGCAGCAGGTCATACAGTTCGCTGCCGCCGACGATATCCGGCGCGGCGATCACCAGGGTGGCGCCGCTGTAGAAGGCGCTGCACCATTCCTCGATCGATTGGTCGAAACTCGGCGAACACACATGCAGCATCCGATGTTGCGGCCCGAGTCCGAGCATGTCGACGGTGTGACCGACGAGTGCGCCGAGCCCGGCGTGGGTGACGGCGACCCCCTTGGGCAATCCTGTGGATCCCGACGTGTAGATCACATAGGCCGGATGCGATATGTGCAGCGGCGCACGCCGGTCCGAGTCGGTCACCGCGGCCGCCGAGTGGGCGGCGCAGCGCGCGAGTAGCGCGGGATCGTCGAACACCAGCCAATCCACCGTGTCGGGTAGACCGGCCGGTGCAGCGACCGTAATGCCCACGGCCGCACCGGAATCGGCCACCATATGCCGCACCCGGTCCACCGGATAGTTCGGATCCACCGGCAGATACGCGCCACCGGCCTTGGCGACCGCCCATACCGCGGCGATCATCTCGTACGAACGTCGCATCGCCAGCGCCACCACCGTCTCCGGCGCGACACCTCGCTCGATCAATACGCGCGCCAGCCGCGACGACAGCTCGTCGAGCTCACCGTAGGTGTACGCCCGCCCCCCGTCGCGCACCGCGACTCGATCACGCCCGAAACCGACTCCTCGGGTCAGGAACTCCGGCAGCATCCCGACAGTAGCGGGGGCGCCGCCGCCCATCCGGGTCAGCCACTCGTACTCGTCGTCGACCAACAGCGGCAGATCGCTCACCCGCGCCGCGGGCTCGTCCACGACCGCGGCTAACACTCGCACGAACCGCCGGGCAAGCAGCTGCGCCGAACCGTCATCGAAAAGATCACGCGCGAAAGACATTTCGCCGTGCATTCGGTCCGAGTCGCCAGTCGCGGCCGAGATCGACAGTGCCAGATCCCCTACCGCATCCGGCGGGCTCTGGAACGACAGAGCCACCTGGAACAGCGGATGCCGATCGGGCGACCGCCGCGCGTCCAGCAGATCGACCAATTCGTCGAACGGAATACCTGCGTGCGCGAACCCTTGCAGTTCACGCTGGTACGCCTCCGGTAAGAGGTCGGCGAAGCGTGCGGACCGATCCACGCGGTTACGCAGCACCAGCTCGGCGCGGTGGCCGCCGGGCGTCGGAGTGCCGATCGCGATGTCGTCGGCGCCCGATAGCCGCGCGAGCATTACGGCCAATGCCGTGCGCACCACCGCGGTCCATGTCGCACCCGCCGTGTGCGCAAGCCGTCGTAGACCCAGGCCTACCTCGTTCGGCACCGAGAACGCGACTTGCCCACGGATATCGGACCGCACCGCCGTGCGTGGCCGGTCCGTCGGCAGCTCCAGCCGATCGGGCAGACCCGCCAAAGCCGTGCGCCAGTACCGAGATCGGGTGATCGGATCGGCCGATTCGGTATCGCACCGCAGCGCGATATCGGCCGCGGTGCGGTCCGGGTTCGTGATCAGATCACTGAGCACGCGGCGCAGCCGATCGGCCACGGCCCGTGCCGTCTCGTCGGCGACGATGTCGCGCCGGTATTTCACCTGCACCAGCGTCCGGGTATCCAGGAAGACCACCACGGTGATCGGATAGTGCGTGAAGTCGGCCCCGCGCATTTGCTCGATCCGCAACCCGTCGATGGCGCCGCTGGCTTGCTGTAGCCCCGCGGCGTCGACCGGGTAGGACTCGAAGACCAGCATTGTGTCGAACAGTTCGTCCCCGGGGATGGCGGCCGACGGAGCTTGCGTAGTCAGGCACAGCGAGATGGCGAGGCGTTGGATCGCGGCGAGTCCGAGGTGGTGATGGTCCAACAGCGACGCTTGCTCGGCCTGCAATCCAGCCAGCAGGGCTCGCACCGTCGTGCCGCGATCGAACCGGATCCGCACCGGGATGGCATCCACGAATAGGCCGATCATGTCGCCGATACCGTCGAGCTGCGGCGGTCTGCCGGAGACGGTCGCGCCGAAGACGATATCGTCGCGTCCGGTGCTACCGGCGACGACCAGACCCCACGCTGCCTGTATCACCGTATTGGCGGTGACCTCGGTCGTAGCCGCGTACGCGGTGAGCGCCGAGGTCTGCTCGGTCGACAGATCGAATTCACAGACGCCGAATCCGTCGTCGACCGCCTCGGGCCAGGCCAGTTCAGGGGCGAGCATGGTCGCGGTGGCGCCGGTCAACACCTGTGACCACGCGTGTACCGCGGCCTCCCGGTCTTGCTGCGTGAGCCAGCGCAGGTAGTCGCGGTAGGGCCGGACCGGTGCGAGCAGTGACGTGTCGCCGCCGGTCGCGTACAGGACCAGCAGCTCCTTCATCAACAGCGGCATCGACCAGCCGTCGAGCAGAATGTGGTGTCCGGTCAACACGAGGTGGCTGTATTTTTCGTGCCCGGAGTCGTTGGTGTACACCGTGAATCGCAGCAGCGGTGCCACCGCCGGATCGAATCCGCGTCGCCGCTCGGCGACCAGCAGGTCCGCGAGCTCGGCCTCGGACACACCGTCGACAACCTGCCACGGCACCTCGACGCCGTCCACCACCAGCTGCACCGACGTCCCGTCGGCCGTGGGGACGAACGCCGACCGCAGGTTCGCGTGCCGGTCCAGAATCGTCTGCGCCGCTCGGCGCAACCGCCCCATATCCAGCTCGCCGGTCAGCTGCGCCGCCAGCTGGATGATGTAGGCGTCGACCGAACCGTCCAGTAGTTCGATGAGCACCCGCAACGAGCCCTGCAGCGGTGACAGCGGCAGCACATCCGACAGTCCGGGATAGTTCCGCCGCCACCGGTCCAGTTCGACCTGGGACACCCGAACCAGTGGCACATCCGACGGGGTCAGACCGCCAGCGGCCGGATGCTTCGAGTGGTCGGCGATCGCGGTGAGCGCGATCAGCCAGTCCTGCGCCAGCTCCCGCACCGCCGCCTCGTCGAGAATCGCGGCGGCGAAGGTGAACGAGGCCACCATCCGCGGGCCGTCGACGGTATCGCTGACGATCGTGTTGATGTCGATCACCGCGGACAGTGGCAGATCCGGATTCGGCTCCGCGGCAACGGCTCCCAGTTCTCCAGTCGGCAGCCAACCCACATCCGACCCGTTCTCGGGCACCGCGGCCGCGGAGACGCGGCCGAGGTAGTTGAAGCTGATCTGCCCGATCTCACCGGCGAGCGCGTCGGCGGTATCCGGATTCAGATGGCGGAGCATGCCGAAACCAATGCCTCGATCCGGTACCGAAAGCAGTTGCTCCTTCACCGATTTCAGCACCGCGGCGGTCGCCTCGCCACCGGCGCGGGCGGCCTCGATATCGATGCCGGACAGGTCGATGGCCACCGGACTGATGCTGGTGAACCAGCCCACGGTGCGGGTCAGGTCAGCACCGGGTATCGCGTCTTCCTCGCGGCCGTGCCCCTCGAGCCGCAGCAGTGTGATCGGAGCGTCGAGACCGCGCCGGGCCCGCCAGGAACGCACCGCCATCGCGAGCGCGGCCAGCAGACTGTCATTGGCGCCGCCCTGATAGAGCGCGGGAACCTTGGTGAGCACGGCCTCGGCGACCTCGACCGGAACCCGGATATCGAACACGCCCCTGGTCTGGAAGGTATCCGCGACCGGGTCCAGGGCGCGCACGCCGAACAGCGGATCCGGCGTGGCCAGAACCCGCTGCCAATAAGCGAGCTCCTCGGCACGGTCCGGTGTGCCAGCCGCTTCCACCAAACCGTGCGCCCAGCGCCGGAAGGAGGTGCCGACGGTGGGCAATGCCACTGGCTGCCCGGCGCTGCGCTGTGCCCACGCCAGCATTAGATCCGGGATCAGGATGCGCCACGACACACCATCGATCACATAGTGATGGACCGCCACGGCGACAGCGTCGCGCGCATCGGGCCTGCGCAGCCACGTGCACGTGATCATCCGGCCCGCGGCTGGATCCAACCGTGCCAGCGTGGAATCCATGGCCGCGTTGGCAATCCGGTTCAGCTCGGCCGCGTCGACACCAGCGGGCACCTCGATCTCGGCCACCAGCGCGTCGACCTCGATGACGCCTCGAGCCGAAACCTCGAACCGCCACGCCCCTTCCGCCTGCCACACCCGCGAGCGCAGCACGTCATGGTGGTCGAGCACCGCGCCGATCGTGGCCACTACACCCGCGCGATCGATCCCCTCCGGCAAACCGAGCAGCATGGTCTGCGCGAACCGACCGAACGAACCGTTGGCGAGGAACCAAGCAAGGACCGGAGTCAACGGGACCGCGCCGACACCAGCGCCGGGCAACTCCGCCAACACCGGGGCCGCCGACTTCGCACCGACCACGGCGACACGAGACAACCTGGCAACTGTCTTGTGCTCGAACACATCCCGCGTGGTGAACAGCATCCCGGCCGCCTTGGCCCGCGACACCAACTGGATCGACATGATGCTGTCACCACCGACCGCGAAGAACGAATCGTCGACCCCGACCCGCTCCACACCGAGCACCTGCGCGAAGAGCTCGGCAAGCCGCGACTGCACCGCTCCAACCGGAGCGCGCGACACCGCCGTCGAGAACACCGGCTCCGGCAACGCTTTACGGTCCAGCTTTCCATTCGACGTCAACGGAATCCGGTCCAATACCACAATCGCCGTCGGCACCATATGCGCGGGCAGGGTCGCGGTCGCATACTCCCGCAGCCCGGCCGGATCCGCGACCCGTCCCGGTGCCGCCAGTACATACGACACCAATGCCATTGCACCACTGGGCATTTCACGACCCAGCGTGATCACGAAATTGATATCGGCGTGGCGCCCGAGCACGGTATCGATCTCGCCGAGTTCGATACGGAAACCACGGATCTTCACCTGAAAATCGGTCCGACCGACATAGTCGAGCTGCCAATCCGCCGATGCGACGGCGAGATTTCCGGCCCGCTGCTCCGGTGCCGCGTACCAGCGCACGAGGTCGCCGGTGCGATACATCCGTGCACCCGGTCCACTCCAGGGATTGGCGACAAACCGCTGTGCGGTCAGCCCGGCACGGTTCCAGTAGCCACGCGCCAATGCGTCACCGGCCAGATACAGTTCGCCGGTGACACCGGGCGGTACCGGATTCAATCGCGAATCGAGCACGAACGCCGAGCTACCGAGAATCGGCTTACCGACCGTGATGTGCTGTCCCGCGATCAGTTCCACATTCGATGACATCACCGTCGCCTCGGTCGGACCGTAGGCGTTGAACAACCGGCGGCCCGGCTGCCACTTGGCCAATAGCTCCGGGGTCAGCACATCCCCACCCACGAACAGCACTTCCATCCGGTCCACACCAGCGGGATCGATCGTGCTCAACACCGCCGGAGTGATGATCGTGTGCGTCACCCCCTCGGTCCGCAGCAACTCGCCGAGTTCCGGTCCGCCCATGACATCCGATGGCACGACCACCAACGTCGCCCCGACCGAGAACGCGCACATCCATTCCATCACCGACGGATCGAAACTCGGCGAACAGATATGCAGGTACCGGTGGTGCGGTTCGAGGCTGTACTGGCCGACCGAATGATCGACCAGATCGCTCAACCCGCCATGGGTTACCGCGACCCCCTTGGGCAGGCCCGTCGAGCCCGAGGTGTAGATCACGTAGGCCGGATGCTGCGTTCGCAACGGCACGATCCGCTCGGCATCGGTGACCGTGTCGGCGGACTTGTCGGCGCACAGCAGCGCCGTCGCCGGTGCGTCCAGTACCAGCCAATCCACCTCGTCGGGCAGCTGATCGATATAGTCGGACGCGGTAATGCCCAGGGCCGCACCGGAATCGGTCAACATGTGCCGCACCCGATGCGCGGGATGGCCCGGATCGATGGGCAGGTGCGCGGCACCTGCCTTGGCGATCGCGATGGCCGCCAGCACCATCTCGTAGGAACGCGGCAGTGCTACCGCGACCGCCAGTTCGGGACCGACACCTCGATCGATCAAGACTCTCGCCAACCGCGACGACTGGTCGTCCAGTTCGCCATAACTGATCGACCGACCCTGGTATCGCACCGCGACCCGTTCCCGGCCCAAGGTGACTCCACGAGTCAGCAGATCAGGCAGCAACCGGGGCGCCCGCACGTCATCGTCGTCGACGCGGGTCAGCAGGGCGAGTTCGTCGTCGCTCAGCAACGGCAGCTCACCGATCGGATGCCCGGGGTGCTGCACCGCGGCCGCCAGCAGCCGGAGGAATCGCTCGGCGAAAATCTCCACGGTGCGGCGGTCGAACAGATCGGTCGCGAAGGAGAGGCTCGCGGCGATGTCGGCGCTGTCTCGGTTCTCCCGAATGTGCAGGGACAGATCGAAACATTCGGGTGCGACGGGAGCCAGATCACCGGCGGACAACATCACCTGTGCCGGCGACCGGGCCGGATCGAGCAATTCCACCAACCCGTCGAAGGGCAGGTCTGCTCGTGCGAATGCCCGTAGTGCAATGTCTTTCGCGTTCGCGAGCAGATCCTCGAAGGAGATTTCCCCCGGTACCCTGGTGCGCAATACGACCGTGTTGACCGATCCGCTTGTTTCGGCGGGAGTGGCGACCGCGATGTCATCGGTACCCGATAGTCGCGCAAGCAGTACCACGAATGTCGCGTGTACGACGGTGAACACCGTCGTATCGTGTGTCCGTGTGAGCTCTTGTAGCCGGTGCCGCAGATACGCGCCGATCTCGAATTCGACGCACGAGTCGGCAAGGGAGGGGATCGCAGGCCGGGAGCGATCCGTCGGCAGGTTCAGCTCATCCGGCAGTCCTTGGAGTGCTGTGCGCCAGTAGCGCGTCTGCGAGATCAGATCGCCGCGATCATCGAAGCAACGATTGATTTGCGCAGGCGTGCGCTCCGGCGTCGCGACGAATTCCCCGATCAGCACTCGCAATCGCGCGGCGAGTGCCTGCGCGGTCGCGGTGGTGATCATGTCGCGCCGGTACTGCACCTGGATATGCAGTTGGGTGCCCAACTCGATCACGACGGCCACCGGATAGTGCGTGAAGTTGCGACCTTGGAGATCGACGATTTCCAGCCCGTCGATGCTCGCGTGGGCCTGCCGCAAACCCTCGGTGTCGACGGGGTAGGACTCGAAGGCCACCAGAGAATCGAACAACTCATCCGCACCAGCGGCGCGCTGAATTTCGGCCAACCCGATGTGGTGGCAGTCGAGCAACGAAACCTGTTCGGACTGAAGCCGACTCAGCAGTTGCCGCACCGGCGCATCGGAGTCGAACCGAACCCGAACCGGGACGGTATTCGCGAACAGGCCGACCATTTCGTCGACCCCGTCGACCTGGGGCGGCCGCCCGGAAACCACCGCGCCGAATACGACATCATCGCCTCCGACACAGGCTGCGAGCACCAGACCCCACGCCGCCTGGACCACCGTATTGACGGTGACCTCGGTTGCGGCGGCGAACCTCAGCAGCTCCGCTGTCTCGGCAGGTGACAGCTCGACCGCGTAGCTGCCGTGGCCATCGGCGGCCGTCGTGGGCGGCGCCAGCATGGTGGCCAGGCGAGTCGGCGTCGGACCTGCCAGTGCTGCGCGCCAGGTCTGTTTGGCAGCGTCCCGGTCGTAGCGCGCCAGCCAGGCGAGATAGTCCCGATACGGCCTGACTCGCGGCAGCGGCGTCGAATCACCGTCGGCCGCATAGGAAACCAGTAGCTCCTTCATCAGCAACGGCATCGACCAGCCGTCCAACAGGATGTGATGCGCGGTCAACACCAGATGTACTCGTCCGGAGTTCGCGCGATACACGGTGAATCGCAGCATCGGGGCTACCGTCGGATCGAACCCGAGGTGTGCTTCGGCGGCCAGGAGTGAGGCCGGATCGGTGTCGGATGTGTCGACGATCCGCCACGGGACCGTCAGACCCTCGGCGACGATCTGGACCGGGGTGCCCTCGACCGAAGTTCGGAACGCGGCCCGCAGGATCACATGCCGATCCAACATCGCCTGCGCCGCCCGCCGTAGGCGGTCCAGATCGATCACGCCGGACAACTCCACCGCCAACTGCAGCAGATAGGAATTTGCCGAATCGTCGGAAAGTTGTGTCAGGAAAAGCATTCCGAGCTGCAGGGGCGACAACGGCAGGACATCGACCAGACCCGGGTGCTCGCGCTGCCAGATATCGAGTTCCGCTTGGGTGATCCGCACAAGCGGGACATCCGCCGGAGTCAGGCCTCCGGCCGCCGGATCGTGTACATGTCCGGCAAGCATGGTCAGTGCGGCCACCCAGTACTCGGCCAGCTCCCGCACGCAGGCCTCGTCGAGAATCTCCGACGCGTACGCGAACGACACATTCATCTGTGCGCCCGCATCGGAATCGGTGACGATCGCGTTGATATCCACCACGGCGGCCGCGGGCATCGCCCGATCCTGGTCGGCGTCCGGTGCGCCCCAGTCGGGGGTCGGCAGCCAGCTCCGATCCGTGAGCGCCTCCGGCACGTCGCTGGCGGAAATCCGACCGAGATAGTTGAAACCGATCTGGCCCAACGCAGCGTCGAGTTCGCCCGAGGTATCGGTGTCGAGATGGCGCAGCATGCCGAAACCGATGCCTTTATCCGGCACCGCGAGCAGTTGCTCCTTCACCGTCTTGAGCATCGCCGCGGTCGCTTCGGCGGTACTCCATGCGGCATCGGCGTCGATGCCGGACAGATCGAGCACCACCGGATACATGCTGGTGAACCAGCCGACAGTGCGGTTCAGGTCCGCGCCCGCCACGGCGGCTTCTTCACGACCGTGTCCCTCGAGCCGGATCCGAGTCGCCGCGGCATCGACTCCTCTTTTCGCCCGCCATGAGCGCACCGCCAGCGCCAACGCCGCGAGCAGACCGTCGTTGACTCCACTGCGATACAGCGTCGGCAACTCGGTCAACACCGCATGGGCGACCTCGGCCGGCACCGTAACGGTGAAATGCCGCACCGTTGCCATGGTGTCGACGACCGGGTCCAGTGCCCGCGCGCCCAGCAGCGGATCAGCCACGGTCATAACCTGCCGCCAGTACGGCAGCTCGCTGGTACGGTCCGCGGCCGCCTCGACCAGACCGTGTGCCCACCGTCGGAACGACGTGCCGACCGCGGGCAACTCGATGTGGTGCCCACCAGCGCGTTGCGCCCATGCGGTCACCAAGTCAGAGATCAGAATGCGCCACGACACGCCATCGACCACGTAGTGATGCACGGCGATGATCAGCGCATCCCGGCCGTCCGGTCGAGACAGCCAGGTGCAGGCGATCATCCGCGTCGATGCCGGGTCGAGCGCGTCGAGGGCGGAATCCATTGCCGCACTGGCAATTCCGCATAACTCATCGGTGTCCAGTCCCGCGGGCATGTCGACGCGGGTGAGCAGTGCGTCCACATCCACCGCACCCGGTGGCAGAGTGTGCAGCCGCCATCGCCCGTCGACGGACCACAGCCGTGCGCGCAGCATGTCGTGGTGGTCCAGCAACGCGGCGAGCGTGGCCACCAACCCCGCCCGGTTGATGTGCTCGGGCAGGGCCAGCACCATCTGCTGGGTGAACCGGCCGAACAACCTCCCTCCGACGAGGTGGGCGGCCAGCACTGGTGTCAGCGGAATTTCCCCGACACCGCCGCCGGGCAACTCCGCGAGCTTGGGCGCGGGTTCGGCGCCGACCGACGCGACCCGCGCCAACCCGGCCACGGTGCGCTGCTCGAATACATCCTGAGGGGTGAACAGAATCCCTTCTGCCCGTGCCCGCGACACCAACTGGATCGATAGGATGCTGTCTCCACCGGCGGCGAAGAACGAGTCCTCCGCCCCGACCCGCACACCGAGCACTTGGGCATACAACTCGGCGAGCCGGGATTCCACGGCGCCCACCGGCGCACGCGACACCGCCGCCTCGAACACCGGGTCGGGCAAGGCCTGCCGGTCGAGCTTTCCATTGGCGGACAAGGGGATCGCGTCGAGCACAACGATCGCGGACGGCACCATATGGCCGGGCAATGAGCCTGCGACGAAGCGCAGGAGTTCTCCGGCATCAATGGAAATGCCGTTGCGCGCCAGCACATAGGAGACCAGTACGGTCGCGCCGGACGGTGCGAGCTTGCCGAGCGTCACGGCATATTCGATATCGGGGTGACCGGTCAGTGCGGCGTCGATCTCACCGGGCTCGATACGGAAGCCGCGGATCTTGACCTGGAAATCCGAGCGTCCCAGATATTCGATCGCGCCATCGGACATGCGCCGCACCAGATCGCCGGTGCGGTACATCCGCACGCCAGGGATTCCGGCTTCCCCGCTGAACGGATTGGCCACGAATCGTTGCGCCGTGAGCGCCGCGCGCCCGAGGTAGCCCCGCGCGAGCGCAGGGCCGGAAAGATAGAGCTCGCCGACCACGTCGGCGGGTACCGGCCGCATCCGCGAATCCAGCACCACCGCACCGACTCCCGGCAGGGCGGTACCGATGGTGATCGGTCGCCGAGGCGCCAATTCGGCGCTTTCCGTGGCGAGAATGGTGACCTCGGTGGGCCCGTAAGCGTTGTAGAAAGACCGCCCGGCGACCGCCCACCGCTCGACCAGGCCGGGGCCGAACGCGTCACCCGCGACGACAACGACCCGCAACGCGTCGAGTCCGACCGGGTCGACCGACTCCAGCGCGGCGGGCGTGATCAGCATGTGCGTGACACGCTCGCGACGTAGCAGCTCGGCCAGTTCGCCGCCGCCGAACACCGTCGGCGGTGACACCACGAGCGTCGCGCCGGAACTGAAGGCAAGCAGCAGCTCGAGCACCGATACATCGAAGTTCGGTGAGCAAACGTGCAGCACCCGCGAATCGCCGTCGACCGCGTAGCGCTCCCGCTGAGCGTTGACCAGCATCGCAAGACCGGTGTGCGTCACCACAACGCCCTTCGGGCGACCGGTGGAGCCGGAGGTGTAGATGATGTACGCCGGATGCTGTTCGGTCGGTGTGCCTACCCGGTCGACGTAGGAGATCGGATGTGCGGGTCGTGCCGCGATCCGCTCCCGATGCAGCGGATCGTCGATGTCGAGCCAGTAGATTTCGGTGCCGAGACGCGGGCGATGTGTCGAATCGGTGAGCCCGAGCACCGCCCGTGAGTCGGCGACGATATATGCGCTGCGCTCCGGCGGCAGGGTGGGGTCGACCGGAACGTAGGCCGCACCGGTCTTGGCGATGGCCCATACGGCCAGCACCGATTCGATCGAGCGGGTGAAGCCGACGGCAACGACGTCGCCGGGGCCAATGCCCCGCGCGATCAGTTCCCGCGCCAGTCGCGATGAGGACTCGTCCACCTCGGTGTAGGTGAGTTCGCGCTGATCAGCCGGTTCGCCGGTCGGGTTGTAGCTGATCGCGATCGAGTCGGCCGCGGATTCGACCGCGGCGGCCAACAACTGCATGAAGAGCGGGCTACTCGATCTGCGGCGAATTCGACCCCGAACAGTGCGACGAACCCTATCCATTCGAGTACTGCAGTCCTCTCGCGTCGAGACCAGCCGAAACCCACGAACCCGGCCGGATCCCGGACCACCGTTGGCGGACCAGTGTCGAACACAGCGAGAAGGAATCGATTTTGGAGTATTTGTGACCTATCAAATCACAAGCACCGGCGTCGTGAGGTCACATGGGTTGCATCCGGGGCTGGTCACTCACCTGTTGCTGGGTACGTGGTGTCTCGATGCCGCGTAGTCCGTTGCCTTATTGCACGGTGAATAGCTTCGCCTGTCCGGAGACAACCGTGTCGTTGCGGTCGACGAGGGCGACTCGCACCTGGATTCGATCCGACTGCATGGGTTGCCGGCCAGGGGTTTCGGTCATCGGGATGCTCGCGTCGTGTTGGGTATTGTCGCAGGTGACGGCGTTCTGAGCGCCCTGGGCGGCAGGACCGTCGGCGGTGGGTTCGCCCATCATCGCCTGGATACTGGCCACTCCGTCGGAGTCGTCGCAGCTGTAGGTGACTTGAACGATGGTCGGTCCGGCGCGGGAGATGTCGATGGTCGCAGCGGCGAGAGCGGGAGCAGCCGTCACGACCAGGACCGCCGCTGTTGGTGCGAAGACGGTCGCGATGCGAATGGTGCGCAGACAATTCCTCGAAGTCGTCATGGATCTCGGTTCCTCCTGTGTAGCGGGGATGAATCGCTGAACACAACGGGAAGAGAACGCGGTACTTGCCGTGCCGCACCCATCGATGGTCCCAGCCTTGGAGCCTGAGTGCGTGGAAAATTCGCTAGGGCGCCGCGTCGCGCTTGTCCTGCGGGATCACCGGTGCTTCTCGGCGGATATGTAGGACGCCCGCCGTAACCGGTCGAGGAGTTCGGCGGGAAGCTCGGCGGGTAAGTCGGTGATCGGGCGACCGTAGGTGGCGGCCAGGTCGAACGGGGTGACGCGGTGGACCGACCAGTTGTGCTGGGCGAGCCAGTCCCCGGGATCGGCGCGGGCGTCGTCGTACCACAGGTCGTGCACGTTCAAGTTGCCGAACGGATTGGGGCCGAAGAACTTTTCCTCCATGTCGAAGTGACGCTGGTCCATACCGCGGCCGAAGTCGTCGGTGGCCACGCAGCTGCCGGGCGCGGACAGGGAGTCGATGCGTTCGAACAATGCGTCGTGCGCCGAACCCGGCAGGAATGGCAAAAGCCCCTCGGCCGACCACGCCGCCGACCGTCGCGGATCGAAACCCGCGGCAGTGAGCGCGGCGGGCCAGTCGTCGCGCAGATCTACCGCAACGGCGCGCCGATCGGCCCTGGCCACGGCACCGTGCTCGTCGAGCACCTTGCTCTTGAACTCCAGCACGCGGGGCTGATCGATCTCGAAGACGACCGTGCCAGCGGGCCAATCCAGGCGATATGCCCGCGCGTCCAGACCCGATGCCAGGATCACTGCCTGCCGCACACCCCGCTGCCACGCCGCGGCGAAGAACTCGTCGAAGAACCTTGTCCGAACCCCCATGAACCGCCCGAACAATCCGACCGTGCCCGCCGCCGGTTCGTCCAGTTTCTGCAGAAAGTGCGGTTCACCCGCCGCCTCGACGAACCACGCCGCATACTCGTCGTGGATCATCGGTTCGGGATCGAGCGTCTCGAGTGCGCGAAATGTGGCGACCCCCAGGGCGGTCAGACCCACGCTCGTCACGATGTCCCAGCTGTCTCCGTCCGTTCGCATAGATATCACCCCGTCGTGTCAGCGATCAATGGCAGGTCGTTCAGCGGTTATCGATCAAGGTGGTGCCCCGCGATGCGAGCTCGACGCGCAGATGGGCCGAGAGCTCGCCTGGTTCGCTCGATGATTTCCAGCCCCCGGCGAATTGGATCCTCCGGCGAGCACTTCACCAACAGCCTTTCCTCCTTGCGTCGATTTGTCCACCCTCATCGGAAATCGATGCATGTTCAATTATTGGTGAATGGTCCGCGACTCTCCGCCGAATTGCGTGACGTGCCCGGCGGCGTTCTGATGCCGGATCCGCCGCGTTATATTCTACGGCCATCGATCTGCCCCCAGCCTGCGAATTTGATGCTTGGGGCCTCTCATGCACCTCGTCTTGTTTCCTGAACCCGGAGTGCTGCAACACCTATCGCCATGATGCGGGGGAGATCTCCTTCGCACGGTGCGATTATTTGTCTGGTTCGTCTGCGAAGAACCTTGTAATCCGGAGTGGAAGATTTAATTCACGAATTGTATGCGGAGCGTGAGACTTTCGCTTCTTTGTGGGCGCGCAATGATATTGCGGTGCTCTCGGTGACGTTCGGGCAGATCGCCGACGTCTTCCTGGTACTCGCCGCGGTGCCCGGCGGGCTATGCGCCGCGCTCGTCGAGCGCGACCGTCCCGGTGTTTTCCGTGCAGCCGGTCGAGGGTCAGCTCGGCATGCGCGGCGCCAGGATCGCGCACATTCGGTTCGACCGCGTACGCATACCCGCCGCACATCTGATCGCACCGCCGGGATTCGGCCTGTCCCATGTCGTCGGCACCGTCCTGGACCATGGGCGGTTCACCGTCGCATGGGAGGTGCGTCGGGATCGCGCGAGCCTGTCTCGCCGAAGCCGCCGCGCATGCCGCCACCCGCGCTCAGGGCGGTGCCTCGCTCGCCGAGCACCAGTTGATTCATGCGGCACTCGGCCGTTACTGGGTGGATATCGAAGGCGCACAGGCTATCTGCGAACGCACGACCGAGGAACGGATCGGTGGGCACCCTGTTGAAAATGATCATCACTGATTTCGGGTCACGAATGTCGGTTCGCGGCGATTTCGGCGGCCGTGCGACGAGCGCCGCCGGCGTATGTCGTATTCCGCGTGTCGGTGTGCTGTCGAGGGCATACTGGGCGAGCCATAAGCTGCATCGAGGAGAGACAAGACCCGAAGGGGCCGTTGTGACCACAGCGATCGTCGTTCGTGTTGCCGAAATGGGCGAATTCGCAACACGAACCGGTTGTGCGCGCCGAGCGCCTGCGTCGTCGGTGCAGCGAGCTCGGTCGCTGATACAGCTATCCGCGTAACGGCGATCCGGTTCCGCTGCAACCGTTCAACGCCGGACCGCTGCGTTCGTAGTGTGAAAATCCCACGCGCGCAACTGTTTGCGGAGCTCAGAGAGCGGGGGTAAGGCGACATTCGCCGCCAGCGGGCCCTCTTCGCTCAGGTATGCGACTGACTCGACAACTCTGGTTGCCAACTGCTCCACAAGAATTCCAGCCCTTTCACGCTTTCTCACTTTGGAGGAACGGATGAATCCATGGACTGAGCGACTCTGCGTCAACAGGGTCGCCGTTGTGTCCGCCTCGGTCCTGATCGCGGTGGCGGCGGTCGCATCCTTCACATTCGGACACCATCTGGCACGGTTGGCAGGAACGCCGTCCATCCTCGCGTGGCTCTGGCCGATTGTCGTGGGCCTCACGGTCTTTCAGATCGCCTACTGCTACGTGATGGTCGGAACGTTGCCGTACCGTACCGGAGTCATCCGGCTGTACTTCGGGGTTCTGCTGGTGATCGGTGTCGCCGCCAGCATCGGCGGAAACGCGTTCAACCTCACAGATCCCGTGGAGCTCGCACTGGCCGCGAAAGCGATCGTGGGTGCAATTCCGCCGCTGTGCCTGCTGCTGTTGGTCCTCAACACATCGATCTTCTTCAGCGCAACCAAACCATGGTTGCATGGTGTGGCCGATTTCCCCCGACGTACCGCGGCTGAAACGCCGGTCGTCGACGCGGCTGGGAGGCTTCTCTCGTAGCTCGAACGCGACGGCGACACTGGCCGAACTGCTGCACCGCCTCAACGGCGAAGTCGCCGACTGAGACTGTCGCCCTCGGCGGTCCGCACACCCGCGTGTCGTCGGGTGATGAGCCAACCGACAGCGCCCGCGACCGGCAGCATAATTCCGCCGTAAACCCCTGCGGGCACACTTATTTCGGTGCTGTCGAGAACGCTGATGGCGATCGTGATGGCGATGGCGCTGTTGTGGATGCCGATCTCCATCGAGCACGCTATCGCCTGGCCGATATCGACGCCGCACCATCGGGGGACGAAGTAGCCCACAGTCAAACTGAGCAGGCAGAAGATAAGGGTGACCGCGCCGACATCGAGGAGATATCCCGGCAGGTCGGCGGCACCGCCGATCACGCTTGCGGCTATGACGAGTACCAGGATCAGCGCCGAGCCGATGCGCACCGGCCGGTCCATCCGGTCGGCGAAGTCGGCGGACAGCCGGCGCACCAGCATGCCGATGATGACCGGGATCAGGATCATCGCGAATACCTGGACCACCTTGCCGAACTGCAGGCCGAGTCCGCTCGCACCGGCTTCGGGGTGGAAGTAGTCGATCGCGAAGTTCGTTATCAGAGGTGCGGTGATGACCGCGATGATCGAATTGACAGCCGTGAGCGAGACGTTGAGTGCGACATCGCCCCCGAACAGGTGACTGAGCAGGTTGGCCGTAGTGCCGCCCGGCGATGCGGCGAGCAGCAGCATGCCGACAGCGAGGGTCGGCGGCAGATCGAAGAGCAGGACTAGACCGAACGCGATGACCGGCAGCACGAGCAACTGACACACCAGCGCGATAACGACCGTCCTGGGCTGGCGTGCGGTACGGGTGAAATCGTCGACACTCAGCGAAAGTCCGAGCCCGAACATGATCACGGCCAACGCCAATGGCAGAGCAAGTGATACGACCGGTGAGTTCACCGCGGTCCCTTCGTCGCGTTGGAGTGGACGCGGGAAACGGTATCCGGCTGGGGCGGTGCGGTGGTCTGCTCCTTCCGTTCAGCGAGAAGGCCCGTCAGGTGATGATGCGCAGCGGATGTTCCAGCAGTTCGGTGAATTGTTGGAGGAATCGTGCGGCGGTGGCGCCGTCGATTGCGCGGTGGTCGGCGGACAGGGTGACGCGCAGGATGCTACGGGTCACGACCTGGGAGTTGTCGAGGCGCAGTTCGTCTTTGGCCGCGCCGACGGCGAGGATGGCGGATTCTGGCGGGTTGATGACGGCCGTGAACTGTTCGATACCGAACATGCCGAGGTTGGAGATGGTGAAGGTGCCACCACTCATTTCGTCGGCGCGGAGTTTGCGGTCGCGGGCGCGTTCGGCTTTATCGCGGGTTTCGGTGGCGATTTCGGAGACGCTTTTGCGGTCGGCGTCTCGGATGACGGGGACCAGGAGTCCGGCCGGGGTCGCGACGGCGATACCGAGATGAATTCCGCGGTGCCGAAGAAGTTTGTCGTCAGCGATGGAAACGTTGACGGCCGGGTCGGTGCGCAGTGTGGTGGCCACCGCTTTGACGAGTAGGTCGTTGACGCTGACCTTGGTTTTGCCTACTTGCTCGAGGGTGCGGTTGATCTGCGCGCGGAAGGCCAGCAGGTCGGTGACATCGATCGCGCTGGTCAGGTAGATGTGCGGGGCTTGCTGTTTGCTTTCGGTGAGGCGTTTGGCCGAGACCTGCTGGATGGTGCTGAGCGGGGTCTCGTCGTAGTCGCCTGCGGGGGTCACGGTTGCTACCGGTGGTGCGGCGGGGGTGGATTCAATAATGCGATAAGCGGATTCGACATCGTTGCGGGTGATCCGTCCGCCGGGACCGGTGCCCGTCACGGCGGCCAGGTCCACGTCGAGGTCGCGGGCGATCTTGCGGGCCAGTGGTGAGGATTTCTTGCGCGTTCCAGTCTCTGCTGTCGTCGCGGCAACTGGCACAGTTCCGACCGCCTCAATCGGGTTATTCTGCGTGCCAGCGCTTTCCGACTGTGCGTGCGAAGTGGCGGCACGATCTTCGGCCGTATCACTCGACGTCGTACCGTTTCCGGCAGCCGAGTTCGATCCGCCCGTCGTGGAACCGGTTCCGTCGCCGATCAACGCGATAGTGTCGCCGATCGGGACCCGCGAGCCCGGCTCGAACAGAATCTGCTCGAGGACGCCATCCTCGTAGGCCTCGAGCTCCATCAGCGCTTTATCGGTTTCGATTTCGGCGAGGATATCGCCGCGGCTGATCTTGTCGCCGACCTGCTTGAGCCAGGCGACGACGACGCCTTCCTCCATGGTGTCGGACAGGCGGGGCATGATGATGTCGGGCATGTGATGTCCTCTCAGCGGCGTCGGCCGACGGCCGCGAGTGTTTGCGCGGCGGCTGTATACAGGGATTCGGCGGACGGCAGCGCGATCTGTTCGAGGGGTTTGGCGTAGGGCAGCGGCACTTCCGCGGCGGCGACCCGCCGAACGGGTGCGTCGAGGTAATCGAAGGCGCCATCGGAGATGGAGGCGGCGATTTCCGCGCCGATGCCATAGGTGAGCCAGTCGTCTTCGGCCACCACGGCACAGCCGGTCTTGCGAACCGATTCGACAATGGTGTCGCGATCCAAGGGACGCAGGCTGCGCAGGTCGATGACCTCGGCCGAGATCCCCTCGGCCGCAAGGCGTTCAGCGACCTGGGTGGCGATCGTGGCCATTCGCGAGTAGCCGACGAGGGTGATGTCGGTACCCACACGTGTGATCGCTGCCTTGCCGATCGGTGCGGGCGCAAGATCCTGCGGCACTTCGCCTTTGGTGTTGTAGAGCGCGAGGTTTTCCAGGAACAGCACCGGGTCGTCGTCCTCGATCGCCGCACGCAGGAGGGCACGAGCGTCGGCCGGAGTACTCGGCGCGACGACCTTCAGTCCGGGTACGAACGCGTAATACAGCTCGATGTTCTGCGAGTGGGTGGCGCCGAGTTGTTGGCCGCCGCCACCGGGAGTGCGGATCACCATCGGGACGCTGGTCTGGCCGCCGAACATGCCGTAGATCTTGGCGGCATGGTTGACGATCTGGTCCAGCGCGAGCAGCGAGAAGTTGATCGTCATGAGTTCCACGACCGGGCGCAGGCCGAGCATGGCCGCGCCGATGGCCGCGCCGACGAATCCCTCTTCGGCGATCGGGGTATCGCGGACACGCTTTTCGCCGAATTCGGCCAGTAGTCCGGCGGTGATCTTGTAGGAGCCTTCGAAGACGCCGATCTCTTCCCCGATGAGCAGGACGTCGTCATCGCGACGCATTTCCTCGCGCAGGGTTTCGCGCAGCGCTTCGCGATAGGTCATGACAGGCACGGTGGAGTCCTCAGCGGTTGCGGGGAAGTGTTTTCAGAACAGCGGATCGGCGGGTAACCGTCGGGATGCACCGGCCACCGGGGTGGCGTAGGTGTAGTCGAACAGGCTCGTCGGCTCGGGGTGCGGACTGGCGTCGGCGAATGCCACAGCCGCGTCGACCCCTTCGCGTACCTCGGCTTCGATGGCGGCAACGGTATCCTCGTCGAGGAAACCGGCGGCGAGCAGCTCGCGCTGTAGCCGGGCGACCGGATCGGATTCGAGCGCGATCGAAGCTGCTTCGGCGCTACGGTATTTCGCGGGATCGACCACCGAATGGCCCTTGAGTCGATGGCTGACGGCTTCCAGCAGGGCTGGTTTGCCCTCCCGGCGAGCGGCGTCCACCAACTCGGTAGCGATATCACGCACCGCGAGTACATCGGTGCCGTCGACTCGTTCGCCCCGCATCCGATAGGCACTGGCCCGCTTGTAGAGGTCGGGTTCGGCGGAGGATTGTTCGACGGTGGTGCCCATACCGGTCTGATTGTTGATCACCACGAACACCACGGGCAGATGCCACAGTGCCGCGATATTCAGCGACTCGTGGAATGCCCCGATATTCGTTGTGCCGTCACCCATTTGGCAGACCACCACATCATCGCCGCCGCGGTAGTCGATGGCCAGTGCGGCGCCGACGGCCAGCGGCAACTGGCCGCCCACGATGCCGTAACCGCCGAGCAGTCGGGTCGCGGTGTCGAACATATGCATCGAGCCGCCCCAGCCCTTGGATGTGCCGGTGGATCGCCCGTAGAGTTCGGCCATCACCCGGCCGGGTTCGATGCCTTTGGCGATCGCGTAGCCGTGTTCGCGGTAGTTGGTGAACAGGTAGTCGGTCGGGCGCATCGCCGCGGCGAGTCCGACGACGGTGGCTTCCTCACCGAGGTTGAGATGGCAGTAGCCGCCGATTTTGGCCTGGGTATAGCCCTGCGCCGTGCGCTCTTCGAAGCGGCGCACGAACAGCATGTCGCGGAAGTAGCCGCGCAGGGTGTCGGGATCTGTACCGGCGAATGCCTTGCGGGCCGCGGTCTTCGACGTGGATTTCCGGGGTGCGGTGGTCGTGGTCACGGTGGCTCCTCAGCGTTTGCGTGGCGCGATGTGTACGGGCAGTCCGAGTCCGGCCAGTGCCGCCTCCATGCCGATCTCGCCGAGGGTTGGGTGGGCGTGAATGGTGTCGGCCAGCTCATCGAGCGTTGCCTCGAGCGAAATCGCCAGTGCGCCTTCGGTGATCAGATCACTGGCGGAGGGGCCGATGATGTGCACACCGAGAACCTCCTGATGCTGTTGCCCGGCAATGATTTTGACGAAACCCTCGGTCTCGCCGAAGGTTTTGGCTCTACCCAGGGCCGCGAACGGGAAGCGCGCGGTGATCACCTGGTGCCCGGCGGCGCGGGCGGCGGCCTCGGTGAGTCCGACGCTGGCGATCTCCGGATGGGTGAAGGTGGCCGCGGGAATCACCGTGTAAGCGATATGCGCCTGACGTCCGGCGATCACGTCGGCGGCGGTGAGGCCTTGATGCGAGGCGACGTGCGCCAGCAGTGCCCGACCGGTGACGTCGCCGATGGCGTACACATGCGCGGTACCGGTACGCAACTGCTCGTCGATGGTGATGAATCCGCGGTCGTCGGTAGCGATCGCGGCACTGTCCAAGCCCAGGTCGGCGGTGTTGGGCCGCCGACCGACACCGACCAGTACCACGTCGGCATCGAGCTCGCGCGCCTGCGGACCGTCGACCCGCACTCGCAGTGTCTGATTCGACTGTTGGGCAATGGATTGCACCGTCGAACCAATGAGCACCGTAATGCCGCGCTTGGCGAAGGAGCGGCCGAGCGCCGTTCCGATATCGGTGTCCTCAGCGGGAACGAGCCGGTCCTGCATTTCGACGATGGTGACCTCGGCGCCGAAGGTGGCGAACAGGCTGGCCCATTCGGCGCCGACCGCGCTGCCACCGATGATCACGAGCCGCTTCGGCACCTCGGTCAACCCGAATGCGCCATCGGATGTGATCACGCCAGGCAGATCAGCGCCCGGAATCGGCAGCCGAGCGGGCACCGAGCCGGTCGCGATGATCACATCACGGGCACTTACCTGCCGGATCGGCGCGGTCGGGGCGGCGGCGTAGCGCGGGCCCTCCGGGCCGATGGGGGAGGGACCCACCTGGTGCACCTCGACGGTGGTGGGATCGATGAAGCGCGCATGGCCTTCGATGACCGTCACCCCATTGGCCGCGAGCAGACCCGCGACACCGTCGGTGAGTTCCTTGACGATGCCATCCTTGCGTTGGCGCACGGCGGCGAAATCGAAGCGCACATTGTCGGCGTAGACACCGAAATCCGCTGCGGCGCTGACGGTCTGGAAAACCTCCGCCGACCGCAACATGGCCTTGGTCGGAATGCAGCCCCAATTCAGGCAGACCCCGCCGGGCCGTTCCTTCTCCACCAAGGCGACGGTCAAGCCGTGCTGGGCTGCGCGGATGGCGGCCACATAGCCGCCGGGGCCGCCGCCGACCACCAGAAGATCGAAGTCCGGCACTCGTGGTGCTCCTCGTCTCGAACGATTTCGACTCGACACGGGTATGGCGCGAGTCATCATCGACGAGTCTCGTCACCACCCAGCGCACAAACAATCACTCCGAAGCCCAGGAAATCGGTCTCGAAAATGGGCGCTGCGCCCAATTCCGCGGATGCTATCGGTACCCTGACTCGCTGAGTGGCAGTGCCGCGAGCGCGAGTGAGAGCTCCAGGTAGGAGCGTTGCCCCTCGAGCGGACGATCGAGCAGGGTCGAGATGCGTTGCAGCCGGTTGATCACCGTATTGCGATGGCAATGCAGACGCGGCGCGGCATTTGCCGCCGAGCAGTTGTGCGCCAACCACACCGCAAGGGTCTGCAGCAGCGTGTCGCGCTCTTTGACCGGAAGCGCCAGCACCGGGCCGAGGGTCCGGGTGACCAGCAGTTCGGTGAGGTCGGGCGAGCGGACCAGCAGCGCCTCCGGATAGCGTTCGTCCAGGGCGACCAATCCCGTTGCCTCCCAGGGCATTGTCCGCATCGCGATGAGAGCGAGCGCATGCGCGGTATCGACATCGGCGAGTCCCGCGACAGCGGGCGAAACACCGGCCAGTCCGCGTATCTGCGGGCGAAGCTGAGCCAGCACGGTCGCGGTGTCGTGACGGGCCAGTGAAACGAGCCCGATCGTGGCATCCACTCGGTCATGCCAAACCGACCTGATCCCCAACGCACCCAACGCGGCTTCGGTGCCCGCGCGCAGCGGCCGTCCCTCGCCGCCGCGGACCGCCACCACCAGATACGCGCCTTGGACGGGCAGGTTCAGCTCGCGCGCCACCCGCGCGGCGAAGGACGCATCATGGGCGCGCCCGGCGAGTAGCTCCTCGATCAGCGCATGCCTGCGGCGCTCGTCGCGGCGCAGCTGTTCGAGTTCGGCATTGCGATACGAGGTGACCAACGACGAGGATAACCCGTCGATCACCGTCCACATCGCGGTACCGGCCTCACGGACTTCCCGCGCGTCGATCGCATCGGCCTTGTCCAGCAACGCCTCCCATACGATCCCACCGCCCAGGCGGAAGGTGCGTAACATCGCCTCCAACGGCACCGCTTGTGCCGCGCGATGTCTACCGATCGCCGCGGCCACATCATCGTGTTCGGGATCGGTCGCCGCGCCGCCGAGCAGATCCAGAATTCGGGTCAGATATTGCCGACAGCCTTCCTGTAACTCCTTGCGCGGCACCGAGGTGTAATCCGTCCACTCCGGGTTATCGGTGAAGATCGCTGAAAGCAACCGCCGGGTCAGCACGGGAATCTCCGCCCGGCAGGCCGCGGCCAACTTTCGCGTACCCGCCGTGGCGACCGGATGCTGGGGTGTAGCCATACCGGTCGACGCTACTCAGCGCCGTTGCGGGTGGTCTCGTCGGCGAGGCGCTGTCAGTACGCGGCGAATTGGCGGCGGTCGCGTTCGGGCCAGGATGCGGTGAGTCGATCGAAGCATCGGCGTTGCCTGTCGCGGGATGCGGTGAGCAGGTCTCGACCGTGGTCGCTGAGTTCCGGCTTTCGAGGTCCGCACCCATAGACCTATCCAGTAACCAGGAATACGCTGAAGTTGCCAAATGTTCTGCGTCCCGATTTATCCCACTCCGGGCGTCGTATCTCGGACGTCCCGGCTTCGCGTATGCGTTCGGATGTCGAGGCGAGCAAGGAGTGAGCTGTGAAAGGTGGAGCAAGAATTGCGATAGGGGTGGGCATCGGGTACGTACTGGGGCGCACGCGCAAGATGCGGTTTGCGTTGGCGTTGGCGGGTGCGGCGATGTCGAGGCGGTCGGCGGGAGTGTCGGGGGAACTGCTCGAGCAGGGGACATCATTGCTCAAATCGTCGCCGGAGCTGGCCCAGATCACCGATACCGTCAAGGGTGAGTTGCTGGGGGCTGTGCGCTCCGCCGCGGTCACCGCTGCCAGCAACCGCATCGACGCGCTCAACGCGCGGTTGCAGCAGCGCGCGGTACCCGATTCGCAGGTCGGAGGCGAATCGCAGGAGCGGGATTCGGACGAGGACGAACGGCCCGAGGACGAATTGGCTGAGGAAGAACCCGCCGAGGAAGAAGCGGCCGAGGACGCCGAGGACGCCGCGGATGAGTACGACGAGGACGATTCCGACCGGACCCGAGACGAGGACGCCGAGGACGCCGCGGATGAGTACGACGAGGACGATTCCGACCGGACCCGAGACGAGGAAGCCGAGCCGACCAGCACGCGGCCGCAGGCACGCCGGACGCGTACGACCATGCGTCGGACGGGCTCCCGGACCTCGGACCGTTCGACCGGGTCCGCCGAGCGTAAGACACCCTCGGCCCGTCGGCGCCGTACTCGCGTCGATACCGACGAAGCCGACGAAGCGCCCGTGCGACGCACGAGGAGATGAGGCCGATGGCGGCCAAAACATTGCGTGATGCGACGACCGGAGTCGGCAAGAAGGCCGCCGACACGGCGGGCCGGGCCACCAAAGCCGCGACCCGGGCGGGATCGACCATCCAGAGGAAAACCCAAAAAGCCGTCCCGACCAGCCCGCTGCAGCAATCGGTGCAGAATTTGACCACAACCTTGGCCGAACGCGCGGCCTCCGGGCTCTCGGACACGGTATCGAAGACCGCCGACCGGCTGAATCAATACGCGGAAGACGGTGGGGGAAATCTACTTTCGGCGATAACCGGAGTGGAAAAACTCAGCCAAGGCGCCTCGCCGCTGCGAGCGACGATGAGTGCGGGCATGGAGAAGGTGAAGCACTCCGTTCGCGACAACGTCGAATCGGTCAAGGAGTCCATGACCGGCGGCAAGGGCAAGGGTGGCGACAAGAAGCGCAAACCGACCAATATCGTCGAGCAACTCGATCTCGGCGTCCCGATCGACCTCGCCTACGACCAATGGACCCAGTTCGCGGACTTTCCGAAGTTCACCAAGAAGGTCGAGCAGGTCGAGCAAGTCGCCGACGAGAAACTCACCTGGACCGGCAAGGTGTTCTGGTCCAGGCGCACTTGGAAATCCACGATCCTCGAGCAGGTGCCGTTCGAGCGAATCGTCTGGCGTTCCTCCGGCGCCAAGGGCTACATCGACGGCGCGGTGAGCTTCCACGAGATCACGCCGGATCTCACCCGCATCATCGTGGTGCTCGAGTACCAACCCCACGGAGTCTTCGAGAAGACAGCCAACCTGTGGCGCGCGGCCGGTCGCCGATGCCGCCTGGAGCTGAAGCAATTCGAGCGGCACGTCATGACCGAGGCTGTGCTACACCCCGACGACATCGTGGGCTGGCACGGCGAGATCCACGACAGCAAGGTCGTCAAGGACGACGAGACCGCGCGGCGCGAGGAACAGGACAACGCCGAGTCCGAAACCGCGGACAACGAAGATCACGACGAAGAGGAACCGAAAGGCGAATCCGACGAGTACGACGAGGATGAGCAAGGCGAGGACGAGCAGACCGCGCCCGCGCGGCCCCGCCGTCGATCGGGCTCGCAGCGCCGCACCACGGCGGCCCGCCGGTCGAGCGAGAGGAGAGCACGAACATGACGATCGAACCCGCAGGCGGTGGCGGTGGCGGCGCCGGCACGATGGCGCGCCCGAATTCCTCCAGCCTTGCCGACGTTGTGGACACGATTCTGGACAAAGGACTGGTCATCGACGCGTTCGCGCGCGTGTCATTGGTCGGCATCGAATTGGTGACCGTCGATGCCCGAGTCGTCGTGGCCAGCGTGGACACGTATCTGCGCTTTGCCGAGGCGGTGAACCGGCTCGAAATTTCCACCAGTGAACCCAAGGGCTTGACCGATATCGTCGGCGACGTCACCGAGGGCGCGAGCAAGCACAAGACGAAGGGTGCGCTCGAGGCGGCGGGCGAGAAAGTGAAGGGCTTCCTCGACGACGTCGAGGACAGGCGTCAGACAGCACCCCGGTCTTCCAGGCGCAGGGAGGAATAATGACTACCGACCACGCCGTATACGTCTACGGAATCGTGCCCGCCGATGTGGAGCCGCAGCCGCATGCCAGTGGTATCGGCGATCCCCCGAGCGATGTCGCCGTGGTGCGGCACGGCGAGATCGCCGCGCTGGTCAGTGACATCGCCACCGATCGCCCGCTCGGCCAGCCCGATGACCTCGCCGCACACGCCAAGCTGCTGGACGAGTCGGCGGCTGTGGTCCCGGTGCTGCCGCTGCGCTTCGGAGCGGTGTTGACCGATGCGGAGGCGGTGGAGAACGAGCTGCTCGGGGAACACGAGGACGAGTTCCGCGCCGCGCTGGCGGAGCTGGAGGGTCGTGCGCAGTTCGTGATCAAGGGCCGCTACGTCGAGAATGCCGTCCTGCGTGAACTCGTCGACGAGAACGCCGAAGTCGCTCGGCTACGCGAGGAGATCCGCGACAAACCCGAAGACGCCACTCGCGATGCCCGGATCGCGCTGGGCGAAATGATCAATCAGGCGATCGAAGCCAAACGCGCCGAGGACACCCGCCGGGTGATTTCCGAACTCGAGGAATTCGACCCGCTCGTCAACCAGCGCCAGCCCACCCATGAGGAGGATGCGGTCCATATCGCGGTGCTACTCGACAGGGGTCGGCAAGGCGATCTCGAGGATGTGTTGCGCCGCCTCGCCGCGGACTGGGACAACCGTGTCGACCTGAGCCTGCTCGGACCGATGGCCGCCTACGACTTCGTGACCAAGCCGGCACCCGAGAGCTGACTATGGGTCTGGTCTCAGCGATCTTGTCGTTGCCCCTCGCTCCGGTGCGCGGTGTGATCTGGCTGGGCGAACTGATCCAGGACCAGGTAGAGCAGCAGCTACAAGATCCTGCGGCAGTGCGGCGCGAACTCGAGGAGATCGATGAGGCCGCGGATGCCGGTCGCCTGTCCGACGAGGAGCGCAAACAAGAGCAGCAGGCCGTTCTCGATCGACTCCGGCCTGCTGGCGGCACCGTTGCGCCCAACCGGAAGGGGTGACTCGCGTGGCACGCATGACCAGTCCCGAAAACCCCGAGGATGTCGACTCGGCGTCGGACGAACCGCCTCCCATCACCGCGGCACAGGCCTCGGCGGCGGCAATCGAGATCCTCGGTGAGCTGACCTCGAAGGATGTAGAGGGTGTCACTTCCATGGAGCCGATCGAGGACGGATGGTTGGTCGAGATGGAGGTGCTCGAGAATCGCCGTATCCCTTCATCGTCGGACATGCTCGCGCTCTACGAGCTCGAGCTCGATTTGGACGGAAATCTGCTCGCCTATCGCAGAACCAGACGCTACAACCGCGGGAGTACCGATATCGGCGGAAGAAATCGACGATGACGGTGGTCCCCGGAGGCGAATCGTCCGCACCGCAGCCGTTCGGAGGCGGCCATCAGTCGACGAATCTCGCCGACATCCTCGAAAGGGTGCTCGACAAGGGCTTGGTGATCGCAGGCGACATCCAAGTGAATCTGCTCGACATCGAACTGCTCACGATCAAGCTGCGACTGGTAATCGCATCCTTGGAGACGGCCAAGGCGGTGGGCATCGACTGGTGGGAGACCGACCCCTGGCTCAACAGCAAGGCCCGCACGCTCGAGCGGCAGGATCACGACCTCGAACTGGAGAACAGGGAGCTGCGTGACCGGATCGCCGAACTGGAAGCCGCACGCGAGGTCCCGCAATCTATCGAACGCCGCCGCGAACCCAAGGAATCGAGGCGGCGTGACTGACGAGGTCGGCGTCTGGCTGTACGCGGTGACGCGCGCTACGGACGCCGCGGCGGGAACCGGCCCGATCACCGGCGTAGCGGGCGAGCGGGTACGCACAGTGGTCTCGGATCCGCTGGCGGCGTTCGTCGAATCGGTGCCGCTCGCGGTCTTCGGGGAGCAGCCACTACGCCGGAACCTGGAGGATCTGGACTGGCTGGCAGCGACGGCTCGGGCCCACGACGCCGTGGTGTCGGCCCTGGTGCGCCGTGGCCCGACCGTCCCGCTGCGCCTGGCCACTGTCTTTCTCGACGACGAGCGGGTGCGCGAGCTGCTCGATGCGCGGCGTGCGGACTTCATCGCGGCGCTGACCCTGGTAACCGGGCGCACCGAGTGGGGCGTGAAAGCCTATACCGACCGTGCCGCTCTCACCGCCGCCGTGGCCGATGCCAGGGCCGCGCGCGCGGGGGCCGAAAAGGGCAGGGGCACGGCCTATCTGGCCCGTCGCCGCGCGGAGCTGTCCGCCCAGGCAACCGTGGAACGCGACGCGGCGCAACAGGCCGAGGAGATTCACGCGCGCTTGGTTCGACACTCCGCGGCGGGGCGTCGCCAAGCGGCGACGGATCCGGCGCTGAGCGGACGCCGCGACTGGATGGTGCTCAATGGCACCTATCTGGTCGATGACGACGACGCCGGTGACTTCGCCGCTACGGTGGACGAACTCGGCAAGGAACTGCCCGGCATCCGGCTCGAAATCACCGGCCCGTGGCCGCCGTATTCGTTCGCCGGCGTGGACCAGGAGCGGATATGAGACCGGCCGACCAGAGCGTCGACGGCGAGCGCCGGGTGGCACTCGTCGACCTTTTGGACCGAGTGCTGGCCGGCGGGGTAATCATCTCCGGCGACATCAGGCTGGCCATCGCGGACGTCGACCTGGTCGCGATCTCGCTGCGAGCCCTCATCTCATCCATCAGTACGCTGTCCGCGTCCTCGGTCGAATCCGCGGCGGCACACCCCGAACTGGAACCGCCCCGAGATGGATGAGATCGGTGGCATTCCACCGCGTATCGATACCAACCCCGAATCCGTCGAGCGCGGTCTGGTCACGCTCGTGCTCACCCTGGTGGAGCTGCTGCGGCAGCTGATGGAACGGCAGGCCCTGCGGCGCGTCGACGAAGGCGACCTGACCGAGACCCAGATCGAACGCATCGGCACCACCCTGATGCTGCTCGAACAACGCATGGACGAACTGCGCGACCATTTCGGCCTCACCCCAGAAGATCTCAACATCGACCTGGGCCCCTTGGGAAAGCTCCTTCCCGACTGAGACGAGGATGCAATAATCCTCGGCGACACCACAACCGCTCTGTTGGGGGAGCATGGGGACGAGAAGAGCTTTGCTGCAAGCGGGTTGGGTGCTGCCGCTTGCCGCGTGTGCGCCGCAACTGTTGTGGGGCGATTCGGCGTCGATCCGGATCGGGGTGTCATGGAGTGGTGCGGAGCTGGCGGCCTTCCGGAAGGTGTTGGCGCCGATGCCGTTCGCGCGATCGGTGGATGTGATACCGATGGGCGACGAAGTCGGTACCGCGTTCAGCGCGGGCGGGAAGTCGGCGCCGGATATCGTGCTGCTGCCGCAGGCCGGACAGGTTCGCGCACTCGTCGACGACGGTAAGCTTCGGCCGGTCCCCGATACGTTATGGACCGACGATCAAGGGGTGCGGTATCCCGAGTTGTGGCGACAGCTGTTGTACCACAATGGAAAACCGTATGGCGTACCGTTCAAGGCCGCCGATAAGTCGTTGGTCTGGTACGACCGGCAGACCGTCGACAAGTATCACCTCGGCGACCCCGCCGACTGGACGATCGCGGACTGGGTCGACCGGAGCGAGGTGCTCGCGGGCACGCCGATTCGGTTGCTCGCGCTCGCCGCCGCGGACGGCTGGGTACTGACCGATGTCTTCGAGAATGTGCTGCGCGCCGAATCTGCGCATACCTACGACGATCTGACGACAACTTCACAGGATCGTGTCTGGGACCGGCCTGCCGTTCGCGAAACGTTCGCGAATCTCGCGCGACTGTGGGGTCGACCCCATGCCATCGCGGGAGGTGTCGCCGTGGCGTTGACCCGTCAGTTCCCGGACGCGATTCGAGAGGTGTTCGAGCACCGTCGCGCCGCCATGGTGATCGCACCGGATTTCGCCGAACCCGTTGTCCGCGAAAGCCTTCGGATCTCCGGACGACGGTCGGAGGAGGTGGTCGGTATCGCACCGTTCCCGGTCACCGGCCTCGGTGGTGAACGCCCGCGGATTGTGGGCGGCGATGTCATGGTGGTGACCAGATACGCTGGCTCGCACGCCGACGAGGTGGTGACGGCGCTGGCCGCGCCGGAGGCGCCGCTGCCGTGGATTCAGGGCGACGGCGGCTTCATTGCCCCGAATATCCGGACTACCGTGCGCTATTCGGCGCTGTTGGAACCGATCGCGCGTGCGCAGAGCCCATGGAGCGCATTCGATCTGTCCGATCAGTTGGCAGCGGTGGGCGGGCGTAACGGTTTGTGGCGCATCCTCACCGATTTTCTCGTCGCGATCGGTGACGGTGCCGTCGAGCGCCCGGATGCTGCGATCGATCGCGCGATCGTCGCACTGGACGGATTCGAGCGGAGCCGCCGATGACGGGTATCGCCGACTTCCGTGCCAACGGATTGCGCATCGAGCTTGCGACGCGCCGGATGCGCGGCCCACTGATACCGGGCGGGCGGCCGCATCGCTGGCTCGGTTGGGCGGGTCTGCTCGCGGTCGGGTTGATCGCGGTGTTGCTGGTGACGCCCGCAGTGTGGACGGTGGCGATCGCGGTGCCAGCGAGCCCGCGAATCGTGTTGTCCTGCGTGCTCGTTGCCTGTGGCGCCGTCGCCTTCACGCTGATCCGCAGGCGTGGCTCGTTGAGCAGGGCGCGGCTGTCGGTGCTTGCGCTTTGCGCTGTGCTTACCGCGCTGGGACTGTGGCTGCTCGCCGACGCACTGGCCGGCGACGGACGATGGGCCTATCTACTCACCATGCTGTGGGTCGTCTTCGGTCTTGTCCTGCTGCTCGTCGCTGTCGGCATCGCCTGGCTGTCACGGGATTCGCGCAGATTGTGGGCGCCGCTGATCGTGCCGTTCGGAATTTCGGCGTTCGTATCCGGTGTCGCCTTCCGGATAATCTTCCAACATCTCGCCGCCTGGTTCGGCATCGAAAGCGTTGGCGGGTACCGGATCTGGTTCGCGCTGATGCTCGGTTCGGCTTTTCTGTGGACCTGGCTCGGCTTCCTGACCGGCCTGTTACGCGCCGATATCCGGGCCATCGAGGCAGATCCGGTGCGGTCGGGCTATCTGCATGGCCAGGGCAAGCGTTTCCCGCTGCTGCGTCTGCTGGAGTTGGTGCGTCCGATCCTGCTGATTCTCGGATTGGTCGTCGGGGTGGCCGCGGCCAGGATCTTCGATGTGGTGCTGATCGGGGTACCCGGCTCGATGCAGTATCAGCTCGACAGTGCGACCGTGCAGTGGTGGCGGCTGGCCACCGACGGCGATCTCGGCGCGGGCGTCGCCGCGGCTTACGCGCTGCCGTTGGCGGTGCTGGTCGGCTTCGTGGCCTGGCTGCCCCGGACCGGCGTGCGGGGGCAGCGCGGCGCCCGCCCACATGCCGCCGCTTCGCCGCCGACGGATGCCAGTCGCCGCATCGGTCCGGTGCGCGCGATCGGGATCGCCGTGGTGTCGCTGTTCGCCTTGGTGCCGATCCTGGTTCTGATCGCGGTTTGTCTGAACGGCCCCAAGGGATTCGGGCTCTCCGCCCTCACCGGCATGTGGCACGACGAATCCTTCCGTGCGGCGTGGCAGACGACATTGCTGGTGGCCGGACTGGCGACGATCGTCGTGGTGGCGGCCGCACTCCCCGTGGCGCATCGACTGGCCGCGGGGCGCCAGGGTGTGTTCTCGCGGATGGCGGTGGTGTCGCTGATCGTGCTGTCGGTGCTGCCCGCGCAGAGCTACCTCGGTTCGCTCGATGCGTTCATCGATACGTTCAACCTGTCGGGCACCAGGATTCCGTTGATCTTCGTGCACGCCGCCGCGGGATTGCCGATCGCGATCCTGATCCTGCGCGGTGCGATGCTGGCCCCGCCGGAGAGTCCGGCCGAGGCGGCGCTGCACGGGCTGGCCAGTCCGGGCACCGTTACGCGGCGACTGCTGGCATCGGCGGGTCCCGCCGTGGTCGCGGTCGCGGTACTGGAATTCATCCAGGTCTGGAACGACTTCTTCATCGGACTGATGATGAACGGCGCGGGTGCCAGCCCCTGGTCGTTGCTGCTGTGGGGCGAAGCACGGCAATTCAACGAGAACGCCGCGGAGTTGGCGGCCGGGTCGTTGCTATCGGCTGTGCTGCCCGTGCTGTTGCTGCTTGCCACCTGGCGGCGCTGGCTGGTACCGGGATTGACCGGCGGGACGCGCTCGTGACGGGGCCACGCGGACATGAGACACCGCAGCAGATCACGCCGCGCTCATCGATCTGGGAGGGAGTGCTCGGCACCGCGGAGGTCGTCGCGTGGGCGCTGGTACTCGAACTGGGTCGCAATATCGTCGTCAACTCACTCGGCGACAACGATGTCGTCAAGGTGATCGGCGGACTGCTGCGTGGGCTGGCCATCATTGCCGTGGTGGGCGCAGGCGCGTATGTGGCATACCGGCGCATAGACAGCTTTCGCGAAAGGGTGCGTACCGAAAGGGAACTCGCTCTGATCGCCGAACTGGTCGAGCCCGGCGAGCCGGTACGTTTCGTCGACGCCAGAAGCCGACCCGACCCGCCGCGACAGCTTTCCGAACTCGATCACAACCCCATCCTCGCGGCACTGCGCGACCTGCCGGTTCAGGAATTCGAGACCGCTGCTCTGCTCGCGGTGCTGTCGGCGGTCCTCGAGGCGCCGAGCCGGTTGCCCTCGGATTCGGCGCCCGACGGGCGCACCGCGATTTTGGTGCTGGCCGACCTCGAGATGCGCGGGATCATCGGCTACCTCGGCGCGGACCGATATTGCCTGCGCGAAGCTCCGCGGCTGCCGCCCACCGCCGAAGTCATCCGCGGACCACACTGGCAAGCGGCATTGCCCGCACTGCTGCACCACTACGCGGACCGGGCGAGCCGCTGGTCCATTGCCTTGGAAACGGTTCGTTTCGCCAAGGGCGCGCGACGCTGGTTCGAAGCGGAAGAAGAATATCTGCGCACACTCTTCCCGACTCCGGCAACGCGGCTACCGACGGCGGCGGTAAACGAACTCGCCAGAATCGCGGACGCCCTCGACGTCTGGTATGCCCGCAAGGGCCTGCCCGAGCATGCCCACGGCGTAGCGCAAGCGCTGTGTGATCTCACCGATCCCGACGATTTCCCGCTGCGTGGTGAGCTGGCCAGACTCCGAGCGGGGCGCCTGCGCCGACGGCCGCCGAAATATCGGCCACGCGCCCTTTCCAGCAGTCTGTCCGCGCGCTGGTCGCACTACACGGCGCTACATCGACTACACAACGAGCAGCCGAGTCCGATGGTGCTGACCCAGTCGGCCGAACAACTCGAAGCTGCGTGGTGGTTGCTGCCGCGAACGGATCTGGCCGGGGTGGTCTGCGCGCTGATCAACCTGGCCGTCGTCCACTTGCACGAGGGTCGATTGGACGCCGCCCAGGACCGCCTGGAATTGGCCGAATCGCTGACCCGCGACGGCCGCGACCCCGCCGGCGGTGCCCAGACCCGCGAAACGCTCGGCGCCCTCTGGTGGACCCGCGGTGAACCCCGTCGTGCCCTTCGGCACTGGCAACGCGCCCTCACCGCCTACCGCGAACTCGATGACGATCTCGGTACCGGCCGCTGTTTGCAGCACCTCGGATCGGCGGTGGTTCTCGCTCCCGAACACGGTGGTCTGCTGCTGGGTAACGATCCTGCGCTCACCCGTGCCGAAGTACTCCGCCAGGCAGGCGGCTGGCTGGCGGCCGCCCGCCGCCTGCACCCCCAGGCTCTCCACGTAGAACACTATGCACGCCGAGCTGGTTCGACCCTGCATACGGTGGATCGCTGGCCGCTTGCCGCGCCGGATCCGCAATAGCCGCGACGACAGACCGAGCTGCCATGGTGTCCTTGGGGGCATAGTCGCGACCGAACGATCAACCCAATATCCGGTAACCGCACGATGGTCTGCAATACCGGCACAATCAGACCCGTAGCACGACCATACCCCCACCTATTGCATCAAGTTAGTTGAATTCGCACAAATTGCTGTGGGAAAGGCGCATTCTGAGTCATACGGTGCCAGCAGTTCATCACCTACCTCGGATTGGGAACGACGCATCATGGCCACGTCATACGGACAACAGGCGCTGCGTCAGGGACACTATCCAGACGCAGGCGATGGTGCGCGGCAAACGTCAGCCGATGGCGGCACTCTTTCTCACCGAATTAGCTATGGAAATTGGCGCGAGATTCCACTGGATCGCGACACGCGCAGCATGACGATCGGGCGATCGGAGGCCGCCGATATAACCGTGACTGCCGACGCGACCGTCTCGCGTCTGCACGCCATAATTGAGCGGGTGAGCGACTGCTGGGTCGTCATCGATAATGGCCTGTCCACAAATGGGACCTTCGTCAACGGCGAGCGCGTCGACGGATGTCGCAAACTCGAGTCCGGCGATACCATCCGCTTCGGCAAATCGGTTTTCATCTTCACAGACGACCACTCATCCGAAGATGAAGTAACGATTGCCCACGGCAGCCTGCCGACCAGGAGTGCGCTGACCGACGCTCAATTTCTGATTCTCGAGGCACTGTGTCGCCCGTACGACGCTCGAACCGGGTTCACCTACCCCGCGTCCAACTGGCAGATTGCCCACGATCTGTGCCTGAGCGTGGCCACAGTGAAGACCCACATGCGTGCGCTGTTCAAGATATTCGACGTCGAATCATTCCCGCAGAACAAGAAACGCATGTTTCTGGTCGAACGCGCGCTCGAAAGCGGCGTCATCGTCAATCATCATGGGCGAGAGCATTTCGGCGGCTAAATCGGATGGAAACCCGCTCCGATGCCACCGCGGGTATTGATGTCGTCCAGGATGGCGGCGATATTCGCTCCGAGCTCCGGTCCCAGACACGGCACCCGCAGGTATCCGTTCACCATGCCGACCAGCGTTGTTCCGACCACGACGGGCGCGCCGGAGTCACCAGGAAGGACGCATATCTGCGTCCAGGTCCAAGTATTGGTCTGGTTCAGATCTCCGTAGGCCAGTCCACAGGTCTGGCCCGTGGTATAGCCCTCCTTGCAAGCGACGTCCGGGAACTGCGCAGGACCGCCCAATCCGGTAATCGTCGTATTACCAACGCGATTCACCGGTACTACTTTGTCCGGATCGAAGGCGATGACGGCGTAGTCCATATCGAGGTTCGAGTAGGCGAAGGTGCCGACGACTCCGGCGTCACGGTTGGCCTCGGCAGTGATGGTGTCACCCGCAATACTGCAGTGACCTGCGGTGATCCCGACCAGCCGACCCGCGGCATCGTGCCCGATCGTGGTGAGCGTGCAGACGCCCTGGTCGTTGACGATAATGCCGGAACCGCCGCCCAGTACCGACGGACCTGCCGCATGCGCAGTGCCTGCTTGCACCCCGGCCAGCGCTGCGCATGCCGCGAGCACAGCCGCGGCTCTCGCGAGCTTCCTGAACATGTCCTATCCAATCGCTCGAGCCGCAACTATTCCGTCGTCGAGTAGGTCATACCAGACAGATGCCCGTTCCGAAGGGGAAGATCGGCGGAATGAAGCAGACCCACCATAGGAAGGGGTTCCACCACAAGAAGGCTGGGTCAGCCGCCTGGGGGAGTTGTTCTGAAGCGGGCGCCACTTGGACGGGCGCAGGGGGATTGGCCGGGGCGGGATCGGCGGTAGCAATGCCTGAGCCGAGTGCGATCATCGGTGCGAGTGCTGCCGTTGCGACGGCTGCGCGAATTTTGGTGCTCTTCATTATGCTTCCTTCAACTGAATGCTTCAGGGACGCCCTCGTCCGTCGAAGGCTTCCGCACATGAACAACACCAACTCTCCTCGTAGAGTGCGCGGAAGATCATCCTCCCCCGGGTTGGAAACCCTCAGACCTCGGGTTGTGCCGAGGCGCAAAGCCGATGCTCAGCGCAGAGAAAGAAGTGTTGGGCACGCGCCGGGGCCATGGTGGCGCGATGATGTTCGGTATGGGTGAAACACCGGCACGGTGCCACTCCGACGGTCATCGCTCGGTTCGCGAGCGGCGGGTCGGAGTATGTACCGATACAGCGAGCCGATGGTGGTCTGACCTTTTGGCCTGCTTGCCCTCTTTGGCAAGTCCGAAACCATCGCCCGCTCGTATTTGGGCACGCACTTTCCGATGTCCGACACCTTGCTCGAAGTTGCGGCGCTCGTCGTCGCCTGCGACGCCAGCTTTCCGTCGTTATACGATGAGCATGCCGTGGTCGCCGCGGCGAATATGGCCACGACACCGGCCCATCGACACCAATCAGGAATCATTGCAATACGCCACTCCGAATCGCAGGGCGCCCGCTACGCGATGATTGCAGACAGTCCTGCGCGGCATTGCTGACATGTGACCGAACGGCGGGCGTCATCGCGGATGTCTCGGTGGTCAGCGTCGGTTGCCGCCGCCGGGTACTTCGGTAGTGCTGTTTCCAGTGCGGTCAGCTCGGGGTATTTCGTTGCGTCAACAACATCATCAGGCCGACTTCCCGGCTCTGGGTATCGATCATGTCGCGGGCCGCCTGTTTGACGATGCCGCTGGACAATTGGCGATCGGCAGCCTGGGCCATCTGGATGCCGCCGACATGGTGGCGCTGCATGAGTTGCAGGAACAGCGCTTGCGCGTCGGTGCCGTGCGCCGCTGCCAGCGCATCGAGTTCGGACTGAGTCGCCATACCGGGCATGAGGTCGGCGGTTGCGGCGGTGCTGGTCGCCGTCGCGTGCTGGTGTTGGGTGAGGTCGGGCTGGTGGGTGTGCATCCAAGCCATCGGTTGCGGATTGATCGTGACCACACGGGCCATTCGCAGCCAGCCGAGCAACATGCCGATCTCGGTGCGCTGGGTGTCCGAAATCTGTTGTGCCAGTGCCCGTACTGTCGGATCGACCCCGCTATCGAGTCGCTGTGTCATGAGCAGTGCCTGGCTGTGGTGGGCGACCATGTCTTGCGCGAAGCCGATTTCGATGCTGGTGAGGACGGGCGGCGTGGGCTTGTCATCGGCTATCAGCAGCGGTCGGATGGCCGCGCCGACCGCTAGCAGCAGTACAGCCAGGCTGACCAGCGCGGCACTCCTGATCCAGGCTTGCCGGGTCATGAGCCCATGGTGGAGTGCTGATCGGCGGGCGGGACGTAGACGCTCGAATCCAATTGCAACGCAAGGAATCCATTGTCAGCGCAGGTGGTCCACAATTGATTGCCGCGCCATTCGGGCGCCGAGAAGCACCAGTCCGAGGACAGATCGCCGAACGCGAGCATGCCGGTGCGCGGACCGGCGGCCTCGGACATATCGAACTGGCCCTGCAATATGGTCTGGACCACGGTCGGGGACGCGAGCAGCGGCGGGCCGATGATCGAGGCGAGTGCGTGCGGCGAATTCGTCAGCTCGGCATTGTGCCCGGTGCGGGCGGGCGGGTTGTAGTAGGCGATTTCGCGGATGTCGAGCGGGTCGCGGACGTCGAATACGCGGATGCCCGAGGAGGTCCAACTGCAGGCCAAGGCGGTGGGATCGGTGGGTCGATCCGCGGCGCAATAGTGCGCGTCGTAGGCGAACAGCGAGCCGCCCGAGGCGGAAGCCATTGCGATGTCTTGGTTCTGGGGGAGATCGATCTCTAGTTTGATGGTGTTGCGCAGGCGTGGATTCGTCGCGTCGGAGACGTCGAACAGCTTTACGCCGCCGGATCCGGCCTCATCGGTGGCGAAGACATACGGCGTGCCTCGATATGTGACCGGGATATTGTGCTGGGTGCCCCAACCGTCGGTCCAGGCGATGTTGGCCAGTTGGCGCACTTGCGGATGGGGATCGCGCCGCTGGACGGCGCTGATATCGAGAACCATGAGCCCGCCGAAGTTATTGGCGAGATACATGGTGTTGCCGTCGGGACTGAATCCGAAGCCGTGCATGGATAATCCGGGCAGGTTCTGCCAGATAACGCGCGGATTGGCCGGATCGGTGAGATCGACGGCACTGACCAGACCCGGCGCGGCGCCCGAGCTCCAATAGGTGTTGCCGTCAGGGGAGAAGCCACCCTCGTGTGCGGTGATCGCCAGCGGCATGTTCAGACTTGTCCCGGTCCCAGGGTTGAGCAGACGGGGGTGCGCACAATCGGATATGTCGTAGACCGAAAGCAGACCCGCACCGGTCAGGAAGGGCGCACCTGTGCCGACGAGTAATTTCCGAGTCTCGTTGACCTTCAAGCTTTCCCAGGTGCCCGCCAGCATTGCCGGCTCGTTCAACGTGGCGGTCAGCACCGGCGCGGCGGGATCGGAGACGTCGAGCACCTGCACACCTTGTTCGGGCCCCAGTAGGTTGCCCGGGAAGAAAGTGCCGACGTAGGCGCAATGGTCGAAGCTGACCGAGGAGATACCCCCGCCGCGCCCCGGGTAATTTCCGACCTGCGACATATTGCAGCGGTAGCCGAGAGTGCTGCGGCCGGTGTCCCGGTCGGCGGCGGGCACGTCGCCCTGGTGCCCGGATTCCGGGTCGGAGTCGGGGCCGGGGCCGCACTCTGCGCGCGCGACCGCGATATCGGTGAGGCCGGAGATTTCTCGAACATTGCCGGTTGAATCCGACTGCGGTTGGGCGGCAAGGGTTCCGGTCGGCAACAGCAGTGCCGTGGCCGCGATCGTCACCAAGGAACGCCGAGCAAGGGGGAGCAACGATGATGTCATGGTGGCCCTCAGCGATGAGGGTTGCCTTTCATGTGGATCGATAGTCGATGCCAGGTCGGCCGCGGGCTGGTGGTCGGTCGATCGGCTGCGAAAATCCGTTGAGGGTGCGACGGCCGTGGTGGCGGCTGTGCGATCTCACTATCCGGACTGTACTGTCCGGTTACTACTCGGTAGTGTGCGCGAGGCGCCATCCTGAGTCAAGACCTTCCCCCGATTTCGCGGCGGGTCGCTCACCCTCCGGTAATCAGTCGATCCAAGAGGGCACGAGTTGCCTCGACGGCCCGCCTGATCCTGTCGGTCGAAAGTCAGAAGTGCGGATAGCCGAGCGGGCTGTTCCCGGTGCTCTGCAGCGACGTCGATATGTTCTGGATACCCAGAGCCGCCCCAGGTCGACGAATTCGATCCGCGGCAGGCCGAAGACGCTGAGATGTTCGATGCCGATGCGCCCGTACCGGTTCGAAGCAGTGCCTAGTCGGCGGTCGTACCCGCAACGAAGCGCTGCCAGACCGCATGATCCATACGCGGACCACCGGGTGTATCCGCACCGTATCGGGTGATCTCCGCCGTGAGATCGAGCGGCATGGTCGGCGCGGTCATACCCCGCAATTCCTGCTCGATCGCGGCATCCGGGACCAACCAGCACGCCTCGAATTCGATGCCGTCCGGGTCGACCCCGTACAGCGACTTGGTGACCGCGTGATTCGAGGCGCCGGTCAGCGCGCCCGCCGCCCGCAGTGCATCCCGCACCCGCCCTAGTTCGCCCAGTGTGTCCATCTCCCAGGCGAGGTGGTACAGCCCGACTCGTCCGGTGCGATGTGCGACGGTCGGTTCGGTAGATCGGAACAGACCAAGGTCGTGGTCGTTGGCCGAACCCGCCGCCTGTAGAAACACCCCACCTGGAATTGCGCCGATCTGTCGGAAACCGAGGACCTCGCGATAGAACTCGGCCGAGCGCTCCACATCGGAGACGAAGAGAACGGCGTGGTTCAGGCGGTGGATAGGCACGAAAGTTGCTCCGTTTCCTCGGTACTCGGTCGATGCGAATGCCCCCGGACGCCGCGGGTTGTCCGGTGTCCCGGATTCAGATACCCCTTCGGCATCTGTCCATCTGTTCGATTCATCAGTCGGCGGGCTCTGGGTGAACGACGCACAGACCGGTTGGCCCGCAGACCTTCATACCAACGGATCGATGGCCTATCTCTGATCAACTTCCGCTGAGTGGAAAGGTTCGGGACCAGACAATCGGAGTCGACGAGGGGTGCACTTCGGCATAGGTGCCGCACGTCACAGTGCCTCCGATTGACCTTTACATACATGTGAAGGTTCGAGTATTCGGGTCATGAAGATAGGTATTACCACCTTCGTTACCGACGAGGGAATCAGCGGTCCGAAACTCGGTGTGGCGCTGGAGGAGCGGCGGTTCGAATCGTTGTTTTTACCCGAGCACTCGCATATCCCAGCGAGCCGAAAGTCCCCGGCTCCCGGCGGTGGCGAGTTGGCTCGGGAGTACTACCGCGCGCTGGATCCCTTCGTCACCCTCGGCGCCGTCGCGGCGGTGACGGACCAGTTGATCCTCGGTACCGGGGTCACCCTGCTGATCCAGCGCGATGTCATCCACACCGCGAAGGAGATCGCCACGCTCGACCGAATCTCACATGGGCGCTTCGTATTCGGCGTCGGCGCGGGCTGGAATCGCGAGGAGATGGCCGATCATGGCACCGACCCGCGCACTCGCGGCGCGCTGCTCGACGAGCAACTCGAGGCCATCCGGGCGATCTGGACGGACGATCTCGCCGAATACCACGGCCGTTTCATCGATTTCGACCCGATGTACGCCTGGCCGAAGCCCGTACAAACCCCGCACCCGCCGATTTTCATCGGTGGCGCGGAAGCGGCCGCCGAACGCGCCATCCGCCACGGCCTGGGTTGGCTTCCCGCCGCAGTGGCCGACCCCGCCGAAATACCAGATCAACTGGCTCGACTCGGTGGAAATGACCTGCCTGTGACAGTCGCGTTCGCCCCGATCGATCCGACCGTGGTCGACGGCTACGCCGAGGCCGGGGTGCAGCGATTGGTGTTCAGCGTGCCGACCCTGCCCGAACACGAAACGCTGCGCGCCCTCGATGAAATCGCCGAGGTGGCCGACCGGTACCTGATCTGAGGGCCGACCGCGACATGCCACGGCAGATTGACAAGGAGTGTATTGATGTAACTCACTCGCGCGGTTTGCGGTCTCGCCACGTATTCCGCGACTGCCGAACACACGCCGTGTACGTTGCTCGGCACGGTGGGGCTCACGAGGTCGCAAGCGAATAGTTCATCACCGAGCATCCGAATGGACGCCGTTTCACCGATACCGAAGTCATGGGCACCGCGCAGTCGTTCAGCGTCGTCGCACTCGGACTGGTGTTAGCACGCCCGGTAAACGCATCACGGGCCCGAGGTCGTCGTGTCTTGTCGCGCGGCGGTGAGGTGCTCGGTAGCGAAACGGGCGATGGTGCAAGCCTGGCGCATATGAGCTTCCGGGTGCGCGGTGCGCTGCTCCAGCGTGGTGCGGATCCGATCCAACGAGGCGGTGGCATCGCTGGTGGCTCGGTGGAGCACGGTGTGCCGGTGGTCGAGTTCGCGGTAGGCGAGGTCGATGTCGTGGCAGCGGCGGCGCAGATCGGCGACATGGTTGAGCAGGTCGGCCACCTCACGTGTGGAGAGGGTGAGCGTCGGGTGCTCGTCTCCGGAGAGGATCGCCTCGCCCGCGACCTCGGCGCAGCGCGCGTGCAGTACATCGAGAATGTCGGCCACACAGATCACCTCCCACTACTGCCCACGATGACGAGAGAACGGTTGCAGGTCAACGCATCTGACGATGGTAGGGCGCGAATCGACGCTCCCTCTCGGTTGATTGCTTTGATCGACACGTAGCCCGGCTACGACCCGATCACGCGTACGGTACTGGAATCCTGCCGGCCGAGGAATTCCGCCACTAGTGTCATAGACACAAATGAGGAATTTTTCGACGATACGCGCGGGTAACCACCTGACGCTGTGTAATTGCGCGCAGTAAGGGTGCAGACTACGCGGGACCGGTAGTCGCAATCCGTCGCCCGACCGGGCCAGAACCGTGGAGTGGAAGGAGTCGGCGAGTGTTCAGCCGCATCGCCATCGTGAACCGGGGAGAGGCCGCTATGCGGCTCATCCATGCCGTCCGAGATCTGGCCGCGGAGACCGGGCGACCGATCGAAACCGTCGCGTTGCACACCGATGTCGACCGGAACGCGACATTCGTGCGCGAGGCCGACATCGCCTATGACCTCGGTCCGGCGTCCGCGCGTCCCTATCTGGATCTGAAGGCGCTCGAGCGCGCTCTGGTGACGACCAAGGCCGACGCCGCCTGGGTCGGTTGGGGTTTCGTCGCCGAGGATCCGGCATTCGCCGAGCTGTGCGAGCAGATCGGCGTCACCTTCATCGGCCCCAGTCCGGAGGCCATGCGCAAGCTCGGTGACAAGATCGGCGCGAAGCTGATCGCGGAGGAAGTCGGCGTGCCGGTCGCGCCGTGGAGCCGCGGTTCGGTCGAGACCGTGGACGCCGCGCTCGCGGCCGCCGCCGACATCGGCTACCCGTTGATGCTGAAGGCGACCGCCGGTGGTGGCGGCCGTGGTATCCGGGTGGTCACGAACGAGGCCGAACTCGTCGATGCCTACGAACGCACCCGTCAGGAAGCCGCGCGCGCCTTCGGCAGCGGCGTGGTCTTCCTGGAACGGCTGGTCACCGGCGCCCGGCACGTCGAGGTCCAGGTGATCGCGGACGGCCAGGGCACCGCATGGGCGCTGGGCGTGCGCGACTGCTCTGTGCAGCGGCGCAATCAGAAGGTCATCGAGGAGTCGGCGTCACCGGTGCTGCGTCCCGAGCAGGTGGCCGAGCTGAAGGCGTCGGCCGAGCGCTTGGCGATCGCGGTCGAGTATCGCGGCGCGGCGACCGTCGAGTTCCTGTACCACCCGGGTGACGAGCTGTTCGCATTCCTCGAGGTGAACACCCGTCTGCAGGTCGAACACCCGATCACCGAGTACACCACCGGTTTCGACCTGGTTCGGGCGCAGCTGCTGGTGGCATCTGGCGGCAAGCTCGAGGGCGAAGTGCCGGCCGAACGCGGGCACGCGATCGAGGCCCGGCTCAACGCCGAGGATCCGGACCGCGACTTCGCGCCCGCTCCGGGCCGCATCGCGCGGCTGGATCTGCCCGCTGGGCCCGGTATTCGCGTCGACACCGGCGTCAGCGAGGGCGACACGATTCCCGCCGATTTCGACTCGATGATCGCCAAGATCATCGCCTACGGTCGTGATCGTGACCAAGCGCTGGGTCGACTGCGCCGGGCGGTGGCGCAGACCAGGGTCGTCATCGAGGGCGGCGCGACCAACAAGAGTTTCGTGCTCGACCTGCTGAACCAGCCGGAGGTGATCGACGCCAGCGCCGACACCGGCTGGATCGACCGGGTGCGCGCCGAGGGTCGCCTCGTATCGCATCGCCACTCCGCGATCGCGGTGGCCGTCGCCGCCATCGATGCCTATGAAGAGGAAGAGCGCGTCGAGCGGCACCGGCTGCTGTCCACCGCGGCCGGCGGACGTCCGCAGGTGCAGCACGAGAGCGGTCGACCGCATGACCTCAAGTTGCGCGGCGTCAGCTACCGGGTGCGGGTGGCTCGGATCGGTGCGCATCGGTTCCGCATCGGCATCGAGGCGGGTGGCGAAATGCGTGCCGCCGATGTCGATCTCGAGCGTTTCGACCGCCATACCGGGCAGATCGTGGTCAACGGCACCCGCTATCGGGTGATCACCGGCACGCACGGGCCGATCCATCTGGTCGATGTCGACGGTGTGACGCATCGGATCAGCCGTGACGAGGGTGGTGTCGTTCGCTCGCCCGCACCCGCGCTGGTCGTTGCCACACCGCTGGAGATCGGCGCCGAGGTCGAGGCGGGCGCACCGGTCCTGGTGCTGGAGAGCATGAAGATGGAAACGGTGCTGCGCGCGCCGTTCCGGGCCCGGTTGAAGGAATGCGCGGTTTCGGTCGGTACCCAGGTCGAGACCGGCGCGCCGCTGCTGCGGCTGGAGCCGATCACCGAGGACGACGAGGCTGCGGTCGCCGAGGAGGTCACGTCCGTCGAACTTGACCTGCCCGATGAGCCCACACCGGACCGCGTGCACGACGGTATCGCCCGCAGCCTGCAGGACCTGCGCAGCTTGCTGCTCGGCTTCGACGTCGACCCGCATGACGAGCGCCGGGTGCTCGACCATTACCTCGCCGTGCGCCGGGCGGCCATCGCGGACAACCGCAGGCCCCTCGCCGATGAGATCGAACTCGTGCAGATGTTCTCCGACCTGTCCGAACTGAGCCACAACCGGTCGTGGGACGACGACGGTGTCCAGGGACATGTCCACAGCGCCCGCGAGTACTTCCACGCCTACCTGCAGAGCCTCGATGTCGACCGCGCCGGACTGCCGGAGTCGTACCAGGCCAAACTCGCCAAGGCGCTCGGGCATTACGGCGTCACCGAACTGGATCGTTCCCCTGAGCTCGAAGCCGCGGTCTTCCGGATCTTCCTCGCCCAGCAACGGCCCTCCGACACCGTCACCGTCATCACCACCTTGCTGCGCGAGTGGCTTGGCGAGCCGGTGCCGGACCGCGCGCTGCAGGAGCCGGTCGGTCTGGCGCTGGAGCGGCTGGTTGCCGCGACGCAGGTGCGCTTCCCTGTGATCGCCGACCTCACCCGTGGCCTGGTGTACTCCTGGTTCGGCCAGCCGCTGCTGCGGCGCAACCGCGCTCGCGTCTACACCAATGTCCGTAAACAACTGAGCCACCTCGACGCGCACCCGGAGACGCCGGATCGCGCCGAACGTATCTCCGAGATGGTGCGCAGCACCGAACCGCTGGTGCGGCTGCTCGGTCAGCGCCTGGTGCGCGGCAGTGCCGACAACACCGCCATGCTCGAGGTGCTGACCCGCCGTTACTACGGAAACAAGGGTCTGACCGGTGTGCACACCCGGGAGGCCGGTGGGTGCACCTTCGTGATCGCCGAACGCCGGGGCCTGAGCTTGGTTTCGGCGGCGGTGAGTTTCGATGCGCTCGACACCGTGCTGCGCGGTCTCACCGAGCTGGCGGGCGTGGCTGCCTCCATCGAGGCCGACATCTACCTGAGCTGGGAGAAGCAGCCGGAGGACTTCGACGCGATGGCCGCGGCGTTGCAGGAAGTGCTCGGTGCGCGGCCGTTGCCGAACCAGATTCACCGGATCACCGCCACTGTCGCGGGTAGCGGCGGTGCGGTGATGCACCATCACTTCACCTTCCGTCCGTCCGCCACCGGCATGGTCGAGGAGCGGTTGATCCGCGGCCTGCATCCGTATATCGCGGAGCGGATGCAGATGAAGCGGCTGCGCAAGTTCGATCTCACCCGGCTCCCGTCCTCGGACGAGGAGGTCTACCTGTTCCGGTGCATCGCGAAGGAGAATGCGTCCGACGAGCGTCTCGTCGCATTCGCGCAGGTACGAGACCTGGCCGCGCTGCGCGAGCACGACGGTCGGCTGCTCGCGCTGCCGACGGCCGAAAGCACCATCGCCGCCTGCCTCGACTCGATCCGCCGGGCGCAGTCGCAGCGGCCATCGGCCAAGCGGTTCCACACCAACCGCGTCGTGATGTACATCTGGCCGCCGGTCGAGATGACCCGCGTCGAGCTGGAGACGATCATCGATCGAGTGCGGCCGACGACCGCGGGCGCCGGGCTGGAGGAGATCCTGCTCATCGCACGGCATCGCCACCCGAAGACCGGGGAGCTGATCAAGGTCGCCGTGCGCATCGCCTTCGATGCCACCGGCGGCACCACAGTGACCATCGGCGAGCGGTCCGACGAGGCGGTCGAGCCGATCGACGAGTACCGGCAGAAGGTGCTGCGGGCCAGCAGCCGCAACACGGTGTACCCCTACGAGCTGACCGCTCTGCTCGGTGAATTCGCCGAATACGACCTCGATTCCGATCACACGCTCGTACCGGTCGACCGGCCCAAGGGACGCAATAAGGCCGCGATCGTCGTGGGCGTGGTCACCACGGCGACCGAGCAGTATCCGGACGGCATCAGCAGGGTGGTGCTGCTCGGTGATCCGACGAAATCGCTCGGTGCGCTTTCCGAGCCGGAGTGCCGTCGCGTGATCGCCGCGATGGACCTGGCCGAACGGATGCAGGTGCCGCTGGAGTGGTACGCGCTGTCCTCCGGCGCCCGGATCTCGATGCAGTCCGGCACCGAGAACATGGACTGGGTGGCGGCGGCACTGAAGCGGATCGTTGAATTCACCCAGGGCGGCGGCGAGATCAACATCGTGGTCTCGGGGATCAACGTCGGCGCGCAGCCGTACTGGAATGCCGAGGCGACGATGCTCATGCACACCAAGGGCATCCTGGTGATGACGCCGGACTCGGCGATGGTGCTCACCGGCAAGCAGGCGCTGGACTTCTCCGGCGGCGTGTCGGCCGAGGACAACTTCGGTATCGGCGGCTACGACCGGGTGATGGGCCCGAACGGGCAGGCGCAGTACTGGGCGCCTAACCTGCTCGCCGCGCGAGATGTGCTGATGTCGCACTACGACCACACCTATGTGGCGCCGGGCGAGCAGTCGCCGCGGCGGTCGGACACCAGCGACCCCATCGATCGCGACGTCTCGGACTTCCCGCATGTCGTGGCGGGCAGCGACTTCACCACGGTCGGCGAGATCTTCTCCGCGAGCGCCAACCCCGATCGCAAGAAGCCGTTCGACATCCGGACCGTTATGCGAGCCGTGGCCGATCAAGACCACCCGGTGCTGGAACGCTGGGCGGGGATGGCCGACGCCGAGACGGCCGTCGTCCAGGATGCGCGGCTCGGCGGTATTCCGGTGTGCCTGCTGGGCATCGAGTCCAGGGGAGTGCCGCGCCGCGGCTACCCGTCCACCGACGGCCCGGACACCTACACGGCTGGCACGTTGTTCCCGCAGTCTTCGAAGAAGGCCGCACGGGCGATCAACGCGGCCAGCGGCAATCGGCCGCTGGTGGTGCTGGCGAATCTGTCGGGCTTCGACGGCTCGCCGGAATCGATGCGGAAGTTGCAGCTCGAGTACGGTGCCGAGATCGGCCGAGCGATCGTCAACTTCCAGGGCCCCATCGTGTTCTGCGTGATCTCGCGCTATCACGGTGGCGCCTTCGTGGTGTTCTCGAAGCTGCTCAACCCGAATATGACCGTGCTGGCGCTGGAAGGCTCATTCGCCTCGGTGCTCGGCGGCGCCCCCGCGGCGGCGGTGGTGTTCGCTGGCGAGGTCGACGCCCGTACGGCAGCCGATCCGCGGGTGCGCGATCTCGAGGTGCGCGCGGCGAACGCGCTCGGTGCCGACCGTGCGGCACTGACGGCGGAACGCGACGAGGTCCGTTCCTCGGTGCGCACCGAGAAACTCGGTGAGGTCGCAGCGGAATTCGACCGCGTGCACAATATTCAGCGCGCCGTCGAGGTCGGTTCGGTCGATGCCATCATCCGTGCCGCCGAACTGCGCCCGCGCATCATCGAGGCCATCGAGGCAGGTCTGCCCAGCTGATCTGGGTGATTGCTGAAACAGTCGGCCGACTCGGGGTGATATCGCTCCCCGAGTCGGCCTACTGTTATTTCGGGCAGTCATATACTGACCCCGACCGCCTATTACCTCTCGACTGGAAGATCGGCCCGAGCCGATGACCGAATTCGTCTCGCGCGCCCAAGGCGTCCGCTTCGACGAACTCGCGCTTGCGACGCGCAATCACGGCATGCAACTCGAGGGCATGCGATACGACATCACGCCCATCGGCATGCATTACTTGCTGATTCATTTCGATATCCCGGAGGTCGACGCATCGTCGTGGCGGTTGCGGGTGACCGGATACGTCAAGCGCGGACTGGAGCTATCGCTCGACGACATCAGATCGCGACCTGCGACGACGATTCCGGTCACCCTCGAATGCGCGGGTAACGGGCGCACGAGAATGGACCCGCGCAATGTCAGCCAACCGTGGGGTCTCGAGGCGATCGGCACGGCGGCGTGGACGGGCACCGCACTGCGTGGGATTCTCGACGACTGCGGTATCCGGGACGAGGCGGTCGAGGTCGTATTCACCGGCGCCGATCGCGGATTCCAGGACAATGTGGAACACAACTACCAACGCTCCCTGAGCATCAGTGAATGTCGCAGACCCGAAATTCTGCTCGCCTACGAAATGAATGGCGCACCGCTGCCACCGCAGCACGGCTTTCCACTGCGACTGCTCGTCCCCGGGTGGTATGGCATGACGAGCGTCAAATGGTTGCGGAATATCGAAGTCGTCGACCGGCCCTTTACCGGGTTACAACAGGCAGTGGCCTATCGCTACCAACGCGACGCCGACGATCCGGGGATACCCGTATCGCGAATCAAGGTGCGCGCGTTGATGATTCCGCCCGGCGTTCCCGATTACCCGAGTCGGCGGCGCACGGTCGACGCCGGTGCGGTCCTGCTCCGCGGTCGCGCGTGGTGTGGAACCTCGCCCGTGATGCGGGTGGAAGTAGGTGTCGATGGCATCTGGCGGGACGCCCATTTGGAGCCTGACATCGCCGAATTCGGTTGGCGCGGTTGGAGTTACACCTGGAATGCGCGACCGGGCGAGTACCGACTGAGCTGCCGCGCCACCGATGCGCAGGGGAATGTGCAACCGTCCGAGCAATTCTGGAACCGCCTAGGCTTGGGGAACAATTCGATTCAGGATGTCCCGGTCACGGTCCGCTGATCGGTGAACCAGCGCCGAATCCGTGTCGCAGCGAATTCGGCCTTCTCGGTTGCCAATTCGACCGAGGGTCTGATGAACGGTGCGACCGGCTTCGGCCCGGAAAGGAAGTCGGCGTCTACCTTGCCGACGAGTCCGTCCCCGAATTCGATGTAGCAGGAGCCCTGGCCGAGATACTTTCCCGGCGCGGGTCTTCGGTGTAGTTGCGCGGCGATGTGCGCGGCGACAGTGCGGGCAGCGTTTTCGGCGAACACTCCAGCGCGCGGCACCGGCGCGTCCGCGCAGTCACCGATGGCGTAGATGCCCGGATACGGGGTGGCGAGGGTTCGCGGATCGACGTGGATCCAGCCGTCGCCGCCGTCGACGGTGAGTCCGGACGCCTCCACTACGGGTGGGACGCGATGGGTCGGGATGCCGATGAACAGGTCGTAGGGGAGGAGATCTCCGGAGTGGGTTTCGACGACATGGTTTTCCGGGTCGAGCGAGTGGACCCGTCGTCCCGGCGAGTAGTCGATGCCACGTCGCGCGAGCGCCTCGACAAGTGCGGCGGAGGTGTCCGCGGAGACCGGGATCGGTGAGTCCGTCGGGGTCAGCACGTGCATGTGGGTGCGATCACGGATGCCGCGGCGGCTCAGTAATTCGTGCAACAGCATCGCGCCCTCGTAGGGTGCGGGCGGGCACTTGAACGGGACGCTCAATATCGCGATGAGAATCCTGCCACCGTTGAAATCGGCGAGCCGATCGCGCAGTCGGCAAGCTCCCTGGATCGAGTAGTACTCCTGACCGTCCGCGACGAACCCGGGGGTAGCGGCCGGGTCGTAATCGGCGCCCAAAGCGACAACCAGAAAGTCCGGGTCGTAATGGGTGCTGTCGGTGATTACGTGGCGGGTCTGCGGGTCGATCGAGGTGACCTGCTCCTGCCGGAACTCGACCCCGGGAAGGACCAGGTCGCGGTAGCTGATTCGCACGGATTCCGGAGTGCGGTCGTGGAACAGGATTTCCAGTTTCGAGAAACCGAATATGAACCCGTCGTTGCGGTCGACGAGTACCACTCGAACCTCACCAGGCAGTGACTCGGACAGGCAGGCGGCCAGTTCCAGCCCGCCGAACCCGGCTCCGAGGATGAGCACCGTCGGCGTTCGAACGTTCTCGGGGATGGACATGGTTGAACCGCTTTCCCGCGAGTCAGTGCATCGCCGACAGCCATATCGATGCCATCACGGGCGGCCACGGTGACCATTCGGTGGATGGACTCATCCGAAGGCGGTCCCTGCGGCATGGTTGACAGTTGCTGTCGGCGAGGCTTCCCGATAGTCCGTCTTCACGAGCGTATTGATCGCGTATCCATTGTGCGCGCCTCGGTAGCCGGATGGAACCCGGAGTTCAGTCGCGGCCCGGTCGCGACCAGCTCCGGCCCAACCGCCTCTTGCACACCACCGACTGAGCGAGTAGTCCGGATACCAGGAGGTGTTCGATGCTGCCCTCCGCATCCGATCCCCTGACGCGGACAGAAGAAGTCATCGTGTCGTCGGAGTCCATCCGGCTGACGGGGATACTGGCCGTCCCGCAGCAGCCCAGCGGTCTGGTCATCTTCGCGCACGGCAGCGGCAGCGGTCGGCACAGTCCGCGGAATCGGCTGGTCGCCGATGTACTCAACCGAGCGGGACTCGCGACGATGCTCGTCGATCTGCTGACCGCTGCCGAGGAGGGTAACCGCGCACGCGTTTTCGATATCGAGCTGCTTGCCGAGCGTCTCGTCGCGGTGACTCGCGGGCTGCGCACGCGGCCGGGTCTGAGCGGCCTTGCGACCGGATATTTCGGGGCGAGCACGGGGGCCGGTGCCGCACTGTGGGCAGCCACCGAACCCAACACCGAGATCGCGGCCATCGTCTCCCGGGGCGGCCGCCCTGATCTGGCCGGTCCGCGGCTGGCTCACGTCCGCGCTCCGACGCTGCTCATTGTCGGCGGTAACGACCGGCACGTGCTGGAGCTCAATCGAGAGGCCCAGCTGCGGATGCCGTGTCCGAGCGAGATCGACGTCGTCCCCGGTGCGACGCACCTGTTCGAGGAGCCCGGTGCGCTCGAGCAGGTGGCGGACCTGGCCCGTGACTGGTTCGGTCGCCACCTCAGTGTCGTGCGGTCCTGAACACCACGGGTAGGTCCTCGGGGCGCGGAGCGACCCGGGTGCCGAAGTCGCGACTGATGTGCTCGATCGTCTCGCACAGCCATCGGGATTCATCACGCGCGGCCGAGTGCAGGCGCATGTGCCGGATTCGCAGCGGAATCATTCGCGTCTCCATCACGCCGGCATCGATGGAGACAAGGTAGAGCAAGCGAAGCTCCGGGCGGTAGCGCTCATAGCCGCGGATGCCCTCGTAATCATCGATGACGTCACCGCACCCGTACAGAATCGGTTTGCCCCGGTAGATCTCGATCGGCCTTGGATGGTGTGCGGAATGCCCGTGCACGAGGTCGATTCCGGCGTCGACCAATCGATGCGCGAACTGCCTTTCGCTCTGCGGAACCCCGTAGCCCCAGTTGGGCCCCCAATGTACGGAGACGATCGCGATATCGCCGTCGCGCTTGTGCGCCAACACTTCTGCCGCCACCTCCTCGGCGGCGCGAATATTCGGCGAATCACCGATCCACCACAGTCCCGGCCGATCGCGGCGAGCCGCCCAATGGTGCGGCACCCCACTCGATCCCGCACCGACCGAGACGATTACCACTCGTCGTCCATCATCGAGTTCCGAGATCGCCGGGACCCGTGCATCGTCGAAATCCGCGCCCGCCCCGGCGCGCTGAATGCCCGCGGAATCGAGTGTTTCCACCGTGTCCGCAAGCCCCTCGACACCGAAATCGAGAATGTGGTTGTTGGCCAGTGCGCAGACGACCGGTGCGACTGCGGTCAACACCGGAATATTGGCCGGGTTCATGCGGTAGTGAATGCCCTTGCCGGACGCGAAGGCGCCAGCCGCGGTGATCGCGGTTTCCAGATTGACCAATCGCACCTGCGGGCCGAGCTGAGCAAGAATCGGCAGGACTTCTCCCCACGGGTGACCGAAATCCACGGGACGGGCGAATTCACCGCTTATCTGCTCCGCCAACTCCGCATACGTCCGCGCATCCTGGACCCACCGTTCGTGCAGCGTCGGATCACCGGGATACGGGAGGATCTGGTCCACCCCACGACCCAGCATGACGTCGCCGCCCAGCAGCACCGTCGCCATACCCACTATTGTCGATCCTGTCCGCCGTATCGTTCAATGCACGGTGTCGCCTACGAGCGGTGTCGGCCGGCTACGCGCTGATCCCTGCGGTGAGAATGGCGGCCAACTCCCGGTAGGCATCGGCATCATCGAGCCCGGTGTGCTCGCGCACCCCGCCCTGCTGGATGCGGACCATCATGGTCGCGGCCATATCGGCGGCGAAGGCGGCGTGGACGTCACGGAATTCGCCCGCCGCGACACCTTCATCGATGAGTTCGCGGACCCGTCGAGCGGCGATCCGGGTGTTCTTCTCGTAGATCTCCCGCGCGGGCGCGAATCCGCCCAAGTCGGCCATGAATCGGTCGGAGGCGGCAGCCAGGGCGGTACCGACCGCCGAGAGGTAGGCGGCGATGCGCTCACGGACATCGGTGATCCGCGCGATATGGGTTTCCACATCGTCGGTGGCGCGTCGGAAGAAATGTACGGTCGCGGCACGGACCAGCTGTTCTTTACTGCTCGCAAGGGTGTAGAGGGTCGACTTCGAGCAGCGCAGCCGTGCGGCGATCTCGTCGAGGGTCAGATGTGCGAATCCCTCGCTCAGAAACAGGTCGACCAGCGTGTCGAAGAGTTCGGTACGCCGCCGGGTCGCGAATCCTGCGCGGGTGAGCTGGTCCATAGCAGCGAATAGTACTGATGCGGCCCTTGCAGTACTGGGGCACCAGCAGTACTGTACACAGTAATTCAGTACTGTTATTCGTAGGTGAGGAGTCTTGTGGTCGTCGAACGTCTGCTGCCCACCAGCGAAGCCCGGGAGTTGATCCAGCTCACGCGCGACATCGCCGATAAGGTCCTAGCACCGATCGTCGATGAACACGAGCGGGCCGAGAGCTATCCCGAGGGCGTGTTCGCCACACTGGGGGAGGCTGGGTTATTGAGCCTGCCCTACCCGGTTGAATGGGGCGGCGGTGGCCAGCCGTATGAGGTGTATCTACAGGTCCTCGAGGAGATCGCCGCGCGGTGGGCGGCGATCGCGGTCGCGGTCAGCGTGCACAGCCTGGCCTGCCATCCGATGCTGGTCTTCGGTACCGAGGAGCAGAAGCGGCGTTGGCTGCCGGAGATGCTGGGCGGCAATACGATCGGTGCGTACAGCCTTTCCGAGCCGCAGGCCGGATCAGATGCGGCCGCGGTGGCCTGCAAGGCCGCTCCGGTCGATGGCGGCTATCTCGTCAACGGCACCAAGGCCTGGATCACCCATGGCGGCATCGCCGACTTCTACAACCTTTTCGCGCGCACGGGCGAGGGGTCGCGGGGGATCTCCTGCTTCCTGGTACCACGTGCGACCACCGGCCTTACCTTCGGCAAGCCCGAGCAGAAGATGGGACTGCACGCGGTGCCGACCACGACCGCGCACTACGACGACGCGTTCCTGCCCGTCGAGCGACGCATTGGTACCGAGGGGCAAGGCCTCCAGATCGCCTTGAGCGCACTGGATTCCGGTCGGCTTGGTATCGCCGCCGTCGCGACCGGACTGGCTCAGGCGGCGCTCGATGAAGCCGTCGCCTACGCCAAGGAGCGCTCGGCATTCGGCAAGCCGATCATCGACCATCAGGGCCTCGGGTTCCTGCTGGCCGATATGGCTGCCGCGGTCGACTCGGCCCGCGCGACCTACCTCGATGCCGCGCGGCGACGCGATGCGGGGCTGGCGTACTCGCGGCAGGCGAGTGTGGCCAAACTCCTCGCCACCGACGCGGCAATGAAGGTCACCACCGACGCCGTCCAGGTATTCGGCGGCTACGGCTATACCTGCGACTTCCGGGTCGAGCGGTACATGCGTGAGGCCAAGATCACCCAAATCTTCGAGGGCACCAACCAAATTCAGCGATTGGTCATAGCACGCAGCCTCGCGCACTGATGGGCTGTGCCGCACCTGAACTCCACTCCGCCGCAACCGGTTCGGCCTTGCAGACCGCGCAGCGACACCTTGCGTGCCGCGCTCAACCCGGCGACGCCACCGCCGATCACGACCAGATCGGCGGCGGCTACCCAGTCGATCCGCGATCGGTGGATACGTCGGGCCGTCCTCGCTAAGGCCGCAAGCGCGGACCGCCGATCACCGAATTGGGGTGCAGCGGTTTCGACGCGACGCCGAGTGGATGTCATTGGACCGATGGCGAGGTATCCGCTGCCGCCCCGAGCAGTTCCAGGAATCGCATCATCTGCGGTGCGCCGTCATATCGCGCTTCCGTCGCGATCGCCCAGATGTGCGGCCCCTCGTCGGCCGCGGTGCGAACCAAGCCGTGCTCAGCACACAGCACCAACGCGGGTAGTGCGGCCTCGGTGGCGGTCCGGTGGTGTCCGGCGGCCCACAGGCAGCCCGCTCGCAAGAGTTGGGCTCGGACGAATGCTCTTGGGCGATGCTGGGATTCGATCACACGCACCATTTGCTCGGCGCGGTCGCAGGCCTGATCAGCCGAGTGGTCGGCCAGCAGCAGCCGAATCGCGGAGTCCTGTTCGAGTTCGGCGATACCGGCGTGAATCATTGTGTCATGCCTGCGATATGGCGGCAGCTGCCCGAGCGCGTCGCGAGTTTCGGGTGGAATCGGCAGACCGAGGCGGATACGTTCGTTGACCATGCGGGCGGCCAAGCGCGGCAATGAGTCGTGCTCCGCGATTTCCGCCCCCTGGGTAAGGCGTAGTTCGGCAGCGGCGAGGTCGCCGCGTACCGCTTTGATGCGTGCGCCGGTGCCGAAGCTGGCGAGCAGGAACCAGACCGCGCCGCCGTGGCGGCCGAGATCAGCGCTGGAGTCGAGTAGCTGCTCGGCTTCATCGAGGCGGTTCTGCTCGTAGCGGATGGAGCCGAGAAGGGCGCCGGACATCCGCGAACCATAGGTCTGCGCGTGGCCGCGCCGGGTGCGGGCGATGGCGGCATAGAAATGTTCTTCGGCGGCGCCGATGTCGAGTTGCTCGAGGGCCGCGAGCCCGGCGACGCACCTGCCGTACATCACTCCGAACGCGCCTTTGCTGCGACGGTGATACGGCGCTGCCCATTGTTGCCAGCGGCGGGCCTCGGCGAAGTCGAAACGGTTGAGTGCATCGATGGACGCGAGATTCGCCGCGTTCGTGGCGGTGAACGGCGTGTCGGCATCCTCGAGATGTTGGACCAGCAGCTCTGGCAGACCGTCGAATCGGTCGGTGACGAATTGTGCCGCACCCGCGACCGTTTGCGCCTCGACTCGCAGCTTGGTCGCCTCGGTACCGGTTACCGCGCCGGCATCCAGTTCGGCAGATAAATCATCCAACGCCAGCTGAACCTGCTCCGAGCGTTGCAGTCCGACGTTGGCCCAGGCTCGGCAAATCTGCAGCCTTGGTCGTGCCTGCGCCAAGTGCTGCGGCAGTTTCGTCAGCAAGCCGAGGAACGTCGCCATGCGGGACCCTTCGATGAGGTCCATGGCCCGTCGTTCGACCAGATCCGCCGCATAGTCCGGATCGTCGGCGGCCAGTGCGTGATCGACCGCGGTGGTGACGATCTCGTTTTCATCGCACCATTCGGCCGCGCGCCGATGCAGTTGAGCAAGGCGCGCGGGATCACGGCGCACCAGTCGACGCCGCAGGTAGTCGGCGAAGAGGTGGTGATATTGGAACCACTGGTCCTCTTCGTCGAGGCGGCGTAGGAACAGATTTCGGTCGGCAATCTCTTCGAGTAGTTCCTGGCTGTCGGAACGGTCCGTCAGCCGAACCGCGAGATCGGCGCACACTCGCTCCGTAATCGAGGTGGCAAGCAGGAAATCCAACAGCGGCGGCTCGAGTGAATCGAGCACGTTCTCGGCGAGGTAATCAGCGAGTGCCCTGTGGCGGCCGGTGAGCTGGTCGATGAACGCGGCAGGATGATCATTGCCGCGCAATGACAGCGAAGCCAATTGTAATGCGGCAGGCCACCCTTCGGTCGTTTCCTGTAAGCGGTTCACATCGTCGGTGGATAACGACGACCCGCCGGAGTCGGCCAGGAAAGCACCGGTTTCCTGCGAATCGAAACGCAGCTCCGCGACATCTATTTCGACCAGCTCATCGTGCACCAGCATGCGACTCAGCGGCAGACATGCCCTGGTTCGGCTCGCGATGACCAGCCGCAGATGATGGCAGCCGTGCTCGAGCAGATAATCCAATGCGGCACAGGTGGTTTCGGCATGTATCCGGTGCCAGTCATCGATCACGAGCACCATCGTCTGTCCAGCCGAGTGGATTTTGTCGATCAGCGCGGTCAGCACGTATCTCGCGGTATCGGACGACCGTTCCTCGAGTAGCGTGCCGAGTTCATGCGCCAGCTCCGGAGCGACGCGGCGGATGGCCTCGATCAGGTGGGAAAGGAACCAGACGATATTGTCGTCGTCGGGGTCGGCGGTCAGCCATGCCACCGGGACGTCCTCGGCCGCCAGCGCGGTGGCCCATTGCAGAGCCAGGGTGGTCTTGCCGAATCCGGCCGGTCCGTGGATCAGTGTCAGGCGCCGGTCACCACCGTCACGCAACAGCGCAAGCAGCCGGGTGCGGGCGATCATTGTATGGGGTGCGGCCGGTGGACGGAATTTCGTTGCCGTGCTGGGCGGTGGCGGTGGTGTCGCCGCCCCCGGGGTATGCGAGGCCACGGGAACCGCTGTGGCCGAACCGGATTCGATGACCGTGTGCGGCAAGGCCAGTGCGTCCACCGCCAGGCCGGTTTCGTGCTGCACCCGGCGCAGCCATTCCCCGAATTCGATCGCCGACCTCGGTCGTTCGTCCGGCTTCGCGGCCATGGCCGCCTCGATGGCCGCGCACACCGCCGTGGGGATGTGCTGATCACGCAGGCTGGGGGCGGCGGCGGTGGCGATGCGGGCCAGTTGCACTTGCACCGCTTCACCGGTGCGGCGTGCGAACGCGGCTCGCCCGGCCAGCAAGCAGTGCAAGGTAGCGCCTAGGCCGTAGATATCCGAGATCGGGGTGGGCGTCGAACCGCTGAGCACCTCGGGCGCGGTGAATGCGGGCGTGCCCTGGACGGTGCGCAGGGCGGAGGTGGTGGCATCGCCGAATTGGGCGATGCCGAAGTCGGCGAGCTGCGGTTCACCGTAGTCGGTGAGCAGGATATTGCCGGGCTTGACGTCGCGGTGCACGATGCCGATCGCGTGGGCGGCGGCCAGCGCAGCGGCCATCTTGACGCCGATCGAAAGCACCTCCGACCAGCGCAGCGGTCCCGAATCCCGCAGCACGCTCTCCAGCGAGCCGCAGGCGTAGTACGGCATGACGATATAAGGGCGGCCGGTGGCGGTGATGTCGACCTGTAGCACCTGCAGGATTTGGGGATGTCCGAACAGCCGCCCGAGTGCCCGCTGTTCTCGGAGAAATTGCTCGCGCTCGTCGCCGGTGACCTCGGATCTGAGCAATTTGACCGCGACGTAGCGTTCGAGTGCGTATTCGTAGCAGCAATATACGACGCCGAATCCGCCGCGGCCGATTTCGGTCGCGTCGCCGAATCCAGCGGCCGCTAGTTCCGCCGCGATTCCGGTGGGGAGGTCGCCCTGTGTCGCGGCCTCGTCGAACTCGTCCATCGAATATTCGTCGGCACCTCCGCGTCACGCATCCATCCCGACCCGTAACTCAACGATAGCGCCGTTGCGGAACGGTGATAACCAGGCGCTGTCCAGAGCGGCACAGTGCCCAACATCCACGCACCCGGATCGAACGAGAGCGCTACCCCCCGGCGCAGCGCGGCCACCGCCTGATATTCGTCGAGCACGAGCCTTCGGCGGGCGAGTCGTGGCGTGGGTTCCCGTGCCTCCCGGCGCCCTGTTTCAGGGATCGGGCGGACACACAGTTCGGCTTGACGCGTTTTCACCGCGAGCCTATGGTTCTGTCAACTATACGATGAAAGTTATCGAATATTTGATAGTTGCCTGTCTGACGCTGAAATTTGTTCACGGCGGTGCCGCGGTCGCGATCATCGACAACGAGGAAGAGTGGGAACACCGGTGGATCCGGATACATTGCAGGCGATCAACACGATCGAGTCGCTCAAGGCGCGTTATTTCCGCAGTTTCGACACCAAGGACTGGTCGGCACTCGGCTCGGTCCTCGCCGATGACGTCGACGTGGACACCACAGCGCTCGGCGGCACCAGTGTCACGGGTGCGTCGAATTATGTTGCTGCGCTGCAACGTGATTACGGCACAGCGGTGACCGTTCATCACGGGCACATGCCCGAAATCGCGATCACCGGCGCAGCTGCGGCGACCGGAACGTGGGCGGTGCAGGTGTTGCTGGTCCGCCCGGACGGCAAACGCCTGCTGGCATTCGGCCATGATCACGATAGGTACGGCATTCGTGACGGTCGATGGGTGATCACGGGCATCAAATCGACTGGCCTGCAAGAAGATCAGTCATGAGTTACACGCGGCGAGCATTCCTCATCGGGACCGGTGTCGCCGCCATCGGTCTCGCGGGAGCGAGGGCGACATGTGTGTCCGCGGACCCGGGTGCGGCGGCGGCACCGGACGCCGCGACCGTGGTAGCGGCTGTCTCCGCGATCAAACAGGTCAAGGCGCGCTATTTCCGGGCGGTGGATACCAAGGACTGGGAGTTGCTCGAACAGCAGGTAACCCCCGATGTCGTGATCGACACGACTGGCTCGGCCGGCATCATCACGACCGGCGCGGACGCTTTCATCGCTTATCTCCAGGCCACCATCGGTGCCGCCAGGACCGTCCATCACGGGCACATGCCCGAAATCGAGGTGCAGTCACCGAGTGCTGCGACGGGGGTGTGGGCGCTGCAGGATCTGCTGATCTTTCCCGGCAATATCCGAGTCGTCGGATTCGGGCACTACCACGAAACCTACGCATTCGACGGTGACCGCTGGCGCATCAAAAGCTCTGAACTCACCCGCCTCTACCTCGACCCAATCGCCGAGGAGAAACTGTTCGGCATGTGAGGACCGCGCCGCCCGGTCAAGCGTGCGACCGGGCGCCGTCGGTGATCGCAGTCGTCATCCGGATCAGGTGTTGGCCGATGGTTTCGGTCTGCTGCGGCGGGAGTTCGCCGAGGGGGTGGACCGAGAGCAGCAGCGCCGCGTGTCCTTGCGAGTCGAGGACCGGCGCGGTGATGGCGGAGACCGGTTGCGGCCGACCGGAGGTGACGTCCGGAAATCCGAGCGTGGTGAATTCCACGCGCAGTTGGTCGAGGGTCTCCTGGATATTCGATGGGAGCGCGATCGTGCCGGTGTCGAGCGTGCCGATAAGGCTCGCCGCTCGCCCGATGGCGGGCGCGGTGTAGTCCACATCGAATCCACGGTCGCGGATCCGGACGAGCGTCTCGTTCAGGCGTTCGGCGATCGCGGTATTCGTGGATGCGGCGCGCTGGATCCAGGCGCGGCGCTCCTCGGCGGTGTCCCAGGCCGCGAACACGGCACCGAATGGTGGCGCGTAGGGAATGCGATCACCGGGCCAGGCTCGCTCGCCGCCTTCGAACGCGGTGATCACCAACGAGTCGGCGACCTTCTCGGTTACCGATGCGGCATAACCGAATTCGGCCGTAAGCGCGACCGCGGCGGCTCGGGCGGCCTCGACGAAGGGACGCGTATTCACTGCCGCCGCGACCACGGCGAGCCCGGGCCCGAGTGCGTAGGCCTTTCCTGCCGGGTCGCGAGTAACCCATCCGCGATCGCACAGGGTCTTCAAGATCGCATGCGTGGTGGCCAGTGTCAGGTCCAATTCGCGTGCGATGTCGCTGTAGCGGAGCCGCTCGCTGCCGCGACGTGCCAGCAACTCCACAACATCGATGACACGCGCGGTCGGTGCCGATATCGCACCACGCATCTTGACTCCCTTCTCGCTCTGCCTTACGGTCGAACCCATCGAGTATTTGATAGAACTTATCGAATATTCGATAACAATACCTGCGGGTGACTCGCGACGCAAACCGAGAGAAAGCATCAATGCCCACACCGGACATTCTCATCACCGTCCACCAACTGACGCAGGTAAAAGCGCGTTATTGCCTGGCTGTCGACACCCAGGACTGGGCGGCTCTCACCGATCTGATGACCCTGGACATCGAACTGGACGTCAGCCACAGCATCACCGGCGTCCCCGTCATCACCGGGCGCGACAACGCCGTCGCGATGATTCGCTCCGCGCTGACCGGCGCTCGCACTGCCCACCAGGTCCACACGCCGCTGATCGATGCGGACGGCGACGAGGCCCGCGTCATCTGGGCTATGCAGGACCGCGTCGTATGGAACAACGGGTCGGCACTGACCGGATACGGGCACTACCACGAACGCTGGGTACGACGTCACGATGACTGGAAACTCGCCTCGCTCACCTTGACCCGGCTGATCACCGAAGAGTCCGGCACCACAGAGAGATAGAGGCATTCATGATGGCACGGGCAAAGACGCCGGTGACTTCGGGCGAGATCGCCGAGCGGTCGGCCGTCCGTGAGATCGAGCTGTGGGCACGCGGATATCTGCGTCGTCATCCCGGTGCGTCCCTGGAGACCGTCGGCGGGCAGGTTGTCCTTGCCGTGCGGGCGATCCAGTACCTGTTCGTCGACATCGTCACGGGCAAGTTCCCGTTCCGTGAATTCGTGCTCCAGGCGGTGTTCATGGCCAAAACCTCGTACGTGCCGACCATCGCCGTGGCGATCCCGATCAGCGCGACGATGTCGATCCTGTTCGGGCTGCTGGCCGGTCAGGTCGGGGCGAGTTCGCTGGCTGGTGCCGCGGGAGGCCTGGCGGTGATCCGACAGGCGGCGCCCATGGTTACGGCCATTCTGTTGGCCGCGGCCGTCGGATCCGCCATCTGCGCGGACCTCGGAGCGCGAACGATCCGCGAAGAGATCGACGCGATGCAGGTCATGGGCGTCTCGCCACTGCGGATGCTGGTGGTGCCCCGCTTGGCCGCAGGCATTGTGGTTGCGCTCGGGCTGACGGTTCTGAGTTCCTTCGTCGGATTTCTGGCCGGATATCTATTCAACGTCTATGTCCAGGGCGGCACCTCGGGAAGCTATCTGGCTACCTTCTCCTCTTTCGCCAGGATCGGCGACCTCTATCTGGCGATGGTGAAGGCCGTGGTGTTCGCCGTCATCGTCACCGTTGTCGCCTGTGAAAAAGGCCTGAGCACCAAGGGTGGTCCAGGAGGCGTCGCGAACTCGGTCAACGCCGCCGTCGTCGCCTCCATCATCATGCTCATGCTGGTGAATGCGGGATTCACCGAGTTGTACACCGTCCTCTTTCCAAGGACGACGCTCTGATGGCGTCGCGCTACTATCCGCCAGGAATCCGGCCGGTCGTAGTAGCCGGGACCACGATCGCGGTTCCGGTCATGCGGCTGGGGTACATGGTCACCTTCTTCGGCCGTGTGCTGGGCGGTATTCCGGTGGTGCTGCGGCACTATCGCACGGAGTTCCTGCGCATTCTGTCGAATGTGACGTGGGGAAACGGCTCCATCGTCGTGGGCGGCGGAACCGGGCAGGTCGTTCTCGTGCTCGGTGCCGCGGCGGGGGCGATCGTCGCCATCGAGGGCTTCAGCGCACTGAAACTGCTGGGCATGGCACCGGCTACCGGGATGATCGCCTCGACGGCGGTGACCCGCGAACTGGCGCCCATCATGTCCTCGATCGCCTTCGCCGCGCAGGCGGGCTGCCGCTTCACCGCGCAGCTGGGATCCATGCGCATCGCGGAGGAGGTCGACGCTCTCGATTCGATAGCGATCCGCCCGATACCGTATCTGGTCACGACGAGGATGCTGGCCTCGATCGTGGCGATGATTCCGCTGTACCTGGCCTGCCTCGCGTCCAGCTACCTGGCCGTCGAAATCGTCGTCGGTCTATCCGGCGGCCAGTCGCCGGGTACCTACGAACACTATTTCCGCCTGGTGCTCAGCGGCACCGACATTATCTATTCCCTGTCGAAGGCTGTCGTCTTCGTCATCATCACCACGACGATCCAGTGCTATTTCGGTTTCTACGCCTCGGGCGGCCCGCAAGGGGTCGGGGTGGCGGCCGGGCGTGCGATGCGCGCGAGCATCACCGCGATGATCTTCGTGAATCTGCTGATGACGATGACGCTGTGGGGCTTCGACGCCGGCGCGAGAATCAGTGGGTAACAGATGTCGATTGCGTTCGAATCCGACGGCAAGGTCCTGTCCGACTGGCAGTTGCTTCTGCGAGGGATTGCCTTGCTCCTGGTCGTCGCCACGGCCGCGGCCCTGATGATCGCCAGATCGCAAGGCGTATTCCGGCAGACCGTTCGCGTCACAGCGGTGTTGGTCAATGTGGGTGACGGCCTGCCGGTGAAGTCGGATGTGAAATATCAAGGCGTTCTGGTCGGTCAGGTCGACAGTGTGACGCCGTCCAGCGACGGCGGCCCGAATTACGTGCAGATCGATCTGAAACCCGAACATGTGCGGGGGATTCCGGCGACGGTGACCGCACGTGTGGTGCCGAGCAACGTATTCGCGGTGCCGTCGGTCCAGCTGGTGTACCAGGGCGACGGTGCACCGCTCGCCGCGGGCGCGCACATTCCCGAGGACCAGAGCCTGGATACGGTCCGGCTGCAGACATCCTTGACCGCGCTGAGCCGAATCGTCGCCGCCGCAGGGCGTTCGGAATCGGATCCGGCACTCGGGGTCCTGGCCGTCGTCGAACGCGCCACCAGCGGCCGCGGCGCCGAGGCCATTCGGGCCGGTGCCGAACTGACCAGGATCTCGGAGGCATTCAATGCGGCGATGGCTCCCGACGGGACCGCTTCGACACTCGGTGCACTTTCGGATGCTCTTGCCGGACTTCGCAACTCGGCGCCGGACCTGATGAGCGCGGTGCACAACGCGGTGGGGCCGATGCGTGCGGTGGCAGAGCACCGAGACCAGCTGGCGACCTTGCTGACGGGCGGTCTGTCGACCTCCGAAACGATCGGCACGGCATTGGAGAACAACACGGCGACGATCACCGACATGACCGCGAAGCTGTCCCCGGTGGTCGGCACTATCGCCGTGGGGAGTCGCAATTTCGTCCAGATGACCACTTCGCAGACCCGGCTGGCCCGGACGTTCCTCGGGCTGTGGGACACCGCGGATCAGAACGTCACTGCCAAGGTCATCGTCGAGCTGACGCCGCATCGGCAGTACACACGCGCCGATTGCCCCCGCTATGGCGATCTCGAGGGTCCGAGTTGCCGCACGGCCCCGGTCGGGGGGCCCACCATCATCGGCCCGAATGCGGCTGCGGCACCGGCGAATTATTCGTCTCCGATCGGGGGGAATGTGGGTCCGATCGGTAGCAGTCAGGAGCAGCAGCAGATCGCAGCGATTCTCGGCGGCGGGCCCAATACCGCGGCCGACATCCTGTTCGGCCCCTTACTCAGGGGCAACGACGTGAAGCTCACCCCGGCACCGGATGCCCCGACAGGAGAGCCGCGATGAGCTACCGCAAACCGTTGCTCGGCCTGATCTTGTTCCTGGTGGTCTCGGTCGGGCTGACCTGGATGATGTATGTGACGCTGTCACGTGACGTCAGCGGGCAGACCGAAACGTACTCCGCGATCTTCACCGATGTATCGGGACTGCATGCGCGCGACGACGTGCGCATGGCCGGGGTACGGGTCGGCCGGGTAAAAGCCGTCGAACTCGTGGGCACCCGTGCGAAGGTGACCTTCGAGGTCCAGCGCGGCCAGGTGTTGTACGGCAACACGGCAGCGTCGGTCACCTATCAGAATCTCATCGGGCAGCGCTATATCGGACTGTCGCTGCGGGAATTCGGCGATCCGAAGGTGTTACCGCCAGGCGGGCAGATCCCGGTCGAGCACACCGAGCCGTCGTTCGATATTTCGAAGCTGCTCAACGGATTCGAGCCACTGTTCAGCGTGCTCGATCCGCAACAGGTCGACAACATCAGTGCGGCGGTGGTGCGGGCGCTGCAGGGCGACGATGGTGCGATCACCACCTTGATCGCCGAAACCGCCTCGCTCGCACAGGCATTCGCGGGGCCGGACCAGGTGCTGGGTCAGGTGATCGACAATCTCGGTGCGGTACTGGGTGATATGTCCAAGCAGAGCGGCAACCTCAAGACGGTGCTGCAGCAGACGCGCAGGATCTTCGATGCGCTGGACCAGCAGCGTGATGTGCTGTTCGAGCAGGTCGATTCGATCTCCGGTGTGCTGGGCCGCGCCGCGGAAGTAGTGCGTGGTGCCAGTCCCTCGATGAATGCGTTCGTCGATCGGCAACCGGGATTCGCCCAGCACTTCATGGACAACAAGCAGAAGTTCGCCGAGCTGGGTTTCAATTTGCCGTTCCTGCTGAAGGGAATGGCCCGCGTTACCGACAACGGCGCCTATGTGGACGCCTACCCCTGCGATGTGCAGGTGAGCATGCTGCCCGGATTCGATCCGCTGCTCGCGGCGATTCTCGGGTCGAGCAACCCCGGCGGCAAAGTCGAGAACTCGGCGATCTGCAGGTGAGGCAGCGATGATACGACGACTGAAAACAGTATGGCAGCGGATGCGCCACCGCCCGCTCGAGGACCGCAGCAAACTGGGAATCGGCCTGGTCGCGGTCACCGTGGTCGCGGTGATGGTCGGGGTGACGGTATTCGTGAATTCACTGCACCTCGGTGAGCAGACCTACCGGGCCGACTTCGCGCAGGCCGCAGGTGTCGGCTCCGGCGATGCGGTGACCCTCGCCGGTATCCAGGTCGGCACCGTGACCGGAACACGGCTGGCCGGGGACCACGTGGTGGTGACCATGAAGCTGCGCCGCGGCCTACCGCTGGGATCCGATACCGGGGCCGCCATCAAACTGACGACGCTGCTCGGGTCGCGCTATATCGAACTCCGTCCCGCCGGGACGGGGCACCTGCGCGGCAATTCGATCGCGCTGTCACGCACCGAGGTGCCCTACGACCTGCAAACCGCGCTGCAGAATGCCACCACGACCTTCAGCAGCATCGATGCCGATCGGGTCGCGCAGACGATGAATACCTTGTCCGAGCAACTGCGCGGTACACCCGCGTTGATGCCCGAAATCCTCGGCAACATCAGGTCGCTGTCCTCGGTGATCGCCGATCGGCGCACCCAGATCGGTTCGCTGCTCAACGGTACCGATCAGGTGCTCGACGTGCTGCACGAGCAGCAGGCGGACCTGGCGGCCATGGTCGGTCAGGGCCGAAATATATTGGAGCAGATTATTTCTCGGCGGCAGGCCATCGAAGCACTGCTGAACGCCGCTACCACGCTGGTCCAACAGCTGAAGCCCATCGCGGTGGACGACGGGCCGCAAATCCAGCAACTGATCACCGATCTGACGCAGATGACGGCAATGATTGCCGGGCACGACGACCTGTTGCGCAACATCCTGCAGATCCTGCCGGTGCCGTGGCGGTTGTTCGCGAACGCATCGGGGTCCGGCCAGGAACTGGCGGCCAATGCGCCCGACGGCGCCTTCATCGATTCCTTCATGTGCGCACTGAGCGGATACGCGAAACACGTGAACCAGCAACCGTACTTCCAGGACTGCAAATGAATAGCGTGATCCGAGGAGTGAAGCTGGCGACCGTCGCCCTCATCGGCGCCGTGGTCGCCGGATGTTCCAGCGGCCCGCTCGGCGGGCTGACCGATACCTCCATGACGATTACCGCGCAGTTCGCGAATGCGAATGGCTTGTACACCGGTAACGCCGTCTCGGTACTCGGTATGCGGGTCGGCAAAGTCGTCGACATCCAGGCGCGGGCGACGCGCGTCGACGTCACCATGGATATCGACAAATGGGTCAAGATTCCGGCCGGTGCCCAGGCGGTTGTCGTGTCGGACTCCGTGCTGACCGACCGGCACATAGAACTCACTCCGGTATATCGCGACGGTCCGGCGCTGGCCGACCACACTGTCCTGACCACCGATCGAACCAGGACCCCGGTGGAATTCGACAGCCTGCTCGCGATGGCCGACAAACTGTCTACCTCGCTGGGTGGGGACGGCAAAGGCCATGGACCGGTCGGTGGTCTGCTCGACGTCGGCTCCCAGATCCTGGCCGACAACGGGAACAATCTGCGCGATGCGATGAGCGAACTGTCGCGCGCAATGCAGCTCGGCCCGGACAACGGTGCCGCGACCCGTGCCGCGGTTACCTCGGTCGTGCAGAATCTCGATGCCTTGACCGCGGCCGCGGCCCGCAATGATCAGGCATTGCGCGAATTCGGTTCCGGTGTGCGGACGCTCAGCGATATTCTCGCCGACCAGCACCTGGGAGCCGGGGACACCGGGGCGAGGCTGAATCAGATCATCATCGCGATGACCGATCTGCTGCAGCGTAATCAAGGCAATCTGCGGGCGCTGGCTTCGAATTCGAACACGATCACCAAATCCATGGCCGACTACAACGACAATCTGGCGGAATTTCTCGACGTCTTTCCGCTGGTGACCGACAACGCCTACAACGCTATCGACCAGAATATCGGCGCACTGCGCGCCACGGTCGATTTGAACAGGTTCTTCCTCGACGGCCAGATGCTGAAGACGGTTTGCAACCTGTTGGGGCTGAAGGAGCTCGGCTGTGCGACCGGAACCGCGCGCGATATGGGTCCCGACTTCGGTATCGGCCAGATGCTCGCGGTCATGGCCGGCGCACCGCCGAAATAGCAGGGATGACTCGATTATGACGAAATTCGGTTCGCGACAACGCCTTCTCCGCATGACCGCGGTGGTGGCGGTGTCGGCCGCTGCCTGCTCGGCCACCGCGTGTTCGGTGACACTGGACAAGCTCCCATTGCCGGCGCCGGGCATCGGCGGCGACAGCTATTCCTTGACGGCCACCTTCGCCAACGCGCTCAACCTGCCCGCCAAAGCGAAGGTCCGGCTCAACGGCGCCGATATCGGTGAGGTCCAGTCGATGCAGGCCGCGAACTACACGGCCGTGGTCGTGATGCGGATCAAATCCGGTGTGCGGTTGCCCGCGGGGACCACCGCCGAATTGCGTTCGGCCACACCGATGGGTGACGTGTTCGTCGCACTTACCCCGCCCGCCGAGCCGGATCCTGCGGCTCCCGATCTTGCCGACGGCGCGCGAGTTCCGCTGAAGTCGACGTCGGCGGCGGCGACCATCGAGGAAGTGCTCACCAGAGCGGCCTTGTTCGTCAACGGTGGTGCCATCGAGAACTTCACCAGCCTGGCCAATAGCCTCGGCGCGGCCGTCGGCGGGCGCGGTGACCGGCTGGCCGAGATGATCGAGCAGACCAGACAATTGGTGAAAAACCTCTCGACCCGGTCCGACCGGATCCGCGAAATCCTGGCGGCCACCGGCGATCTGAGCGCGACGATCGCGACGCAGCGGGCCGACGTCAGCGACGTTCTCGCCGCGGCCGGACCGGCTCTGCAGGTCATCGGCGATAACACCCGCGCCATCATCGATCTGGTCGGGCAGGTGAACCGGATCACCCAGCAGATTGCCCGGTACCCCTCGGTGAACGGCACGAACGACCGCAGCTTGATGGAATCGGTCAATGTGCTGGCCGACGGTATGAACGCCGCAGCGAACAATCCCGACGCAAACCTCGACGCACTTATCGGGCTTATCCCGCTGATCATGAAAGTGACGAGCGCGTCGTCGGCGCACGTGAATGTCGATGTCGCCCGGCTCGCGATCGGCGCGTTGCCGGATCCGAATACTCCCGCCGATTCCGGCGCCAGAATGCCGGACGCGACCGAGTGGGTGAACTTCATCGGGTCGCTGGAATACACCCTCAACCGCTTGCGAGAAAAAGTCGAGCCAGGCCGATGAAAACAGCCGTAATTTTGGAACCACCCGCGCGGGCGCTGGTGTACACGGTGCGGCAAATGTCGCGCAACCGCCTGCTGACTTCGTGCATCGGCCTACTGCTCGTTCTGGTCCTCGGGCTCGGGTACCTGCTGTTGGGCTCCCTGCAACTCGATCCGTTCCGGTCGCAATACCAGGTGCGGGTCGAACTGGCCCAATCCGGCGGCCTGCTGCCCGGTCAGGACGTCACGCTGCGCGGCGTCCGGGTTGGCCGCGTGCGGTCGGTGGGTGTTGACGCCGAGAAGGTCGTCGCCGTTGCCGACCTCCGCTCCGGTGTGCGGATCCCGCGTACCGGCGAGGTTCGGGTTGCCTCGTTGTCGGCGGCTGGCGAACAGTATCTGGACTTCCTGCCCGCATCCGAGAACGGGCCGTATCTGGCCGACGGCGACGTCGTCGCCAAAGAGCGGACGTCCACACCGGTCACATTGGCCACCATGCTCGCCAGCATGAGCGGCACGCTGGCGCAGCTGGATCCGGCCCGGATTGAGGCGATAGTGCGCGAACTCGGTGCGAGTTCGGCAGCACCCGAGAAACTGGCCGCCATCGTCGACGGCGGCATGTTCCTGCTCTCTACCTTGGATTCGGTTCTGCCGCAGACGGTTTCGCTACTGCACAACAGTAAGTCAGTGCTCTTCACGCTGCGCGACGCCGCTCCGGGGCTGCAGGCGACCGCCGCCGACCTGGCACAGACGATGGCCGGGGTGGGATCGATGACCGGTGGTTACCAGACCCTGGTCGACAACACACCGGCCGCGCTTACCGCGGTGGACAAGATCATCGCCGACAACTCGCCGACCATGGTGCAGTTGCTGGGCAACCTGGCCACCACCTCACAGATGGCCTACGTACATGTGCCGGCGCTGCAAGAATTCTTCTTTCCACAGCAGCGCACCGGCTCGACGCTCGATGCCATCATTTCGGCCCTGCACGACGGCGGGGTGTGGGCCATTGCGAGTGTCTACCCGAAATATGCGTGCGACTACGACCTGCCGCGCCTCCCAGGCACCATTCCGGATTCCCCGGAACCCTATCTGCACGCCCGGTGTACGAATACCGACCCGTCGCTGATGCCACGTGGCGCGGCGAACGCGCCCCGGCCGCCCGGCGACAACACGGCGACCATCCCACCCGGCGTGGATCCGCAGCAGCGCGCGGACCCGACACCGACCGGGCCGTACACCGTGCCACAGACCTACGGCGGCCCATTCGTGCAAGGGGGATAGCGCATCGGGGGAACGACGATCGTGAACAGGAGACAAGGATGAACAAGAGCTCGGTGATGGCAATGGACAAGGTCGACGACTCGGTCTCGTCCGACGGCGCGAGTGCGGTGCCCGACCCGGTGTCAGCCACGAATCCCGATGAGAGTCATGATGATTCGGCACCATCGACTGTCGGTGTGGAAGCGTCCGACGCCGGTGCGGACGCAACTGAAAACGCCGACGCCGGCGCCGCTGAGGACGGCGTGATCGCGGTCGCGGACGCCGCCGAGGGCACCGGGAAATCCGGCCGCTCGTGGCGCCGATTACTGCCACGCCCGCTGACCGGGATCCTGATGCTGCTGGTCGTGGTATCGGTCATACTCGCGGCGGTGTTCGGCTGGAAACTCGAGACCCGCAACGATCGCCAAGCCGCGGGCGCGGCGGCTTTGGCGGCCGCTCAGGACTACGCGGTAGCCCTGACCAGCATCGATTCCTCGCATATCGACAGCGATTTCGCGACCGTCCTGAACGGGGCGACCGGGGAATTCAAGAGCATGTACAGCAAGTCGGCCGATCAGCTCAAGCCGATGCTGCTGCAGGCCAAGTCGGTCAGCAAGGGACATGTCGTCGCCGCGAGCGTGCAGTCCGCTGCCGAGGACCACGCTGTGATCATGCTGTTCGTCGACGCCGAAATCACCAACGTGACCAACCCGACGCCACGCGTCGATCGCAACCGCATCTTGATGACCATGGACCGCGTCGACGGTCGCTGGCTGACGAGCAAGGTCGAACTGCCGTAAGCGGTCCGCCCCGCCATCCAACTAAAAAGTGCCATATCGAAATTCGAGCAGGAGGGGTGAATCTCCGTGACCACCAGTGCAATCAACGACATCTACTACGACCCTTACGATATCCAACTCAATGCCGATCCCTACCCGATGTTCAAGCGGCTCCGCGAAGAACTGCCCATCTATTACAACGAGCAGCACGACTTCTACGCGATCAGCCGGTGGGCCGATGTGAATGCCGGACTGCTCGATACGGGCACCTACAGTTCCGCACGTGGAGCCATCCTCGAGCTGATCAAGGCCGGAATCGAGATGCCGCCCGGAATTCTGATCTTCGAGGATCCGCCGGTTCACGACATCCACCGAAAGCTGTTGTCGCGCATGTTCACTCCGCGCAAGATCCGGGAACTCGAGGACAAGATTCGCCAATTCTGTGTCCGCAGCCTCGATCCATTGGTCGGCACCGGTCGGCTGGACTTCATCGCCGATATCGGCGCGCAGATGCCGATGCGCACCATCGGCATGCTGCTCGGCATTCCCGAGGAGGATCAGGAAGCGATCCGCGACTTCGCGAACGAGCAGATGCGGACCGAGGAGGGCAAGCCGATGAAGGCGGCCTCCGAGGGACTGGCCACTGGCGACATATTCTCCGCCTATATCGATTGGCGTGCCGAGCATCCCTCCGACGACATCATGACCGAGCTGCTCAACGTGGAGTTCGAGGACGAGAACGGAGTCGTGCGGCGACTGACCCGCGATGAATTGCTGATCTACGTGAACGTGGTTGCCGGTGCCGGTAATGAGACCACGACGAGGCTGATCGGTTGGGCGGGTAAGGTTCTCGCCGAACATCCCGACCAGCGGCGTGAACTGGTCGAGAACCCGCGGCTCATTCCGAACGCGGTCGAGGAACTGCTCCGTTTCGAGCCCCCCGCACCGCACGTCGCGCGCTATGTGACTCGGGATGTCGAACTGCACGGCCGGACGGTTCCGGAGGGCAGCGTCATGATGATGCTCATCGGGGCGGCGAACCGCGACCACCGGCAATTCCCAGCGGACGGCGATGTTTTCGATATCCATCGCGACACCCGCCAACACCTGACCTTCAGCGTGGGCACGCACTACTGCATGGGGTCGGCGCTGGCTCGGTTGGAGGGCCGGATCGCGCTGGAGGAGATCTTGGCGCGCTTCCCCGAGTGGGAGGTCGATATGGCCAGCGCCAAATTGTCGCCCACCTCGACCGTCCGCGGTTGGGAAACGTTGCCCGCCTTCACATCCTGACCGACGAATCAACACAACGAATAGAGGTAATCATGACCGGACGGGTCGAAGGAAAGGTCGCATTCATCACCGGCGCGGCGCGTGGCCAGGGTCGCAGCCACGCCGTGCGGCTGGCGCAGGAAGGCGCCGACATCATTGCCATCGACGTCTGCAAACAGCTGGATAGGGTGCCCTTTCCGATGCCGACGCCGCAAGACTTGGCGACCACGGCCGATCTCGTCAAGGCCGAAGGCCGGCGCGTCGTCACCGCCGAGGTCGACGTGCGTGACTATGCGGCGCTGAAGGGGGCGGTGGATAGTGGCGTCGAGCAGCTGGGCCGACTCGACATCATCATCGCGAACGCGGGCCTCGCCAACCAGGGTGGTCAGCTGGTCGATCTCGAGGAAGACCTCTGGGAGGACATGATCGGAGTGAACCTCGGTGGGGTGTGGAAGAGCGTGAAAGCTGCTGTGCCGCATATGATCGCGGCTGGCCGTGGCGGCTCGATCATCCTCACCAGCTCGGTCGGCGGTCTCAAGGCGTACCCGCAGGTCGGGCACTATGTCGCGGCCAAGCACGGTGTCGTCGGCCTCATGCGAACCTTCGCCGTCGAGTTGGGCCAGCATATGATCCGGGTCAATTCGGTGCATCCCACGCACGTCAACACAGACATGCTCTTGAACGAGGGAACTTTCAAGCTGTTCCGCCCCGACCTGGAGAATCCGGGCCCGAAGGATCTCGAGCCGATCTGCCAGATGTTCCATACCCTGCCGGTGCCGTGGGTCGAGGCGAGCGACATCAGTAATGCGGTTCTCTACCTGGCCTCCGATGAATCCCGCTACGTGACCGGCGTACCTTTGCCGATCGACGCGGGCAGCATGCTGAAGTAGGTATGTCGGCGGCTATGACACAGAAGAAGCTGGTCATCGGGGCCAGCGGTTTCCTGGGCAGCCACGTCACCCGTCGGTTGGCGGCCGATGGCGCGGACGTACGGGTGATGCTGCGCCCCTCGAGTTCGACGTTGGGGATCGATGACCTCGATGTCGAACGCGTTTACGGTGACGTCTTCGACGACGTCGCACTGCGCTCGGCGATGAAGGGGTGTGACGTCGTCTACTACTGTGTCGTGGACGCGCGGATGTGGTTGCGCGATCCGGCACCCCTGTTCCGCACCAATGTCGAGGGTTTACGGCATGTGCTGGACGCCGCGGTCGCGGCCGGTCCGGACAAATTCGTCTTCACAAGTACCGCCGGAACGCTGGCCATCAGCAACGAGCGCCCGGTCACCGAGGAAGACCCGCACAATTGGGACGATGGCGGTCCCTACATCGCGGCCAGAGTCGCGGCCGAGGATCTCGTGATGCGCTACGTCAGGGAGAAGTCCCTTCCGGCAGTGGCCATGTGCGTCTCCACAACCTATGGCCCCGGCGACTGGGGGCCGACACCGCACGGTTCGGTGATCGCCCGGGTTGCCGCCGGGCGGTTCCCGTTCTATCTCGACTTCTCCTCGGAGGTGGTCGGCATCGAGGACGCCGCCCGTGCGATGGTCCTCGCGGGCACCCACGGCCGTCCCGGCGAGCGGTACATCATTTCCGAGCGCTACATGAGCAGCCGCGAGGTCCACGAGATCGCCGCTGCTGCGGTGGGAGCCCGCGCACCGCGCATCGGCTTGCCGCTGGGAGTGCTCTACTTCGCTGCCCGCGGCAACGACCTCGCCGCCCGTCTGTTGAACCGCGATCTCCCATTCGCCACAGTCGGTGTGCGCATGGCCGAATTGATGTCGCCGCTCGACCACAGCAAGGCCGAGCGCGAACTCGGGTGGAAGCCCGAGCCGGTCGAGAATTCGATTCGCCGAGCCGCGGAGTTCTTCGAACACCGCCGACGGGGATGAACGGGGAGCGGCGTGCCATCATGAGGCCATGGCCGCTGGTGAGGGTGACGCGCCGAGCGTCGAGGACAGGATTGCGCGGCCTACGAACGCCGATGTCGCGCGGCTGGCGAAGGTATCGACCGCGACGGTCAGCTATGTCCTGAATAATGCCGAGGGTAAGCGGATTTCGGCGCGAACCCGGGAGGCCGTCTACGCCGCCGCCCAACAGTTGGGGTATCGGCCGAATGTCGCCGCGCGGAATCTGGCTCGGGGCAAGGGCGGCGTGGTGCTGTATGTGGTGCCGCGGGTGGCGGTCGGTGACATGCCGATCGAAGCCGGTAACCGGATGACCACCGAACTCGCCCGCCACGGGTTGTTGCAGGTGCAGATCTTCCAGACCGAGGACGATCAGCAGGTCGTCGATGCCATCGGCAATCTCGATCCGATCGCGGTCGTCAGCATGTTTCCGCTGAGCACCCGGGTGCGCACCGCGGTTCGAGCGGCGAAGGTGCCGCATATCGAGATCGGACTGCTGCCCGCGCTCGGGGATCCGCTGCTGTCGGTCGGCGCATTGCGTGTCGGGCATCTGGTCTCGCGTGGGCACCGCAAGATCGCCTTTGCCTATACCGGAATCGCGAAATGGCGTGCCTTGGGCGACTATTGGTTCGAGGGCGTCGAGCGGGCGGCACGCATGCACGATCTGCCGTCCATCAGCGTCGGCGAGGTCACTCCGGACAATGTCGCCGCCGTAGCGGCGGGGTGGGTGCGCGACGGTGTGACCGCCGTGTGCGCGCAGAGCGACGAGATCGCTGGCCTGGTGCTGTTCGGTATCCGCGAGGCCGGACTCCGCTGTCCCGACGACCTCGCCGTCATCGGCGTGGACGCCAACCCCATGGGAGCGTTCAGTTCACCTCCTTTGACCACCGTGGAGTTCGATCCCACCGCGGTCGCCACCGCCGCGATCGCGGCAGTCCTCGCCGAGTTGGGGTATCAGGTGCCATCGGCTCATGAGCCCACCGACATCGCCCGCCTCGTCGTGCGCGCCTCGACGTAGACTGCGTGCTCGGATCATCGCCTCTCGATAATCTTCACCGCAGGACGGTTCGAATCCGAGCCTACGTGCGGACCCGAATCGCTTGGGCTCAGATGTAGGCACACTCGACCTCGGCGACAGTCCGTCCTCGTGCAATGTCTCAATTTCTTTGCCAACCGAACTTGCTCGGTGCACGGTCGGTGTTTTCCGCTTCGGTGAATTCGTGGCCTTCGAGGGTCGATATGCCCGAATTGTTCATGATCCTGGTTTCGTCGGCGTCGATTGCTTTGCGGTACCGCCATTCGGGCTCGCGAAATTCTTGCCCACGTCGAGCAATGCACGATACCGGACATCGCGTCGGTATTGCCTGCTGCGTCGGCCTTCGGAACAAGTCTTCGGATTCGGCGAGATGGCCTCGTTCGAAGTCCGTGTCTCGCCACCGCAGCATCGTGCCTTGTCTGGCGATCCGGTTATGCAGTGGTGAACCGAGATCCCATCATGTTTCTGGTGGTACCCGACACCGCATAAACGGGTCATTCGGTACGATCAATATGCCGAAGAATTGCTCACACATGAAGGGCTGGCTCATGGCAAGGAAAGTGACCGTTACCATGGTCGATGATTTGGATGGCACGTCGAAAGCCGAGGAGACCGTTCTGTTCTCCCTTGACGGCGTTACCTACGAGATTGATCTGTCGAAAAAGAATGCCGGAAAGCTGCGTGCCAACCTGGATCCTTGGGCGGAGAAGGCCCGCAGGACCGGTCGGGTGAAGGCCGGGGCCAAGGCCAGAGGTGGCAAAGACTTTCGGTCGCCGGTGGATCGGGAACAGTCGCTCGCTATCCGCGAATGGGCCCGTAAAAACGGCCACCAGGTATCGGCGCGGGGCCGGATCTCCGCCGATATCGTCGCCGCCTACAACGCGGCCAAGAAGTAATCCGTCCTCGACGCGCTGCCAATTCGTCGCTCGTTCGTATCCGAGGAAGCCGGGTGCCGAGAGGCGCACCTCGAATTCGACGGTCGGCGGCGGGAATGGCGAGATTTCCGCCGCAGACGATCGCGAACTTCGTTGTCACCACAGGCGGCGAAGTCTTGCGGCTGCAACAAGCGGGCAACGCCAACGCGCTGGCGGTCCGCCAGGCCTTGGGACGGCGCTCGGACGAGGCGCTGGCGGCATTCGACGCCAGGGGTGAGATCGGAGTGCTGGGCGTGCCGACTCGAACTGACACGGTGGAGGGACTCAGCGAACTCGTGCGGAGCGGGTGCGTGGAGCCACTGCGCAAGGGTGGGAAGGTATTTCGGAACATAGAGCTCTGCAGGCTGCCCGCAACGGCCGGGCTGTCGGTAGCCGATCACCTCATCGGGTGAGCTGGTGAGGGTGCTCTGCGGCGGGTCGTCATCGGCACGGATCAGAGTCCGCGATGGAATCCTGGTGCCCGCATCGGGCAGCGCGGCCCACCATCAAGACCATTCGGCCGGCGGGGGGTTTGAAAGTGGCAAAGTGGGCCAATTCGGTCGTATCCGGAGCTTTATCCCGAGTACCTAGGAATTGCCATGACCGAAACACCCACCGGGTCGTATATCGAAACCTCGCCCACGCAGACACGGTCGGTTATCGAGCTCGTCAACGAGGCGACCGAGCAAATGGCCCACCTGATCCGCGACGAGATCAAGCTCGCCGAACTGGAGGTGCAAAGCAAAGGCAAACGTCTGGGGCGCGGCGCGGTCGTGACCGGTGCCGGGGCGCTCACGGCGTGCTACGGCGGCGGCGCTGTCATCGCGGCGGCGATCATCGCCCTCGCTGGTCCGCTGTCAGGCTGGGCCGCGGCACTGATCGTCGGAGTGGTACTGCTGCTCGTCGGCGCCGGCTTGGCCCTCATCGGCAAGAGGGACCTGCAGAAGGCGGTCCCGCCGGTCCCGCAGGAGGCGATCACCGGCGTACAGCGAGATATCCATGCAATCAAGATCGGAGGATAGCGATGAGTGATGAGAGCAAACCCGCACTCGAATCGCCCGAGGCGCAACTGCTGCGCGCCGACCGCGACCTGACCAGACAAGAGCTGGGACAGACCGTGGCGGAACTGACCGACAAGCTCGATGTGAAGGGTAGAGCCGAGGCGGAATTGCATCAGACCGCCGACAACGCCCGGGCGAAGGTGCACCATGCAGCCGAAGCCGTGCGTGATAAGCGGGAGAAAGTCGGCGCGGCAACTCAAGACCGCGCCGTGCAATTCGCCGCCGTGACGCGTAGTCGCCCGCTGCCACTCGCCGCCGGGGCCACCGCCGCCATCGCGGCCTTGGTGACCTGGCTGATACTGCGTGGTCGACGCAATCGGTGAGCGCCTGAATACTCCACTTGCTGTCCGCTGACACCTTTGAGCACCGGAGATGTTGGGCGGCAAGGTGATCGGAACCCGCCCTGGTCCGAATCGGATCCCGCCGGGGTTGCTCATGGACGGTACTATTACCTTCGATCACAGATGTGGTCGACTGAATCACGTGGCCCGGCACGGGCTTTCGGCACGTGTCGGCGCGCGACAGCCGATGAAATGTGGGGAAAACCATGAGTGCCACCAAGTTCGCCGCCACCGCCCTGCTCGCGATCGGTGCGACCGGCATCACCGCGGGCGCCGTACAGGCCCAGCCGGTAGCGACCGAGACCACCGTGCGGGCAACCGATCACGGCATCAACTTCATCACCGCACCGACAGCAGACCGCCGTGGTGTCAGCACCACCGTCGAGGCCGGACGGTTCACCGTGGCCGCCGATGCTCTTTCGATCACTCTCACCGACGCCGCTGGCAATGCGGTGACCTCGATACCGCTGGGAGTGCGGACCGCAGCCGGGACCGTCGCCCTGACGCCGGAGATCGCCAACGACGGCCGAACCCTCACCCTCACAGCACAATCCGACACCACGCGGACCGCACAGGCAATCGACGAGGCCTCCGACACCATTGCCCGTAAGCAGTACAACGCCGGGATCGGCGCGCTCGTCGGCGCCGGCATCGGCGCGGTGATCGGCTTCTTCCTCGGTGGAGTCGGTGCCCTCGTCACCATTCCGATCGGCGCCGGCATCGGCGCGCTGATCGGCTACTCCACTCCCTGATCCGGTCCGCGAACACGTCGAGTCCCTGTGTGCGGCTACCGAACGGCGGCGGCACACAGGGACTCGCGCTGTTCGGCCGCGTTCGGTTTCCCTGCACGATAAGCCCGACCGCAACTGGAGTCGTCGGTAATGGAGGGAGCCGATTCACCGCCGCCATCAGGCGGCGTGCGGCAGTTTCGTTTAGTCTTTGATAATTCGCGTGTCCGGTTACTGTGCGCAGGCAGGTACCGACCGGTCTTCGGCTGACGATGGGAATCCCGTGCATTTGTGGAGCTACATCCGAGGACGGGGAGAGACTCTGGCGTTTCTGACATATCAGCATGCCTCCCTGGCATTTCAGACGGTGCTGGTCGGAACTATCGTCGCTGTTCTCATCGCGGTCGCGGTCTATCGGCTTCCGCTGATGTCCGCGCTGTCACTGACCTCGAGCCGGGTCGCGCTGACCATTCCTTCGCTCGCGCTGTTGGCGCTGCTGCTGGTCCCATTCGGACTCGGCGTGGTTCCGTCGTTCATCATGCTGGCCTTCTTCGCGGCATTGCCGGTGATCGGAAACGCGATCGTCGGTTTGCGGTCGGTGCCGGCCGCGGTCGTCGAATCCGCACGCGGGATCGGCTTTTCGCGATGGCGCATTCTGCTGACCGTCGAGTTGCCGATTGCGTGGCCGGTGATCCTCACCGGCATCAGGGTGTCCACCCAGATGATCGTCGGCGTCGCCGCCATTGTGGCCTATGTTCTCGGACCCGGCCTCGGGTCGCTGATCTTCAACGGCCTTTCGCGGCTCGGTGGCGCGAACGCGCTCGAAATGGCGCTGACCGGCACCATTCTCATCGTCCTCATCGCGTTGGTGTTCGACGCGCTCCTCGTCCTGCTCGGACGCCTCACGATCGCAAAGGGACTGTCATGACCGAACCGGAACGCAATGTCACCGGGGCGTCCATCACGCTGGACTCGGTTGTCAAGCGTTACAAGGGCCAGGAGAAACCGGCGGTCGAACGGCTCGACCTGGAAATCGACGCCGGCCATATCGTCGCCTTCGTCGGCCCGTCCGGCTGCGGTAAGACGACAACACTCAAGATGATCAACCGGTTGATCGAGCCCACCGAAGGCCGGATCTTCATCGGTGGCCGCGACGTCACCCGGGAAGATCCGGACAAGCTGCGGCAGTCGATCGGATATGTCATCCAGTCCGGCGGGCTCTTCCCGCACTGGTCGGTCGCCAAAAATGTCGGCGCCATCCCGCGGGTACTCGGGTGGGACAAGAAGCGGATCGCCGAACGCACCGAGTATCTGCTCGATCTGGTCGGTCTGGACCCGGGCACCTTCGCCGACCGGCTGCCGAAAGATATGTCCGGCGGACAGCAGCAGCGGGTCGGTGTCGCCCGCGCCCTCGCGGCCGACCCGCCGGTCCTGCTCATGGACGAGCCGTTCGGCGCGGTCGATCCGATCACCCGGGTTCGCCTGCAGGACAGTCTGATCGCCATTCAGCACGAACTCGGAAAGACCATCGTGATTGTCACGCACGACTTCGAGGAGGCCACCAAACTCGGTGACAAGGTGCTGATCCTGTCCGAAGGCGGTCACGTCGAGCAGTACGCGCGCCCGGAGGAAATCCTCACTGATCCGGCCACGCCGTTTGTGCGGGAGTTCGTCGGATCCGGCGCGAAGTTGGCGTATCTGACTGTGTCGCGGGTGCGTGATGTCGCCTACGACAAGGTGATCACCGCTCGGGTAGGGGAGTCGGCGCAGGAGGTGATCGGACGCGCGAAGGCGGCCGGGCACACCTGGATCGTCGTCGTCGACGAGGTCGGGCGGCCGCGATCGTGGCCCTCGCTCACCGAGGTCGCAACCAAACCCGAGGTTTCCGACTTCCTCGATCGGCGCTTGCCCGTCGTCGCGCGATCTTCGACCCTCAATGACGCGTTGGACGCCATGCTCGCGACCAGCCAGGGCGCGGCGCTGGTCACCGACGGTCGCGGCGCGGTCGTCGGATCGCTCAGCATCACCTCGGTGACCGAGGTGATCCGGGCCAAACTCGCCGAGGGAACCGGCGATGGCGAGGACCTGTCGTATGAGACGTACATCGATGGCACCGATTCGGCGCCGACACCTGTGGTCGCCGCCGACGAGCCCGGATCGGCCGGGCTCTCATGAATCGCCTGCGCCGCATCCCGATCGACGTGTGGTTCGAACCGCTTGTCATCGGTGTCATCGCGATCGGATACGTCATCTGGTATCGCTCGACCACTTTCACGGGGACAGAACAGGCGTCTCTCGGCTGGGCCAATCTGCAGACCACGATCCTCGCCCACATCAAGCTGACCGTGGTCGCGACGGTGATCGTTGTTGTCGTCGCGATTCCGCTGGGCATCGCACTGACCCGTCCAGCTTTGCAGCGGTTCGAGCCCATCGCCGTCAATATCGCCAATATCGGCCAGGCCGCGCCCGCGGTCGGTCTACTCGTCTTGTTCACCTTCTGGTTGGGCACCGGATTCCGCACGGCGATAGTCGGTCTCGTGGTGTACGCGATCCTGCCGATCCTGCAGAACACGATCGTCGGGCTGCGCCAGGTGGATCAGCGCACGATCGAGGCCGCGCGGGGTATCGGGTTCTCGGGTACGCGGACACTGTTGCAGGTCGAACTTCCGCTCGCGGTGCCGGTGATCCTCAACGGTGTGCGCACCGCGCTGGTCATTCTGGTCGGTACCGCGACGCTCAGTACCTTCATCGGCGCTACCAGCCTCGGCACACTGATCACCACCGGTGTCACCCTCTTCCTACCCAAGCTGCTCATTTCCGGCGCGATCCTCGTCGGGCTGCTCGCATTGATCATCGACTGGCTCGGCAGACTCGTCGAACTGGCCGCGACGCCGCGCGGTGTCTCATGAAATCGCCACTGGTCACGTTTCTTTCGGCGCTCGTCGCGACCACGGCGCTGCTCGCGGGGTGCGGTCTGGTGAGCTCGTCCGGAACATTCCACGACGCGCGGTTGCCCGATGGCGAGCGGCCGCTGGACGGTGCGAAGCTGGTCGTCACCTCGAAGAGCTTCACCGAGGGCATACTGCTCGGCAAGATCACCGCGACCTACCTTGCCGCGGCGGGCGCCCATGTCACCGATCTGACCGGAGCGCCGGGTTCCGCATCGTCTCGACAGGCCCAGCTCAACGGCGATGCCGACGTGCTGTGGGAGTACACCGGCACCGGTTGGGTCAACTACCACAACGAGACCGAGACGATTTCGGATCCGAAGCAACTCTGGCAGCGGGTCCACGACATCGAAAAGCGCGACCACGATCTGGAGTGGCTGTCACCGGCCAATTTCAATGACACATACGCCTTCGGCGCATCGACGCCGAATGCCGCACGCCTACAGGTGAAGTCGCTGTCCGATGTGGCCGCGCTCCCGGTGCCCGATCGCACCTTCTGTGTCGACGACGAATTCTTCAGCCGCTCAGATGGTTTCATCCCGATGCTGCACAAGTACGGGATCCCCTACAACGATCCGAACGGTGTGCCCGCCGGAAATGTGACGCGAATGGACGCCGGCGTCGTCTACACGGCGACGGCCAAGGGCGCTCCGTGCAATTTCGGCATGATCTACACCACCGACGGCCGAGTCAAGAACCTGAACCTGGTTGTGCTCGACGACGACAAGAAGTTCTTCCTGCCCTACAGCGGTACCGCGGTCGTGCGCGGCGTCGTCCTCGACCGCTACCCGCAGTTGCGAACCCTGCTCGGCACGATTTCCGAACACCTCACCGACGAGCTGATGCAGGACCTCAACGGCCGCGTCGATATCGACGGCGAGGATCCCGCCGATGTCGCCTACGACTGGCTGAAGAGCGAGAAGCTGATCGAGTAGCTACTCCTCGAGTGGGGGTTGCAGGCTGATGCGATCGGCGAGGGCGTCGACAGCGTCCGCGTCGGCATATGCCTCGGTGGTCAGTTCGAGGAATGCGGCCCAGCGGTTTATCCGTGGCGTCCACCGTTGGATAAACGCGTGGGCATGTTCGAATTCGGCTCTCGTTCCGTTTATTTGTGCGCGTGCCGCTGCTTCGGTTGCCGCTTGGACAGTGTTCTGTGCCAATGCCAATTGTTCCCGACAGTGGTCGGCGTCGGGGACTTCCTCGCGCACGGTGTCGGCCTCGACACGCAGGTTGAGGATGAGTCCGGCCAGTCGTGGGTCGGCCGGTCCCGAGCGTGGGGCGCATCTTCCCGCGGCAATGGCGTTGTCGCGGCGTTCGCGTCGCCGCCGCTCCCGCTTTTCGGCCAACGCCACCTGCTTACGGTAGGTGTCGGTATCGGCGACGGTAACGACAGGGTAGGTCAATGCTGCTGTCGTCGAGAGCATTTCGGCGCCGTTGCCGTCACGAACCCGCATGCTGACCCGGTGCAGCGGCGGGGCCGGGTCGGGTTCGTCTTCGAGGCGGGCATCGAGTACCGCGTTTCGGTACTCGATGATGATGTCCGCGACGACCCGGTCGAACACCGCGGTGCCGACCTCGATGTGGTTGGTGCATGTGCGGCCGGTGCAGTCGTCGGGAATTCCGAATTCCCCGTCACCGGAGTCGACAACGGAATCCCCGGCGGGACCGCTGCCAACGACCTCCCAGTTGTAGGTGTTGGATTGCGCTACCTCGGATCGCTCCACACAGTCCTCGGACATGGGCTGACCGTACTTCATAAAGGGTCCGCGAAGCGGGTGTTTTCCGAAGCGATGGAAACACGACTCGGAGCCGAGGATCGAACCCATCGGCCCGATCGCCGATATCCGTTATTTGTGCTGGTTGCCGGGTATGCGAGCGGCAGGAGGTGAGAAGAAATGGTCGCTCTGTTGCTGGTTCTGCTGCTGGCGCTGATCTTGTTCGGCGTGGGGTTCGCGGTAAAGGCTTTATGGTGGGTTGCGATTGTGGTCCTGGTGCTCTGGGCGCTCGGCTTTGTTTTCCGGTCCGCCGATTCCGCGGGGACCCGCGGTCGCTGGTACCGGTGGTGATGGCTCAGACCACCGGAGTGGGCTGGTGCGCGGATGGGTTCGGAAGTAATCCCGCACGAGCTGATCAGCGCTGATTGATGGGGTAGCGCCGACCAGCGGTTCGGGGGCGATGGGCGGCGAGCCCGCCCATGTGTGCCCGCCGCCGATCAGCGCGTATAGCTCGACAGCGCCGGATTCGGGGCATGGATAGCGGAACAGCACGACCGCGGCGGCGATCTGGCGCTGTTCCGTCTCGCAGCCGTTGGGGTGCGCCCAAGCGACCGCCTGCGCCAGGATGCTCACCGGTCCCCGTCGACACCAATTGCCGGGGGGAGGTTCCTAGCGCGGGCAGAGCGCATCCTGCGGAAGCCACGGGGCCGTTGCGTTCGGCTCTTCGGCTCCTGCCACATTGCCGCCGCACAGGAATGTCGCGGCAGCGACGGGCGCCATCCATATCCGCCGGTAGGACGTTCTTGCGTTTCCGAAACAGACTTCCTGAATATGAGAGACATGTTCTCATTCACATGCCTCGGTGGGGCGGATGTGTCGAATGGATCGGAGCAACGACCGAACTTGTCGGTGGTGACCGCAATACTGGCGCGGCCGATGAATTCGAACCGCCTGTCCCGTCTCAACCACTGTGGCGCGGTCCGAGGAATCGGCAACGCGCCACGCGCAATCCCACCGAGACGCTCTGGAGGTACACCCGATGTCAGCCGAACTTTCCGCCCCCGCCTCGGGAGGGCGGACGCCGACCGTCATCCGGGTACTGGTACTCGCGACCTTCGTGGTGATCCTGAACGAGACCATCATGATCAACGCGATCCCTCGCCTGATGGCCGACCTCGAGGTCACCGAGCGGGCGGCGCAATGGGTGTCCACCGCGTTCATGTTGACAATGGCCGCGGTCATCCCGACCACCGGCTGGTTCCTGCAGCGGGTTTCGACCAGACGGGCCTATGCGGTGGCGATGGGAGTGTTCCTGGCCGGTACCGCGCTATCGGCCGTCGCGCCGTCGTTCGGGGTGCTGCTGCTCGGACGGATCATCCAGGCGGGCGGTACCGCGATCATGATGCCGCTGCTGATGACCACACTCATGACCGTCGTGCCCGAACAGGACCGCGGCCGGGTGATGGGCAATGTCACCCTCGCCATTTCGGTGGCGCCCGCGCTCGGCCCTGTGGTCTCCGGGATGGTGCTCCAGATCGGCTCGTGGCGTTGGCTTTTCGTACTTGTCCTGCCGATCACCGCCGTTGTCACCTGGCTGGGCCTGCGTCGGCTGGAGAATGTCGGTGAACCGCAAGCCGGGGCGATCGACTGGTCCAGCGTGGTGTTCGCCGCACTCGGGTTCGGTGGGCTGGTATTCGGGCTCAGCCGTTTCGAGAGCGACAACTACACCAGCCCGGCCCTGATCGTCGCCGCGGGTTCGGCCCTGATCGCCGTATTCGTCTTCCGTCAGCTGCGGCTGCAGCGCATCGGCACCCCGTTGCTGGATCTGCGAGTCCTGCTGTCCGGCACCTACACGAAGGCACTGGTGCTGATGTCGGTCGCGTTCATGGCGATGCTCGGCTCGATGATCCTGCTGCCGCTGTATCTGCAGAACCTGCGCGGTCTGAGCCCATTGCAGACCGGGCTGCTGGTGATGCCGGGTGGGCTGGCGATGGGTCTGCTCGGGCCGACGGTCGGCCGCCTGTTCGACCGGTTCGGTGGACGGGTTCTGGTCATTCCCGGATCGATCGGAATCGCCGCCGCATTGGCCGGATTCACCCAGATCTCGATGTCCATGCCGTACTGGCAGCTGCTGGCCCTGCACATCCTGCTGATGGTGTCGCTGGCCGCCGCCTTCACCCCCGTCTTCACCCTCGGGCTCGGCGCGCTTCCGCAGCACTTGTACTCGCACGGCAGCTCGATGCTCGGCACGCTGCAGCAGGTCGCCGCAGCCTTCGGCACCGCCCTGGTGGTCACGGTGATGTCGGCCCGCAGCACCGGACTCGTCTCCGACGGCACCGACCCCGTCACGGCCCACCTCGACGGCATGCGCCTGGCCTTCCTGGTCTCCGCCGCTCTGGCACTGATCGTGATCGTCATGGCCGTGCTGCTGCCGAGCCGGGCGGCGGCGGTCCCTGAGGATGCCGAGGAAGTCGACACCGCAGTCCCCGAATTGGTCAAGAGCTGACCACAATTCGGCACGCCGAACCCCTGGTCCGTTTGCGGGCCAGGGGTTTCGGCGTTTCCAAGCCCGTTCGATAAGTCCGACGTATTTTCCGGTGCCATGGTCGGCGTTCGGCTGATCCTGCCCCGGTACTCCCTTGGCGCAAACCCCAGCTCAACGATTATGGACAGAGGGGATTTTCGTTTCATGACTGACGCGACCACCAAGGCTCATGGCTCAGATACTCGGCGACACAAAGTCACTGGCGATGTTCACCTCGTGCTGCGCCGCGGAAGCGACGTCCTTTTCGGCCAGCGCCAGAACACCGGCTACGAGGACGGAGCCTGGCACCTGCCCTCCGGCCACCTGGAAGCTGGCGAATCCGTGATCGACGCCCTGATTCGCGAAGCCGAGGAGGAGATCGGGATCAGCATCGCTCCCAAGGACGTCCACTTCGCCCACATCATGCACAACTCGTCCTCCGGCGGACGAATGGCGTTCTTCTTTTCGGTGCGTTCCTGGGAGGGGGAGCCCCGGAACCGGGAACCAGACAAATGCGCAGAGCTGCAATGGTTTTCAGCCAATGAACCGCCTGATTACATGATCGGCTACTGTCGTGCGGCCATGGCGCACATCGCCAGTGATGGTCCTTTTTCCATCTACGGCTGGTAGCGATCACCAATCCGCCCAGCCGGTGGTGTTCGTCAGCCGGGTTCGATTCGCGCCATGTCCACTTGAAGGCCCGGTACAACAAGGACCGGGCCGTCGTCCTCCTTGCGAGAGGGCCATGTGTCGCGCCTAACGCCGTCAGGTAAAACCAAACGGTCGGTAGCCGCGGTTATGAGATTCTGTACTGAAGTCGACTTCAGTACTTGCGAAGCGGAGCCGCGGCTAGTGCCGTCAAGCATCGTGCCCGGACCAACCGGCACCTGAGTTCCTTCGAAGGAATCCAATGGCTACAGATGCACCTGTCCGAACTGGCTTGCCGGTCAACGTCAAGCAACTCCGCGACAAGGTTGCGATCGGAATTCTCGATTGGGAGAACCTGCTCGCGATCGTGAACGACCCCGAGGTTGTTGAGAAGTCTGCATCGAGCAAGGTTGATCTAGGCCTGGATGAGTATGCAGCGCTTCGGGGTGAGGTTCAAAGGCTGATTGGCAACAAGGCGAGCGCCAAAGCGAAGAATATTGGCCCGTATGCGGACTATATCGCTGCCGGGTTGAAGGGCGAGTTCGGGGATGCATGGTCGACACCGCCGCTTACTCTGTGGTGTCCGCGAACACTTATTGTCGATGCGGACGGCAATACGCTGCTTCCGTTGCGGGATCAGATAATTGCCGTTGACGCCGAAACTCAGCTCACCGCGATGCATCGCATCTGGAAGAACAAGGCAGGCTATGGTCTTGTCGAAACGGACTTTTCCGAAGTAATGGGTGCCTTCGAGATCTACTGGGGTATTGGGACGTTAGCCGCCCGTCAGATATTCCATGATCGGAACTTGAAGGGTGTGTCGGTTGACAAGAGCCTCGCCCTTTCGATGGACCAGAGGGATCTTGCAACCACGATCACACGAAAACTCGTTGACGGTATAATGGTTACGACCGCCGATGGCTCCCAGCCATTCGGTAACTTCGTCAACTCCAGCAAGCGGCAGGTTAGTGCAAACGATGCACACTGGGTGACACTGTCTGCAGTTCGATCCATGGTAGTGACGACGCTTCTTGGTAAAAGCGGAATAGGTGCGACTTCGGGAACGGTCGAGATCGAAGATCTTCCCGGTGAGCTCACGGAAGGTCAGGTCACGCGCGAGGTCATCGATGCCCTCTCTGCTGTCTTGCAGGCCTTCACCGATGCGTTTGCCACCCATTCCGCGATTACAGCACCGGCTGTCCTTGCTGCGCTGGGGGCCGCGGCACATCAGAAGATGAGCTGGGCCGCCGAGAAGTTCCCCTCCTACGTGGACTTCTTGGCTCTGTTGTCGCAGATCCACTGGGATCGGGAGGCAAAATATTGGGATGGAGTTGCTGCAAAGTTGACAGCGACTGGTGCACTCTCGTTTGCTGGAGGCGTTAAGGACTCCGGATACCGGGTCTTCGAGGCGCTCTTGAATCCTGACTCGGTGCCTGGAAAAAGGATACGTGGTCTGAACTAGACGGCTGGGCGTCGCGACGCGGTCGCCGTGAGACGTGTTCCTCGAATCTCGGGCCATGTGATTCTTCACTTCGGCCACTGATGAGTGGTGGCACTGATAGATGTCCCAACCGACCCCACACGCACATCCTTGTCGAGATCTGGCGCGGTGTCCGCAGTGTCGTCGAATCCGAGATCGGCGACATGCGTAGTCGTTCGTTGCCTGGGAAGTTATTTTCGAGACTGGCGGTAGTCCATAGCAACTGAAACATTGCTTAAGGTGGAAGAGGCAATATGAATATCAGCGCGAACGATGAGTTCTCGGATACCGGCGAGGCTATGATTACTGTCCGTGATGTAATGCGTCGCATTTCGGGTCGAGATCTGATTGCGCGCGAGCGCTTCGTAGCTGAATTCACTGCGCGGGACTACGGGAATCGTTCACTATTCCTAGATGATCCGGGGTACGTATTCGATGAACTTGTTCGGCTGAAGTATTTGGAAAAACGTTCAGAACGGATATTCAATTCCATCAATGAAGACCAATATTGCATGACCGTCCTAGGTGGCGCTTTCGCCAATGCCAGCGCAGCGAGGCCGGTCAAGCGCGCTACCGCGGAGAAGGTCCTGGCTGAATTTATGGATCGAGTGCGGACGGTGAACGCAGACCCGTATTCTGTTTGGACTGTGCAGAAGGTGGTGTTGTTCGGATCAATGCTGAATGAGTTGAAGGAAACAGTCGGCGACGTCGATCTCGCGGTTCTGTATCGAAATCACCATGACCGTAGAGACGATGCTGAGCAGACCGGCCACCTCAAGTACAAAGATTGGACCATGACTCCGGTCGATCCTGCTGGACAGTATAAGTTCGAGGCCGACATTAAACGGTTTCTTCGGAGTCGATCCCGTACGTTGTCAGTCGGCAGCCTCGGTAGTGGACTCCAGGAAGACGGTACGATTTGTGGTCTACCTGCCGGCAGCACCCCACACCGGGTTATTTTCGAAGCCGATTAGAACATTGTCTCCCGGGTGTGGTTCGGTTTCGCTGCGTTGAGATCGGTAGTGCTGCACGTTATCCGATCGTGGTCTATACGTTGCCGCAGCCGTTGGTGCCGGAATGTGCCGGTACAGGGCAGCATCTGGAGCAGCTCGACCAGTCGAAGGCCAATGATGTTATGTTGCAGCGGGTGCGCTGGACGAGGGTAAGCCCTTGACCGAAGCCAGCAGAACTTTCTGCGTCATGATTTGACCGAGGCTGAACTCTCGTCCAGTGGTTTACGACGGGAGCCATCCAACGTAGATGAGGCCCCCGAGATAGCCGACTTCAGGCTGCGTCGGTGTGGTGACTGGTGAAGTTCACTAGGGTGTCGTCGGCGTCGAGGGCGATGTTGAGGGTGGCGTCGAGGGCGTCGGCGAGTTTGGCGAGCAGGGGGAGGGTTGGCACGGTGTCGGAGCCTTCGATGCGGGAGATTTTGGCTTGGGTGAGGCCAGCGCGTTCGGCGAGGTCGGCTTGGGTGAGTCCGAGTTCGGTCCGGCGGTCGTAGACGGCTTGGGCCAGTGCCATGGAGAGTCGGATTTCGCGGCGGGCCTCGGTGACTTCGTCGGGTTCGGTGTCGCCCTCTGCGAGTTTGCGTTCCCGGAGGGTCTTCCAGCGTGTGTGGTTCATCGGTCCAGTTCTCCTCTCTCTACTGTGCGAACGAATTCTTGGTGGGCGGGTTCGTGTTCGGCTTGGCAGACTTGTTGAGCGAGTTTCGCGCGTTTAACTTCGGCGTCTTCTCGCATCCGGGTCTTGCGGAACACGGTTAGCAGGATCACTCGCCGTCCTGGTGCGAGCCAGTAGGTGATGCGGATGGCGGCGCCATCAACTGTCGGGCGCAACTCGCGGACCCCGTCACCGAGATATCGGGCGTAGGGCTCGGCGAGCGACTCTGCCTGTTCGGCGAGTAGACCGACATATTCGTCGATCTTGAGGAAGTGTCTGGCTGGCAGCGCCTCCAGCCAGTCCCGCACCTCTGGCTCGATTTCGATGGTGAACAGTTCATCCACAGTACGTACAGTATATGTCGTCAACGACATGCGGCAAGGCGTCGACCGTGTCGATGGTTGACCGCAGTGATCTACCCGCGAACCGTTGTTGCTGACGCAGACGGCAGAATCCCCCCGCCTAGCGATGCGGCCCGCCTTGTGGCCGGATCGCAACCCTGTTGTCTCGTAGCACTTTCGCCACCGTCCGCTTGGCCATGTGGTGCTCCATCTTCAGCTGAGCCATCGGAAACGCCAGCTTCGTACTTGGCCACGATCGTGGCAGCCTCCTCAGTGGTCAACTGCTTCTTCGGTCTCGTGACGGTCGTGACTTGCGTGGTCCGCTTTGCTCGATCCGTTGCCGCAGTTCAGCGAAGTCTTGCAAGATGTCGGTCCGGTTCGAGTAAGTTCCCGCCATGTCCACAAGGTGGTGGTTCATATCCACGGAGGCCGCCGTATCGGAGTGTGCCGCGTGAAAGGCCGAATATCCTGTATCCGCGGGCAGTCGTAGCCCCGACCGGCGCTCGATCGCTCTCCGAGGCGTCCTCGTCGGGGAACTCCGTCACCTCGTCCCAGGGGGCCTGGCTCGGCATCGTCCCCGCCCGGTGTCGTCCCAGCGTGTCCGTCGAACTCCAGTACGCTCCAACCCGGTCACTGAGCACCGCCGTGAATATCACCGAGCCGGGCCACAGAATCCACATGACCGGTATCGCCAACTCAGTCATCCTCGGCCAGCAGTAGATAAGCGGCTTGCAGATGCACGATGCACTCGTCTGGGGGATGGAGGCGAGGTTGCGTCTCGCGATCAATGGTGTTGCACGGGCGAGGGGAAGACTCGGCGATACAGAGGGTGTGCATCGTGCCGTGAGTGAGGCGCACGAGGCGCTGTCACGTCGCAGAGCATCAGAGGGAGTGCCGTCGAGCATTTCTCTTGGTAGTTACAGCTCAGCGCAGATAGCCGGTAATGCGGCCACGGCCTACCTGTCGTTGGCGGCGCCGGAAAGAGTCGAAGAGTATGCCCGCCTTGCCCTGGCTGAAATGAATGAGGCGAACTCCCCCTGGGGTCGTTCGCTGGTGATGATCGACATGGCACGGGCACATGTTCTGACTGATGACGCTGACCTGGACGCGGCGACCGACATCATGCTTGACGCCCTCGATCCCTCCAGAGGTACGCTCATGCTTCAAGTTCAACGTCGAGGTTCGGAGTTCGTGCGTGATGCGACTGTCCGGTGGGGGAACACCTCGGAGCTGCGGATGCTCCGGGACATGCTGACGAGCGTGAATACTCCCGATGAACAGCATGGATAGGCGACCGCGTGAAGGACGTATCGGTCCGCTTGGCTACTACTGGTTCCTCACCTTTGAGCACGCGCCGGACCTTCACGCAGCCGCCAAAGACTGCCAGCAGTCGATAGATACGAGGCTCTTCGACCTGACGCCGGATGACGGCCTTCACCTCACGCTCGACAGGATCGCCCATGACGGTGCGAGTACACCGGAGCAGCGAGCCTCGATCACTGAAGCTGCCAGAAGCGCGTGTGAAGATCAGGCCCCGTTCACCCTGACGATTGAGCGGCTGACCAATCTCCGTGGTGCGATCGGCTTTATCCTTTCGCCCGCCGAGCAGATCAATAACCTTCGAGACACACTGCGCGCAGCAACCCTGTTCGCCTTCCCTGATGCTCCGGTGAAGGACTCGTCGTCCGCGCCACACGTGACGATTGCCTACCCGATGTATGAGGGACTCTCGGCGGAGGCTGCTGCAACGGCGGCTGCTATATACGCGCCGCTCGATGGCGTTGCTGTCACGGTTTCCGACGTGACAATGGTTGCGCTCGAGCGGCGGGGCTGCGGATACCGATGGGACGAGGTGGCATGCCTCTCGCTATCTGGCAAACGCAAAGAGTGAGTAGTGTCTGGCTATAGGACGAAGGCGACGCTTGACCGTGCCCGCGTGACTGCTACGTAGAACTTTGGCACATCTCCGGCGTCATCATTCACCGATGGGTGGCACGGTGATACGGATCCCGCGTGTGCCCACGTCTGAGGTCGATCTCTATGTCGCTCAGATGCTCGTAGCTCAGCTCTACTGCGCCGCCATGTCGGATCGTCGACAGGCCTTGGCGGATCAGCGGATCACGAATGGATTCCCCGCGGGCGCACCGGAATTGATCCAGACCGTCTTGGTTTCGAGATATTCCCGGACGGCGTCGATTCCGTTTTCCCGGCCGATCCCGGAATCTTTGAACCCGCCGAACGGCGCCAGGAAACTGACCGCACGATAGGTGTTGACCCACACGGTGCCCGAGCGAACGCGGTCGGCCATGCGTAGCGCACGGCCGATATCACTGGTCCAGACGCCCGCACCGAGGCCGAAGCGGACATCGTTGGCGAGGGCGACGGCATCGTCTTCGGCGCGAAACGGAATGACGGCGAGGACCGGTCCGAAGACTTCCTCCTGCGCGATGCGCATCCGATTGTCGACGCCGGTGAAGATGGTCGGTTCGATGAACCAACCATTGCCGCATTCCGGACGCGTCGCGACGGCACCGCCCAAAGCCAGTGTGGCGCCGTCCTGTTCGGCGATCCGAAGGTAGTCCAGCACCTTCGTGTATTGCGCGGGTGTGGTGATCGGGCCGACTTGGGTGTCCTCGGACATGGGGTCGCCCATGCGGGCGGTGCGCGCGAGTTCCACTACGCGCGCGACGAATTCGTCGTGAATACTGTCCTGGACCAGCAGGCGCGAGCCGGCGATACAGGTTTGTCCGGTGGCGGCGAAGATGCCGGATACGACGCCGTTGACGGCGGCGTCGAGATCGGCATCGGCGAATACGATATTCGGGGATTTACCGCCCAGTTCGAGACTGACGTGCTTGAGATCGCGGGCGGCAGTTTCGTTGATCCGGCGCCCGGTGAAATCGGATCCGGTGAAGGTGATCTTGCGGACCAGTGGGTGCTCCACGAGCGGTGTGCCGACCTCGGCACCGAAACCGGTCACCACGTTGATCACCCCTGGCGGCACTCCGGCCGCATGGAACAATCTGACCAGTTCGAGCGTGGAGGCGGAGGTGAATTCCGACGGTTTGATCACCACGGTGCAGCCTGCGGCCAAGGCGGGGGCCAGTTTCCAGGTCAGTAGCATCAGTGGGGAGTTCCACGGCGTGATGATGCCGACGACACCGACGGGCTCTTGGCGCGTGTATGCGAAGTAGCCCTTCTTGTCCAGCGGCAGCACCGTTCCCTCGATCTTGTCGGCCAGTCCGCCGTAGTAGTAGAACCACTGCGGCAGATAGCTGAGCTGGCCATACATTTCGGCGAATAATTTGCCGTTGTCGCGGACCTCGAGCTCGGCCAGTCGGTGCGCATGCTCGGCGAGGGTGTCACCGAGGCGGCGCAGCAGTGCGCCGCGAGCGCTCGCGGTGAGTTCCGGCCACGGGCCGCCGGTAAAGGCCCGGTGCGCCGCCCGCACCGCGACGTCGACATCCTCGGTCCCGCCTTCGGCGATGTGAGCCCATGGTTCGCCCAGATACGGGTTGTCGGTGGGGAACCATTCACCGCCGATCGGCTCGTGGTCGTGTCCGTCGATGAACATCGGATACTGCTGCATGGCGAACCTCGGTATCAGAAGGTGGCGTAGCCGACTACGATCCGGGCTCCGTTGTCGTCGGCGACGCCGCCGGTCCGACCCATGATGTGGACTCCATATTCGGACCGCCTACCTGCCCGATCATGGGTGATGATCGACATGGTTGAGAAATAAAAAGAATTGATGCCCATATTGCCTGGCGTCATACGTCGCTGGTTCTGGACGTGATGGACGTCGAACGGGTCATAGTGGATAGCCATTTAGGCTGCGCAATCAATCCGCGGTGCGTTCGCTGCGGTCGATGAGTTGGGCCGCAGGCCAATGCCCTGCTGCTACGGCGGCGCGTACCTGGCGGATGAGCTCGGCCGCAACGACTTCGGCGGCAGCGGGAACGCGACCGGTCCGCGGCATACCGAGGACGATCAGTCGCCAGACCTCCGGTTCGCGCAGCGGTGCGGCGCTGAGCGTTCCATTGGCGACATCGTCGGCGATGCCGACGCCGGGCAGAATCGTCCAGCCGTGGCCACCGAGTACCAGCAGCTTCTGTAGACGCAGCGAATTGGTCTGGACGGTCACATTGAAACTCACCTGCGTCTGCGCGACGGCGCCGTCGATCAGGGCGCGCAGCGCATGCCCGGGCGCTGGCATCACCATCGGATGGGTCGCGACCTCGGCCAGGGTGACGGGACGTTCGGCATGTAGGTCGTCGCTCGGTGGCGCGACCACCCAGAGTCGTTCCCGCGCAAGCGGTTCGACATTGAGCGACGGTGTGCTGGTCAGGTTGTACAGCAGGCTCAGGTCCAGATCGCCATCGTCGAGCCAGCGCTGCAGATGTCCGGAATAGCCGGTGAGCACACGCAATTCGATGCCGGGATGATCGCGCGCGAGCGCCGAGACAAGTGGTTCGGTCAAGAGGTCGGCAGCGCTCTCCAACAGGCCGACGCTGACCACCCCGGTGACGACACCGGGCGCCGGTCGAAGTTCGGCGCGGGCACGATCGAGTTCGTGCAGCGCCCGTCGCGCCCGCTCGACCATGACGGTTCCGGCGTCCGTCGGTCGCATACCCTGCCGGGTGCGCTCGAACAGCGCGACACCGAGTTCATGCTCGAGCATGCGAATCTGCCGGGTCACGGCGGGTTGGACGAGGTGTAGCAACTCCGCGGCCTTGGTGACGCTACCGACCTCGGCCACCGTGACCATGGCCTTCAGCTGCTTGAAGTCCATCCGTAACTCCTGCATATCGCGAGCTGGCATAGTGATATCAGAACTCGGCATTTCACCCAGGCCTGTATTAGCTCTCATGATGGTAGTGCGGAGTGTCGAGAGGATGTCGTATGGACGAGCTGAACGAGGAGGAATCCGCGATCGTCGCGGTGGTGCGTGATTTCGTGGATCGGGAAGTCAAACCGGTCGCCCAGGAACTCGACCATACGAACACCTACCCGGAGAAGCTGATCGATCAGATGAAGCAGCTCGGGATCTACGGGTTGGCCATCCCGGAACCCTGGGGCGAGTCCAAGGTGTCCACACCGTGCTACGCCGCCGTCACCGAGGAGCTCTCGCGGGGCTGGATGAGCCTGGCGGGGGCGATGGGCGGTCACACCGTGGTCGCAAAACTATTGTTGGACTACGGAACTCAGGAGCAGAAGGACAGGTACCTGCCTCGGATGGCCACCGGCGAGCTGCGCGCGACCATGGCGCTGACCGAACCGGGAGGCGGATCGGATCTGCAGTCGATGCGCACAACCGCGCACCGGGTCGGCGACGACTACCTAGTCAACGGCTCCAAGACCTGGATCAGCAATGCCCGCCGGTCGGATCTGGTCGCGCTGCTGTGCAAGACGGATACGACCGCCGAACCCGCGCATCGGGGTATCAGCATTCTGCTGGTGGAAAAGGGCGCCGGATTCACGGTATCGCGAGATATGCCCAAACTCGGCTACAAGGGCGTCGAGAGCTGTGAGCTGAGCTTTGCCGATATGCGGGTGCCCGTATCGGCTGTGCTCGGCGGGGTCGAAGGTGCGGGATTCGCGCAGATGATGCGCGGTCTGGAGGTCGGGCGCATTCAGGTGGCCGCCCGCGCGCTCGGTGTCGGTCAGGCCGCACTGGAGGATTCGATTCGCTATGCCCAGTACCGGGAGAGCTTTGGTAAACCCATCTGGCAGCACCAGTCTGTCGGCAACTATCTCGCCGATATGGCGACGAAACTGACCGCCGCCCGCCAGCTGGTGCACTACGCCGCGCGTCGCTACGACTCGGGGGAGCGCGCCGACATGGAAGCCGGTATGGCGAAACTGTTCGCCTCGGAGACCGCCATGGAGATCGCGCTCAATGCCGTGCGCGTACACGGAGGCTACGGATATTCGACCGAATTCGATGTGGAACGCTACTTCCGCGACGCACCGCTGATGATCGTCGGTGAGGGCACCAATGAGATTCAGCGCGGTGTGATCGCGCGCCAGCTGATCAGTCGTAATCGGATCAACTGAGCACCGACTTTCCCGGAAGGCACCGCATGCGCCGCCCTCTCGAAGACATCACCGTCGTCGCGGTCGAACAGGCCGTTGCCGCGCCGTTCGCGACCCGCCAGCTCGCCGACCTCGGTGCTCGCGTTATCAAGATCGAACGACCTGGTAGCGGCGATTTCGCCCGACGCTACGACCAAACCGTCCACGGAGAGTCGAGCTATTTCGTGTGGCTCAATCGGGGCAAGGAGAGCATCGAACTCGATGTCAAGGATCGCGCCGACCGTCGGCTACTCGATGCGATGATCGCCCGAGCGGACATATTCGTGCAGAACCTGGTCCCCGGTGCCGCCGAACGGCTCGGACTCGATGCCGAGACGTTGCGCGCGGCCCGGCCCGCGCTGATCCACTGCTCGATCTCCGGGTATGGGCCCGACGGCCCGTACCGGTCGAAGAAGGCCTACGACCTGTTGTTGCAATGCGAGACTGGGCTCGTGATGTCAACGGGCACAACGGAAGTACCAGCCAAGGCGGGGTTCTCGATCGCCGATATCGCCACCGGTATGTATGCCTACAGTGGCATCCTCACCGCGCTCTACGACCGGGTGCGCACAGGTGTCGGGGCGAGTCTGCACGTCGCGATGATCGATGCGCTCGGGGAGTGGATGAGCCAACCGGCTTACTTCTCCCGCTACGGCGACGAACCGCCGCGCCGCAGTGCGGCCAAACATCCATCGATCTCGCCGTACGGCCCTTACCGCACCGGCGACGGCACCATATTCCTCGGTATCCAGAATGAGCGCGAGTGGACTGCGCTGTGCGAAACCGTGCTCGGACGTTGCGACCTGATCGACGATCCGCGGTTCGTGACGAATACCGATCGGGTGGAACACGACCGGGAGTTGACCGCGTTGCTGGAGCAGGTGTTCGCCGCAACCGGTACCGATGAGGTCATCGAGCTGCTGGAACAGGCCGGTATCGCGAATGCGCGGTTGCGCACACCGGCGGAGTTCACCGAGCATCCGCAGCTCATTGCCCGCGATCGCCTGCGGCCGGTGGATACACCCGGTGGGGTGATGCAGGCCATGCTGCCGCCGGTAGTGGCTGGTTGGGAACCGGCGATGGGTGCCGTGCCTCGGATGGGGGAGCACACCGCGGCTCTACGAGCGGAATTCACACCCGCAGAACATGTTTCGGAGGAGAAGCTGGCATGACCGAGATGGTCGAACGCAGCGAACTGCTGCTGCCCGCTCCAGCGGAGGCCTTGAGCGGGCTGCTCGGTGTGCCGCTGCCCGATCTGGACAAGGGACTACCGCTGCTGTGGCACTGGATCTATCTGCTCGAACGCCCCGCGCAGGCGGATCTTGGGGCCGATGGTCATCCGATTCGCCATTCCGTTCCGGAGCCGCCGGGTCTCGGTCGACGTCGGATGTGGGCCGGTGGGCAGGTGCGCACGCGCGGGGCGCTGGTATGTGGTGAACCGGCGACGAAACGTACGAAAGTGCTGTCCACAGCAGAGAAACAGGGACGCAGCGGCGCGTTGACCTTCGTCGCCATCGGCCACCAGATTCTGCAGGGCGATCGGATCGTGGTGGACGAACGGCAGGATATCGTCTACCGCGACGCCGTCGAACCGAGCCGACGATCCAGCGAACCGGATCCGAGCCAGAACGCGAAAGTGCCTCCGGCCGAAGACGAATGGGCCATCGATACCTCCCCGACCCTGCTGTTCCGATACTCCGCGCTCACCTACAACGCCCACCGCATCCACTACGACCGCGACTATGCCCGCGAGGTCGAGGGCTATCCGGGTCTGCTCGTGCACGGTCCATTGCAGGCGACGGCCATGGCCGAAGCCGCCCGAGCCCGCGGATACGCCGGTGATCAGGTCTTCGACTATCGGTTGCGGTCGCCGCTGTTCGACCACCAGGGATTGGTGGTTTCAGCGACTCCGCGCGAAGGCGCTCTCGTGACCGTCGCGCGGGATGGTTTCGGACGGCAAACAGCAACCGGGACTTTACGTCCCGCCGACTGAGGATGTCAGCGACAGGAATGGCCGGCTCCCACGATTCGGCCGCGGTAAACGGTCGGCGCGGCGAGAAACAGATTGACGCGGCCGCCCGGGGTGGACGACCTGGTTGGCCCCGCACCGCTGTTTGCTCGCGAATCCGCGATTCGCCGCAGTGCTCCGACGAGCGGCGCGGGACCTCTCTTCCAGTGTCGTAAGCGCGGTTAGGCGTTGGCCTTCTCGTATGCCTGGGCTACTTCTGCTGAAATCCGTCCGCGGGCTGACACCGTGATGCCTTTGGCGCGGGCCCAGTCGCGGATGGCGACAGTGCGGGCGCGGTCGTTCGCCGTGCGCGAGGTCTGGCTCTTGACCCGGGCCGCGCGGCCGATTTTGCGAGCGTTCGAGGTCCAGGACTCGAAGATGCCGCGCAGTTGACCGGCGTTGGTGATGGATAGGTCGATCTCGTATTCGACGCCGTCGAGGGCGAAGGCCACTGTTTCCTCGGCAGGGGATTTGCCGTCGAAGTCATCGACGAGCGTCACAACGACCTTGCGTGCCATGGGCATTCCTTTTCGTGGTGGACAGCGGGCAGAGGATCGTGAGCAGAGGATGGTGATCATAACGACCGTCTGGACAACCCGCGAAGCTGCCCCGAATCGAGCCGGGACCTGCGCACTCCCCGGGATACCTTCCCGGCGAGGCGGTTTCGACCAAGCGGTCGGTTCAGTGAATTGTCAGCGATCTATGCCTTGATCCATGATGAGCAAGGATTCATCTGGGGTTCGTTGTTCGTTCTCCGGCATGAACCGCTAATCTGGCGACATGTTGGCAAACTACCTGCGGTCAGTTGACCTGCCCGGCTCAGCGGTGGAGACGAGCCGAAGCGTTTGCGAATCGTGAGTGCGGTCAATGCATCCGAACTCTCGGTGACCCGTGCTGAAGCACAGGTCATCGCCATGTGCAATCAGAAAGGCGGCGTCGGCAAGACCACCTCGACCATCAATCTCGGCGCCGCGCTGGCCGAATGCGGTCGGCGGGTGCTGCTGGTCGACCTCGATCCGCAGGGCGCGTTGTCCGCGGGGTTGGGTGCCGTACTCAATGATCTGCCATCGACGGTATACGACCTGCTCGGGGGATCGGGAAAACTGATCGACGAGGTGCTGATCAACACTCACGTCGACAATGTCGATCTGCTACCGAGCAATATCGATCTGTCCGCGGCGGAGATTCGATTGGTCAACGAGGTCGGCCGGGAACATTCGCTGCGGCGGGTACTCGCCCCGATTCGAGACCGCTACGACTACATACTCATCGACTGTCAGCCATCCTTGAGCCTGCTCACCGTGAACGCGCTTGCCTGCGCGGACGGTGTGATCGTCCCGATGGAATGTGAGTTCTTCTCGCTGCGCGGGGTCGCACTGCTCACCGACACCATGGACAAGGTCCGTGACCGGCTCAACCCCGGGCTGAGCCTGTTCGGCATCGTGGTCACCATGTTCGATCAGCGCCTGCTGCATGCGCGTCAGGTACTGGCCCTGGTCGCCGAGGTGTTCGGCGACCAGGTCTACGACACGGTGATCTCGCGAACGGTCCGCTTCCCCGACGCCAGTGTTGCCGGTGAACCCATCACCACCTGGGCGCCACGATCCGCCGGCGCCGAGCAATACCGGGCCTTGGCCCGAGAGGTCATGCACCGATCCGGCCGCTGACGCCGCGTCCACGAGGTGCACGACCACGCCGTACCGGGGTAGTGTCGCCGTGCTCTGCCCGTGATCGACTTGTGGACGGCTCGGGCGCCCGTCCACACCACGCGGTGGATCCCGGCACTTGGCCGACGGAGTCGTTCCGTAGTCGGATTATTCGGCCAAGGCTCGGCGCAGTGCCCCCGCCAGTTCGGCGTTCTGCCGCTGTGACACTTCCGCGGACAAGATCGCCTGCGAGCCATGGAACGTGCCCGGCCACTGATGCAGTTCGACCGATATCCCGGCAGCCATCAGGCGCAGTGCGTAGTCGATACCTTCGTCGCGGTTCGGGCAGAACTCCGCGGCGGCTATGTAAGCGGGTGGCAGGCCGGACAGATCGGTGGCTCGCGCCGGGGCGGCATACGGCGTGGCGGGAGTGGAACCCAGGTAGTACGCCCACATCTGCGCGACCTTGCCGCGGGTCAAGAACGGTGTATCGGTGAAATTCCGCTGCGACCACGTCAGCTGTCGGTCATCCAGTCCGGCCTGGTGGAGCAGTTGGAAGCGGATCGGCGGCCCCTGCTCGTCGCGCGCACGCAACGCCACCGCGGCCGCGAGACCCGCGCCGGAGCTGTGGCCGCCGATCGCGATGCGCGACGGATCGATGCCGAGTTCGGTTGCGTGTTCGGCGGTCCAGTTCAGCACCGCGTAAATGTCATCGTGTGCTGCGGGGAATGGATTTTCGGGGGCCAGTCGGTAGCCTACGGAGATCACGGTCGCGCCGGAGCCGTTGGCGAGCATCGTCGCCCAAGGGTGTTCGGTATCGAGATCACCCATGACGAATCCGCCGCCGTGCAGCCAGACGATGGCGCCCTGGGCCCGGTGTGGGCGATAGATCCGCACCGGCACGTCGGGATCGGCTGGGACCTTGCGGTTTTCGATGTCCAGGTGCGCGGTGTCGGTAACGGGTACCGCAGCGGCCAACTCGGCGAGCTGTTTGCGCGCGGTGGGTGGGTCGGACAGGTCCGACGGCGGGAACAGTGACAGGAATGGCTCGAGTTCGGGATCCATGACACTATCCTCGCGACCCGCCACGCGGAGATCACCCGCCAACCGTCGGACATTTCGGCCCGGTTCCGCGACGAGCGCCGCATATCCTCATCCACTGTGATCCGCCGATCGTCGGACAAGCCGCGCCGAGATTGGGATCATATGGCCTCGTCGATGCCGCGCGAGAGCGTCGCCCGGCGAGCCGGTCCTGCGACTGCCGAACGATAGCGGTGCGTTGGCGGACGGACCCAGGGGAGCGCGGCGAGCGACCGGCGCTGGAGTCGGGTCGTGTCTCGCGTGATGTGGGACCCGGACTCCACGTCGGAACCCGGACTCTACGTCGCCCTGCCGCCGAACCCGGGCTTATCGAGCCGTGGCCGCCCCGAGGCGGCGGGCCGGTAGCCGGTATCGGCGGGTTCTGGTTCGTCGACCGGGCGGCTACGGCCATCGGCCCTGGCCGCCGTTCGGGCATCGACCTCACGTCGCGCGAAGGCGATATCGCGGGCGCTACGCACCGACAATCGGCCGAGGGACGTCGCGGCGAAGAACAGAATCAGCGCACCGAGACCGTAGAAATAGGTCAGTTGCAATAGGGCGCGTTTGAGATCGGAGGTGGCGACGGGGTCGCCGACCGTGCCGATGCTCAACAGATTCGCCAGTAGTGGCCCGATGATGAACCACACGCCCGCCGCCGTCGCCAGCCAACCGCCGAAGCTCGCCACGAGACGGTTGCGGCTCGCCAACATGAGCAACCCGCCGACAATCGCGGCGCCGCCGGGCAGTACTTGGAGCCATCCGCGCGCCGCCGTCCACACCCACGGTTCGTCCGGCGTGAACGCGAAGTCGAAGGAGGGCCCGACAAACGGGATCAACGCACCCCAGATCCCCAGGAGGAGCACCGCGAGCCCGCCGAGGGCCCCTCGGCTACGGGGAATTCGCATAGTCGGCCCGCGATGGGCCGCACCGCTATCGTGAACGTCCATTTCGAAGCTCCATTCGTAAAGGTAGCTGCTCGTACCGCCTACCCCTGGCCGAGCGATATACGCACCAACACCGCAAATGGGTCGAACCCGGACACATCCGGTGCCGCACAGCGGCGGTCCGGGCGGCCCGCGGTGGCCGGGGATAGTTCCCGCTGACGGGAGCGACGGCATCGCGCGTACGCCCGACCCCATCCGCGTCGCCGCAGGCGGACGCGCGGGTCGCCGAAGGGACCGGCGCAGTGCGCGAACTCGATCCAGTACGCCGGGCTGGTCCGCCTACTTCCGGGCGGGGTGGCCGTGGCAACTGCGCCGCGGGTACTTCTACTTCGTCGGTGATCCACGGTGGCTCGACTCCGGGATCTCACCGGACGAATTGCGGTTAGCCTCCAGACATGGATGCCTTGGTGGTCCGATTGTCGCAGTTGGATGTGGAAGTGGAGGGTGCGCTGCGTGTCGTGATGTTCTACGACACCCTGATGCGCCGACGGGTGGATCTCCCGGCGCTGGCCCGAGCCTCGGCGGTCCTGGCCGAATGTGTGACCGGGATTCGGCTGCACGGCACGGGCCGAGTGATCCGATTCGCACCCGACGGCCGGGAAGTGCCGGGTCCGCCCCCGTCCGTGTCCACCACGGGACCGATCGTCCTCGACGAGGAGGAGATCGGCACGGTGTGGCTGGAACGCACCGATATCTCCCGCTCGCTCGATGAATTGCTGTTGGAGCGGCTCGCCATCGCGGCGGCCGCGGTCATCGAGCGGTACGGCCCGGCGCGCACGACCATGGCCGATCCTGCCCTGGTCGAGCTGGTGATCAGCGCCGACGGTGATGAGGCGGCCCGGGCTCGGGCATTGCGGCTCTTGGGTTTTGCCGCCGACATGCCGGTGCGCGTCGTGGCAGTCCGGTCCCAGCTTCCGCTCGACCAGGTCGGTGGTCTGATCTGTCCGGCCCGTCCGGTGAAGGCGGCATCGCTGGCCGACGCTGGCGTCATCCTGGCCACCACGGTGGACCCGACCGGGTTCCCAGCAGGCGTACGCGCGGGCACCGCGGCGGCAGATCGGCCCGACAGGTCCTGGCGGCAAGCCCGCATCGCACTGCGCTTCGCCACCGCGCGCAGCCCGATCGTCCACTACGACGACCTCGGGGCGTTGGCCTTGCTCGCGGAGGTACCCCAGGACGCCGTGCGCGACAACGCCGATGTCGCCGCGATCGCCCGAATGGCGAGCAGCTCGGAGGATCTCGAGACACTCGATGCCTACTGTGTCACCGGCTCGCTGCGTCGGGCGGCCGAGTTGCTGCACCTGCACCACAGCAGCGTCGCCCGCCGCCTCGAACAAATCGAAAAGATGACGGGTATCGAAATGGCCGAACCCACCGGACTGCTCCGGGCCAGGCTCGCACTCACGGCATGGCGTCTGCTCGACGAGTGACATCGACCAGTGCCGCCACGGTCGATCACATTCTGCTGCCCCCTGCGCGAGCGCATACCCAAGGACTGACCGCACCCGATTTCCCAGCAGCGAGAGGTTGCGCCGCCGATGCCGGGCGTGGGCGAACTACGGTATGGCGGTGGTACTGGAACCGAATGACCGGTTTGCTGGATTCGTTGTGCAGGCTCGGCTTGGTCATGGCGGTAGCAGTGATGTGTATCTGGCCGAGGATCCGGAGCGATCGCGGCCGGTTTCGCTCAAAATTCTGAGCCCCGAGGACAGCCGGTCGCCCGAGGCGCGTGCGCGATTCGTGCACGAGTTCGACATCCTCTCGGTGCTGCGGCATCCCAATATCGTGCGGATGTACACGCATGGTGAAACCGACGGCAGGCTGTGGTCGGCGCACGAGTACGTCGCCGGCACAACGGGTTCGATATTGGTGCCGATGCCGCACCGACATCCGGACCTGGGGCGGGTGCTGCATGTGCTGGGTCGGGTCGCGGCGGGTTTGGATTTCGTGCACGCCAACGACATAGTCCATCTCGACGTCAAACCGGCGAATCTATTGGTCGGTGTGGACGATCCCGCGACGGTGAAACTATCGGATTTCGACCAGGCCCGATGGCTGCACCAGCCGGAACCGCCCTTGGCGAGTAATGGTTTCGTCGTCGTCTCTGTGCCGTATGCCGCGCCGGAGCTGTTGCAGGCAGGCGCGGTATGCCCGGCGACGGACCAGTACGCGCTGATCTGCACGGCGATCGAACTGCTCACCGGCCGCCCGCCGTTCCCCCGCGGAAACCTCATGGCCACCGCGCAGGCCCACTTGCACGACCCGCCGCCCGATATCTCCGCGCGCCGACACTGGATCCCACCCGAGGTCGACACGATCGTGCACCGTTCGCTCGCAAAGGATCCGGGCGCCCGCTACACCACCTGTACCGAACCCATCAGCCTGCTCACCGAGGCGCTGCACGCCGCCGACGCCCGGCCACGCAATCCCTTCCTGAACCGCTTGAACGCCGCGTTCGCCCGATCGGCGCGCCGGTAACGATATCGGCGGCACAGAAATACCCGACAGTGCGGGGTCGAACCCGAGGTAGTTCATTCAGTGGGGGAGGCGAAATCGCGAATGAGGGCCGCGAGTTCGAGGGGGCGGTCGCCCTGGACCGAGTGTCCGGCGCCGTCGACGATCGCGACCTGTGCGTCGGGGCGGCGGCCGAGCAGTTCCGCGACGTCGGCGTCATCGACGACCGGTGAGCGTGCGCCGCGTACGAGCAGCAGTGGTGCCTGTACGGCGGATACGTCGTCCCACAAAAGGCCGAAGTCGAGCGATCCGTCGGCAGTGGGGCGGAGCCGGTCGTAGCGCCAGATCCAGCGGCCGTCATCCCGCTGGCGCGCATTGTGGAGAATTCCGCGCCGCAGCGACTGGACCGACCGGCCCGGATTGTGTGCGACGGTACGTTCCAGAATCTCCTCGAAGGAGCCGAAGTCGGTGGGGCCGTTGACGAATGCGACTATCGCCGCGGTCTTGTTCGGGTTGTCGCCGGTGCCCGGAGTGACGTCCACAACTATCAGGCGGCGCACCAGGTCGGGGCGGTGCGCGGCCAGTCTCAGTGCGGTGAGTCCACCGAGGGACATGCCGACGACCGCCTGCGCGTGCGGCGCCACGGTTTCCACGGCGACGGCGACCGCATCGGCCAGCCGGTGTGGCGTGTACAGATGATCTGGCCACCAGTCGGAATGGCCGTGGCCGGGCAGGTCGAGGGCGACGAGGGGGCGATCCAGCGCCAGCGCCACGGTGTCCCAGGTGTGCGCATTCTGTGCGCCACCATGCAGGAGCACCAATTCCGGCTCGCCGTCACCCCAGCGCAGACCGCTGACGTGGCGACCGGAGCCGATGTCGATCGAGAACCGCTGCACCTGTGGCTGGCCGGACCAGGCCAGCCCCGCCTCGGCCGCATTCTCGGCGAACAGTCCGAATTCGTCATATGCCGGTGTTGTCATCTGAGTTCGAAACCTGTTTGTCGAAGCTGGATTCAGCTGAAGTGGATGATCGAGAGCAGTCCAACGACCAGTGAGTACGTCGCGAACGGTAGCAGGGTGCGAGTCTGGAAGTGCCGCTCGAGATAGCGAACTGCCAGCCAGGACGACGTCCCGGACACGATCGCGCCGACCAGAACCGGTCCTCGGATGCCGTCGGTTTCCGGTCCGAACAGCTCTGGTATTTCCACGATACCGGCGCCCAGGATTGCCGGAGTGGCAAGCAGGAAGGCGAATTTGGCCGCGTGCGTGTGTTCGAGACCGCGCCACAATCCGCCGACCATGGTCAGGCCCGCGCGGCTGAATCCGGTCAGCAGGGCGCCGGCTTGGGCGAATCCGATGCCGACGGCATCGCGCTTGCCGAGAGCTGCCAGCCGCCGGTCGGTTTGGCGGGCTGGATGTGATGTGGCGGTGAGGGCGAAACGTCGCCCGTATTCGGCCAGCGTCGGCTCGTTGCGTCGGCGCAGTCCCTCACCGATTACCAGTACGACGCCATTGAGAGTCAGGAAAATGGCCGCGTCGATCGGCCCCTCGAACAGTGCGTGCAGCGGATGCACGAGCAGCGGCCCGAGGATGGCGACCGGCGTGGAGGCGATCACTATCAGCCACGCCAATCGCTGCGGAACGGTATCGAGGCGCCGGGTGCGCAGCGACGTGACGAAACCGGCGACTATCGAGCACCAGTCGCGCCAGTAATACCCGAGCAACGCCACAGCGGTCGCCACGTGTAGCGCGACCACGAATGCCAGATAGGGATTGCCAGCACCGGAGTCGTTCTGCACCAATAACTTCCGCCAATCACCTCCCACCCATGCGGCGATCAGCACGGAGTGACCGAGGCTGGAGATCGGGAACAGCTCGGTGACCCCCTGCACCGCACCGATAACAGTCGCTTCAAGATAGGTGATCATCGCGGACGATTCTTGCATGTGCGCGACGGTCCTTCCGGCGGGGAGTAGCACATGCCGATTTGTCCGAATATCGGCTCCCGCAGCACCTTTCGGGAGTCGGTTCAGGCCGGACTGCTGTCCGACATCGTGCTGCGGCGTTGGCCCCGCTTCGCGCTGTCGTCGCGCCGTCGGCGGGCTCGATCGGAGTCTGCTGTGTCGTGATGCTAGAGCACGCTGCCAAGATCATGTACGGAAAGACCTGGGGTGCCCAGCAATTCGTCGGCGAGTATCGAGCGAACTTCGTTCGCTGGTTCGAAGTGTCCTCAGGCGAAGCGGGTTTCGATTCTGCGCGGCGAGGTTGCGGCGTTTTACACCAGCGCGCTGAACCTTCGGGATCGAGCGGCCATGTGGCGGGTACTTTTTAACCCGCCCGGCAACACAATGTGTTGCCGGGCGAGTTCCTTCCCCGTTCGCTGCGCGAACGCCGCCACGTCGCACAGCGCTGCTATGTTAGCCCAATTGGTGCGCAGATCTATGTCGCCACGCCGACGTCGGCGTGTCCGGCGTGTTGGATGTCGAAGCGTAGACCCGATGCCGCGCCCCTACTGGGCCACAGCAGCTTTGGTCGCCGGAGTGGGCAGTCCGGCAAGACGGTGCGGTGCCAGTAGGGATTTCACGGTTTCGGCTGGCAACAGGCCGAGCTCGATGGCGATTTCTTCGACCGGACGGCCGGTGTGCAAGGCCTGCTTGGCGATTCGGGCGCTGGCAGCGTAGCCGATGACAGGGGCGAGGGCGGTGACGATGCCGATGGAGTGGCGCACGCCCTGTTCCAGGTGCTCGCGATGGGCGGTGATGCCCGCTACGCATCTGGTCGCGAGCGTGTCGATAGCAGCGGTGAGGTGTGCGGTGGTGCGGAGCAGGCTGTAGGCGATGATCGGCTCGAAGGCGTTGAGCTGGAGTTGGCCCGCCTCGGCGGCCATGGTGACGGTCATATCGTTGCCGATGGCCGCGAAGGCGACCTGGTTGACGACCTCCGGGATGACCGGATTGACCTTGCCGGGCATGATCGATGACCCGGCTTGTACTGGGGGAAGAGAGATTTCCCCCAGACCGGTCGTCGGTCCCGAGGACATGAGCCGCAGGTCGTTGCAGATCTTGGACAGTTTGACCGCGACGCGCTTGACGATGCCGGAGATCTGCACAAACGCGCCGCAATCCTGAGTGGCTTCGATGAGGTCGGCGGCCGATGTCACCGGAATCCGAGTGATTTCGGCGAGATGAGTGCAGGCCAGCGCCGGATAATCGGGATGGCCGTTGATTCCGGTGCCGATCGCGGTGCCGCCGAGATTGCATTCGCGCAGCAGCGCGGTGCCCTCGCAGAGGCGGGCGCGGTCCTCGCGCACCATGATCGCGAAGGTGCCGAACTCCTGCCCGAGCGTCATGGGTACAGCATCCTGGAGCTGGGTGCGGCCCATCTTGATGACGTCGGCGAATTCGATTGCCTTGCTGTCGAATTCGGTCGCCAGTCGGCCCAATGCCGCGACCAGATCGTGGATATGGTGCACGATGGCGAGTTTCACCGCGGTCGGGTAGACGTCATTGGTGGACTGGCCCAGATTCACATGGTCGAGGGGGTCCAGTTCGGTGTAGCTGCCGCGGTCGTGGCCGAGCAGCTCCAGCGCGCGGTTGGCGATGACCTCGTTGGCATTCATATTCGTCGAGGTACCGGCACCGCCCTGAATGGGATCGATGGGGAACTGGTCGTGCATTGCGCCACCGCGGATCTCGTCGCAGGCCGAATCGATGGCCTCGGCACGGCGGGCGTCGAGTAGGCCGAGGTCCCGGTTTGCGCGGCAGGCGGCCTGTTTGACCGCGGCGAGCGCGGTGATCAGGGCCGGATAGTTGCCGATGCGGTCGCCGGTGATAGCGAAATTGTCCAGTGCGCGGGCGGTGTGGACGCCCCAGTAGGCCTCGCGCGGTACCGCGCGGGTGCCCAGGGAATCGCGTTCGGTGCGCGTGCTTTCGGTCATCGGATTCCTCTTCAGTTGGATGTGTGCGGTATCGGCTGTGTTGCAGGAGGATTCGATAGTTCGCCCAGGAGGTTCGTCGTCATCCACCGGTGCAACTCGCTACCGGACAGCCCGAGGTCGACCAAGTAGCCGAGTTTCGCGAGTGCCGCCTCTCTGGTCATATCGCCGCCACCGATGGCACCGGCGTCGCGCATGGCACGGCCGGGTTGATATCGGTCGAGATCGACTGTGCCGCTGTCACAATGGGTGATGACGACCACGGGCGTTCCCCGTGAGGTGGCCGTACGGATGGCCTGAACCGTTGCCGAACCGTGCAGCGGTAACGTGCCCGAGCCGTAGCATTCGAGCACAAGTCCGCCCCGATAGTGACGCAGTGCCGCGTCGAGCAGGTCCGGATGCATACCCGGAAAGACGGTGAACAAGCCGACCGGCATGCTGTCGGGGCGCGAGTGAATTTCCGGCAGCCGGGGCGGCGAGATCGGTGGTGTGCATTCCTGGACCGTGGTGAATCCGTCGTAGTCGTCGCAGGCGCGTTTGCTCGCGCGCACGGCGGGATGCAGCGACTTGCCGAAGGCGATGAATGTCGCGGAAACCAATGGGGCGGCAATGCTGTTCAACGCGAGCGTCAGGTTGCTCCGTGCGTCGCTACCAGGCAGGCCCAGCGGGATCTGCGCCCCGGTCAGCACGACGGGGACCCCGATATCGCGCAGCTCGAATGCCATTCGAGCGCCGATATAGGCCATCGTGTCGGTGCCGTGCACGACGACGACCCCGTCCGGACGCCGCTGCGCAACCGCGGACCGGACCCGTTCGGCGATCCGGCGGGCGGTATCGGGCCCGGCATCGGAGCTGTCGATGATCTGCTCGAGTTCGGTGTAGTCGAACCGAACCGCGATGCCGTTCTCGCGCTCGAATCGTGCGATGACCTCCGCGATTTCGGTGCCGAGGCCCTTTCGCGGGCGCAGTCCGTCACCGTGATCGACCATCCCGAATGTGCCGCCGGTGTAGAGAATGTCGACACTGATCCGCGAAACGCGTTGCGCGGTAGCGACCGAGGTCACGAGATCTCCGATCCGCTGCCGGTGCCCTCCACCGGGGCGAGCACGTCGGGTTCCAACCGTCCGCGCACGCGGAACCAACCCACCACCATCGCGGCGATGACCAGCAGGAACGCCGCCAGCGTGATGCGTCCGATCTCGTCGTCGAAGAACATCAGCACGATCACCGCGAGCAGGAAGCCGAGGGTGAGAATATTGAGCACCGGCGCGAAGGGCAGCCGGAAGGCGGGCCGTTGGTAGTGCCCCTGCTCGGCTCGACGCACGAAGATCCAGTGGCAGATCATGATCGACGCCCAGGTGCCGACAATGCCGAGTCCGGCGAGATTCAGCACGATCTCGAAGGCCTTCTGCGGCATGACCAGGTTGAGCACCACTCCCGCGATGCCGACCACGCTGGTGATCAGAATGCCGCCGTATGGTGCGCCATTGCGGTTCATCCGCTGCGCGAAACGCGGTGCCGTACCGGCCACCGCCATCGACCGCAGGGTGCGGCCGGTCGCGTAGAGCCCGGCATTCAGGCTGGACATCGCCGCAGTGAGCACCACCAGATTCATGACGTCACCGGCGTGCGGAATGCCGATGGAACTCATCACCGTGACGAACGGACTTTCACTGGCGGAGTAGGCCGTCCATGGCAGCAGCAGCGTGAACAGGATGACCGAGCCCGCGTAGAACAGGATGATCCGCCACATGATGGAGTTCACCGCGCGCGGTACCACCAGCCTGGGGTTGTCGGCTTCACCCGCGGCGACTCCGATCATCTCGGTGCCGCCGAAGGCGAACACCACACCGAGCGCGATGGTGAGCATCGGTGCCAGACCGCGGGGGAACAGTCCGCCGTGATCGGTGATCGTCGAGAGGCCGGGATCGTTCCCGCCGACCGAGGTGCCGGTGACGATGAATCCGATGGCCAGCACCATGAATACGACAATGGTCCCGACCTTGACCAGGGCGAACCAGAATTCGAGTTCGCCGAACAGTCGCACCGACATCACATTGAGCGCGACGACGACCATCAGCGCGATCAGTGCCAGTACCCACTGCGGCACGGGGACGAGGAACGACCAGAAGTGCGCGTAGAGCGCGACCGCCGTGATATCGGCGACGAGCGTGGTCGACCAGTTGAGGAAGTACAGCCAGCCGACCGAGTACGCACCGCGTTCACCGAGGAATTCGCGGGCATAGGACACGAACGCCCCGGACGAAGGCCGGTACATGACGAGCTCGCCGAGGGCACGCACCACCATGAACGTGAAGATTCCGCACACGATGTAGACGAGGGCCAGGGACGGCCCTGCCAGCGACATTCGGCCGCTGGCGCCGAGGAAGAGTCCGGTGCCGATCGATCCGCCGATCGCGATCATCTGCATATGGCGCTTGCGCAGCCGCTTCTGGTAGCCGAGGTCCCCGATATCGATCCGCGGCGCGGGGGTAGGGGTGGCGATCGACTGTTGGTCGTGGTGTTGCATCGAAAACCTTCCATGGGCCGGATCCAGCCCTTGAGAAGTAAGGCTGTCTGGCTGTAAGACAGGTTGACTGTAATGGGGGTCACAGCGGCTGTCAATGCCATACTGGGTCGCGTGACGGTCGAGGAAGGGTATGTGCAGCGCATCGGCGCCACCGAAGCGGTCTTTCGTCGGCTGAAGAGCCTCATCCAGAGCGACGATTACGCGGTGGGGGATCGCCTGCCCGCGGAGTTGGCGCTGGCCAAGCAGTTCGGGGTGAGTCGGCCCGTGGTCCGTGAAGCGCTACATGCTTGCGCCATCCTCGGACTCACCGAAACCCACACCGGCCGAGGCACTTTCATCGTCTCCAAGAACGCCGATACCCAGCCGACCTTCGCGGGCGTCGGCGCCGGCGACCTGATCGAGGCGCGCCGGCTCGTCGAAATCCCGGCCGCCGGATTCGCCGCCGAGCGCCGCACGCCGGAGCAGGTGCGCCAGTTGTTCGAGATCCTGGACAAGCTGGCCACGGCACCGGACGCGCACGAATGGGTGCGCTACGACGGCGAATTGCATACCGCGATCGCGGCCGCCAGTGGCAATACGATGCTGACCGCCATGGTCGCGGACACCCGGCGTGCGCTGGACGTGCAATCGGAGTTCTTGAACCTGACCCAGGACCGCCGCACCGACTCCGACCGCGAACACGAGGCCATCGTGCGAGCCATCGAGGCCGGTGCGCCGGAGGCCGCGCGTGCGGCGATGACCGATCACCTGGAGCGAGTCGCCGAAACGGTGGCCCGGATCGGCGCCTGAACGTCTTACCGCTGGGGATCGGGCTGGTGTGTGCGCTGGATGGTCAGTGATGCGGCGAGCAGGCGCGAGTTGTTCGGGTCGGTGGGATCGATGCCGGTGAGTTCGGCGATGCGGCGCAGTCGATAGCTGAAGGTGTTGGGGTGCACATGGAGTCGTGCCGCGGCGGCCTTGCGGTCGGAGCCGTAGCGCAGGTGTGCCTCCAATGCCTCCAGGAGATGGGGATTGCCCAGCAGCGGGATGATCCGCTCGGCCAGCCGGTCGCGGGCGTGGCCCGGTCGGGTGAGCTGGTATTCGAGCAGTAGATCGTCGAGTCGGTAGGTCCCGGTCGGGCGGCCGAGTAGGCGCGCGAGCGTTGCGAGTTCGGCCACTTCCGTCGCGGCATCGGGCAGTTCGGCGCGCGGGATCGCCGGGCATTCGGCCAGATGTGCTGCCGCGCCGAATTGTTCGGCCAGTTCGGCCGCCAGCCCGGCATGTCGGGTCGGCTCCGGTTCCTCGGAATACGCTGGGAGCAAGGCGATTCCGGTGGCCCCATCGAAGGTCACCAGTGCGGTGCCGTTACTGATCGTATCGAGGATGCGATGCAGGATCCGTATCCGTCGCCGGGCCAATAGATCGGCGACCGAGGTGGGCTGGTCGTCGGAATCGATATGGATGCCGAGCACCGTATAGCGCTCGCTGAGTGGGGTATCGGCGCGTGCGGCCTGTTCGTCGGCGGGTTGGCCGAGCAGCAGTGCCGAGCACAGTTCGCGGCGGGCTTCCCGCTCGGCGTTGTAGATGGATTGTTCGACGGCCGTGTAGGTCTCGACGACGATGATATTGATGTGCTTCAGCAGATCGAGCAGGCGTGAGCCGACCCGAACCAGGTCGGCCATTTCCTCGGGTGACGCAAGTGCGGCCGCTTCGGCAAGCACCGACTGCGCCGAACCATGGATTGCCGCTATCAGGATCGACAGCGGAAAGCGGTCTTCGGCATGCCGCTCGGCGACCGGTGCCACGAAGGCCGCGACCTCGGCCGCAGTGAATTCGCGGTCTGCGCCGATGGCCTGCAATACGGCGCGGCCGCAGGCGTAGATGGCGGGCAGCACCTCCGCGGTGAAATGTCCTTCGGGCAGATCGGTCGCGGGCGGGGTCGCGCCGAGGCCATCGGCGAGCATGCGCTCGGAGATCTGCGGCCACCGGGTCAGTAGTCGGGTCACCAATGGAGCGTCTCGAGTGGCCGAGGTCGCAGCGATTGCCATGCGCCGATTGTTGCCGACGACAGTGGGCACTTCAACGTTTCGGTTTTCTCAACCAGAACTTTGTCGTCGACGACAAACCGGTGCGGAGTTTATTCGTCCTGCCGTGTAGTGACGTGGACTAATGACCGTCCTAGATTTCGAGTACCGCGTAATTGCAATGGCGGCCATCACATTTCGATCGATCTGTGACCCATGGCATAGCGACCGAGGTGACGCGGAACCGATCGGGATGGGAAGTACGAAATGTTTGCAATGAAGCAACGCGGGTGCCGTGCCTTCGCGGGTGCCGCCCTCATCGCTGGACTGGCCGTGGCGCATGGGCTGGGAGTCGGTACGGCGGGCGCGGAGCCCGCGGAATCCGATCAGCAATTCCTTGTCGAGCAGATCAACGCGGGGCTGGCGCCGGCTCCGGACGGGCGGCAGCCGCAGGCGATCGTGGATACCGGAAGTGGATCGGGCTGGGCCAAGAGCATCGCATCCAATACCGTCGGTGAAGGGCCCGAAATCACCGCCGCTCTTGCGGCTTTCGGATACGGTCTCACGCATCCTGACGCTGCGCCCGCGGGTGCGAACCGGTGGGACTGCAAGCCGAGTGCCGAACATCCGAACCCGGTGGTGCTCTTGCATGGCACCTGGCTCAATGCTTTCGACACCTTCGCCTATCTCTCGCCGCAATTGGCGCGCGCGGGATTCTGCGTATTCGCGTTCAACTTCGGGCGATCGGGACTGATGGACGGCGGCGGAATCGGTGCGTTGCTGCCCGGTCGCTACGGGGTCGGGCCGATGGCCGAATCCTCCCGGCAGCTGGCGGATTTCGTGGAGCGGGTGCGCGCGACCACCGGGGCGGACAAGGTCGATATCGTTGGTCATTCGCAGGGTGGGACGGTGGCCAATCAGTACCTGAAATTCGACGGGGGTGCCGATAAGGTCGGCAAGCTGGTCACTTTCGGTGCGACACACCACGGCACGTCGTTGTTGGGCATCGCCTTGCTGGGGCGGGCCATCAATAACCTCGGTGTGAATATCCTCGGTTTCTACGAGCCGATCGTGGGGCTGTCGAATATCGAACAGGCGGTGGGGTCTTCGTTCTATGCGCGGTTGAACGCGAACGGCGATACCGTGCCCGGTGTCGATTACACGGTCGTCGGGTCGCGCTACGACGAGGTCACCAATCCCTACAACTGGACTTTCCTGCAGGCGGGGACCGATGCCACGGTCGACAACATCACGCTGCAGGACGGCTGCGAACAGGATCTGTCCGACCACCTGACCATGATGTATTCACCGCGAGCGGCTTCTATCGCCCTCGAGGCCCTTGATCCTGCGCACCATTCGAACCTGGACTGCAGCTTCAACCCATGGCTGATCGGAGGTGGCGGCGCCCGCTGAGTTCGACCGATGCACCCTGCCCCAAGCGGCCGAGCCGGGCAAGGTGTGGACTTCCCAATCTCGGGAGGTTTGACGACCTGAGTGAAAATTGACTGTGCCACTGTCCGTACTCGGGTCCTCGCGAATCGGAGCGTGGTTACGGGTCAGCACACCCGGTTGCACCTGACCGCGGTAACGACACAGCAGGAGACCTCGGTGAATCAGCGGTCGCGGTTCGACCCGGGCGAACTGCGGGCGATGGTCGCCAGGTTGGAACGCCTCATCGCCGAAGCCAACCGAACCGTCGTCGAATTGAAGGCCGCGATCGAATTCGCGGAAGTGGAGACGGTCGGTGTGTCCGAAGAGGTGCGTTCGGGCGTGGCGTCGGCTGAGGAGCGCTCGGACGTGGCATCTGGGAAGGTGCAGCCGGAGGCGGGGTCGGCTGAGCGGTCTTCGGTCGGTGCATCTGCGAAGATGCGCTCGGGAGTGGCGTCGGCGAAGGTGCGCTCAGAGGTGCCATCCGCGGAGTTGCGTTCGGAGACGGCGTCGGCTGACCATTCGGTCGGTGCATCGGCGAAAGTACGGTCAGACGCCGCATTCGCGGCGGCGCAGTCGGATGGCGCGCCTGTTGCGGCGCCCTCGGACGTTCCGAATGTTGCGGTGCATTCGGATATCAGATCTGCGGCGATGCGCCCGAACATTGCATCAGGTCAACCGACGGCAGACCGACCCACCGCCAGTCGACACCGCCTACTCGTGCGCGAGCCCGCCCCGACTCCGTGGTCGCGTCGCACGGTGGACACTCCGTGGTCCCAACGCACGGTCCGCCCGCGCCCAGCCAGACCAAATGCGCCCGCAGAGACTTCCAAATCCACCGCGTCCGAACCACTGCCACTCGCGCCGCCAATCCCCTCGATAATCCAGCGAACCCCGGCCCGCCGATCCACCACGGACTACGCTGGCCCCGACCCGGCCGTGTCGGCAGCGGCTGGTCGGCCGAGCACCGCAAAACCGGGGGCGATTCGACCGACGGATGTTCAATCGTCGAACGTAGTTTCACCACCGGTAAATCTTCGGCCGCCAGATCCTCCGCCCCTGTTGTCGGATGTTTCGGAGCCCGTCGCAGTAATGGCGCCGATGGATATTGGGACGCGCCCGACTCCACTTCTGCCAGTCGATGTTCGTGAACCCGAGACGGTAGAACAACCAGCGGATGTTGAGGCGCCGGCGCGGGTGCCGCTACTGGCTGAAGTCGCGAAGCCAACGGCGCAGGCACAACTCACGGATTCTGGAGAGGCGGAGGCAATTCCGCAACGGGCCGACATCTCGGAGCCCGAGGCGCGGGTGGATATTGAGGTTCCCGCGACTGTGCCGTTGCTTGCGGATGCAGCCGAGCGCGGAGCGGTGGCGCCACCGACAAATATTCGGGAACCCTTCGCCGTCTCGGACCCGATCAGCGGGGACGACACCAAGAATCCGGAGGGGATTCGACAGTCGCCGGATACCCAAGAGCCGGAGGTGGTTTCGCCACCGATGGATCTCGACGAACGCCGGGCCGCACCTCTGCCGGTCGATGTCGGGGAATTCGCGACGGCCAAGCAGCGGCCAGTGGAGGTTGGCGAGCCCGGGGGCGCGCCGCCATCGCCGGATGCTGCCGAGCCCCCGGCGGTGGCGCTACCAGCAGATATCCGGGAACCGGACGCAGTGTCGCGGCGGGCCGATGGTTCGGAACTCACGCCGGTATGCACAGTGCTGGATATGGCGGCCCCGGCGGGGGTGCCGTTGCTGGCTGATGTCGCAAAGCCAGCGACGGAGGCGCAATCCGGGGATCTTCGGGGGTTCGAGGCCCTGCCGCCAGCTGCTGACATCTCGGATCCCGAATCGGTGCATCCGCAGGTGGACACCGAGGCGGTAGGGGCAGTGCCGTTGCCAGCGGATATGGCGGAGCCCGAGGGGGTGGCGCTACCCGCGACCGTCGAGGAACCGCCATTGCCGATCTGCGCTCGGGAACCCGAGTCGGAGCAACTGTCGGTCGATACTGAGGCGGCCGAGGTTGTGTCGCCATCAGCGCCCGGGGTGGAGGTGCTACCAGCGGGTATTCGCGAACACGGGCCTCTGCCGCGGGCGGTGGATGTTTTTGGGCCGCCGCTACCGGCTAATGCTTCGGAACGCGAGTCGGGACGTGCGCTGGTGGATATCGAGATGCCTGAAGCGGTGCTGTTGCCAGCGGACGTTCGGGTACCCGAGTCTGTGCCGCAACCGACCTACCTTTGGGAACCCGAAACGGCACGACCGCTCATGGATAGCGAGACATCCGAAGCGGTGGCTTTGTCAGCGGGTGCTGCTGAGCCCACGGCCGTGGTGCTACCGACAGACATTCCTGGGCCGGAGGCAGTGCTGGAGTCGGCGCATGTTCGAGAACTCGACGCGGAATCGCTGCCGGTCGACGTTCAACCACCCGGGGCAGGGCCGCTGCCGGTCTATGTTCGAGAATCCGAGGTGGTTCGGCCGCCGGGGGAGGGGTTCGAACCGGAGACGGGGCCGCTGCCGGTCTACGTTCAGGAATTCGGGGCGATGCGATTTCCGGCATATCCAGATGTCGAGATGTCACGCCCCAGTGCGGATTCCGTCGATTCGGTGACACCGACGACCGCTGTCGAGTTGGCGGCGCAGCATGGTCTGGACGTCATCGGATTCGATGGGCCGAATGTCGACACCTATGTTGTCCGGGAGGTGACAGCAGCGGTCGACGATATGCTCACCAGGTACCCGATTGCCTTGCGTGGCATACAGATTACCGATCCGGACGATAGCGCGCCCGCGATGTGCGGGGCGTCTCGGGCGCTGCCGCAGTCGGATTCGTCGGCGATTTGGATGGTGCTCGACGGTGGGGCCTTGGCGACTCTGGTTCCGGAGGCCGGGAATGCACGGCCGCGCAGGTGGTTGCGGCGGCGGCGCAATGCCGATCGCCCGGTGTACGCCGCGGTTGTGCGCGAGTTCGGTTGTGCGCTCGATGTCGCGGGCGACTTCCGGGCCCGGCACGAGGCGCAGCGCCGCCTGATCACCGAATCCCTGCGTGGTAGTGCCGATCTCGCCTACAACCCGCTGGATCCGAGCCTCGCCCTGCTCGATGCGTTCACCGATTTCGCGCTGCACGGGGATCGGGCGGGGAAGTTGGCGAAGGAATTGCACGACATGCTGGTGAAAATGGCACGAGCCGAGTCGACGGATTTGTCGGCCTGAACCGACCAGGACGAGCCTCGACTTGGGCCGGTTCACAACATGGCTGACGGTCGGCTTGTGTGTTGACGGAGTCTTCGGTCGCTGACCCGCGGTAGCGGTCGGATTGTTCGTTACCGTCATCGCGTTCGATTGCCCGCGTTCGGAAGGGTCAGCAATGACGGAGATCGGGACACGACGATCCGACGAGCGGGCGAGCGGTGGATTCGGCGCGTGGCTCGCCTTCGCTGGTTGCCTTATCGCGGTCTTCATGCAGATGATCGATGTGACCATCGTCAATACCGCACTGCCGACGCTTACCACCGATCTGGGGGCCTCGCAATCGGCACAGGTGCTGGTCGTCTCCGGCTATTCGCTGGCCTTCGCGTGCACCCTGCTGACCGCGGCGCGCATCGGCGCGATCTTCGGTCGCCGCACCGTATTCCTGGTGTCGGTCACCGCGTTCACCGCTGCCTCGGTGTGGTGTGGAATGTCGACCAGCGCAACAGAATTGGTAACCGCGAGAATTGTCCAGGGCGTCGCGGGCGCCGGGATGGCGGCACAGACGATCGCCATCCTCATCGCGAGCTTCCCACCGACTCGACACCAACAGGTATTCGCGCTCTATGGCGCGACCGCCGGATTCGCCGGAATGCTCGGCCCGATCCTCGGTGGTGCCCTTGTCACCGCCGATATCGCCGGACTGGGTTGGCATTCGATATTCCTGATGAATCTGCCCATCGGCGTGCTCGCCTTCGTCCTCGGCCTCCGATATCTGCACCTCGGCAGGCCACCGCAACGCGATCGCCTCGACCTGGGCGGGGTAGCTTTGTCAACGGTGAGCCTGTTCGCCCTGCTCGCCGCCCTCGCCGATATTCAGCAGAACGGTTGGCGGCCATGGCCTTTCGGGGTAATCGCCGCGGCCTTCGCGCTCGGTGCGGTGTTCTTCGCCTATGAGCGCAGCCTGGTTCGGCGTGGCGGCAGTCCGCTGGTGCGCCTGGATCTGTTCGCCGATCGCGGTTTCGCCATCGGTGCGGCACTGGTGGCGAGTTTCTTCGGCCTGTTCACCGCATTCGTATTCACCGTATCGATCACACTGCAGGACGAACTGCACTGGTCCGCACTCCGCACCGGTGCAGCGATGACACCGTTCGCGCTGGGTGCGGGCGCTGGCGCACTCGCCTCGGTGCTTCTCGTAAAGCGCTGGGGAGTAAGAGCACTCGCATTCGGCATCGCGATGTATGGATGCTGTGTGGCGATCGGTGCGGCATATCTGCGGCTCACCGCAGGCGAGCTGAATCTCGCGCTGGCGCTCGGCCCGGTCTTCATCGCGGGATTCGGGGTCGGGCTGTTCGGCGTGCAACTACAACCACTGATGTTGGCGGGATTGGAGCAGCGCCAAATGGCCGAGGCATCGGGGCAGCTGCCCACCATCGAGCAGATCGGCAATGCGGTCGGGCTGGCGCTGCTCGGCGTGGTGTTCTTCCGTACCCATACCCTGGACGGCAGCGTGGTCATGCTGGCCGCCATTGCGGTCGTGTCGATTGCCATGGCGGTTCCGACCCTGGCGTTGCCAGCACCGTCGCGGGAATCCGCATAGTTTCAGGCTGAGCCGGAAGTGCCTAGCGGAGACGGTTCGCCGGGTTCGGATCCGATGAGCAGCCGTTTGAGGATCTTCCCGGTCTCGCCGCGGGGGAGTGCGGTGAGGAAGGTGACATCGCGCGGTACGGAAAAACGGCTGAGCCGGTTGCGAATATATGATCGGATCATATCCGAATCCAGCCCTGCGCCTTCGCGTTTCACCACGAAGGCGGCCAGGCGCTGCCCGAATTCGGAATCCGGGACGCCGACCACGGCGACCTCACTGACCTGCGGCAGATGTGCAAGTGCCTCCTCGACCGGCCGCGGGAATACATTCTCACCGCCGGAGATGATCATCTCGTCATCGCGTCCCGCAATGAACATACGGCCCGCGACATCGAGATAGCCGAGGTCCCCGGTGTCGAGCATGCCGTCGGCTTCGGCAGGTGGTGCCGAATTCACATAGCCGTCGAACAGCATGTGGTTGCCGACGAAGATATGCCCGGGGACACCGATCGGAACGGGACGTTGATCCGGACCCAGCACCGCGACCTTGGTGCCGAGCGGCGGCCGGCCCGCGGTGGTCGGTGCGGTGCGCAGATCATCGGGGGTCGCGATGGTGGCCCAGGAGACCTCGGTGGAACCGTAGACGTTGTAGAGGATCTCGCCATACGTGTCCATGAACCGCAGGACCGTCGCCCCCGCCAGCGGCGCACCGCAGCTGATCACGGTGCGCAGACTGGACGTGTCATAGCGAGCACGCACCGAGGTGGGCAGGTCGAGGATGCGATTCACCATTGTCGGCACGACGATCATGCTCTCGACTCGGTGTTCGGCCACCAGGCGCAGGCAATCCTGCGCATCGAACCGTTCCGGCAGCACCACCGTCGCACGCAGCGCCGTACTGAGCTGCAGCCCGGCCAGCCCCCAGGTGTGGAACAGCGGGGCGGGGATGAGCATCGCCGCATCCATCGTAAGCGGAATCCGCGACAGCAGCGCGGCGATGGTGCCGAAACCCTTCGGATGGGGGCGCCGCGCGCCTTTCGGGGTTCCGCTGGTTCCCGAGGTCAGCACGATCAGCCTGCCGGGTTGGGTTGGCATGCGAAATTCGCACTGCCCCATGGCGATCAGGTCGTCGATGGTGGATCGCCCGGGTATCGGCGGGCGGCCGTCGGTATTGATGCGGCGCAGATCGGCATGCAGGTAGCGGACCAGCTGCTCCAGATCGCCATCGACGAACAGCGCCGAAAGCCGGTGGCGCTGCACGATTTCTTCGATGCGCCGCCCGGACAACCCGGCATTCAGCAGCGCGACGTCGACCCCGAGTTTTCCGGCGGCGACTATGGTTTCGACCATGCCCGCATGGTTGCGCGACAGCAGCCCGACCGCGTCACCGGAGGCGAGTCCGAGGGTGGCCATCGCCCCGGCCAGCGCGTTCGTGCGCTCGTGCAGCTGAACGAAGGTGCGGGTACCGAAGTCGTCGACAACAGCGATCCGATCCGGCGAATGCGCAGCGCCCGCCGCATACCCGCCCGCGAGATTGAATCCCCATTTCGCCAGGGAGCGAACCTGTTTGATGCTCGTCGCGGGATCGGTGGGCCGCGCGACACCAGTGCTCATGATCTGCTTGGCCACACCCACCTGCCGCCGCAGCGGTGAATTCTCGGCATTGACCACCACCGAGGTGTGCGCGCCGGATATGACATCGACCGCGTGCTGTAATCCGCAGTTGACCCAGGCCATCACCGCGTCATTGGACTGCTCCGGCAACGATGGGTGCATCCGAGCCGGTGCGAACAGGGTGATGACAATCTTGGTGCGCTTCTCGTCGCCGCGCAGGCGCACCGAGGCGAAACTGCCGGTGCCCAGGCACTCCAATTCGAAGCTCTCATACCAGCGACACACTCGGAACCGCACCTGATGGGTGCGAATTCCGGATTCCGGCGTGCCGACCCGCACTTCCAGAATGCCGTCGTCGGTACGGGACTCCACGCGTTCGCAACCGCCGATGCCGGCGAATAACCGTGGATAGGTCTGCGGCTCGAGCAGCAGATCCCAGAGCGCTTGCCGGGCGATGGTGAATTCCGCGCCCACATCGATGATGTCGGTAACCAACTCATGCACTTCTCGTCGGCCGGTTCGAACAGCTCGGGTCGGCGGTAACCCCTATAGACGCAAGTATGCGAGGCCCCACTCATGTTGCCCACCATTTACTGCGAAGTTGGGGCCTGGCCCAACCGGTGACCGACGCCCATGTGAATGACCCCAATGGTCATCGAAATACGCCCGCGGGCGCGTCCTGCCGATGATCATGATTCACGTTCCAAAGGCGAAGACCGCGCTGGCCAGAGTCAAGCAGTACCAGTAGGTGTAGAGGAGGTAGGTCGTGTGATCGGCACGGCGATCGCGCCACCGCAGCACGCGGTAGGCGATGACGAAGGACAGCAGCGCAGCGGCCGCCCCGATCAGTGCCGTGACGGTCGCAGCGTTGCGATAGACGAGGAAATGCATGGCAATCGGATAGATCACGAATGCGGCCGCGAAGAACCGGCGGCAGGCCACCTCGCCGAAAACCACGGCCGCGGTGCGTCTTCCGACAGCCAGATCACCATCGATATCGCGCAGATCTTGCAGGGATACCAGCACACTCAGTGGTATGGCGATCGCCGCGATCCAGGTCCAGGCCGCCGGAGTCAAGGGAGTCACGATCTGCCAGGCAGCCGCGAGTTGGGCGATCGTGCCCGCGACCATAGCGGCATTCTTGCCCCACAATGCGCGGGCGCCGCCGAGGTGATTGTGGAAGGCCCACGCCGCAATCCAGAGCACCGTCCATGCCAGGACCTGCAGTGCCGCACCCAGCGCGAGGAAGGCGGCCGTGACCCACACCAGCCGCCACTTGGCACCTTGCGGGGTGACGAGTCCGACGACGAGCGGCCGGTGCGGCTTATTGCGGCGATCCTCCTCGATTCCGGTCAGCTGGTTGGAAAGGTTGAAGGTGTAGATGTAAAGCCAGAAATAGACCAGACATTCGGCCAACACCAGTGGTAGTGACGCGATACCGGCCCGAGTGCTCATCCAAGCCGCGACGGCGAAGGTCGTCGCGGGCACTACGGTTGCCGTCAGGTCGCCTGCGCTGAACGACCAGCAGATGTTGAGCTCACGCAATAGACCGCTGGTCAGCGTGCCGACCCTGCGGCACGCGGGCGCTTCGGCGGGTGCCGCCATATCGACCTACCCGGGCTCCGATGCGGACATATTGACTGCCACTGGATCTCGACGCCACACCCGCATACCGAGTTTCGTCGGTGCGGGCAGTTGCGCGAGTGACACCGATACCGGCCGAGTCGACAGCGCGGCGACATGCCAGCGTGCCATGATCGTCGCCAGTGCCAAACTGGCCTCGACCAATCCGAATTGGTCACCGATGCAGCGTCGTGCACCAGCACCGAAGGATATGAACAGCGTTCGGTCCGGCTCCACGCCGATCCAGCGATCGGGCATGAATTCGCCTGCCCGCTCATAGATTTCATCGCGCCGATGAATGACGTGCGGACTGACCGCGACGGTCGTGCCCGCCGGAAGGGGGACGCCGTCGAGGGTGGTGTCCGTCGAAACCACCCGCGTGAGCAACCATCCGGCCGGATACAGCCGCAGCGTTTCGGTCACTACCCGATTGACCACCGGCAGGTTCGCCAGGTCCTGGTAGTGGGCCGTTCTATCGCTGAGCACGGTGTCGACCTCCTGCTGCACCTGCCGTCGTAGCTCCGGATTTTGTCCGAGCAGATACAGCGCCCAGGTCAATGTGCTCGCGGTGGTTTCCGCACCCGCGAACAGAAAGGTGAACACCTGATCGATCAGTTCCTCGTCGCTCATCGCGACCTGCGCTCCGGTCGAGTCCGGATCGCGGGCGCGCATCAGTGAGGACAGTAGATCGCCGTGGTCGCGATTGTCGGCTCGCCGCTGTTCGATGAGTGCGGCGGCCACCGCCCGCAGCCGGTTGCGCGCCTGGTAGTAGCGCCGGTTCGCCGGTGTGGGCAGCCGATTGAGGACCGGTGGCAGCACCATCCGCCGGAATATGCTCCCGGCAATGGTCGTGAAATCGTCGGCGACCTGCTGGACCGAGGTCTCCGGAAACGACGAGGAGAACATCGTCCGAACGGCCACCCGGACAGTGAGTTTCGACATTTCCGCGCCGAGCTGGATTCGCTGCCCGTCTTGCCAGGAACCGATCACGTCTTCGATCGAGTCGATCATGGCCTCGGAGTATCCCGGGAGACGCCCCGGTTGGAACGCGGGTTGACTCAGGCGGCGCTGTCGGCGGTGCCTGCTGTGCGGACAGGTTCCGATGCCGTCCCCCGCGACCTCGCGGGAGCGATCGTAGAGTGGTCCGCCGCGGTCGAATGTGCGGTCGTCGAGCAGTACCACCCGGGCCAACTCGGGATCGCAGACCACCACGACGGGCAGTGGACCCAGTTGGACTCGGCTCAGGCGGCCGTGGGTGGGGAGTGAGGACAGAAATCCGATCGGGTCGGTGAGAAATCGGAAGCCGTGACCAAGAATCGGGACAGTGTTCGGAGCTAGCGGGATCGACTCGATCGAGTTCTTCATGCGGACCTGCTCGTCATCATCTCCGCGAGTAGTCGAAGGTCCTCGGTGGCATTGCTGGCGGATACTTCCGTCAGGCAGTCCATCGCGGCATCGAGCTGTCGCCGGGCTTCCCGCTGCGCCCACTCGCGTGCTCCGGTGAGTTCGATCAGGCAGGCGATCCGGTGCAGCGTTTCGGCATCTCGTCCGGCAGCTCGATACAACTCGCGCAGCGCCTCCGCGGTGGGGCCGGTTGAATCCAGGGCGCGCGCGATCGGTGGTGATTTCCTGCGGTTGGCGAGGTCGGGGTACAGCGGCTTACCGGTCATGCTCGCTTTTCCCCAGATGCCGAGCATATCGTCGATCAATTGGAAGGCGATGCCGAGATGGTGTCCGAATTCGGCCAGTGCTCTGGCTTGTGCGGGGTCGGCGCCACCGGCGATCGCGCCCATCTCGCAGGCGCAGGACAACAGCGCCGCGGTCTTCGATTCGATCACCGCGAGGGATTCGTCGACGGTCTCGTGCTGTTCGGGCTCGATATCCGAGCACTGTTCATTGCATAGCGCGTCGAGGGCTTTCGACAGCAGCGTGATGCCGGGGCGGCCGACCATCTCGTTGATCGCCATGGCAAGTAGCGCATCTCCCGCGAGCTGGGCGCCGCGTTCGCCGAAGACCGACCAGGCCGAGCGGCGGTTGCGCCGCTGCTCGTCGCCGTCGGTCAGATCGTCCTGCAGCAAGGAAAAATCGTGCACGAGTTCGACCGCGACGGCCTCGGTGACCCCCTGTGGCGGCTCCGCGGCCGCCACGGCTTTGGCGGAGGCGAGTACCAGTGCCGGACGGATCGACTTGCCGACCTGTTTGCTCGGCCGCCCCGTGGCGTCCAACCAGCCGGCGTGGTAGCCGACGATCATTCGGATCGGTGGGGCAATGCGGTCCAGGGAGGAACGGTATGCGGGCTCGACCAGACGCCTGGCCTCATCGAGCACCGTGGCCGCGGTTCGCGACCCGGATTCGTACCTGGTAATGCCCACTACCCGTCCTTCGATGCCCGCCTCGCTCGTACTCGTCGCACGTAGCATTGAGATGGTATCAACATTTGGATGGTATGCGCATCTGTAAACGAACAGAACGGTTGGTGGAGAACCGATGGGTCGTCAGAGCAGAGCCGCATTGCAGCAACGCAATCGCGACCGGGTCCTAGCGGCTGCCAAAGCGGAATTCGCCGAACGCGGTTTTCGCGGGGCGACGGTGGATGACATCGCCGAGCGCGCGGAGCTCACCCGCGGTGCGGTGTACTCCAACTTCGCTGGTAAGCGGGCGTTGTACCTGGCCGTGCTGGCCGCGGAAGCCGAACGGGCGCCGGAACTGCTGGATGGTCGCCCCGCTCAGACGCCGGTAGCGGCCATCGGCCGATTCGCCCGGACCTGGGTCGACCGGCTCCCCGGTTCGGCAAACTATCCGGTGGGCGGCCTCTCGCAGCTGCGCTCTCCGATGCTGGCGCACGACCTCATCCCCGAACTCGTCGTCGACGAATGTCTGCGCGGCTCGTTCGTGCAGCTGATCAAACTGGACGCTATCCTCCTCGGTCTGGCGCTCGCGGGCCTGGACGGCGGCAGTGGGACCTTACTGCCCGGACGTTGGCTCGGCATCGCCGAATCGGTGATCACCCTGCTCTACGGTGCTACCCAATTATCTTTCGTGGCACCGGAATTCGTGGACCGAGCGAAAGTGATCGCCGCATGTGAGCAGATGGTGCAGCACCGGATCGACGACACCACGCGGGCTACTGCGGACACCGTCACGGTGGCTGGCGTCGACGAACCGTGGACCCCACCATCGTGCCTCGACCTCGTCCATACCGTGGCAGCCGACCTTTCGGGCTCGAACGTCGTTGCTGTGCTGGGCATGAACAAGCTCGGCGCCATCGCGGATATCCTGCGTGACCAGCCCAGCGGAGGACGCACCACGATCGCGATGGCTACCGCCGACGGGCGGGAGGTGGCACAGCTGGCTCGCCTCGCGGTCAGCGATATCAGCCGGTCCCTGCGCGCGGCATTTCCGTGCCCCGCGGTGCCCGGCATGCAGGTGGTGCTCGACGAGTCCGGCAAACTCGCCCGCGCATGCGGGGTCGATATCGTCGACGACGACACCGAGAGCGCGGTCTTCATCGATGGCGAACGGGTGGTGGCGCGGGCCACGGGCGCCGGTGCCTGTCAGGCGCTGGCGAAAACGCTCGGCACCCTGGAAGACTCACGCTCGGTCCGCAGTCGATGAACTCGCGTATGCGGTAGCGGCGGCCTTGCCTGCGCCCCGTCCCTCGGCCCGCGTCGTGATGCGGCCGTTCTCGATGGTGACCGCGAACTCGGAATTATCATCGACCCGGTCGAATCCACATGCGGCAGCGAGTGTTCCGGCATCATCGACGACGACCTGGAGCCGAGGTAGCGCCGAGGTCGGGAATGCGTGGCGCAATGACCGGCAGATATCGGCGATCGCCAGCCTTGCCAGCGGGCCGAGTTCGGCAGGACGATCGCTCACCAGTGCCAGCGTGATATCGGTGTCCTCGGGCCAGATGGACAGTGCCGCTTCGATGGTGGCGATCCGGTGCATGCCGACGATGGCGATCAGGCCGTTGCCGTCGAGCCTGGCCGAGTCGGCGCGCACGCGGTCGATGCAACTCGGCGGTTCCCAGGGCTCGTCGACCCTCGTGACCTGCGCGTCGATAGGGGGCGGTGGGCTGGGCGTCTTCACACCGCCGAGTAGCGCGACCTGTTCGCACAACGCGATGGCGCGCGCCGGATCGGTGAATTCGGGTGCGACGTAGGACAGCTGGGTCGTCCCGTACAGGATCGTCAGCACGGATTCGGCACTGGCGATAAAACTTTCCAGCGGTGCCGATGTCGGTTGGCTGATCGCCCGCAGCGATACCGCGAGCAGGAGCGCATCGAGTGCCAGCAGCTGCGCGAACGGTCGCCGGATCTGTTCGCTCATCAGCACCTCGGGTACGAAATCGACGCTGAGCGCGGGGGAGGTGAACTGTTCGTCCTCGCCGTACTCGTACTGGCTCGACTGCGGCAGTTGCTCGAGCCAGGTACTCGCGAACGCGCCGAGCGCGGCGGCTGGCGTCTCCGCCTTCGCGCCGCCGACGGTCGCGGGAGCCTGTTCGGCTTCGTGTGCGAGCACCGCGAGGTATAGCGCCCGCTTGCCCGGAAAATTGGAATAGACCGCCCCCCGTGTCATATCCGCGCGCTCGGCGATGCCGTCGACCGTCGCGCCGCGGAATCCGCGCTGCGCGAACTCGGACTTGGCCGCGGCCAACACCTTTCTGCGGGTGGCGTCCTGCTGCTGTGCCCTCGTCAGACGAACCATCGGTCCCTTCGCTGTTCCCTTGCTTCCTGCGGCACCGCGCAGCGTACCGGTTCGATACTTGCGCACGGCGCTACGAATGGCCCAGATGTAGCTGGTGGCGCGGCGATCGTGCCTCGTTCGGCGTTGTCATGCATATTCGGATGCGTCTATCATCCAAATGGTAACAACATCTCGACTGCCGATGTCCTCGCGCGTCAGTTGCCGCCGTCTGACCGCGGAGGGGATGGTCAGACGGCACCGGGCGCAGATCCCCTGCCGAGTGGATAGCCGGTTCACGTTGCGGGACGTTCACAACCGCGTTGTGCCAACCTTTTCGCACCGACCGGTCCCTATGATCCAGTGTGGGCGAGCGGCGGCATGAAATGCGCGAGAGTTCGGGGAACCGCTACGGACAAACGCGCGGTAGCCCAGGAGCAGGTCGGTTGCGGCGGGCATGTTGTGGCGGATACCAGGTGTTTCGGCGACAGCTGACGAGATCGCCCAAATTCCGGTCGACCGGTTCCGCCGCAGCGTGATTCCGACCTACGTTCGGCGCGAGTAGTGCCGTTTGCCGATCGGAGGTGCCGGGTGGAGCTCTGGTGTTGTCCCCGTGTGGTCGCGCTGTGCACGGCCGCCGTCCTCGCATGTTCCACCGGTATCGCGCTCGCCGACTCCGCACCGGATCCGAACGCGCCGACTCCGGTGCGGGCATTGGCGGCGGCACGGCAGGCACCGGATGGATCACGGCTGCTCGCCGCGGCGCGCGGGCCGGGACGGGTGCTCGATCTGACCGTGTATTCCGAGGCGATGGGCCGGACCGTGTCCATCGAAGTCCTTCCCGCGGTGGATGATTCGACACCCGCACCCATCTTGTATCTGCTCAATGGCATCGACGGAGGTACCGATACCGGCACCTGGAGTGATGGCAGCAATTGGCTCACCAAAACCGATATCGAGCGGTTCTTCGCCGACAAGCAGGTCACCGTGGTGATGCCGGTCGGAGGTGGTGGCACCTTTTTCGCGGATTGGCGCGTCGACGATCCGGTGATCGGCAGGCAGCGTTGGACCACCTTTCTCACCGCGGAGCTGCCATCGATTATCGATTCGGCTTTTCGCGGTACCGGAGCCAATGCCATTGCCGGGCTTTCAATGGCGAGTTCGGCGGTATTCCGGCTCGCCATCGCCGCGCCGGGGCTCTACCGTGCCATCGGTTCCTACAGCGGGTGTGTGCGCACCAGCGACCTGCCGGGACAGGCGATGGTGAATGTCATCGTGACCGCTCGTCGCGGCAATCCGCTGAATATGTGGGGTCCGCCGACAGATCCGGCGTGGGCCGCCAACGATCCCTATCTGCACGCCGACCAACTGCGCGGTACGACGATCTACGTATCCACCGGCAGCGGACAACCGGGACCGCTCGACACACTGGACGGACCGGGCATCAATGCGAATCCGGTGAAACTCCTGGATCAATTGGTCATCGGTGGCGTGTTGGATGCCATCACCGCCAGGTGCACCGCACAACTGCGCGATCGATTGCGGGAGTTGGATATTCCGGCCGCCTTCGATTTGCGGCCCACCGGCACGCATTCCTGGGGGTATTGGCAGGAAGACCTGCACAATTCGTGGCCCGTACTCAGTGCGGCGCTGGGGCAATGAATCCCCACGAGACGGCAGCATGTGCACCCGACGAGGAAGTGGTTCGGGCGAGTTGTGTGTGGATCATGTCTGTGGTCGGGACATTTGTGAATAGTCGCAGGAATATCGATTTTGTCCATCCGCAAGTGCCGCAAGCGATTTGAATAGTCTCCGTAACGTCGCCGACAGGAGGAATTGTGCACACTGCGTTCTGTGATCCCGGTATCCCCGATGGCGAGAAATCCGTGTATACGGTCGGTATCGCGGACCAGCCACACCGATTCGAGGTGACCAACGTGGTGGCGCACGAAGACGACGGTTACCACTCGACCGTAGAAATGCGTGCGGGTGACGGAGATCCGACGATTCGGATCGAACAGCGCTTCCGGCGGATCGACGGCTGGTTGCGCGCACAAGACTATCGCGCCGAAACGCGCTCCGGCGATATGGTCGTCTCGCGCGAGGAGGCGCATTTCCTCGATACCACCCACCTACAATTCGGCAGCGGCATTGGCCCTTTTCCATCGAATGTCATGCCACTCATCGGCGGTCTGACATTGCTACGCGGGCTGGATTTCGCCGAGGGTGCGGTGGCATCGCTCGATCTGTGGTTGGCCTTTTCGGTGCACTGGCCGCTGACGGCGCGGGTGGCCAAGCCGACTACCGTAGATGTGCCGGCCGGGCGCGTGACCAGCTGGCCGGTGCACCTGCGGCCCGGCTTCGCGCACGTGAACAGCTTCTTGGACAAGATGATCGGAGGCCTCATACCGTCATCTGTCGCGCACTTCGATGCGGCCCCGCCACATCGGCTGGTGCGGCTGAACTTCCCGACCGAGGCGATGCCATCCGATCCACGCGGACTGATGGAATTGGTTACGTAGTACCGACGACCGACGAGAACACCGCCTGCATGGCGGACACATAGCGTTGCACGGATCGGTGCGCCACCGGGGTATCGGGATAGATGACGCTCAACGATGTCCCCGTCGGTAGCCGATTGATCCACACCAGAACCTCTTCGGAGGCCGCCCGATTGGCATACACGCCTGCGCGCACCTCGCCGAAGAATTCATGTCCGATGAAGTCACGCGCGTCCACATAGGAGATCATCGGAGTCGACCACCCTGGCCTGGCTTTGATATCGGTATCGGCCGGCAGCAATTCCACTACCCGGTGAAATGACGTGGGCGCCAGCCGAATACCGTTCTCATAGGCCCGCTGCGCAATGGTCACGGTGCGGGCGAAGCTGGGAGTGCCGATCGGGAAGGCCACCGGTACGAGGGATACATACCAGCCGACCGAGGCGCGTTCCGCCGGGGACGTGCGGGTACTGATCGGTGTCATGCCGAAGTAGTAGTCGCTATCGACAAGTGCGCGTTCGGCCAGCGCCGCGGCGGCGAAGACACCACCGACGAATTCGGCGTCGTTCGCACGACAGACCTTTTCGAACCGGCGTGCGTCGTTCTCGTCCATCAAAGTGATGCTGCGATGGGCGCTGCGGTTGTAACCGTCGGTGCGCTTACCGAGATCCAAGGGGAAGGAAGGTAATTCGCCGTCATTGCCGCGGATCAGCTCGAGCCATTTCCGTACGCCGTGCGAGGTGAGGCTCATCGCGGCGGTGTACTGGCGTTCGATCGCGCAGTAGTCGAGATAGCTCGCGGCCGGGGGCAGGTCCTCGACATCCGACAAGACCTGCTGGGCGTAGAGGTGGGCGAGGTCGAAACCGGAGAGGTATTGTCCGAGCCCGTCGGTGTGCAGATGGTCGACGGCCAGGTAGACCGTGGTCGATTCACCGTGTTCGATCGCGCCGAAGGTGAAGCAATCCCAGTGGAACGGACCGGGAGTCGTCTTCTGCACATGCTCGCGGATGGTCTCGGCGTCGTCGAGGCGGCCGTAATCGATCGGTACGAAGTCGACCACTTCCGGGGGGACCAGGTGTCGCCGCACCGTGCCACCGGAATCAATGGCGAACCAGGTCCGAAAGGTGTCGTGGCGAAGGAGGAATGCATTGATGGCGCGCGTCATCGCATCCCGGTCGAGATCGCCCGTCGGTATCTCGGCCGTGACCAGACAAAGGCCGGAGTAGCGGAAGTCGGCGGCGGCGTGCCGGTCGGCCAGGCGCAGATACTGTTCCTGCTGATGCGACGGCGGCGCGGGATGGACGGGTGCGTTGGCGGCCCGCGCCACCGACTCCGGTGCGGCGACCCAGGTAATCAGCCGACCGGGGGCTGGTTCCCATTCGTCGATGAGCCCGAAATTGACCACAGCGATACCTCGATTCGTCGATAGGGGCGGTCAGCGCTGCGCTACGGCGATCGGTGGCACGCTGCCTTCCGGTGTCGATCCGTTCCCGGCCGCGGACCCATTGGTCGCGGCTGTCATGGCTATCGGCGCCGGAATCGCTTGTGGCTGGCCGGGTTCGGCGGCCAGAATCAATTCCGCTACTTTCGGACCCGCCTGTTCCAGGCTGAACGATCGACCCATCTGCAACGACATCAGGTCGATGCCAAGGGTTTTGGTGACGCGCGCACCCAGTTCCACCGCCATCAGCGAATCCAGCCCGAGTTCGGGCACTGGCACCGTCATATCGATCGAATCCACCGGCACACCCATGACGGCGGCGAGTTCCTCGGCCATTTTGCGGGCGATGAACGGTCCCCGCTTGGTTTCTTCCATTTCGACGAGTTCGGAGCGCAGCTGGGCCATTTCGGAGGTGTCCTTGGCGGCCGCCTTGGCCAGTTCGATGGTCCGGCCGGTGCGGGTCAGCTGCGGGAAGGTACCGGTGAGCTTGGCCCAATCGGTGGGGATGATCGCCGCACGCGTTTCGCCCAGGCGCAGTGTCTGCTCCAAATAGGCGGTGGCATCGGCCATATCGATCGGTCCGAAGCCGACGAGGTCCAGGTACTTCACTGCGGTTTCGTCGGCGGCCATCCCGCCGGTGGCTCCCGACAGGTGGCCCCAGCCGATGCACAGCGCCCGCTCACCGGCCCTGGACCACTCTTCGGCGAGCGCCTCGACCGCGACATTGGCCGCGCAGTAATTGTATTGGCCGTAGATGCCGTACATCGAGCCGCCGGAGGAGTACAGCACGAACATATCCAGCCGAATACCGGCTTCGGTGACCGCGCGATGCAGGGCTCGCGCACCGTGCACCTTCGGCAGGTACACCTTGGCCAGTTGTTCGTGTTCCATCTGGTCGAGTCGGTTATCCGCCACCGATCCCGCCGAGTGGAAGATGCCGCGCAGCGGGTGTTCTGCGCTATGGGCGCGAGCCACGACGTCGGCGACCGCATCGGGGTCGGTCACATCGACCAGCTCCTCGATCACCTCGACACCGACCGTGCGCCAGGCCTCGAGCTGTCGACGCGCCTCCTCAGTGCTCGCACCACCGCGGCCGAGCAGTACCAGTCGGCGCGCGCCGCGCAGTACCAGCCAGCGACCGGTCGCCATCCCGAATCCGCCGAATCCGCCGGTGACGAGATAGGTTGCGTCGGAATGGATCTCGATCTCGGGCAGGTAGGGTCGTACGAGCGGTTGCGGCGAATCCATCCGGAGTGCGATCCGGGCCAGCCGGGTCGATCGGATGGTCTCCTCGAAGGCCCTACCGACCTCGTCTGCTTCGAACATCTGATACGGCAGCGGCCGGTAGACCTCCGCGAGGACCTTCTCGTACACCCGCTGCAGCAGCTTCGCCAGCCGCTGCGGCTGGACGGCGACCAGGCGATCCAGATCCATCGAGTAATAGGCCACATTTTTGTCGAAGTTGGCTAGCTCGAGCAGCCCGCCGGTGTAGATATCGGCCTTGCCGACCTCGACGATGCGCCCGAATTCGGCGACGGCATTGAAGTTCTGGCGCAGGATCTCTCCGGGTGCGCTGCTGAGCACCACCTCGGCGCCTTTACCGTCGGTCAGCGCCAATACATCGTCGACGAAGTCGAGCGACCGCGAGTTCACGGCGTGATCGGCGCCTAGGGCGAGGATATGTGCCCGGCGCTCATCCGAACTCGCGGTCCCGATGATCCGCGCACCCAGCGCCTTGGCGACCTGAATGGCGGCCGTACCGACGCCACCTGCGGCACCGTGGATCAGCACCGTCTCACCTGGCTCCAATCGGGCGAGATCCAGCAGCGCATATTCGGCAGTGCCGAAAGCGATGGTGCTGGTGCAGTATCCGGGGTCGGCATCGGGCGGCAGTGGAATGGCAAGCTGGCGGTCGACAATGGCGAAGCGGCGCATCATGCCCTTGGCCGCCACTGCGACAAGGTCGCCCACCGCGATGCCATCGACCTCGGCGCCGACACGCACCACGGTGCCGACCCCTTCCATACCCGGCACCGTGCCGAAATACGTTGGTGCCAGCTCTCGTTCGCCGAGCAGACCGATGACCTTGAGCGGATCCTTGTAGTTCAGCCCGATGACCTGCATACGGACCTCGACCTGATCGGGACCCGGTTCCTGGCGCGGGCACTGCCGCCAGGCCAGCGCCGACAGCAGCCGGGTTCGTGGGAGTTCCAGCTCGAAATTGACCTCGGGATCGGTCAGCGGCTCCGGGGTATCGAGTACCTCGAGACGTTCCGGCAGCGGCTTGGTCACCACAGGCACCCAGCGCTTGCCGTCGCGCAGCAGCACCTCATCGGAGTTGTCGTACGAAAATGCCCCGGGCACAGCCAATTCCGCGAGCAGTTCGGCGATGGTCGTTTCGGGCTCGACATCGATCAGCCGCCACCGCAACGGTGTCTGCTCATTCAACAGCACCCGCCGCGCGCCGGCCAGTGCCGCGTGCCGGGAATCCGGCGGGATCGTACTGTCCGGCAATGTGAATGCGCGCTCGGTCACGAGGGTGACATGGGCGGCGCCGTCGCCGAAAATTGTCTGCGGCGTACCGTCAGTCGACGGCGGGTTGGCGAATTCGTGTACGGCTACCGCGAGCTGCTTCAGCATCCACAGGTACGCCAGATCGTCCTCGACGGTTCCGACGATGACACAGACGTGCAGCCGCTGCGCGTCCTCGGTCCGAGCGGCCAGCAGGTGCGTGACCAGCTCCGTCCCCAGTTCTGGTCCGGCCGGATCGGCCACGTGGAGCCGCGATTCCGGGATAGCCTGCGCCAGTTGTTCGGCGCGGTTGCTCTTTCCGAGCGCGACGACCACCGTGGCGACCGGGCCGGAATCGGCCAACGCGGCCGGGTCGATGGGATCGCGCTGTTCCATGGTGTCGGCGTAGTAGAAATCGGCCATGCGATGCAGCGGATCGTCGCCCGGTTTGAGCGCACCGATTTGGAGGCCGGTCAATCGCAGAACCAGATTTTCATCGGCATCGAGCAGATCCACATCGGCGCGGAGCCGCGCCCGTGGATCACGGCGCGCGACCACGGTGATCTGGTCGGGAATCGGCGCGAGCAACCGGACCGCCGCCACGGCGACGGGCACCATAATGCCCTCATTGATCCGCTCGTCGGCGAACAGCAGCGCCGCGGTCTGCATCGCGGCATCGACCACCGCCGGATGCGCGAGATGTCCGGAGTCCGCGGCGATCGTGCCGTCGACCGTCGCCACCACCGTATTCTCGCCGACCCGCACCGAGGTCACCCGCTGAAAGGCGGGGCCGTACTGCAGGCCGGCCGCCGCCAGCCCGGAGTAGAACATCTCCGGATCGATATCGATACCGACATCAATGCTGGGCACGGTCGCTTTCGTCGGCGCGTGGCTGCCGGTCAGCGTCCGGCCGAACGAGTGCACGGTCCACGCCGTGCCGGTGGCATTGCGCGATCTGATCAGGAATCGTCCGCTGGAATCCTCGACGCTCAGTGCCATGAGCGGCACATCCGGTGCGCCCATGATCAATGGGGCGACGAACCGAACCTGTTCCAGCGCAACTCGTTTGACACCCAATCGCGTCGCGGTCGCGCTGAGCGCGGCATCCAGATATGCCGCGCCCGGCATGATCCTCACCCCGTTGACCACGTGATCGGCCAACCAGGGCAATAATTCGGAACCGACCTGCAACAGCCAGTCCGATCGGCCCTCGACATCCGGATCGCCGAGCATGGCATAGCTATCCGGTGTGCCGAGCCTGGCCTGTTCGAAAAGCGGTAGCGTCGAATGCAATCGCCTCCGCTGCCACGGATACCGAGGGAGCGGCACGTGCGCGGTGGCCGGGCGGTCGGCGGGGAACAGCACTTCCTGGTTCAGTACACCGGCACCGTAGAGTCCGATCAGCGTGCGACGGATGCTCGCCGAATCCGGCTCCTTACGGTCGAGCGTCGCTACCGTGGTGCCGTGTACGTCCGCGTCGAGGAGGGCCTCGCGAATATTGCCCGACAGCACCGGATGCGGCCCGACCTCCAGGAATACCCGACTGCCCGCGGCGATCACCTTGGCGATGGCATCGTAGAACCGCACCGGCTGACGGACATTCGCGCACCAGTACTCGCCATCCCAGTCGGCATCGGTGACGAGGTCGCCGGTCACGGTCGAATACAGCGGTACGTGCGGCGGCCGCGGTGACAGATCCGCGAGTTCGGTACGCAGTTCCGCCAGGATCGGATCCATCAACCGGCTGTGATACGGCACTTCGACGCGCAGCCGACGCGCGAAAGCGGCGTCCTCGGTGAGCTTTTCGGCGATCTCGTCGAGTCGGTCGATATCGCCGGACAGGGTGAGGGAATTCCCGCTGTTGATTGCCGCGATGTCCACGCGCGGATCGTCACCGACGAGTTCGCGGGCCCGTTCCGGCGTCAGCCCGACCGCGAGCATGCCGCCCGATCCGGCGGTGGTCGCCTGCAATCGGGCTCGGTGATATGCGACCCGCACCGCTTCCGGCAGCGTCAGCATCCCGCTCACATACGCCGCTGACACCTCGCCCACACTGTGGCCGATCACGGCGGCAGGGGTAATCCCGAACCGCGCAAGCTCGTCCACCAATGCGACCTGCACGAGGAAGTTGGCCGGTTGCGCCACCTCGGTGCTGGTCACGCGCGACTCTTCCTCGGGTCGCAGCAGCTCCTCGATGATGGACCAGCCCGAGACCGCGCGGAACTCCACATCGATCCGATGCGCGGTATCGGCGAATGTGCCACTGGCGCAGAGCAATGCGCGCGCCATACCCCACCACTGCGGACCCATACCGGAGAAGACGAACACCGGCTCGCTATTGCGGGAGACAACGGTACGGACCGCGTCGCGGCCCTCGCCCGCTGCGAACGCCCGCAGATCCCGGACCAGCTCATCGGTGTCGCTGACGAGGACACCGGTGCGGTACTGATGGTGGGCCAGTCGCGTCCACGCGGCCTCGGCCAGGTGATCCGGATCGGCGCCTGCGCTGATCAGCTCGGCGAAACGCCCAGCGAGAGCTCGGGCGGCGCCGGTGCTGCGGGCCGAAATGGGCAGGATCCCATGATGGTGTCCGGCGGTCGACGCCGCCGGTCGCGAGCGGTACTCCTGCAGGATCGCGTGGGCGTTGGTGCCGCCGTAGCCGAAACCATTGACCGCGATCGTCATCGGAGCGGCATCCGGCGGCAGCGTTTCGGCGTCCACCTGCACGCGCAAGCCGAGCTCGTCGAACGGGATGTCCGGATTGGCCTTGTCCAGCCAGCCCTGTGGCGGAATAGTGCGATGTCGGATCGCCAACGCCGCTTTGATCACGCTCGCGACGCCGGCGGCGGCCTCGGTGTGACCGATGGTCGCCTTGACCGAACCGACGCCGAGAATGCTCGAACGTCCCGCCGGGGCACCGAAGGCGCGTCCCAGCGCACGCAACTCGACCGGATCGCCGACCAGGGTTCCGGTGCCGTGCGCCTCCACGTAGGTGATGTCGTCGGGTGACAGACCGGCGCGCGTGCGCACCCAACGGGCCAGTGCCTCTTGGGAATCGGCGTTCGGCACGGTGATGGCCGTCGTGCGGCCGTCCTGATTGGACCCTGTTGCCTTGACTACCGCGTAGATGCGGTCACCGTCGCGCACCGCATCGTCGAGCTTCTTCAGCACCACCATGCCCGCACCCTCGCCGCGGCCGTAACCGTCGGCCGCGGCATCGAAGGATTTGCATCGGCCGTCGGCGGCCAGGAAACTGCCCTTGCACATCAACACGAACGTTTCCGGCTGCAGCATCACATTCACGCCACCGGCCAAAGCCACCGTGCAGTCGCCGTTGTCCAGCGCCTGGCACGCGAGATGGAAGGCGACGAGCGACGACGAACACGCCGTATCGACCGTGAGCGCGGGACCGGTCAGATTCAGCGCGTAGGCGATTCGATTGGACAACATGGTGTACGACGCGCTGGCCGGTGTGTGCATATCGGTATGGAACAGTGCCGGACCCACCACGCCGATGACCGACTGGTCCACCACGAACCCGCCGACGTACACGCCGACCGGTGCACCGGCCGCCCGGCCTGCCATCCCGGCATCGTCGAGCGCCTCCCAGGTCACCTCGAGCATCAGGCGCTGCTGTGGATCGAGCACTGTCGCCTCACGCGGCGAGATACCGAAGAAGTCCGGATCGAACTCCCATGGATCGATCGTCATGAAGGCGCCACGTTTGGTGTAACTGCGGCCCGGCGTGCGCGGATCCGGATCGTAGTACCGGCGGTAATCCCACCGGTCCGGTGGAATCTCGACGACGCCGTCGCGTTTATCGACCACAAATTTCCAGAACGTATCGGGCGAATCGATTCCACCCGCATATCGACAGCCGATACCAACAATAGCGATATCCGACACGCAGTTCCTCCCGAATACGGCTGCTCGTCGCCGCGCGAATAGGGTGATATGCATAACGAAGTCCAACACAGTGGACAAACCGGGGCCGAGTCTATCGACGTTGCGACAAGGGCCCGTGACATTCTGTAGATCACGTCAATTCACGGCTCGTGGACTGTGAAGTAGCCCAACTCGAGTGCTGAATACCCTTGGGCTACCTGGTATTTCGGACCAGCTCACAATCGCAGCGCCTGATTTGTTGTGCGCTGTCGGAATCCTCGCCGATTCGTGGATGGCTGACGGCGGCATCGTTACGATCCAGCTGATCGGCCCGGGCCGATCGATTCACGCACGCATTAGGAGGCGGCGATTGTTCGCCGATTTCACGCAGTGGGCAGATGTCATCGTTCGGCGACGATTCACGGTGATCGGCGTAATTGTGGTCGCGATGTTGGGGTTGGGTGCCTATGGTCTCGGGCTCGGCGATGATCTGAGTTCGGGCGGATGGGACGATCCGAACTCGGAATCCGCACACGCGGCGCGAGTGCGCGACGAGGTATTCGGGCGTGATCACAGCGGTGACGTCATCCTGCTGTACCACGCGCCAGAGGGTGCGACGATCGATGATCCGACCTTCACCAGTGTGATCGTCGACAGTCTGAACGAGCTGCCGCGGCGCTTCCCCGATGAGATCGCGAAGATCAACGGAACATACTGGCCTACCGAAACCGGTGTGGCAGTGCCGGATCTGTTCGGCTCCGAGGACCGCAAGCAGGCATTCGCCTCCATCGCCGTCAAAGGCCGTGACGAGACCGAGTTGATGCGCAACTTCGGCAAGGTCGCCGACGGTTTGGACGTACCGGGCATCGATATGGAGATCGCGGGCGGGCAGCCGGTCGCCGGTGCGCTCAATGACACCATGGCCCACGACCAGGCGCGGATGGAGCTGTTCGCCATCCCTGCCGTCGCGGTGATGCTGTTCTTCCTCTTCGGCGGGATCGTCGCCGCCGCCCTCCCGCTGATCGTCGGCGGACTCACCGTGCTGGCGGCCTGGGGAATCATCCGCGCCATCACCACCGTCACCGAGGTGAATTCCTTCGTCTCCCCGGTGGTTTCGATGATCGGCCTTGGCCTGGCCATCGACTACGGACTGTTCCTCGTGAGCCGATTCCGTGACGAACTCGCCGACGGCCATGACGTACCGGTGGCGGTCCGTCGGTCGGTATCGACCGCAGGTCGCACAGTGGTGTTCTCCGCGACCATCGTGGTCGCGGCGGCGTGTGGCATTCTGCTGTTCCCGCAAGGGTTTCTGAGGTCGTTCGCCTACGGTGCGATCGTGACTATCGCACTGGCAGCGCTGACGGCGGTCACATTATTGCCCGCGCTGCTCGCCGTGCTCGGCCACCGCGTAGACCTGCTCGGATTCGACTGGTTCCGCAAGACCGGGTCCGCCGACGACGTACCGGACAACTTCTGGGGTCGCGTTGCCGTAGTTGTGATGAAAAGACCACTGGCCGTCGCGATCCCGGTGTGTGCCGGACTCCTGCTACTCATCGCGCCGGTGCAGCATCTGGCGTTCGGTGGCATCACCGAGCGTTTTCTCCCACCCGATCACCCGACTCGATTGGCACAGCGGCATTTCGACGAGATCTTCCCGCTGCGCCGGATCGACCCGATCTACCTGGTCATGACCACCTACCACAGCTCGGATATCGAGACGGTGGTAACGCGCGCCTCGCAGGCCCCCGGCGTGGCCGCGCCGTTCCCGAAACCGACACAGCGCCCGGCGCAACCGTTCGTCTACACCACCGAGACGGTGCTGGCCAGCTCGGCGGATGCCGACGCGACCATCGACTATCTGCGGTCGATGGATCTGCCCAAGGGAACAACGGTGATGGTCGGCGGCGAACCGGCAGTGCAACGCGACAGCATCGACGCGCTGCTCGACCGGCTACCGCTGATGCTCACGCTCGTCTTCATCGCCACCTCCGCACTGCTGTTGCTGACCTTCGGCTCAATCGTGTTGCCGTTGCAGGCAGCTGTGCTGAATCTGCTCGGCCTCGGAGCCACCATTGGCGTGCTGACCTGGATCTTCGTCGAGGGGCGCGGGGCCGGGGTGCTGGGTTTCACGCCGCAGCCGATCATGCCGCTAGTGCTGATGCTGATCGTGTCGGTGGTCTACGGCCTGTCGACCGATTATGAGGTCTTTCTACTCGCTCGCATTGTCGAGGCGCGCAGGGCGGGTGCGTCCACGACGGAGGCGGTCCGCACCGGTGTCGCGCGTACCGGGCGGATCATCTCCGCTGCCGCGCTGATCTTGATAGTGGTGACGGGTGTGTTCGCGCTATCGGATCTGGTGATGATGCAGTACATCGCTGTCGGCATGGTCACCGCGCTGTTCATCGATGCCACCGTGCTGCGCATGCTGCTTGTCCCCGCGACCATGAAGCTGCTCGGCGACGCTTGCTGGTGGGCACCGGCCTGGCTGTGGCGCATCGAGCGGAAAGTCGTTGTCCGCGAAGCCGTTGCCGACAACGAAGACGTGACGCCGACGACTGGTCGAGCGGAATCGGTTCCGACGTCGCTCAGCTCGCCAGATCGGTGACATGCCGCTTGCGGCCGAATTCGGTGGCCCGCGCCGCGGCGGCGATCGCGACCACCGGCGGAACCCAGCGGGCCTCCCGCGGGGAAATCCCCCAGCAGGCTGAACCGGCCGACAGGCGGGTCGGCGGGAGCGGGATGCTCGCACCGTCGGTGTGGACGAGCGCGCCGAGGCCGCGCAGTGCGCCGATCGCCATGGCCGCCTTGGCCGCACCGACCACCAGATGAATCTCGCGGCGTTGCGAACCAGGGATTTCGATCACCGGACCGGATAGGTTGTTGGCCCGAAGATACCGGCGCACGGTGGCGGCCAGTGCGCCGGTGAGTTCGATGGCCGAGATCTGCTCGTCGGTGATCAGACAGACACCATTGGTCGTTTCCGCGACCGTCCAGCCACGTCGGCGGCAGTCCTGCACCGTATCCGATGCGGCCTCGGTGACGGAACTCGGAAACGTCGTCGGCACTATCTTCTCCGTTCTCGGCTCGAATCTGCGACCATCAGCGTCACATCCGTACCTGGGCATCAAATCCGGCCGGGCTTAGAGTTTCCCAACAGATTTCTTACGGCCCTGATTGTGCGGCGTTCCCAATGCCGGTGACATCACCCAGAGGTCACCTAGGCTGTCCTGCTTTGGTCGGATTGCCGCTCTCGCCGCACCACGTCGGTGCGGGGTGGAGATCGCCCGAGGTGCGCACCTCAGCTGAGCCGTCGGGCGACCTCGCCGAGACCAGCGGCGATGGCCTCTTGTTGTTCGGGGGTCAGCACATCGATGAGGACGCCACGCACCGTTTCGACATGGCCGGGGGCGATCTGCTCGAGGCGATCGCGTCCGGCCGCGGTGAGGTTGGCGATGACGCCGCGGACATCGGTGGGACAGGCTTCGCGGCGTACCAGACCGGCCTTCTCCATTTGGGTGACCTGGTAGTTCAGGCCGCTTTTCGAGGTATACAGAGCATCGGCCAATTCGGTCATGCGTAGTTGGCCCTCCGGTGCCGCGGCGAGGCGGACCAAAACCTCGTATTGGGTATGCGAGAGTCCCTCCTGTTTGAGGTGCTGTTCGACCTGACGGCCGACGAGCGCACCCGCCGCCAGGAAACCCTGCCAGGTGCGCATCTCCCGCTCGTTCAGCCATTTCGCGTCAGTCACAGCGGCCATCCTACCGATGTTGTTCAAATTTGAACAACACGCTATAGTCGCCACTGGATTCAAATTTGAACTAGTTGGACGGAGGGCAGCCATGGCCGGACAGATGCCGGTGCTCTACCTCTCACACGGAGCCCCGCCACTGGCCGATCACCCACGGTGGCCCGGTGAGCTCGCCGCGTGGTCGCGTGAATTGCCGCGTCCAACGGCGGTTTTGATGATTTCCGCGCACTGGGAGGCCGCGCCGATCGCACTCGGCGCCACCACGACGGTGCCGCTGATTTATGACTTCGGCGGTTTCCCACAGCGCTACTACCAGGTGCGATACGCCGCACCGGGAGCGCCGGAACTGGCCGACAAGGTGCGCAAATTGCTCGGCGGCGTCGTCGTCGATGTGCCCGATCGTGGGCTGGACCATGGGGCCTACGTGCCGCTGAAGGAGATGTACCCCGAGGCCGATGTCCCGGTTTTGCAGCTGTCGATGCCGACGCTGGACCCGCAGCGGCTGATGCAGGTGGGCCGTCGGCTCGCGCCGCTGCGCGCCGAGGGCGTGCTGATCGTGGGCAGCGGCTTCTTCACTCACAACCTGCGCGCCATCACCACCGACGACGAGCACGTCTACACCTTCACCGCCGAATTCGACGACTGGGGCCGCGAAACCCTCGCCGCCCACGATCTCGACGCCCTGCTCGACTTCGAAAACAAAGCCCCGGCCGCACATCTCGCGCATCCGCGCACCGACCATTTCGCACCGTTGTTCGTGGCCCTCGGTGCGGGCGCGGACGATTTCACCAACCAACGCACCGTCATCGACGGCTTCTGGCTGGGCATGGCCCGGCGCTCCATCCAGCTCGGCTGAATCCACCGCACCACGAAAGGCATCTCATGACCGCGACCATCGCCGCCCCTGCCGCGCACACCGAAACTGCCACGCCCACACACACTTACGATCTCGGCCTACTGGTTCTGCGGTTGGCCGTCGGACTAACCATGGCCGCGCACGGCGCTCAGAAACTGTTCGGCTGGTTCAATGGCGGCGGTCTCGACGGCACCGGCGCATTCTTCACGATGAGCGGCTACCCGTCGGGCAAGGCGATGGCCGCAGTCGCTGGCCTCAGCGAAACCCTCGGCGGGCTCGCCCTCGCCATCGGCCTGCTCACCCCGCTCGCCGCCGCGGCACTGGTTGGGACCCTGCTCAACGCGATCGCCGTCAAATGGGGCGGCGGCTTCTTCGCCCCGAAGGGGATCGAATACGAACTGATCCTCACCCTCGCCGCCGCATCGCTCGCCCTCACCGGTCCGGGCCGCTACGCCGTCGACCGCGTGATCCCGGCGCTGCGCAACCACCGCCTCGTCTTCGGCCTCGCCGCGATCGTGCTGGCCCTGGTCGTCGCATGCGCGGTCCTGATCGTCCGCAACTGACCCGATCAATCGCCCGCTCGAAGCACGGTGACGTATCTACGGATCGATACCTGGCAGGTGCCACAGTCGCGTGAAGTTATTGCTCGACTACGACATCCAGCTGTGCATCGGTGTCGGATCAAACGTCCGCGTTCAGCTGGCGGCGGACTTGGGGGTGCGGATTTCGACGATCGGCAGGACCAAGGCGGCCGGGGCGTCGGCGGGAACGGCAGGGTTACTGGGGGCGATCGGTTGGATCTGTTGATAGGCAACCCCCTGCGCCGGACGCAGGTCCCGTTCGCCCTTGTTCGGCCAATAGGCGGCGCAGCGTTCGGCTTGGGCGGTGATAGTGAGCGACGGATTGACGCCGAGGTTCGCGGAGACGGCGGCGCCGTCCACCACGCTGAGGGTCGGGTAGCCGAAAACTCGGTGGTAGGCGTCGATTACGCCGGTGTCGCGGTCCGCGCCGATGGGGGCGCCGCCGAGGAAGTGCGCGGTGAGCGGGATATTGAAGACTTCGCCCCAGCTGCCGCCCGCGACACCGCCGATTTCCTCGGCGACCTTGCGGGTCACCTCGTTGCCCGCCGGAATCCAGGTCGGATTGGGTTGGCCGTGGCCCTGCTTGCTGGTGAGCTTGCGGCCGAACAGGCCGCGCTTGGTGTAGGTGGTGATCGAATTGTCGAGGTGCTGCATCACCAGCGAAATGATGGTGCGCTCACTCCAGTTCTTCACGCTCAGGAAACTGATGAGGGTGAACGGGTTTCGCACCACCTGGCCGAGGAAGCGCAGCCAGCGCGGCACCCGCCCGCCGCCGTCGACCATCAGGGTCTGCAGCAGCCCCATCGCATTCGAGCCCTTGCCGTAGCGGACCGGCTCGATATGGGTGTCGTGGGTCGGGTGAATCGATGACGTGATCGCGACGCCGCGGGTGAAGTCGACGTGCGGGTTCACCTTGCGGGTCGCGGCGCCCACAATGGATTCGGAGTTGGTGCGCGTGAGTTGACCGAGCCGGTCGGACAATTCGGGGAGAATGCCCCGATCCCGCATGGCGTGCAACAACTTCTGGGTGCCGAGTGTACCCGCGGCGAGCACGACCTGACCTGCGGTGTAGGTCTGCGGCCGCTTGCGCAACCACGCGCCGGTACGCTCGGTCGAGACATCCCAGGTGCCGTCGGGCAGCGGCCGGATCGCGGTCACCGTCGTCATCGGAATCACCTGTGCACCAGCTTTTTCCGCGAGGTACAGGTAATTCTTCACCAGAGTGTTCTTCGCACCGTGACGGCAGCCGGTCATGCATTCACCACATTCGAGGCAGCCGGTGCGGTCCGGGCCGACACCGCCGAAGTACGGATCCGCCACGGTCTTTCCCGGCCCGCCGAAGAAGACGCCGACCGGGGTCTGCACGAAGGTCTCGCCGACGCCCATATCGTCGGCGACCTTCTTGAACACCTCGTCCGCCGGTGTCATATGCGGGTTCTGCACCACACCGAGCATTTTCTTCGCGCGCTCGTAGTACGGGGTCAGCTCGGCGCGCCAGTCGGTGATATCGCGCCACTGCTGATCCTGGAAGAACGGCTCCGGCGGCACGTAGAGCGTATTGGCGTAGTTGAGCGAACCACCGCCGACACCCGCGCCGCCGAGGATGAGCACATTGCGCAGCGGGTGGATGCGCTGGATGCCGTAGCAGCCGAGCTTGGGCGCCCACAGGAATTTACGCAGATCCCAGCTGGTTTCGGGCAGTTCATCATCGGCGTAGCGTCGACCGGCCTCGAGCACACCGACCCGGTAGCCCTTCTCGATCAGCCGCAGCGCGGTGACGCTGCCGCCGAATCCCGAACCGACCACGAGTACGTCGAAATCCGTTTCTCGCTGGTCCATGTGGTGCTCCTCGATCCGTGTCGCCAGTGACACCGGTAACACTACTACCGAGTAGCAAAGGCTCAGAGCTGGGTCTGCCACCAGGCGACGGTGGCCGCGATGGCCTCGTCGATCGGCGTCGGACGTAGGCCGAGGCGCGCCTCGCTGGCGGACGAATCCAGTACGAGCGGCCGCGTGACCTGGTAACTCATCTCGGCCAGCTCGCGCATCGTTTCGTTGGTGAGGCCCAGCATGCGCAGCAGGGCGGCCGGTGCCGCGAAGACCTTCGGGGCCGAGACTCCTGCGGCGGTGGCGATCGCATCGAAGAGTTGCTGCTGGGTGATCGGCGGCGCGGTCGGAGCGTGCAGGAAGGAATTCCATACCGACTCGTCGGCGGCGGCGCGGATCATGGCGGCGGCGAGGTCGGGCATATAGGTGTAGGAGTGCGGGAGGTCGAGTTTGCCGAGTGCCTGCACCCGCTTGCCGGTGAGGATCGGGACGAAGACCTGCTCCCCGGCCAGCGACGCCCGCACATACGGGCCGAGGAAGTCCGCGGCGGCAACGCTCACCGTCGCGGCGGCGTGTGCCTCGCGAGCGCGCACCAGCTGGGTCCGGACGCTGGGTTTACCGAAGTCGGCGTTGCGGGGCAGGTTTTCGGTGATCGGACCGTCGACCTTGCCGTAGGAATAGATATTTTCCGCGAAAACCACTACTGTGCCGGCCTTTTCGGCTTCATCGAGCACGGCGCGCTCGGCCGGTGGCAGCTCCGCGCGCCAGACCTTCGCCGTGTATTCCGAACCGCCCAGGCAGTGGTAGACGGCCGTCGCATCATCGAACTCACCCGAAAGCTGTTCGGGCAGCGTCACATTGACCTTGCGCCGCTCGATGAGTGGATGATCGGGGCCGCTCCCGGAACGCGTCAGCACCCGGACCTGTTTGCCTGCCGCGGCCAATTGCTCGGCGATAGTGGTTCCGGTGGGCCCGGCTCCGGTGATGATATGCAGTTCCGACACGGTGAGTCCTTGTCTACTTTGGCGAGCAGTGCTCTCTGTTGCGAATAAGCATGCAACCCGTCCGGACCAAAGTCAAGAGCAGTGCTCGCATTAGTTGACATTGCTCTCTACAGCGCGCATGGTGATTGGTATGGCAACGACACCGCGTGCCCGGGCCAGGGCCCAGACCATGAACGATATCGTCCGGATCGGCCGCGAACACCTGGCCACCGGTGGCGCGGCCGCTCTCTCGCTGCGCGCGGTCGCCCGCGATCTCGGTGTGGTGTCGTCTGCGGTATACCGCTACGTGCGCAGCCGCGATGAACTGCTGACCTTGCTGGTGATCGACGGATATAACGCACTCGGCGACGCGGTCGATGCGGCACTGGCCGATGCCCCCGACGATCCGATCGAGGGCTTGCGCATCGTCGGCCGTACCGTCCGCGGTTGGGCGCTGGCCGAGCCCGCCCGCTACGGACTCCTGTTCGGCACACCAGTGCCGGGCTACGACGCCCCCGCCGAGCAGACCACCGTCCCCGGCACGCGGGTCATCGCGACCATGCAAACCCTCTTCGCCCGCGCCTACCGCGCCGACCTGCTCACCCCACCGGCCGAGCAGCGTCCGCTATCGGCCGCACTCACAGCTAATTTTGCCGATATCAAGGCCGCGTTCGATCACGACCTGCCCGACTGGCTCGTCGCACGCGGCATCACCATGTGGGTCGGCCTGTTCGGCGCCGTAACCTTCGATGTCTTCGATCAGTACGGCGCCGACACCTTCACCGATCGGGCCGAGCTGTTCGAAGTTCAACTCGACGGTCTCCTCGAACAACTCGGCTACCGCGGTTAGCGCCGCTGGCGAGAGTGCGCCATGCGGCAATATCGGCTACCGCCGCTGACCGAGCCACATACTTGGGGGTGCGGTCAGGTGATGAGGCGGGGCGGCGGTGCGCCGTGCGGTAAGCGTGGGCCGATGGCGACCAGACTGCCCGCCGTGCGCCCCTTGCCCCAGCCGATCTTCTCGCGGTAGCGGCCGATCTGATCCTGAGCGATCGGGCTGCCGGGCGGTAGCGGGGTTGATTCGGGGTCGACGTAAAGGGCATCGGTGGGGCAGTAGGCCTCGCACATGAAGCAGGTCTGGCAGTCGGACTGCCGTGCGATGACCGGGATTCCGGATTCAGTGCGGTCGAATACGTTGGTCGGGCAGGCATCCACGCACTTATCGCAGCCGATGCAAGCGTCGGCGAGTACGACTTCGATCATGACGCGACCTCGGCGGTCTCGGTCCACACGGCGTCAAGGCCGCCGGACAGAATGTGGTGGCGCTGTGCCGGATCCTGTTCCGGATGGTCGGCGCGCTTGCTCATACCGCGAGTCTCCGTGCGCGCCAGGCTCGATTCGTACATGAGCCGACCGACCGCGGTGATGGCGGCGGCCTGCCTGGCCCGGATGCGATCGTCACCGGTACGGCCACCGAGCTCATTACCGGCGCGCTCCCAGAGGGTGTCGAGCGCGTCGAGTGCGGGTCGCAGTCGCTCGCCATGGCGCAGGTAGTTCTTCTGGAACGGAATCAGCTCGGCCTGCGCGGCCTCGACAATCTCGGCGGCATCGAGTGTAGGGGAGTCGCTGGGCCGCAGGCCGGTTCGCCCCGCGCCGCGCACAGCGGCAGTGTCAGGTCGAGAAGAGCCGAGCGCGAACCGTGCCGCACCCGCACCTGCCCAACTCCCCGACGACATCGCCCATGCCGAATTATGGCTGCCGCCACCGGTGAAACCACCGCAGATGCGTTCCCTGGTCGCCGCATCGCCCGCCGCGAACAGACCGGGCACCGTGGTCGCGCAATCATCGTCGACGACATCGATACCGCCGGTGCCACGCACCGTGCCCTCGGCGAGTAGATCGACCTCGAAACGGTCGGTGAACGGGTTGATGCCACGCCGATCGAACTGCAGGAAGAAGTTGGGCTGTCCGAGCCGCATCTGCGTTTGCACCGACTGATCGGCGCGGTCGAGTTGGGCGAATACCTTCTCCGACAGCAATGTTCGGGCGATCACCGATCGGCCTTTCGTGGAGCCCGCGCCCTCGAGCACCCGTCCGTCCTCGTGGAAGAACGTCGCATAGCCGTAGTAGGCGGTCTTGGTGATCGTCGAACCCTTCGGGACGATCGCATAGGCATTGGAGAATTCCATACCGGAGAAGCGCGCACCCACCTCGGCGGCCATCAGTGCGCCGTCCCCGGTATCGACGTTGGTGCCCAACGCACGCGAGAGAAATGCGCAACCGCCACTGGCCAGCACCACCGCGCCTGCCGCGATGCGGTAGTCGCGATCGAGTTGACGCTGGTATCCGGCCGCGCCGCGAACCGTGCCCGCATCGTCGACGAGCAGTTCGAGAGCCGGTGAATGGTCGAGGATGCGGACGCCGACGCGCTTGACCCACGCGCGCATCCGGCGCATGTACTCAGGCCCCTGCACCCCGGTGCGCAACTGTTCGCCGGTCGCTGGATCGGTGGGGAAGGGGTACTTGCCTTCGACGGCAAGCCGATTCATGTTGGTGTAGGTCTGATCGAGGACCCGATCCATCCAATAGTGATCAGCGAGATGTCCGCCGAGCGCCTCTCGGCTGGCCTTCGCATTGGCACGGGCGGTCGCCTCCGGGGCGACGTACCAGACGCCGGTACCGGAAGGTGCTGTCGCGCCGCTGGTTCCGCAATAGCCCTTATCCACCAGCGTCACCTCGGCACCCGCCTCCCTGGCGTGGATGGCCGCCCACGCGGCGGCCGGACCGCCGCCGATGACCAGTACGTCGGTACTGGTCTGCCAGAGTTCACTCATGCGTCTGCTCCTGATACGTCGGGATTGCCAAAGCGGCAATCATCGGCGGAATGCGGGGTCAGCGCGGGAATTCAATTCTGTGAGCGTCGTCGGTATCGCAAAACCCTTCGAATCAGCGCGATTTTGACGTTGCCGACATTCCCGCGCGAGGAATCGGCGCAGCGGGCGCAGAACCATTGCCGCGCCAGGATCATCCGGCGATAGTTCTGGCCACATCCCGATCGGTCGGAATATCAGGAGGAACCATGACTGACGCCGAGCAACCCCGTTCGGGTGCCCAAGCGGTCGACCGTGCGATTCAGGTACTGAACTGCTTCGAGGGCGATGATCCCGAACTGTCGGTAAGTGAATTGGCGCACCGAGCCGGACTTCCGGTCAGCACCACATATCGGCTGGCCCAGGCCTTGGTACGGGGCCGGTTGCTGGAGCAGGATCCGGCGACCGATCGCTATCGAATCGGACACGGGCTCGCCTCGCTGGCCCGGCCCGCGTTATCGCGGCTGGGCATCGACGCGGCCGCACCGCACCTCTACGCGCTGGCCGCAGGCATCAAGATCACCGTCAGCCTGAGCGTCGCCGACGACCGGGACGCGGTCACTGTCTTCCAGGCGCGCCCGCCGGTGTACTTCTGCCCCAACCAGTTGCCGCAAGCCCGTCAGCCGCTGCGCTCCAGCGCCGTCGGCCAGGCTCTGCTCGCCTTCGCGCCCGTTTTCGAGGGCATCGAGCGACGACCGACGCCGCTGGTAGATCTGGATCGTGTGCGGCGCACCGGTTTCGCCATGGAGATCATCGAGCGCGAGGATCCGGTCCGCTCGGTCGCGGTGCCTGTGCTCGGACCGGATAAGCAGGTGTGGGGCGCGCTCGGTGTGCAGGCCCGCTCGGCGCGACTGAACGAGGAGCTGGTGCGCGGCATCGTGCCTGCTATGCGCCAGATCGCGGGCCGAATCGGGCCACTGTTCCAGTCCACCGCCGCCCTTACCGATGCGCCGGCGGAGTTGTACTCACGGTGATTTTCACAATGTGAAATCGGCATTGTCGTACCTGCCGCTCGACCCCACTATGGACACAAAGCCGCGGGGTCGCCGCTTCTCTCCCAATCCCACGAAGGTCGATGACATGATCGAATCCATTGCGCTGATCCGCCGTCGCACGGTGGATTTCATGCGCATGTCCCATGGAGTCTGTCGCGCCTGAATCCGCGGTCGCCGAAATAGGCCGCCGCATTGGTCGAATCAGGTAATCCTCCGCGCTTACCTGCCGCTGTGGCGAGCCTTATCGCGCTGCGGCAGTCGCGCATTCCGTGAAAGAACTTCCATGACGCTGTCCCAGAAAACCCGGCCGCGGTTCTTCCGTGCGGTGGCCGCCGTGCTCACCATTCCCACCGCGGTCGCGGTACTCGCCGGTTGCGGCAAATCCGAGCCGGGCACCAATGCCGACGGCAAAGCCGTACTGCGCTACCAGGGCTCGACCGGTCAGGTCTCGGCCTACGAACTGGCCGACGACCTCGGCTACTTCAGCAAGATCGCGCTGCACTGGGAGGGTGACACCACCAGCGGACCGGCGAATATCCAGGCCGCCGCGACCCGTCAGATCGAATTCGGCAGCGCCTTCAACGGCGCGGTCGTCAAGTTGGCCGCGGGCGGCGCGCCCGTGACCTCGGTGCTCAGCTCGTACGGAGCGGACGAGCAGTCGTTCACTGGTTACTTCGTCCGTGACGATGCGGGCATCAAATCGCCCCGGGATCTGATCGGCAAGAAGGTCGGCATCAATACCCTTGGCGCACACCACGAATTCATCACCCGGGAATGGCTGCACCAGCAGGGGCTGACCGACCAGGAGATAAAACAGGTCGAACTGATCGTGGTGCCGCCGGCTAATACCGAGGACGCTCTGCGCAAGGGGCAGATCGATGTAGGCGCGCTGGGTGGCGTCTTCCGGGAGAGCGCGGTCGGGCGCGGCGGCATCCATGCGCTCTACACCGATAAGGACCTGTTCGGTCAATTCGACTACGGCACTTACGTTTTCCGCAAGGACTACATCGCCCAGAACCCGGAGGCCGTCAAGGACTTCGTCCAGGGGACCGCGCGGGCGACGCGCTGGCTGCAGGTGACCCCGCGCGACGAGGTGGTCGCGCGCTTCGCCTCGATCATCAACAAGCGCGGACGCAATGAGAACACCGATCTGCTGAAATTCTGGCGCAGCCCAGGTCTGCCGGTCCCCGGTGCGGTGATCGCGGAGAAGGAACTGCAGATCTGGATCGATTGGCTGGTCCGCAACGGTGATGTGCCCGCCGGAAAGCTGACGGCGAAAGATCTCTACACCAACAAGGACAACCCATACGCCAACGGAACCTACGGTCCGACCACCGGACCGACCGGAGAGGTGGTCGCGTCGAAATGAGCCAGGTCAAACTCGCACTCACCGGAGTGCGCAAACAGTTCCCGGTCCGTGGGTCGAACAAGGAGTTCACCGCGATCGAAGATATCTCGCTGGAACTGCGCGATGGCGAGTTCCTGGTGCTGGTGGGCCCGAGCGGCTCCGGTAAGTCGACGCTGTTGGATCTGCTCGGCGGGCTCAGCAAGCCGAGTGCGGGCCGGATCTTATTGGACGGCAAGCCGATCAGCGGGCCCGGGCTGGATCGCGGGATCGTCTTCCAGCAGTACGCCCTGCTGCCGTGGCGCACTGCCAGGGCCAATATCGAATTCGGTCTGGAGGCCAAGGGTGTCCGGCGTCGGGAGCGCCGGAAGATCGCCGACGAGTACCTGGAACTGGTGGGCCTGGCCGGATTCGGCGACCGCTATCCGCATGAGTTGTCCGGCGGCATGAAGCAGCGTGTCGCCATTGCCCGCAGCCTCGCCTTCGATCCGGAGGTGCTGCTGATGGACGAGCCGTTCGCCGCGCTCGACGCCCAAACTCGGGAGTCGCTGCAAGACGAGCTGTTACGGATCTGGCGGGCCACCGGCAAAACGATTCTGTTCATCACCCACGGCATCGACGAGGCCGTCTACCTCGGCCAGCGAGTCGCCGTGCTGACCTCACGACCGGGGCGGGTCAAGGCCGTGATCGACATCGATATCGACCGGGATTCCGGTGCGGATGTGCGCTCCAGCGAACCCTTCCGTGAGGCACGCCACCAGATCTGGTCGCAGTTGCAGAGTGAAGTCACCCGGGCACAGGGCCTCGAACGCGAGTCGCTGTCGGCCACGAGCATCGAGAGGAAGGCGGTCAATGTCTAGCGCAGTGCAAGTCATCGAGAAATCACGGCCGGTTGTCGTCCGCAGCCGGCCCGAGGCCACACCGACACGGAAGGTCGACCTATCGCGGGCATTGCGGGCGGTCGCGTTGCTGGCGTGGCGAATATTCAAGCCGACCTTCGCCATCGGCCTGCTGGTCGGGATATGGGAGGCAGCGCCGCGGCTCGGCTTGGTTGACGAAGTCTTCCTGCCGCCGTTTTCCACCGTCGCGCAGGCCTTTGTGGATCTGGTCGAGACCGGTGCGATGTGGGAGCACGTCTCGACCAGCCTGACCCGGTCGGCGACCGGATTCTCGCTCGCGCTCGCGGTTGCTATTCCGGTCGGTGTCGCCATCGCCTGGTATCGACCGGTGGCCGACTTCCTGAACCCAATCCTCGAATTGTTCCGCAACACCGCGGCATTGGCGCTGCTGCCGGTGTTCATTCTCATTCTCGGTATCGGAGAGACATCCAAGATCGCGCTCGTGGTGTACGCGAGCTTCTTCCCGATCCTGTTGAACACCATCACCGGTGTGCGCACCGTGGACCCGCTGCTGATCAAATCCGCCATATCATTGGGCTTCTCACCGATTCGGCTGTTCCAGAAGGTGATCCTGCCCGCCGCGGTGCCATCGATCTTCACCGGCGTGCGAATGGCGGCGGCCTCCTCGATTCTGGTGCTCATCGCCGCCGAAATGGTCGGCGCCCGTGCCGGACTCGGCTATCTGATCACCGCGGCCCAGCAGAACTTCCAGATCCCGAATATGTATGCGGGCATCATCGCCATCTCGCTGCTCGGGCTCGGTTTCAACGGCGTACTCGTCGCTCTGGAACGCCGCCTGTCCCGCTGGCGCGCCGAACCCTCCCGTTAAGGATTCCGATGTCGTTACCCCGCAAGCAATTCCATCTCAATGCCTTCCTGATGGGCGTCGGACATCACGAGGCGGCCTGGCGCCATCCCCGGACCGAGGAGCGCCGGGTACTGGATGTGCGGCACTTCCAGGAACTCGGACGCATCGCCGAACGCGGCAAACTCGATTCGGTCTTCTTCGCCGACGGGTTGGCCGTCGGACCGCGGATCAAGCGCAATACCCTGGCCGTGTTCGAGCCGGTCACCTTGCTTGCCGCCATCGCCGCGGCGACCGAACGGGTCGGGCTCATCGCGACTGCGTCGACCACCTACAACGAACCATTCAACCTAGCCCGCAAATTCGCCTCACTCGATCACATCAGCAGCGGGCGGGCTGGCTGGAATATCGTCACCTCGGGTAACGAGGACGAGGCTTTCAACTTCGGCTTCGACGCGATTCCGGAACACGCCAGGCGCTACGAACGGGCACAGGAGTTCGTGGATATCACCGTGCGGCTCTGGGACAGCTGGGAGTCCTCGGCGATCGTGCTCGATCCGGACGAGGGCATTTTCGCCGATCCGGACAAGGTGCACACCATCGACTACGCCAGCGATCGGTTCCGGGTGCGCGGCCCGCTGAATTCGCCGCGCAGCCCCCAGGGGCGGCCGCTGCTGGTGCAGGCGGGATCGTCGGAGAGCGGTAAGGATTTTGCCGCGCGCTACGCCGAGGCCGTCTTCACCGCACAGCGCTCGCTTGCGGAGGGGCAGGCGTTCTATCGGGATCTGAAGGCGCGGTTGCCCAAGTACGGTCGCTCGGCCGATGAGCTGAAGGTGCTGCCCGGCCTGGTGCCGTTCATCGCCGACAGCCGCGAGGAAGCACTGGCTCTCGAGCAGGAATTCACCGACCTCATCTCCCCGGATTACGCACTGCGGCAACTGTCCGCGCTGCTCGGCGTCGATCTCACCGAACACGCACTCGACGCACCGCTGCCGCCGCTGCCCGCGGAGAGCGAAATCGAGGGAGGCAAGAGTAGGTTCACGCTGGTCAAGGAGCTCGCCGAGCGCGAGAACCTGACGGTGCGCCAGCTCATCGGGAAGTTGGGCGGCGGACGCGGCCACCGCACCTTCGCGGGCACACCCACCGATATCGCCGACGAACTGCAGTCCTGGTTCGACAACGGTGCCGCGGACGGCTTCAACATCATGCCGCCGTACCTGCCGGGCGGACTCGAGGACTTCGTGGACCGGGTGGTCCCGATCCTGCAGCAGCGCGGCCTGTTCCGCACCGACTACACCGCGACGACCCTGCGCGGGCACTACGGGTTGGCGCCGGTGGAAAGCCAATTCGCGCAGGTCCGAACCGAACTCGGCGCATGAGTTCCCAGCTGACCAGGCGGCGCGCCGTCGACTTCATGCGAATGGGCAGCAGTGGTTGTCGTTCATGCCGCGCAGACCATCCTCAACCATCGCCGAAGAAAGTACGACCATGACCACTGTCAGCGAGCCCACGACCACCACCGTCCAGATCACGCCCGTCGCCGGACATATCGGCGCCGAGATCGCCGGTGTCGACCTGCGGGCAGAGCTTACCGATCAGGAGGTCGCCGATATCACCGCGGCCCTCTACGAATACAAGGTGCTGTTCTTCCGCGACCAGCACATCGGCCACGCCGAACACATCGCCTTCTCTCGGCGGTTCGGCGCCGTTACGCCCTCGCACCCCTACGACGATGACGCGCCCACCGAATTCCCCGAAATCCTGGCCGTCGACAGCCGTCTCTACGAAAAGCGTTTCGGGGTCAAGAAGTTCACCTACACCAACCACTGGCACACCGATGTCTCCGCGCTGATCAACCCGCCAGCGGCCTCACTGCTGCGAGCCGAGATCGCACCGGAGCGCGGCGGGGACACCAGCTGGACCAATCTCGCGGCGGCCTACACGAACCTGCCCGATTCGCTGCGCAAGTTCGTCGAGGGCCTGCGGGCCGTGCACCGGTTCGGCGGCAGTCGTCCGGCATGGAATGAGGAAAGCGACTACGCCAAGAAGGTCGCCGATGCGCCGCTGGTTACCGAGCATCCAGTCGTGCGCGTGCACCCGGTGACGGGCGAGAAGGTGCTCTTCGTCAATCCCGGCTTCACCACCCACATCGTCGGTCTGAGCCCTGCCCAGAGCGACGCCGTCCTCCAGCTGCTGTTCGATGAACTGTCGAACCCGGCCTACACCGTCCGATTCCGTTGGGAGAAGGGCAGCCTGGCGTTCTGGGACAACCGCGCCACCGCGCACCTGGCCCCGGGCGACCTCAACCATCTCGATGTCACCCGTGTGTTGTACCGCACCACCCTCGAGGGCGACATCCCGGTCGGCGTCGACGGCGAGCAGTCTCGCTCGATCTCCGGGCAACAGTTCATCGGCTCCTGAGAAAGGTGGGGTCGGCACCCCGGGTGCCGACCCCGAGTCTCGTTAGTGGGGGACGGTGACCGGATCGGCGCAGCTGGCAGCGGCGTCGACGAAGGAGCAGGGTTTGGGGGCTCTGGTCGGGCGGTAGTCGGGGGTGACGCCGCCCTGGTGGGTGATGGCCGTGTAGGCCGGTACGGCGTCGGTTGGCTGGCGGGTCAGCGTGGGGTCGGTGCGGACATCTACTGTGTAGAGACCGAAACGTGGGGTGTAAGAACCCCATTCGTAGTTGTCGGTGAGGCTCCAGTAGTTGTAGCCGATGAGATTCATGCCGTCGGCCTTGGCGCGCTGCAGCCAGTAGACGGTGTCACGGAGGTCGTCGGCGCGGGTGTAGCCATCGGCTCGGGGTATTCCGTTCTCGGTCGGCATGCCGTTCTCGACGATGTAGAGCGGGCGGCCCGGGAACTTGCGTGAATAGTGTTGCAGGGCATAGTAAATGCCCTCCGGCTCCAAGGGATTGTTCCAGAGCTGGTCGAAGCTCAGCTGCGTAACGCTGTCGGGTGAGACCCCGTAGTAGTAATCGATGCCGATGTAGTCGAGTTTCGCGGCGATCGCATTGATGAACGAGCCGTTGACCGCATCTTCACCGGCCGGAATGTAGGCGACATTGCTGGTGACCATCGCGCCCGGCTGCGCGGAGTGGATGTAGTCGTAGATGGCGTTGTGCGCCTGGGCGATTCGGTACTGCATCAGCGGCATGACGGCGGGGGAGAGGCCGCCGTGCGAGATCTCGTTCATCATGTAGGCCGCGGGCTCGTTGAAGGTGACCCACAGTGGGTCGGCCGGGGCGTATCGATCGACGACGGTGCGTGCGTTGGCGAGCCAGTCCTCGACGATATTCGGATTGGACCAGCCGCCGCGATCGACTTCCCAACCCGGATACACCCAGTGATCGATGGTAAGCATGGGGCGCATCCCGGCCGCCGTAATCGCGGCGATCACATTGTCGTAGAAGCGAAGTGCGGCCTCATCCCATTCACCCGGCCGCGGCTGCACACGCGCCCACTCGATCCCGATCCGGTAGACCTTGACGCCCAGCTGCGCGGCCAGATCGATATCCGACCGGTAGCGATGGTAGAAGTCCACGGACTCCAGATACGGGTCGTCCGTCTTGCCCGCGGCCACGTACCGGGACCAATTGCTATCCGGCGCATAGCCTTCGGACTGAAACCCCGACGCGGCCACTCCCCAGAGAAAGTCCGAACCGAGCGGCTGCACCTGTGCGGGCGGTGCGGGCTGTGCCATCGCGGGCATCGGACTGCCTGCTATGACCGCGGCGGTGCTGGCCACCAGTGTTATCAAGATTCGGCGGCTGGTCAGGGATCGCATCGAACTCCTGCTTCCTCGAAGGTGACGGGCGCGCGTGGACCTCCGGCGCATGCCGGGTCGGGCGAGACCACGCGACGAGAGTAACTGGTCGGTCGTCTTGTATCGGGGAGGATGCGGTTATTGACCGCATCCGGGACAGGAGAGCCTGCGTCGGGGGAGTGGGGTGTTGTGCAAGGCGGGGAGTGCGGAAACTAGCTGGGGCACAGGAGTATCGCTTGATTCACTCATGTCGAGATCCGCACTGACACGACGGGAGCGGGACGAAGTGAAGGAGATCAAGCTTTCACGGCTGATACATCTAGATATGGAGATATTCGCATCTATTTATATAAGCTCACAAACACTACAAACCCTGAAATCACCTACCAAAGAAATGACAAGTCCATCACCCCAGCATGGACGCCCAAAGCACTTATCCAACTCCGGCGCGTTAGTTGGCTGCGGGTGGGTCGTTCAGATTCCGCGGTCGAGCATGTCCAGTAGTTGGGTGGTGAGGTCGTCGAGTTGGGCTGGTTCGAGGAAGCGCAGCGGACCGTCGGCGGCGAGGTAGGCCAGTCCGTGCACGGTGGGCCAGGCGAGAAACTCTGCGCCAGACCGTCTTTCGGGCTGGAGTAATCCGGCTTCGACCAAGCCGTTGAGAGCTTCGGTGAGAAGTTCGATCGCGGATCGACCGGTGGGGCCCGCGGCAGCGGGTTCGGCGACCGCGGACACATCGTGCTGGGTCGCGAATGCCGTGCGGAACAGTCCGGGTTCCTCGCGGGCGAAGCGGATGTAGCCCGCGCCGACGGCGCGGAAACGCGCTCTAGCGGCGACGGCGGAATCTTCGGTGTCCGGAATCGCGTCCTGTTCGGCAGTTATGGTCGCGGCCAGCCGCGCCAGCGCGTGCCGAGCGACGGCCTGCACCAATGCTTCTCGGTCCTTGAAGTGCGTATAGGCCGCGTTCGGTGCGACACCCGCACGGCGCGATGCCTCGCGCAGGACAATCGCCTGGGGCCCGCCGCCTTCGCGTGCCATCGCCACTCCCGCATCGAGCAGAGCTTCTCGCAATGCGCCGTGGCGGTAAGTGCTTCGGTGGGCCGGTTTCGCCGCAGTGTCACGCATTTCAGTTCCTACCCCTGGTCGACGACTGTTCTGGACGTTGTTCAGATCATAACTGGACATCGTCCAGAAGTCGTGTATCTTCTCTTCTGTACAGCGTTCAGATTTGAAATCGAAAACGAGCACAGGAGATCCACATGCGCACTCTGATCAGCTCCGCCTTCGTTTCCCTCGACGGCGTCGTGGAGGCTCCCGGTGGCGAACCCGGCTACCGCAACTCCGGATGGACGTTCAAGAACATCGACTTCGTCCCCGACGCCTTCGAGATCAAGGGCCGAGAGCAGAAGGAGTCCACCGCGATCCTGTTGGGACGGGTCAGCTACGAGGCGTTCAGCCCTGTGTGGCCGGACATGGCGGATTTCGCGGACTACAAGGAGATGCCGAAGTACGTCGTCTCGACCACTCTCACCGAGGACGACCTGGTCACCAACTGGGGTGAAACCTCGATCCTTCGCTCGGTCGACGAGGTCGCCGCCCTCAAACAGACCGAGGGCGGACCGATCATCGTCCACGGCAGCGCGGCCCTGAACCAGGCCCTGTCCGATGCCGGCCTGATCGACCGCTACCACCTGCTCGTCTTCCCGCTGCTGCTCGGCGCCGGCAAGCGACTGTTCTCCGCCACCGACAAGGACACCCAGAAACTGCAGCTGGTCGAATCCCAGGCCTACGCGAACGGCTTGCAGCTCAATGTCTTCGACGTCATCCACTGATCATCGGACCGAAGCTTGAAACCCGGACCCGCCTGAGCGCTCGCGGGGAGGGCGCACCCGTTGCCCTCTCCGCACGACCACCCGACCTCGAAGGAAGAATCACGGTGAAGATCACCGCACTACTCACCACCGCGACCGCCCTGGCCGCGACCGCGATCCTCACCGGATGCGCCACCGGCACCGATACATCCCCCTCCGGACCGGCCACCGGCGCGTATGCCGACGTCAACGGCCTGCACATGTATTACGAAACCCACGGAACACCCTCCAGCACACCACCATTGGTGCTGTTGCACGGAGCGCTGTCCGGGATCGGTACCGACTTCGGCCAGCTCATCCCCGAACTGGCCAAGACCCGTCAGGTCATTGCCATCGAGCAGCAGGCTCATGGGCACACCGCCGATATCGATCGCCCGCTGCGCGAGGAGCAGATGGCCGAGGACACCGTTGCGCTGCTGCGTTCGATCGGTGTGCAGCGCGCTGACGTGTTCGGCTACAGCATGGGCGCGGGCATCGCCTTGCAGATCACCCTCACCCACCCCGAGCTGGTCCGCAAACAGGTCCTGGCCGCCGGTAGTCTCGACGAGCACGGGCTCCGGCCCGGCCTGCTCGACGGCATCGCCGAGCTGAAACCGGAAATGCTGCACGGCACCACTTTCCACATCGACTACCTGAAGAATGCGCCGCGCCCCCAGGACTTCGAGCGACTGGTGGCCCGCATCCGCGAACACGACACCAACGCGATGCCCCGTTTCCCGGTCGCCGCCGTGCGCGCCGCCACCGCGCCCACGCTGACCGTCATCGGTGACTCCGACGTCGTTCGCCTCGATCACGCCGTCGAGATGTTCCGCACGTTCGGCGGCGATATCCAGGGCGACACTCCCGCTGGGCTACCCCAAGCGCAATTGGCCATCCTGCCCGGCACCTCCCACATCAGCCTCGTCCACCGCCCGGAACTTATCCTGCCGATCATCTCGGCCTTCCTTGGCAACACCACCGACCAGCCGACCGCCTGAAACATCATCTCAACGGGAATACTGGCACCCAGTCGAGCAGGGCGCGGAGATCATCGTGCGCATGGCGCGGCTCGGCGCCGATGGACCCACCTGAAGTTATGTCGATGCCGAGGGTGTGTTGCCCTGGTCATCGACCACGGCCGTGGCGACGATGTAGCCCTTGGGATCGCGCCACGTCCGCCCTGGATGGTGGGTGAACCAATCCTCGACGTCCTCGCGCAGATCGTTCAGGATCGCTTGCCGTCGCGGGTGATTCGGCGTGACGCCGTAGAACGTGAACAGCGCCTCGGCGAAGCGCACCAGCGGATCCGGGGTGTCGAAGACGAGCGCGTTATCCGATCGCTGGATTCGCACCTCGCCGAAAACCTCGGACATCATCTCCGGCAAGGTATCGGAGTTTACGGTCATCGCCTCGATCACGCCGAGGCCGTACGTCGCGGCGTGCGCGGCCACGAGTTCGGTGGTGTACGGGCAGGTTCGAGGATGATTGACGACCACGGCAACTGTCCCGCCAGGCTTTGTCGTGCGCCGGAATTCCCTGAGCGCGGCGACCGGATTCGCGAGGTGGTAGAGCATGTGCCGTGCGGTGAGTGCATCGAAGCTGTTGTCGTCGAACGGGATTCGGTCCGCGCTGCCGAATACGCCGCGCACCCCGGGGACGGCGTTGGCGGCCGCGACCATCGCGGGGGAGATGTCGATGCCGACCAGCGGACCCAGGTGACCGTTGCCGGCGAGATGGGCGAGGAATCGAGCATCGCCGCAGCCGATATCGGCTAGATGTTCGGTTCCGGTGAGTTCGAGCGCGGTGAGCACATTCGCGGTGGGGTCGTCGGGATGCTCCGAATGGCGCTCGTGGGTGTCGATCCGCACCTTCAATGGTGTGGGATCGGCATATTCGGCATCGAGACGGTAGCTGCACATCGCGGTCGTCCTTCGGTCCAGTTGGCCGGTGGTTGACCAGGTCGCCGATTCGGCGATCGGGTCCGCGGGCTTTCCGGCGGTGAGCGTACCTCCCGAGGCGGCGCGTGGCGTTCCCTTTGGTGGGGCGACTACGAACTGTCCGACCGTCCAGCGGTGACGGTGGGGGGCCGCAGTGTGGTCGGCGTGGTCTCGGTGGGGTCGCGCATATCCTCGGTGCCGGGGTGTTCGTCGTTCAGAATAGGTTCGCCGAGTCCGATTTTCTCCTGGATACGCTTCATCCAGGCCGGTGCCCACCAGCAGTCGTCGCCGAGCAGTTTCATAACCGCCGGTACCAGCAGCATCCGCAGCACGGTCGCGTCGATGAACAGTGCGGCGATCATGCCGTAGGCGATGTACTGCATCATCACCAGATCGGAGAAGGCGAATGCGCCGGTCACGACCAGCAGGATCAGCGCGGCGGCGGTGATGATGCGGCCGGTGTGCGCGGTACCGGTACGCACCGCGTCGCTGGTGCTCGCGCCCTTGGCTCTGGCCTCGACCATGCGGGAGAGCAAGAAGACTTCGTAGTCGGTGGACAGGCCGTAGACGATCGCGATGATCAGCACGAGGACATTCGACTGGATCGGCTGCGAGGTGAAGTTCAATAGTTCTGCGGCGTGGCCGTCGACGAAGATCCAGGTCAGAATGCCGAGGGTCGAGCCGAGGCCGAGCGCGCTCATCAGTGCGGCCTTGATCGGCAGCACCAGCGAGCCGAAGGTGAGGAACATCAGCAGTGTGGTCACGAAGAGCACGAGGGCGATCATGACCGGGATGCGGTAGAGCAGTGCGTCGATGCTGTCCTTCTGCATGGCCGGAATGCCGCCGACGTACATGCTGACGCCGTCGGGAAGTTCCATCTTGCGCAGGTATTCGATGGTTTCCCCGCCTTCGTTGGGGTTGACCAGTGTTGCCTTGGAGCGGTAGACGTTGTCCTGGGTCAAGGATTTCGAGGGCATTTCGAACTGACTGGCCAGCCCGGGTGCGTGTCCGGCCGCGCGCCAGGCCTCGCCGACCGGGGTGCTGTTATCGGCGACGAAGACCAGTTCGATGGGATCGGATCGGCGCTGCGGGAAGAAGGTGTCGATCTGTTCTTGTGCGACGCGAGTCGGGTTGTCCGGTGGCAGATACCGCTCGCTGAAGCCGCCGAAGATGAGGCTTTTGACTGGGAGGATCAGCAGGAAGAGCACGATGATCAGTGGGATCGCGACGGTGAGCGGTCGCCGCATCACCCAGCGGGTGGTCGTGCCCCAGAAACCGTCCTCGATTTCTTCGGTGGTCTTGGCTCTTCGGAACTGCTTGAACCCCAACATATCCACGCGCGGACCGAGTGCGGCCAGGCTGGCAGGCAGAATGGTGATGGCGGTGAAGGCGGCCAGCAGGACGGTCGCGATGGCGCCATAGGCCATGGATTTGAGAAAGCCCTGGGGGAACAGCAGCATGCTGCCGAGACTCGCGATGATCATGGTCGCGGAGAACACGACGGTGCGTCCCGCGGTGACGACGGTTCGGCGCACCGCGGCGCGGGTGTCGTAGCCGGCGGTGAGTTCTTCGCGGAATCGGCTGACGACGAACAAGCCGTAATCGATGGCCAGGCCGAGGCCGATCATCGACAGTACCGAGGAGACAAAGGAGTTCACCTCGGTGAAGCGGGTCAGGAACATGATGATGCCGGATGCGCCGATTACCGTTAGTCCGCCGACGAGCAGCGGCAGCGCGGCCGCGACGAGGCCGCCGAAGATGAAGAACAGCAGCACCGCGACGGCGGGGATGGCCAGGACTTCCATGCGGTGTACATCGTCGGCCATGGTGTCGTTGAGTGTGCCCGCCACCGCTTGCAGGCCGCTGACCTGTACGTCGATGCCGGGTATAGCGAAGGCGTCCTTGACTTTCCGGAAGTTGCGTACGGAGTCGGTGTCGTTGCCGCCCGCGATGGCGATCGCTGCCACGGCGCGCTTTTTGTCTTCGGTGGCCGCCTTCGCGCCGCTGATCTTCGCGCCGTCGACGTGCCAGTAGGAGGCGTTGACGCCGGTGATCTCGTTGGGATACTTGTGCGCCAGGCTGTTGAGATTGTCGATGATCGGTTGGCTGAATGCCGGGTCATCGACGGTCTTTCCGTCGGGTGCGGTGTAGAGGACGACGACGTCGAAGTCGTGATTGCGTCCGTAGGCGGCGTCGGCGAGGCGTGCGGCCTGTGCGGATTCGGAAGTGGGATCGTCCATACCGCCGGAGCTGAGGTGATCCTCGAGTCCGTAGCCGTATGCACCGAGTGCTAGCAGTGCGCCGACCACGATCGCGAGTACGGCCAAGCGCAGCCGATAGACGAGATTCCCCCATCGTGTGAACATCAGCGCGCTCCTCGCGGGCGGGAAAATTGGTGGGCTGGTCGGTCTGCCGCGCTGATCGCCAAGGGGCTGCATCCTTTCCGGGGGTGCACGCTCGATGTGCCTGTAGTCAAAGGTACAGACAGGTGTGAAGTGTTAGTGTTTCAGAAATGGTGCGGCCGCGTGCCGAGATGTGATGCGGGTTGCATTGACTGCCAAAGTGTTTGAAAGTGCCGACTGGCAGCCGGTGCGGACTTGCGGGCTATGAGGTCCGCTGAGGCCCGATCGTGAGATCGATCGGGCCCAGAATTTTGCCGAGAGTCGCGGCAAGCGCGTGTAGTTCATCCGGATCGAGCTTGTCGGCGAAGTATCGGTCGATGCCCGCGAGGTAGCCGGGCGCGGCCGCGTGCAGCCGCTCGCGACCGGCATCGGTAATGGCGACGAATGCGGATCTGCCGTCGTCGGGGTTGGATTCGCGCGCGACCAGACCCGCGGCGGCCATCTCGGTGACGAGTCTGCTGACCCGGGTGCGGCTGAGCACGACGCGTTCGCCTAGATCGGTCATGCGCAGCGGTTCGACGCCATCGAGTTCGACTAGCACGTCGTACCACGCGAGCGGGAGTCCGAAGTCTCGGCGCAACTCGGCATCCAAGCGGGGGACGAGGTTCGCGTGCACCCGTAGCAGTGCCGACCATGCGCTGCTGGCCGCCGCGCGATGCATCTCCGATTGGGTCACGGATCAATTCTAGCGACTTGCGTGCATCCGCACGCATATAATAGCGTGCGCACACACATAAAGTTGTGCACTGTCAGGAAGGAAATCTCATGAACACAGTCATTACTCGTGACGAACTTGCCGCCGCGATAGCGGGCGGTACGGTGACGGTCCTGGACACCCTCGGTGCGGGCTACTACGAGAAGGCCCATCTGCCGGGCGCGTTCCCACTCGTCGAAGCTGATGTGGAATCGCGAGCCGCGCGGTTGCTTCCGGACCAGCACGCACCCATCGTGACCTACTGTTCCAACAACGCCTGCCGCAACAGCGAGATCGTCGCCGTCAAACTGCGCGCCCTCGGTTATACGAATGTCCGCGCCTATCGTGCGGGCATCCAGGACTGGACCGAAGCAGGCCTGCCGATCGAATCCGAATCCTGAGTCGGGTTCGATGTGCGGTCGGGCGTGCATCCCGGCCGCACATCAACCCGTTGCGGCCGAAACACCACACCGACGCCTTCCCGACGAGTCGATGCGCGGTCTTGTGTGTGGTATGGGATCAGCGGATGATCGGAGAGGTAACGATTTCTGGTCGGGGGCATCTTCATCGTCGATCAGTCAGGAACGTTGTCATGATCACCAGAATTGCCACGGCGATCGCCGCGATCGCCATCACCGTCTCTGTTGGCGCTCTCGCCGCTCCGGCGGCATCGGCGGAACCGGTTACACCTGCGTTCGGTTCGGTCGTTTTCTGCTTCAACGTCCCGCTGGGTCCCTTCTTCAGCGTCAGCATCTGTGTCTGAGATTGCCGAGCGGGCATAAGCCGCGGACCAGCGCGGCTCATAAACAAGTGAACCTGTCGGTGGTCCGGGCTACCGTGGGGTGATGGCCGCGCATCTGACGCATTGGGGAGTGTTCGAAGCCGACAGCGATGGACAGCGGTTGACCGCGGTGCGTCCATGGCGCGGGGATCCGGAGCCGACGGCATTGATCGAGAATGTCGCTTCGGCACAACATCATCCGACCCGGATCGATCAGCCGTATGTGCGACAGGGATGGTTGGAGCACGGTCCGGGTGCGGTGGGGCGCGGCGCTGAGCCGTTTGTCCCGGTGTCCTGGGAAACCGCGGTGAAGTTGGTATCCGGCGAGTTGAACCGGGTGTACGGCGAGTACGGCGCGGAGGCGGTGTACGGCGGGTCCTACGGTTGGTCGAGTGCGGGGCGGTTCCATCACGCGCAGAGTCAAGTGCATCGGTTTCTGAACTGTCTCGGCGGTTATGTCCGGAGTGTGCACAGCTACAGTCTCGGCACGTCACAGGTGCTGTTGCCGCACGTGATCGGCTCGATGGGGCTGTTCGAGGGGCACGCGACCGCGAAGAGCGTGCTCGTGGAACACACTCGGTTGGTGGTGGCCTTCGGTGGTCTGTCGCCGAAGAACTCCGCGGTATCGCCCGGTGGTGTGTCGCGGCACAACACCAGGACCTGGATCGCGGCCGCGCGGGCACGTGGGTGCCGATTCGTATCGATCAGTCCACTGCGCGATGACATTCCGGCCGAGGCCGCGGCGGAGTGGATCGCACCGCGGCCCGGTAGCGATACAGCGCTGATGCTCGCGTTGGCCCAGGTGTTGGATGCGGATGGATTGGCGGACACGGAGTTTCTGGATCGCTACACCGTCGGATACGAGCGGTTCATCGACTATGTGCGCGGCGAAACCGACGGTGTTGTCAAGGATCCCGAGTGGGCGCACGCCATCACCGGGGTGTCGGCCGAGCGGATCCGGTCGCTGGCGCGGGAGATGGCCGGCGCGCGCACGATGGTCAATGTGAGCTGGTCGTTGCAACGGGCCGAGCACGGTGTGCAGCCACTGTGGCTCGGGGTGGTGCTTGCGGCGATGCTGGGCCAGATCGGGCTGCCCGGTGGGGGATTCGGGCACAGTTACGGGTCGTGCGCACATGTCGGTGATCCGGCGCGCGGGCAGTCGGTGCCGAGGTTCCCGCAGGGCGGCAACGGTGTTTCGACGTTCATTCCGGTTGCCCGAATCGCCGATATGCTGCTGAATCCGGGGGAACCCTTCGATTTCAACGGTATGCGGTTGGTGTATCCGGATATCAAATTGGTGTACTGGTGCGGTGGGAATCCATTTCACCACCACCAGGATCTGGCCCGGCTGCATACGGCGTTCACCCGGCCGCAGACGGTGGTCGTGCACGATGCGTTCTGGACCGCGACCGCGCGCCATGCCGATATCGTCCTCCCGGCGACGATGAGCATCGAACGCGACGACTTCGGCTCCGGGCCCAACGATCGCGAATTCTTCCCGATGAAGGCGCTCACCCGGCCGCACGGTGCGTCCCGTGACGACTACGCGATCTTCGCCGAATTGGCCGAACACATCGGTATCGGTAAGGAATTCACCGAAGGGCGCAGCGTCGAGGAGTGGTTGCGGCACCTGTACGAGCAATGGCGCGTCGGCCTCGACGATCCGACCGTTCCGGAATTCGAGCAGTTCTGGAACAGCGAGTCGTTCACGGTTGCCCCGCCCGACCCGGATCAGGTGCTGTTCGCCGATTTTCGTGCGGATCCGGAGCGTTTTCCGCTCACCACCCCCAGTGGCAAGATCGAGATCTTCTCCGAAACGATCGATGGGTTCGGATATGCCGATACCCCTGGTCACCCGGTGTGGTTGGAGCCGCGGGAATGGCTGGGTGCCGCGACGCGGTTCCCGCTGCAGCTCGTCGCGAATCAGCCGCGCACGAAACTGCACAGCCAGCTCGATGTCGGCGCGCACAGTCAGTCGGTGAAAATCGCTGGGCGGGAACCGGTGCGGTTGCATCCCGACGATGCCGCGGCGCGAGGTCTAGGAGATGGCGATATCGTGCGGATCTTCAACGATCGGGGCAGCTGTTTGGCCGGTCTGGTCATCGATGACGCGGTCCGTCCGCAGGTCGCGCAGTTGTCCACGGGTGCCTGGTATGACCCGGATCCGGCCGATCCCAGCTTCTGTCGGCATGGCAACCCGAATGTGCTCACCGCGGATCGTCCGGCGTCGACGTTGAGTCAGAGCTGTGCGGGACAATTGGCGCTGGTCGAGATCGAGCTCTACGGGGGTGCGCTACCGGATGTGGCCGTTGTTCGCCCCCCGGCCATGGCCGAGCGGGTTTCGTGATGACGCGGGTGAGGCTGGTCTCAACGGACGTTCTCGGCTGTGGTCGGATGCGGGATTTCTGTCAGGATTTCGAATTATGGTGTCGAATCCGTTGCCCGCGGTAGCTCGCCGGATCGCGCAGAAACGCTGGGTCATGCGCACGGCGCCGATAGTGCTGCGGCTGGAAAAGTTCGTGCGGTGGGTCAGCCGAGGTCGGCGCGGTGTGCTCGATCTGGCGGGTTTGCCGTCGATCGAGCTCACCGTCGTGGGACGCAAAACCGGGATCCCGCGCACCACATCGCTGCTGTATGTGCCGCGCGGTGCGGATCTACTACTCGTGGGCTCCAACTGGGGCAGCCCCAAGCATCCGGCGTGGTCGGCGAACCTGCGGGCGGCCGATACCGCCATCGTCAGGCTCGAGGGTGAGCGGTTCGAGGTGTCCGTCAGCGAGGTCACCGGTATGGACCGCAAACGCGCCTGGGATCTGGCGGTCGAGTTCTGGCCGGGTTACGAAATGGAGTGCGAGCTGTCCGGCGGCCGGGTCTTCCGCATTTTCGAATTGCGGCGCAACTGAATTCACTGTGCGTCAGGCACGATCGGCGTACCCCGATGTGTGGCCGGCGCTGATAGGGTCAATGCCGCGGCGGGTGAACCCGCCTTGGCCGGTGGCGTCCAACGCTGTCGGCGCCTCCGTCGACAGGTCGCTTGTCCAAAACGGTGCGTGGTCGCTCTCGCAGCGCGCAGAATTCCGATATGCGGTTCCATGCTTTCAGCGACGACGTGCTCGCCGACCACGATGCGGTGACGATTGCGAAACTGGTGCGTCGAGGGGAGATCGGCGCGGCCGAGGCCGCCGAGGCGGCGCGGGCGCGGGCCGCGCAGGTCGATCCGACACTGCGCGCCCTGGTGGTTTCGGCGGAATCCGCGCTGTCGGCGGGTGATCCGGATGCGCCGCTGTTCGGTGTGCCGACATATGTCAAGGACAACACCGATGTGCGGGGGCTGCCGACAAATCACGGCACCGCGGCGTTCGTCGGTCGGCCCGTCGCCGAGGACGGGCCCTATGCGAAACAGTTTCTGAGCACCGGGATGTCGGTGCTGGGCAAGAGTCGATTACCGGAGTTCGGGTTGAACGCGAGTACCGAATTCGCCGCGGCGGAACCGACGCGCAATCCGTGGCATACCGACTATTCGCCGGGTGCGTCATCGGGTGGTGCGGCCGCGCTGGTTGCCGCAGGTGTGGTGCCGATAGCGCACGGCAATGACGGCGGCGGATCGATTCGGATTCCGGCCGCGTGCTGCGGTCTGGTCGGGTTGAAACCGAGCCGAGGGCGGCATATCGATGGTCCGCAGGCGCGCTCGATGCCGATCAATCTGGTCTCCGAAGGTGTGCTGACCCGCTCGGTACGCGATACCGCGACGTATTTCGCTGCGGCCGAACGGCATTGGCGCAATCCGAAGTTGCCGCCGGTCGGTCTGGTGCAGGGACCGGCGCAGCGGCGGTTGCGGATCGGGGTGATCGCCGAGTCCATCACCGGTACCCGAACCTGCCCGCAGACCCGCGCGGTGCTCGACGACACCGTCGCGCTCCTGGAGAAGATGGGACATGAGGTAGTTCCGATCACCTTGCCGGTTTCGCAACGCTTTGTCGACGACTTCACCACCTACTGGGGACTTTTGGCATTCCTGATCGAGGCGGGCGGGAAATTCGCGATCGATCCGCGGTTCCGGCCGGGCGACCTGGATGCGTTCACTCACGGACTCGCAGCGCTGTATCGCAAGTCCCTCGCCCGTACACCGGCCATCCTCTATCGCCTGTCGCAAGTGCGTCGCGCCTACGCGGGCATGTTCGGCGACCACGAATTGATCCTCTCGCCGGTGCTGGTTCACACCACTCCGCGACTCGGCCATCTGAGCCCGACCGTCCCCTTCGACGAGCTCTTCGCACGCCTGATCTCCTGGGTCGCCTTCACGCCGTTGAACAATGTCGCAGGCACGCCCGCGATCTCACTTCCCATGGGTGCTTGCAGCGACGGCCTCCCGGTCGGCATGCAATTCTCCGCCGCGCACGGGGACGAACGCACCCTCCTCGAAATCGCCTTCGCCCTCGAATCCGAACGCCCCTGGCGACGCATCCAGGACTGACCTACCCCGGAATCGTGCGCCAATCCTCGGCGAAGGGGCCAGCACGACGCGCGACCAAGTCCAGTGCCTCTTCGCACGCGCCCTCGATCGCGTGCTGCCAGTGCTCGGGCACCAGCCCGAGCCGAATGGCGAGTGCGTATTCGTCCTCATCCTTCCAGCGGTAGCTCAGATCCGGTTCGACAATGAGATCCAGGTGCAGGTCACTGGTGTCGACACCGTCGGTGGTCCGGGTGAACGGCAACTGGAAATTGACGTACCACCAGAGGAATTCGCCGTGTTCATCCCACGTCGGGACAATCGCGAAATAGCGCTTCGCGTACATGATCGCCACCCGCGTGGTCCGCTGCCACACCCACCTGCCCATCTCCCATTCCCGCCGCGCGTACGCCTCCAACAACCGCCCCCGCGCCGCCGGATCGCGTTCCAGCATGGACCTGATCCACAACTGCGGCCCCGCGCCCTCGGTCCCCGGCGTCAACAACACCCGCAACTCGTCCCCGCGATCGGCCACCACCCGCTGTGGCCACTCGGTGAACGGCCGCCCAAAGATCATGTCCCGCACTAGAATCGTCCGACCCACAGCGAAAGGCGTCACCGTACCAGCCTAGTCGTCGCCATGGTGATCGAGTCGGTATCGGTGGCGGTGAGGAACCCGATCTGGTGCGTTCGTGGGTGAGGACCGATCGCCCGCCGCTTGCCGAGCCGCGCTGATATTCGACGGGTTCGGCAGCGTCCGCATGATCGGCGCTGTCTTCGCCTACACGCTTCCCAGCGAATGACATTCCTGATGCGCATCCCATCGTCGCGCCCCGCGACCAGCATCAGAGGCCGAGTTTGGTGACGGCGTTGTCTTCCAGCGGGTTCGCGGTGCGAATGTAGTTGTGCACGGTGCGCGGGTTGGACCAGCGGCCCTGGCGCATGATTTCGCGGTCGCTGGCCCCGCCGAGGGCGGCTTGGGTGGCGAATCCGGCGCGCAGGGAGTGTCCGGAGAAGAGGTCCGGATCGAGTCCGGCGCGTGCGGCATAGCGTTTGACGAGTTCGGCGATGGCGCGACCGGACATGGCCTCGGTGCCGATGGCGCCGTGGCGGGTGATGGTGGGAAACAGTGGGAGGGCGTCGTTTTCGGCGAGTGCGGTGCCCTGGAAGCCGTGGCAGCGGTGGATGTCCGGAGACGGCGACGCTGCGTCGGCGAGCCAGGCGCGCACATCGCCGTGTGCGCGGTGAGCCTCGAGCAACCGGATCCAATCGGCGAAGGCGCATACCGGGCAGGTGTGCGGGCGGTGGCCGCGGGGCAATGCGACGCGCTGTTCGGCGATGCCGGTGGGGTCGGTTTTGGTCGTCGGAAGTTGCATGAGCAGCAACGGTTCACCGGTGCCGTGGTCGAGATCGACTCGCACATCGGTGATCCGCAATCCGGCAAGTTCGCTGCGGCGCAACGCGCCCGCGAATCCGACGAGCAATGCCAGCGCGTCGCGGCGGCGTGCGGGCTCGGTCGGCCATTGCGGCTCCGGCAGTCCGGCGAGCAGTTGTTCGAGGGTGTGCAACAGTACGGGGCGTTTACGTTTGGGCTGCGTGCGGCGGGTGCGGCGGATACCGCGCAAGGTCAGTCGAACGACATCCGACCGTGTGGGGGAGGGTAATCCGTTGGCGGCGTGCACCGCCGCGATGGCCGCCGCTTTGCGTTCGAGGGTGGCCGCACTGAAGGCCCACCGCTGCGAACCGTCGTCACTGTGCCGCGACGCATCCGCTGCCGCGGCCAGATACACCGCGACATCGAGCGGATCCGCGGGCAGCGCCTGTCGCCCCTCGGTCGCACACCATCCCGCCCACGCGATCCAATCGGTGCGATACGCCCGCAACGTATTCGCCGACTGCGACGCCTCCAGATACCGTCGCAGCGCCCCGGCCTGATCATCATCGAACCGCTCCCGCACCAACCGCAGCGCCGCGGTATCGACCAGCACACTGCGCACCCCGCGCCGCAACTCGGTGCGTACCGATTCCGGTACCGCGACCACCGCATCGCCCACCCGCTCGCTCCCATTCACCCGGCCCGGCTCTCGACGATCAAGACTATGCGTTCTCCGGGGATTTGTGAGCGGCCGCGACGCGCGTCAGTCGGGCAGTGGCACCAGCCGCTGGGCGTCGTCGAACAGGTAGGACTCCGCGACACGCGCCGCGGTGAGCGCGGCAAGGGCGGTGGCCGCGAGCAACATGTACATGACCACGATCTGGTAGCGAATGGCGGTGAGGGGATCGACACCGGCGAGAATGAGGCCGGTCATGGCGCCGGGCAGACTGATCAGCCCGACGACCTTCGTCGCGTCGATCGTCGGAATCAGTGCGGTGCGCAGTGCCGACCTGCGATGCGGCAGGAACGCCTCGCGCGCCGAAAGTCCCAGGCACAGGCGGGCTTCGATGGCGGGACGCGCATGGCGGGCATCCTCGTGCAGTCGACGCAGCGCGATACCGGTGGCCTGCATGGCGCCGGAGACGATCATGCCGCCAACCGGGACAACCACCCGGGCCTGGGTGGAGATCACACCGAGCACAATGAGCGCGCCGAGCGTGATGGCGGATCCGGTGCCGACTCCGATGGTCGCGGCCCGGCGTGCCCGCGGTACACCTTCGCCACGTCGACCGGCCACCTGTCCGGCGATCAGCACCATGAGCACAACCCAGGCCAGCCCGCCCGGTAATCCGGTGTGCCGGAACAGGATCAGCAGAACAGCGCCGACCGCGACCAACTGGGCCACGGCACGGGTGGCGGCGATGAGCAGCTCGCGGGTCAGATGCAGTCGCTGACGGTAGGCGATCGCGGCGGCGAGTGCGACGAGCACCAGCGAGGTCGCCACACCCGGCCAGCCGGGTACGGAAAGCTGTTCTTTCACTGTGGTTTCCGTTCGTCACCGGGGGACAGGCGCCCGTGTCGCAGTATCCAGCTGTCGTCGGCGACTTCGGTGACGAATGCGGTGTCGTGGCTGACCAGGATGACACCGCCACCGCAGGTGGTGTGCTCGCGAATGAGAGTCGCGACCGCGGCGGCGGATTCGGCGTCGAGGGCGGAGGTCGGTTCGTCGAGCAGCAGCACCTCGGGTTCGACGGCCAGCGCCCGCGCCAGGCACACCCGCTGCGCTTGACCGCCGGACAGTTCGAGGCAGCGCCGATCGCGGAAGTCGGGTAAGCCGACCCGGGCGAGCAGTGCATCGATGCGATCGGATGTGAGATCGGTACGGCCGACCCGGATCTCATCGGCGACGGTATCGGTCAGCAGCGTCGGTCGCTGTGGCACCAATCCGATGCGGCGGCGCAGCTGCGGTGCTGGGAACTGGGTGATCGGGGTGTCATCGAGCAGGATGCGGCCGCGAGTGGGTTCGGCGAGCCGGTTGAGCAGCCGCAGCAGTGTGGTCTTGCCGGTGCCGCTGGGCCCGACCACCGCCGTGCACCGACCTTCCGGAAACGTCACGGAGATATCGGTGAGTATCGACGTTTCGCCGTGGCTCACGCTGACCCGATCCAGACTGATGTTCGGCACCGTCCCACCATTCCCTATCTGCGTGAGCGTTTCCTGACCGGGCCGGAAACTGGACGTCGGCCGCGTACATGCCCGACCATGGGCGGATGTCGCTCAGCACGTACGAAGTCGATCTGTTCGAGAGCAGCAGGGGCCGTCTGGAGGCGATCGCCTACCGACTGCTCGGATCGGCCGGTGACGCCGAGGACGCGGTCCAGGAGGCGTTTCTGCGGTGGCAGGGCGCCGACCGGGACCATATAGAGACGCCCGAGGCGTGGCTGACCAAGGCGCTCACCAACCTGTGCCTCAATCAGCTCACCTCGGCGCGGGCCAGGCGGGAGACCTATGTCGGCCAATGGTTGCCCGAACCCGTCTTGGCCGGGGACCGGATGCTCGGCCCGGCCGATACCGTCGAGCAGCGTGAATCGATATCGATCGCGATGCTCACGCTGATGGAGCGGCTCTCGCCCAAAGAGCGCGTGGTGTACGTGCTGCGGGAGGCATTCGGGTACGCGCACAACGAGATTGCCGAGATGCTCGACATCACCGAGTCGAACTGCCAGCAGATCTATCGGCGGGCCAAACAGCATATGGCCACCGACCGGGTGCGCGTGCAGGTCGACGAGGCCGCCGCCCGCAAGATCGTCGAGGAGTTCCTCGCCGCGGCGGTCAGCGGCCGAACCGAGACACTGATCGGCCTGCTGACCGATGACGCCATCAGCATCGGCGACGGCGGCGCCTTCTTCCCGACCCTCAACCGGCCGCTTATCGGTGCGCTGCGCGTCATACGGTTCCTGCGTCTGGCCATCAAACCGACCGACGGCAAGCGGAGCATGCTGGGCGGCAGCCCCGCCATATTTTCCGCGGTCGCCAATGGCGGCCCCGCGCTGGTGGTGGTGGTCGGTGACCGGGTCGTCGGCATCGTGTGCCTCGAGGTGACCTCCGACGGCATCGCGGCCATCCACGCCCAGGTCAATCCCGAAAAGCTCGAGCGCGCCACCCGCGGGTGGGCGAGTTCGGAACACGGAGCACCCATCATCGAATCCTGGTGACCCACATCACAGTCCATTCCTGTCAGCATTCGCGGCGCTGTCCGGTTCAGGAAGCGAACCCATCCAGACAGGAGCAAGACCATGAAGCACCGCATCGTCGTCCTCGGAGCCGGATACGCCGGAGCCATCACCGCCGGACGCCTCGCCAAGCGGCTGCACCGCGACGACGTCGAGATCACCCTGGTCAATGCCGACCCCGAATTCGTCGAACGGGTGCGCATGCACCAGCTCGCCAGCGGGCAGGATCTGCCCGTTCGTCCGCTGCGCGAGGTGTTCGCGGGCACCGGTGTGCAGGTCCGGATCGCGCGGGTCACCGCGGTCGATGTGGACCGCAAGAGCGTCGAGCTCACCGGCGAGGTCGAGACTCTCGGCTACGACACCCTCGTCTACGCCCTCGGCAGCACCATCGCCGATTACGGCATCCCCGGCGTGGCCGAGTACGCCTACAACGTCGCCGGGAAGCAGGCCGCGATGCGGCTGCGGGCGCGCCTGAGCGAATTGGGACCGGGTCAGACCGTGCTGGTCGTGGGCGGCGGTCTGACCAGCATCGAAGTGGCCGCCGAGATCGCTGAGGCCCGTCGGGACCTCGAGGTCTCGATCGCCGCGCGTGGCGGTGTCGGCGATTGGCTGGAGGAGAAGGCGCAGCGCCACCTGCGCGCAGCTTTCGAGCGGTTCGGCATCACCGTCTGCGAACACACCGACATCACCCATGTCACGGCGAACGGCGTGGTCACCGGTGCGGGCGCACAGATCCCGGCCCAAATGACCGTCTGGACAGCGGGTTTCACGGTGCACCCGATCGCGGCCGCGACCACACTTGCGGTGTCGGATTCCGGGCGGATCGTCGTCGACGCCACTCTCCGCTCGGTCTCGCACCCCGATGTGTACGCAGTCGGCGACGCCGCGTACGCCGAAGGGGTTGGTGGCAAACCACTACGGATGGGTTGCGCCACCGCGACCCCCATGGCGTGGCAGGGCGCCGACGCCATCGCCGCTCGCTTGACCGGCCGCAAGGTTCCCGACGCCCCGATCGGTTACGCCAGCCAGTGCATCAGCCTCGGGCGTCGCGATGGCATCGTGCAGAAGGTAACCCCCGACGATCAGCCCACGTCCACGGTGATCACGGGGCGTATGGGCGCTCGCATCAAGGAGCTCGTCTGCGCGTCCACGGCTTGGAGCATCGCGCACCCGACCATGATGCTGCCGAGCCGTCGCCGCCACCTCATGGCAACCGGCGCCGCGGAGCACCAGTTCGTCACCCGGTGACGCGGCCGCCTGAAAGCAGTCCGAGCCCGAGGCCACCGATCCGCACGACCGCGGACCGGTGGCCTCGGGAGAGCCTCATGTCGGCGGCATGTGGTACGCCACTTCTCGAACGCGACCTGAGTCGAACGAAGGATAGGGGCCGAAGATGACTTCCACCAGGTACGACGGAGACACCTGGGACCTGGCATCCGGCGTCGGCGCGACCGCCACGGCGGCCGCGGCGGCCCGGGCGATAGCGACCCGGGCGGATGGAGCGCTCATCGACGACCCGTTCGCCGAACCGCTTGTCCGGGCGGTCGGCATCGATTTCCTCACCCGGCTGGCCACCGGCGAAGTGCCCGCCGAGGATTTGGTCGAGCAGGTATGGATCGACGTAGCCAAGGTACGTACCAAGTTCTACGACGAGTTCTTCCTCGATGCGACGAACGCGGGCATCACACAGGTCGTGATCCTGGCATCAGGGCTGGATTCCCGCGCCTACCGACTGTCCTGGCCAGCCGGGACCGTGGTGTATGAGGTCGACCAGCCGCGGGTCATCGAATTCAAGACCCGCACACTGACCGAATTGGGCGCTGCGCCCACCGCTGACCGGAGAGTGGCCGCGGTCGATCTGCGCGAGGATTGGCCCGCCGTGCTGCGCGCCGCCGGATTCGTCCCGGCCCAGCCGACCGCGTGGAGCGCCGAAGGACTGCTGGGCTATCTGCCACCCGAGGCACAGGACCGACTGCTGGACACCGTGACCGAACTCAGCGCGCCCGGAAGCCGGGTGGCGACCGAAAGCAAGCCCAATCCGGAACCGGGCGAGGAGGACAAGACCAAGCAACGCCTGCACCGCATTTCCGAACACTGGCGCGCGCACGGTTTCGATCCCGATATGGCGAGGCTGCGATATTTCGGTGAGCGCAACGAAGCAGCTCCCTACCTGACCGAGCGCGGCTGGGCGTTGAACGGAGTCAGCATCCGAAACCTGTTCGCCGCCAACAATCTTCCGCCCCTGACGGACGACGACATGCGCATGGGCGACATGCTCTACGTCAGCGGCGCCCTCAACAAGACCGCGAATTAGCAGCTACCCCGCATGGCGACCGACTCTGCACGCGAGATCGTCGACGGGGTCGGTCCGTACGATCCGCATTGTCTCCTCATCGCACCTTCGATGATGCGTTGTCGCCCCACATCGGTTCGCACCCAGCATGTTCGAGGGTCGGCAGTTGTCGAGGAGCGCCGGAATCCCTACGCCACCTTCAACGCTCAACCGCACCGGCGGCCACGAACACGCTCGAGCTCCGCAGTCTGCCTCATCGTCCTTGACCACATTGGCTCGAAGACACCGACCCCATCCCGCACCGCAGCCAGAACGGCGGTGACTACGAAATTCCCGCGGCGCGACTGCGTGAGAGACTGGAAACGGCGGGCCACAGCGGTTTCGGCCTGCACATCCACGCCTGATCCGCCCGGGTCGTCCGCTTCGAGCGGCGAGCCACTTGACCTGGGCCGGAATCTTGCGGCTGTGGTGTTCCGTTCGTTGGCCGATCGGCTTACGGAACAGTGCAGCCCCGTAGGGCGGGGTCCCAGTGGATTGGTTCAGCCGCGTCGGGCAGGACTGCGGTCCGCCGGGATATCCGATGGCCTGCCGATCGGCATAGTGGTTGCGGTCAGATCGGAAAGGATTCGTAGGGCGGCTTCGGAGGGTGAGTCTGGTTCGGCATTGAACACGGCCACACGTTGCCCCTCGTCGTTCGGGAGGGTCATGAACTCGGTCATGAGCGCGATGGTGCCTACGGTGGGATGGTGGTAGGTGCGGGTGGCGCCACCGCAGTCACCCACCGTGTGCGCGGCCCAAAGTTTCGCGAACTCGGGGCTTCCGAGTGATAGTTCGCCGATCAGGTTGCTCAGAGCGGGGGCGCCGGGGTGCTGTCCGGCGATCAGTCGCAGGTCGGCGACGGTGGACCGGGTCTTGCCGGGCCAGTCGTCATAGAGTTCACGCGTGTGGCGGTCGAGGAACACCATGCGGGCGATGTTGGGGCGGTCGTCGCCGGGGCGGTTCGGCGCGTCGAAGTCGAGATGACCAGCCAGCAGAGCGTGTGCCATCGGGTTCCACGCTAGGACATCGACGAAGCGCCCCATGACCAGGGCGGGCACGTCCCCGAACGACTCGATCATGAGCCTTACCCCCGGCCGCACCTGCTCGGGCCTGAGGGTCCGGCGGCGGGTCTTCGGCTTCGGCCGGGCCAGGGAGTACAGGTGGGCACGCTCGGCCTCGTCCAAACCCAGGACGCGGGCGACGGCGTCGAGAACGGCGTCCGAGGCATTGGGGCTTTGTCCCTGTTCGAGACGGGTGTAGTAGCCGGCGCTCACCCCGGCGAGCTGAGCAAGCTCCTCTCGGCGCAGGCCAGGCACCCGGCGGCGTCCGCCGTAGGTGGGAAGCCCGGCGTCGTCCGGCTGGAGCCGTGCCCGCCGCGACCGCAGGAACTCGCCCAGCTCCGTGTGTGCGCTCATGCGTACCAGTGTCGCGGATCTGCAGCCGTCGATCCTGCACCTGCCAGGTGTAGTCACCGCAGGTGTAGATCCGGCAAGGGTCTGGGTCCGGCATGTCGATTGTTGCAGGCTGGTTTCTGGCAGACCAGCCACGATCTGGACCGGATGAAAGGACACGCGATGAAGATTCTTGTGATCGGTGCGACGGGGACCATCGGCAGCGCCGTCGCCGATGGCTTGGCGGCGCGCCATGAGGTAGTGCGTGCGTCACGCCGTGGACCGGTGCGGGTGGACATGGCAGATGCCGCGACGATCGACGCCCTGTTCGCGGAGGTCGGGGACGTGGACGCGGTGGTGTGCTGTGCTGCGAGCGGGGGTCTGACACCGCTGAATGCCTTGTCGGACAAGGAATTCTGGAGCGGTCTCGACGGAAAACTCCTCGGCCAGGTGAGCCTGGTCCGGCGAGCGCTCACTCGCGTCCGCGACGGTGGATCGGTGACGCTCACCAGTGGTCGGTTCGCCGAGCCCGTCCCAGGGAGCTCACTCGGCTATCTGGTCAATGCGGGCCTGGAGGCGTTCGTGCATGCCGCGGCGACCGAGATGCCGCGTGGCGTTCGCCTGAATACCGTCAGCCCCGGCTGGGTGAGCGAGACCCTCCTCAGCCTGGGCATGGATCCGGCTGAGGGGACCCCGGTTGCCGATGTCGCCCAGGTCTATATGGACGCCGTGGAAAGTGCCTGCCACGGCCGTACGCTCTCTGTGAGCATGCCGTGAGCGGCGCTTGTCTTCGACGCTGCGGCCCGCTATCAGCCTGGCCACCCCGACCTCGCGACAGGTGATTACACGAGCCCATCGATGCGCGCCTCCGCGTCAGAAGAGCGTGTCGCGGACCCGTAGGGGTCGGTATCCGGTGGGGCCGAGCTGGGCCAGCTCGGCATCGAATGGCGCACGAGTTCACCCGACCTCCAGCACACCGACCAACCTCATCGGCGGCCAAGCCAACCACCAGCCGAGCACACCCGCAGCCTGAACCGACACACGACATCGATGCTGGTCAAGCCATTGTCGTTGTTTTACGCGCGGCTACTACCGGAACTCCTCGTACCGACATCGTCACGGATCAGCGTCCACGGCCAGATCAACTCCTGAGGCGACGACTCCTGACCCGCCGAAACCGCAAGCACGCCCAGCGGTTACCCGCGCGTGCTGCTTTGCGGCACGCGGTCCAGAACTGTGGCCGATGCTGTCCGAATCATTGGGTACCCAGTTTTTCACCGGTTCCATTGGTGTTTCGTTTCGTATGTGCAAACCAAACGAAAACGAAACGAGCGCGGACGGATTGCGAGTACCGAAGTAATCCTGACCGCCGATAAGGTTCACTTATCGGGGGTCAGGATTAGCAGGTTTGCGGCGGAAGGTGTTGGGCCGACACGGATTTCGTTTCGTATGAATACGTTGGATTCGACGAAACAAACGCTACGATTCTTGGGTGTCCAACGTTTGCAACTACCCCGGATGTGCTCGACCGATTACGCGCGGGGGCGGGCCGGGGCGGCCCTCGGAATACTGTGATCATCCGGAGCACACTCGGTGGCGTGCCTGGCGGGAACGGCAACGGCAGCAACAGGAGTCGCAAGCACCGGCGGCTGCTGTCACTGTGACGCAACAGGGGCCGGTGACGGTGGCTCGCCTGCGCGCGGATGAGCTGCTCACGCAATTTCGTGGACTGGCCGATCAATTGGGGAACACACTGAGTGCCGCGGTGGCCGAGTTGTCCACGCTGGCCGATCCGGCGATCGCCGAAGCGCAGGTGCAGGCCGTGCAGGCGGACGCGGCACGACGCATCGCGGAGGCGGAGGTCGCCACGGTGGCCGCCGACCAGGCGCGGCGCGAAGCGGAGCAGGCGCGCGCGGCCGCGGAGTCGGCCGCCGACGATGCGGCCAGTGCCGCCGAACATGCGGAATCACTCGTCGCCGAGGCGGATGCGGCGCGCTCGGATGCGCTGCGTGAGGTCGAGCGGGTGACCAAACAGGCCGCCGACGATGTCTTCGCGGCGCGCAGTGAGGCCGACGCCGAGATCCGCACCATCCGTCGCGAGGCCGCCGACGATGTGGAACGCGCCCGGCAACAGGCCACCGAGGATGTGGAACTGGCCCGACGGAAGGCGGCGACGGAAATCGAACAGATCCGGCGCGAGTCGGCCCAGCAGATCACCGCCGCCGGAGCCGAACGCGATCTGGCGGTGCAGCGCGCGGCCGATGCCGAACGCGCCATCGAACGCGCCGAACAGGCGGTGGCCGAACGCAATCAGGCCGTCGCGCAGGCACGCGAGGAGTTGAACCGACTGCGCGCGGAATTGGATCACACGCGCAGCGAACTCGTCGAGGTGCGTCGCGCGGCAAGTGCGGAGGTCGCGACAGTGCGAGCCGAGTCGACGACCGCACTCGAGCAGGCACGGCGCGAAGCCGCCGAACGCCTGGCCGCACTGGACGACGCCCGCGCCCAAACCCTGGCCCGCGCCGAACGCGCCGAACGTCAACTCGACCAGCTGGTCGCCGAATCCCGTCGCGGCCCAGCCGGATTGGTGCCCGACGGCACATCTGGTTAGCGAGGCTCTGTGTCCGAACATGGCTCAGTGAGGTGATAAGGCGTCGCTGAGCGAGTGCCCTGACGAGCGGGCGGCGGACGGATTGTCCTCGATCCGCCCAACCGAACCAGCGGCTGAAAATGTATCGAGAGGAGGGGATTTCACGGAAAGCGGCCAGACGCGGTCGGTGTGTCCGTTGTGCATGGAACAGGCAGCGAGCGGTCCGTTGGGGTCGAACAGCATGTCCATATGACTGGCGGGGCGTCCATTGAGCCCAGTCGTACCCCCACACTGTCCGTAACCGCCTTTCAGCTCGGCTCGACGCCGGATGATGGCCTCAGAGAGTGACTTCGAGACAGGCCATAGCCCGCCGAGCTGCGCGATTGTGTATGTTACACGTGATATGTACCGTACATACGTGGCTGTTGCTGTCGATGCGTCCTCGACCGTTTCCGGTTCCGACGGCCGGCGCGCTCCCGCGCCGGGCGTGCTCATCGCGACACTAGGTGGTGCCGGTGTCGTCGTCGCGCTCATGCAGACGCTGGTAATTCCGATCATTCCGTCGTTGCCCACGCTGCTGAACACCTCGGCGTCCAACGCGTCCTGGGTCGTGACGGCTACGCTGCTGGCTGGTGCGGTGTCGACTCCGATCAGTGGCCGCCTCGGTGACATGTTCGGCAAGCGGCGGATCCTGTTCGCGAATCTGCTTATGGTGATAGTCGGCTCAGCGGTCTGCGCCTGCTTCTCCACACTGGTGCCCGAGATCGTCGGACGCACCTTGCAGGGCGCGGCGGTCGGCGCGATCCCGCTGGGTATCAGCATCATGCGCGACGAGCTGCCGCCCGAGCGGGTTGGTTCGGCGATCGCGATCATGAGCGCGACACTCGGCGTGGGCGGCGCGATCGGCCTGCCGGTCGCGGCGGCCATCGCCCAGAACGCGGACTGGCATATGCTGTTCTGGATATCGGCCGGGCTCGGTATCATCTGTGCCGCAATGGTTTTCGTGTTCGTGCCGGAGTCGCCGGTGCGCACGCCCGCGCGGTTCGACTTCGGCGGTGCGGTAGGACTGGTGGTGGCGCTGGTCGCGCTGCTCATCGCGATCACCAAGGGCGCGGACTGGGGCTGGGACAGCGCGCGCATTCTGGTCCTCGCCGCGGTGGCGCTGGTGGTGTTTGTCGGCTGGAGCGCTTACGAACTGCGGCGGCCGGCGCCGCTGGTCGATGTGCGGGTCTCGGCGCGGCCCAGGGTGCTGTTCACCAATCTCGCATCCATTGCGGTCGGATTCGCGCTCTACGGCATGTCGCTGACCTTCCCGCAATTGCTGATGGCGCCGGAGCAGAGCGGCTACGGCTTCGGGCTGTCCATGATCAACGCCGGATTGGCACTCGCGCCAACCGGTTTGGTGATGATGCTGCTCTCGCCGGTGTCGGCGCGGCTGTCGGCGAGCCGGGGTCCGAAGCTCACCTTGGCGCTCGGCTCCGCGGTCATCGCCATCGGCTACCTGTGCGCGGTGCTGCTGATGAACAGCGTGTGGGGGATTGTGATCGCAGGGGTGATCGTCGCTGGCGGTGTCGGTCTGGCGTACGCGGCAATGCCCTCGCTGATCATGGGCGCGGTGCCGATCACCGAGACCGCAGCGGCCAATGGTCTGAACTCGCTCATGCGCGCGATCGGCACATCGGTTTCCGCCGCGGTGATCGGGGTGGTGCTGGCGCACATGACAATGTTGCTAGGCCCGCACATTTTACCGTCTCGCAAGGGGTTCCACACCACATTCTTCATCTGCATGGCGGGGGCCGTGGTGGCAATCGTGCTGACGGCCTGCATCCCGATGGGAAAGGCGACAGCGCCGGTCTTGTCCGGGACCGAACCGATGCTGACCGCGCCGGTAGGGCCGCCCGAGTCGGTCGAACACAATGGTCGAGCCGCCGGTCATCTCGATGCCTCATCGCCCATCGGGCAATCCTCCCCGGCCGAGTTCGACGGTGGGCTGGTGTGTGGTCGCATCCACCGCGAAGACGGCCACCCGGTGCCGAGTGCCGCATTGACGCTGATCGACCCACGTGGCCATCAAGTCGCGCGCGCAACCAGCGACGCCGACGGCAGCTATGCGCTCAGCGCACCGCAAGCAGGACACTATGTGCTGATCGTATCGGCGACAGGGCACCAGCCCACGGCCGTCAACGTGGCAATCGGCCAGCGCTCGCAGCAGTTCGACCTCAGCCTTACGGGCTCCTGCGAACTGTCGGGCGTGGTGCGCACGGCTGGACACGGTGAGCCGCTGCCCGGTGCGACCATCACACTGACAGACCTGCGAGGCGACGTCCTCGCAACGGCCACAACAGCTGAGGACGGCACCTACGTTTGCCGCGGCGTGGTCTCGGGGACCTACACCGTGGTCGCGGTTGCCGAGCACATGCGCCCCAGCGCGACCACGCTGACCGTCCCGGACACCGGGCTCTCCCGCCACGACATCGAATTGGTTCCGCTGGCAGCACTGACTGGATCGGCGTGGGCCGACAACCGAGCCGCGCCGGACATCCACATCAGCGTGCTCGATGAGGCGGGCGAGGTGACCGCGACGGCACGCACCGACGAAGACGGCCGCTATATCGTGTCCGATCTGCCAGCTGGCCGCTATACCGTCGTCGCTCGCGGCTACCCCCCGGTGACCAGCCAGGTCACCGTTTCCGGCGGCGAAGCCACCCACGATGTGCGGCTCCGCTACGGGCCGGAGGACGGCTCATGAGCGGGTTGACCGTCCGCATCCGCACCGCCGAGCGCATGCGGTGGCGACCGCGAGGGATATGAGCGGGCGCCAGATCGCCCGCGCGGTCGCCGATGAGACCAGAACAGTGGTCACCGAGCTGCTACCCCGGGCATTCATATGGGCGCGGTGTGGATGGCGGTCCAGCTGTGGGCATCGTGCACCCACGAACTTCAGGCCGCGTGAAACCTCTACTCGCCGTTGAAGGATAGGGTGCCTCATGGCTGTTATTCACCGTACGACCATGTCGCCCAGCAAGCTCGAACTGCTGACCGTTTGGTTGCCGACGCGGCCGTGGTATCGAGACAACGGACGTGCGCCGCAGCTGCGCAAGGCCGGTGGCTTCCGGCTCGACGATCCGGCCGGTGCGGTCGGCATCGAATTCGTGCTGGTGAACGATGGCGCTGAACAGGAACAGATCACCTATCACGTGCCGCTCACCTACCGCGGCGCACCACTCGACGGTGCCGATGACGCTCTCGTCGGTACCTCGATACACGGTGTGCTCGGACAGCGCTGGATCTACGACGCGACTCGCGACCCGGTGGCAGTCGCTCAGATCGTCGCGCTGCTGGCCGGACAGGCCCAGCCGCAAGCGCAGGGCATAAGTGACACCCCGGATCCCTCCATTGTCGCCACAACGGGCCAGTTCTCCTCCGCCGCAACAGAACTTCGCTCAGCCATTGATACACCGACCCACACCGAGATCGCCGTCAGCAGTGGTCGAAGCGTGCGGGTCGAGCGGGTACTGCGTCCTGAGCCCGCCACACCGGGTTCCGGTCCCACGGATGCCGCCCGAGTAACCGTGCCGTGGCAGATCGCAGATGGTTCCTCTGTCCGCGGCATCGTTCTGGCGATCGACGCATAACCGTATCCGAGCAGCGGCGGTGGTCCTGGACGCTGGCATCCTCGGATTCGGGCTGCTGGTGTTCGCGGCCACCACCATTGGAGTCGTCGACGCACCGACGGTGGCGTTCGGTACCTCGCTCATCGGATTCGGGTGTGCGCTGCTCGGCAGCGCGGGTCGGCCGGTCGAGCGGAACCGCCGCGTGGCGGCCGACAGTCGAGGCTGCGCTCGTATCGGCTCTGCGAGAGGTTCGTGATGATCGTCGCGAGCTAGCCGCTGATACGTAACCCGTTGGGCGAGAACCTGCCTGCCCGACATGTGCCGCTGACGCTGCTCGGGAGGATCTCGCCTGCGGTGGTGAGGCACTCGAGGACACGCGCAACCGCGACACGCTCAGTCGCCGTGGAAATATCGCGACCCGAAAGCAAACGTTCGGTTATCCGCATCCTCGGGCCATACTATGAAGCTATGCCCGAAAACGAGAGTGCGGGTCGAGGGGTTTCGCTTGCCGACGAGGCTCGGCTGGCGGTATTGGTCGCGGGTATCGGCTCTGTGGTTCTCGGAGTGCTGATCGCCGTGTGGCCGGACAAGACCGAGCCGATGGCGGAGTTGCTATTCGGCCTCTATCTCCTATTGAGCGCTGCGCTGCAGCTGATCATCGCGATGGGCACCCGGTTCGGAACGGCGCTGCGGATATTCGTGCTCTTCAGCGGCGCCGTCTCGATTGCGTTGGCGGTGATGGCATTCCACAGCGCGGATTCGATCCTGCTGCTCGCGGTATGGATCGGTCTGGGCTGGGCCGTGCGCGGAATCACGCAGGCAACCGTGGCGGTCTGGGCCGATGAGTTGCCCGAGGGTGGCTGGCAAGAGGTCTTCGGCCTATTGACCATGATGGTGGGATTCATCATGATCGCCCTGCCGTTCGATTCGCTGGACGTCCTCGGCATGGCGGCCGGTGGCTGCGCGATCGTGATCGGCATGCTGGAAATTCTCACGGTCGCGCGTGGAAACGGCGAGGCCGATCCGGTCGCGCGGGCCGCGCGGATTCCGGCGGCGCCGAACTGAACTGGCGCACAACCGAGTTGGTGTTCGATCGCGCTGGCGCGATGATCATGGGACGGGTTAACTGTCGTCATGGCACGCACCGATAGTGGTTCGGAACTGATCGTCGTCACCCACGGTGCCCGGGCGGGTATCGATCCGAATGCGGTGCGCGAGAGTCTCGCGGCGCAATCGCGGCTGGTCGAACTGCTACCGGAAGGCGGTGCGCCGGTGCGCATTTTCGGACCGCCCCATCGATTGCCGCGGCGGATCGCGGGCACCGCTCAGGAAGGCGTGGGCGCGGAATATCTGAACTACTTCACCGTGCGCGGGATCAGGGATGAACTCGAGGCGGTCGCGGAGCGACTGCGCGCCGATGACGCGGTCGAGGCGGCCTATGTCAAACCGCCCGCGGAACCGCCGATCGCGCCACCGGTCGTACTGGCCGATATCGCGGCCCGTCGGCTGGAGGACGCGCCGCCCGTGACACCGAATTTCGAAGCCCGGCAAGGTTATCTGGAGGCCGCGCCGCAAGGTGTGAACGCGCGCTGGGCCTGGACCCGACCCGGCGGTCGCGGCGCGGGCGTGCGCATCGTGGATGTGGAAGGCGCGTGGCGATTCACCCACGAAGACCTGCTGGCGAACCAGGGTGGAGTGATCGGCGGTGCGCCGTCGACGGATGCGGGCTGGCGCAATCACGGCACCGCGGTGGCCGGGGAGATCAGCGGTGATGTAAACACCTTCGGCATCACCGGGATTGCCGCCGATGCCGCCATCCGCGCGGTCTCGGTATTCGACGCGGGCTCCGCGGCCGCCATCCGCACAGCTGCCGACGCACTGAGCGCCGGCGACATCATCCTGCTCGAACTGCATCGCCCCGGACCGCGCAACAACTTCCAGAATCGCGAGGACCAGGCCGGATACATCGCGATCGAGTGGTGGCCCGACGACTGGGCGGCCATCCGCTACGCGATCGGACGCGGTGTCATTGTCGTGGGCGCGGCAGGCAACGGTTCGGAAGACCTCGACAGCGCCCTGTACGACACGCGCCCCGCCGAGTTCCCGACCTCCTGGCGCAATCCGTTTCGTGGCGGCGCCGCCGACTCCGGCGCCATCCTGGTCGGCGCGGGTGCCCCGCCACCGGGATTCCACGGCCGCGACCACGGGCCCGCACGATCACGACTGGCCTTCTCCAACTACGGATCCCGCGTCGATGCACAGGGCTGGGGCCTCGAGGTGACCACTACCGGATACGGCGACCTGCAGGGCGGTGCCGACGAAGACTACTGGTACACAGACACTTTCAGCGGAACCTCCAGCGCATCCCCGATTGTCGTCGGCTCCATCGCCAGCTACCAAGGCTTGGCCGCCGCAGCCATCGGGCGCAAAACACCAGCGGAGGTGCGGGCGCGACTGCGGGCAACAGGTTCACCCCAACTCGACGCTCCAGGCCGCCCCGCGACCCAGCGGATCGGCAACCTGCCCGACATCCAGGCGATGATCGCCCCGTAGATCAGCGGACGCGCCGCTCACGCATCCGTCACCGAGGCGTTGTATTCACCGACCTTGCGAACTCGGGTTGTCGCCGCGCTGACGAGTTTGCCGTCGTGGTTTTCGGTGCGGAGCTCGGCGACGGGGCTGCCGTTACGGTCGACGAGTGTCGAGTGCGGTTCGTTCTCGGTGAAGGTGTGGCGTTCTCCCCATTGGCGCAATGCCACGACGATGGTGAACAGGTCTTGCCCGGCTTCGGTGAGTTCGTAGATGTGCCGCTTGCCTCCGGGGGCGCTGCTCGTGATGAGGATGCCATGGTCGCAGAGCCTGCGCAGACGATCGGTGAGGATGTTGCGGGCAATCCCGAGCCGTTGCTGGAATTCGGTGAAGGTCGCCGCGCCGTCCATGGCGTCGCGCACGATCAGCAGGCTCCACCGGTCGCCCACGAGGTCGACAGTGCGCGCGACCGGGCAGGTGGGATCGGTCCAGTCGCGGCCGGAACCGAGCGTCATGGTCATGAGCCTTCTCCCAGTCGGTTGCAATTCGAAACCATTATTACCTACGCTCAAATGGTTGCATTTTGCTACTGATTTTGGGAGGTGTGGTGGCGGCAAGAGTCACAAGATCGCAGCGATTGGTCCTGGCGCTGGTGTGCGCAGTGGCCGTGTCGACGATCTATGCGATCCAGCCGGTACTGGCAGCGGCGGGCACCGGTCTGGGATTGGCCCGCGAGTCGCTCGGCGTGCTGGTCGCCGCCGGTCAGATCGGCTACTTCGCCGGTCTGGTCCTGTTGGTCCCGCTCGGAGACGTGCTGAATCGTCGTCGGCTCATCACCGTGCATCTGGTACTCACCGCCGCTGGGGCCGCGGTCGCGGCCGCCGCCCCCGACGGTGCCGTCGCGGTGACGGGGCTGGCGATCGCGGGTCTGTTCGCGGTCGTGGTTCAGGTGATCGTCGCCTATACCGCCGCAGTCTCCGCGCCGGGCGAGCGGGGCCGCAATATCGGCGCGGTCACTTCCGGTGTGGTGATCGGCATCCTCGGCGTCCGCGTCCTCGCGGGGGTCCTGGGCGATACGGTCGGCTGGCGCGCCGTGTACGCGCTGCTTGCCGTGCTCTGCATAGCCCTGGCCCTCATCGTCCGCGCGATGCTCACCCCGGACCGCCGAACTCCCGGCGCACGGTACGCCCAGGTGCTGGCATCGATGGGGCGGCTCGCGCGCACGGATCGCCTGTTCCTGAGCCGAGGACTGATTGCCTTCTTCCTTTTCGCCGCCTTCGGCACCCTCTGGAGCGGACTCGCCCTCCCACTCGGCACCGAGCCCTGGAATCTCGGCACCACGCAGATCGGCCTATTCGGATTGGCGGGTATGGCCGGAGCGCTCGGCGCGGCCCGCGCGGGACGATGGGCCGATTCCGGTCTCGCACAGGCGATCACCGGTTCATCGCTGGCGTTGCTTACCGGCTCCTGGCTGCTCATCGCCCGGACCGAAGCGACCCTGTGGCTGCTCATCATCGGTATCGTTCTACTCGACTTCGCCGTCCAGGCAGTACATGTCAGTAGCCAACACCTGCTGACCGCAGCACATCCGCACCGCGCCAGCAGCGTCATAGGCGCGTACATGGCCTTCTATTCCCTCGGATCCGCCCTCGGCGCGATCACGACCACCTGGGCATACAGCATCTTTGGATGGTCGGGGTCCTGCTGGGTCGGTGCGGCCTACTCCCTGTCCGCACTGGTTCTGTGGACAATTGCCCAGGTGGCCGGCAGCACCCGGCAAAGTGGCGCGAGTTCACCCCGTCCTCGACCGAAGTGTCGAGACACGGCTCCCGTGCGATGCTGACCAGCAGCCAGTATCACCGCCATCGCCATCGCCATCGCCATCGCCATCGCCATCCGTCTCGACCAGACCACCGCGTTGCGCGCCTGTTCGTGAACGACTTGCCGATCCGACGCGACGCGCGGGTGGAGATGGAAACTTATGGACAACGTTTAGTAGCGAAAGGTGAATGGCCCGTTGAACTTTCGACGTGCATTCGGCGATGTTCCGGGTTCGGGCCAACCATCGACGAGCCGCCATTCGGGCCGCGAATCCCGCCCTGACCTGGACGGCAGTGGCACCTAGCGCTCAACGGCAGATGTCCACGGGCACAGTCGAAGTGGGATCCAACCGCCAGCGATGGGGGTTTCACCGGTGTAGTCCCGGCCGAAAATTTCGGTAGGGTTCGGCGGCGCGGACGGGGCGGATCCGTCGCGACCGGAGATCGATGTGACGCCGAGGAGACTGTGGTGGGTGTCGTTACTGTCCGCGAAGAGCAGGCAATCGCGCGGTTGACCGACCGTCTGGTCGACGACTACCCGGCCGATCAGGTCGAGAGCGCGGTGGGTACGGCGCGGCAGCGGTTCGAAGGCCATCCGGTGCGGGAATTCGTTCCGATTCTGATCGAACGGATCGCCCGCAGGGAACTCGAGGCCTCGACAAAACAGGTCGAGACGGAAAACGTTGCCGCGCAGCGGGACCCGAACCAACAGCCCGATCCGGCGCGGGGGATGAGCCGAATCCGCACAGCTGGCGCCGAATTCGCCGTGGACAAGCGGCTCATGGCGCTCGCGGCGGCGGTTCTGGTCGTTGTTCTCGCGTTGGTCGTCGCCTTCGTGGTGCGGCAGCCCGACCAGCCCACTGCGACCAGCGCGACAGCCGCGCTGACCACCGTGCACGGGGTGGTCGGCTCGGAGAAGATGGCCTTCTTCGACGACCCGCGCGTCGTGGAAGCCCTGGCCCACAAGGGCCTCGAGGCGCGGGTCGATCCGGCCGGATCGCGACAGATCGCGACCTCTGTCGATCTCGGGAACTACGACTTCGCATTTCCGTCGAGTGCGCCCGCGGCGGAACGGATTCAGCGGGCACGCAATATCAGCACCAAGTACACGCCGTTCTCCTCACCCATGGCGATCGCGACCTACCAGCCCATCGCCGATCTGCTGACCGCGGCGGGCGTGGTGCGTCCGGGGCCCGTGCCGACCTTCGATATGGCCAGGTACCTCCAACTCGTGCGCAACGATGTCGAATGGGACAAACTGCGCGACAACACCGTCTACCCGGTGCACAAGAACATCCTGGTCTCCACGACCGATCCGCGGACCTCCAACTCCGCTGCCATGTACCTGGCCATCGCCAGCCACGTTGCCAATGACAACACCATCGTGCAGGGCCCGGCCGCCGAGCAGGCCGTGCTGCCGACGGTGTCGCGGCTGTTCGTGCGCCAGGGCTACACCGAGAACTCCACCGACGGCCCGTTCCGCGAATACCTGGCTGCGGGTATGGGCCCGACGCCCATGGTCTGGATCTACGAAGCCCAGTTCGTCGAGGCGAGCGTGCGCGGCCAGATCAAACCCGGCATGATGCTGATCTACCCGTCCCCGACCGTGGTCTCCCAGCACACCCTGGTGCCACTCACCACGCGCGGCGATCGCGTCGGCCGCCTGCTGGCCACCGACCCCGACCTGCAACGACTCGCCGCCGAACACGGATTCCGCACCAGCGAGCCCAGCCGATTCGCCAAGGTCGCCGCCGACAACCACGTTCCGGTGGCCGGCGATGTGATCGATGTGATCGACACCCCCACCATCGACACCCTCGAACACCTCATCGACAGCGTCACCAAGTCCTACAACTGAGATCGCATCCGAGGTGGCGGGCCACTGCGCACACCTCGGGTGCCGAGCCGTGCGCCGTCTTCTCGCCAGGGCATTGACCGGCGACCCATATGTCCAGGTCATGACCGATTGCCGAGGCGGCGCGATCGGAGGATCGTGGACACAAAAGGGACATATCGGTTCGGAGGTCGAGTAGCGGGGGTCGGGGGATTCGAGTAGCCGGACACTCGTGGCAGGGGGGTGTACTCGGGCCACGCTATGGGAGGGGATGAAGAAAGGAGCGTCCCATGAGCGGGATGTTCACCAGGACGGCCAGATACACGGCCAGATATGCGGGTCCATATCGGTCGGCACCGACGGTCGGCACGCACGGGATGGTGGTTTTCGGGACCGGCACCGACTGCTTTTTCTCCCATCGGCCCATGTTCTTTTCGCCATTCGACTTCCAGGTACTGCTCGACGTCGAATTGGACGAGCGCGGTAGTCGGGCACTCGGCGCCGACCGGCGCACCGGATTCCGCGGCGGACACGCCTTCGAACCGGCGGACCTTTCGCTCGCCGAGCTCGATCCGCGCGCGGATAGTCCGCGAACTACGTTCCAGGGCAACCTGATTCGTGGGCATCTGGATCGCCGTGGCATCGTGATCGCACGCGATGTCGTGGCCACCGTGCGCAACGTCGTATCCTTCACACAGCTCGATCCGCATCCCGTGCGGACCGCGGAATTGCTGACTCATCTGTGCTTCGGCCGGGCGGGCAAAATGTATGTGGCGCACCGGATCGGACGGCGTCCCAGCTTCGATCAAATCGTCTCGGTCCGGCTGATCCCCGGCACCGTCACCGACCTGGTTGGTGCCCCGCTGTCCGTCGATGTCACCGAATTGGTATTCGATCAGGCGCAGCCGATCATCCTGGGACAGCGAGATTTCGCGGGCCAGCGGTTGCGGGTCGGCGAGATCGCGGTGGCCGCATTCCATGCGACCGATACCGCCGACGGGAAGCAGGGCTTCCTCGTCGACATCGCCATTGAGCGGCAGCTCTACTTGGAGGTCGCCGACCTGGTGTGATGTCAATACGCCGGAGGTAGTTGCTCGGGGCGGATCCGGTCAGGGTGCGAATCGGTCGGTGGGAGGACGACCGCGCGAAGTCCGGCCGTTTAATCTTCGGATCATGTCCGAATCGGTCGTAGCCGCAACCGCATCGCGGCGGATAGCCGAAGTAGACATACTCCGGGGATTCGCACTCTTCGGGATCCTCATTGTGAATGTCGCCGTCGCCACGCTGCTCTGGTCGTTCGGCGGCACTGCGGACGATCCGCGACCGGGATTCGACGGGCCATTCGACCATTTCGTCAACGCGGTGGTGGAGGCGCTGTTCAGCGGCAGGTTCTATTTGCTGTTCGCATTCCTGTTCGGCTATTCGTTCACCCTGCAGATCGCGGCCGCGCAGCGGGCCGGGGTATCGGCGAATCCGCGGCTGCTGCGGCGATGTGCCGCGCTGATGGTGATCGGGTTGGCGCATGTCTTCCTGCTGTGGATCGGCGACATCCTGACGCTCTACGCGTTTCTGTGTCTATTTCTGATCCTGCTGCGATGGCTGCGGCCTCGGGTAGCGATCGTCGCCGGGGTTGTGCTGTATCTCGTGTGGTCGATATGGGCGTTTCTGCCGGGTTCCGGTGGAATTGCCGCGGTCGCGGAGCTGCTCGATGTGGTGGCTTTGCACGAGGGATACACCGGCAGCTTCGGGGAGACCTTCACGATGCAAGTGTCCGAGGCGCCGTGGTGGATCATCCTGATCTGGATCACTCAGGGCGTTCCGGCGCTCGGCATGTTCCTGATCGGGATGGCGGCCGGTAAGCGCAAGGTGTTCACCGAAGTGGAGATGTTGCGCCGCTGGTCACCTCGGGTATTCCTCGGTGGGCTGGCGGTCGGACTGCCGGTATCGGCGGTGACATTCTCCGCTGGGATGGGGTGGCTGGAACCGCCGTCGTACTGGAACGGGATCCAGGAAGTCGTCAACCCGCTCATGACGTTCGCCTATATCGCGGGGGTCGTCATGCTGGCGCGATCAGCCCGCACAGCGCGGCATATCGCGCTGCTCGCCCCAGCCGGTCGGATGGCGGCCTCCAACTACATTATTCAGTCGGTGGTATTGATGGTGATCTACACCGGCTACGGATTCGCCTTGGCCGATGATGTGCCACCGGCGGGTGTCATCGGGATCGCGTTGCTGACCTATGGCGCGCAGCTCGCCTCCAGTCATTGGTGGTTGCGCGGGCATGAGTATGGTCCGGTGGAATGGGTGCTGCGCACCGCGACCTATTTGTCGGTTCCGGCTTGGCGGCGGCGGCCGGAATATGTTCCGGTGCAGCGGGATCGACTGGTTTGACGATACTGAGCGTGCATCGGCCCGTCGGAACCGGCGATCTGCCATCTCGACGAAACGCGCACGCTCGGTATCGTTTCCGTTCCGGCTCGGCCTCCGCTGATGGAAACCGGCGTCAACGATCAGCGGTCACCGTCAGCGCTTCCAGCAGAGCACGAGCGAATTCGGTCGGGGTTTCCCGGACTCCACTGTGCCCACCCGGGAACTCCACCAGCGGTCGGTGCAACTCGGTCGCAAGGGTTTGCGCGGTCCGATAGGGGAGTTGGCCACGGGTTTCCCGACCTGCGGCCAGCACAAGGCGGTCCGCTACAGCGGCGAGTGCGGCACTGTCGGGCCGGTAATCGGTGACCGCGCGCAGTTCATGAGCGAACATCAGCGGCGCGTTGCCCATCAGCCGTCCGAGCATTTCGGCGGTGCGAGCCGGGACCTCGGCCGCATTGGGCAGCGGCTTCGAGGTGACGCCCACCGCCTGCATGAAGCGCCCGCCCGCGACGGCCGGTCCTTGGTCACGGGCGAGTTCGACCACCTCCTCGACCATGGCCCGGTGCGCGTCCGCATCGGGCAGGACCGCGAAGCACGGCGGCTCGTGGGCGACGACCAGGCGCAGCCGGTCCGGATGATGGGCGAGCAAGTCGAGCGCGACGACCGCGCCGCCACTGACCCCGGCGACATAGGCGAATTCTCCTGCGGGCGTGAGGTGTTCGAGCAGACGGTATGCGTCATCGCTGAGCACTTCCATCCGCTGGTCCACGGGTTCGGGAGCGTCGAGAACGCTGCGCGAGTAACCACGCGGATCGGCGGCGACGACCGTGAAGTGCTCGGCGAGCGCATCGGCGATCGGGTCGAAGATCCCGGCGTCGCCGCCGCTGCCCGGCAACAGGAGCAGCACCGGGCCGTCGCCGCGCACCTCGAAATACAAGGTGGCACCGGGCACTTTCAGGTTTTCGGATCTCACTGCGAATTCGCTTTCTCGTCGGTGGGCCAGTGGGTGAGGGTGACGTGCAAGGCGTCGATGATGCGATCCCAGGAGGCGGCGGTGGAGCGGGCATGACCGAAGCCGCCGCTCGCCTCCAGGTTGGCATATCCGTGAAAAGTGCTGCGCAACAGCCGAACCGCGTCGGTGACATCGGGTTCGTCGAGCCCGTAGGCGCGCAGCACCCCATAGGTCAGGTCTACGGCCCGCCATCCGCCGGTCCAAGCTGCGGTGACGGCGGGGTCCATCGGCATCTGGGTGGCGGCATAGCGGCCGGGATGTTCCAACGCGTAGCGGCGCCACTCGTCGGCAAATGCCGCGAGTGCGTCCCGTCCCGCACGCCCGGCCACCGCCGCGGCAATGCGGTCGGTCTTCTCGTCGCTTGCCAGCATGGCCACCCTGTTGCGCAAGTCTTCGAGGTTCTTGATGTGCGAGTAGAGGCTCGCGTCCTTGACGCCGAACCTCCTGGCCAGTGCGGCGACGGTGAGGTTGTCGAAACCGACCTCATCGGCGAGTTCCGCCGCGGCCATGGTGATCCGCTCGGTGGTCAACCCGGCGCGTGGCGACATCACATCTCCTGAAACTATGGTGCTTAGTTTATAAACTAATACCCCTAGGTTTTGCAAGCGTCGGAATGCCGCACCACCCTGTCGTGACTGCGTCGTCGGTCCGGAAGCCACCGACCAGCTCGACCTCAACCCACGCTCGCTCGGGATATCCCGCTCCGACCAGAGCCCGTGCGCCAATTCGGCTCGGGGAGTCTCGAGCAGGCATTGGTGGCGGACCGATGAATTCGTGTGGGCAAGCCGGTCAACATTCTCGGCAGACCCATGACTATTTGTTCGAGGAGATCTTGATGACCCCGACTTCGACCGCCACCGCACATAGCCTCGACGTGCCCGGGGCGCGACTGCACTACGAGGTGCGTGGCACCGGACCGCTGGTCGTATTGGTCGGCGCTCCAATGGACGCGGCGGCCTTCGCGCCGCTGGCGGAACTGCTCGCCACCGACCGCACCGTGCTCACCACCGACCCGCGCGGCCATCAGGGCAGCGTGCTCGACGACCCCGAACAGGACTCGACACCGCAGCTGCGCGCCGACGACCTGGCCTGCCTCATCACCCACCTCGGCATCGGCCCCGCGGTGGTATTCGGTTCCAGCGGCGGCGCGGTGACCGCATTGGCACTGGCCCAATCCCAGCCGGACCTGGTCACCACCGTGATCGCGCACGAACCGCCGCTGGGTGAACTGCTCGAGGACAGCGACCAGTTGCGCGCCGGAACCGAGGACGTCATCGCCACCTACCGCGGCGGCGACACGCTCGGCGCGTGGCGCAAGTTCATGGTCAATGCGAACATCGTGATGCCGGAACCGGTGCTACAGCAGGTGTTCGGCGGCGAGCGCGACCCGCGCCAGTTGGCCAGCGAACGCTACTGGTTCGATCACGAGCTGCGCGGCACGACCACGTGGGAGCCGAATATCGCTGTGCTGCAATCGACTCCGGCACGGATTGTGATCGGCATCGGCACCGAATCGACCGGCCAATACTGCGACCGCACATCGCGGGCGCTCGGTGAAGCCATCGGGGTGACTCCGACCATATTCCCCGGCGGACACACCGGATTCGTCGAGGACCCAGCCACATTCGCCGTCCGATTGCGCGAGGTGCTCGGAGGTGCTCCGTAACAGGCTACGGATCAGCCGCTGTCGGCGAGCACTCCGAAGGTCGGAGTGTTCTGGATAGCGGCCACCACTCCATCGGAATTCGCCGCACCACCGCTGAACCCCTGCTACCGTGCCCCGCCGTGTGAGCATCGCGCGAATTCTTCGCGAACGCACCGGATGGTAGCCCAGGGCACCGACCCGGTCGTGGGCTCGAAATGCCTAGGCGCGTTGTACGTCACGACAACCACATTCGCTTGCCCCGATCGTGCTGGGAACGAAATGGCCGTGGCAGGGTGGTGGGATGAATCGTGGTGTGTTGGTGACGGGGGCTTCGCGGGGGATCGGGCGGGCGGTTGCGGTGGCATTCGCCGAGAACGGTGATCGGGTGGCGGTGCATTACTCCTCCGCGCGGGCCGATGCCGAGGAGACATTGCGGCAGTTGCCCGGCGACGGGCATGTGCTCGTCGACGGTGATATCGGTGCGCCGGAAACGGCCGAAGCGATCGTCGCGGCGGCGGTAGAGGAACTCGGCACAGTGCACGTGCTGGTCAATAACGCCGCGGTGAACCTTCCGCATCCCCTCGCGAAGACTTCGTACACGGACTGGCAGGACGTGTGGCGCAAGACCATGGACGTCAACCTGTTCGGCACGGCCAATATCTCCTACTGCGCCGCCCGCCACATGATCGACAACAAGGTGCGGGGCCGCATCATCAATATCGGCTCGCGCGGCGCATTCCGCGGTGAACCCGACTACCCCGCCTACGGTGCCAGCAAGGCAGCCGTCCACGCCCTCGGCCAATCGCTCGCGGTCTATTTGGCCCCCTATGGAATCGCGGTCGCCTCGGTGGCACCGGGTTTCGTCGCAACCGAACGCGTCGCCTCGCGCGTCACCGACGAGGTCCGCGCTCAAAGCCCCTTCGATCGTGTCGCCCAACCCGAGGAAATCGCCTCCGCCGTCCGCTACCTCGCCTCGCCCGAAGCAACCTGGAGCTCCGGGGCGGTCCTGAATGTCAACGGAGCCTCATACCTGCACTGAACCGCGACAGGCTCGACACGACATGCAGCTCTACGCCACCACGCGATAGGCGGGTATCCCTGGAAACACGACACTGCCGCACCCGAGTGGGATGCGGCAGTGTCGTGACGGGGTCAGCGAACGAAAGTCGATGCGCGGTCGGACAAGTCCAGCAGCATTTGCGGGATGACTCCGAGCAGGACCGTGGCGCCCGCGGTGAATGCGACGACCGTGGTGGTGAGGAATGGCGAGGCGACGGTCGGGGCGTCGGCGGGTGGATCGGTGAAGAACATCAGGACGATGACGCGGATGTAGAAGAATGCGGCGATGGCGCTGGAGACGACACCGACGATGACCAGATAGGCAGCGTCGCCGGAGGCGGCGGCCTGGAAGACCGCGAACTTCGCGACGAAGCCACCGGTGAGGGGCAGGCCCGCGAACGAGAGCAGGAACAGCGCGAAAATCGTTGCCAGCCAGGGGGAGCGGCGGCCGAGGCCCGCCCACTGGGACATGGCGGTAGCTTCGTCACCTTCGACATCGCGGACCAGGCTGACGACCGCGAACGCGCCGAGCGTGCCCAGACCGTAGGCCAACAGATAGAACAGGATGGCCGAGGTACCGGCCTCGTTCGCCGCGGCAAGACCGGTCAGGATGAATCCGGCGTGCGCGACCGAGGAGTAGGCGAGCATGCGCTTGACGTCGGTCTGGGTGATCGCCATGATCGCGCCGATCACCATGGTGGCGATGGCGATAGCGGCGAGCACCGGCCGCCAGTCGTCACGCAGACCGGGCACCGCGACCTGCAGCACCCGCAGCAGCGCACCGACTGCCGCGATCTTCGTCGCCGCGGCCATGAAGCCGGTCACCGAACTCGGCGCGCCCTGATACACATCTGGCACCCAGGACTGGAACGGCACCGCACCGATCTTGAACAGCAACCCCACCGCCAACATCGCCACCCCGAGCAACCCCAGGGTGCTGTTCTGCGGATGCTGCGTTATCGCATCGGCGATCCCACCGAGCTTCACCGTCCCCGCCTGCCCGTACAGCAGTGCGACCCCGTAGAGGAAGAACGCGGACGAAAACGCCCCGAGCAGAAAGTATTTCAGCGACGCTTCCTGCGAGAGCAGCCGCTTGCGCCGTGCCAGCCCACACAGCAGATACAGCGGCAACGACAACACCTCCAACGCCACGAACATCGTCAGCAGATCATTCGACGCCGGGAACAGCAACAGTCCCCCGATGGCGAGCATGGCCAGCGGGAACACCTCGGTGGTCGCGACACCCGCACGGACAGCGGCCATTTCACCCGCGCTACCGGGCACCGCGGAAGCCTGTGGGGTGAACGCGTCCACCCCACCGCCGACGGCGGCCGCGGCCACACTCCACGTCCCGGGACCCGAACGTACCCGCGGTCGCGGTTGCGCACCGCGCTCGGCCATGAACAGCAGCGCCAGAATCGACACCACCAGAATCGTGCCCTGCAGAAACAGTGTCACACCGTCGATCGCCACCGCACCGACCATCACGGTCGCCTCGGTCCCGGACAACCGCACCACCGCCACCAGCGCCGCGACCAACCCGGCCAGCCCGAGCGGCACCTGGATGGCATACCGATGCCGGCGCGGCGCGAACGCCTCGACGAGCACCCCGACCACCGCCACCCCGAACACGATCAGCATCGGCGACAACTTTGCGTATTCGATACTCGGCGCGGGCATACTTGCCGCGAGCAGACTGCTCATTTGTGGGCACCTCCGTGATCGGCCCCCGCTGCGGGGATCGCGGGCGTCTTCGGCGCGGGATCGTGGACGCCAATGGTGGTGAGTGTCTGACCCACCGCGGGATTGATGAAATCCAGCACCGGTTTCGGATAGATACCGAGGAACAGCAGCGCCGCGATCAACGGCACCACCACCGCCACTTCGCGCGGCACCAGGTCATAGAGCCGCTCGTTGCCCTCCTTGACCGGCCCGGTCATCATCCGCTGGTACATCCACAGCACATACAGTGCCGCCAATACCAACGCTGCGGTCGCGATCACCGCCGCGAATCCGTAACGGGTGAATGTGCCGAGTAGCACCAGGAATTCGCTGATGAACGGTGCCAGCCCCGGCAGCGACAAGGCGGCGAGACCGGCGATCAAGAAGGTGCCCGCCAGCACCGGCGCCACCTTCTGCACCCCGCCGTAGGCGGCGATGGCCCGAGTTCCCCTGCGCGACACCAGGAATCCCGCGATCAGGAACAGTGCCGCGGTCGAGATGCCGTGATTGACCATGTAGAGCGTGGCCCCGGTCTGCCCCTGACTGGTCATCGCGAAGATACCCAGAATGATGAATCCGAAGTGTGAGATCGAGGTGTAGGCGATCAGCCGCATCACATCGGTTTGTCCGATCGCCAGCAGCGCGCCGTAGATGATGCCGATCACCGCGAGCGTGATCACCAGGGGTGCATAGGTTCCCGAGGCATCCGGGAACAACTGCAGGCAGTAGCGCAACATGCCGAAGGTGCCGACCTTGTCGACCACCGCCATCATCAGCACCGCACTCGACGGCGTCGCGGCCACCGCCGCATCCGGCAGCCAGGTGTGCAACGGCCACAGCGGCGCCTTCACCGCGAAGGCGAACATGAAACCGAGGAACAGGGCATTCAACACCGCAGGACCGGCGCCGAGCTGTCCGGCATTGGCCGCCGCCACCACGGTGCGGAAATCGAAGGTGCCCGACGATCCGGACCCGAGTCCCTGCCGCGCGGTGAGCACATACAGCCCGATCACCGCCGCCAACATGATCAGACCGCCGAACAGGTTGTACAACAGGAATTTCACCGCTGCCCGCGAACGCTGCTGACGATGTGCGAGATCGGCACTGCGCGGTCCGAATCCGCCGATGAGGAAGTACATCGGGACGAGCATCGCCTCGAAGAACACGTAGAACAGCAGAATATCGAGCGAGACAAAGGAAATCAGCACCATCGCCTCGACGAGCAGCGTCAACGCGACATAGGTGTGCGAAACCCGGCGCCCGCTGCCGACCTCGCGCTCATCGTTCCAACCGGCCAGGATCAGCAGCGGCGCCAGCGCCGTGGTGAGCAGCACCAGCACCAGTGCGATCCCGTCCAACCCGAGTGTGTAACCCGCGCCGAAAGCCGGAATCCACTCGTGCGATTCGACGAACTGATATTGCGCCGCACCGGGTTCGAAGCGCACGGCCAAGACGATGCCGAGCACCAGCACCGCCAATGCGACACCGAATGCCAGCCCGCGCGCCAGGGTGCGCCGCGACGCGGGCAACAGCAGCACCACCACCGCGCCGACGACGGGCAACAACCACAGCGTGGTCAACCAGGGATAGTCACTCACCAGAGCCTCACTGCCAGCAGGGCGGCGGCCACCAGTGCCGCGCCGGTGAACATGGACAGGGCATAGGACCGCACGAACCCGGACTGCACCTTCCGGATGCGCCCGGACAGTCCGCCGATCAGTGCGGCGGTCCCGTTGACGATGCCGTCGATGCCGCGGTTGTCGAGGAAGACCAGTGACCGGGTCAGATACGCGCCGGGACGCATGAATACGCCCTCGTTGACCGCATCGCCGTAGAGATCCTTGCGTGCCGCGACGGTCAATGCCGATACGGCTTCCGGCGCGGTCTCGGGAACTTCACGCTGCGCGTACTGGTTGTAGGCGAAGCCGATCCCGATGGCGACCACGAGCAGTGCCAGGGCTGTCACCACGCCAGCGGGCACGACCTCCTCGCCGTGATGCGCCCCGACAACGGGTTCGAGCCAGTTCTGCAGCGACGATCCGAGCACGAACAGCCCACCCGCGGCCACCGAGCCGATCGCGAGCAGGATCATCGGGCCGGTCATCACCGCCGGTGCCTCGTGGGGGTGCGTATCGGGCTTCCAGCGGCGATCGCCGAAGAACGTCATCAGCATGACGCGCGTCATGTAGAACGCGGTCAGCCCGGCACCCAGCAGCGTCACCGCGCCCAAGGCCAAACCGCTTGCGCCGCCCTGGTTGAACGCCGCCTCGATGATCCGATCCTTGGAAAAGAAGCCGGCGAACGGCGGCACTCCGATGATCGCCAGATAGCCGAGCCCGAAGGTGATGTAGGTGACCGGTAGCAGTGTGCGCAGCCCACCGTAGCGGCGCATATCGGTTTCGTCGTCCATCGCGTGCATGACCGATCCGGCGCCGAGGAAGAGCCCGGCCTTGAAGAAGCCGTGGGTGAGCAGGTGCATGATGGCGACCGCGTATCCGGCCGGGCCGAGGCCCGCGGCCAGCACCATGTATCCGATTTGGCTCATGGTGGATGCCGCCAGTGCCTTCTTGATGTCGTCCTTCGCGCAACCGACGATCGCACCGAACAACAGCGTCACCGCACCCACCAGCACCACGCCGAGCCGCGCGTTGGGCGCGAGATCGAAGATCGGCCCGGAGCGCGCGATCAGATACACACCCGCGGTCACCATGGTGGCCGCGTGGATGAGTGCGGAGACCGGTGTCGGACCCTCCATCGCGTCACCGAGCCAGGACTGCAGCGGCACCTGCGCGGACTTACCGCAGGCGGCCAGCAGCAGCAACAACCCGATCGCGGTGAGCGTGCCCTCACCCGCCTGCGGTGCGGTCGCGAACACCGAGCCGAAGTCGATCGAACCGAAGGTCGCGAACATGGTGAACATGGCGATGGCCAACCCCATATCACCGACCCGGTTGACCACGAACGCCTTCTTGGCGGCGGTCGCCGCGGTCGGCTTGTGGTACCAGAAACCGATCAGCAGGTACGAGGCCAGACCGACGCCTTCCCAGCCCAGATACAGCACCAGGTAGTTATCCGCCAGCACCAGCAGCAGCATGGCCGCGAGGAACAGATTCAGGTAGGCGAAGAACCGCCGCCGTCCCGGATCATGGTTCATATAGCCGACGGAATAGATGTGGATCAGCGATCCGACGCCGGTGATCAGCAGCGCGAAACACACCGACAGCTGGTCCAATTGGAGGCTGAAGTCCACCTGCAACCCGTCGACCGGCACCCAGCTGAAAAAGTCCTTGTGGATTGCGCGGGCAGCATCGCCACGGTCGAGCATGTGGAAGAAGGCGACGGCGGCGAAGCCGAACGAGGCCAGCGCGGTGGCACAGCCCAGCAGATGCCCCCACTTGTCGCTGTAGCGTCCGACCAGCAGCAGAACGATGGCACCGGCCAGCGGCAGTGCGGGCAGCACCCAGAGCGTTGCGGTATCCACGTCAGAACTTCAGCAGGTTGGCGTCGTCGACCGAGGTCGAGCGGCGGGCGCGGAAGATGGTCATGATGATGGCCAGTCCGACCACGACTTCGGCCGCGGCGACCACCATGGTGAAGAACGCGAACACCTGACCGTCCAGGTTCGAATGCAGCCTGGCGAAGGTGACGAAGGCGAGGTTGACCGCATTGAGCATCAACTCGATGCACATGAACACCACAATGGCGTTGCGTCGCAGCAGCACACCGGCCGCGCCGATGGTGAACAGCAGGGCCGACAGGAACAGGTAGTTCTCAGGATTCACCGCTTGCCTTCCTCGTCTGCCTCGCGGGCGGGGGTTTCGGACTCATCGACCTCGGCGGCGAAGGTCGGGGTCGTACCGACCGAGATGACCGCCGCCTCGGTGAGGGCCCTGGTGCGGCGGTGCCGCAGGATGGTGCTGACCGACAGCTCCTCGAAGGATCCGTCCGGCAGCCGCGCCGGAATATCGACCGCGTTGTGCCTGGCGTACACACCGGGTGTCGGCAGCGGCGTGGCGCGATCGGAGGGCCGGGCCGGATCGTAGGCGCCGCGGAAGCGGCGGCGCGAGAGCTCTCGCTGATCCAGGCGCGGCCCGAAATTCTCCCGGTGCGCCAGGATCATCGCGCCGATGGTGGCGGTGATCAGCAGTGCGCCGGTGAGTTCGAAGGCCCACACATATCGGACGAAGATCAGTTCGGCGAGTTGGCCGATCACGTCTTGGTAGGCGAATCCCATTGCCGGATGGTTGATTCCGGAGTTGCGGATGCCGTTGGCGATACCGCTGATCAGCAGCAGCCCGAAGCCGAGTCCGACCGCGGCGGCCGAGAGCCGCTGACCGCGCAGTGTTTCCCCGAGCGATTCGGGGGAGTCGACGCCGACCAGCATGAGCACGAACAGGAACAGCATCATGACCGCGCCGGTGTAGACGACGATCTGCACGACGCCCAGGAACAGCGCGTCCTGGGCCATATAGAAGGTGGCGAGCACGATCATGGTGGCGGCCAGGCAGATCGCCGAATGGACGGCCTTGCCCGCGAATACCATGCCGAATGCGCCGATGACGGCGAGCGGGCCGAGGATCCAGAATTGGACGGCCTCGCCGGTGGAGGTGTGGGTCAGTGGCTCGGCGGCCAATGTCTGGGCGGCCAGGATGAATTCGGTCACCGCGGGCCTCCTTCCGCGCCCGCGGCGGCGGGCTCCCTATCCGAACCGCTTTCACCGCCCGGCACCTTGCCGCGGTAGTAATCGCCTTCGGTCGTACCGGGATACATGGCGTGCGGCGGTGCGGTCATGCCGGGCTGCAACGGGGCCAGCAGCCGGTCCTTCTCATAGATCAGGTCGGCGCGGTTGTCATCGGCCATCTCGTACTCATTGGTCATGGTGAGCGCCCTGGTCGGGCACGCCTCGATGCACAATCCGCAGCCGATGCAGCGCAGATAGTTGATCTGGTAGACCTGTCCGTAGCGCTCGCCGGGTGAAAAGCGTTCGGTCTCGGTGTTATCCGCGCCCTCGACATAGATCGCGTCCGCGGGACAGGCCCATGCGCACAGTTCGCAGCCGATGCACTTCTCCAGACCATCCGGATGCCGATTGAGCTGGTGGCGGCCGTGGTAGCGGGGCGCGGTCGGGACCTTCTGTTCCGGATAGGACTCGGTATTGGGCTTCTTGAACATGGTCAGGAAGGTGACTGCGAAGCCCATCAACGGTTCCAGCAGTCCCGCTTTGGGTTCTGGACGCCGTGTCGATGGATCCGGCAGCGGCGGCGTCGGGAATCCGAGGAAGACCGCCGTGCCGGATGCCACCGGGGCGGGTTCCTCGACCGTCGGTGGCGCGGCTTGTCTGCGCCCGGCCCGCAGGAACATCAGCAGGATCAGTCCAGAGATGATGATTCCGCTGATCACCAGCAGCGGCGTCTGGACTTCGTAGCCCTCGTTCTGCAGCAGCCGCGCGGTGGCGACCACCATCACCCACAGCAGCGAGGTCGGAATCAGCAGTTTCCAACCGAGATTCATGAACTGGTCGTAGCGAAGGCGGGGCAGCGTGCCGCGCAACCAGATGAAGACGAACAGGAACGTCCACATCTTGGCGATGAACCACAGCGCGGGCCACCAGCCGGAATTCGCGCCGTCCCACAGGTTGATCGGGAACGGTGCGTGCCAGCCGCCGAGGAACAGGGTGGTGGCGAGCGCGGAAACCGTTGCCATGTTGATGTATTCGGCCATCATGAACATGGCGAATTTGAGCGAGGAGTATTCGGTGTGGAAACCGCCGACCAGCTCGCCTTCGGCCTCGGGCAGATCGAATGGCGCACGGTTGGTCTCCCCGACCATCGACACGCAGTAGATCAGGAACGACGGCAGCAGCAGAAAGACATACCAAGTGCCTTCCTGCGCCTTCACGATGCCGGAGGTAGCCATGGTGCCGCCGAGCAGGAACACCGTCGCGAAGCACAGCGCCATCGCGATCTCGTAAGAGATCACCTGCGCGGTCGAGCGCAACCCGCCGAGCAGCGGATAGGTCGAACCCGACGACCAGCCCGCCAGCACGATGCCGTACACGCCGATCGAGGTGATGGCCAAGATGTAGAGCACCGCCACCGGCAGATCGGTGAGCTGCAGCGCGGTCCGGTGGCCCAGGATCGATACTTCCGGGCCGATCGGGATGACCGCGAACGCCATGAATGCGGGCACCACCGAAATGACCGGCGCCAGAATGAAAATCGGCTTGTCGACGATGGCCGGGACGATATCTTCCTTCAGCGCCATCTTCACACCGTCGGCGACGGCCTGCAGCGTGCCCTTGGGCCCGACCCGGTTCGGTCCGACGCGCATCTGCATCCAGGCCACGATCTTGCGCTCCAGATACACCGCCATCATCGGCGTGAGCAGCAGGAAGGCGAAGATCGCCAGGGATTTCCCGATGACGAGCCACAGCGGGTCGTGACCGAAAAGAGAGAGATCACTCATGACGGTGTTCCTTCATCCTCTCGTCGGCGCGGTACAGCTGCACCACGCCGCCCGGCTGGGTGGCGAGCTGTTCGTTGACCGAGCAGCCCGGCGAATTCAGCGGCAGCCACACCACTCGATCGGGCAGATCGGTGATCAGCAGCGGCAGCGTGACAGCGCCGCGATTGGTGGCGACGACGATCAGATCGTCATCGGCGGCAGCGATTTCGGCGGCGGTGGTGGGAGACAAGCGCGCGACCGGCGGCCGCGCGACACCGGCCAGATTCGGCTCGCCGTCCTGCATGCGGCCCTGATCCAGCAGCATCCGCCAGCCGGACAGGATGGCGGTGCCGGGATTGGGCTGGGTCACCGGATGCGGCCGATGCGCGGGTGCGGGCGCCGCCGGACCGGCCCAGGCGCCGAGTTCGGCGAGTTCGGCGCGCGCGGATTCGGTATCGGGGAGTCCGAGCGTCACCTTCATCTCGCTCGCGATGGCCTGCAGCACCCGCTGATCGGATAGCGGCGCGGGTTCACGGCGCACCATCGAATCGCCGAGTGCCGCATCGAATTGCCGCGGTCGGCCCTCCCAGGTACGGAAGGTGCCGGATTTCTGCATCGCCGAGGCCACCGGGAAGACGACATCGGCGCGTTCGGTGACCGCGCTGTGCCGCAGCTCCAGGCTGACCACGAACCGGGCGGCGTCGATCGCCTCCAGCGCCGCTTCGGGATCCGGCAGGTCGGCGATATCGACACCACCGATGACCAGCGCGCCCAAGTTCGGCGCGGCCTCCAGGATGGCTGCGGTATCGCGACCCGCGGTGACCGGCAGTTCATCGACATTCCAGATGGTGCGAACCTGTTGGCGCGCACGGGGATCCACGACCGGGCGACCACCGGGCAGCAGGCCGGGCAGCGCGCCCGCTTCGACCGCACCGCGTTCACCTGCACGCCGTGGCACCCAGGCCAAGGCGGCACCAGTTTCATCGGCGAGCCGCACGGCCGCGGACAGTGCGCCCGGAATTCCGGCCATCCGCTCACCGACCAGTATGACCGCACCCGGCTGGCGCAATAGCTGTGCTGCTGTCGCCGAAGCGGCGGAATCCGTCTCACCGGTGCGCAGGCCATCGAGCAGATGTGGCTCGGCACCGGGCACGGCTTGCAACAGCGTGCCCGACATCCGGTCCAGCCCGCGCGAAGAGTATGCGGTGAGCGAGAAGATCGGCACACCGCGCTTGCGTGCCGCCTTGCGCAGCCGCAGGTAGATGATCGGTGACTCCTCTTCCGGCTCCAATCCGGCAAGCAGCACGACCGGAGCGCTCTCCAGGGCGTCGTAGTCGACGGTGACACCCTGTCCGGCGATGCGGGCGGCCAGGAAATCCGCCTCTTCGGCCGAATGCACCCGGGTGCGGAAGTCGATGTCATTGGTGCCCAGGGCAACTCGGGCGAATTTGGCGTAGGCGTAGGCGTCTTCCTCGGTCACGCGACCGCCGACCAGCACGCCCGCGCTGCCGAAGGCCGATGCCAGCCCCTCCGCGGCGGCGGCCAGGGCCTCGGACCAGGATGCGGGGGCGAGGTTGCCGTCCCATCCGCGCACCAGCGGTGTGGTGAGCCGGTCGCGTTCGGTCGCGTAGGTGAACGCCCACCGTCCCTTATCGCAATTCCACTCCTCATTGACCTGCGGGTCGTCACCTGCCAAGCGGCGCAATACTTTTCCGCGTCGGTGGTCGGTGCGCTGGGCGCAGCCCGATGCGCAGTGCTCGCAGACGCTCGGGCTGGAGACCAGATCGAAGGGGCGGGCCCGGAACCGATAACTGGTGCCGGTGAGCGCACCCACCGGGCAGATCTGCACGGTGTTGCCGGAGAAGTAGGAGTCGAACGGTTCGGCCTGTGCGGTGCCGACCTGTTCGAGCGCTCCGCGATCCATGAGTTCGATGAACGGATCCCCGGCGACCTGCTGCGAGAAGCGGGTGCAGCGGGCGCACAGCACGCAGCGTTCCCGGTCCAGCAGTACCGCCGTGGACAGCGGAATCGGCTTCGGGTAGGTGCGTTTCACACCATCGAATCGGGTTTCGGGCCGTCCGCTGGACATCGCCTGGTTCTGCAGCGGGCATTCACCGCCCTTATCGCAGACCGGACAGTCGAGGGGATGGTTGATGAGCAGCAGCTCCATCACCCCCTCCTGGGCCTTCGCGGTCGCAGGGGAAGTCAGCTGGGTGTGCACGATCATGCCGTCGGTGACGGTCATGGTGCAGGAGGCGACCGGCTTGCGCTGTCCCTCCACTTCGACCAGACACTGGCGGCATGCGCCGACCGGGTCGAGCAGCGGGTGGTCGCAGAAGCGCGGAATCTGGATGCCGATGAGTTCGGCGGCCCGGATCAGCAGGGTTCCCGCCGGGACGCTGACCTGGGTGTTATCGATGGTGACGGTGATCAGGTCGGCGGGCACGAGTCCGCTTGTATTGGTATGCACAGTGGCAGGCCCACCCGTCACCCGGCTGCCGCTCCCCATCGAATCGCTGCGCGATGCTGTACTCATTTCACTCCTTCGGCCCAGGCGGTGGATCGCGCGGGATCGAACGGGCAGCCGTCGAGCCGCAGATGGTCGACGTATTCCTCGCGGAAGTACTTCAGCGAGGAGATAATCGGGCTGGCCGCACCGTCGCCGAGTGCGCAGAACGATTTGCCGTTGATGGTGTCGCTGATATCGAGCAGCTTGTCCAGATCCGATTCGGTTCCCCGGCCCGCTTCGATCCGCTTCAGCAACTGGACGAGCCAGTAGGTGCCTTCACGGCAGGGTGTGCATTTACCGCAGGACTCGTGGGCATAGAACTCGGTCCACCGCAGCACCGCGCGCACTACGCAGGTCGTGTCGTCGAAAATCTGTAATGCCTTGGTGCCCAACATGGATCCGGCACCGGCGACACCCTCGTAGTCGAGCGGCACGTCGAGGTGTTCATCGGTGAACAGCGGCGTCGACGAACCACCGGGCGTCCAGAACTTCACCTCATGTCCGGCACGCACGCCACCGGCATAGCCGAGCAGTTCGCGCAAGGTAATGCCCAGTGGCGCTTCGTACTGCCCCGGCCGGGCTACGTGCCCCGACAGCGAGTACAGCGTGAAACCCGGGGACTTCTCACTGCCCATGGACCGGAACCAAGCGGTGCCGTTCAGAATGATCGGCGGCACACTCGCAATGGATTCCACATTGTTGACCACCGTCGGGCAGGCATACAGACCCGCGACTGCTGGGAACGGCGGCCGGAGTCGCGGCTGCCCGCGCCGGCCCTCCAGCGAATCCAGCAGCGCGGTTTCCTCACCGCAGATATATGCCCCGGCACCGGCGTGCACGATGAGTTCCAGGTCGTAGCCCGAGCCCAGAATGTTCTTCCCGAGGAATCCGGCCGCATACGCTTGCGCCACCGCGGCCTGCAGCCGCCGCAATACGGGTACGACCTCACCGCGCACATAGATGAACGCGTGCGCGGCCCGAATCGCATATGCCGCGATGATGACGCCCTCGATGAGGGTGTGTGGGGTGGCCAGCATGAGCGGAATGTCCTTGCAGGTACCGGGTTCCGACTCGTCGGCATTGACCACGAGATAGTGCGGTTTGGTGACCCCATCCGGCCCAGGCCCCTGCGGAATGAAGCTCCATTTCATCCCGGTCGGGAAGCCAGCACCGCCGCGCCCGCGCAGACCCGCGTCCTTGATGGTCTGGATGACCTGATCCGGATCCATGCGCAGGGCTTTGCGCACCGCCTGATAGCCGTCGTGGCCGCGGTAGTGCTCGATGGTCCAGGACTGCGGGTCGTCCCAGTACCGGGTGAGTACGGGAGTCAGTGTCATGTTCATTCCTCGCCCGGCTTCGGTTGCGGCGCTTGCATATTCTGTTCCTGCGCAACGCGCAGACCGGCCAGCGTCGCCTCGCCCGCCGCACCGTCGAGCACGCCCGGGCGCTCGTCCGGGAACCCCGCCAGGATGCGCGCGGTCTGCTTGAACGTGCACAGCGGCGCACCGCGCGTCGGTGTCACCTGTTCGCCGCGGCGCAGCGAATCCACCAGTGCGGCAGCCGATTCCGGGGTCTGATTGTCGAAGAACTCCCAATTGACCATCACGACCGGCGCAAAATCGCAGGCCGCGTTGCATTCGATGTGTTCGAGGGTGATCGAACCGTCTGCTGTGGTTTCGCCGTGCCCGATGCCGAGTTGGCGCTGCAGGGTCTCGAGAATGGCGTCGCCGCCCATTACCGCGCAGAGGGTATTGGTGCAGACGCCGACGTGATAGTCGCCGGTCGGGGTGCGCCGATACATCGAATAGAAGGTCGCCACCGCGGTGACCTCCGCACCGGTCAGTCCGAGCTGCTCGGCGCAGAATTCGATGCCGGTGCCGGTGACACAGCCCTCCTCGGCCTGCACCAGATGCAGCAGCGGCAGCAGCGCCGAGCGCGGCTCCGGATAGCGGGCGATGATCTCCTTGGCATCGACCTCCAATCGCTCGCGCACGAAAGCCGCGAACGGCTGCGGCCGGGTGGACAGCTTCAACAGGATCTCGGTCATCGGTCAACTCCGCCCATCACCGGGTCGATGCTGGCGACGGAGGCGATGACATCGGCGACCATGCCGCCCTCGCACATCGCCGCCACCGCTTGCAGATTCGTGAACGAAGGGTCGCGATAGTGCACCCGATACGGGCGGGTGCCGCCATCGCTGACCATATGCACACCGAGTTCGCCGCGCGGCGACTCCACCGCCACATACACCTGTCCCGCTGGGACCCGGATCCCCTCGGTGACCAGTTTGAAGTGGTGGATGAGCCCCTCCATCGACGTGCCCATGATGCGGCCGATGTGCTTGGGGGAGTTGCCGAGGCCGTCCGGTCCCAGCTGCAGGTCCGCAGGCCAGGCGAGTTTCTTGTCATCCACCATCACCGGACCCGGGCGCAGTTTGTCCAGGCATTGCTCGACGATCTTGAGTGACTCCTTCATCTCCGCGACCCGAATCCAGTAGCGGCCGTAGCAATCACACCCGGTGGTGGTGGGCACCTCGAATTCGTAGTTCTCGTAACCGCAGTACGGCGCGGCCTTGCGCAGATCATGCGGCAGACCGGTCGACCGCAGTACCGGACCGGTGATGCCGAGTGCCATGCAGCCGGTGAGGTCCAGGTAGCCGATGTTCTGGGTGCGTGCCTTCCAGATCGGATTCTGGGTGAGCAGATGATCCATATCGCGCAGCCGCTTCGGTAAGAGCTTCAGCAGCTCACGGACCTTGGTGACGCCATCGTCGGGCAGATCCTGGGCCAGACCACCGGGCCGGATGTAGGCGTGATTCATGCGCAGGCCGGTAATGTTCTCGAAGACATCCAGGATCAGTTCGCGTTCCCGGAAACCGAAAAGCATCGGGGTGAGCGCGCCCAACTCCATACCACCGGTCGCCAGCGCGACCAGATGGGAGGAGATGCGATTGAGCTCCATGAGCATGACGCGAACGATGGTGGCGCGCTCGGGAATCTGATCCTCGATATCGAGCAGCCGCTCGACGCCGAGGCAGTACGCCGTCTCGTTGAAGAACGGGGACAGATAATCCATCCGGGTCACGAAGGTGGTGCCCTGCGCCCAGTTCCGGAACTCCAGATTCTTCTCGATGCCGGTGTGTAGGTAGCCGATGCCGCAGCGGGCCTCGGTGACCGTCTCGCCCTCGATTTCCAGGATGAGCCGCAGCACGCCGTGTGTGGAGGGATGCTGCGGGCCCATGTTGACGACGATGCGTTCCTCACCCGCGCCGTCGAGGGTTTCGGTGACCGCGTCCCAGTCCTGGCCCGCGACCGTGACCACAGCGGGTTCGGGCCCGGTGTCGTGGTGGACGCCGGGCCGGGTGTCGATGTCGCTCATTACTTGTACGCCCTCCGCTCGTCGGGCGGCGGAATGCGCGCGCCCTTGTACTCGACCGGGATCCCGCCGAGCGGGTAGTCCTTGCGCTGGGGGTGGCCACGCCAGTCGTCGGGCATGGTGATGCGCGTCAGCGACGGGTGCCCGTCGAACAGGATGCCGAAGAAGTCGTAGGTTTCCCGCTCATGCCAGTCGGTGGTCGGATACACGCTGAACAGCGACGGAATATGCGGGTCGGCGTCCGGTGCGGAGACTTCGACGCGCAGGCGCCGATTGTGGGTGATGGACATGAGGTGATAGACCGCGTGCAATTCACGGCCCGCGTCGTCCGGGTAGTGCACGCCGCTCACGCCGAGGCAGAGCTCGAAACGCAGTGCGGCGTAGTCGCGTAACGCCTTGGCGACCGTCACCAGATGTTCGCGCCGCACGTGCAGGGTGAGTTCGCCGCGGAAGACGATCACCTTCTCGATGACGGTCTCCCAACTGGTGCCGAGCGCGCCCAGTGCGGCGTGCAATTCGGTGACCAGCTCGTCGAAGTAGCCGCCGTAGGGTGCCGGGGTGCTGCCGGGCAGCGTCACCGGTCGGACCAGGCGGCCGTAACCGGAGGTGTCGCCGGTGCCGCTGACACCGAACATGCCGCGGCGCACGCCGATCACCTCGGCAGGTGGCGAATCCGGCTCCGGTGGTGTGCCTTCCGGGCCCGCGGTGGCCGCGGCGTCGACGAACTCCTGCGGTGTCCTGGTTTCGGTATTGTCGGGGGAGTCGAAGGTCATCGCAGCAGACCCTCCATCCGGATGGTCGGCGTGGACGCCAGCGCCGCCGCTTCGGCGGCGCGGATGGCCTCCTCGCGGTTGACGCCGAGTGGCATCTGCTGGATCTTCGCGTGCAGTGTCAGGATCGCGTTCAACAGCATTTCCGGCCGCGGCGGGCAGCCGGGCAGATAGATATCCACCGGCACCACATGGTCCACGCCCTGCACGATGGCGTAGTTGTTGAACATGCCGCCGGAGGACGCGCAAACGCCCATGGCCAGCACCCATTTCGGTTCGGTCATCTGGTCATAGACCTGACGCAGCACCGGCGCCATCTTCTGGCTGACCCGGCCCGCGACGATCATCAGATCGGCCTGCCGCGGTGAGGCGCGAAACGCCTCCATACCGAAACGGGCGATATCGAAACGTCCTGCGCCGGTGGCCATCATCTCGATGGCGCAGCAGGCCAGCCCGAAGGTGGCCGGCCACAGCGAGCCCTTGCGCAGATATCCAGCGAAATCTTCGACCGTGCTCAGCAGAAAGCCGCTGGGCAGTTTTTCCTCGAGACCCATGTTCGACTAACTCTCACTTCCACTGTGCGTGCGGCCCGACGCGGCGAAATGCCTTGTGGGCCTTGCGTATGGGCGATCAGTCCCAGCTGAGACCGCCACGGCGCCATTCGTAGGCGTAGGCCACCGAGACGTTGAAGATGAACAGCGCCATCGCGGCGAGACCGAAGAGACCGAGCGCATCGAAGTGGACAGCCCACGGGTAGAGGAACACGATCTCGATATCGAAGATGATGAACAGCATGGCGGTGAGGTAGTACTTCACCGGAAAGCGTTGTCCGGTAACATTTCCCGGCCCACCCGCGACGGCGTGCGGTGTCGGTTCGATGCCGCACTCGTAGGCCTCCTGTTTGGCCCGGTTGTAGCGCTTGGGGCCGACGAGGGCCGAGAGAATGACGGAGAACACCGCGAACGCGGCGGCGACCGCGCCGAGGACCAGAGTGGGCATCTCGATATTCACGACTGCACTTCCCCTCCTTGCGAGCTGTAGCTGGCGGTGGGCGTCATGTCCTCCGACGGCGCCGGGGTGTGATGGTCGGCGTCGGAATCATGACGGCAGCTTCCGAGGCGGGCTGACTTCGTTGTCCGCCTCGGTCAGACTCGCCTCATGGCCTGCTCGCACCGCGCGGGTCTGTCATATCGAGGCCCGCGCTCATGTGAGCTACGGCACAGCCTACAACCGACGCCAGGGTTCGACCGTTTATTCGATTGGGGACTTTGATCGAAAACCGGACTGCTATTTATGACTGAATCGGGGTAATCCGACCCGTCGGATCGCTAGGTGATAGCACCGTCACGTGACATCGAAGTGCCCGCGTCCTGCGAGAAGACGCGGGCACGAGATTCGGTGATCGGGTCAGGCCGCCGGGCGATTGTGCAATACCGCGACGACGGCCTCGGTCAGCCGGAGCGGATCGATCGGATGAGCCACGGCAGCCTCGGCGCGCGACCAGTTCGCGAGCCAGGCGTCGTCGGGGCGTCCGGTGAGCACCAGAACCGGTGGACACTCGGCGATCTCGTCCTTGAGTTGCTTGGCGATGCCGAGCCCGCCCGCCGGGGCGGATTCCCCGTCCAGGATGGCCAGGTCGATACCGCCCGCATCCATCTGCTCGATGACCACGGGCGCGGTCGCCACCTCGAGGTATTCGAAGGCGGGCAGCTCGGGGTGCGGGTTTCTGCCCAGGGCCAGCATTACTTGACGCCGGGTATCGGCGTCGTTGCTGTAGACCAGGACCCGCAGTGGGGTGGAACGAATCGCGTCGGCCACGCAGGGATGGTACGTCGGGGCGGGGGTGCGGCGTGGCAGGTTGGCCCAGATTGGTCAGCGCGCGTCACCCTGTCGCCGGACGGGGGCGTGGAATGCGTGCGGGGGCAAGGTGATCGAAAGTGATTGCCTGGGGGATGGCAGCCGGCGCAGCCGGCGGGGTGGGTGAGCTCAGTTCGGGCCGGTAGCATCCCGAAAATGCGGGGAGATATCACGCGCGAACTCGTCGAAACCGACGTGTGGACCGACGAGATGGTGGGCCGGGCGGGCATTCCGGTGGTGGATGTGCCGTTCGTGACCATCGGCAGCGGGATCGGTTCCTTCGTCACCTATGACACCCTGCGCATCTACGGCGTTCCCGCGGCAGCGATGGCGGTGCTCGGCCCGCAGGAGGTGCCGTGGTCGTCGTATGAGTATCTGACGCGGGTCTCGCAGATTCCACGCGGGGAGCGATTGCGCAGCGACTCGGCTTCGACGCCGGACAATATCTGGGGCTTTCCGTCCTATGCGGTGCGTGAGGCATTGGCGGAGAAAACGGTCCGGCCGTTGTGGAATGTGTTCACCGAGCCGATCTTCAGCAATTACTACACACCCCGGGCGGGGCAGGCGTTCGTCGCGATGGAACGGGAGTTCCATCGGATCGGATACGCGGATTCGTTGCACAAAGGGCATGTGCGCATGGTGCGCAAACGTGCTGGCGGTGGGTATTTCAGCATCCTCACCCCCGCCCTCGGGTGCGGCCCCGACCAAGCGGATCGCCTTTCGCAGCACGTATGTCCACCTGGGCGTCGGTTATCCAGGGCTGAAGTTGTTGCCGGATTTGCAGGAGTATCGGGAGAAGTACCGGGATCCCACACGGGTAGTCAATGCGTATGAACCGCATGAACACGTGTATCAGGCACTACAGCGCAGGCCGGGGAAGGTGATGATCCGTGGTAGTGGGATCGTGGCCAGCCGGGTATTGCAGCGTCTCATCGATGACCGAGACAAACTGCGGCTCGATACCCAGATACTGCATCTGTTTCGGCACTATGTGGCCGCAGCACACGGACCGAATATTTTCAGTCGACGCAGGGGCGGCGACGGCTGGTCCTACCAGGGATTCAACTATCCGAAGTCGGTTTGGGGCGGACAGCTCAAAGCGAAAATGCGCGCACTGCAAGGAGCGCAGCGCGCGCAGGCCTACCAGGAGATGGGCGGGACCAACACCCCGCTGCGCTCGAATTGGCAGGAGCAACTGCGGCGCGGACGGAAGCAGGGGTGGTATCAGGTGATGGCGGGTAGTGCGCGCGATCTGCGCCCCGCGCGCGGGCAGAGCGGGGTGACCACCACGATCGTGCCGGATCCCACGGCGGCACTGCCGTTTCCGCCGCCGACCCAGCCGTTCGACATTTCGGCCGATTACATCATCGACTGCACCGGGCTGGAGGCCGATGTGCGCGAACATCGGTTGCTGGCGGATCTGCTGGATCATGCCGGGGCCGGGCGCAATCCGGTGGGACGCATGGATGTGGCGACCACCTTCGAGTTGATCGGTACCCGAAGTGGCAGCGGACGCATCTATGCATCAGGTAGTGCGACGCTGGGTGGACCGTTTCCGGGAGTGGACACCTTCCTCGGGTTGCAAATCGCGGCGCAGGAGATCGCGGACGACCTTGCGGCACTGGGTTTCTGCGAGCGGATGGGACCGCTGCGGTCGACTCGGCAATGGTGGTTGTGGGCTACGAACAAGAAGATCTGATCGATGCTGCTTACCTTGAACGGGCGGATCCAGACCCGCGTACTCGCGCTCGGCATTATCGGATTGTTGGTCGCGGCGATCATTACACCGGTTCTGCCGATCGGACCGCTGTCACTGGGCAATGCCTATCGGGTGACGTTGTCGGTGTTGCTGGCGACCGTGCTCATCGGCGTACTGTGGGAATTGCTCTACCACTTTCTGCAGCAATTCCGGTGGGAGAAGGACTGGCCCACGCTGTTCGGCTTCTGGACGGTGATCAACGAGGCGGCGCTGATGTGGGTCCTCGTAGACCACACCACCATTGTGCTGCCGCGTGCGTTGCATCCGTCGCTGACGGCATTCCTCATCCAATTCATCGTGACGTGGATCGTGTTCTGGCTCATCGTGAACGGGCCGATGCGGGTGGTGTTGCATCGGTGGCGGTTCCAGGGTGGGCGATTTCTGTGAGTCCGCAGCTCGAAGTGCTGCCGGGAGGTACACACCTGATCGCGAACGATGGCGGCGTTGTGCTGGTCGTCGTGCACCGTTCCGACATTGCCGCCGACGCCGAATCGCCTGCGGCGCGGACGATGGCGGCCCTGCTCGAGCTGGTGCGCGAGGCCGGTGCCGCGGAGTTGCCGCGCAGCGGACGCCTGTTCGCACGACTTGCCACCACGTGGCTGATGAGTCTCGACGACGAGGACCACGTGGAATTCGGAGTGATCACCCCGAGCGCGACCGGCGTGGCGCTATTCCTGCACGGCGAGGTGACCGCGGTGCTGGAGAGCTCGGACCGCACCGAAATATTGCGCGGCAGGGACGCCGGATTCACGGTCGACCGCGTGGTGATCCCGGCACCCGAGATCGGGATCGGGCTGTTCGTGGACGAAGACGGGATGACCGAGTCGGCGCTGCCCGGCCGCGGCATCGCCGGACTCGGTGACGGAACGGTGCCTGGTGCCGGGGCGGTGTTGTGGTTCGGGGTGCCTGTGTCGGGTCGTGCGCCGGCGGTGCGGAGCTCTCCTGAGGTCGACTCGGTGCGAGATGGAGTGCTTCAGGCCGTCGCATCGGCGGACGGTGTGGCAGCAGTGCCGCGGGTCGAGGATGCCGACCGGCACGAATTCGCGAGTCAACCGGTCGAAGTTATCGGTCCGGTGGCGATCAGGTCGCAAGTCCAGGTCGAGCCGCAGCTGGAAGGCGGTGCGGTGCGGCCGCCGATCGGGGGCGGATCGGCGGGAAAGGCGGCGCCATGGGAGCGCGCGTCCGCGATGGGCATGCGAAATATGGCGCCGAGGAATGCGGTATCGAGCGTCGGAGAACGGCGGCGGGTTGGTCTGCGGAAGGGCACGCAGTTCGAGATCGGCGTGCCGGAAGTGTCTCCGAATGGGGTCGGCGGCAACGGAAGGGCGGTCGTTCGGGGGTTCATGTGCTCGCGGCAGCATCTGAACGACCCGCGGGTGTCGTTCTGCGCGGTATGTGGGATTCGGATGGATCAACTGACCTGTGTGTTGACCGAGGGAGTACGACCTCCGCTGGGATTGTTGATGCTCGATGACGGGACATCGTTCGTACTCGATAACGACATCGTCCTCGGACGAGAACCCGAACACGCCGAGGCGGCGCGGCGCGGCGCGCGACCGATCCGGTTGCCGGACAGTTCGGGGGCGATGTCACGGGCGCATGTGGAGGTTCGGCTCGTCGAATGGGATGTCGCGGTGGTCGATCAGGGTTCGGCCAACGGCACCTACATCCGCATGCCCGGCCACCAGGATTGGATCCGCGCCATGCCGAACCAGCTCACCACGCTGGTCGCCGGTGCCCAGATCCTGCTCGGTGGCCGCATCCTCACCTTCGACTCCCAACACAGCCAGTTCTGACCCGGAACCTGTCCTTAGCAGGCCAGCTGTAGTCGTTGGCGACGGGGAGGCATCTGCCAGCTCCTTTTCGATCAACTGTCGAACCAGCGCAGTTGCGGCTGTCGGGATGAAACGAAGTAGACCCGGACGCGGGCACTAGTCGCGCTGGAAGCGGACGATGCCGGACCAGGGGTTGCGGCCGGGTTTGCGTGGGTTGGGCTGGGGGAGATAGGTGAACGGGCGCAGGTACCAAGGGGCGCGGTCGAGTTTGCGGGCGTGCACGAGCAGATGTTCGATTTCGCGCGGATGCCAGCCGAGATCCTCGAAGTAGGCGACGCCGTTGCGTGGTTCGAAGATAAGGGGTGCGTTCTCGAACATCGAACCCGAGCGCATGCGGTGCATCGCCACGGTGACGTCCATGACCCACCAGCGGATCTCCGGCCGCGAGAGGGCGGCGGCAATGATGCGGACCGTCGCCTCCTCCAGATACATCAGCAGACCTTCGGTGAGCACCAAAGCCTTTGTGGCGGGCGTATTTTCGGGCCCGAGAGGGCCGAGCGCCCAATCCAGGAACGTCGCGAGCGCGGCCGGATCGGCCAGGTCGACACTACGGCGGATCAGCGCACAGTGCGGGTTCTCATCCGCGAGGGCGGCCTCCTTCTCCGCGGTGAGCGCGGGCAGATCGGCCTCTACCCAGACGAAATCGTCGGGCAGATCCAGGCGGTAGGGTCGGGTGTCGAGTCCGGCGGCGAGATTGAGCACGCGGTCGCAGCCCTCGGCGATAGCAGTCGCGATCAGGTCGTCGATGATTTTGGTTCGGGTGACCACCGGCCAGCCGTTGCGCATCATCCGCGACGCGGCCGCCACCATGGCATATCCGCGCGCACCGGCCAGGCGTTCGGCGAGCGGATCGCGGAAGAGCGCATCCTCGCGCGCGGTCTCCATCGCGCGATAGGCGGCCACCCAGCGCGCGGTATCGGACACATTCGAAATCAACGCTTCCCCACCAGCCATGCGCGCCAGTCTGGCACAGCGGTGCCCCTCTGCCGGGGCAGGGTCCCCCGCGGGGCATCCGATAGAATTGCGGCCGAGAAATCGGGCCACATGATATTCACGGGCTTGTAACAGCGAAACCTGCTGCTGAGCTGGTATTCGGTTCAGAATCATTCCAGCGGCGAATTCACCGCCGACAACCTGCGCGATCATTTTGATCGCCAGTCGGGTGGAGTCCGGGTGCCGTGCCCCCGGACTCCACCGCCCGGGGATCCGGATAGCTTGTGCGCCACCCGCTTCGGCTGCTCGGCGAGCGCAGTGATGTAGCGGTCGATCCGGCGTGGGCGACCACCATTCGACTGCGTTCGACGTACCCCCCGAGCCACGGCTCGAGACGGCAGGAGCTATCCGGCCGCGGCGCTAGCCGGGGTGGAAGGCGTGCGCGCCCACTTCGGTTGGATCGAGCAGATGGGCGAGAAACAGGCGGGCGGTCGGGGTGGGAGTGCGAGTGGTGACGGCGTGCCATGGACGGTCCATGGGGGTGCCGTCGACCGGAAGAACCTGCAGCAGACGGGATTCCAAGTCTTGGGCCAATGCGTCGGTGTGAATGAGGGTCACGCCCAAACCTTCACGGGCGGCGGCCAGGACAGCACCGTGGCTGCCGAGGGTGAGGGTGGGTGGGAAGATTTCCAGGTGATCGATGAGGCTGAGGGTGGCGTCGCGGGTGCCGGAGCCGCGGCCACGTAGCAGCCAGGTGCTGCGCAGCGGATCGGGGCAGCCGGGCGCGCCGACGACGACGAGCTGACTGGGCCGTCGGGCACGGATGACCAGCCCGGTGTCGCGTGGCGGGCGCCCGGCGATGACGAGATCGGTTTCGTGGTGGTGCAATTCGAGGAACAACACGTCGCGCGGGTGCACCGACAGACTCAGTTCGATATCCGGATAGCGATTCCGGAATGACGCCAGCGGCCCGAGCAGCACATACTCACCCGCCGTTGCGACCACACCGATCCGCAGCTTGCCGGTTTCGGCCCGGCGAACCGCGGCATTGGCCTCTTTCATCAGGCCGAGGATGGTGCGGCAATATTCGGAGTAGACCCGCCCGGCCTCGGTGAGCGCGATACCGCGCCCCGCCTTGGCGATGAGCTTTGCCCCGAGCTGTTTTTCGATGTGCGCGACGGCCGCGGAGACGGCGGCCTCGGTGATGTGCAGCTGGGTCGCAGCACGGCGAATGCTGCCGTGTCGAGCTACGGCCAGGAATGTTTCCATCCTCGTCGCACTCACCATGCCCACAATCCGACGATATCAAACTCAATGAATCCGTTGAGTATTCCGAGGAACAATCAAATTGTTTGTCATCGGCAACGCCGTCATCCTTGAACTCAGTAGGCGTTCACCCCACGTCTCAGGCGCAGCATCCCGCACAACACCCGAGCCGAGGTGTCCTGCTCGATATCCCGGGCGCGGGTGCCTCGCGCAACTCATCCCGAGCGCGGATCACCCGCAAAACGAGCGGAGCAATGATGACCGACGAAACCGAACCCAACCGCTGGGATCCGGGTGTCCACTCCTACGCTTCGATGGGCTACTACGCCCCGGACTATGTCCCCAAAGATACCGACGTCCTGGCCGTCTTCCGCGTGACCCCGCAGAAGGGGGTGGATCCGATCGAGGCCGCGGCCGCCGTCGCGGGCGAATCATCCACTGCCACATGGACTGTCGTATGGACCGACCGTCTCACCGCACACGACCGTTATCAGGCCAAGTGCTACCACATCGATGAGGTTCCCGGCCGCTCCGGCGAGTACTTCGCCTATATCGCCTACGACCTCGACCTGTTCGAAGAGGGTTCGATCACCAACCTCACCTCCTCGATCATCGGCAATGTCTTCGGCTTCAAGCCACTGCTGGCATTGCGCCTCGAGGATATGCGGATTCCGGTGACCTACGTCAAAACCTTCCAGGGCCCGCCGCACGGCACCGTGATGGAACGCGAGTACCTGAACAAATACGGCAGGCCGCTGCTCGGTGCGACGGTGAAGCCGAAACTCGGGCTCTCCGCGCGGAACTACGGCCGGGTGATCTACGAGGCATGCAAGGGCGGCCTGGATTTCACCAAGGACGACGAGAACATCAACTCCCAGCCGTTCATGCGTTGGCGCGACCGGTATCTGTTCGCCATGGAGGGCGTCAACCGCGCTATGGCCGAAACCGGTGAGATCAAGGGGCATTACCTCAATGTCACCGCGGCGACCATGGAGGAAATGTACGAACGCGCCGAGTTCGCCAAGCAACTGGGCAGCGTCGTGATCATGATGGATCTGACGGTGGGATTCACTGCCATGCAGTCGATGTCGCACTGGGCGCGGCGCAATGGCGTGCTGCTGCACCTGCATCGGGCCGGGCACTCCACCTACACGCGGCAGAAAACCCACGGCGTGAGCTTCCGGGTACTGGCTAAGTGGTGTCGGCTGATCGGCGTCGATCACCTGCACGCGGGCACCGTGGTCGGCAAGCTCGAGGGTGATCCGGCGACCACCCGCGGCTTCTACGACACATTGCGGGAGAACCATATTCCGACCAATCCCGGCAACGGCATCTTCTTCGACCAGTATTGGGCCAGCCTGGGCGGTGTCATGCCGGTGGCCTCCGGCGGCATTCACGCGGGCCAGATGCACCAGCTGCTCGACCTTTTCGGCGATGACGTGATCTTGCAATTCGGCGGCGGCACCATCGGCCATCCGCTCGGCATCGCCGCGGGGGCCGAGGCGAACCGAGTGGCGCTGGAGGTGGTCGTCAAGGCCCGCAACGAGGGTCGCGATCTGCTCGAAGAAGGTCCGGATGTGCTGCGCAAGGCGGCGCAGATGTGCCGCCCGCTCGAGGTCGCGCTTTCGACCTGGGGCGATGTCACCTTCGACTACACCTCCACCGACGCGCCGGATGCCGTTCCGACGGCCAGCCGCTGAACGACAGGACCCCGCACATGTATCTGCGTCACGGAACGTTCTCGTATCTGCCCGAACTCACCGACGCCGAAATCGCCGCCCAGGTGCGTTACGCCTTGCTCAACAACTGGCCGGTGTCCATCGAATACACCGATGATCCGCATCCTCGCAACGCCTACTGGGAGATGTGGGGACTGCCACTGTTCGATCTCGATGAGCCCGACGGCGTGCTCGCCGAGATCGACGCGTGCCGCAGTACCTTTCCGCGGCACTACATTCGGGTTCTCGCCTACGACGCGCGCTACGGCAGGCAGACCACCGCACTGAGCTTTCTGGTGCAGCGTCCTGTCGATGAGCCCGGATTCGTGCTGACCCGCACCGAGGGGCCGGACCGGCGTCAGACCTACGGTCTGCATTCGTATGCCACCGACGAACGGCCGGGTGCTCGGTATGGTGGCTGAAAGGTCGAGCGCGGCAGGCGGTTTCCGATTGCACCGGCCCGGTGCGGACGACGGCAGGCCGGTGCGAGCTGTACCCGCGGACGCACCGCCGGAAGAACTGCTGGCCGAGGACGCGGTGCTGGATCTGTCCAGCGATATCGCGGGCAATGACGTCGCGGACGTATTGACCAGGCTCGATGCCGAACTCGTCGGTCTGGCGAATGTGAAGCGGCGGGTGCGTGAGATCGCGGCGCTGCTGCTGATCGATCGGGCCAGGCAGCGCTTCGGCCTGCAGGCATCCCGCCCGACCATGCATATGAGCTTCACTGGCGGTCCCGGCACCGGCAAGACCACCGTCGCCCTGCGGATGGCCGAGATGCTGCACGCACTCGGCTATATCCGTAAACCCAAGGTGCACACGGTAACTCGTGACGATCTGGTGGGCCAGTTCATCGGACACACCGCGCCCAAAACCAAGGAGGCGCTGGCCAAGGCAGCCGGGGGAGTGCTGTTCATCGATGAGGCCTACTACTTGTTCCGGCCGGAGAACGAACGCGATTATGGACAGGAAGTCATCGAAATCCTGCTGCAGGAGATGGAGAGCGAGCGCACCAGTCTGGTGGTGATCTTCGCGGGCTATCCGGATCGGATGGACAGATTCTTCTCCGCCAATCCAGGTTTGTCTTCACGGGTGGCCCATCATCTGGAATTCAGCGACTACACCCACGACGAGTTGGTACGTATCGCCGAACTCATGGTGGCACGGGACAATTTCCGCTTCGACGATCCCGGATACGCCGCCTTCGATGAATATCTCACACTGCGGATGACCCGCCCCCGATTCTCCAATGCGCGCAGCGTGCGCAACGCCCTGGACCGCTGCCGGTTACGGCAGGCCAAGCGGTTGGTCGAGTTGCGGCGACCGCTCACCAAAACCGACTTGATCACGCTGACCGACGCAGATGTCTACGGCAGCAGTGTATTCCGCGGCGTGAGCGACAGGCCCGGAGGCGGTAGCTCGCATGAGCACGCAGGGCCCCGGGAACGCCGTCAATCGGACACCGCAGGACCGCAGCCGGATGGGCCGACCGCAAGGGCCCCCGCGTGACGAGATCGAGAACTCATGCCAGAAGGACTGAAGACCCTCACCCGATACACGATCGAGGAGGAGCACCGGCATCCCGGATCGTCCGGTGAATTCTCCGCTCTGGTGAATGTCGTCGCGACCGCGACGAAAATCATCGCCAACCAGGTGACCAGGGGTGCCATTGTCGGCTCACTGGGCGCCTCCGAACCCGATAACCTGCCGCCGACGGTGCACCGCAAACTCGACGCCATCGCCAATGACATCATGGTGGCCGAGACCCAATGGACGGGGCATCTGTCGGCGCTGCTGTCGGAGCAGATGACCGATATCCATCCGGTGCCGGACATACACCGGCGCGGCAAATATCTGCTGGCCTTCGATCCATTGGACGGATCCTCGAATATCGATGTGAACCTGCCGGTCGGAACGATTTTCAGTGTGCTGCGGGCATCGGACAACACTGCGCCGAGCACCGCGGAATTCTTGCAGCCGGGCGTGCGGCAGGTCTGCGCGGGATTCACGCTGTACGGACCGGCGACGATGCTGGTGCTCACCACCGGCAGTGGTGTCGATGGATTCACCCTGGACCGGGAGATCGGGGCATTCGTGTTGACGCATCCGCGGATGCGAATTCCAGAGGAGACATCGGGATTCGCGATCAATGCCGCCAATGAGCGGTTCTGGGAACGGCCGGTGCGGCGGTATGTCCACGAATGTCTCGATGGCGTGGACGGGCCGCGGGGACGGGATTTCAATATGCGCTGGGTCGCGTCCTTGGTGGCGGACACCTTCCACATCCTGACCCGCGGCGGGGTCTACCTGTATCCGCACGATACTCGGCGACCGGGGCGGGTGTCGTTGCTCTACGGTGCGAATCCGATCGCCTACATCGTCGAACAGGCCGGAGGCTGGGCCACCACCGGTGGTGATCGGGTGCTGGAGGTGGTGCCGGAGCAGGTGCACCAGCAGGTGCCGCTGATATTCGGTTCGCGCAATGAGGTCGCGCGGATCGAGCGCTATCACAGCGAGCCCGAAGCAGGTCCCAGCTTCGACAGTTCACTGTTCGGGTCGCGGTCGTTGTTCCGTCCGTCCGGGCGCTGAGTCGAGGAGATGTCATGTCGGTGAAACATCCCGTTGTCGCCATTACTGGATCCTCCGGTGCTGGCACGACCAGCGTCACGCGGACCTTTCAGGAGATATTCCGGCGCGAGGGCATCAATGCGGTGGTCGTGGAGGGGGATTCGTTCCATCGCTATGACCGCAACGAGATGAAGCTCGCGATGGCCGAGGCGGAGCAGAGCCACAATCGCACCTTTTCGCATTTCGGTGAGGAGGCGAATTTGCTGAAAGAGCTCGAGACGCTGTTTCGGGATTACGGTGAGACCGGCGTGGGTTCGGTGCGCAAGTATCTGCACGACGATTTGGAAGCCAAACCCTATGGGCAACCGGCGGGCACCTTCACGCCGTGGGAAGATCTGACACCAGGCAGCGATCTGCTGTTCTACGAGGGACTGCACGGCGCCGCCGTCACCGATTCGGTGAATGTCGCCCAATACGCCGATCTGCTGGTCGGAGTGGTGCCGATCGTCAATCTCGAATGGATCCAGAAGGTCATCCGCGACAAGACCGAACGCGGCTATTCCAGTGAGGCTGTGATCGATACGATCCTACGCCGCATGCCTGATTACGTGAAATACATCTGCCCCCAGTTCTCCCACACCTACGTCAACTTCCAGCGCGTCCCCACTGTCGATACCTCGAATCCCTTCATCGCCAGAACCATTCCCACCGCTGACGAAAGTTTCGTCGTCATCCGCTTCGCCGACCCCAAGGTCATCGACTTCCCCTACCTGCTGTCCATGCTGCACGACTCCTTCATGTCCCGCCCCAACTGCATCGTCGTACCCGGCGGCAAAATGGAATTGGCCATGCAACTCATCTTCACACCCCTCATCCTGCGACTGATGGATAAGCGCCCCAAGCGTTCTCGCTGATCGGCGGTGCGCCGCGCTTCTCCGATTTCAAGGGGCAACGATGCCAACGGGCCCGCTGGCCCACCGCTTCCCGCAGGTCTTATCGGACGGGACATTCGTCGATATCACCACCCCGCGTTGGAAGCTGGACCGCGAGACGCTCGACACCTTCGCTGCCCGCTCGCATCGGTCGCCTGGACGGGCAGATGTTCGCGATGCCGCCGATCGATGTGCGCCGCGGCTTGACCGCCGAAACCGCAGCGGCAGGTGCCTTCGACAAAGAACTCGTCCCCGCAGGTGCGCTCACTGCCGTCATACCCGCTACCCCGGAGACTCGAAGCGACCACCGCCATGGTGGTCGCTTCGGATTCCGGCGAAGAAGAAGCAAACGAGCCGCACTGGGCCGCCATATATTCAGAGGCACCAGACCAAGTTCGCTGATCCTGGCATAGGAATCGTGAAGCACAGGCCGATCGAGCCATCTACGGGCGTAGCGGAAGTCTCACTGGCGGAGGCGGTGGATGCACCAATGACGCCGAGACTCAGTGCGATTACGGTTGCGCCGACGGAACCGGCGATTCTGGTAAACATCTGATTGTCTCTTCTCATGTGGGGTGTAGCCAGAAGGTGCGGAAGAAGGAAGCGCGAGAAGCGAGCGCCTCGGACATTTTGTGCTACGCAACCATCGTCCGCGTATTCGTGTCCATCAACAAGGGACCTTTGACCCGAACCCCGGCATCGGAAGATTCTAGCTATCGAAGAGTTTTTCCGGGGTCAGCGTCTTGCTCGAATTCGAAAACATGCGCTGACCTATATCCGTTATGTCCCTTTCCTATGATTTTTGCCCACCATTTTCCATTGTCGGCCGATCAATTCAGTCGCGTAACTGCAAACCGCTCCCACGTAGTCTTTCCGCGCCTTGTACCCCATGAACAGCTCGAAGTCGAGTTTTTAACGCAGGTAACCCGAAAAGCGGTCGCTGGATCGGCGTCGCGCACAGATACGCGCCCCCCTCGACGACATGACACGCAAGCGCTGCGGCTTACAGATCGCCCTGCTCGCGGCGGCGGTCCAGCTCGCGTTGGCGCTCTTCCTCTTGGCGACGGGCCTCGCGGCGCTGGGACTCGGCGCGTTCGCGCAGACCGCGCAGGAAGGCTTCGTCATCGTCCGGGTTCTAGTGCATCAGTCCGGCAGCAGCGGAACCGAGAGACCTTCGCCGCGGCCGATCAGGGCGGCTCGGGTGACGGCCGATGAGCCGAAGCGGCGGCGCAGGTCGTCGAGGGTGGCATCGAGGGTGTTGGTGGCGCGGGGTTCCAACGGCAGCGTGAGCTGGACGGCGTCGGCGTTCTCGAGATTGGCCAGTGCCAGCCCGATCAAGGTGAGGCCGCGCTCCTGGATCATGGGCATCGCGGTGCTGAGCAAGGTGCGTGCGGCGTAGCGGATGGTCTCGGTGTGATCGGTGGCCTCGGGCAGGGTGTGCGAGCGGGTGGCGCGGGTGAAATCGTCGAAACGCATGCGCAGCACCACGGTTCGGGTCACCCGGTGGGCCGCGCGCAGCCGACGGCCGAGACGGTCGGTGAGGCCGTGCAGATAGGCCTCGATCTCGTCGGGCGGTCGGTACCGACGACCGAGTGCGCGTTGCGCGCCGATGGAGCGGCGGCGGACCCCTGTTTCGACGCGACGCGGATCGCGCGCCCACGACAGTGCGTACAGGTGCCGGGCAGCGGCGGGTCCGAGGATGGCGCGCAACGGTGATTCGCCGAGTTCGGCGAGTTGTCCGATGCGGGTGATCCCGTGTTCGCGCAGGGTGCGGGAGGTGGCCTCGCCGACGCCCCACAGTCGTTCGACCGGCAGTGGATGCAGGAAATCGAGTTCGAATTCCGGCGGCACCAGACGCAATCCATCCGGTTTGGCGACTGCGCTCGCCACCTTGGCCAGGAATTTCGTGCGCGCGATACCGACCGAGATCGGCAGCCCGACCTGCTCGCGCACCGCATCTCGCAACCGCTGCCCGATCTCGACGGGTTCGCCCGCGATCCGGCGCAGACCCCCCACATCGAGAAACGCCTCATCGATGGAAATGCCCTCGACGATCGGCGTGGTGTTGTGGAAGATCTCGAAGACGGCCTTACTCGCCTCGGCATAGGCCGACATCCGCGGCGGCACCACCATCGCATGCGGGCAAAGCCGCAGCGCCGCACCACCATTCATCGGCGTGCGCACCCCGAACGCCTTCGCCTCATAGCTGGCCGCCAGCACAACCCCACCACCGACGATCACCGGCCGCCCCCGCAGCCGCGGATTATCGCGCTGTTCCACCGAGGCATAGAACGAGTCGAGATCCGCATGCAGGATCGACGCCTCGGCCCGCGCCTCGATCCGCGGCCGTCGGGGACGCGGCGAATTCGGGCGGGCAGACTCGGACACGAACATATGTTCGCATAGACAACGCTCTAGCGAGTAGAGGCCGATCGCTGTGGTGTCGAACAACGGTCCATGCTTCCGCGGCGAGATCTTCAAGACCCCGTTCGCCGAACCGGACCCGCTACTGCGACACGTCCGTACCCGGGTCCGGTCACCGCAGACGAACGGTGTGGCGGTTCTTCGGCACCTTGAAATACGAGCACCTGTTTCGTGGCGTGATCGCCGAAGGCGATGCCCTGGACCTGGATGTTCACCGATTCCGGGTCATCTACAACACGATCAGGCCACACCAGGCCATCGACGACAGCTCAGCCTTCACGGCTGCGAGCAGCTGAGAACCGCTCGATATGCGGCAATGCCGCGCGTTGCCGAGAACGCCCCGTGGTAGTGGCGGATGTTGACTTCTGCAACGACGCTCGGGTCGTCGTGGTCGGTTGCGGTTTTCTGCGGGCGCTTCGTCCTGGGTGGGCACCCGGTGGTGCGGCTTACTTCGGTGCCTGGAAGCCGCCGATCTTCTGCTCGAGTAGTTCGGCCAGCCGCAGTGGGGTGCGGTCCTCGAACATCGGACCGATGAGCTGCACTCCCACCGGCAGGCCTTCGGAGGACCGGCCCGCGGGGATGGCGGTGGCGGGCAGGCCGGGCATGGTGGCCACACCGGCCCAGACGAGCTGGTCGAAGTACGGGTACTCGACGCCGTCGATGTCAATGTGCCGGTTCTCCAGATCCCCGTTGTGGTCGTGTGGGAAGGCCGGTGTCGGCGTGATGGGGCACACCACGGCATCGAACTCGGCGAAGAGTTGCCGCCAGCCGTGGCGGTGGAGTTCGCGACGGTTATTCGCCTCGACCCAGTCGCGGTGGCTGAGCACCATGCCGCGCAGCCGCGCCGCATCGAGACTCCGGTCGTCCGCGCTCAGGGCGGCGGCGTGGGTCTGCAGCTGCTCGTACACGTCGACGGAAAGACTTGTGGCGGCATTCGACAGCATCAGCAGCATGTAGAGCGTCGCCGCTTCGGTCGGATCGGGTAGCAGCGGACTGTGTCGTTCGACGCGGGCGCCCGCGTCGACGAGCGCCTCGGCGACCCGGTTCACCCCCGCCCGCACCGCCGATCCGGTCGCAATGAGCGGATGGTCCTCGATGATCAGGACACGGAAGTCCGACAGCCGCTCGTAGCGAGCGGGCGGCAGTGCGACGTCGTAGGCGAGGCCGTGGGTCAGCGGGTCCGGTCCGGCCATCACGTCGAGCAGCAGGGTGAGGTCGCGGGCGGTGCGCGCCATCGGACCGACGACGGCGAGGTCGAGGTCGATCGGCAATGCCGGCGCGGGCGGCGCGACCATGCCGCGGGTCGGCGCCAGTCCAAGTGTCGGCTTGTGTGCGTAGACGCCGCAGAAATGCGCGGGGGTGCGCAGCGAGCCGGCCAGGTCCGAGCCGATGGACAGCGCGCCGAATCCGGACGCCAGCGCCGCCGCCGAACCGCCGGACGACCCGCCCGACGTGCGGGCGTGATCCCACGGATTATTGGTGGTGCCGTAGATCTCGTTGAAGCTCTGGATATCTCGCAGTATCACCGGCACATTGGTCTTACCGAGCAGCACCGCGCCGGCCGCCTTCAACCGCGACACCTGTACCGCGTCCTCGGCCGGCACATAATCCTTATACTGCGCCATGCCCCAGGTCGTGGGCAGCCCGGCCATGTTGTAGGACTCCTTGACCGTCACCGGAATACCGAGCAACGGCCGGTTCTCGCCGCGGGCGCGCGCCTGGTCGGCAGCGCGTGCGGAGGCCCGCGCATTATCGAAGTCCGGGGCACAGATCGCGTTGATCGCCTTGTCGTCACGCTCGATGCGCGCGATCGCCTCCTCTGTCAGTTCCACCGAGGTCACTTCACCAGCATCCAAAGCGGCCGCGAGTTCTTCGGCCGACTGAAAATTCCACTCCATGAGTCCGACGTTATTGGCCAGCGGCACAGGACATAAAACGCCTCTTCGCACAACGGGAAAGTCGAACCGACCACCCGCACCGGCAAAGTCACGCACTCGTCGTGCCATCGAGGACGGCCCATCCCAGGTCACAGCGTCAGTAGTGGGCCAACTCCATTAGCACAGGCCATGAAAAGCCGCTTCGCACAACGGGATAGATATCTCAGTCATGTTCCTCTCCGGCCCCGGACTATTCGCCCGACTGCCGGCCATGGCGACGCGCGGCGGGATCGGTGTCGGCCAGGAAGTTCGGCCATCGGCATGTTCGTACGTTCGGTCGGAGCGTCGACTCATCCATCGTCGTTTTGCCACTCCGCCGCCCACTGCGTCAGCGGCGCGAGCCGCTGGACGAGTGTGCGCCCGGCGCGGGTCAGCCGGTACCCCTCCTCATGTTCGACGAGGCGCGCCTCGGTGAGCTCGGATAGCCGACGGGTCAGCACGCTCGAGGAGAGGTCGCCGCATGCGGTGCGCAGTTCGCGGAAGGTGAGCGGGCCTGGGGCCCGCTCGAGTTCCCAGATCACCCGCAGCACCCAGCGCCGCCCGATCAGATCGAACAGGGCCATGATCGGGCGCCCGGTGGTCGATCCGCGCACCGGGCGTCCCGGGCGTGGCGTTTCGGTTGCCACGGTCACGCCGCCTGCGGCGGGGGTGAAGCTTCCAGTCGTCGTGCCATTTCCGCGATGGCCGCGCGCAGTGCCCGATACGGTCGCAGGAACAGTGTCACGTGGGTCAGGCTGCCGGTCTCGGAGAGCTCTTCCCGCAGCACCCCCTGGAGTTCCTGGTCGGCGAATCGTGCGGTGAAGGCGAATATCCCCTGCTGCCCGTCGGTCCACTGCCGGGTCTGGTGCACCGAGTCGAGCACCGTCGCGATCGTGGCCAGCAGATGTGCCGCGCGGGCCCGGCCGTGGTAATCGGCGACCGGGCTCGAGAAGGTCGCCTCCTCGGCGAGCAAGGCCGGCAGTCGTGTGGAGTTTTTCGATTGCCACACCCGCAGTATGAGACTTTCGGTCATGCCTCTATTTTAGAGGCATGCTGGATCCGCGCCAGTCCGCGCCGTGCCGGGGGTGTATCCAGACCAGGGTGGCGGGAATCAGGAACAGGGCGAATATTCGGCGGACCACCGTGGGCGTCGCCCACCCGGCGGTCTGGCGTCGGCTTGCCCGACCCCGCTCTCCGCAGGCGGACCTCGCCCAGGAGTGGCACAAGAACAATTGCGTCGACATGGTTCCGGCGGTGAATTCCGTAGGTGGAGTTCAACTATGACTACGCCGTCGATGGCTCATCGGCGGTCTGGGTTCATCCGCGCTGACGGGGAGATGCAAAAACTGTCCTGCCTCAGCCCGCGAACTCGTTCCAAGGGCCACAGAAGGCGACCGCCCGCCCCGCACGAGAACCATTGAGTCCGAGCGCTATCCGTAGAGCAGTAGCGAGTCCTTCGGGGGCCCGATGGACTACCAGAGAGCTGTCGATTAATAGCCTCTAGACATTGTTTGTTGACGCTTCGAAGAGAATGGGTTGACATCAAGATCCTATCGACAGGGCTCTATCCAGGCATTTCATTGTGCTAGTCAAATTGAAATCAGTTCAGTATGCTGGCGTCGAAACCGACCGAGGAGACGTCGCCATGACGCAGACCACAAACCATTCCGAGGCACCCGATCGAGACCTGGGCGGATGCCCCGTCATGCATCGCGACTTCGCATCCCCGCAGGCGGCTGGCCGACATTGGGAGCTGGCGGACGAACTGCGCGAGACGAGCCCGGTCTTCTTCAATACCTTCGCCCAGGGCTATTGGGTGTTCACCCGGCATGACGCGGTACGCGACATCTACAAATTGCCGGAGGTGTTCTCGAGCGAGTCGATCACACCTTGGGAGCCGGATCCGATCTACCGCTTCGTCCCGACGCAGATCGACGCGCCCGACCACATCAAGTACCGCAAGATCGTCAACGCGTGGTTCTCGCCGCACGCGATCGACGAGGCGGAACAGACGATGCGCGATCGGTGCCGCAAACTCGTCGAGGAGGTGGCCCCCACGGGTAGGTCCAACTTTGTCGGCGAGTTCGCCTTGCGCTTTCCCACCGAGGCGTTCCTGAGCGTGATCGGCATCGATCCTTCCGACGCGGACCTGTTCGTGCCGTGGGTCGAGGACTTCTTCGGCGGGTTCGGCGGCGACCCCGCCGGTTTGGAGCCGATGGGCAAGGCGCTCGAGGGGATCCGCGATTACTGGGTCGCCGCCCTCGCGCAGCGACGGGCCGATCCGGTGCCTCGTCAAGGCGATCTCGCCACGCACCTGCTGCATTCGACCTTCGACGATCGTCCGCTCACCGACGCCGAGATGCTCGACATGCTCACGGTGCTGGTGCTGGCCGGGCTCGACACGACCCGCGGCACCCTCGGCTACCTGTTCCGCCATCTCGCTACGCACCCCGAGCATCGCAGGCAGCTGATCGAACAGCCGGAGCTGATCCCGTCCGCGGTGGAAGAGGTGCTGCGTTTGTACACGATCGTTTTCGGTGACGGCCGAAAGGTGACTCGCGACATCGAGTTTCACGGTGTTCAGCTGAAGCAGGGCGATATGGTCTATGCGCTCGTCTCCGGCGCGAACCGAGATCCGCGTGCGTACGACCAGGCCGACGAGTTCGTCATCGATCGCCAGCGCAATCAGCACATGGGCTTCGCGAACGGCCCGCACCGGTGCCTCGGCTCCCATCTCGCGCGGCGCGAGCTGCGGATCGCGGTCGAGGAGTGGCTGCGGGTGATCCCGGACTTCCATATCGCGGGCGAGGAAGAGCTGACCGAGCGCGGCGGCGGCGCGATGATGACGCTGACCCGGCTGCCGCTGGCGTGGGCGGTGCAGTCGTGAGAATGACGATCGACGGCGCGAGCTGCACCGGGCACGGCCGCTGCTATTCGATGGCGCCGGACTTGCTCACCTGCGATGACGAGGGTTTCGTCGCCATGCGGGATCAGCCGATCGAGGTGCCCGACGATCAGGCCGGGGCCGCGGCCGACGCGGCCGGGACCTGCCCCGAAGGGGCCATCACCTTGGGCGCGTAGTGACTTGTCGCTACCCGAATGCCCACCCGCTCATCGAGGAGACGTAAAAATGGCAAGACGCATAGTGGTGGTCGGCGGAGGCTCCGGCGGTTGTGTCATGGCCGCCCGGCTGTCCGAGGACGAAGACAATAACGTTGTGCTCGTCGAGGCTGGGCCGGACTATCCGACGCTCGACGACCTGCATGAGCATGTGAAAGATGCCTTCACCTTCGGGTTCACCTCACACGACTGGGGCTATGTCTCGGAGGACCACATCCCTGGTTCCGCCAATGCGCCGACATTCGCCATTGTCGAGCAGGGCGTACTTCCGGTGCTGCGCGGCAAAGTGATGGGTGGCTCGTCCTCGGTCAACGCCACGAACGCGCTGCGCCCGACCCCGCGCGATTTCGAACAGTGGGTGGGCCTCGGCTTGGACAAATGGTCTTGGGACGAGGTCCTGCCGTATCTGAAGCGACTCGAGCGCGATCCGGTCGGCGGTCCACTGCACGGCACCGACGGACCTGTCCCGATAAGACGATGGAGTGAAGGCGACGGTCTGCGGCCGTTCATGGCGGCCTTCGTCGAATCGGCCGCCAGCCTGGGCTACCAGGTTGTCCACGATCTCAATGGGAAAAGCCAGCTCGGCGTCGGCCCGGTCCCGATGAACCAGCAGGACGGAATAAGACAGAGCACCGCGGTGACCTATCTCGCGGCCGCGCGTGGTCGCAAGAACCTCACGGTGCGCGGCGGCGCCGATGTCGACCGGCTCGAGATCGTGGACGGCCGACCACGTGCGGTCGTGCTCGCCGACGGCGAACGCATCGACGCGGACCTGGTGGTGCTGTGCGCGGGATCGATCGGTACGCCGTCGATCCTGATGCGATCCGGAATCGGACCCGCGGAAGTGCTCGAGGAGTTGGACATCCCGGTTGAAGTGCCACTGGAAGGCGTTGGGCGCAATCTCCGCGATCATCCCCTCGTGTACATGACCTATACCGGCGATGCGGAGGCCATCGGCGAACTCCTGCCACCGCTGCAGGTCGTGCTGACGACCAGCGCGGCCGGGCCGGGCGGTTCCGCGGAGATCGACCTGCACATGATCCCGTTCACCCTCGAGCCCGGTTCGATTCTGGTCGCGGTCGGTCTTGTTCGGCCGTACTCGATCGGTTCCACCGAGATCAGATCCGCTGATCCCGGCACCGACCCGCGCATCCTGCTGAATCTCCTGCATCACCCCGACGATCTGCGCCGCCTGGTGCGCGGCATCGAACTCACGCGGCAGGTGATGAAGTCCGGACCGCTCGCGAAATACGTCGGCGAAGAGGTGTGGCCCGGGCCGTCGGCGGTGACGACCGGTCAACTCACGCAAGCGGTCCTGGAAGCCAAGAACACCTATGCGCATGCGGTGGGCACCGCGGCTATGGGCGAAGCGGGCAGTCCGTGGGCGGTGGTCGGACAGGACTGCAAGGTGCACGGTCTCGATGCGCTGTACATCGCCGATGCGTCGGTGATGCCGACCATCGTCGGTGTGCCGACCAACACCACCACGATGATGATCGCCGAACGGTGTGCGGACTTCATCAAAGGAATATCCAAGTAGATCAAGGCAATTCGTGTCGTACTGATCAGGCGATAGGTAGGTATATGGCGATCGACTTGGCGTATTCGGCTGAGATCGCGGCATTGGTCGAACGGACCAGGGCATTCACCCGCGAGGTCGTCCTTCCGATCGAGGACCGGCATGGTGGCGATATCACCGCCGCCGGTGGCGATATCGTGCGCAAGGATCTACAGGCGGCCGCCAAGCTCGCAGGCGTGTTCGCCCCGCATGCGCCGGTCGACTACGGCGGGCTGGGATTGTCGATGTCGGATCGGGCGCCGGTCTTCGAGGAGGCCGGGTATTCACTCTTCGGTCCCATGGCATTGAACATCGCGGCGCCCGACGAAGGAAATGTCCACCTGCTCGCGCATGTCGCCAGCCCGGCGCAGAAGTCGCAATACCTTGCGCCCTTGGCGACTGGGGAGATCAGGTCGGCGTTCGCGATGACCGAGCCCGCTCCGGGCGCGGGCTCGGATCCATCGGCGCTGACGACCCGGGCCGAGCGGACAGCGGGCGGGTGGCGCATCAACGGACGCAAATGGTTCATCACCGGGGCCGACGGCGCCGGGTTCTTCATCATCATGGCGCGTACGTCGGGTCAGCCGGGCGAGCGTGGCGGCGCAACGATGTTCCTGACGCCGACCGATGTACCAGGTCTGCACGTCGGGCGGCACATCCCGACAGCGGACCGCTCGATGCTCGGTGGTCACTGTGAGGTCACCTTCGAGGATCTGATGGTGCCCGATTCCGCGGTGCTCGGTGCAGTCGATAGAGGCTTCGAGTATGCGCAAGTTCGGCTCGGACCGGCCCGGATGACGCACGTCATGCGATGGCTGGGAGCCGCGCGCCGCGGCCACGATATCGCCGTACACCATGTGGCGCGGCGCGAGGCATTCGGTGCGAAACTCGGTGATCTCGGCATGATTCAGCAAATGGTCGCCGACAACGAGATAGATATCGCGGCAACCCGGTCGCTGCTCGTGCGGGCGTGCTGGGAACTCGACCGCGGCGGTGCCGCGTCCAATGCCACATCGATCGCAAAAACCTTTGCCGCAGAGGCGATATTCCGAATCGTCGACCGCTCGGCGCAGATGTGCGGTGGCCTCGGCGTTGCCGAGGATCTGCCGCTGGCGCGGCTGGCACGTGAGGTGCGTCCGTTTCGGGTGTACGACGGTCCCTCCGAGGTCCATCGCTGGGCTATCGCCAAACGGAGCGTCGGTGCGGCCGAACGCGCGATTCGTGAGGATTCCGCATGACGCTGCCGGGTATGGATGCCGAAGCGCTGCACCGGTTCCTGGTGTACAGCGGGGTCGAGATACGTGGCGAGCTGGTGATCGAACCGATCAGCGGCGGCCGCTCGAACCTGACTTACAAGGTTCGCGACGACGAGTCGACGTGGGTGGTCCGTCGCCCGCCGGTCAGCGGGCTGACACCATCCGCACACGATATGGCCCGCGAGTACACCGTTGCGCACGCCTTGCAAGGCACCCGGGTGCCGATCGCCGCAACCGTGGCGTTCGATGCGGCGGGCACCGCACTCGGCGTACCCATGACCGTCGTGGAATTCGTTGCGGGCCAAGTGGTGCGGGATCGATACGATCTCGCCGGCCTGACCGACGCACAGGTGGAGATGAGCACCTCGGCGTTGGTGGCGGCACTGGTCGAACTCCACGCTGTCGACTATCGCGCCGTCGGACTCGAATCGTTCGGTCGGCCCGACGGATTCCTCACCCGTCAAGTGACGTTGTGGGCAAGTCAATGGGAACGGGTGAAGACGCGCGAACTCGGTGACGCGATGACGCTGTTTCAGGCCCTCGCGGAGCGTGTCCCGAAGGCATCGAGTGCCGCAATTGTGCACGGCGACTTCAGGATCGACAACTCCATTCTCGATCTCGCTGGACCGGATATCGTCCGCGCCGTGGTGGACTGGGAGCTCTCGACGATCGGCGACCCGCTCACCGATGTCGCGCTCATGTGTGTCTACCGGTCTCCGGCATTCGATCAGGTCCTCGGAGCCGAAGCCGCGTGGACGAGCCCGCGGTTTCCTCCTGCGGATGCACTAGCACAGCGGTATGCCGATGCATCCGGGAGAGACTTGGGCGAGTGGAACTTCTATCTCGCCCTCGCCAACTTCAAGCTCGCGGTCATCGGTGAGGGAATCGCCCACCGGGCTCGGCAAGGTGCCGACGCCGGGAACGGCGCGGCCGCTGCGGCCGAGGCGACACCGGAGTTCATGGCCGCAGGCTTACGGGCACTACGTCGGAGGTGAACCACGGCGGTCAGCCAGCCGCGACGGCACGGTCGGCTGTCGCTCGGTCGGCCGCGGCAAGTCCGAATACAAGAGCGGCGGCGATTCCGCCGGTGTACGCGCGGTCGTAGAGACCGCCGATATCGGCGCCCGCCGCGAAGAGTCCATCGATGGTTCCCCCGCTTCTGGCAAGGACCCGGCCGTACCGGTCTATGCGAATGCCGTGAAATGGAAATGTCAGGGCCGGGCATACCTCGATGACGTAATACGGGCCGTGGTCGAGCGCTCGCGCGTCGTAGGTGCGCGAGGGCTGCGCGGCTGCGCCCGCCGCGTTCACAGCCCGGATCTGCGCGGAGATATCGACGCCGTCGTAGCCCCATTCGGCGGGCAGATATACGAAGTCGTCGAGGCTTTCGGCGATGCCACAACGGCCGCCGCGGCGTTGTGCCAGATCGAACTTGTCGAGCGCCTGCGCGCCCTTGACGTAACTTCCGGTGATCCAGTCTCGGTAGACCCGCTCGTCGGCGACGAGCAATCCTCGGGACTCGGGTTGGTCCAGCAGTTCCATGGTGGTCAGGTGATCGCCGACGGTTTCATCGGTAAACCGGCGGTTGTCGAGGTTGAACAGCAGGGCGTGCTCGCTGTAGTACAACGACAGCGCGACGAAGTCGGACGGATCGCGCAACTCTACCCCGGCGGGAATGAGGTGACCGTAGAAACCGGAGCGTTCCGTGCCCGTCGCGGCCCCGACGCACTCGGCAAGCCGAAGTCCGTCGCCGACGCTGGTCGGGTTGGACCGCAACTGCATCGCGCTCGCATCGGGATGGATGTACTTGTCGACCAGCTCTGGATTCGCCTGGAACCCTCCGGTCGCGAGTATCGTTGCGCCAGCGCGAATCTCGCGGGCGGTACCGTCCGGAAGTCGAACCCGAGCGCCGACGACGGAACCGTTCTCGGTGAGCAGGGCTCGAGTGTCGGTCTCGGTCAGCAACTCACCCTCGGCACGGATCCGTCGGCGGCACTCGTCGAGGTACCGGTTGGTGTCGAATTGATGGCCGGAACCGTAGCGCAGGACGGTGACCGCATCGGCGCATTCGACGCCGAGCGAGCGGATCCAAGCGATACCAGGGTCGAATCCGTCGACAAGTGCGCGGCGCAGCTCGATATCGCCGCGCGGGTTGACCTCGTCCATGATCGCGTGAGAAGGGGCGGTCCATGCATATCCCGCGAATTGCGCGGATCCGCCTACGGCGGCGGCCTTCTCGACGACGATCACCGAATTGCCTCGATGCAGCGATCGAGCCGCCGCGGTGAGCCCGGCCATCCCGCCGCCGATGACAAGGACGTCGGTGTGGACCTGCGGCATTAGATGCTCCTCACGCGTCGTGGTGCTGCCCAGCGTGCCGGTCACCGTAACTCTAAAACTGAAGTCAGTTCAAGTCTTGATTTGCTTGTGAAGTGGATCACGGGGCATGTACGGTGAAACCCGAACCGAGTTCAACTCAGTTCGGTCGGCGACAGCGCGTCGACGATAGGAACCTTGTCTTCGAGAGGAGCTTCGCGTGATCGATCGCGAATTCACTGGATTCTTTATTGGGGGATCCTGGCGAAAGACGTCCTCCGATGACCGATTCGAGGTGATTTCGCCGGCCAGCGGAAAGCCGATCGGTTCGGTGCCCGCGGCCACCGAAGCGGATATCGACGCGGCCGTTGCCGCCGCCCGAGAGGCTTTCGACGGGTCCGACTGGCCGAAACTCAGTCCGGCGCAGCGCGGTGAGCACCTCGTTCGACTTGCCGCGGCGATCGCCGCACACGGGGAGGAACTCGCCGAGCTCATCACCGACGAACTGGGCTGCAGCCATCTGCTCTCCCAGGTGTACCAGGCCGTCGCGCCGGTAATGAGCCTGAATTACGTCGCCGAAGTAGCGAAGTCGCTGCAGATCAGCGAGCTCCGTGTCAGCGATCTGACCCCGTTCGCGGGATCGGGGGATGCGGTCGGCGTCATTCCGATGGCGGGCAAGAGCCTGGTCGTCAAGGAGCCGGTGGGCGTTGTCGCGGTATTTCCCGCCTATAACTTCGCTCTTCCCGCCGTGGCGCAAAAGATCGGTCCCGCGCTGATCGCCGGGTGCACGGTCGTTGTGAAGGCGACGGAGCCGAACCCGTTGGCGATCTTCACGCTCGGGAATCTGTTGCAGGAGATCGGTTTCCCTGCTGGAGTAATCAATATCGTGGCGGCGCGAGCAGGGGAGTCCGAGTATCTCGTCGGACATCCCGGTGTCGATATGGTGAGCTTCACCGGATCCACCGAGGTCGGCAAGAAGATCGGTGCGGCGTGCGGCGAACTGATTCGACCGGTGGTCCTGGAACTCGGCGGAAAATCGGCGGCGATCGTCCTGTCGGATGCCGATCCCCAGATCGTCGTCCCTACTCTCGTCGGCGCCAGTGTCGCCACCAATTCCGGCCAGAGCTGCGTCGCGCAGACACGATTCCTGGTGCCCGCGCAACAGTACGAGTTCTACGCCGATGCGTTCACGCGTGCGTTCGAGGCGCTGAAGGTAGGCGATCCGCGCGACGCCGACACAGTGGTGGGACCGGTGATCACCAAGTCGCATCTCGAACGCATCGAAGCGCATCTGGCCCGGGCTGTCGAGCAAGGAGCGACGATACGCACCGGCGGCCGACGACCGGCGCATCTCTCCGAGGGCTGGTACATCGAACCGACGTTGGTCACCGGCGTCACGAACGATATGGACATCGCGCAGAACGAGATATTCGGGCCGGTGGCAGTTTTGATCGCGCACGACGGTGAAGAAGATGCCGTCCGGATCGCCAATCAGAGTCGCTTCGGTCTTGCCGGATCGGTCTTCACGGCCGACTGCGCACATGGTTTCGAGGTCGCACGGAGAATTCGAACGGGAACCTTCTCGGTGAACACATTCGCCGCGGATCTCGGCTCTCCTTTCGGTGGCTACAAAGAGTCCGGACTCGGGCGCGAGCACGGCGTCGATGCGGTGCAGGAATACCTGCTGCAGAAGACGATCTCCATCGATCCCAGCCTCGACCTCCCTCAAGAAGTCGTGTCCGGCGTACCAGTCGGACGCGGTCCGGGCATTACCGCCTGATTCCAGAATCAGGAGTGGTGCCAACTTGTTTCGACACATGAAGAATCGATGAGGATTCAAGCAATGGAATTCAAGAAGTTCGCGGTAACGGCTGCGCTGGTGACCACCGGACTGGGCATCAGCGCCGGGACCGTCCATGCCGCGCCCACCTCCGGCCACGGTGACGTCGATTTCACCGCTTCGGCGACCGACCGGTCCACGATCATTACGACAAGCGCGGGAGCGATGGTTGTCGAGGATGGTGTATTCAAGATCAAGGCGGCCGATGGGGCCACCCTGGCCGGTGCCGACTTGCGGTTCCGTGTCGATGATTTCGAATTCCCGATCGCCGCGGAGATCAACGACCGCACCGCGACCCTGGCCCCACAGTTCGATATGGCACACGCGACCTACAAGCCGGTCGCGTTGCCGTATGAGGATCAGGCGCCGTGGAAGACCCCGTATGACCGTGAGCAGGCCGCCTGGAACCGCCTGACCAGTACCATCAGCACGGGTGCCACGATCGGCACGCTGGTCGGTGGTCTGGCCGGCGGTGCGGCAGGCTGCGTACTCGGTGGCATCGCCGGTGCGACGGTCGCCGCGGCGACCATCGCCGGCTTGTTCGGTCCCTTCATTCCGGCGGCCGCCATCGGCTGCCTGGGCGGTATCGTCGCTGTCGGTGCGCTGGGCACCCTGGCCGGTCAGATCCTGGTGACCGCGCCGGTCGCGATCGGTGCGGCGATCCAGTACTTCACCACCATCAACCAGCCGATGCCGACCCCGAAGTAGTTCGCCGAGTGCGACAGTAAGCAACGGAAAGCTCACGCCCCGCTCGGATCCCGTGCCGAGCGGGGCGTGAGTAGGTATACCGGCTAACCCGATCGGACAACCGCGTCCGTGATCGCCTGCGCCGCAGCGTATCCCTCCGCAACCGCGTGCGAGACGCGCCGTGGCACTACTGCATCCCCGATTACCTGCACTCGTGCCAGCGGAAGGGCCTGCTTTATGTCCTGCCAGTCTGAGGCTATCCTTTCTCCGACGGCAACAGCATGTTCGCATCCAACTTCGAATGGCCTGCCAGACAGGACATGTCGGCAGAACGCTACGGTACCTGCGCTGTTCGTTCGTATCTCTGTCACCGTCGCGCCGACGACGAACTCCACCGGGCTCCCGGCAAGGCGTTTCATCAGTTGGACCCGGCTTTCCGGAGGGATGGTGGCCGCGAATGCGGGTCCCGGGACCACTACCGTCACCTGTGCGGCTCCTGCTGCCAGCGCGGCTTCCAGCGCGCCGACGGTAAGCCATGAGCCGAAGCCGTCGTCGGCGATGACCACCCGATCTCCCGGTGTTATCGCATGCCGATCGGCGATGAGACCTGTCGAGGACAGTGCATCGGGCGTTGGTAGCTCAGTGGCGCCGGTCGCGATGATGACCTGAGCGAAATCGCCCAGTTCATGGGGTGTTACGCGGTGTCCGAGTCGGACATCGGCATTGCCGAGATTGTCTGTGTAGAAGCGCAGTAGCTTCGACCAGCCCGCCCGGTTCGGCGCCTGCGCCGCCACGGCCAGCTGCCCACCGATCCGCTCGCGCGCTTCGAACAGTGTCACGTCGTGCGTCGCGGTGAGTTGGAGCGTTGCCTCCAGGCCTGCCGGTCCGGCACCCACCACCGCGACGCGCCCCGACGCTGCCGGTGACGGTCCGAACCGGAGCGGCGATGCCGGGCGGGCATCGTGGCCAGGCGGGGCCAGGGTCGGATTCACCGAGCACAGCAGTACCGGAGTGAACGAGCGGCAGTCCTCATTACAGGATACGCACGGCCGGATCTGAGAGTCATTGCCCCGCAGCAATTTCAGCGGCAGTTGCGGGTCGGCGATGAGCGGCCGGGCCAGCCCGACCATATCGGCTCCGGCCGCCAACGCGGATTCGATGTCCGCCCTGGAGCGAAACGCCTGCGACACCAGCAACGGCCGCGCCGATGCCGCGCGCAGCCTCCGCACGTGCGTGAGCAGCGGCGGCTCGGAGGTCGCCATATCGCGCACATATGTCGTCCGCACCCCTGCGGTCACATTCACATAGTCGAACCTGTCGAGCAACGGCATCAACTCGCACAGCCCGTCCAGGTCCAGACCAGCCTCCTCCGCACCATCGATCGAAACACGCACCCCGAGCACCACTTCCGGACAAGACGCCTTGATCTCGGCATACAGCCGGTACAGAACCTGCACCCGCCCCGCAACCGTGCCGGACTCAGCCCGGACGTTGGAAGAGGGCGAAAGGAACTGAGCCAGCAAATAGCCATGTGCCGCATGCAGTTCGATCGCGGGGAACCCCGCTTCGACAGCATGGCGGGAACTGGCGACAAAACTCGCGATCATTCGATCGACGTCGGTGTCGGTCATTGTCCTGGCGCGCACCGGCTCTCGCGGCGATCTGATGCTCGACGGCGCGATCGGGTGCTCCCAGATCTCGGCGCCGAGTGTTTCGCGTCCCAGGTGTACGAGCTGGCATACCGGAACGGCACCTTCGCTACTGATCGCGGTCGCGCGCGCCCGCAGCCCGCTGATCGCCTCGGGTCGCCATGCCTCGGTGATATTGCCGATTCGATTCGCCGATTCCGGACTCACCACCGTGCCGCCCGCGATCACCATCGCCGCACCCCCGGCGGCGCAGCGCCGCCAGTACTCCGCGTCGCCGGGCTGTGCCAGGCCGCCACCGACCACCCCGGATCCGTGCGCGGTGGCGACCAGACGATTCCGCAGCTGTACTGCACCGATCCACAGCGGCAGGGATGCCTGGCCAGCGGATACAAGATCTACTTGAACTGGATTCACTTCATAAGTTTGTCTCCATGTGATTGACACCACAAGTGGCTGCGGATAGATTCTCAAACTGAGATCAGTTCAGTTTCGGAGGTTCGATGTCGTTTCTACTCGTGCACGGAGCGGGTATGGCCGCCTCCTGCTGGGATCGCTTGCTGCCGTTGCTCACTGGGCCGACGGTCGCCGTCGACCTGCCCGGCCGCGGAAAGCGGTCCGACCGGGACGTCCGCGGAGTAACCCTGGACGACTGTGCTGCGGCGATCGTCGAGGACGCGGCCGATCTCACCGACATTGTGATGGTCGCGCATTCGTTCGCCGGAGTGTCGGTTCCGCGGGTGCTACCGGAGTTGGCCGATCGCATCCAGCACATCGTGTTCCTGTCCGCCGTCGTACCGCCGCACGGGACACGCGTGCTCGACCAGATCGATCCGGCTGTCCAGGCCGCCGTGCGGCAGTCGATCGTCGGCGGGGTTTATCACCAGGACCGTGCTGCCGCGATTGCCATGTTGTGCAACGACATGTCACCCGAGCAGACGGAATGGACTGCCGATCAGGTCATCGATGATTCGGCGGCATTGCTCGAGGAAACAGTAGATCTCTCGGGTCTGTCGGCCGACCTTCCGCGAACCTACATTCGCCTCACCAAAGATGCGTGCTACTCGCCGGATCTGCAATCACGGTCGGCCGACCTCGTCGGTGGAAGCACCCGATTTCTCGAATCGGGCCATATGCCGATGGTCTCGATCCCGAACGATCTGGCCGCTCTTCTCGATCAGGTAAGGAAATAGATTCCCTCATGAAATCTCTGACCAAGGCGGTCGCAGCGCTCGCGATTGTCGCCTCGACATTCGGCCTGGCCGCCTGCGGCGGGAATTCGTCCGCCTCGAAGCCCGTCGCAGGCAGCTGGGAGGACGTGGTCGCCGCGGCCAACGGGGAGGGCGCCGTGATGCTCTACTCGAGCCAGAAGCCAGCCAACCTCGAAGCCCTCAAGGCCGCGTTCCAGGCAAAGTATCCGCGGATCAAGCTGGACTTCGTGCGCGGTACCGACGCCGACATCAACCCTCGGGTGGAGACCGAGAAGAAGACCGGGAAGGGCACCGCCGATGTGCACATGCTGACCGATGCGGCGTGGATTACCAATGCCGCGAAATCGGGGTCGTACTCCACCGAGTTGGTCGGGCCGGATCTGAAGGCTCCCGAGTATCAGCCGGACAAGAGTGTGCTCAGCAACCGATTCTTCCTGACGAGCGCGGCGGTTTTCGCCCTGGGCTGGAACACCGGTGCGGTCCCGAACGGCCTGAAATCTGCCCAGGACATACTGAATCCCGCCTATCGGGGCAAGATCGGAATCGTCAATCCGTCCGGCATCGCCTCGTATGTCGATCTGTACCGGTACTACGCGCGCACCTATGGCGAGGACTACTGGAAGCAACTCGCCGCTCTGAAGCCACGGATCTACCCGAGCGCTCTGGGTGTCGCCCAGGCACTGACCTCCGGTGAAATTGTCGTGACGCCTTCGGTTCAACCCTTGGTGACCGAAGTGGCCGCAGGGGCCCCGGTCAATTGGGCTCTGCCATCGTCGCCGTGGGGCACCCCCTGGTACAGCCAGGTGACGAGTGTGGCGCCGCATCCCAATGCCGCACAGGTACTGGCGGATTTCATGGTCACCCGCGAAGGACAGACAGCGCTCAACGGGGGATACGCGGCGGCGTTGGCCGATATCCCCGGCGCGGTAGCCCGAGCGCAAGACATCGCTGCACCGGACACCAGTGATCTGACCGCGGAGAAGATCGAGAAGTACTCCCAAGAGTGGTCACAACTTTTCCAGAGCTGACAGTGGACGGGAGTGCTGCATTGATGCGCGGAGTCAACGTATTGGTCACCGGAGCGTCCGGCGGAATCGGCGGCGCGACCGCCGAACTGTTCACGAGCAAGGGCGCGACGGTGTACCTCACCGACCTCGACGACGCGGCGGGAGAGCGCCGCGCCCACGAACTGGGTCCGACTGCGCATTACCGTCGACTCGATGTGACTGCCGAATCCGATTGGCGGGCAGTCACTTCCGATATGGATCGCGCGGGACACCCGCTCCAGGTGCTGGTGAACAGCGCCGGAGCGGCAATGAAAGCGCCACTGACGCAAACCACGCTGCAGCAGTTCCGCAGGATGATCGACCTCAATCTGGTCGGCACATTCCTCGGACTGCGGGCGGCCGCCGCGGCGATGGTCGCAGGTGGCTCGGTCATCAACATCTCGTCGCTGCGGGGCGTGCTCGCGACCGCCGAACTCGGTGCCTACGGCGCGTCGAAATTCGGTGTTCGCGCCCTGAATAAGGTCGCGGCACTCGAACTGGCCGATCGTGGTATCCGTGTCAACACGGTGTGCCCGGGCAGCATCGACACCGAGATCACCGCGGTTCCCGACTTCGCCGCAGACGATGTCGAAGCCTATGTGCAGAGCATCCCCATGAAGCGACGTGGCAGCCCGATGGAGGTCGCGAAGGCGATCTTGTTCCTTGCCGGTGACGACAGCAGCTATGTCACCGGGATCGACTTGCTGGTCGATGGCGGCACCGCCGCCGGCGCCCGCACACCCAAGAAGCAGACCTAGAAGGCATGAGATGAGCTCGCAGTTCACAGTTTCCGGTCTCACCAAGACCTATGGATCGAATGTCGTCGTCGACCAGCTCGACCTCGCGATCGAGGAAGGCGAACTCCTCGTACTGCTCGGCCCGAGTGGCTGCGGCAAGACAACCACCCTGCGCTGTCTCGCCGGATTGGAGACACCCCAGGATGGTTCGATCACTTTCAAGGACCGGCGCGTCTTCGACGCCGAGGCGAAGCTGAATGTGCCTGTCCACCAACGGAATATCGGAATGGTGTTCCAGTCGTACGCACTGTGGCCACATATGACCGTGCGCAAGAACATCCGATATCCGCTGCAGGTCCGCAAGTTGCGGAAGGAGATCTCCGGCGGAGCCGTCGAAACTGCCGCCGCCATGGTCGATTGCACGGAGCTGCTCGACCGGTACCCGGCGCAGCTCAGCGGTGGACAGCAACAGCGCGTCGCGGTGGCCCGTGGCCTGGTGGCCCGGCCCGATCTGGTGCTCTTCGACGAACCATTGAGCAACCTTGATGCCAGATTGCGGGATCAGGTTCGCTCACAAATCCATCAGCTGCATCGAAGCCTCGGATTCACAGCGGTTTTCGTCACTCACGATCAGGCCGAGGCATTCGCCCTCGGCGACCGCGTCGCCATTATGAAGGCGGGCAAGATCGAACAGTACGATGCGCCCGAGCAGGTTTTCGAGCATCCGGTATCGGAGTACGTGGCCGCGTTCATCGGTATGGCAAACCGGCTGGAACTGCGCCGCGGTCCCGGTGGCTGGATCACCTCGGCCGGCGACGATATCGACCTGACGCGTGCGGTGGTGCGCGGACGAGCCGACGAAGGTACGTCCGCGGTCGCACGGCTACGTCCCGACGATGTCATGGTGCATTCGTCGATCGCCGAAGTGCCGCAGGGCGATGTGGCATTGCATGCCGAGTTGGTGACATACGAATATGGCGGCCGCCACTTCGACGTCACCGTCCGAACGGGTGGCGAACAGCTCGCGGTACGAGTCGATGCGGCCACCCATGGCGCCATGTTGCGCCGAAGCCGCCCAGCAGATCCCATGATCGTCAGTTTCTCGCCGGCGAGTTTGCGGGTATTCGCGCAGCCCGACGCCGCAGGCGCCGATGTGCCGGTGCTGGCCGCGGCGGGGGCGGGAGGGCAGTCGTGATGGCCACGATTACCGCTGCGGCCACCCGGTCCCTTGCGATACCCGCGCAAGTGCGAGCCAGAATCGGATATCTGGCCTTGCTGACAGTTCTCGCCTATCTGGTCGTATTGCCGATGATCCGGCTGCAATCGCTGTCGTTCGAAAACGGCGCGCAAGGTTATCGAAACCAGTACGGGCGCTTCGATATCGCGGAAACGATCGGGACCACCATCGCGCTGGCGCTCGGCTCGCTCGTGATCGCGATGGTGCTCGGCACGGTGCTGGCGTTCGCGGCGAGCCGACTGCCGGACCGACTCGGCTTCCTGCGGATCATTCCGATCCTGCCGATCGTCATGCCCGCGGTCGCCAACGTCGTCGGCTGGGCCTTTCTGCTGTCGCCGGGGCCCGGCTATTTGAATCTGGTGCTGAGGAAGTTGCCGTGGTGGAGCGGATCGGATACCGGACCGATCGATGTCTACACCGTTCCGTGGATCATCATTCTCACCGCCTTGGGGCTGACGTCGTTCGTCTACCTTTTCGTCAGCGCGGGCATGCAGAACATCAGCTCGGAACATCTCGAGGCCGCACAGGTGAGCGGGTCGTCCACACTCGGAGTGTTCTTCCGGGTGGTGCTGCCTTTGCTGCGCCCGTCGTTGATCTACGGCGGCGGAATCGCGTTGCTGCTCGGCCTCGGCCAGTTCACCGGTCCTCTGCTGCTGGGCCAGAACAGTGGCGTCAAGGTGCTCACCACCGAAATGTATCGGCGAGTCTCCGAATCACCGTCGGACTTCGCCGCGGCCGCCGCGGCCGGTTCGCCACTGGTGATCTTCGGGCTGGTATTGGTACTGATTCAGAAGGCTTTGCTGGGCAATCAGACTCGCTTCGTCACGCACGGCGGCAAGGCATTCGCGCCATCCACCGGCCGCGCTACCTGGGCCGTAGTGACGATCATCGGCTACGCGTTGTTCGCCCTCGTCATCCCTTTGGTCGGGTTGATCATCGTGTCCTCGACGCGGTACTGGTCGGGGTCGCTGTCGTGGAACCTGTTCACGCTCAATAATTTCCGAGAGTTGGCCGGTACGGAAGCGATTGTCGAATCGGTGATCACCAGTGTGCTGACATCGCTGGGCGCGGTGGCGATCTGTGTACCCATCGGCTACGTGATGGCCAACCTGTTGGTACGCGGCCGACGCCACAAAATTCTGGCGCTCATCGGTGATTTCATCACAGCATTGCCGCTCGGCATCCCGGCGGTGATCTTCGGCGTCGGTTTCTTGCTCACTTATACCGAGCCGCCACTGATCCTGTACGGGACACGAACAGTGATCATCCTCGTCTACGTCGTACTGATGTTGCCCTTCGCGACGCGAATGCAGATGACTGCGATGCTTGCCCTCGGCAACACCTATACCGAGGCGTCGGCAACCAGCGGAGCATCACCATTCGTGACGAACGCGCGGATCATGCTGCCGTTGATGCGTCCCACCATCCTCAGCGCGGTCGCCTTGATGTTCATCCTGCTCACCCACGAATTCGCGGCCTCGTTGCTGGTGCGCGCGTCCACCACTCAGGTGATGGGGACCCTGCTGTTCGATATGTGGCAGAACGGTTCCTACCCGCTGGTCGCGGCGATGGCATTGCTCATGACCGCGGTGACCACGATCGGTGTTGCGCTCGCCATGCTGGTCGGCGGCCGCAACGTACTCAGCAAGCTCTGACAGTCGGACCCCAGCTCCGACTGCGAAAGGACTGCACAGCAATGACTCTCGGTGTTTCGAGGCTCGATGGCAAGGTTGTGTTGGTGACCGGTGCGACAGGGGGGATCGGCGTCGAAATCGTGCGCCGCCTGGCCGAGGAGGGGGCCTCGGTTGTGGTGACCGACGTCGACGTCGAGGCGTGCGAGAAGCTGAGTGCCGGCCTGGAACACGGTGCGCGGCATCAGGTTCTCGGATTGGACATCACCCAGGAGTCGCAGTGGCAGCAGGCGATGTCCGCGGTGGCCGAACGCTTCTCGAGTTTGGATGCCGTCGTCAACAACGGTGCCATCGGCAGCCTGGCATCGGTGGTGGACGAAGATCTGAATCGATACAACCGGGTGATCGAGGTGAGTCAGACCGGCACCTGGCTGGGCATGAAGCACGCGGGTGGGCTGATCGAGCAGACCGGCGGCGGATCGATCGTCAACATCTGCTCGATCCTCGGCACCGTCGGCGGCCTGGGCAACAGCGTGGCCTACGCGGCGGCGAAGGGGGCCGTGCGCAGCATGACGAAGAACGCCGCATTGCATTGGGCGACAAAGGGAGTGCGGGTCAACTCGATCCACCCGGGCTTCATCGAAACCCCACAACTCCTCGAACGATACGACGGCACCGAGCGACACCGGGCGATGGTCGCGAACACACCGATGGGCAGACTCGGTCGCGCCGAAGAGGTCGCCGCCGCCGTCGCATTCCTGGCGGGCGACGATTCGACCTTCATCACCGGCACCGAACTCTACGTGGACGGCGGCTGGACCTGCGCCTGACCGGCGAAGCTGTTGGCGTCGATGGCGATGCGATCCCTGTGCAGCAGAAAGCCCGTACCTCGATCACATCAGAGGTGCGGGCTTTCTGTGTGGGATCGGCTCGTCACGTTCGCTGCGTTCCCGCCCAGCGGGCTCTCAGGCGCATCATGCGGCCACCCGGAAGGCTATAACGCCGTCCACATCCTTCGCGGACAACATATTTCGAGCGACCAGGACATCCAGATGCGCCATCGTCTCGCACGTCGCGACCATTTGATTGAAGTCGTCGAGGGTGCTGAACGCGCGGTCGCGCCGCGTCCACGTCAATGCTCGGGCCACTGCCACGCCGGTGCACGGGCCAAGATCGCCGACGACGGTGACGATTTGCTCGAACCGGTGGTCGTGGTGGGCGAGAAGTTCACGAGCGCGTTGCCCGACGCTGCCTCCGGTGGGCCCGTGTGCGGGCAGCATCTTCTGCCCGTCATCGTCGCGTAGCAGCACCAATGACCGGAGGAAGTTATCCAATGGCAGTTCCCACGGGCCCAATTCGAATCCGATCGATGGGGTGATCGTGGGCAGCACGTGGTCTCCGGTGAAGATCAGCCCTCTCTCGCGATCCTGAAAGATCATGTGGCCCTTGGTATGTCCGGGGGTCGCTACCGCATGGAGATCGAGCCCGGGGATGGGCAGTGCGCCGGGGCGCAGCCAGTGATCGGGCTGTTCCCAATCGTCGCGTTCGAACGGTTCGGCGATGCCTGCCGCATGAGCTCGTCGCGCGATATCGTCCGCGCCCGCCCGCCGCAGTTCCCGTAGCGAACTGTCAGGGACGTTGCTGTTCAGTTTGTGGATGGCGTTGAGTCCGCCGGCTTCATCGGCGCCGAGATGAACTCGACAGCCGTGCCGGCGGCGCAGTTCAATGGCGAAAGTGTAGTGATCGCGGTGGATATGGGTGACGAAGACATCGTGAATTTCGGCTGCCGACCGGCCGATTCGGGCCAATGCGTCGGAGAGCTCCCGGTAGGTGTCGGGTCGGTGCCAGCCGCCGTCGATGAGTACGAGGCCGGCGTCGGTTTCCAGTACGTAGACGTTGACCGCGCGCAGGCCGTCCTGCGGCATCTGCAGCGGGATGCGGTGGATCCCTTCGGTTATCGGATAACACCCGGGTTCGGCCCATTCGGCGCTCATTCGACCGCCGGGGCGAGCGGCACCATTGTCTTCTCCTCGCCGTACCAGATCATGCGACGTCCCCGCATGGTGCCCACGTCCTCGACGGCGGCCTTCCATTCCGGGCTCGCCAATGCGGCGTCGAGCGCCCCGCGGGATTCGAAACTCAGAATCGACAGACCGTCCCAGCCGGACGACTTCTCGTCGAAGGATTCGAGGAGATCGGTGTGCTGCCAGCGCAGCAGGCCTGGCAGCGGGTAGGTCACCTCCGCGTGTTCACCCCGCCACCATTCGATGAACTGCTCATGGGTCCAATCGCTGGGACGCGATGCGAGGACGATCAGGTTGTACATGCGACTCCTAACTGAATTCTGTTCAGTTTCGGCGGGCGTAGAGATCCCCCTGCGGGAGGTGGGATCTCAGTTACGCACGATCCGTACTGCTGCTTCGGTGACCGACTCGGTGATCTGCGCGAGGGTGACGTTGCCCTTCGGCCGGTACCAGCGCCAGACGCTGATCACCAGGCCGAGGACCATTCGACCGAGCATGCGTGGATCGCCCGGAGTGAAGACGCCGGCCTCGATTCCGTCCGAGATCAGCCCGGTCCAATTCTGCTCGATCTGTCGCACGAGCTCACGCGACCGCAGGCGTTCGGCCTCTTCCTTGGCCGACTGACGCGGGGCGGCGAGCAAATCCATATGGTTCTGCAGGATCCGGCGCTGCAGGGCATCGGTCGGCGAGGCGGTCAGCGCCGCGGCGATGGCGGCGCGCAACGCTTGCTCCGGGTCGGCCTGATCAGCGACCGCGGCGTTGAATCTTTCGGCCGAGTCGGCCAGTTCCAGTCGCATGATCGTCAGCAGGCAGTGGGCCTTCGACTCGAAATAGTGGTACAGCGCGGTCTGACCGATACCCACCTCGTCGGCGATCGACGCCCATTTGGTGTGCTCGTAACCGACTTTCCCGAATTGCTTGATGGCGGCGGTGAGAATTCCGCTTCGCTTCGAGCGCGCGCTTTCGCGGCGGACCTCCGAGTCGACGGTCATCAGCTCTCATACCCCCGCATTCGATGGTGTGGATTCGACATGACTCTACCGGAACTGAGGTGAACTCGGGTCAACTGCGGTGGCCAGCTGTGTCGCTAACCGCACCGCGTCGGGCCGGGACAATTTTCCGACGGTGTTCTGCGGCAGGTCTTGCACCGTGAACAGGTACTCGGGCCACTTCGACTTGGGAAAGTCCGCCGCCGCAAGCTGATCGGTGACAGTGGCCAATGTCAGCGATTCGCCGTCGGTGACCACCAGTGCTGCCGCTCGTTCGCCGAGCATGGCATCGGGTACCGGGACCACGCACACCTGCACGATGCCCGGCACGTTCGCGATGGCGGATTCGAGTTCGTTGATATCGATATTGCGGCCGCCTCGGATAATGATCTGCTTTTGGCGCCCGGTCACCCGGATCGAGCCATCGATGGCGACCTCGACCAGATCGCCGGTCGGGAGGAAACCGTCCGCGGTGAGCGTCGGGGGAATCGCGACACCGCCTCGGGCGTAACCGACGAACAGGGACGGGCCCTGCACCTGCGCATCGCCGACCTCGCCGGCGGCCACGACGTTCCCGGTGGTGTCGACCGCCCGTACGACGGTGCCGCGAAACGGTCGCCCGTCCCGGCCGAGCCTGATGGCCGGCGGGTCGTCGAGTTGTGGCGTGGTGTGTCCGAGACATTCGGACATACCGAAAACCCGCAGGAACGTGGTACCGAGCTTTTCCTCGGCCGCACGCAGTGCGCGTTCGTTCATCGGACCACCGCCGACGGTCATCGCCCGCAGGGCGGACAACATGCCTTCGGAGCCCTCGGCCACCGACAACTGCAGGGCCATGGTCGGAACCAGCATCGTCCATGCGACGCGGTCTTCCGCCATGGCCGCCAGCGCGGCGGCGGGTTCCCATTTGCCGATCGACACCATTGTGCCGCCGAGATAGGCAGGCAGGTACATGCCGAAACAGAAGGCGGCTACCGAAGACAGCGGCACGAAGGCTCCCACAGCCGCATCCGGCTCCAGTCCAACGGTGTCGATGGTGCACTGGCAGGCATAGCGGATGGCTTCTTCGGATTGCACAACACATTTGGGACGCCCGGTCGAGCCGGAAGTCATCGCAATGGCTGTACCCCCGTGCCATCTGTCCACCGAGTCGAACGGGCCCGTTCGCGAGCGCAACACGCGCGCATCGAAGGCGGTATCCCGAATCGGGAAGCGATTGTCCCGCACACCCCAGCGCAGCAGCGAGTCGGGTGCCGCGACCACTAGATCCGGGGCGATATCCTCGACAGCCAGTGCGAACTCGGATTCGGTGGCATGCGCGCCGAATACCGCGACGACACCACCACGCAGACCGACCGCCACGGCCGCCGCCACAGTGTGCCAGGTGTTATCGGCCTGGATGAGGACGGTGGGCGGGGCCGGATCGATGGACTCGATCCGCTCGGCCAGCGCTCGGGCCGCTGCCACGATCTTTCCGAGGGTGTGGCGACCGAATTCGTCCACAACTGCCGTCTGTTCTGGCGTGCGCTGTGCCCGCTCGATCAATTCGTGTGCAAGTGTCTTCATCGCCCTACTTCTCTCGCGACGCTCGATATCTGTCTACTCGCTTCGACTCGCTTCGGTGCTCGGCTCCTCAATAGAGGCGGCACGAGTACCGCGCGTCCGGCGACGGTTCCGGCCCGAAGGCGCCGGTAGATGTCGACCGCATCGGTGAGGGGATACGTCGTGGACTCGACGTGGAGTGTCGCGCCGATAGCCATATCGACCACCGCCTGCAGATCCGATCGGGCACCCCAAAATGGTGCGTCCACCTGCCACCCGGCGGCGAGGCCGATGCGTTTGCCCACGGCCAGGCGACCGCCCGCACTGCCAACGACCGCGAGTCGCCCCCCTGGCGCGAGTGCTCGCGCGGCCGACTCCATCGTGTCGGAGGCGCCGACGAAATCCAGGATCAGGTCGGCGCCGCCGTCGAGTGCCGGAAGCGCCGCGGCGAGATCGGCAAACGCCGCATCGCTGCCCAGCCGCAATGCGGTATGGAGTGTTTCCGGCCGGTTGTCGATGGCGAGGACACGTCCGGCACCGAAGTGGCGAAGGATCTGAATCGCCAGGTGACCGAGCCCGCCGACACCGATCACGACACAGATCGCGGATTCGTCGATGACATCGGCGTGCTGGCGCACGGCGTGGTAAGCGGTTGTCCCAGCATCCGCGAGTGGAGCGGCGATGGCGGGTTCGAGATCACCTGTGCGAACAAGGAATCGGGCCGAGGGCACAACCATGGCCTGTGCCAGACCGCCGTGATAGCCGAGGCCATTGCCGATCGCAGCCAGTCTGCCGTCCGGACGAGGCCGCAGCGTCAGACAGTAGTTCTCGCGTCCATGCGCACAATTGCGGCAGCGGCCACAGCCCCAGATGCCATGGACCACAACGGCTTCACCGAGCCAGGACTGGTCCGCACCGGGACCGGCATCGATCACCGTGCCCGCGACTTCATGGCCGAGGGTGAGCGGCAGCGGATAGTCGAAGCTCGATTCGGCGGCATCCATGACGTGCAGATCGGAGCGACACAGCCCCGCCGCGGTGACCTGTAACAGGAGTTCTTCTCCACGCGGCTCCGGAACCGCGACTTCACGCAACTGTGGTTCGCTACCCCACTCGGTCAGTTGGACGGCCAGCATCAGCGAGCCGTCCAGCCGCCATCGACAATGAGCGTCTGCCCAGTCATATAGGACGACGCGTCGGAGGCGAGAAACAGGACCGCGCCGTCGACTTCACCGGCATTGCCACCACGGCCGAGCATGGTGTTGCGGCGCACCCACCCGGCCGACTTCTCGTTGTCGAACAGGCCATCGGTCATCTCGGTGTCGAACCAGCCCGGCACTACCGCGTTCACCCGGATCCCTTTGCGCCCCCACTGCCCGGCGAGTTCCCTGGTGAGTCCGAGTATCCCGGCCTTGGATGCGGCGTAGCTCGCGCCGCCGATCGGTGCGGTCGAAACCAGCCCGATCACCGAAGAAATATTGATATACGACGCGCGTGCGCCCTCGGGCAGTCGCGTCGCGGCGTAGGTGGCGAGGTGAAATCCCGCGACGAGGTTGACCTCGAGAATCGATGCGAACCCGGCTGCCGTTTCGTCTTCGGCATGCGGGGGGCCGGGCTTGCCCGCGTTGTTGACCAGCACATCGAGCCGTCCGGACTGCTCATAGCAGCGGTCGACCAACATCCGGCGGTCCTCATCGGATGTCACATCACAACGAACCGGAATGAGCCGGGGGTTATCCGCGGCCAGCGCGGCCAACCGGTCGAGCCTGCGGGCCGCCGCGTACACGGTGGCCCCGGCACCGGCGAGAGCGTTCGCGAAGCCCATTCCGAGGCCGGAGGAAGCGCCGGTGACGATGGCGACTCGGCCGGACAACCCGAACAGATCGTCCAGTGTCGTTCCGGTGGCACTCATATCGTTTCTCATGTCAGTACACCGCGGTCCGGCCACCATCGACCGGGATGATCGCACCGGTGGTGTAACCGGCGGCGGCACTCGCCAAATGGGTGACCAGACCGGCGATTTCCTCCGGCCGCCCCAGCCGGCCCGCGGGCAGGCGATCGATGATCTTCCCGACGAACTCCTCATCCCAGTTCTCGGCCATATCTGTCGCGAATCCGCCCGGCATCACGCAATTGACGCGCACAGTGGGCGCGTATTCCTGTGCGAACGCCATGGTCAATGCGTTGAGCCCGTTCTTGGCCGCCGCGTACATCGCCTCCGGCGGACTCGGCCGGACGGCCCCGATACTCGAGATATTGATGATCGACCCGCCACCGGCGGCGGCCATCCGGGCACCGGCAACCGCCATCAGGCGAAACGGGCCCTTCAGGTTGACCTCGATGGTCTTGTCCCACAATCCTTCCGAGACCGACACCAGATTGTCGGCCAGCGGTGCGATACCCGCATTGTTCACGACGATATCCAGACCGCCGAAATCGGCGATGATTCGATCCACGGCCGGCTCGATCGAATCCCATTTGCCCACATGTAATTCGAATGGGTGCGCGCTGCCCGGCCCTTCGCCGTCGCCGAGCGCGGCAACGGCCTGCTCGCAGGCGTCGCGTTTGCGGCTGGACACGATAACCGTGCAGCCCGCGTCCCGCAGTCCGCGCGCGATCGCCAGTCCGAGGCCGCGGCTGGCGCCGGTGACCAGGGCAACCTTTCCGGTCAATTCCGTTGTGCTCATTTGTGCTTCTTCAATTCGAGGCGGGCGATGGTACGCAGGTGTACTTCGTTGGGACCGTCGGCGATCTGCAGCGCCCGGGTGATGGCGTACAGGCGGGCCAGGACGGTGTCGTCACTGACGCCGGCCGCACCGTAGGTCTGCACCGCGCGGTCGACGACGGTGTGCGCCACCTCCATCGCCGAAACCTTGATGGCGGCGACTTCCGATCGAGCGGCGGCGTTGCCGTAGTTGTCGATGAGCCAGGCCGACTTCAGGACGAGCAGGCGGATCTGGTCGATCTCGATGCGGCTGCGGGCAATCCACTCGCGTATGACCCCGCGATCGGCCAGTGGACCGCCGAATGCGATGCGTTCCAGGGAGCGTTGGCACATCATGTCGAGCGCCCGCTCGGCCATGCCGATGGCGCGCATCGCGTAGTGCATTCGGCCCGGTCCCAACCGGCCCTGGGCGATGGCGAATCCGTCACCTTCGGCGCCGAGCATATTCTCGGCGGGGACCCGGACATCGGTGAACTGGACTTCGCCGTGGCCGAGCCGGTCATGGAAGCCGAACATCGGAAGATCGCGCAGCACTTCGATTCCGGGGGTGTCACGGGGGACCAGAATCATGCTCTGCTGGCGATATGTGGGTGCCTGCGGATCCGATTTGCCCATGAAGATGATGAGTTTGCAGTCCGGGTCGAGAATGCCGGAGGTGTACCACTTGCGGCCGTTGAGGACGTACTCGTCGCCGTCGCGGACGATGGTGGAGGTGATGTTGGTGGCGTCGGAGCTGGCCACCGCGGGTTCGGTCATCGCGAATGCGGAGCGAATAGTGCAGTCCAACAAAGGTTTCAGCCAAAGCTGGCGCTGTTTCTCGGTCCCGTACATGGCCAGAATTTCCATATTGCCGGTGTCGGGAGCCGAGCAGTTGATGGCTTCGTTGCCGATGATGGATCGACCGACTACCTCGGCCAATGGCGCGTACTCCAGATTGGTGAGTCCGGCGCCGAGCCCGCCGTGGGTCATGAATAGATTCCACAGACCTGATTCGCGGGCCTTGACCTGCATATCGCGCATGACCTGCGGCTGCTCATGCGGGTTGTCGTTCGCCGCGATCTGGGCGTCGAACACCTGCTCCGCGGGATAGACGTACTCGTCCATGAAGGCTTCGAGTTTGCCGAGCAGATCCTGCGTGCGGGGGGAGTAGGAGAAATCCACGATGCGGCTCCTGAACTGGTGCGGTCGATATCAACCGGCGAGTAGCGCGGTTCCGGTCTCGATCAGGCGGTTGATGGTGGCCGGCAGCTTTTCCTGATCGGGGTCGTAGTGCCGACCTTCGCGATGGCGGCGCAGGTTGTGGCCCATGATCGCCGCCATCTTCAGGCGCCCCAGCGCGTCGAACCACGCCATATCGGTGAGCGCGGGCCCCTCGCCGACGTACAGGTCGATCAACTCTTGCGCCGAAGGCAGCCCGGGCACGTCCCGGCCGACGCCGGGAAAGTTGCTGCCGTCGGCGAAGACTAGGAACCAGCCCAATTCGACCCGGGGGTCACCGGCGCTCCAGATCTCCCAATCGATCAACGCGACCGGTTCGACGCCGTCGGAGATGATGTTTCCGAGGCGGTAATCACCATGTACCAGTGTCGGTGTGGTCGGTTCGGGGGTGGTCCGGCCGAGCAGTTCGACCAGCCGGTCGCCACCGGCGACGAGGTCGGGCGGGACCGCGCCAAGGGTGCGTGCCCAGCGGGCGAGCTCGTCGCCCGGCGTGAGTGGTGCTTGTACACCGGGCACGGTGTTCGGATCTATCGCGTGCAGGCGCGGCAGAATTTCCGCGGCACGCCGCATCCGGGCAGCGGCCAAGCCGGGTTCGACGGCCGGATCGTCCAGTACCGGTTCCAATGCTTGCCCGGCTACGAATTCCATGGCGAACCAGGCGGGTTCGACGTCGTCGATCGCAACGATTACTGGTACGGGAACAGGCGTGTGCGCCAAGGCCTGCATGATCCGGGCCTGCCGCAGCATGTCGTGTCGGCCGATGGCCTGCTGTCCTTCGGGAACTGCCTTGATCACAAAGTCGCCGCCGGTCGTTCGCACCCGGTACGTCAAGCCGGAATGTCCACCGAGCAGCGGCTCGAACGCGGTGACCAGGACGTCGAGGTCCGCCTGCAACCGGGTATGGACGCGTTGTTCGATGTTGCCGTGCCCACCCGTCGCCCGCCCCCCGGCCGAATCGCTACCTGAATTCATGGGCGTGGCTCCCTCGGTAGTCCGAGAACTCGCTCGGCGATGATGTTGTGCTGAATCTCGTCGGTTCCCCCGGCGATCCGATAGCCGGGCGCGCCGAGAATGTGCTCGGCCCACGCGAAGGTTCCCCAGCGACCGGAGTCCACCGTGAGGTCTTGCCCGAGTAGCAGGCGCACCACCTCGGACGTGCGAGCCATCGTGTCGGTGGCCAGTAGTTTCCCGATCGAGGCCTCAGGTCCCGGGTCCCTGCCCGCGACGACCGCGCCCGCCACCCGCATATTGCCGATTCGCTGTAGATAGCTGCGTATTACGAGGTCGGCGACCTTATCGCGTTCGATCTCGGTCAACTCCCGTCCGAGATGCTGGGCCAGCGCCACCGCCTGATCCGCGTTCGCCAGACCGAGGTTGCCGCCGTCGAGGCGTTCGGCGGCCAGTACGGTGAGCGCTACCGGCCAGCCCTGGCCCACCGGTCCGAGCCGGTAGCTGTCGTCGAGTCGGACGCCATCGAGGAAGACCTCGTTGAACGAGCTGCCACCGGTCATCTGCCGGATCGGGCGAACGGTCACCCCGGGTGTGGTCATCGGCACCAGGAAGACGGTGAGCCCGGCGTGTTTCGCTGCCGCGGTATCGGTTCGGCACACGGCGACACCGATATCGGACACCCGCGCGCCCGAGGTCCACACCTTGTGGCCGTCGAGCGTCCATGTGCCATCGGTGGATCGGACGGCGCGCGTCCGTACCGCGGCCAGATCGGAACCGGCCTCGGTCTCCGAGAACAACTGGCAGGCAATGATATCCGTGCGCAGCATGGCCCGGACATAGCGTGACCGCTGCTCGTCGGTGCCCCACTGCTCGATAGTGGGAGCGACGAGTTGCTGTGTCACCGAGAACATTTCGGTGCGCCGCGGCACATCGAAAGCCGCTTCGGCGCGCCGGAAGGCGAGGACGTACGACAGCGGCAGACCGCGGCCGCCGTAGGTCTCGGGCCAGTTCAGTGCGCCCCAGCCCGCGTCGAATTTGGCGCGCTCGTACTCGCGGATCCGGTCGGTATGCGCGCGTTCCTCCTCGGCGTTCCAACTCTCGAAAACGGCTACCGAATCCGAACCCGAACCCCAGACCGATTCCGCTCGGGGAACTGCCACACTGCTCAACCAGGCGAGGGCCTCATCGGTGAAGTGGACGAGGTCGGGAAGTGTCTGTGTGGTCACTGATTTACCTCGAAACGTGTTGTTATCTCACACCGAAAGCACGGTGCAGGCGCTGATTCCGGGCGCCCCGTACACGTGCGTGAAGCCGACCCGCGGTGCTCCGGGTACCTGCCGATCCCCGGCTTCGCCACGCAACTGGGTGACTATCTCGTGCACCTGGCGCAGACCGGATGCGCCGATGGGTTCACCGTTGGCGATGCAGCCACCATCGGTATTGACCGGCAGCCGTCCGCCGATCTCGGTGTCGCCTGCCGCGATCATCGACTCCTGTTCGCCGTGCTCGCAGAAGCCGCATTCGGCCATATGCATGATCTCGGCACCGCTCTCGGTGTCCTGTAATTGCGCGACGTCGACATCGGCGGGGGAGATGCCGGCCTGTTCGAAGGCGGCCGCGGCCGCGTCGGCGCTCACACTGGTCGGTTCACCCCCGCCTTGGACGGCCGGGCTGAATACTTCGAAAGAGCCGAATCGGCGGGTGCGGTGGCTGATCGCGCGCAACCGAACCGGGCGTCCGCCGAGTCGCCGCACGGCGGCCTCGGTGGCGACGATGACGGCGGCCCCGCCCTCGCCCGGAGAGCAGAACATATATCGCGTCAACGGGTCGTTCACCATATCGGCGGCGGCGATCTCGTCGGCCGAGATCGCTTCACGTCGCCAGGCATTCGGGTTCAGGCCGCCGTTTCGATACGCCTTTTCGGCAACCTTCGCCAAGGTCGTGCCGGAAATCCCGTATTGGCGCATATATCGGCCGATCTTGGCGCCGAAGAACTGCGTGGTGACCATGAGCCCGGCCGAACCGTATCCCTCGGACAGTCCCCATTCGGCGGGTGTCGGATCGAAGGCTCCGCGCGGGTGTTTATCGAATCCGACCGCCAGCGCGATTTCGGCGGTTCCGGAACGGACCGCATTGACCGCCGAGAACAGTGCGCTGCCACCGGTGGCGCAGCCATTCTTCACATTGCTGAAAGGTATTCCGGTGAAACCGAGTTCGGCGACGAGGGTGTCGGCGAGTCCCGAACCGTCGCTGCCGCCGAAGGCCACTTCGATATCGGGCCAGGTCACCCCGGCATCGTCGAGCGCGGCGGCGATCGCGCTGACCGCCATCTGACGTCCGGTGATGCCGGGCTGCCTGCCGAACTTCGACAGCCCGGCTCCGATGATCGAAACTGTTTGTGTCACTGCGCTTCTCTTTGCTGTGGAACGACCGCGAACCGGGGCACCGGTTCGGTACCGACGAGGTGCACCGGTGCCCGGTCCAACTCGGTGAAGTCCTCGCATTCCAGGATTGCTTGAATGCGAATACCTTCCGGAAGTTCGACATAGCCCACCGCGAATGGGGAAAAGCCGTCGGCAGGAGGGATATACGGTGGTGACTTCGGCGGGAACCGTTGCACGGTGTAGGCCCACACCACGCCCCGCGTGCTCAACTCCGTTGCGATGGCCGTCGGCTGGACGCATCGTGCGCACATGGTGGTTGCCGGATATGCGACCGTGTCACAGACCGTGCACCGGCTACCTTCTAGCACCGACGTTGCGTGCTCGCCCATGTCGATCTCCTCTTCGAGTCGTACGCCGGCGGCGTCGTTCAGCGACCGACCCATTTCGGTTCGCGCTTCTCGAGGAATGCGTTCACGCCCTCGCGTGCGTCCTCGGACTGCAGGGCATTGCCCACCGCGAGATGCTCCATCACCATGAGCGATTGGATGTCCGCATCCAGACCGCGGTCGATGGTCATCTTCGTGAGCTTCATGGTGAACGGGCTCTTGTCGACGATCGGTGCGATGAACTCGGCGACCAGTTCGTCGAGTTCGGCCGCTGGCGCCGAAGCGTTGATCAGATCGAAGTCCACGGCTTGCTTGCCGGACAGCAGCTTTCCGGTCAGCATCAGTTCCTTGGTCTTGCGGATACCGATCATGCGGGGCAACCGGTAGATCGGACCCGCGCCACCGAAAAGCGCACGGCGAATGTGGAAGTCGCCGATCAGCGCGTCCTCGGATGCCACAGCGAAGTCGCAGGAGATCATCAGCTCGAATCCACCGGCCGTCACATGACCCTCGAGGACCGCCAGGGACGGCGTGTTCATCGAGTACAGGCGGTCGCACACCTTGGCCGAGAGCACCGCGACATCCATCGCGTTGGTACTGCCGACGTAGTTGGCGAGCAGTTCATCCAGGTCGAAGCCCGAGCAGAACGTATTGCCGCGGCCGCGTAGCACGAGGATCTTGAGCTCCGGGTCTTTATCGACCTCGACGATGATTTCGTCGAGTCGGTGCAGAAGTTCGACTGTGACGGCGTTCTTCTTGTGCGGGCGGTTGAGCCACACGCGTGCGACGTCACCGTCCTTTTCCAACACGATGTGGTCGGTGTCCACCATCTCGAACCTCTTTCTTGAACTTGAACTGGATTCAATTCAGTTTTACTCAGTCGACCGCTCCACGTCAACAGCAGCGCTGGCGTCGTCGGTTGGTTCAGATACCGATCAGGGTGGCGATTCGCGCTCTGTGCGCACGTGAATCGCCCTGTAGCGCTTCGTTTCCCATTGCCCTGCGGAAGTAGGAGTGGGCGGGGTGTTCCCAGGTGAAACCGACACCACCGTGCAACTGGATCGCTTCTGCCGCCGTGTGCACCGCCGCATCGGTGCACACGGCGCCGGCGACCGCCACGGCCAAGGAGGCCGATCGCGGGTCCTGCGCATAAATAGCCGCCGCATACCGGGAGGCCGATCGAGCGCGTTCGAGATTGACCAGCAGATCGGCGAGCCGATGTTTGACGGCCTGGAACGAGCCGATGGGACGACCGAACTGGTGCCGGGTCCGCACGTACTCCACGGTCATTTCGAGCAGGCGGTCGACAATGCCGGTGTTCTCACATGCCAGCGCCAGCGTTGCCAGTTCGCCCAGCTGTGCGGCGGTCGCCTCGGCGGCATCGACGTCGGTGAGCGCGATCGCTGGACATCGATCGAAGGTGAGATCGGCTCGACGGCGCGTGGGGTCGAGTACGCGACGCTCGGTTCGGACGAGCGATGCGCCCGGTTGGGTAGCGAACAGCCGGCGTCCGTCCGGGCATTGCGCCGAAACAACGGCCACATCGGTATTTCCGCCGCTCATCAGGTGGGTAGCAGTGCCGTGTAATAGCCATCCGGTCGGCGTCGACTCCGCATGTACGTGATCAGTGGCGGCGGACAAGGCGCTGACCGTCGCCAGCAGGCTTCCGTCGAGAACTCCGGCGAGCAGGTCCGCGTCCTGGATGGGATCCGCCGAGAGCAATGCGTGGACGCCGAGCACTGCCGAGGTGTACACCGGCTCGCATGCGAGCGCGCGCCCGCATTCCTCGAGCACGATCCCCATCTCGACCATCCCGTAGCCGAGGCCGCCGCGGCCTTCGGGGACTGTCAGCGTGGTCACCGACATTTCGTCGACCAGTGTTTTCCACAGCTGCGGTGAATAGCCGAGTTCGGTGGAAGCGACTGTTCGCACCTGCTCGAGTCCGCTGTGTTTGGCGAGTAGGCCGCGGATGGCCGCGCGCAGCTCCGACTGCTCCGGTCCGGGTGTCAGCGCAGGTGGATCCGTGCGGGGCCATGGCAGTTCTATCGCGGATGCGAACATCTCACCTACCTAAATTGAGTTCAGTTTGATAGGTCGAGCGTATCGTGCCGAAGCCTGGACAAGAAGGGAGATACTGAACTAAGTTCATTTCATGAATTTGGCCATCGAGGGCTACTACGCAACCTTGGACACCGGGCGACTGGCCGACGCGGTGGCGCTACTCGCCGAAGACGTCCAGTTCGCGATGCTGCTGCCCACTGGAGTGAACCTCGGACACGGTCGCGCGGCCATGCTCGAGTACCTGGAGGGCCGGCCGAAGGTGAACCGCAAGCACCGGCTGTTGCGGGTGGCCGCGGACAACGGTGTGGAGTTCGCGCACGGCGCCGTCACCGAGAACGGCGTGACGACGACCGGTTACTTCGTCGGCGCGATGCATATCGATGCCGACGGGCTGATCGATCGCTACCAGGTAGCGTTCAGCACCGAATTCGCGCTGATACCAACAGATTTCGCCGTCGAGAAAGGGCTCTGACGATGATTGCGGCGCCACCGGTGCTGGCCAGGTGGTTCGAATACATGGATTCGGACGATCCCGATCGCGTGCTCGGCATGATCTCGGGCGACTTCGCGATGTCGGTGCAATTCTCCAAAGGTGCCGGGCAGTCCGCCGAATTCGTGGGAGACCGCGAGGGGTTGATCGGCTACTTGGCGCAGCGCGAGAAGAGCACGCTGGTCCATCACATCGACACCGGTGCGGTCGTGGGTGATTACGAGTTGGTACTCGGCCGGACAACCCGCGACGGGGCGTTCGAAGCTTCCTTCAACGCCACCGCACAGCTCGATGCCGACGGCAAGGTGCGGCGCCTTCTCATCGCTCGAACCCCCGAACTGTCCTTTGCGCACTGAGTTCGTCCCGGAACAGTGAACCGCCGAGTCGCTTCGTGGCGATGCGAAGGAATGCGTTGTGGGGACGTCAGCTGACGTCTGTCTACGGGAGGAAGTTCCCTACAGGAGACGCCGGCTGCCGGGCAGCTCAGTTGGCGGCGGCGAGGCCCCAGCCGACGGAGGGGCAGCCCTAGCCGATGAACTGGCCGATGATCGCACCGACCGCACAGCCGATGATGGCACCCACCAGGAAGAACCAGATCCCGATGAGAATGCCGATGACACAACCGATCATCTCGCCGACCTCGACGACGGCGAAGGATCCCTGCGCCTGGTGCAGCCCGGGCACGGGGGCCGACGCCGGGGTCAGCGTCAATTCCGTGCCGGTGTTGTCCAGCGCCGGCGTGAGGTTGAACGTCTGCCCGGTCTGGGCCTGCAACGTCGTCGGAATGGTGCCGAGGACGGTGCCGTCATCCGCAGTCACGGTGACCGCGTCGGGGCCGAGCTCGAATCTGCCGGAGGCCACCCGGACCAGCGCGCTGGTGTGATCGGCGGCGAGGGTGGTGGTGTAGGCGACGGGCACATTCACGCCGACGGTGACGTCCGAGACCACCTCGGCCTGGCCGTTGGCCATAACGGTGGTTGTTCCGGTGGCCGCAATGGCCAAGATCGCAGACGCCAGGAGCTTCTTGGTCTTCACCACACTTCCATTCGTTCCATTTTCGGATGCTCCCAGGCGAACGACACTGACCAGGATCGATCCCGGCTACCTTCTTGCTTTCGGACAATATCGCATTTCAGGGCAAATACTTGGCTCATACACCGCTCGATAGCTATTTCACCGCAATATCGGAGAGTTATCTCGAGCGAGGTTTCAGCAGGTCCTCGACCAGGCTGCTGGCGAGAGCGCGAGGGATGCCCTGGTCAGAGCACAATAGACGAGCGGGCCGAGTAGGGCATCGAGCGTGGCGTCGACCCCGAGTTCGGGCGAGACCTCGGCGGCGTCGATTGCGCGCTCGAGCATGTCGCGTTCTGGCGTAACCTCATGAGCATCGAGACCCTGCCAACTTCTTGACGCAGGACAGCTCTGCGGCGCGACAAGGTTGCTGGCACTCCCGACGACGCGGCGATGCTTGACTCGTTCCAGAAAGCGGACGAGACTCTGGGCGTGTCCACGGCCACGGAATTCCAGCAGCTGCTGCGGGGAGTTTCGCTTCGCGTGACCGCTCCGCGTATCGCGGTGTTGAGTGCGGTGCACGACCATCCACATGCCGACACGGATTCGATCATCCGCGCCGTGCGATCTCGCCTGTCAGCGGTGTCGCACCAGGCGGTGTACGACTCGTTGCGCGTGCTCACCGCCGCGGGCCTGCTTCGATGCATCCAACCGTCCGGCTCGGTCGCACGGTACGAAACACGGGTCGGTGACAATCACCATCACCTCGTATGCCGGGGCTGCGGATCGATCGCCGATGTCGACTGCGCGGTCGGCGAGGCCCCGTGCTTGACCGCGTCCGACGACCGCGGCTTCGCCATCGACGAGGCCGAGGTCATCTACTGGGGCATGTGTCCTGATTGCGCCGCATCCCACGCCGATTGATATGTCCCGACCGCAGCCCGCTTACCTGATCAGGAAGGAATGTCATGACATCCGACAGCCGCCCGCCCGCTCCTGAGACCGGAACTCGAAGCGCAAGCGAGAGCGAGAACCCGGCCATCCCGTCCCCGACGCCGAAGACCGACCATCGCCCCCGCACCAACAAGGACTGGTGGCCCGAGCAGATCGATGTCTCGATGCTGCACGCACATTCGTCCAAGTCCAACCCGCTCGGCGAGGACTTCAACTATGCCGAAGAGTTCAAAAAACTCGATGTCGACGCTCTGAAGGCCGATGTCGCCGCGGTCCTGACCGACTCGCAGGACTGGTGGCCCGCGGACTACGGCAACTACGGTGGTCTGTTCATCCGGATGAGCTGGCATGCGGCGGGCACGTACCGAATCGCCGACGGGCGCGGCGGCGGCGGTCAGGGCGCACAGCGCTTCGCACCGCTCAACAGCTGGCCGGACAACGCCAGCCTGGACAAGGCTCGTCGGCTGCTGTGGCCGGTCAAGCAGAAGTACGGAAATAAGATCTCCTGGGCCGACCTGTTGGTGTTCGCCGGCAATGTCGCTCTCGAATCGATGGGTTTCCAGACCTTCGGCTTCGGTTTCGGCCGCCCCGATATCTGGGAGCCGGAAGAGGTGTACTGGGGCCCGGAGGACACTTGGCTCGGCGATGAGCGCTACAACGGTGACCGGGAGCTGGCGAAGCCTTTCGGCGCTGTCCAGATGGGCCTGATCTATGTGAATCCGGAAGGGCCCAACGGCCGCCCGGATCCAGTGGCCGCCGCGCGGGACATCCGAGAGACATTCGGGCGGATGGCGATGAACGACGAGGAGACCGCCGCACTGATCGTCGGCGGCCACAGTTTCGGCAAGACCCACGGGGCCGGCGATGCCGACCTGGTCGGTCCCGAACCCGAAGCGGCCCCACTCGAGCAGCAGGGCCTGGGCTGGAAGAGTTCCTACGGCACCGGCAAGGGTAGGGACGCCATCACCAGCGGTCTCGAGGTCGTCTGGACCGCCACTCCGACCAAGTGGGACAACGGCTTCCTGCAGAACCTGTACGGCTACGAGTGGGAGCTGACCAAGAGCCCGGCCGGGGCGTGGCAGTGGAAGCCGAAGGACGGTGCGGGGGAGGGCGCCATTCCGGATCCGTTCGGCGGCCCAGCCCGAACCCCGACCATGCTGACCACGGACCTGTCTCTGCGGGAAGATCCGATCTATCGGGAGATCACCCGCCGCTGGCTGGATCATCCCGAGGAACTGTCCGAGGCGTTCGCCAAGGCGTGGTACAAGCTGCTGCACCGTGATATGGGACCGCTCAGCCGCTACCTCGGGCCATGGGTTCCCGAGCCGCAGCTGTGGCAGGATCCGGTTCCGGCCGTCGATCACGAACTGATCGATGAACAGGACATCGCGGCGCTCGAGCGCAAGGTCCTCGACTCCGGCCTTTCGGTCACGCAGCTGGTCAAAACCGCGTGGGCGGCGGCGGCGAGCTACCGCAGCACCGATAAGCGCGGCGGTGCCAACGGCGCCCGGATTCGGCTCGCGCCCCAAAAGGATTGGGAGGTCAACGAACCCGCTGAGTTGGCGAAGGTACTTCCCGTGCTCGAGCAGATCCAGCAGGAGTTCAACGATTCGGCCGCCGGCGGCAAGAAGGTGTCGCTGGCCGACCTGATCATCCTCGCCGGGTCAGCGGCAGTGCAGAAGGCGGCCAAGGACGCCGGCCACGACATCACGGTGCCGTTCACACCTGGGCGGACCGACGCCACGCAGGACAACACCGATGTGGAATCGTTCGCGGTGCTCGAACCGCGGGCGGACGGATTCCGCAACTATGTGCGCTCCGGCGAGAAGGCTCCGCTGGAGCGTCTGCTGCTCGATCGCGCCTACATGCTCGACGTGACGGCTCCGGAGATGACAGTCCTGGTCGGCGGCCTGCGCGCCCTCGGCGCCAATTACAACGGCAGCAAGCACGGTGTGCTCACCGAGCGTCCGGGCCTGCTGACGAATGACTTCTTCGTCAACCTGCTCGACATGCGCACGGAATGGAAGCCGTCCGAGTCCGCGGAGAACGTCTACGACGGTTTCGACCGGTCCTCCGGCCAGCCCAAGTGGACGGCCACCGCAAACGACCTCATTTTCGGTTCGCATTCGGTGCTGCGCGCGATCTCCGAGGTTTATGCGCAGCGCGACGCCGCAGAGAGGTTCGTGAACGACTTCGTCGCCGCGTGGGTCAAGGTGGTCGACAACGACCGGTTCGATCTCGCCTGATCTCGGCTCGGTCGACGGTGGCGTGGCAGCACGTTGGGTGTCACGCCTGTTTCGACGCGAGCTCGATCACGGTGATATCGGAGGGTGCGCCGACGCGGACCGGGGGTCCCCACGCGCCCGCGCCGCGGCTGACGTAGAGCTGGGTGTCGCCGTAGCGGTCCAGGCCCGCGACGGTCGGATTGGCAAGGCCAGCAAGGTAATTGCCTGGCCATAACTGGCCGCCGTGGGTGTGGCCGGATAGTTGCAGGTCGACGCCGAATTCGACCGCATCGTGGATCTGCACTGGCTGATGCGCCAACAGCACCGCGGTACGCGCGAGATCACGGTCGCCGAGCGCGGCGGTGAAATCCGGTCCCTGTCCGATGCTTTCGCCCTGAATATCGTTGACCCCGGCTAGGTCGAAATACGGCAGCTCGGTGCGGCTGTTCGCCAGCAGCCGCAGTCCGAGCTCCTGCACATGCTCGATCCACTGCTCGGCACCGGAGAAGTATTCGTGGTTGCCGGTGACGAAATAGGCGCCGTGTCGTGCCTGCAACCGCGCAAGCGGTTCGACCGCCGAGCGCAGATGTTCAACGCTACCGTCGACCAGATCACCCACTACGGCAATGAGATCCGGTTGGGTGTCGTTGATCGTCTCCACCACCCGCTCGGCGAATCCTCGGCCCAGAATCGGACCGAGATGGATATCGCTGACCACGGCGATCCGGTAGCCGTGCGCGGCGCGTGGCAGATTGGCCAGCGGCACCGTCAACTGCTTTACTCGCGGGCCGGTCAGCACGCTATGGGTGCCGTAGCCGACCGTGCTCACCGCCGCCAGGCTCGCCGCCGCGCCTACCGCCCGAGAGACGAAGAGTCGCCGCGAAACCGGCGCGGGATGATCCGCGGCCACGGTTGCCGCAATGTCATCGGCCGTCCTCGAATGCGTCATCCAACGCCGCAAAAGCGGCCGCACCAGCTCACCCACCAACAGCCACAGCACGAGATAGACGAAAAGCGCGCCCCACATATAGCCTGGCCAGGCGATGATCTGGGTGATACGAAACGGAACACCGACCGATTCGGACGCGAACGCACCGATCAAAAGTGCTGTCCCCGCGACGATCACGCCGGTACCCACCCGGCGAGCGGTCGACCCGCGCTCCGTCGTATCCCATACCAGCCGTCGCCACAGATACCAGTGCACGCCGACCACTCCCAAAACGACGATTACCGCACCGACGACGACTCCCACAACGACCACCACGTCCACGGCAGCACTCTATGTCCGGGCGAGGACAAGGTGCGAAGAGCGACGACCGACGAGGTGAATGGCTCGGCGGCCGTGCGGGCAGTTCGACGGCCCATACCTATGCTCGATTCTGGCCATCTCGCGGCAGGTGACAAGCAAAACTACGTTGGCCGTATCCCACTGCGCCACTGTGAAGTTGACGCACCCCGCAATAGCCTGAAGTTGCCTCTTCGAGCATTGAGTGAATGAGCGCCCCGAGAAACGGACGACGAGTGTTGGATCGCGAACGCGAGAACTACGGAGCCAGCCGCGAGTGGCTACCACAGACGCGGGCCGGAGATGACCCCGAGAACGTGTTCTGCCTCGTGCGGAGTGTGCCGCCTGATGAGCGAATCTACGGTATGACTACGTAGTAACCGGCCCAGCCAGCTACCCTGAGACGTCAGAGATGTCCAGAAGTTGATGAGGGAGACGGCATCGTGCGTGGATTCGGGGATTTGGAGGCGGTGATCATGGACCGCATTTGGGACCGGGACGCGGAGACCACAACGGTCCGCGAAATTTTCGACGAACTGGCAGCCGAGCGCGGTATTGCCTACACCACGGTCATGTCGACCATGGACAACTTGCACCGCAAGGGGTGGTTGGCGCGCGAACGCGCGGGCAAGGCATATCGATATTGGCCGACGCTCACCCGAGAGGAACACAGCGCTCGGCTCATGCTCGAGGCGCTCGGCTCCGGTGGCCGCTCGGATCTGGTGCTCAGCCATTTCGTCGATCGGATCAGCGAGGAGGAGTCGGCCGGACTGCGGGCCGCACTGCGCCGGCTAACCTCGCGCAAAACCCCAGAGGCGCCGTGAACGTAGCCGTCAGCCTGATGATCTACGGCAGCTTGGTAGCCACCTTCGGCCCGACCGTGCTGCGCAGACTCACCCGGCGCGGCGTCGCGCCCCGGCTCGGGGTGCTTGCCTGGCTGGTGGCGATCGCGGGCGCACTGGGCGCCTGGGTCATCGCTGCCGGCATGCTGATCGTCGAATTCGCCACCTACTGGCACCCCGCCGATACGCTGCGTGACTGCTACAACGCGCTGGGCACGCCGATGCACCTGCACGGTGGCCTACTGGTCCAATTGGGCACCCTGACCTGCGCGGCGCTGGTCGCCGTTGCGCTGCTGGCCCTCCTGGCGCACGCCGCGCAGGCGATGCTGTACATGCGACGCAAAACGATCGCACACGGACGCGCCGTCCGCATGGTCGGTCGTCGCGTGCCCGGCGTCGGTGCGGTCGTGCTGGATTCGCCGCAGCGCCAAGCCTATTGCGTGGCCGGACGGCCCGACACCATCGTCGTCACCAGCGCGGCCGTCGACGCTTTGACCGAGAAACAGCTCGCCGCGGTGCTCGCCCATGAGCACGCACATCTGAGCGAGCGGCATGCGGGACTGCTGCGATTCCTGCGTGGAATCGCGATCACCCTGCCCGGGATGCGTCTGGTGACCGACGGCGTGCACGAGATCGCCCGACTACTCGAAATGTGCGCCGACGATACGGCGGCGCGTACGCACGGCCGGGAGCCGCTGCTCGGGGGTTTGCTCGCGATTGTCGGCGCGACCGAACCGCTGCCGATAGCCGCGTTGAGCGCGGCGGGCACCGCCGTACTGGATCGGGCCGAGCGTTTGGTCGCACCGGTCGGCGCGCTGCGGCGCGCGACGAATCGGACCGCATTGCTCGCCGTGATGGGCGCGACCGTAGTGGGTCTTCTCGAGATCGCGGTCGGAGTACTGTTCTGCAGCACAGTGCTGGGATGAATCCGGTACCGGACCGGATCCGGTGAGGGCTGGGTCTGGCTGGCGGAAGAACAGAGGAGGGGCAGTGCAGGTCACCTGGGAGCAGGTTTTCACTTGGCGGCTGCGCAGGCAATTCGTCATGTCGCCCAACGATGCCGGGGTCACCGAGATCGTCGAGCGCCTGTGCGGTGTGCAAGCCCAAGTGACCGCGGCCGCGGATCTCGCGGTAGCGCTGCGGCGCAGCAAACCCGATCCCGGTGCGCTACTACCGGAATTGATGGCGGGCACCCTGATGAAGACCTGGGCCATGCGCGGAACTCTGCACGCGCTCACCCCCGATATGGCGGCCGCGGTGCTTTCGTTGATCGGTTCCGCCCGTACCTGGGAGAAACCCGCCTGGCAGCGCACATTCGGGGCGTCGCCGAAGGAGGTCGCGGCCCTGGCCGACGCGGTGGGGCAGGTACTCGATGGCGTGGTGCTCAGCCGGGACGAACTGGTCGACGCACTGGTCGCCAACCGCGCATTCCATCGGCTCGGTGAGGAGTTGCGCTCCGGCTGGGGTGCGCTGCTCAAACCGCTGGCCTGGCAGGGGGCGCTGTGTCACGGTCCCGCCCAAGGCAATCGGGTCACCTTCACCAGCCCGGCCCATCTGATCAACGGTTGGCGCGGCCTGCCCGAACCCGATGCCGCTGCCCCCGTGGCCATTACTGGTTACCTCGGCGCCTACGGCCCGGCGACCCCGGAAGCCTTCGATGCCTGGCTCAGCCGCAACAGTCTGAAGAAGACGACGGTGCGCCGGTGGTTCTCCGACCTCGGCGACGCACTCACCGAGGTCGATATCGAAGGCAGGCGCGCCTACATACGCACCGAACACGCCGACGAACTGGCCGCCACGAAACCGGCACGCACCTCGGTACATCTGTTGGGCGCCTTCGATCAATACGTCCTGGGGCCGGGCACCGGCGACACCGAACTACTTCCCACCGAACATCGCTCCCGAGTAAGCCGGGCAGCAGGCTGGATCTCTCCCATCCTCGTCCTCGACGGCCGCATCGCAGGTACCTGGGAGACCACCGCCGACGACCTTTCCGTCACCACCTTCAACGGCTCACTGCCACCGACCCTCGACCTGAAAGCCGCCGCCGACCACGTCGCCGCCGCCATGGGCCACACCGGTTTCACCGTGCATGTGGCGTAGCAGGTCCGGGCGCGGCGGGCGGGCGCTCGACACTGCCCGCCGACCTCCAGCACGTCTCCTGATCGATACGTCCATTAGGCTGCGGCGGTGGCGAATGGGCGAGCGTGGAAGCTGATCGACACGGTCGCGTGGGTGCGGATCGAGGACGGCAGGATCCTGTGCGCGCGCCCTAAGGGCAAGGAAATCTTCTACATTCCCGGCGGCAAACGCGAGGGTGCGGAGTCCGATCTGCAGACGCTGCTGCGCGAGATCGAAGAGGAACTGACCGTCGCGCTGATTCCGGAAACTGTCGCCCACGTCGGCACATACGAGGCCGCACTGCACGGACCGGCCAGCGATGTGGTCGTGCGGATGAGCTGCTACACCGCCGACTATCGCGGCACCCTCGCGGCGAGCAGTGAGATCGAAGAGGTCGCGTGGTTCTGCTACGCCGATCGCGCGCTGGTGCCGCCGGTCGATCAGCTGCTGTTCGACGACCTCGTCGATGCGGGTCGATTGGCCTGAGGTGCCCGCGCATCCGCCGGGCGGGATACGGTCGATGCCATGACCACGGTTCGCTCACTGTTGCGTTGGGCCGCATACGCGTTGGTTGCACCGGTGATCGGTCTCGGCCCGATAGCGAGCCGGTTTCGGGTCCCACGCCGGTTGCTCGGCATTTTCATCGCGCCGCGAGACCGCCTGGCAGCGCGTGCTGTCGTGCATTCGGTGCTGGCCGGTGCGGTCGGCCTGTTGACCTGGTTTCTGGCCTTCCTGGCAGCCATCGCCGCCGTGCGCGGAATCTGCTATCCACTCATCGCGGACAACGATCTCGAGCACTCATGGGGTGGTCCCACGCTGGCCGGGGCCTGGGCAGTGCACGCGCTGCTCGGGGTCGGACTACTGCCCGTATGGGGTCTGGCGCTGGCCGGACTCGGCGCGGTGCAGGTGCGTTCGACCCGCCGGTTGCTTGGTCGGCACGGTCCATGGTGGCCGATTCCGGTATCGCTGCTACTGGCCGCTGGTGGCGTGCTGCTGTTCATCTCCTGGTGGCATCAAGCCTGAATGGGGCATGAGCAGCACAACCTTTCGAGGTGGCTCCGATACATCGCGGCCTGATAATCCATAGGGCCCAGACTGTTCACCTCGGTCCTGCACGTGCGCGATCGGTGGGGGCTCAGGAAGCCGTCGACGACCTACTCGCCTCCGCGATCAGCTGGCGACCGGGGAACGCCCGGCCCGTTCGATCAGGTGCTGCACCAGGTTCAGTAGTACCTCCTTGCAGGAGGTGCGGTCGCGGGCATCGCACAGCATGACCGGGATGTGGTCGTCGAGGTCGAGTGCGTCGCGGACCTCGTCGATGGTGTAGACCGGCGCGCCTTGGAAGCAGTTCACCGCGACCAGGAATGCCAGTCCGCGACGTTCGAAGAAGTCCACGGCGGCGAAGGAGTTGCCGAGCCGACGGGTGTCGGCGATGACGACCGCGCCCAACGCCCCGCGGGAGAGTTCGTCCCAGAGGAACCAGAACCGGTCCTGGCCGGGTGTGCCGAACAGGTAGAGCACCAGATCTTGGTCGATGGTGATGCGCCCGAAGTCCAGAGCCACGGTGGTGGTGGTCTTGTGTTCGACGCCGGACAGGTCGTCGACGCCGGTGCTGACCTCGGTGATCAGTTCTTCGGTGCGCAGTGGTGCGACCTCGCTGATCGAGGACACCATGGTCGTTTTGCCGACGCCGAATCCACCGGCGATGAGAATCTTGACCGAGGCCGCCAGCTGCGGTGTCACACCGGGCCGGGTCGGGTCAAAGCTTTCGGATGCCATCCAGTACCGCTCGCAATATGTTGAGATCGCCGGGACCCGCCTCCGGCTGCACCGGCGCCCGGAAGATCAAGTGGCCCTCGCCGATCAGATCGCCGACGAGGATCTTGGTCACCGCCAAGGGAAGTTTCAGATATGCCGCCACCTCGGCGACCGACTGCGGTGCGCGGCACAGTCGCACGATGTCCGCGTATTCCGGCTCGGTCCGTCGCAGGGTGGGCGGCGGATCGGCCGTGACGACCACGGTGAGCATGTCCAGGTCATGGCCTGCCCCCATCACCCGACCGCGGGTGACCGCATAAGGCCGGACCAGCGGACCGGCCTCCTCGTCGAACCATTGCCCACCGCCGTGTGTCATGGCAAACGCGCTGGGGTGGATAGATAGGTGCCGACACGTTGGACGGTGACATTCATTTCGTATGCCACCATCCCGAGATTCGCCGATTCGGCCGCCTGCAGCGCCAGGCAGGCGTTGTCGCCCGCGGAGGTCACGAACAGTACGGCACGATCGAGTTCGATCACGGCTTGGCGGACGCCGCCGCCGTCGAAGCGGGCGCCGGCGCTGCGGGCCAGGCCGTAGAGGGTGGAGGACATGGCGGCGAAATGTTCGGCGTCCTCGCGGGTCATCGCGGTGGAGCGGCCGAGCAGCAGGCCATCGGTGGACAGCACCACCGCATACCGTACGCCAGCGAGTCGGTCGACGAGATCGTCGAGCAGCCAGTTGAGATCACCGGGGCTGGAAGAAGTCACCGTTGCCTTCCTGTTCATCGGAGTGTTTACCGCTCGGTTCCTGATATGTGTCGAATTGCTCGGCGGCGGTCACCTCGGGCGGCACGGCATCGGGGACGGCGCGGCGGCCCTGCCTGGTCCCGTTTTCGATGGCGGACATCAGATCTCGCGCCTGCTCCGCCGAGCGTTCCCGCTCCGGCGGCTGCTCGGCTTCGGCTTCGGGCTGGGTCGATTGCGCCAATTGCGGCGCGATGCTGGCCTGCCGGTTGCGTCGGGGCAGGGCTGGCCTGGTGTCGGGCGCGGTGGGCTGCGGCGCCTCGAACGCGGGCGGTGCTTCGACGGCGGGCGGCGCCAGCGGTGGCGCGGTGAGCACCGCGGACTCGGATTCGACGCCACCGTAGGGGGAGGAGTCGACGAAGGGGACCGGATGCCGTCGCCTGCGCGCCGATTCCAGCGGTTCGGAACCCGTTGCCAGAGCGGGTTGTTCAGTGGAGAGCAGAGCCGAGGGGATGAGCACGATGGCGCGGATGCCGCCGTAGTCGGACTCCGACAGCCGAACCGATACTCCGTGCCTGGCGGCCAGCTGCGCGACCACGAACAATCCGAGCCGGGAATCAGAAGACAATGCCGCGACACCGAAATCCGGTGGTTTGCGCAGCATCTCGTTGACCCGGTCGATCTCGGACTGGGTCATGCCCATGCCCTGGTCGCTGATCTCGGTGACCACGCCCTTGCCGACGATATTGCCGCTCACCTCCACCCGCGACTGCGGCGGGGAGAACGAAGTCGCGTTGTCAACCAGCTCGGCGAGCAGATGGATGAGGTCGGCCACCACCGCACCGAGCACATACGTCTCCGGCAGCCTGGCCACACGAACCCTTGCGTAGTCCAGGGTTTCACCGACCGCGCTGCGCACCAGATCGATCAGTGGCACCGGATTGCGCCACTGCCGCCCCGGCTGGCCACCGCCGAGAATGATCAGATTCTCGGCATTGCGGCGTTCGCGAGTGGCGAGGTGATCGAGCCGGAACAGGGTATCCAGCAAGGCCGGATCCTCCTGGCGTGCTTCGGCCTTGTCGAGGATCTCCAACTGTCGGTGCACGACGATTTGGCTGCGATGCGCGATATTCAGGAAGACCGCCTTCACACCCTCACGGGTGCGCGCCTCGGTCACCGCACCCTCGACGGCCGCGGCATGCGCGTGCTGGAAGGCTTTGGCGACCTGACCGATTTCATCGTGCCCGTAATCCAGTTCCGCGGCTTCGGCCGCCGGATCGATGAGCTCACCTTCACCGAGCCGGCGCATCAGCTCGGGCAGTCGCTCATCGGCCAACGCCAGGGTTTCACCGCGAAGCCGCTTGAGCCGATTGATGACTCGGTTTGCCAGCACGATCGCGATCACGAACGCGAGCAGGCTGACCACGACGACACCGCCACCGGCCCACGCCGATCGCGCGGTGGCATCGTCGGCCTCGTCCTCGGCCAACTGCTGCGAGTACTTGTTCTGGGCGATCCACACATCGATCAGCCCGCGGTTCACCTCGCTGGCCGCACCGTGCCACTCCTGGGTGCTCAATGGCAGGGCGGGTGGCGTCGGCTGTTTGGTGGAGCTGCTCGACGAACTGGATGAACTCGACGAGCTGGCATTGCTGCTCGTCGCCGTGGTATTGCGTTGGGCCAGCGCGTTTTCCATGGCGGTCAGCTGCTGCCAGGACTGGCTCGCCATCAGCGTGTGCAGGCTCTCCTGCTGCTTGGGGTCCAGTTCGCCCGCCAGATTGGCGGCCTCGGCGTGATAGAAGCCGATCTGGCGCAGGTACTCCTCCATCGGAATGGGGGTCGGCCCGTTCGCATTGACGATCATGCCCGCCAGCGCCGTGCTGCGCGACATCGCCTCGGCCACCAGGAAGATCCGCATACCGTCGGCGATATGCACGCCGATCGCGGCATCCGGCGCGGACTGCTCAGCGATCTCCGTGCCGAAGGAAATGATATCGAGCAGTCGGTTGTAGAAGTTGTAGGCGTCCGGGACAGGCAAAGTACCGGCATCGGCGAGCGTGCGGACCTGGTTCATCGAGGTCGACAGCGTCATGAAGTTCGCCGCGTTATCGCCGATCTTCGAATCGTCCACCGCCCGCAGTCCGGCGGAGGCATCGATCAGGCCCTTCAATGCGCCGTCGAGGCGCATCCGGGCCACACCGAGCGCGGGGGTCGCGGCCTCGTCCCCGGTCAGCGCGGCCAACGTCAGCTGACGTTCGCTCTGGACCGCCTCCAGCAATTCGCGGGTGGAGGGTATGGCCTGCTGATTCTGCGCCGCCCAGTCCTTGGCCTTATTTCCCTCGGCGACAAGATATCCCGCCGCACCCACGCCGACCACGAGCAGAGTCAGGCTCGGCACGAGCGCGATCGCCAGAATCCGCGTTCGGACCCCGAGCCTCGCTCTGAACATCGCCATAATCTAAACCAGTTGTGACCATTTCGTTGCTCATGTCCCGCTCAGCGGGACTCGAGTTGACATTCCTGTGACAGTTCCGGCGCCCATTCGATGAGATGCTGAACAGTGTCGGCAGGGTGTACTTGCAGGACTCGCGGTTTCCGGATTTGCCGAGCGGACCGGGATAGGAGCCGTCATCCGGGGAGAGGCTCCTGCGGAGAACGTATGCGGCGTATGTTGTGTGTATCCGGGGGTTACACACAAGTAGGAGGCACCGATGCCCGCGCCGAATGCCGAAGTCTTCGACCGCCTGAGTGCGCTCGCCGCCATCGCTGATCCGGATGCCCGTGCGCGCAAAACCATCGCCGAAACCTTCACCGGCAATCCGCTCGGCAGCGTGCCGGTCGGCACCGCCGATGACGTCGCGGCCGCAATCGGCAAGGCCAGGGCGGCGCAGGCGCGATGGGCCGCGCGCTCGGCCAAGGATCGTGCCGCGGTACTGGAGCGCTACCGCGAATTGGTCGTCCAACAGCGCGAATTCCTGATGGACGTGATCCAGGCCGAAACCGGTAAGGCGCGCTGGGCCGCCCAGGAAGAAATCATGGGCTTGATGTTCGCGGCCCGCTATTTCGCCAGGGTCGCGCCCGATCTGCTCGACGCGCACCGTGTGCCCGGCGCCTTTCCGGTGCTCAACCGGGCGACCGTGCGTCACCAGCCCAAGGGCGTCGTCGGTGTGGTCGCGCCGTGGAACTATCCGATGCTGCTGTCCATCGGCGATTCGATTCCGGCGCTGCTCGCGGGCAATGCGGTGATCGTCAAACCCGATAGTCAGACCCCGTTCTCCGCACTGGCCAGCGCCGAACTGCTGTACCAGGCCGGACTGCCCCGCGATCTGCTCGCCGTCGTCCCCGGACCGGGCACCGTCGTCGGCACCGCCATCGTGGACGACTGCGACTACCTGATGTTCACCGGTTCCTCAGCGACCGGGCGCACCCTGGCCGAACAGTGCGGGCGCAGGCTCATCGGCTTCTCCGCCGAACTCGGCGGCAAGAACCCGATGATCGTCACCCGCGGCGCGAAACTGGACAAGGCCGCCAAGGCGGCGGTACGCGCCTGTTTCTCCAATGCGGGTCAGCTGTGTATTTCGATCGAACGGCTGTATGTGGACAAGGCGGTCGCCGCGGAGTTCACCGAGAAGTTCGTCGCCGCCGTGCGGGCCGCGAAACTCGGTGCGGCCTACGACTATTCGGCCGATATCGGCAGCCTGATCTCCGAGGCCCAATTGGAGACTGTCTCCAAGCACGTCGCGGACGCGACCTCCAAGGGTGCTCAGGTGCTAGTGGGCGGCAAGGCGCGTCCGGATCTGGGCCCGCTGTTCTTCGAACCCACCGTGCTCGCCGATGTCACCGACGAGATGGAATGCGGTCGCAACGAAACCTTCGGTCCGCTGGTCTCGATCTACCCGGTCGAGAGCGTGGAGGAGGCAATCGGGCTGGCCAATGACACCGAATACGGTCTGAACGCGAGCGTCTGGGCCGAAAGCAAGGTGGCGGGGGAGCGGATCGCCGAGCGACTGCACGCGGGCACCGTCTGCGTCGACGAGGGGTATGCCCCCGCGTGGGGTACAACGGCAGCGCCGATGGGCGGTATGGGCATCTCCGGTGTCGGGCGCAGGCACGGTCCGGACGGTCTGCTGAAGTTCACCGAACCCCAGACTGTTGTGGTCACGCGATTCATGAATCTCGATGCGCCGCCGGTGATTTCGCGGGACAAATGGCAGCGGCTACTGATGTCGCTGACCCGCGGTTTCCGTTTCCTGCCCGGCCGGTAAGACACGGACCTGGCCGGTCGTCCCGGTGTGCAGCGGACGGCCAGGCTTCGCGGTGTCGGCCCGGGGCTGCGGACCCTTTGGCCGATCACCGGATGGCCGCCCGCGGATGCACCGTGCCCGTTCGGTCGAGTCGAGAGTCCGATGGCAAACCGACCGTTCCCCATTGAAGATTCAACTCTGATGCGCGAGCTCGGTCTACGCTGCTGATATGGCAAGGGCTTCACGACGAGCCAAGGTGGCCGACGTGCACGAATTGGCCACTGGCATGCCGTTCGTCAACCGTGTGGACGGGCCACACGGTAATGCGGTGTACCAGGTCGGCGGCAAATCCTTCGTCTTCTTCCGCAACCCGCGCCCCGACGCATTCGATCCGGGCACCGGTGAACGCTATACGGATGTGATCGTGATCTGGGTGCCTTCGGAATCGGACAAACTCGCGCTGGTGCAGGATCCGGATTCACCGTTCTTCACCACCCCGCATTTCGACGGGCATCTATCGGTCCTGGTGCGCGGCAGCCGCATCGGCGAACTCAGCAAGCAGGAGTTGGCCGAGGTCATCCAGGACGCCTGGCTCAGCAGGGCCTCGCGCAAACGCGCCGCTGACTGGCTGGCCGCGCACAATGTCGCGGACTGACCTGCCGTGGCGTGTCCGGTATTCAGCGCAGCAGCTCGATGACCGCGCCCATCGGCTCCATACTGCTCTCGAGCACCGAGACGTAGCCGAATCCGAATCGTTCCCGGCGTTCTTCCAGCTGCCGCGCCATTTCCTTCGGTGTACCGATCAGCAATGCAGGCAACTCTTCCGGGCGGTCGGCGACATCGGCGGGGAGATACGGCCCATACAGTTCCAGTGCGGCCGAGCGCTCCTCCGGCGGAATCACCCGCTGCAGCAGGATGTTCAGCTCGACATCCTCGGCCCGGGAACCGAGCAACTCTCGCAGGAACGCCATCCGCGCGTCGGTGGCGTCGAGCCCGGCGAACTGCAGCGGTCCGCCGTTGTACGCCGGTGCGGCACCGGGCAGCGCGACAATATCGGCATATTCGGCTGCGACCCGCAGTAGCCGATCACCCCAACCGGCGATGACCAGCGGCGGGCCGGAAGGCTGCGCGGGCCGCGGCTGAAACTCCGGATCGGCGAACAACCGTCGCAATGTAGCGGCGGTCGTTGCCAACTGCTCGACCCGCTTGCCTGCACTCTCGAAAGTGATTGCGGCCGTTTCGAATTCCTCCCGGACATATCCGGCTCCGAGCCCCAACTCGACGCGTCCATCGGTGAATTGATCGGCTGTAGCGGCCTCGCGCGCCAAGAGCGTCGCGTTGTAGAACGGTGTGTTCAAGACGAGGGTGGTCAGCCGAACCCGCTCGGTCGCCTCGGCCGCCAGAATCATTGCCGGAAACGGCGCGGGCAACCCGAGGTGATCGGCCACGCCGATCACGTCGTACCCGAGTTCCTCTGCTCTGCGACACTTTCGTATCCACTCTGCCCTCGAAGCGGGAGCAAGGAGAGTGACACCGAACCGGAACTTGCCTCGCGCAGCCGTCACCCTTCCTGTTTACCAGGCCCCATCAGCAGGGCGCGAGCAGCAGTCCCGCCCAGACCATCCCGGCCAATGCCACCACAGCCGCCAATGCTGGGCCCGGCCGCTTGGCCGTCCGCACGGTCCGCCGCAGCGTATTTCGCCATTGCGGCACGTCGGATTTCCTTTCCGGTGTCCGCCTGCCCAACCAGCGACGCACCAATCCGATGGTGCCGATGACAAGTGTCGCGATCAGCACAGCCCGCCCCTACGCATTCACGGCTGTCCGATGCGACGATGCCCCCGCCGCCCGTGGCACGACGCCGAACTCGATCAGACTCTCCGCGGTGTCCAGCACGGTCTCTCGCACCGGTCGCATCGACCACCCGAGGTCTCGCCGCGCCTTCTCGGAGCTGAGCTGTTCGGTGCGACCCAACATCGGCACGGTCAATCGAATCCCCTTGTCGAACAAGGCAATCCCCCGCACGAGAACATTCGGAAGCACTCGAGTCGGCACGCGATATCCACGCGGTCCGAATTCATCGGCCAACATCCGCCCCATATCCGCCATCCAGACATGTTCGCCCGCACAGATATACCGATTCCCGACCGCCGCGGCGGACTCCAATGCCAGCCGATGCGCCACCGCCAGATCCCGCACATCCACCACGGCCCATCCCACCTGAGGTGAACCCGGCGCGTCGCGGGCGAGCAGTCGGCGCACCGGTTCGTGTGAGGTGCTCGTCGCTGCGGATTGCAATGGACCCAAGACCATTCCGGGATTCACTACTACCAGTTCGAGATCCGAATTCGCCGCGAAATCCCATGCCGCCCGCTCGGCCAATGTCTTGCTCTTCTGATAGGCCGCACTGCTTTCGACCACCGACCAATCGGCTTCGGTGCGCACCGCGTCCGTTTCGTGGCCGTAGGTCACCGCGGCGATCGAAGAGGTGAGCACCACCCGATGAACGCCGCCGTTAGCGCACGCCCGCAATACCCGCAAGGTCCCGCCGACCGCGGTATCGATCAGTTCCCGTTCGTCCTCCGGCGGCGTCACCGGAAACGGAGACGCCACGTGCAGTACGAACGCACAGCCCGAAACGGCCGCCGCCCACCCCGCATCGTCGTTCAGATCCGCCGCGACGAACTCCAACTCGCCGCCGAGGCGATCCGCCAGCGCTACCAGATGTGCGCGTTTATCCGCTTTTCCGAGGTCGCGAACCGTGCCACGCACGGCATATCCGTGCTCGAGCAGTTCCGCGATGACGTGTCCGGCGACGAATCCCGTTGCGCCGGTGACGAGTACCCGTGAGCTCATATGCTTACCCGCTTCGAAGGAGGGAACACGGCCCGCTCATCTGAGCGCCGCTCAGATAATCTAAGCACTGCATAGTTAGGCTGTCCAGCGGGTGTCGAATACGCTCGATTTTGTGACGCGGACCAGTTACCACCACGGCGCGCTGCGCGACACGCTCCTCGCCGCCTGCCTGCGGCTGATCGAAACCGAGGGCCTTGGCGCGGTGAGCCTGCGGCGGGTGGCCCGCGAGGCGGGCGTGAGCACGGGAGCGCCGTATCACCATTTCGCTGATCGCTCGGCCCTGCTCGCCGCCCTGTCCACCCAGGGCTTCCGACAGTTGGGCAGCGATTTGGCCGACGCGCGCGCCGCTGCCGACAGCCCGCTGCAAGCACTCACCGCGCTAGCCGAAACCTATGTGCGGTTCTCCCAGGAAAATCCCGGCTACTTCCGTTTGATGTTCCGTCCGGAACTCTCACAGCCCGATAAGCATCCGGACGCGCGGGTCGCGGGCGATGCGGCCTTCGATGTCCTTGCCGACACCATCGGCGATGCCGTCGCCGACGGATTGCTGCCCGCCGATAAGGCCGACACACTGGCCGTCATGTGGTGGAGTCTGGCGCACGGCATGGCCTCGCTATGGCTGGACGGTCAGCTCGAAAAGCGCAGCATCCAGCTCGGGACCACCGCGCCCACGCTCGTCGAAGACATCATGCGCACGTTCACCGCGCTGGTCGGTTCCGGCGCGTGACACGTGCGCGGGCGCACCCGCCACTAGAGTGAAACCGAACGTTTGCTGTCCGATGCACCCGCACTCTTCGAGAGGGATGTTTTGATGACACAGCAGCTCGATCCCACGGTCCAGGAATTCGTCGCCGCACTCAACGACAGCGACCAGGACCGCTTCTACGCCCTCCTCACCGACGACGCGACCATGTCCGATGACGGTGTGGAGCGCAACCTGGTCCAGTGGACCGACTCCGAGATCTTCGGCAGCAATGGGCGCATGAATGTCGAATCAGTCGGCGACAACGGCACCGAACTGGTTGCCGACTACACGAATTCTCGCTGGGGCTCGATGCGCACCGCCTGGCGCTTTATCGTGCGCGACGGCAAGATCAGTCGATTCGAGACCGGCCAGGCCTGAGTAACCTGAGTTCGTGTTCAGCCCACCCCCCACGGAGTCGATTCGTGACGCTGTAGTCCCTAATTACGGCACGGGTTCTCTGGCTGATCTGTTCCCCTCCATCCTGGCCGGGTTCGGTGTCCCCGGCGAGGTCGACCTACTCGGCCTCGAACTCGCCGCCGACCGGATCTGCGTGCTGCTGATCGACGGTCTCGGCGCGGATGCGCTCGTCGCGAATTCGGATGTGGCGCCGTTCCTGTCGGCGCTGGCGCAGCGCACGCTGACGGCGGGCTTCCCGAGCACGACGACGGTCAGTCTGAGTTCGCTCGGTGTCGGGGTGCCGCCCGGCGAGCACGGGCTCACCGGATACCTGATCCACGTGCCCGGCTACGACCGGCTGGTGAATGCGCTGACCTGGCGGCTCCACGGCGCGGGACCGAAGATCGATCTGCTGCGCGAGCTGGTGCCGGAGCAATTCCAGCCCGCCGCAACGGTTTTCGAACGCGCTGCGGCCGATGGTATCGCGGTGACCCATGTCGCGCCGCGCCTGCAGGCAGGGTCCGGGCTGACCAGGGCCGTGCTGCGCGGTTGCGAATTCCGCCCCCATGTGTCTGTCGGCGATTTCGTCGACGGCGTCGCGACCGCCTTGCGCGCGGGCCCGCGCTCGTTGGTCTACGCCTACCACGGCAACCTCGACACGACCGGTCATGTGCGCGGACCATCGTCGGACGCTTGGCTTTTGGAGCTCGCACACGTCGACCGACTGGCCGCGACCATCGCCGAACATCTGCCACCCGATGCCGCGCTTATCGTGACCGCCGATCACGGCATGGTCGAACTCGCCGATCGCATCGACTACGACAAGGCGGAGATGCTGCGCGACGGCGTACGCCTACTCGGCGGCGAACCGCGCGCCCGGCACATCTTTACCGTGGACGGAGCCACCGAGGACGTGGCGGCGACCTGGCAGGAATTTTTAGGCTACGACTTCGATGTCGTCGCCCGCGCCGAGGTGATCGAGCGGGGCTGGTTCGGCCCCACCGTGGCACCACATATCGCCGAGCGCATCGGCGATCTCGTGGTCGCGGCCCGTGGTCTGCGCGGTGTCGTACGCACCGGCGCCGAACCGCTGGAATCCATGCTGATCGGCCACCACGGTTCGCTCACGTCCGCGGAGATGAATGTGCCGCTGCGCGTGTTCCGCCCGTAACCGCCCGTTGCCCTAGGCTGTTTGCGTCGTCGCGGGCATGGTCGCCCGCCGAAGTGCCAGGAGGATCTAGATGAACGCCACGCTGTTACGGACCGGACTCGGGGTCGCGGCGATCGCGGCACTGCTGGCCGGTTGCACCGATATCGAGCGGGCGCTCAACCAGGGCGGCGACACCACCTGCCGCGATTACGTCAAACAGGATCAGGACGGCAAGCGCACGACGATCACCAAATTCATCAAGCAGCAGACCAAGGATGATCATGAGCCCGCGGGCACGGCGGTCGACGCCACGATGATCCAGGTGGATCTGCTCTGCGGTGCGCAGGTCAATCAGGACACCCCGATCAAAAAGGCCGATATCGCAGGCATTTTCCTCAACAAGTAGTCCGAGACGCGGCAGGCGGATGCCGACCGGTTCGGAACGGGCCGCCTGCCGGATACGCAAACGGCCCCCAATGTGGGGGCCGCTCTATTCCAACCTATGCCCGGTCGAACTCGCCGTCGGTGACGCCAGCAGTGAAGGCATCCCATTCGGATGGAGTGAATACCAGCGCGGGGCCGGTTGGGTTCTTGGAGTCCCGCATACCGACCATGCCTCCGTCAAGGTGCGCGACCTCCACGCATTCGCCTGTGCCCCCCGAACTGTGGCGTGATTTGAACCACTTCGCCCCCGTCAGGTCGACTTCAGCGTTCACCGTTGTAACTCCTTGCTATCTCTCTCAATAGGACACGGCTCGACCGAGCATCCATCGTCGCCCCAACCAGCGTACGGAACGTGTGGCGACAGCGTTCGACGTCGTCACGCTTCTCGAGATACGCATCCCCCGTGTAGCTCTCTGCGTAGATGACAGACGGTTCCACTGGTTTGCCTTGTGCGTTCTTCGGGAAGGTCATCACAATGAACGGGGTGACCAGCCTGCCGATTGGCAAGCCAGCCTCTTGCCTGAGTATGCGTAGCTCGATGTTGTCGAGCGTACTCATGTCCGCCGTATGTCGGCACTGGTCAGCCATCACCTTCGGATTGCCGATGATGGTCCGGAGCGCGTTCTCATGGATCACGGCCGTGAGTTTGCACGGGTTCCGGGGCCGCGTGAGCAGATGCTGACGTCGAGCCCGAACGGCTGCCAACCGTTCCAAATCCGCCTCCGAGACTCGCGGCTGCACGGCTCGGTTCATGGCCAGCGCGTAGTCGTTAGTTTGGAGCAGGCCGGGGATGATGAGCGGCTGAAATACAGCCAATTCGCTTGCCGCAGATTCAAGTTCGACGTACGTGTTGAAATTCGGACTTAGTACGTCGCTGTAGGTTCGCAGCCAGGACCGGACCGGGGCCTGTCCTGCCAGTTCCTTCCACGCCGCAAGGTCTTCCGCGTCAACCCCGTACAGTCCGCCCAGGGCGTCAAGATCTGTCGCCCTCACGGTTTTGTTGCGGCCGTTCTCCAGTCTGCTAATCGTTGCGTTACCCCAGCCGAGTGCCCGCGCAGCCACCTCCAAGCTCAGGCCCGCCCGCGTCCGTGCTTCTCGCAATAAACGGCCCAGTTGCCTACGTGGCAAGGTGGATCCGTTGTCCTCTGGCCCGTCATCGTGGTTGGTCACCCCTTGCGATCCCCTTCCGTCTTGCGATGCAGCTTCCTTCCGTGGCGGAAGGAGCGTAACTGTGACAGCGGAAGGATTACTGCGCTTTCTGTTGGGTTTCGCCAGTTCGTAATTGCGCCTGTCCGAACGTTGGCACTTGACACACCCTTTGCATCATGTCCACGCCGAAACGAGAGCTTCCGCAACGAGATCCGTTCACCGGGCCGCCAGTCGCGTACACGGGCGCGCCGCCCGAACTGGTCGAGCAGGTCGCGGCCGCGGTCCGGGAGTGGGCAGGCCCGGCAATAGCTCCATCCGTGCGTCGTCTGCTCGACGATTTCCACCAGAACACCCCGCAAAAACTGGACCTCGCTCCCATCGACAGCCGTCCGCTGTTTCAAGGTGCGGACGGCTCGCTGATGCCCGTCGACGAGGACGGATGGATTTCCGATTCGGACGCCGATCTCGACAAGTCCGACGCAATCCCCCTCCAGCCCAACGATGTTCGCGACATCGAGGAATCGTGAGCCTGCAACATCAAGAGCCCGAACATGTTTCGCCTCGACCCAACGAACCGGATGTACATCTGAGTGTGTTCCTGCACGGCGTGCGCCTCGACTACGTCGCCTGCCTCACCGCCGCGCTGATATTCACGCGTGAGCACCAGCGGCGGCATTACGCTGACGCGGTCACGGTCGACCTCGGCGACATCAGTCGCTATCCGCGTCTTCCGTGCGAACGCCTCTTTCTCGACTCATGAGATGAGATGGAGACCCAAGGTTGCCGAAATCCAAGAGCATCGACGGAATCCGTCGAGCCGTTCAACTCTCGGGCGTAGCCGAAGAATGCGCTGGTCACGGCCCGATCGACAGTCCATGCGCATCTGACATTAATGTGATCTGCATCACATAACGTCGGGCATTTTGTCGGTCATGCATGGCATGGTGTGCGACATGCCTTTCGCCGATTCCGTCGTCGCCACGGATGTCATTCGTGTGCTCGGTGCCCGTGAGCACAACCTGCGTAATGTCTCGTTGGAAATCCCCAAGAACAAGATCACCGTCTTTACCGGCGTATCCGGATCGGGCAAATCGTCGATCGTCTTCGACACCATTGCTGTCGAGTCTCAGCGTCAGCTGTATGCGACATTTCCCGCGTTCCTGCTCAACTTCCTGCCACGCTATGAGCGGCCGCACGCCGAGGCGATCGAGAATCTAACGGCTCCGGTCATCATTGACCAGCAGCCCGTCGGCGGTGGGCCGCGCTCGACCGTCGGGACGATGACCGATATCTACTCGATGGTACGGGCGATGTTCGCCCGATTCGGTTCGCCGTCAGCCGGATTCGTCTACAACTACTCGTTCAACGTGCCGCAGGGCATGTGCCCGGACTGCGACGGACTTGGGGTCACGGTGCGGGCCGATCCCGACCGCTTGGTCGACCGGAGCAAATCACTGAACGAGGGTGCGATTCTGCTGCCCGGTTATGCGGTGGACAGCGGCGAGTGGCAGATGTACGGCAAATCCGGGCGCTTCGATCCGGATAAGAAACTGGCCGATTACACCGACGACGAGTTCACCGACCTGCTCTACGGCACCGGCGGCAAGGTGGAACTGACCTTCGCCAAGGGCACCTGGAAGGCGAATTACGAAGGGCTGGCGGCCAAATTCACCCGCACCCGCTTGCAGCGCGACACCTCCACACTCAGCGAGAAAACGCGCGAACAAATGCAGAAGTTCCTCACCGAGGGTGTCTGCGCGACCTGTCGTGGTGCACGGCTCAACGAAGCGGCATTGGCCACGAAGATCGGTGGACGCAATATTGCCGACTGGTCCGGAATGCAGATCACCGATCTGATGGCGGTACTCGATGAGATCACCGATCCGGCCGCGCTCGGACTGGCCGCCGCGATCCGGACCGCATTGCAGCGGGTGACCGATATCGGACTCGGCTATCTGAGCCTGGACCGGCCGACATCGACCCTGTCCGGCGGTGAGGGACAGCGTCTCAAGATGATCAAACATCTGTCGAGCACGCTGATCGGGATGACCTATGTATTCGACGAACCGAGTGTCGGATTGCATCCGCGTGATGTCGGCAGGTTGAACAATCTGCTGAAGGCACTGCGGGACAAGGGCAATACAGTGTTGGTGGTCGAGCACGATCCGGATGTCATCCAGATCGCCGACCATATCGTCGATGTCGGGCCGCGCGCCGGGCTGCACGGCGGGCAGGTGGTGTTCGAGGGCACCTTCGCCGAACTGCGGACCGCGGATACGCCGACGGGTGCGGGATTGCGCAGGCCGTTCACGGTGAAGCAGACCTTCCGCAAGTCGACCGGCGCGTTGCTGATCGAGCATGCGAATGTGCACAACCTGAAAGATGTCACCGTCGCGGTGCCGACCGGCATTCTCACTTCGATCACCGGCGTCGCGGGTTCCGGTAAGAGCAGCCTGATCCGCGATGTATTCGTCCGGGAGCATCCGGATGCGATCTTCGTCGACCAGTCGGCGATCGGGGCATCATCGCGGTCCACCCCGGCAACGTATCTGGGCCTGATGGATCCGATCAGGAAGCTGTTCGCCAAGGCGACGGGGGAGTCGCCCGGCCTGTTCAGTTTCAACTCGACCGGTGCGTGTAAACAGTGCGAGGGTCGCGGCGTGATCATCACCGAGGTCGCCTACATGGACCCGGTCACCACGCACTGCGATGCCTGTGACGGACGACGGTTCTCCGACGAGGTGCTGGCACTGACCTTGCGCGACAAGTCGATTGCCGATGTGCTGGCGATGTCGGCCGAAGAAGCCCTCGGTTTCTTCACCGAAAAGGCACTATCGGCAAAGCTCCGCACGATGAACGAAGTGGGTCTGGAATATCTCAGCCTCGGTCAGGCCATGAGCACCCTGTCCGGCGGCGAACGTCAACGCATCAAACTGGCGACCCAACTCCAGAACACCGGCACCGTCTACGTTCTCGACGAACCGACCACCGGCCTGCACATGTCGGATGTGGATACCCTGCTCGCCCTGATGGACGGCTTGGTCGACCGCGGCAATACGGTGGTGGTGATCGAACACAACCTCGATGTTGTCGCCCATTCCGACTGGGTGATCGATCTGGGCCCCGACGGCGGCAAGGACGGCGGCGAAATCGTCTTCACCGGAACTCCCGCCGAATTACTGACCCACCCGACCTCTCTCACCGGCGAGTACCTGCGAAAGTACAAGGCCGCGGGATAGGGATCAGGCAGAGTCGACGAGAGGGCGGACATGCGCGGCGGCGGAGGCGTCGTCGCGCCACGTGCACGCGAGGCCGAAGGCGGCTACTCGGCCGGTGGCCAAAACGGCTCGTACGGACGCTGAGACGTCGGTCAGGGTGGGGCCGTTGGGGGCAGGGAAGAGTAGGCCCGGGAGATCCTCCGGGGTAACTACATCGAAGTCGACATGAAGGTAGAGCGGGCCGTCCGGGAGGTCGCCGAGGTCGTCCACCGGGCGGTGCCGGATCTGTGCGGCGCGCAGGTATTCGGCTTCCGGTGGGTCGAGGTCGCGGCCACCGACCAGGACGGCGCGCTGTTCGGGGATGTCGCGCAAGCCGATTCGGTCGGCCATGAGGTGACGCCCGTAGCCGACCAGCATGCGCAGCGGGAAGCCGCCGAGGTAGCCGGATGCGGAGGTCTCGAGGGTTTGCACATCACCGTGCGCGTCGAACCAGACCAGCGCGGGATCCGATCCGGCCCTTTGTAATCCGGCCACCGTGCCGAGCGCGGTGGTGCAATCGCCGGATGCGACGATCGCGCGTTCACCGCGAATCGCGGACTCGGCAACCCGGTCCGCCACCGCGTCATAGAGCACGGCCATCCGCGCCCATGGATCATCGACATCCGGCAACTCGGCCGTGACCACCGCGTCCGGAGTGATCGGAACATCCATCTCCGGCCGGTATTCATCGAGGTGGTACGGCACGAGCAAGCGCATCTACCCGAGCCTATTCGGGACCGAAGCACGCGGCCACCGAATTAGGAGTCTCTAGGTGCGGGGGAGCCTGCGCCCGGCAGCGCGCAGGAGCCGCCCCGGTCTGTGCATCTGAGAGAACGACATCGGCGGGTCCCGGCACGGCCGAGTCGGTGCTCGGAAATTTCGGGGCGCGCAGGCCGAGCCCGTTTGACGGCAGATTGTTCGGCATCGGCGAGATCTTCACCCCTAGGCCCACGCCAGGATGCCGTGCGGACGACCGCGCCGCAGAACTTGCCGAAATAGACGTAGGCGGAGCAAGTCGGGCCGCGGCCTGCTCAGCCCGCTGCGTTCACTGATACCGACTGATACCCGCCCGCCTGCACCGCGCCGGTGATGAGTGCCCGAACATCGCGCGGTGCCCCCGGTAGCAACTCGAGCAGGTCGGTGCTTGCCGCTTCGAGGAGTCCGGCACCGAGATTGGCGAACAACGAGAGTGTGTGCGTGATCTGATACGGCAACAATCCGCTGCCCTGCAACATATTCCGCATTTCGCCGACCGAGATGGGCACGTATCGCACCGGGCGACCGAGGGATTCGGTCAGAATCTCGGCGATATCCGCGCCACCGATCGCGGTCACACCCGCCAGCTCGTACACCTTGCCCGCATGCCTGCTGCGCCGTCCCTCGGCCAGATCGCGCTCGGTCTCCGCGGCCACCCGAACCGCCACGTCGGCCAGGTCCTCGCGCGCTACTACCGAGATCCGGCCGGTGCCGAATGCCGCGGCGAACACCCCGGATTCGACCGACGAGGCCGCACCGGCGACGGCGAGCCCGACCGGCACCTCCGCGTAGAGGCCATTGCGCAAAACGGTCACGTCGAATGGTGCTGCCGCCAAGCGCTTTTCGGTCCACCGATGCGCTAGGGCAATGGTCATCAGATCGCCGGAACCCGCGAGGCTGGTGTAGATCACGTGCCGGACCCCGGCTGCCGCGGCGGCGTCGATCACCGCACCGTGCCGGGCCAACACCACATCGTCTTCGGCATATCCGGCCGAAATCAGGACGAGGACATCGACATCCCGCAGTCCCGCGGACAGCGTTGCCGGGTCGTCGAAATCGATTCGGCGCGTGGTGGTGTCGTCACCGGAGCGGCTGCCCCCCGCTACTGTCAGTCCGTCGAGGGTGGACAGGCCTTGGTGGACGAGGCTGCCGAGGGCTCCGGAGATACCGGTTACCAGGATCATCGCAACGCTCCCGATTGTTGTAGTTACTGGATTCGTCCCAGCATCGGCGGCCGCGGAGCGCGGCATAAGGAGGCACTTTCATGTCGGTCACGAACACGGCGGTCACCGCGCAGGTCGCGGGCACTATTCCCGATGGGCCCTGTGGAGATGACGACTGTGGCATTCGCGATGTGCTCGACCGGTTGGGGGATCGGTGGACGGTATTGGTGATCGTCGAATTGCGTAAAGGGGTGCGGCGTTTCCGTGAGTTGGAGCGGGCGATTCCCGGCATTTCCCAGCGGATGCTGACACTGACCACCAAGCGGCTGTGCCGCGACGGCATGGTGGAGCGGATCGCGTATCCGACGATTCCGCCGCAGGTCGAATACCGGCTCACCGAGACCGGCCAGAGCCTTGCGGCGGCGATCGGCGCACTGGCCGACTGGTCGCGCGATCATAAGGACCGCATCGCCGACGCCCGCCAACTCTGGGATGCCGAGCACGGCGATTGAACACCTGTCGCGGGCGGGCCAACAGCGCTTGAATGGAAGCATTCCCCAGGGAGGTTCCGATGACCCTTACCGCTCGTGACCTGCTCGACGGGATCCACGCCGAGCTGGCCCCGCACGACAACGACAACCGCATGGTTCCGCTTATCTCGGTGGGCAAAGCGCCGCGCGCGGTCTTCGCAGCGATCGCCGCCGAGGAGCAACGCATCACCAGCAGCGACTGGCGCAGCTTCCACGCCATGGCGGCACGAGAGGACGAACCGCACGTCAGAGCATTCCTCGACGCCCTCCCGCCGGGCGAGCGGCAGGCACTCGCTCTGTTGGACGCGCTCGTGGCGGCGGTCGGGCCAGACCAAGGCATGGAGTTGCCCAGAGCGGGTTGCCAGGCCTATCCCGCCTATGTCGCCTGGTTGGCGTTGAACGCCGAACTCTCCGCCGCGGCGGCGGGCATCTACGCGAATGTCGCCGCATTCGGCCGCTACTGCCGTGCCGTCGCCGAAGGCATGCGCGCGCACTACGACTTCGACGACCCGGCCTGCGCATTCTTCGACTTCTTCGCCGCCGACGTCCCCGAAGCCGACCAGCGCGCCCTCGCCGCAATCCAGGCCGGACTCGACTCCGGACGATTGAATCCGAACGAGGCACATTTGTACGCCAGACTCTTCCAGAACTACGAACTCATGTTCTGGAACACCCTCGCCGACGAGTTCTCCGGATAGCGCCGCGCCCTATTCCGTGTGGCGCTCCGGACCGTCGCGCACAGCTTCGTTTCTGTCGCACATCCAGCAGCCACTTCGCAGAACCCATACCTTCTGTGCGGTGCGCAAAAGCTATGCGCGAGCGCTTCTCAACACGTGCAGCTGCCCGTCGCGCGCTCGAGCGCGGCACTAGCCGCATTCCATGCGGTGGCACTCCGGACCGTCGCGCACAATTTCGTGTCTGTCGCACCTCCAGCAGCCACTTCGCAGAACCCATACCTTCTGTGAGGTGCGCAAAAGCTATGCGCGCGGGCTTCTCAACCGCGCAGCCCGCTATCGCTCGACCGGGTGCGGCACTATCGCTGTTCGCTCAGCTGTTGTGTTCCCGTGATGCGGAGCAGTTCGAGTGCCGAGGCGGCAGGAGTGTCGGGTGCCGCGGAGTACACGACCACGGCCTGGTCGCTGTCGGGGACGAACAGCGCATCGCAATCCAGGACCAAGCGCCCGACCTCTGGGTGATCGATGGTCTTGGTGGCGCTGCGCCAGTTCCCGGTGCTCCCTTCGCGCCACAGCCGATCGAATCGCTCACTGCGCGAACGCAGTTCGGTGATGAGACGAGCCAGGTCCGGATCGTCGGGATAGGCCGCCTTCGCGCTGCGCAGCGAGCTGACCCAGGATTCGGCGGCCGCCTCGGCTTCGGCGGGTGTGAAGACCACGCGGGAGGGTTCGGTCCCGAGGAAAGACTGCCAGATGATGTTGCGTCGAGCGGGCGACCATGCGGAGAAGTCTCCTAGCAATGCCGCGGCCATCGAATTCCAGGCCAGCACATCGGCTTTCGCGGAGATCACCAGCGCGGGAAGATCCGCCATGCGGTCCAGCAGCCGCAGCACGCTCGGTCGTACCACCATATTGATGCGACCTTCCTGCGGTGGCGCCGAACCGCCAAGCCGGAAAAGCAGATCGCGTTCGGGATCTGCCAGTCGTAGGGCGCGGGCGAGCGCACCGAGTACCGCCACCGACGGTCGCGGTCCCCGCCCCTGTTCGAGCCGGACTACATAGTCGACGCTGACACCGGCCAGTTGCGCGACCTCCTCGCGTCGCAGCCCGGGCACCTGTCGGCGTGAACCACTGGGCAGCCCGACATCGCGCGGCCGCACCCGGGCCCGTGCCTGCCGCAGCAGCGTGGCGAGTTCGGCGCGATCCATGCCTCGATGATGCCGCAGCGTGCGGGTGCCGGGGTGGTACTGCCGGTCCCAGGAGTTGGCGGCCCTGGAGCCACATTCGGGTGGCAGGCCAGGCTCGAGTCATGACCAACACGACAACAGCCCTGGTGACCGGGGCGAACAAGGGAATCGGCCGCGAGGCGGTCCGGCGGCTGGCCGAACTCGGCTGGCAGGTATTCCTCGGTGCTCGCGATGCGGAGCGCGGTAAGGCGGCCGCGTTCGAACTCGCCGAACAGGGATTGAATGTCGAATTCGTCCAGTTGGACGTGACTTCGGTCGAATCGATCGCGGCCGCCGCCGAAACCATCGCGCGGCGGACGCCGCACCTGGATGTGCTGATCAACAATGCCGGTATCGGAGGCACGCGGGCCGCTCCGGCCGACACCGTTGCCGCCGATTTCCGGAATGTCTTCGAAACAAATGTTTTCGGGCCTGTCCAGGTGACCCATGCTTTTCTTCCGCTATTGCGTGCCGCCACCAACCCACGCATCGTGATGGTCTCCAGCGGCATCGGTTCGATCGCAATCACATCCGATCCGAGCCGGATCGAATCGCAGATCCTCGGCCTGGTCTATCCCTCCTCGAAGACCGCGCTGAACATGATCACCACGCAGTACTCGCGCGAACTGCCGCAGATGCGAATCAATGCCGCCGATCCCGGTTACACCGCAACGGATTTGAACGGAAACTCAGGGCATCAAACAGTCACGGAGGGCACCGACGCCATCGTCCATCTCGCGACCATCGGTCCCGACGGCCCCACCGGCGGCTTCTTCAACCGCGTCGGCCGGGTGCCCTGGTGAGCACCCGACCTGGCAATCCTTCGGCGGTTCCGACGGCCCTACCGGCGGCTCCAACCGTGTCGGCCCGGTGCCCTGGATGAGCACCCGACCTGGCAATCCTGCGTCGACCCGACGGCAAAGCTTGGGCGGCGACGGGAGCGACCAGCACGAGCAGGCTCCCGAATGCCGCGATGAGCGTGGCTGCGAAGGAAGTGATACACCCTGGTACGCACGGGTGGCTCGCTCAGTCGCCAGCTGTGACGGCGAACGACACCCTGTCGCATAGCAACCGGTCGCTCTGGGCGGATTCAGCGCGCTCCGCCGTTGACATACAACGTCTGGCCACTCACATAGGACGCCTCATCACTGGCCAAGAACGCGATCACCGCGGCGACTTCCTCGGGCTGGCCCACTCGGCCGAGCGGAGTCCGTTCAGCGGCGGCCTTCTGATGGTCCTCGGCCGTGAGCCCGACCCGATCGGCGGTCGCGGCCGTCATCGCGGTGGCGATGTAGCCCGGCGCGACGGCATTGACATTGATGTTGTATGGCCCGAGCTCGAGGGCGAGCGTCGCGGTCAGGCCCTGGATCCCGGCCTTGGCGGCCGCATAATTGGCCTGACCGCGATTGCCGAGCGCCGAGCGGCTGGACAGCGAGACGATCTTGCCGTAGCGCTGGGCGACCATGTACTCCTGGGCCGCCTGGGTGCAGTGGAATACACCGGTCAGATTGACCGCGAGTACCGCATTCCAGTCGTCCTCGGAGAGCCGGAAGAACAGATCGTCGCGGGTGATGCCCGCATTGTTGACCAGAATGTGCGGCCCGCCGAAAACTATCGCGATATCAGCGAATACGGATTCCACCGAGGCGCGATCGGTGACATCGCAGACATAACCGCGGGCCGTACCGCCCGCCGCGACGATTTGCGCGGCGGTGTCCTCGGGTGCATTGCGGTCGAGCACCGCGACCTGCGCGCCTTGGGCGGCGAGCAACTGCGCGGTGGCCGCGCCGATACCCTGTGCCGCGCCGGTGACGACGGCGACCCGGTCGGTGAATCTGGTCATCGAAAGTCCTCCTCGAGAGTTCGATACGGCGCCCATCAGAATGCGCTGACTCCGGTCAGCGCACGACCGATCAGTAGCTTCTGGATCTGGCTCGTGCCCTCGTACAGGGTCATCACCTTGGCATCGCGTAGATATTTGCCGACCGGGAATTCGTCGATGTAGCCATAGCCGCCGAAGACCTGCAGCGCCCGATCGGCAGCGCGTACCGCGGCCTCGCTCGCGAACAATTTGGCCTTCGACGATTCGATGGCGAATTCGGCACCGCGATCGATCAGATCGGCGACACGCCACACCAGCAGCCGGGCCGCATCCACATCGAGGGCGATATCGGCGAGCAACTCCTGCACCAACTGATGGCCGGCGATCGGCTTGCCGAATTGTTCGCGGTCGGTGGCATATCCGACCGCGGCGTCCAGGCAGGCTTGCGCGATACCGACACAACCGGCGGCCACTGACATCCGGCCCTTGGCCAATGCCGCCATTGCGACGGTGAAACCCTTGCCTTCGTCGTGCAGTCGGGCGCTGTCGGGAACCCGGACGCCGTCGAGCACGATTTCGGCGGTGGCCTGTCCGCGCAATCCGAGCTTGCCGTGGATGGTGCGGGCGGTGAAACCGGGGGAGTCGGTCGGGACCAGGAATGCGGTAATGCCGCGATGTCCCGCACCGCCGGTGCGCGCGAAAACGAGGGCGACATCGGCCCAGGTGCCGTTGGTGATGAACATCTTGGTCCCGGACAGCACCCAGTCGTCACCGTCGCGAACCGCACGGGTGCGCAATTGCGCCGCATCGGAACCGGTTCCGGGTTCGGTGAGGCCGAAACAACCGAGTGCGGCGCCCGAGGTCAGGCGCGGCAGCCAGGTGCGCTTCTGTTCCTCGGTGCCGTAGTGGTTGATCGACTTGGTAACCAAACCCAAAGAGACCGAGACGATTCCGCGCACCGCAGAGTCACCGCGCCCGAGTTCCTCCAGTACCAGGCAGTAGGTGAGATGGTCGCCGCCGCTGCCGCCGTACCCCTCGGGAATGGTCAGCCCGAGGAAGCCGACTTCGCCGAGTTTCGACACGATCGCGGTGTCGACGGATTCGGTACGGTCCCATTCCGTCGCATGCGGCGCGATCTCGCGGTCGACGAATTCGGCGGCCAGGTGCTTGGCAGCGGCCTGTTCGTCGGACAGTTCCAGGTTCATCGCGACTCCGGGGCAGGAAAACTAACATCGGAAGTTTCTCGTATGCTAACCATGGATAAACTAACGATGCAAGTTTGATGTTGTGGGTATTCGCCGTGCGACACTGGATCGATCGACCAGGAGGTTTTCGTGGGAAGACCCCGCCGCCCCTTGCTCAGTCGCGACCGCATCGTGGCGGCCGCGCTGGATCTCGTGGATGCCGAGGGCCTGGAAGCGGTTTCGATCCGTCGGCTCGCCACCGAACTCGGGGTGCAAGGCCCATCGCTCTACAACCATGTGGCCACCAAGGACGATCTGCTGGACGCGATGGTCGATGCTGTACTCGGCAATGTCGACCTGTCCATGTTCACCGACATCTCGGATTGGCGTGTAGCACTGCGCGATTGGGCAAGGTCGTATCGGGCGGCCCTAGCGGCGCATCCGAAGGTGGTGCCCGCCCTGAATCAGGGCATGGGGCGACGGCCGAATGCCTTGCGGCAGGCCGATGCGGTCTTCGGAGGTCTGGTGGCGGCAGGTTGGCCACGGCGGGAAGCCACCCAGGTGGGTGCGCTGATGCGGTTCTTCGTCACGGGATCGACGCTTGGCTCGTTCGCGGGAGGATTCCCGGAGGACGCGGCGGTCTATCGCGGGAATTATCCGCATCTGGACGAGGCACATCTGCTGTCGGGACGGCAGCGCGATATCGATGACGCCGCCTTCGAGACCGGATTGCGTGCGTTGCTGGACGGGTTGTCATTGCGGTTCCGCACGCTCGAGGATGCGGCGGGCTAGCGCGCGGCCAGCCAGTCCGGAAATTCGGTCAGCTCACCCAGAACGAAATCCGCTCCCGCCGTGCGCAATTCGTTGGCATCGCAGGGCCCGGTCGTGACCCCGAGCGCGTACACATCCGCCGCCCGAGCCCCGCGCATATCGCCCTCGTGATCGCCGACGAACAGGTCCGCGCCGTGCGCGCGTAATGCCGCCGCCTTGCCGTGGGACCAGAGATCACCGACAACCTCATCGATTCGCCACCCGAGCTCGGCGACGTGTAGTCGGGCCAGCGGTTCATGCTTACCGGTCACGATGAGCACCCGTCCGCCGCGGGCGCGGACGGCATCCAGTGCGCCATCGGCGCCGGGCATAGCCGGAACGTAGGGCACGATCGATGGATAGATCTCGCGGTAGCGGGTTACGAGTGCCGGAATGAGTTCCTCGGGCGCACCGACCTCGGCCAGCAGCATTGCCAGCGGCGGCCCGAGCCGATCGACCAGTTCATCCGCGCGCAACGGCACGTCGAACTCCGTGGCCAAGTGCTCGATCGCTTTGCGCACACCCGGGCGGGAGTCGATCAGCGTCATATCGAGGTCGAATCCGACGGTCCAGGTCATCCCATGACTCTATCGTCGGGGCGCGATCGGCGGCTGGGCAGCGTCGGCGGTTAACCAAACTGGGCACGACGAAGATCAATCAGCGGGAACATTTCCGCAGGCGGCGCGAAAAGCCGGTCGCCGACCTTACAGTTGACCGACAGCGAAAGGCTCCGGTCTGCATCGCGGAGGACGAGATGACGAGCCAGCGCCAGCCACTGACCGTGGGCTCGATATTCGGGCACTACCGGTTGGATCGGCTGATCGGACGCGGGGGCATGGGCGAGGTCTATGAGGCCTACGACCTGCGCAAGCGCCGGAGTGTGGCGATCAAGGTGCTCCTGGAACGGCTCGCGCAGGACGCGGGATACCGCGAGCGGTTCCAGCGCGAGGCCGACGCCGCCGCGCGACTGCGCGAACCGCATGTCATCCCGATTCACGATTACGGCGAGATCGACGGCCACCTCTACATCGATATGCGCCTGGTGGACGGTGCCAGCCTGCCGTCGGTATTGGGCAGCGAGGGGCCGATGCCCGCACCGCAGGCGGTCGCGGTGATCCGGCAGATCGCCTCGGCATTGGACGCCGCACATGCCGAAGGGCTGGTCCACCGTGACGTCAAACCGGACAATATTCTGCTCACGCCGGACGGTTTCGCCTACCTGGTCGACTTCGGTATCGCGCATTCGGATGCCGATCAGGGGCTGACAACCCACGGTGCGGTGATCGGTTCGTTCAGCTACATGGCACCGGAGCGGTTCCGCGCCGAGCACACCACGCCCGCGGTCGATGTCTACTCGCTGGCATGCGTGCTCTATGAATGCCTCACCGGCGCACGGCCGTATCGGGGCAGCACCGATGCGGAGATCATCAGCGCGCATTTGTTCGAGCCGGTGCCGCGACCGAGTACGAACCGGCCGAATGTGACGCCCGCGCTCGATACCGTCATCGAGCGCGGTATGGCGAAGAACGTGCGCGAACGCTACCGGGCTGCGGGGGAACTCGCACATGCGGCGGAAGCGGCGCTGACGAGTGCGGATGCGGTTACCGTGGACCGCGCCGCGACCGTAGTGCAACCTGAACGCGCCTCGAATGGTGAAGCGGGACAAGGTAGTTCATTCGATACCGCGACTCGTGACGAGTCGGCCGTTGCTCGCGAACCCGACGCCGACCAGCCCGAGGCCGCTACGGCCGATACGGCCGATACTGGGGGACCGCAGGCCACGGTCGCCGAACCCCGCCGCCGGCACCGTGTGCTGACCGCCGTCGTCCTGGTGGTCGCCGCGTCGCTCGCCGCCGGGGCCGGTATCGCCGCATGGACTCTGCTCGGTGATCGCAAGGGCACCGCGATCGCCGACGGCACCGCACTGCGCGATGCGGATATCGATCTGCTGAAGATCGTCGCCCAGACCGGCCGCAAACGATCCACGTGCCAGCATGAGCAGCCCGATACCTCCACCACCGTCGCGGTCATCTTCTGCACGGACCACCCTGCGGCCAGTGAATCCGCGGTCCGATACATGCGGTTCCGCAATCTCGCCGCATTGCGCGACTACTACAACCTGCTCATCCGCACTTTCCAGGCCACAAATTGCCCGGGCGACCCCACCGGGCCGGATGGACCGGTCGTGTACGAAGGCAGGGAGATCGGACGCAAGGCCTGCATTGCCAATCGTGCCGAGTCATCCGACGCGCCGAAGCCGTCCCTGCTAGTGACCGATGAGACCCAGTTGACGCTGGCCTTCTTCATCTGGCCGTCACCGAACGACGCACCGCGGCGCGACTACCTGTCCAAGTTCAGCGGCACCCAGTTCCTGACCACCGAAGCCGCTCGTGACCCGGACTTCTTCACACCCGAGGACCGTGTCTTGCTCGGGCGACTCGGCAATGCCTTCGGTCCGGGGAACTGTGGACATGTATCGCCACCCGGCGGCACGGTGATCGCCGCCCTCGCATGCAGCACACCGGCCGACTATCCGTCCGCCCAGTTCTTGGGGTTCCCGGACGCCCAGTCGGCCGAAGCCCTGTACCGCGCCGATGTCGGGGTGCTCGGCGGGCGCAGCTGCCGTGGCGGGGGCACCGACGATGTGTGGCGCAGCGGGGGCCGTGACGTCGGGCGATTCTTCTGCTTCCTGGATAACGGCCCGGATATCGATACCCGGACCTGCCTGGTGGCCGTGCATTCCGACACCCACCTGATCGCCCAGTTCTGCACGCTGTTACCGGAAAGCCCGCTACCCGGACCGAAAACCGAAGCCCAGCTGGTGGACTGGTTCGATAAGCACGTCAGTTAGAGGGCATGACCCCGAAGGTGAATTCGGTATCGCCGATGCGGATCATCACACCATCGGTGAGCGCGGCGCCATCGATGACCCGAACCCCGCCGACGAACACACCGTTGGAGGACAACAGATCCTTCAGCACGCACGTCACCCCATTGCTGACGATGACGGCGTGATGGCGGCTGACCTTGCCGTCGTCGAGCACGATGTCGTTATCGGGCAGGCGGCCGATACGGGTGAACGGCCCGGTGATCGGGAAGGTCTGCCCGGTCGAATCCCGCAGGTACGCTTGCGATCCGGGCGCTATCAGGTCGACGACGGTGGTGGCGCGCAGTGCGGATGCGACGGCATCGGCGGGCGGGGTGAGCGGTTCCTGCCGCAGCATCTTGGCCTCGAGTTCGCGAATCGAGGCCACCGGATCGATCCCGAGTTCATCGGCGAGCGTTACCCGCAATCGGCGCAGCGCCTCGAGTGCGTCACTCTGTCGACCGCTCACATACAGCGCGGTGATCAGCTGCTCCCACAGTGGTTCGCGCAGCGGATACCTACCGGCCAGTTCGGCCAGCTCGGCGATGACACCGTCGGCTCGGCCCTGGGCGATCTCGGCCTGGGCGCGGGCCTCCACAACACCGATCCGTTCGTCGTCCAGGGCGGTGGCGAAGGCATCGGCGAAGCCGAGCCCCTGCAGATCCGCCAGCGCGGTACCGCGCCACTGCGCGAGCGCGCTGGAGAGCACCTCGCTGGCCACCGAGAACCGGCCCGCGGCCATGGCCCGCAATCCGGATTCCTTGCGCGCACGGAATCGCTGGACGTCACAGCTGTCCGCGGGCACAGTGATCCGGTATCCGGTGCCGGCGCGCGAAAGGATCGTGCGTGCGTCGAGTCCGGCCTCCCGCAACGGCTTTCGCAGATTCGACACGATGGTATGCAGGCTGATCCGGATATCCGGCGGCGGATTCTCCTCCCACACCGCCTGCGCCAGCGCCTCCGTCGACACCGGCCGGTTCAGATTGATCACCAAATACGCCAGTACCGCTCGCTGTTTGACGCCGCCGAGCGGTTGCGCCACTCCGTCGATCGTCAACTGCACCGGTCCGAGCACCCCGTACCCCACCCGCATATCCGACATCCCCCAGTCCTCCCGTTCTCGAATACGTATCGAGCGCCACGACCCCGTTGTTCCGGTATCAATCGTGACAGCGGGTGCCGCGTTCGGGGACCACGCCGTTGAAGAAGTATCGGACGATCGCGCATGTCGTGCATCCGACACCGGTACCGTGGAAGCGGGGAACGAGGTCGCCGGATGCCAGTCGATCCGAGTCAGCACATTCTGGACTCGGTGGCGCGGCTCGCCACCACCGTGCCCGCGTCGGGCTAGCGAGTACGCGCACTACGTTCCGCCCGAACATCACCTACCGTATGTCGAGCTGCGCTCCACCGGCGATCGGGACTACTTCCCGGTCGAGGTGAAGCACGACTACGCGCTTACTCCTCGGCGCGGAACTGGGCGCGCTTGTAGTCGCCGTATGGTTCGTCGCGTTCGCGCACGGCCTCGCGGAAACCTACTGTCGCGGAACGCAGTTGGAAGGCGTAGCCCTCGCGCGTGTGCCGCGAGATTCCGTCGAATACCGTGCTGATCATCGCCGAATTCGTCACGCCTTGCGAATGCAGCGCCGAATTCAGCGCCAGTTTGGCCATCATCAGCTGGTTGATCGGCATACGCGCGATGCGTGCCACCAATGCTTCGGTGCGTTCGTCGAGTTCCTCGGCCGGACATGATTCGACCGCGAGGCCCCACTCTTCGGCCTGCTTGCCACTGATGCAGTCCCCGGTGAACAGCAGCCGCTTGGCGCGCTGATCGCCGAGCCGATGCGCCCACATGCCCGCCGCCGGAATACCCCATACACGGGTGGGCGGGTAGCCGATTTTGGTGTCATCGGCGCAGATGATCTGGTCGGAGTAGAGCGCGATATCGGTGCCGCCGGCAACCGCGAAGCCGTGCAATTTCGCGACGGTCGGCTTATCGGCGTTCATGAGGCTGGCGAAACCGCGGTTGAACCGGCTCATCATGGCGTAGTCGATCATCGGATCCCAAGTGCCCCAGGGATTGTGATTGACCGCCTGCACCACCGGATCGGCCACGGTGCCGGCGGTGTCGATCGAGCCGTCGACGCCGTGGCTGCCCTGTTCGGCGAACATATCCAGGTCATAGCCGCCGCAGAAACCCTTGCCGCGCCCGGACACCAGGATGACGTGCACCCGCGGATCCAGATCGGCCCGCTCGACCGCGTGCGCGAGATCGACCGGTGTGTCCGGGGTTATGGTATTGCCCTTCTCCGGGCGGTTGAAGGTGATGCGCGCGATACGCCCATCGCGTTCGTAGGTGAGCGTGCGGTAGTCGCGCTCGCCGCGGGGTTCGGGGCGATCCCGCCACGGCGAATCGGGCACTTCCGTCCAGTTCTCGTACCAGGCCGCGGGGCGGGTGCCCGCATGGTTCGAAAAGCGTTCGCTATCAGGCTGATTCACGTGGAACTCCTGGTGCACTCGATGCCGTATTCGCGGCAACGGTGCCACCGCGCCACCGGCGGTCGATGCATCGTTGCGCTCGATGCCACCGTAGCGAACCAGGATGGGCTCAGCCTTCGGGTACCGGACCGGCGTCGGGGAAGGAGTGGTGTTCGTGCGCCACAGACCAGCGTCCGTGCTGTTTGCGCAGGCCGAAGGTGATGCGCAGACGCTTGGCCGGATCGCGGGCGAAATCCTCCGCGGTGCCGCACAACAGCAGTGCGTGCGCGAATGCCACGTCCGCGCCCGCCACTACCTCCAGCGAGACGATATCGAAGGTCGCACCCGATGCCTGCCATTCGAAGAAGCCGGGCCAGGTATCCCGATAGGCATCGATGCCGCGGACACCTTCATTCGGCGGGGGTACATCGAACATCACGATATCGTCGGCGTGATCGGTGAGCACACCGGCCAGATCGCCGGTATGCACCGCCGCCGCCCATCGCTCGATCAGGATCCGGATCTGCTTTTCGTCATCGGACATATCGGGTCGTCGTCCTCTCCGGCCCGGCCGCGATGGTGTGCGCCGTGGCTCTTACCCACAGAGCGTGCCGAATTCATCACGCGGACGCAATGTTTCGGAATGCATTCGTGCAACATCCCAATGGCGAATTTCGCGCCGGTTACCGATCGGCAGAAACCGTTGAGTCAGTTATGGTCGCGGGAGCGAGAGTGGAGCGTTTACGGCCGTAGCCCAGGTAGACGGCGATGCCGACGAGCACCCAGACCACGAAACGCACCCAGGTCAGCCCGTCCAAGGTGGTTGCCAGCAGTACGCAGCCGATCAGCGCGAGAATCGGCACCAGCGGCACCAATGGGGTGCGGAACGGCCGTTCCCGATTCGGCTCCAGCTTTCGCAGCACCAGCACGCCGACACAAACAACCGCGAATGCCGACAGCGCGCCGATATTCACCAATTCCACGACGATATCGATCGGGAGCAGACCGGCGATGGTCGCGCAGACGAAGCCGAGTAGTAACGTCAGCCGGACTGGAGTGGCGCGCTTACCGGTTTCGGCCAGTCCGCGCGGCAGCAGCCGATCGCGGCACATCGCGAACATCAGCCGGACCTGTGCGTAGACGATCAGCAATAGGCCTTTGGTGAGCGCGATGATGGAGGCGATCACGATGACATTGCCGATCCAGCCGATGTGCAGATTTGCGAAGGCGGTCGCGATGGGCGAGGCGTTGTTCAGGGTAGCGAACGGTGCGATTCCGGTGAGTACGGCGCTGACCAGTGCGTAGAGCGCGGTGGCGATGAGGACCGTGCCGATGATCGCGAACGGGATATCGCGGCGGGGGTTGCGCGCCTCCTCGGCGGATGCGGCGACGACGTCGAATCCGAGGAAGGCGAAGAAGGCGATCGCGGCGCCGCCGAGGACGCCGCCGAATCCGAATGGCGCGAAGGGGGTCCAGTTGCCGATATCGACGTGCGGTGCACCGATCGCGACGACCAAGACCAGCACGCCGATCGTCACGGCAACCAGCGCCTTGGTGATCCGAGCCGTCAAGCTCACCTCGCCGACCAGCACCGCGACAATGACGCCGATGATGAGCACGGCGGGCAGATCGACGACGCCGCCCTCGGACGGACCCGCCGTGATCGCGGTGGGCACGGTGATGCCGAACATCGAGTGCATGGCCGATACGAGGCTGCCCGACCAGCCGATCGCCACGGCCGCGCCCGCGATGACGAATTCGAGCAGCAGATTCCAACCGACCAGGAATGCCGGACCCTCGCCTAGGGTGGCGTAGGTGTAGGTATAGGCACTGCCCGACACCGGCACCATGGCCGCGAGTTCGCTGTAGCAGAGCGCGACAAGTACGCAGACGGTTCCGGCCAGCAGGAACGACAGCACGATCGAAGGCCCGGCCTTCTCGGCGGCGGCGACACCGGTGACGACGAAGATGCCCGCTCCGACAATCGTGCCCACACCCATGGCAGTGAGGTCGATGCGACCGAGGCTGCGCTTCAGCGTCGGCGCCCCTGCCTCGGGGCTCGTCGCGGAGTCGGGCAGGCGGCGGCGCCACCGTGTTGGGCTGGTCATGAACTCCCTTTACTCTGCGCTTCGGCTCCGACCGACCGACGGAGTCGGCTATCCATTGTGGTCTTGGCAGTTGGCGGGGTTGACGTCGGGGCGACCAACAGGCAATCCATCGGCGCGAAGGCGTGGCGTGCAGTTGCGCGCAGTCTGCACTCCTGCAGCGCATGCAATCCGCCATCCGCCGCAATCACCGGGCAAGCAACACCTGGACGGTTGATCACCACTAACTGGGGCGGAAGAGATCGAGAGTTGGCCACCTCAGCGCCCTCTCGACTAGACGTTACTGTGGATAACAGGTAATCTTGGGGGACGGTCGGGCAAGGGTGCCCGGGTGGGATTAGACGAACGGATTACCTCAATGACGCGGCATGTCGACGTACTGATCATCGGCGCGGGCCTGTCCGGCATCGGGATGGCGTGCCATCTCACCCGCGAGCACACCGGACGCAGCTACACGATCCTGGAACGCCGTACCGCCATCGGCGGGACTTGGGATCTGTTCCGGTACCCGGGCATCCGTTCCGACTCCGACATGTTGACCTTCGGCTTCGGTTTCCGTCCGTGGATCGGCACCAAGGTGCTCGCCGACGGACCGCACATTCGCCAATACATCGAGGACACCGCCGCGGAATACGGCGTCACCGAGCACATTCGGTTCGGGCGCAAGATGACTAGGGCGAGTTGGTCGAGCGAAACCGAACTGTGGACCGTCGAGGCGTTCGACGAGCAGACCGGCGACACCGAGATCTACACCAGCAACTTCCTCGTCGGCTGCACCGGCTACTACGACTACGACAACGGATACCGCCCGCAGTTTCCGGGCGAGGCCGACTTCCGCGGGCAGATCGTGCATCCGCAGCACTGGCCCGAGGGACTGGATTACCGCGGCAAGCGGGTCGTCGTGATCGGCAGCGGTGCCACCGCGATCACTCTGATTCCGGCGATGGCCGACGACACCGCGCACATCACCATGCTGCAGCGATCGCCCACTTACATCACCGCACTGCCCGCCGATGACCCGGTCGCGCTCGGCATGAAGTACGCGCGTGTGCCGGAGAAGATCGCCTACCGGGCGGGCCGGGCGCGCAATATCGCGTTGCAGCGGGCCAGCTTCCAGCTCTCGCGCACCAATCCCGAGTTGTCGAAGAAGCTGCTGCTCGCCGCCGTGCGGATGCAGCTCGGCAAGCAGATAGATATGCGGCACTTCACGCCGTCGTACAACCCGTGGGACCAGCGGCTGTGCGTCGTCCCGAACGGCGACCTGTTCAAGGTGCTGCGCAGCGGTAAGGCATCGATCGTCACCGATCACATCGATACGTTCACCGAAACCGGCATTCGACTAGCATCCGGCGAGGAGTTGCCCGCCGATATCGTCATCAGCGCAACCGGTCTCACCGTGCAGATCCTCGGCGGCGCGACACTCGAGGTGGACGGCGAGCCGGTATCGACCCGCGAGCACGTGGTCTACAAAGGCACCCTGCTCGACGGCATCCCCAACGCCATGCTCGTCCTCGGCTACACGAACGCCTCGTGGACGCTGAAGGCAGATCTGGCCGCCGAATACTTCTGCCGCATCCTCAACCACATGAAGGCCAACGGCTACACCAAAGTCGTCGCGATCGCAGAAGACGCCGACCGCTCCGATCAGTCACTGATGGGCGGCGCCCTGACCTCCGGCTACATCCAACGCGGCGACGGTGTGATGCCTCGCCAGGGCGCCCGCGGGCCCTGGCAGGTCATCAACAACTACTTCCGCGACCGCGTACTCCTACGCAAGGCGCCCCTCGAGGACGGGGCACTCACCTTCGACGGTGCAGCAAGCCCCGCCCAACCCGGCCGCAAGTCGCGGGCCCAGGCACGCAAACGGATCGCCTAGGGCGCGCTAGTAGGCGCGGCGGCGGCATCTACACGGCATCGGGATGGACATGTAATCGTAAGGGCCAACAGCTCAACACGAACATCCGCTCGGCCCTCAGGGAGCGGCACACACACGTCGGCGATCCACGGCGAACTCGACCCGCCAATGGCGACGTCGTGTTCGCCGTGGATCGCCGAGATTACGTGTCTACTTCCGGTATTCGCGGAACGTGGCGCGCAAGTCGTCGACGATGAGGTCGGGTTCTTCCATCGCGGCGAAGTGGCCGCCGCGCTCGAATTCGGTCCAGCGCACGATGTTGTGGTTTCGCTCGGCGATGCGGCGGACCGGGATACCGAGATCGTGCGGCATCACCGCTACGGCGACCGGCACATCGGTCGCGGGTTCCGGCGCTCCCCAGGTGGCGGCGCCTTCGTAGTAGTAGCGCGCCGAGGAGCCCGCGGTGCCGTTGAGCCAGTAGATCATGACGTTGGTCAGCATTGCGTCACGATCGACGGCATCCTCGGGAGCATCGGTGGAGTCGGTCCAGTCCTTGAATCGTTCGACGATCCACGCCAATTGGCCCACCGGTGAGTCGGCGAGGGCGTAGGCCAGTGTTTGGGGGCGGCTTGCCTGCAGCATCGCGTACGCACCGAGTTCGTATTGGGCGCGGCGCGCCAGTTCGAGGGCACGCCGTTCGGCCGGGTTGTCGAGGTCGGCGGTCTCCGGGGTGACCGTGGCGGAGGCGATCATCGTCAGGTGTACGGCGACCAGGTGTTCGGCGTCGATGACCGCCAGCTGCCGCGAGATCGCGGCGCCGGTGTCTTCACCGTGCGCGGCGTAGCGGTCGTAGCCGAGTCGGCGCATCAATTCCGCCCAGGCCTGCGCGGCCCGCGCGGTCGACCAGCCGACGGCGGGTCCGGAGAATCCGTAGCCGGGGATGGTCGGCACGACGACGTGGAAGGCGTCCTCTGCGCTGCCGCCGTGAGCCACCGGGTCCGTCAGCGGTCCGATCACGTCGAGGAATTCCACGATCGATCCGGGCCATCCGTGCGTAAGTACCAACGGCAATGCGTCGGGTTCGGCTGAGCGGACGTGGATGAAATGCACGCCGTGGCCGTCGATTTCGGTGCGGAACTGCGGGAAGGAGTTGAGTCGGGCCTCCTGAGCGCGCCAGTCGTAGGTGTTGCGCCAGTAGGCGACCAGGTCCCTGGTGTAGTTGAGCGGGATGCCCTGTCGCCACCCCGCACCCGGATCCGCGTCGGTCCAGCGGGTGGCGTCCAGTCGCCGGTGCAGGTCGTCGAGCTGCTCTTGGGGGACGTCGATCCGGAAGGGAGTGATCTCTGTGCTCATGTGAACCACTCTAGGAACCAGCTAGGACAACTTCTGCCCTAGGTACTGGTGAAGGTTGTGCAGGGTGTTCGAGACCTCAGCCCGACGGCTCGAGCTCTTGTAGCTCCTGCAGACCCCGGCAGTGGGCCGGCGCCGAACTTGGTCCAGCCGGTTTCGACAACAGTGCGCATGCTAGTGCCGCGTCCAGATAGCTTCTGAGATAACTGAGATCCGGTCGAGCGCAGTCATATGGTGGTGCCGCAGGGGCGTGTCGTGCCGCGTTTCGACTGCGCTCGTCGGGGGAGGCGGACCTGATAGCGCGGCAACCCAACTGGAATAGCCGGGTGAGTGGCGCTGGCATGGGTCGCGTTGATACGAGTGCGGACGCTGCGGATTCGGCTGGATCGAGGGCAAGCGTCACCTCTGAGTCCGGGGTGAATCAAGTTGGGAACAAGAGGGTTTCGGCAACTGTCTGCATGTGGGACAGGTAAGTGGCCCGGGCACGTGGCGTGGCATCGGTGCGAGTGAGGGTGCCGCGGGTCAGGGCGTAGCCGATGGTTTCGGCGATGATTCGCGGCGGGACGGCGGGGGAGATGCGGCCCGCGGCGCGCAGGCGTTCGAGGTAGCGCGTGAAGCGACGGATGGGGCGTTCGGCGATTTCCTGGGCGAGCACGGCTACTCGGTCGTCGACGGCACCGCGTTCGTCGATGAGCCGCAGCATGGGTCCGGCATTTCCGACTGCCGCGGCGAAGGCATCGATGGTGGCGGCGAGCATCATTCGGGGATCGTCGGTATCGATATCGGGTTCCTGGGCGGCGAGGAAGTCGTCGCGGACCTGGGCGGCGAGGGCCAGGAAGATTTCGTCTTTGGAAGCGAAGTAGACGTACATGGTCGCGCGGGAAACGCCTGCGGCGGCAGTGATATCGGCGACGGTCGTCTTGTCGTAGCCGCGCTCGGCGAAAACGCGGGCGGCGGCATCGAGCAGCGCGCGATGACGGTCGGTATGGGATCGTTCCCGCGCCGCACGCACCGACCAGCCTGCCTGGGTCATGCATTCATGCTCGTTGACATTGACGTCAATGTCAAAGCAAACTGTCGGCATGCATGTCGTGGTGGCGAACAGGGGTGAGGTGGCGGTCCGGGTGATCCGGACGGCTCGCGAGCGGAATTACTCCACCCTCGCGCTGTATACCGGCGAAGAGGCGGCGACCCTGCCGGTGCGCTTGGCCGATGACGCGATCCAACTGCCGGGCATCGGCGCTGCCGCCTACCTCGACATCGCCGCCGTAGTCGCCGCGGCCAAGAGCGCCGGAGCCGATGCACTGGTGCATCCCGGCTACGGATTCCTCAGCGAGAGCGCCGATTTCGCGGCAGCATGCGCTGGGGCCGGTCTGGTATTCGTCGGGCCTTCGCCCGAGGTACTGCGTACTTTCGGCAATAAACTGTCGGCGCGCGATGCCGCGCACCAGGCGGGAGTCCCGGTGCTGCCCGCAACGTCCGTCGGCGCGGACCTGGCGGAGATTTCGGCGTTCTTCGCCGACCACCCCGCCGGTGTAATGCTCAAGGCGGCGGCCGGTGGCGGCGGACGAGGTATGCGTGCGGTCCACACAGCCGACGAACTCGCCGATTCATTCGACCGCTGCCGAGCCGAAGCCCGCACCGGTTTCGGCGATGACACCAATGACACCGTGTACGCCGAAGCGCTGGCCGCCGATGCACGTCATATCGAGGTCCAGGTGATCGCCGACGGTCGCCGAGCCATCACGCTCGGTGACCGCGACTGCAGCATCCAACGTCGTCACCAGAAACTCATCGAGATAGCCCCGGCCCCGAATCTCCCTGCCGCCCTTCGCGAACGCCTCCATCACGCTGCCATCCGCATAGCGGAATCGGTCTGCTGCCGCGGCGTCATCACCGTCGAATTCCTGGTCACCGGCACCGAGGCCTGGTTCCTCGAGGTCAACCCGCGCCTTCAGGTCGAACACACCGTCACCGAGGCGGTGACCGGTGTGGACCTGGTGGCAGTCCAACTCGACCTCGCTCGCGGCGCTGCCCTCGACGAACTTGTGCCCGGTCCGGCGAGTCGTGATGCGCGGGGGTTCGCGGTGCAAGCGCGGGTAAATGCCGAGATGGTCACGGGGGGCGGGGAGGTTTTGCCGAGTACCGGTGTGTTGGCGGAATTCGCCGCACCGACCGGCGTGGGGGTTCGGGTGGATACCGCGGCGTTCACCGGCATGCGACAGGGCGCCCGGTTCGACTCGTTGCTCGCGAAGATTATTGCGCAAGCGCCGACGTATTCGGCTGCGATACGGCGGTGTTCGGATGCGTTGGCCGAAACCGTGATCGCTGGCGTCGATACCAACACGAGGCTGCTGCGCGCGGTGTTGGGTCATCTCGCCGATGGCGCTAGCGTGTCCACTACGTGGTTCGAGCAGAGCATCGGCGAACTTCTCAGTCGGGCAGACGATTACGTGTCTCAACGCCCTGAAGATTCAGCGATCGTCGATCGCGCGCAGGCGATCACCGAGCATCGAATCCCGACGGCCACAACCGATATCCAGGTAGGGCTCCAAGGCGATGAGCAGGGCATGCGGTCGCCGATGGGCGCGACCGTCGTGAGTCTGGCGGAGCCCGGCAGCATTGTCCCGGGCGGTGCTGAAGTCGTTGTGCTCGAGGCGATGAAAATGCAGCACGTGCTGCGGGCAGAACAGCCGCTGCGGATATCGCGCCATCTGGTCGCACCGGGTGCGACGGTCGATCCGCATGCGTTGCTGCTCACCTGGGTTCCGGCCGACCATGACGGTCCGGCCGCCGATATCGCGGCGATCGATCTGGATGCGGTGCGTGCCGATCTCGCGGAGGTGCGGGAACGTCATCGGATCGGACTCGATGCGGGCCGCCCGGCGGCCGTCGGGAAAAGACATGAGCTGGGCCGCCGCACAGCCCGGGAGAACATCGCCGACCTCGTCGACGAGGACAGCTTCCTCGAATACGGCGCTCTAGCCGTCGCCGCACAGCGACTCCGCCGCAGCCCCGAGGATCTGATAGCCAATACACCCGCGGACGGTCTGATCAGCGGTGTCGCGACCATCAACGCCGACCGGTTCGGCACGGACGCCGCACGCGCACTGGTCATGTCCTACGACTACACCGTGCTCGCCGGCACCCAGGGCATGCGCAACCATGCCAAAACCGATCGCATGCTGGAACTCGCGCACGAACAGCGCCTACCCGTGGTGTTCTTCACCGAGGGCGGCGGCGGGCGACCGGGGGACACCGACTATTCGGGCATTTCCGGCCTCGATGTGACCACCTTTCGCGCGATGGGCGCGCTCTCGGGTCGGGTTCCATTGGTAGGCATCGCCTCCGGACGCTGCTTCGCGGGCAATGCGGCGCTGCTCGGCATGTGCGATGTGGTCATCGCGACGCCGGACGCCAATATCGGCATGGGCGGACCGGCGATGATCGAGGGCGGCGGACTCGGCGTCTACGCACCCGAGGACATCGGCCCCATCGAGGTCCAACGTCGCAACGGTGTCGTGCACATTGTCGCCGCCGACGAGGCCGAGGCGGTCGCCGTGGCACGGCGCTATCTCTCGTATTTCCAAGGGCCGTTGCAGGATTGGACGGCACCGGATCCGCGCCTCGCCCGCCACGTGGTGCCGGAGAATCGACTGCGCGCTTTCGATATCCGCGAGGTCATCGCGGCAGTCGCCGACCTCGACTCGGTCCTGGAACTGCGCCGCGACTGGGGTGTCGGCGTGGTCACCGCGCTGATTCGCGTCGAAGGCCGCCCCTTCGGCCTCATCGCCAACGACTGCCACCATCTCGGCGGTGCGATCGATGCCCCCGCCGCCGATAAGCTCAGCGCATTTCTGCACCTGTGCGATGCCCACGGTCTGCCGATCGTATCGCTTTGTGACACACCGGGTTTCATGGTGGGTCCCGAGGCGGAGAAGGAAGCGACCGTGACCAAATTCAGCAAGCTGTTCATCGACTCGGCCGCGCTCGCCGTTCCGCTCGGCACGGTCATCATCCGCAAGGGTTATGGCCTCGGCGCACAGGCGATGGCCGCTGGGTCCTTCCGCGCCCCCCGTTTCGTCATCGCTTGGCCCACCGGCGAAATCGGCGGTATGGGTCTGGAGGGGGCGGTCCGTCTCGGCTTCGCCAAGGAACTCGCGGCCATCGCAGATCCGGATACACGCCAGGAAGCCTTCGACAACCTCGTCCAGCTCGCCTACGCCAATGGCAAGGCCCTGACCGCCGCCACCGTCTTGGAACTCGACGACGTCATCGACCCGGCCGACACCCGCCGTTGGATCCGCAGCCTGCGCTGAACCGTCGAGTACCTAGGCGATAGCGCTGATCACCGCGTCGACGAGGTTGCGGGCACGTAGATCCGGCGCGCCTTCGATGATGTAGTTGGTGACGTAGGCGAAGGCGATGCCGGTGTCCGGATCGGCGAAGGCGAGCGAGCCGCCTCGGCCCGCATGGCCGAAGGCGTTGGGGCCGCTGAGCGGGAAACCCTCGGTGGGGAGCATGTACCCGGTGGCGTACCGGTTGGGCAGCATGATGACGCGGTCGATGCCCGCGGTTTGTTCGCGGGCCGCGGCGGCACGGGTTTCGGGGGTGAGCAGGCGGGCGCCGTCGACCTCACCGATGGTGGCCGCGTAGAGCCGGGCGAGGCCGCGCGCGGTGCCGAGGCCATTGCTCGACGGGATCTCGACGGCATGCACCGCGGGATCGTTGAAATCGATATCGGCCGGATCCGTGACCTCGAATGCGCGGTTGACCAGCGCCTCCGGATCGCGCATCGCCACGACCATCGGCCGGAATTCCGCCGGGATGAACTCGTCCGGGACCGTCGCCAGATCGACCTTGGGTGCGAAGACAAGTCGGCTGACGCGATGCTGTTCGGACTCGGGCAAACCGATGAAGAACTCGACTCCGAACGGTCCGGCGACATCCTCGGCCAGAATCCGCCCGACGGTGCGCCCCGTCGCCCGCCGGATCACCTCACCGACCAGCCAGGCGAACGTCCGCCCGTGGTATCCGTGCGCGGTGCCCGGCGGCCAGTTCGGCGTCTGCGCGGCGAGCGCCTCCACCATCGGCCCCCAGGCCAGCGCATCCGCCAGTGGTACCGGCTTATCCAGCGCCGCCAGCCCCGCCTGATGGGTCAGCAACCATCGCACCGGTATATCGCCTTTACCAGCGGCCGCGAATTCCGGCCAGTACCGCGCGACGGGCGCGTCCAAATCGAGTTCACCACGCTGGGCGAGCAGATGCGCGACCGTCGCGGTAACGCCCTTGGTCGCCGAATAGACCAGCTGCAGCGTGTCCTGCTCCCACGGCCGCTCAGTCTCCGGATCGGCCAGTCCACCCCACAAATCCACCACGGGCTGCCCATCTCGATACACCGCGACCGCCGCCCCGACATCCCCCTGCTCGCCGAAATTCGCCGCGAACACCTCCCGCACCGCCTCGAACCCGGACGCGACAACTCCATCAATCACCATGCCTGCCAGCATGTCACGGGTCGTGCCGACCACGCAGCACGCGGACGTACCCGGTGGCGGTTCGGTTGCCAGCCACCGCCGATGTACAACCTGCAGTCAGGCAGTTCTGCGGGTCCGATTCAAGATCGTGAAACGTAGCGACCATGAATGCCAGGTCCGCGACGATCCGCGCACTACTGTCGCCGACCGGTATCGCCGGGTAGGACGCTGTCAGCATTCCGACGCCGCAGGGGTCTGGCCGGCTAGCATCGGCCCGCAAAGCGGATCGGCCGCGCACAGCGTGTCCCGCAGCGCACCATCGGATGATTCGCGGGCACAGTTGGCGCTGGGCACCCCGTCGATCGCCGTACTCGTGCGGGTGGCGTGTCGTCGCTGGACGGATTCAGTGTCCGATTGCTGCCCGCCACCGCTGTCGAATTGCTGCGGTTGCCGTGCTGGCGACCCAACTGCTGCGGTCGGAAGTTTTTTCGCCGAACGTGTCCGAGAATGGTCAGCGGCTGCGACGTATCTGACGAGTGGCGCCATCCGGGCGTCGCCGAAGCGGAGGAGTTGTCGTGAAATACATGATCCTGAGCTACGGCTCGCAGCAGGACTACGACGGCATGGTCGGCAAGGACACCGGCAAACCCGCATGGAACGCCGCGGATTTCGCGGCGATGGCCGAGTTCATGGGCAACCTCAACAAAAAGCTGGAACAATCCGGCGAACTCGTCGAAACGCGCGGTCTGGCCGAACCCGTGCACACCCGCCGCATCACCACCAAGAACGGTGCACCGTTCGTGACCGACGGTCCCTACGCCGAAACGCAGGAGGTACTCGCCGGATACTGGATCGTCGAATGCGAGAGCTTCGACCGCGCCACCGAAATCGCCGCCGAACTGAGCAAGTGCCCGGCCCCGCCGCATATCGCCGAGACGGCCTATGCCGATGTCCGGCCGATCACCGAGTCCGCACCCGAATTCGGCTGAGCCCCTTCCGATGTCGCACACCGAGGTCGAGGACCTGCTGCGCACCTGTGCGCCGCAGGTCCTCGCCGCGCTGGTACGGCGCTACGGCCATTTCGACACCGCCGAAGACGCGGTGCAGGACGCACTGCTCGCGGCCGCGATCCAGTGGCCCGAAGCCGGCACTCCGGACAACCCGCGCGCCTGGCTGATCACCGTCGCCTCCCGCCGCCTGACCGACCTGCTGCGCAACGAACAAGCCCGCCGCAGGCGCGAGGACACCGTGGCCCGCTGGGCGCTGCCCGAAGACTGGCTCACCCCGCCCGCCGACCGCGAGCCCACAGACGCCGACGACACCCTCGTCCTGCTGTTCCTGTGCTGCCACCCGACGCTCACACCCGCCGCGCAGGTGGCGTTGACCTTGCGCGCGGTCGGCGGCTTGACCACCGCCGAAATCGCCCGCGCCTTCCTGGTATCCGAGGCGACCATGAGCAAACGCATCGGCCGCGCCAAGAAGATGGTCAAGGACAGCGGTGTCGGTTTCGCCCCACCTATCGGCGCCCACCGCGACGCGCGCCTGGCCGCCGTGCTGCATGTGCTGTATCTGATCTACACCGAGGGCTATGCCAGCACGTCGGGACCGAGCCTGCACCGCGTCGAACTCTGCGCCGAGGCCATCCGTCTGACCCGCCTGGTGCACCGTCTGCTGCCCGACGATGCCGAAGTCACCGGTCTGCTCGCACTGATGCTGCTCACCGATGCCCGCCGACCCGCCCGCACCGGACCCACCGGCGAACTCGTTCCGATGGAAGAGCAGAACCGCGCACTCTGGCACACCGACGCCATTAGCGAAGGCATCGCACTGATCACCGCGGCGCTGCCCAGCGGAGTGCCCGGTCCTTATCAGCTGCAAGCGGCCATCGCGGCGCTGCACGATGAGGCGCCGACCTATCAGGCCACCGATTGGCCGCAGATCGTGCTGCTCTACGAACGGCTGCTCGCGCTGGGCGACAATCCGATCATCGAGCTCAACCATGCCGTGGCCGTCGCTATGGCTCGCGGACCGATGGCTGGATTGGGACTCGTCGACGATCTGGCCGATGGCGGCAAGCTGGCGGGCGACCACCGCCTAGCCGCCGTCCGTGCCCATCTGTTGGAATCAATGGGGGACCGGACCGGCGCCCGTGAGGCATATCTGCTTGCCGCGCAACAGACGATGAGCATCCCACAACAGCGCTACCTGCACACCCGCGCCCGCCGCACCATCGATGAGTAGAAAGGTAGCGATGCTGATCGTCGTAGATGCCGCGAATGTCGTCGGCTCGCGCCCCGATGGGTGGTGGCGCGATCGTGCGGGCGCGGCCCGGCGATTGCTCATGCGGTTGAGCACACTGCACCACACACCACCCGCCGACGTGGTCGTCGTACTGGAGGGCGCTGCGAAGGCCGCGGCATCGGATGATTTCGACGGCGTGCGTGTGGTGCTGGCGGATGGTTCAGGCGACGACGCGATTGTCGCCGTCGTGGCCGCGGCCAGTGAGCAGGACGGGATCACCGTCGTAACGGCCGATCGCGGACTCCGCGAACGAGTCGAGGCACTCGGCGCCGAATCGGTCGGCCCACGCTGGCTCCTGGACCGTATCGACCCCTGATCTGTCGGATCCGACTGGTAGACAAGGACAACCGTCGCCGAATCCGGAGGTCAATGTGCCCAACGAACTCGAGGATCTACCCTACGCGCGCTATCTCACGCCGCTGGAGAGCGATCTCGAACCCGAGGGCGACTACGACTGCGTGCACCTCACCGGTGCCGACATCGATGACATCGAGGCAAGCAACTCCCGTTTCTCCGAGACCGTCTTCACCTCGCTGGCGGTCAATCGCGGCAGCTTGCGCTTCTCCCGGTTCACCGATGTCTGGCAGCGCAATGTGCGCTGGGTCGGCACCGACCTGTCCGATACCTCCTGGCAGGACGTCGAATTACGCGCCGGTGCACTGTCCGGCGTCGATGCGGGCGGTGCCACCTTGCGTCGAGTGCGCTTCGAGGGCTGCAAATTCGACTCGGTGAACTTCCGCAAGGCCGAACTGCGCGAGGTGCAATTCGTCGATTGCGTGCTGCGCCACACCGATTTCGGTGATGCCGAGCTGACCAAGGTCACCTTCCCCGGCACCACCGTGGAGGGGCTGCTGCTCAACCGCGCCCGACTGCAGCGGGTCGATCTTCGCGGCGCGGCGCACCTCGATATCGCCGAGGGCCTCGACGCCCTGCGCGGGGCGACCATCACCCCGCTGCAACTGCTCGATCTGGCACCCGAATTCGCCAAGGCGATCGGCATTACCGTTCGCGACTAGTACTCCTTGCGATGCGGCACGAATTCCAAGGTGAGCAGTGCCGCGGCGGCCAACAGCACCTCGCGCCACCGGATCAGCACGAACCGCTGATCCGACATCGATTGGAACTTACGCAGGAAGCGGTACAGCGATTCCAGCCGGATCAGCGGATCACCCAGGTGCGCGAGCACATAGATCAGACTGCCGGTCCGTGAGCGCTCCTTCTCGGCGAACAGTTCCGGGAAGGGGGCGAATGCCAGGGCGATCCGTTCGATCCCCTGTGTGCGGGCGTGGTCGACGAGATCGATGATCATCCGTTCGTCCAGGCCGTTCGGGGCATCCTTGCGCCGCCACGGCACATCCAGGCTGAGCTCGCGGCCGCGCCCGGAGACGCCGTAGCGCTGGAAACCCGCCACCCGCCCATCCTGATCGCGGGCCAGTACCAGCAGCATGCCGGGATTCCGGCCGTCCAACAGGTGGTCGAGGATCATCGAGAAGCCGCGATTCTGCCGACCCGTACGCCACTCGTCGACGATATCCAGCAGCTCGGCCCGTAATGGTTCGGTCAGATCGGTCTCGCTGATGACCTCGGTGGTCACCCCGAAGTTCCGGGTGCGGCTCACGGCTTGGCGCAGATTGCGGAAGGAGCGCCCAACCATGGCGAAGGTCCCGACATTGATGACCACGTCGCGACCGACCGGAATGGCGCGCAGACCCTGATGTTCGATCGCCCGATGTCGCCACATCTCGGTCAGTTCCGGACTGGCGCCGAGCACCGCGACCCGCCAGCCGTGATTCGCCGCGAATTCGGAGAAGTCGGTGAGCAGCGCCGGGAACTCGGCGTGATCGCCGATCGGATCACCGGCGACCACCGCGATCCCGAAGCGGGCTCGATAGCCGATCGCCGCGGTGGAGTTCGCATTGAAGTAGTAGGACTTCGAGGAGTGCATGGCGAATGCGGCGAGGGGATCGCGTTGGGTTCGGCCGACGAGTTCGGCGATGCGATACAAATGCTCGGGCTGGGGCCGACTCGACTGCGGAAGCATCAGGATGAATCCGGTCGCGGCCAGGAAGACGAAGCCGAAGCCCGGATGCGAGGCGCGATAGGCAGCATTGGCCGCCGCCAGCACGAAGACCGCCACGGTGAAATGCGGCAGCGTTATCGGCCGACGCAGATGCAGTCCGCGCACCACGAAGAGTCCGGCGATCGACACGGCGACGAACCAGCCGTGATCTTGCCCGGGGGCGGCGCGACCGGCCTCGTAGACCAGCACGACACTCATCAGCAGCAGGGCGATCGAGATCACCGGGCGGACGGCCGGTGTGGTGGTGATCGAGGCATCGCGGTACACCGCGAGTGTGGAATTCCGTGCCGCCGTTTCCCGTCCCTCAGCCACGTCTGCACCCCGTTAGGCCGGCGGGTCCGAACAGGTTTCCCATGTGGTCCTCCCGATAATCCTGTACACGCAACAATATTCGAAACATGGGATGAGTGCTCGAACATTCCTGGGGTACCAAGATCATTGGAGTCCGCGAGTGTTCGCCCGGCAACCGCGCCATGCTGATGCTGGTGTCTCGACCTCGATCGGACCGGGGCGAGCGAGCCGTTGGCCGCTCCAATCGAGTATGCCACCACAGTGCCAACGGACAAGGGTCTTTGCGTGGCCATACTCCTGACCATCGGCCCTGATACCCATCGGCCTCATCGCTTGTATATCGCCGCGGTGCCGGTCTATGTGAACGGCGGCGACGTTCCGGCCGGTCGACATGAGCGCGATTCATGGTCGCCAGCTATCGTTCAGCGAGCCGTGCATGAATCGCATCTCGGTCCTTGTGGATCGGCCGCCGAATATTGCGTCCGAGACGGTATCGGTTCTATAGACAACAGTGTTCGTAATTGCCTATCGTGGGGGTCATGACGAAGTTCCACGGCAAGAGCTGCTTGATCACCGGAGCGGCCAGTGGATTGGGGCGCAGTACGGCGCTAGCGGTTGTCGCCAAGGGCGCATCGGTCATCCTGACCGATATCGATGATGGCGGACTGCAGCGCACCGCCGATGAGGTGCGTGCACAGGGGGGTGCGGTGCACCTGGCCGCGCCCGCCGATGTCAGCGATTACGACGCCGTAGTGGCCTTGGCCGCGAAGGTGCACGCCGAGGTGAACAGCGTCGATATCGTGATGAACGTGGCGGGCATCGCCACCTGGGGGACCGTCGATCGGCTCACGCACAAGCAGTGGCGACGCACCATCGATATTGATCTGATGGGGCCGATCCATGTGATCGAGGAGTTCGTGCCGCGAATGATCGAGGCCGGGCGCGGCGGACATCTGGTGAATGTCGCCTCGGCCGCGGGCCTGTTCGGGCTGCCCTGGCATGCGCCATACAGCGCGGGCAAGTTCGGCTTGCGTGGCGTATCGGAGGTGCTGCGCTTCGATCTGCGGCAGCACCGGATCGGTGTCAGCCTGGTCTGCCCCGGCGCGATGGCGACGCCGATGGTGGACAGCGTCGATATCGCGGGCGTCGATCGGCAGGGCGCGGCGGTACAGCAGGCGGTTTCGGTGTTCATGCGGCATGCGGTCACGCCGGAGCAGGCTGCTCGATCGATCGTGCGCGGGGTCGAGCGCAACAAGTACATGGTCTTCACCTCACCCGATATCCGGATCGGCTATCTGGCACAGCGCTACTTTCCGCCGTCCTACAACATCGCGATGCGCGGGCTGAATTGGGCGATGAGCCGCTACATCGACAAGTCGCCCGTGCCGACGAAGGTGTAACCGAACAAGACTTGACCGCTGCCGGTGACCAGCGGCCCTCGAGCGAGTCTGGTCGACGATGCCTTACACCCGACGAAGGCTCCCCGCATAGCGGAATCAGCGGAACAGCAGCCCATTTCGCGGTGATTTCGCTGCCACCGGCACGATGGGCAGCAAACCCGAATTCCCTCCCGTACTATCGCGATCGGGAACACCGGCGGGGTAGATGAAGGGGGACGGTGTTGGAGATTCGCCTACCGGCGACCATGCGCAACGGGGGTGCGTGGTTACGGCGCTTCGTCGGGACGACTCCGGGCGCCATCGGCGCGGTCGCCGTCGTCACCGTGGTGGTGTGTCTGCTCGCCGGGACGACCTCGGCCGATCAATTGAGCGGCAAACTCGCTCGGCGCGATGCCGTGCTGGCACACACCGAACCGCTGGCCTACGCCGCGCAGACTCTGTATGTCGCGCTGTCGGCCGCTGACGCGTCCGCAGCCACGGCCTTCCTGTCCGGCGGCATCGAATCGCCGCAAGTGCGTGGGCAATACCAACAGGCACTCGCCGAAGCCGCGGCCGCACTCGCGGAGGCGACCGCCGGAGCCGCCGATCAGCAGACCAGGAATATTGTCGCCAAGATCGCCGCCGACCTGCCCGCCTATACCGGCCTGGTCGAAACGGCACGGGCGAACAACCGGCAGGGCTTCCCGGTCGGTTCGTCCTATCTGCGCGAGGCCTCACTGCTGATGCAGAATTCGTTGCTGCCCAACGCCGAAACGCTCAACAAGGACCGCGTGGCCGCGTTGCGTCAGGATCAGCACGATATCGGCGCGCTGCCGTGGACAACCATCGTGTTGCTGATGCTGGTGCTCATCAGTTGTGGCGGTGGCACTTTGGTCCTGCTGCGCCGCACCAATCGCCGAATGAACCTCGGTCTGGCGGTCGCCGCGGGCGCGACGGCGCTCGCGCTGTTCTGGGTGGTCGCCGCGACAATCATCGCCACGGCCGCACTCGATACCGGCAAATCCGGGGCGACCAGTCGCTTCGAAACCCTGACCCGGGCCCGGATCCTGGCCCAGCAAGCGCGCACAGACGAAACCCTCGAGTTGATCACCCGCGGCGATATCACTACCAGCGAAACCGATTACCGCAAGCACACCACCGAACTGGCGGATCGGTTGACGACGGTAACCGGAGCGGACTCGGCTGCCTCGCGCAGCGTGCTCGGCTGGACCGCCGGGCATGCCGAACAGCGCGAGGCCTACGAGGCGGCGAACTATCCCGCGGCCGTGGCGCAGGCTATCGGCACCGGTCCGGAGACCTCGGCGACATTGTTCGCCCATCTCGATCAACTGTTGCGCGACAACCTCATCCATGAACGCGGCGAGTTGCGCGACGGAGTCGACTCGGCGGGTGCGACATTGACACTCAGCCCCGCGGGAACGCTGGTGCTCCTGTTCGGCGCCGCGGCATCGACCGTCACCGGCCTGTGGCCACGGCTGAAGGAGTTCCTGTGAGACGGCGAATCTTGCTGCGGCGGTGTGGCTTCGGATGGCTGGCACTGGTCGCGGCGAGCGCGCTGGTGACCGCGTGCGGCTCCGGCATCCAAGCTCCGGCATCCACGAATGTGGCCGCGGTCAACCCAAAGCCCGATCTCGTCGAGATCAGCACGCCACCGCAGTCCGAATCCGGCGGCAATTGCGATCCGGAGGCCACCCTGCGTCCAGGTCCGTTGCCGAGTGCCGGTGCGATGCCGTCGGGTTCGGCCATGGCGGCCATCGTCGCCAATGGCAAACTGCGGGTCGGGGTGGATCAGAACACCTACCTGTTCGGCTTCCGCAATCCCGGCACCGGTCAGCTCGAGGGTTTCGATATCGATATCGCGCGCGAGATCGCCCGATCGCTTTTCGGTGATCCGGACCGGATCGAATTGCGCTCGGTCACCGCGGCCGAGCGGATACCGGCCCTGCAGAACAAGCAGGTCGACCTCATCGTGCGCACCTTTTCGGCAACCTGTGAGCGGCGTCGCGATGTCGACTTCTCGGGCGTCTATTACCGTGCGACGCAACGTCTTCTGGCCGTCCGTCATTCCGGCATTCGGACCAGCGCGGATCTGGGTGGTAAGCGGGTGTGCGTCACCCGGGGCACTACCTCACCCGGACCGCTGTTCAGCCTGTCCAAGCGACCCGTCGTCCTTGGCGCGTCCAACTGGACCGACTGTCTGGCCGCGCTGCAACAGGGCCATGTGGACGCGATCAGCGGCGACGATCCGATCCTGGTCGGTTTGGTTGCCCAGGACCGCAATCTGGAGATCGTCGGCGAGGTGATCGGCACCGGCGCGTACGCGGTCGGCATCGCGCAGGGACATCCGGATCTGGTCCGTTTCGTCAACGGTGTGCTGGAACGCATCCGCAGCGATGGCACCTGGCAGCAACTCTATAGCGCCAGACTCAGCGCCCTCGGCCCGTCACCCGGTCCACCGGACCTGCGCTACAAAGAGTGAGACCATGCAGCTACTCACTCTCGCCGAAATCGATGCCGAATTGACCACCCGCACAATCGAATTCGATGCAATCACGGCAACTCTGCTGGAATTGGACAAACATCCGGGCCACACGCTGGTGCAGCGCTATCCGCCGACCGGGGTGACCGAACAGCGCTGGCTGCCGGTTCGTGCAACGCTGGCACTGATGTGGGAGGATTACGGCCGCCTGCGGATCATCCTGGATTCGGCGCGCAAGGTGCGCGGCACTCGGGGCCGCCTCAACGACGGTGAGCGCGGCGAACTCACCCGGCTGCTGCGCGGGCGTCCCTACGAGGCCGCGCGCACGCCGATACCGATGGCGCAACGTTCGCTCACCGGACCCGCCGAAGAGGTTCTGTTCGTTGGACTCGCCGATACCGTTGATCGCATGCGGGCTACCTTCCCGGAAATCGCCGAATTCTTCGACGCGGTCGATGCGGTGAACAGTCGGGTGATGGCGGGCCTCGCGCCGCTGCAGGACAGCCTGGACAAGGCGGGCGCGGCCGTCGGCGAGACCGCACAGCTGCGGGCGATCGGTGACGGTGTCGCCGAATTGCTGAGCCGTTCGGCGACCGATCCGCTCGCATTGACAGTGCCGGAGATCGACGCGCGCCTCGCGGAGCTATCGGGGGAGTTACGGCAGATGGCCACCATCCTCGCCGAACTCGATGCGGTGGCGGCGGATTGGGCCGCCGCGGTCGCCGAGACGCGTCGGCGCTTGGCCGTGTTGCGGGGGACCCGCACCCGGGCGGCGCAGGCGAGGGCGCAAGTCGAGGCCAAGATTCTGGCGGGTCCGCTGCCGGTATACGAGGACGACATAGCCGCGCTCGAAGCGGAAGTCGATGCGTTTTCGGCGAAAACGGGGGCGGCAGCGGATTTGGTGCGGTTGCGGATGCGAGTCGCCGACGCGATCGCTGGTGCGGCCACCGTCGAGGAGTTGGCTCAGGGCCTGCTCGACCGGCGTAGCGAGCTGCGTGGGCGGCTGGCCGCCTATCAGGCGAAGGCGGCTCGACTCGGCGTCAGCGAGGACCGAGATATCCTGGCCGCCAATCAGATCGCGGCGGGTCTGCTCGCGCGGCGACCGTGCGATCTGGCGGCCGTCACCCGGGCGGTCGCCGACTTCCAGCAGATCATCGGGGAGAAATCGGGGCGGGGAAGATGACCTGTAATGAGCCGGGCTGCGGCGGCACCATCGAAGACGGATATTGCGTGGTATGCGGCACCGCACCCGCCGAGGCGACCACGGTCTCGGCGGAAACACCCATCCCGCAAGCGGTTTCGAGCGATGGGCGCCCCTGCGCCGAACCGGGTTGCACTGGAACGATTGTCGGCGGGTATTGCGAAGCCTGCGGTACAGCTCCGGCTGAATCAGAGCAGGCTACCTGCACCGAACCGGGCTGTCGCGGAACCATTGTCGACGGTAACTGCGGTGCCTGCGGTACGGCTCCGGCTGAATCAGAGCAGGCTACCTGCACCGAACCGGGCTGTCGCGGAACCATTGTCGACGGCTACTGCGATGCCTGCGGCACGGCTCCGGCCAGGACGTCCGCACTATCGGTGCACTCCGGAAGCACCCGAGCCTCCGGGCGCTCGGTGCGCACCGGCCGGACCTCCTCGAAATCCAGCGCTCGCGGTCACCTCGGCGCGGGCATGGTGCAGGTGCCGCGGATGCCGCGCATCGACCCGGCCACCGCGGTCCTGGCCGATCCGCAGGTTGCCGAGGGAAAGCGGTTCTGCGGCAAATGCGAGCGGCCGGTCGGTCGCGGCCACGACGGTACGCCCGGCCGGACCGAGGGCTTCTGCCCCAACTGCGGCACCCGGTTCTCCTTTACGCCGAAGCTGGACAAGGGCGATCTGGTCGGCGGACAGTACGACGTTGTCGGTTGTCTGGCGCACGGCGGGCTCGGCTGGATCTATCTGGCCACCGACCGCAATGTCGCCAACCGCTGGGTGGTACTGAAAGGCTTACTCAATTCGGGGGACTTGGACGCGATGGCCGCCGCGGTCGCCGAGAAGCGGTTCCTGGCCGAGGTCGAGCATCCGAGCATCGTCAAGATCTACAACTTCGTCGAGCACCGCGGTGCCGACGGTGTGGCGGTCGGCTACATCGTCATGGAGTACGTCGGGGGTACCTCGCTCAAACAGATCCTGCGCGCCCACCGCGGCGCCGACGGAAGCCACCTGCCACCGCCGCAGGCGATCGCCTACATTCTGGAGATGTTGCCCGCGCTCGGCTATCTGCATTCGCTCGGCCTGGCCTACTGTGATTTCAAGCCGGACAATGTTATGCAGACCGATGAGCAGCTCAAACTCATCGATATGGGCGCGGTAATCGCCATGGACGATCAGGACAGCCCCATCTACGGCACCATCGGCTATCAGGCGCCGGAGATCTCCGAAACCGGGCCGACCGTCGCCACCGAGGTCTACACCGTCGGGCGCACTCTCGCGGTCTTGCTGATGAATGTGGCGCAGGAGGGCGGACATTTCGGCGCACTGCCCGGAGCGGAGACCGAACCGCTACTGGTGAAATACGATTCGCTGCACCGATTCATCCTGCGCGCCACCGACGCCGATCCGGAGGCGCGCTTCTCGTCGATGGAGGAGATGGCCGATCAGCTGACCGGCGTGCTGCGTGAGGTGCTGAGCATCGATGACGGTGTGCCGCGTCCCGGTATGTCGGCCTATTTCGGTCCGCCACGCGGCGTCTTCGGCATTCAGGAAGCACCGACGCCGACCAGTATCGTCGCGGCGCTGCCAGTTCCGCTGGTCGATCCCAACGACAGCGGTGCTGCGCTGCTGGCCACCACCGGCGGGACCGCACCCGCCGAACTGGAACCGGCGTTCGAGGCGGGATTGCGCTCGGTGCTCACGACCCGCGGTGCGTCCGTGGAGATTCCCCTGCGACTGGTGCGGGCCGCGCTGGAGGTCGGCGAGCCGACCGATGCACTGCGCCGACTCGACGAACTCGCAGACACCCTGCCCGGTGATTGGCGACTGGCCTGGTATCGCGGCCAAGCCGAACTGCTCGCGGGCAATATCGATGCGGCCCATGCCGAATTCGACGCCGTGTACGCCGCATTGCCCGGCGAGGCCGCACCGAAGATGGCCCAGGCGGCCGTCGCCGAACTCGCGGGCGCACAGCCGGATCGGCAACTGGCCGCGCGCCACTACGACACGGTCTGGCGCACCGATCACGGCTTTGTCAGCGCTGCTTTCGGACTGGCCCGGCTGCGCAATGCGGATGGCGATCGCGACGGCGCCGTCGCTGTCCTCGATCAGGTGGACTCGGCCTCGGCGCTCTACACCGAGGCACGGCTGACCGCCGTGGAAACCATGCTGGCCGAGCGCACTCCCGACGAGTTGTCCGAACCGTTGCTGCGCGATGCGGGTGGACGGGTCGAAGCGTTGCGGATCGAATCGAAAAGCCGTGGCGCACAGGTACGGATGCGCGTGCTGGATGCCGCATTGCGTTGGCTGCGCGCGGGTAAAGCACCGACAACACATGGGGCGCTGCTCGGCGCCAACCTCGATCAGGACGGAGTACGAACCGGTTTGGAGCGCTGCTATCGCGACCTCGCCCGCGAAACCGAAGATATGTGGGCCCGATTCGAGCTGGTGGATCGTGCCAATGCGATCCGGCCGAGGACGACCCTATGACCTCGCCCGAGACCGACGTGCAGCGCCGGTGCCCGGAATGCGCTGCCAGTGTCGGGGTGGCCGACCGTTTCTGCGAGGCATGCGGCCGTGAACTCGGCGCGCGGCGAATCGCGCTGCCGCGGTCGGATCCGGATGCCGCACCGACGTGTGAGGGCTGCGGCGGCACCCGCTACGACGCCGACGGTTACTGCGGCGACTGCGGTCAGTTGCGTCCGCAACCGGATCGGTTCGAGACCGATCTCGGCGCGGCGTATCTGATGACCGATCGCGGTATCGCGCACGCGCGCAATGAGGATGCGGTCGCGGCCGCGGTATTGGAAGACGGGGCCAAGCGCCCCGTCGTCACGGTGATCGCGGTCAGCGACGGCGTCTCCACCTCCGACAATCCGCAGGCGGCCTCGGGCGCGGCGGTGCGTGCGGGCGTCGATGCCTGCCTCACCGCACTGGCCGAAGCACGCTCCGGCACGGCCGTGGTCATGGCAGGGCTCACGGCCGCGTCGCAGGCCGTGCGCGATATCGCGACACACGAGGGCCACGCACCCTCGTGCACCTACGTTTCGGCCATCGTGCGCGGATTCGGCGGCGACGGCGTGGAGATCACCGTCGCGAATGTCGGTGACAGCCGGGCATATTGGTTGCAGGGCACCGGCGTCGAGCCGATCACGGGCGGGAATCTGCCGTCGACGCGGCTGACCGTCGACGACTCGTGGGCACAGGCACTCGTCGATGCCGGTGCCATGGACGAGCAGTCCGCGATGCGGGATCCGCGGGCACACACCCTGCTGCGCTGGCTCGGCGCCGACAGCGAGGACAAGCCGTGGTCGGACCGATGTGTGAAGACCTTTCACACCACGGGTCCCGGGGTGCTGTTGCTGTGCAGTGACGGACTCTGGAACTACGTATCCGATCCGGCGGCGCTCGCGCGAATGGTCAGCGGATTGCCGCGCGAGCAGGCCGCGCGGGCGCTTGTCGAATTTGCACTACGGTCCGGGGGTAGCGACAACATCACCGTCGCGCTGGTGCCGATCGGGCCATCGGTCGGTCCAGGAGTAGCACAGTGAGTTCCATTGTGAATAAGGGTATTTCGGTAGCGATAGACCAGAACGAATATCTGGCCGAGGGCGCGGGCACGGTCGACGCGGTGGTAACCGTGGAGACCGGGGCGGATTTCGTGGCGGCCGGACCGGAGCCGCAGCGGCTCGAGGTACTGATCATCGACTGCTCCGGATCGATGGCGACCGGTAAGAAGTTCGAGGGTGCGCGCCGAGCGACGCTGGCCGCACTCGATGTGCTGAAGGACGGCACCCGGTTCGCGATCATCGAGGGCACATCGATGGCGCGGCTGACCTATCCGAGTGATAAACCGTCGGTGCCCGCCAACCGTGACACCAGGGCAGCGGCCCGCCGCGCACTCGATAAGTTGCGCCCCAACGGCGGCACGGCCATGGGCACCTGGCTCGGACTCACCCGGCAGTTGGCAAAGAAACATCCGGATGCGATGGTGCACGCCATTCTGCTCACCGACGGCAAGAACGAACACGAGGAACCCGCGGCGCTGGCCGCGGAAATAAGTCAGTCCGAGGGGATTTTCACCTGTGACTGCCGCGGCGTTGGAACCGACTGGCAGGTGGACGAATTGCGCACCATCGCCTCGGCGCTGCACGGCACGGTCGATATCGTCGCGGATCCGGCGAATCTGGCCGCGGACTTCGCCGCCATGACGCAGACGTCGATGGCCAAGGCCATTCCGGAGCTCACCCTGCGGGTGTGGACACCGGCAGGAGCCACCGTCCAATTCGTCAAGCAGGTCGCGCCGACCATCGAGGATCTGACTGCGCGCCGCACCGATGCCGGACCGCAGTTGGGGAAGTACCCCCTCGGAGCCTGGGGTGCGGAGGATCGCGACTACCACGTGCAGGTGCGGGTCGAGCCCGCCGCGCCGGGACGGGAAAAGCTCGCGGCCCGCATCAGTGTGGTCGCCGGCGAGGAGGTGGTCGGGCAGGGATTGGTGCGCGCGGTGTGGACCACCGAAACCGAACTGTCGGCCCGCATCAGCAGGCGCGTCGCGCATTACACCGGACAAGCCGAACTCGCCCAGGTCGTGCAGGAGGGGTTGAGCGCGCGTAAGAACGGTGATGTGGAGACGGCGACGGCGAAGCTGCGGCGCGCGGTCGAACTCGCCGCCGAATCCGGCAATGAGGGCACCGCGAAGCTGTTGCGCGGTGTGGTCGAGGTCGACGAGCGCAATGGCACCGTGCGATTGCGTGCCAGGGTCGAGGCCGCGGACGAAATGGCCCTGGACGCACGCTCGACCAAGACGGCGCGGGTACGTAAGGAGGGGTGATGGCGATCGCCACCTGTCCGGACGGACATCCGTCCGTCGCGACGGATTACTGCGATGTCTGCGGTTCGCCGATCGGTGCGCCCGCGCCGTCGACCGCGGCCGTGCTGTGCCCGTCGTGTGGATCGCCGAGCGCCGGCCGCTTCTGTGAAGTCTGCGGCGCTGATTCGGCGCTGCCCACGCCGGTGCCGCGTGCGTCCGCGCCCACCGAAATCGCCACCGCGGTTTCCGCCGCCGGTGTGCTGACGTGGGTCGCCACAATCACCGCCGATCGCGAGTTCTACGACCGCGTGCAAGCCCGCAAGGGCCCCGACGCCGATCAGGTCGAGTTCCCGGCATTCTATCCCGAACGCCGAATCACCTTGCGCGGCATCGATATCCTGATCGGCAAACACAGCGTCTCACAGGGGCTGCAACCCGCGATCGATCTGGGCATCGCCCCCATCGATGCCGGTGTCTCCCGCGCCCACGCAATTCTGCGTATCACCGAAAGCGGCATAACCATCACCGATCTCGGCTCGACCAACGGCACCAGTCTCAATGGCAGCGAAGACCTGATCCCCGCCGAGGTGCCGGTCCCGCTCCGAAGCGGTGACCGCATCCACCTCGGCGGCTGGACCACAATCATCGTGACCGCCGAAGACCCCTGATCGAATACGGCGCGTCCCCATCGGTACACCTGTCATCACCAGCCCACGCCCGGCACAGGGGCTGTTGCCGATCAGGCTCGACAGGCGTCGAGCAGGCGATGGTGATGTCACAGCGGGGGGACCAAAGCGAGCATGATTGCGCGGCATCAGTTCATCCAGATAGGCGACTGTGTCACGGCCGAAATCCGCGTTGATTCAGCTGCGACGTTGCGGTTGCACCGGCAGCGAAACGTGGCGCGACTCAGCGCCCGAGGTTCGATTCCAGCTCCTGCAATACCTCATCAATGCGCCGCATGACATGGGAGCGCCAACCGGCGTCCATGATCGTGCGGGCCTTCTGCTGGAGCGGGTGGTCCGGATCGAATCCGGCGTGTGCCAAGAACAGTCGGGTGCCCTTACCCTCGGGCTCCAGCGTCCAGGTGATCGTCCAATCTGCGCCGTGCTGGGCATCGGGGTCGGCATCGCGCCAGCCGACGCGCAGCATTCGCTCCGGTTCGTAGGCCAGCACCTCGGCCGCGATGGCCCCGGAAAAGCCCGTCGCCGGAACGGCTTTCGCATCGATGGTGTAGCGGTGCCCGACCTCGAGCCGGAAGTCGGACGGCATGAACCAACGTGCGAGCAACTCCGGTTCGGTCAGCGCGCGCCACACCCTCGCCGGTGGGTGCGCGAGGAATTCGTCCACGTGAATGGTGGTCGGATCGTCGGTCATTCTGTCTCCTGTTCCATGGTGTCCAGCAGTTCACGCAGCCCGGTCAACTTGTCGCGCCAGAACCGCTCGAACGGGTGCAACCACTCTTGGATCTCGTACAGCGGGGCCGCCTCGAGCCGGTACAGCCGTTGCCGTCCGACCTTGTTCTCGCTGACCAATTCGGCCTCCCGCAGCACCCGCAGATGTTCGGAGAAGCTCGGCCGCGCCATGTCGAAATGCGCGGCCAGATCGGTCACCGGTTGCGGTCCGCCCTCGCGTAGCAGCCGCAGCACCTCGCGCCGAACCGGACTGGCCAACGCCGCGAAGACCCGGCCCTCGGGCGCCTCGACGGTCACTGGCCCGCGGCGGCCAGAACGAAGCGGTTGCCATCGGGATCGGTCAGCGTGGCCTGACGTCCCCAGGGCAGGTCGGTCGGTCCCTCGACCGCCGCACCCGCCTCGGCCAGCACCGCACAGTCCGCATCGAGGTCGGCGGTTTCGAGGATGACGCCGGTCGAACTGCCGGGCGTGAATCCCTGCTCCGTACTGGCCAGCGTGAACGCGGTCTGGGCGCCCTTTGGTGCGACCTGCAGCCAGCGCACCGGCCCCATCTGCTGATCCACCAGCACCTCGAATCCGAGGGTGTCGACATAGAAGTCCTTGGCCCGTTCCTGATCGGCGACGGGCACGGTAACGACCTTGGCATGGGTGATGTTCATGATCCCGACTATAGGTAGGAAAAATCCTACGCGTCAAGCGGTGGCGACTAGGACCGATCGGTCGGTTACTATGCGCGTAGTATGTGGTCATGGGGTTCGAGTGGCCGGACTGGGCGTTCGCGCATTTGATCGGCATCGGACCCCGGGAGGTACGCCAAGTCCTCGAAAGCGCACGGCGCTGGCCGCGCATCGCCGATGACGGGCGCGTGACGGTGTTGTCGGTCTGGGGCCGCACGGGCACCGGACGGCCGCTGATCGTGGCGACGCGCCAACAGGACCAGTGGACCTGGCTGATCATCGGCGCCCGCGAAATGCGCGCCGACGAACTGAAAATGTTCGAGGAGTGGGAACAGGAGAACCGGTGATGAACGAGAAAGATTTCCCGTCCACCCCGGACGAAGTGGCGGCGTTCATGGATCGGCTGACCTTCAGTGACGAACCGGTCCCGCCGGAAAAAGCACCGCCGCCACTGCCCCCCGGGGACGACATCGTCGTGACCAGCTCCATTCGCATGCCGCTGGAGCTGCACACCCGAGTCAAGCAGCTCGCCGACAGCCGTGGCATCGGCATGTCGACGCTGATCCGGGAATGGATGGAGGCGGCCATCGCCGAACTCGATGGCGACCAGCTCATCTCGCGCGCCGACGCGGTGCGTGCACTATCGCGACTGCATCCGATCCACCGCGCGAGCTAACGCCGCCAGGGCCCGGAACCGGCTGAGAAAACGCTTCTCCATACAACTCCGCGGCTACAGCGCGAGATCCTCCGTACCCCCGACTCGAGCGAAGGGTCGGAAGAGCCGACCGGCCTACCCATTGTCCGATTCGGCCGAGACGCGGAACCTCATGGTGTCTCGGGCTCGTTGCCGAGCAGAGGACGATAGCGCACGGGTCTTGCTCGATCGCCGCACGGAAGCGGGGTGGGCTTGGACGAAGAGGAGCCTTTCGCCATAGATGGGGTGGTGCGTAACCCGCTGGCACTCTTGCCGACCAAGTGCATGACGACGATCAGCCCAGCGGAATCGAACCCGGGAACAGTGCGGGTACCAGCGAGGTGGGCAGGGTATCGACTTTCGCCACACTGCCTATCACCACGGCGACGAGATTGGCGGCCATCAGCCAAAGCAGCGAGCGGACGAGCCCGCGTGGTGCGGACGCATCGCTCACAGACGGGCCGCTCGCCGACGAGGATCACTGAAACAGGCACGAACGGCACCATTTTCAGCGACATACGTTGCCTGGCCAGGTTGCGTTCGAAGGCCATGCGATGAAATCGAGATTGCAGATCAGTGGTGCTCGGCTGCGATCATGGCGGGTATGGGATCCGCCGTCTATCTGATCACCGGCATCCAAGCCGCTGGGAAGTCCACAGTCGCGCAGGCTTTGGCGGAGCGGTTGCCGCGCTCGGCGCATGTGCGCGGGGATGCGTTCCGGCGCTTCATTGTCGGTGGCCGGGCAGACATGAGTCCGGAACCGTCAACGGAAGCACTGGACCAGCTGCGGCTAAGGCATACGCTGGCCGCGCATACGGCTGATACGTACGCTGCGGCGGGATTCACCGCGATCATCCAGGATGTCGTGCTCGGGGAGTTCCTGCCCTACACGATCGAGCGCATCCGCACCCGGCCGCGGTACGTGGTGGTGCTCGCGCCGAAACCGGCTGCGGTCGCCGCGCGCGAGGCGGGCAGGGATAAGGTCGCCTACGACGGGTTCACCGTCGACAGCCTCGACGAGGTGCTGCGCGCACAGACTCCGCACATCGGATTGTGGTTGGACACATCTGATCTCACCGTGGAGCAGACCGTCGACGAGATTCTGGAGCGCGCGCAGCCATTGGACGGCGAACCTGCGTCCGCGCCCGGCCAGGATCCTGCCGGACGCATGAGCCCGGTCTACCGCACCGGCGAGCAACCGCCTGGTTGGGCACCTTCAACCGGCGATAATTGATTCAGGCGAGCCACCGGACTGCTATGCGTGGTCTCGAATGTGAGGGGCCGGCCGAATGGCAGGGCGGACGCAAAGTTCAGGAGCGGGAATTGCCTACTGTGGACGGGAGATGGGCCGATCTGCGGTGACCGGTCGGCTCGGGCTGGGATATCCGGGATCCCGCGGTTGAGAGGAACGATGGGTTTCTACGACTGCAGTTGCATGATCACCGGTGTCAGTCTGCACGACGACGCCACCTTGGTCGTGTTACGACGCATCGGCCAGAACTACCTGCCGATCGCACTGGGCATCGCAGGCACCTACGACCGGCTCGGCGGCATCGACGGCGTCCACGAGGACCTCAACACCGAGCTCGTTCTGCGCTACTTCTTCGACCGGTATCGCGACGGCAGGTTCTTCGCCAAGGAACAGACCAGCACATTCGACGGCGACGCACTCACCTCCGACAGCCACATCGAGGAGTTGCTGCATCTCATAGAGCGCACGGACGTCGCGATTGACGACGAGATCCATGACGACGGCATCTATTCCGCATCGACCGTCCTGGACGGCGACATGGTCGTCTTCGCGTTGATCGCGCAGCCTGTCTGGGATGCCATTGTCGATGCGGCCTCTGAGTCGGATCGGCCATTGGATCGCCAGTTCGAGCGGCTGTTCGGCCCGGCATCGACAGCCGCGGAAATCTATGAAGGTCGGCTGTCAGAACTGGTCACCGCTCTCAACCAGCTGGCCGCGGTCAACGACTTCGTCGAAGCTCACGGGCTGCGCTGGGCCCCTGCACCTGATCCGTCACAGCGGTACCCGACCGATTACGGCTGCCAACACGGCAAGGAGATCAAGGAATTCCTTGACCGAGCAAAACACGACTACCAGGATGAGCCGGTTATCTTGACCGGCCTGTCCCGTTACGAACAGCAGCTGGTGGACTGGGAGCTACTCGATTGATGCGACTCCGCCGCCGACACCGAGTCTCGCTCAACATCTATCGTGACGAGCTTCCGGCCGCGGCTCAGGAGTTGGATGAGGACGAGCTGATCGACTGTTGGACGCTGGTCGGGAATGAGCTGGAACTCGTTGGGTTTCGGGATTACTACCGGAACCCGTACTACTCCAAGAAGATTGGGCGAAACGGCCAGAAAACTTACCGGCGTCAAGGACACTCATGGGAGGTGGTGCGGGAATCTCGTTTCCGATGATGCCGGCGTGTTACGAGATCGGTGCGCCCACTGGTACGGCCCGCTCGACCCACGTCATCCGAAGGAGACGACCGTGCGATTCGCCTGTGTTCTTGCTTTGCCGGCAGCCGGGCTGCTGCTAGGTTCCGCCCTCACGCTCGTTGCCGCGTCGTCTGCTCTCGCGGAGGACACCGTACTCGACATCGCCGCCTTCAACTGTCCCGAGCCCGACGGGCTCTTCCCTTATCCCGGAGACGTGACGAAGTACGTCGAATGCTCGAACAACGTTGCGACCGTACACACGTGTCCGACCGGCCTGAACTGGAACAGAATGGGAAGTACTGCGATTGGCCAGCCGACGCTGGCGCGGTGGCGGGCCGGTACCAATCCAGAGATTCTCCGTTGACCTCGGCCCGGTGAGATCGCAGTGGGCCAGACCTCCGACGTAGACAGGGTGCGCAGGACTTGGTAACTGATGCAGAGGAAGCTCAGTTGGTGAATCGGGCGACGGCATCGAGGATGGCGATTTCCATGGCGGGGCTGCCGGTGTGCCCGGAGTCGTCGATGATCCGCAGTTCCGCGTCAGGCCAGGCTCGGGCGAGTTCCCAGGCGGTGAGCAGTGGTGCGGATAGATCGAGACGACCGTGGATGAGAATGCCGGGGATCCCGGCGAGGCGATGCGCCTCACGCAGCAACTGGCCGTCGTCGAGCCATGCGGCGTGCGCGAAGTAGTGGGTGCAGATCCGCACGAGAGCCAACCGGGCCGCATCCGGTTTGGCGCTGTATTGTCCTGGTGCGCCGAGGGTTTCGTGCGCGATCACCGCGTCCTCCCACGCACACCATTCTCGCGCGGCCGTCTCGCGCACGGCCGCATCCTGGCACTCCATCAGTCGCCGGTATTCCTCGACCAGATTCCCTTCCCGCCCCGCGGCGGGCACCGCGTGTCGGAATCGCTCCCATTCGACCGGCAGCAGCAACCGCAGGCCGTGGTAGAGCCAGTCGATCTCCCGCGGTCGGGTCGTGGTCACCCCGACCAGCACGATCCCGATCACCCGGCCCGGGTGGCGCTGGGCGTAGGCGAGGATCAGGGTGGAACCCCACGAGCCGCCGTAGAGCAGCCATCGTTCGATACCGAGGTGCTCGCGCAGCAGCTCCATATCGGCAAGTAGGTGTTCGGTGGTGTTGTGCGCCATATCGACGCGGGGATCGGAGGCGTGCGGCAGGCTCTCACCGCATCCGCGCTGGTCGAACAGCACAATCCGGAACGCGTCCGGATTGAACAGCCTGCGCGCTCCGCGTCGCCCCCCGCTGCCCGGACCGCCGTGCACCACTAGAGCAGGCAGGCCGTGCGGGTTTCCACTGGTTTCCCAGTAGATTCGGTTGTCGTCACCGACATCCAGTAGCCCCGACTCATAGGGTTCGATCCCGGGAAACGGATGCCGCGCTTCGGAAACAGACACAACCCGCAACGGTAGTCGTGCCGGATTGGATACTGCACCGCCTGCTTGCCAGCACGGCGATGGCACCGCCGCCGATGGATTCCGCGGAACGGATGCACACGATTTCGGGCATCAGTGCACACGACTTCGAACATCGACAAGAGTCGCCGGTCGCCCTCGCTCACCGAGTGTTCGGAAAACGTGTCGAAAACCCTTGGTGTCCAACAAAACTTGTCGGACATTTCTCGTACAGAGGTGCAGCCGATCACCCGGCTCGACCTCATCCCGGCCGTCTTGTCCCTCGGCGACGGCGCCCCCGCCACACCGGGCGGGCAGCGTCGGCGGATCACCTAGTGTGAGGTTTTGAGCGGGCGATCGAGTGGCCCTGCCGACCCAGTCGGCAAACCGGTAGCTGGGATCGCACAGTGCCGGTGCGGTGATTGTCGCTCGCAGTGGGTGAGATTGGAGGATGTGCGTGGCCGCACGTCAGGATCGGCTGGATGAGAACTCGTGGATTATTCCGGCGAAATGGTGGCGCAAGGCAGCGCCTTTCCGTGGGCTTGGCCCAACGCGACATGTGACGTTTCGGCCGCGGACCCCGGTAACCCCCACCGAGCTGGCCCCGTATCGTCGGGTGATCGAGGGGGTTCTGGCACGCCCGTCGCGCAGTGGTGCGTTTTGGCTTTCTGAGGCGGGGAGCAAGTTTCTCGATTCAAGCGTATCCGCGAAAGGCGCGGCTGTTGCCTGCGCTGTCGTCCACGCGGAGCCGTGCAGCCTCGCTGACACATGGGTGGCCGAATATGGTGTCGATTTCGCAGCGGAGGCGGCCGTCTGGCTGTCCGGCATCGGACTGTCGAGCTCGGTCGTATCGGGATCCCGAGAAGTTACTTGGAATCCTATCCATCTGGTAACGCCCGCGCCGAACGATCCCGGACCACTGCGCGCGTACAACGTGCTGAGGCGGGTTCGGGCGCACTTGGCGACGACGTCCGACGAACGTTATCGGGCCACCGTCGAACGGCTGGGTACGCTGCGCTGCGTACCCGGTGGTGGACACGCTTCCGGTCATGTTGGCGAGCTGTGGGTTCGGGTCGCCACGTCGTATCTATTGCCGACCGAGCAAGAGTGGCTCGACGCAGACATCGGATTCACGCCGATCGTCCGCTCATGGTGTTCGCCTCCCGAGCAGCATCAACGTTCGTACGACATCGATTTCGGGGTTTCCTCGGTTCCTGCGGATTCCTTGGATTCGCTTGCTCTTCTATCAGCTTCCGCCACCACGGCGGAGCAGCTCACTCGTATCGCCGAGATGGTGGAGCCAGCGCGACTTTTCCGTCATGTTTACAACATCGCGGCTCAGGTAGGTCCTGCTTCCGCCGACGTCGTCGCGGCGATGCTGGATGCCAGGCTCCACGCACCCTTCGGTTGGGGGGCAAGGAAACGCTCCACGGGCGAGCTCGCCGAGTTGCTAGCCCGGTTCCCGACCGACGGCGCGATGGAGTTGTTGCGGGCTCGCGCCGCCAACGGGCTGGTATTCGGCGCGCTTTCCAGGGCTGCGGGCCGGTTCCCCTGCCGCGCGAGGAGGCTGTTGTCAGTCGATCTCACACAGGCGGCACCGGCTCACCTTGTTCGGGCACTCGAGCGTCTACGACCCGAGACCACTGGCGATGCAGCGCAAGACCAGCTGTGCGGTACATCCGGACACCTTCGCAACGCCGAACCGCACGAACTGCCCGATGTTCTGGTGTCGCCACCCTGGAAGCGCTCGCCTCCGCCGTCACAGCACCTTTCCCTCGAGGAACGTCCGGATCGCCCGCTGAGGCTCAACTGGCGGGCGGGCGAACAGGCGCTGTGGGCGGCGATGCCCGTAACAAGGGGGTGGTGGTACGAGCGCGGCATGCTCGAGGTGGTCAGCAGCGCCCAGAATCGCGAGGATTACCGGCGGTCGGTGCTGAACGTCGACCACGAGCCCTTCGTCCTCGCACTGATATCCGAATACATCGCACGCCCGATCCTCCGAGATTTCCAGGTGCCGGAAACCGTCCACTCGCCGTGTATTTTTCAACGCATTCTGGGGAGGTTCGGTGCCGATGCCCTCGATGCGGTCGTGGCGACGATGGCGCGACATCCCTTGCGGATGGCCAGCGTTATGGCGCCGGTCGATGGCAGCCGCGTCGCCGTGCTGATGATGCGCTGTCTCGGTGTCCCGCGGACCAATCGCGCCGCTGTCACCTGGTGGCTGCGGCATACCAACACTGCCGTACAGGATCTGATTCCCATTGCGTTGGGTCGGCAAGGTAGGGATCGCATGCTTGCGCAGCAAGCACTGCGCACCGTTGCCCAAACCGGCCACCGCGGCGCCGTCGATGTCGCCGCGACAGGCTACGGCGAGCAGGCCCGCACAGCCATTTCGGCAATGCTGGACGCCGATCCAACACTGTCGCTGCCCCATCGGATTCCTCGACTACCGGCGTGGCTCGTGCCCGGCCTGCTTCCCCCCGTCGCGTTACGAGATGGTCGAGCCGTACTGCCGGAGTCGGCGGTAGAAAACTTCTGCACGATGCTGGCAATGTGTCGACCGGGATGGCAATACGCCGGAGTTCGGATCGTCGCTGATATTGCGGATCCCACGACACTGGCGGAGTTCGCGTGGGGCCTATATGAGGCGTGGATGTTGGCCGATTGTCCCAACAGGGACCAGTGGGTGTTGCATGCGCAAGGTCTTGTAGGGAACGAGCACACGGCACGCCAACTGTGTGAGCAGATCCTCGAGGGTCAGTGGCGGATCGGGGAGTCGTCCCGCGCTGCACTCGATGCGATCACGGCCATCGGTGGAGATGAGGCAGTGGCTCAGCTGCGAGCCATTGTCTCAGCCTCATCCGCCAATGGCATGGTCCGCAAGGCCAGACACCGAATCCGCGAGCTGACGGAACCGGACAGCGCGCTGTGAAGGCGCGATTCGTGCCGACCGGGACACCCGCGACCGGAACTAGCGAATCCTGGATCTGCCCCAATTTCCGTGATCGACCAACTCTCGGAATGCGGACTTGCGCTTGATGATTAGTAATGTGAGTCGGCCGACCATGCGACTGGTGGGATAAAGGCCGCGGCCGGCCCCAAAAACCGTTTGCGGACCACAGCGACCGTTGCTACTTTTCCGGAGACCGTGCGAGAGACCGAGGAGGTGGTACCCGTGAACGCAGTATCTACATGGGTGCTCCCCTCTGGGGTCACGGTCGGGCGATAGGTCGTCCGGGAGCGCCGCTCGAGAGCACTCCCGAAAGGCACGACCATGCAATTCACTTCCGAACAGCGCCTCGACGACGGCGTCCTCGAACGCGAATTCACCCTCCGAGAGATCCCCGGCATCCTGTGGACGCCCGCATCCGCATCCAAACCGGTGCCGCTGATCCTGGTCAGCCCCCCTCCTCTCGGGCTGCGCAAGGCGTACCCGCGACTGCTGGCCAGGGCCCGGCATGCTGTGGCGGATGGCTACGCCGCGGCCACCATAGAGCTCCCCTGGAGCGGTGACCGGCCCCGTTCGGCCGCCGCCGAGCAGGCCCTCACCGACCTGCACCGGGCGCTGGCGTCCGGCGCGGTCGACAACGAGATCATCGACCGGCTCATCCTCCCACTGGTCGACAAGGCGGTCCCGGAATGGCGGGCCACCCTGGACGCCCTCCTCGCGCTGCCCGAGATCGACGGCCCGGTCGGGTACTCGGGAGGGGTGATCTCCATCGGCACCCGGCTCGCGGTGGTCGAGCCCCGCATCTCGGCCGCGGTTCTGTTCGCCGGTAGTTTCGTGCCCCGCGCCATACTCGAGGAGGCCCGGCAGGTCACCATTCCGCTGCATGTCCTGCTGCAGTGGGACGACGAAGGAAACGACCGGCAACTGGCCCTGGACCTGTTCGACGCCTTCGGCTCCAAGGAGAAGACGTTGCACGCCAATATGGGCGGGCACACCGGCGTCCCGCAGTACGCCGGGGAGGAGGCGAACCGGTTCTTCGCCCGGCACCTGAAGTGAGGCCAGGCCGTCGGGCCAGCTGCAGACAATAGAGCCGTCGGCCAGGAACCCCTATCGAGGACAGGTCCCGGCCCTCCTCTATAGCGGCCGTCAGCAGATACACAACCGCCCCGACCGGGGCGGTACCGCGCATCGGCGGTACCGGCCGGTCGGGGCGGCGTGGCGATTTCTTCTCCGCAATGGCGAAGACGCCGGGAGCAGATGTCACGTTGGTGATGCCAACCGTGTCGAGATACTGCTCGACAGTGCTCCTGAAGTCATTCTCGCTGTTCCGTTCGGTCACCAGTTGGCTCTCGCTCGAGTCGAGCAGCGCGATTGCTTCGTCCCACTCGATTGGATCCAGCTGTTGGTAGGTACTCATAGCGGCCTACCCCTCCACAGTGCGGCCCAGTAGTCCTCTCGAAGCGCGTTCCACAGATCGTCGTGCTCGGGGAGTAACTCCCGAGCGGCGGCGAGATCGGGATACGGATCGAATGTGACGGTTCCGGGTTGGGCTGCCGGAAGCGGTGTGCGCGAGGGCAAGCAATAGGCGGTGAAGGACTCGGAAGTGAATTGCGCGCGTAGGATGCGGGCCGAGCTCCCCTCCAACTGCCATACGGCGACCTTGTGACCGCCCTGGGTTCGGGTGGTTCGCAAACTATCTCGACCCATCACGCCCCTTCTCGTTGGCACGCCCGGCGCCGAGAAACTCGACACCCGCACCGGCACGACTCCGCGGGCACCGGCTCATTCGCCCATTCGCGGACCGCGTCCGCGAATCGCTCGACTACATCGGCTGATGCACCGCTGTAGCCGACCGGGGGACCGATGAACGGTTCACGTTGCGGCAGTGGGTGATCGCGGTTCGTGGCTCGCGATTGGCGGTGGTTCGGCTTGCTGGCGGTCATCGGCCCGCCCGACCGGCGTTCTCCGCGCCCGGATCGGCATGAAGTTCCCTCACGGCACAGACCAGCCACACCTCGCAAGGGAGGGTGGTGAGCAGGCCGATCAGAGCTGTGATCTGAAGCATTGGGCAGCATCCCTCGGTTATTCCGTATTCGAGATCTGTTGTCGGGCAGATGATCTGGCGCAAGCAGGGCATTCGTCGGGCGAATCGGTGGGGTGCGGATGGCCCGCCTCGATGAGGTGTGTCCAACAGCCACGCAACATCGCACACGTCCGCACCGTGCAGTCGACGTGCCGGTCGTCGGCGATCTCCAAGTGCATCTGGACCGGTGACATCGCAGGGCTCGGATACTGGTGCTGGACAGCATCCCAGGCCAAATCAGAACCCCTGGTGCGGGACATCGGCCGGGACGAGCCGACCGGCCTCGACGAGCCGCTTCTTCGCCTGCGCCTTGACCGGGCACATCGACGCCTGGCAGTCCAAGTGGCTCTGCATGATTACATATGCGCGTATTCGATTGTCATTACTGGCAATTCGCTATGGTCCGTTACCGGCAGGCCATGCATGCGGATACTCCGAATGTGGGTGTAGGTATGTGGAATGCCCGGTAGCCGAGGCCGAAACTGCCTGTGCTACAAAGTGATTCGCTTAGGCAGTGGGTTCTTCCCGGCTACCGGGGTGATGCAAGTAGACACCCGGCTTTCGGAAAACGGCATCCCCAATCGCCCGCTTCCGTCGTATTATCGCCGAACTTTCTCCGCGGATACCGCCACGTGAGCGCCACCTGCTGACGGCTTCCAAAAGTCCGGTCACTACATAGTGAGGCTAACGATATGAGCGTTACCGGCAGTACCCTCGCGCGTCGTGCTCTCGGTCGTGAACTGCGCCGATTGCGGACGGTCAAGGGCATGTACCAAGCTGAGGCGGCCAGACTGGCCGAAACCTCCCCCCAATCGATCGGCCGTATCGAGGAGGGGCGATCGACCCGGATCACCAGCTTTCAGATCAATGCCCTGTGCGATGCCTACGGGGCCACCGACGAAGAACGGCGAATCCTGTTGGGGCTGGTCCAGGAGGTGCGGGCCGCGCGGGAACGTGGTGGTGGTTGGTGGCGTTCGTATGCCGATCAGATCACTGGGGACTTCGACCATTACCTGGCTTTGGAGGAGGCTGCCAGTCGGTTGACGGCATGGAAGTTGGCCGTGCTCCCAGGCTTGCTCCAGACCCCGGACTACCGCCGTGCGATAGCTTGGATCGAGTCTCCCGAGCTGCCTTCTGAGCTGATAGAGAAGCGAATTGAATGGTCGATACGCAGGCAGAGACGCTTGGAAGATCCAGGGTTCGCTGTCGAGGTATTGCTGTCGGAAGCTGTACTGCGCGAGGAGATGGGCGGTCCAGCAGTGATGAGTGACCAACTGCGGCATCTGACCGAAGTCGGTGCACTACCAAACGTTTCGATACGAGTTGTCCCGTTCAACGCCCGCAACCATCTCGGTGTGCTCGTCGGATCGTGCTCGCTCATGGAGTTTCCGCCTCTGCCGCAGTCCAAGCTCACGGAACCACCGATCGTCTACGTGGAGGAATACACGGGCGACCTGTACCTGGAACGTGAGGCGGAGGTGGAACCTTATCGGGCTGCACTCACCGAGATCGGACGTGTAGCGTTGGATGAGAGCAAGTCCAGGCGAAAGATCCTGGCTGTGGCGAAGGAGCACCGAGCGTGAGTGTCGATCTGTCCGGGGCGAAGTGGTACAAGAGCAGCCGCAGCAGCTCGACGAAAGACTGCGTGGAGGTTGCGCACCTCGACGGGGGCATGGTCGGAGTACGGGACTCGAAGAACCCCACGGGCCCGGCACTCGTGTTCAGCCCCGCCCAGTGGGATGCGTTCACAGCGGGCGTGCAGGGCGAGGAGTTCGAGCAGTCCTGAACGAGGTGTGATCCGAATTTGCAGGAGCCCCAGATGCTTTCGGCTTGGATTCACGCGATCGTCGCAACCTCTCGACTCGAGAGGTTGCGACGATCGTGTCGTTTCAGGAGGACTTGGGCCGGTTCGGTGATCAGTTGGCGCGGTCTCGGCATATGGGTCCTTCCGATTCAGGCGTTCCTCCGGGATTGAGGCCGCGATGAATGCTTTGCGTGCCAGTGACCTGACCGGTACCGTCTAGACGAGCTTGCGGGGGCGGGGAAGCCGGTCCGGCCCCAGGTCTGGGATGGAACCGGTGCGAGAGGGCGATATGTCCAGCTGGAGCGGTTTGGTCCGGTGTGCGGTTCTCGGTGCGGGGCTGATCATGCTGGTTTCGGGATGCAACTCCAGCGGGGAGGCGAAAGGCAACACGAGCAGCGCATCGGCAACGCCGACCATCGCGGCGGATGTGCCAGCGGGGTTCGATGCGTGTAAGGACATACCGCAGTCGGTGATTCAGCAGGAACAGCTGATCAAGCCGACGCCGGACATCACAGATAGGCCCGGCGGCTACAAGTGGCGCGGCTGCGACTGGGTTCAGCGTGGTGGCGATGGATACGCCGTCACGATCGACACCACCAATATCACCTTGGCGATGGTGCGTACGAACAGTCAGTTCACTGTTACCGAAGAATCCAATGTGGCTGGGCGGGCGGCACTTATCTATCGCCCAAGCGATGACAAGACGGATCAACATGAGAACTGCATACTGATTGTCGATATGAGGGGCGGCAGCCTGGAGGTCAGTGTCACCAACCCGCCTTCGGCCAAACTGACTGCCTCCCAGCACTCCTGCGACATCGCCAAGCGTCTCGGGGAAAGGATCGTTCCAGCGATACCTGCCACTCTCTAGACTTGAACGAACTCCGGTAGATCACTGTCGGAAACCCTTGGGGAGGACCACGAACTATGAGCGGCGACTCCGCGACATCATCATCGTCGGGCCCGCTGGCCAGCGCGATCAAGGACGCTCAGGACGGCAATCTGACCGTCAGTTTCAGCGACAAAGTGCGTGTCAACGCCGACGAGTTCGTCTACATCGAGCGCGACTGCGAGGCTTTCAAAGAAGAGATCCGCCGACTTCAGCGGATCGCGGAAAGGATCTCGAACCGAAAGAACTGGGGTCTCGGTGAGTCGACGGATGACATGATCTCGGCCGCTACGCTGGTGGCTCGCTTCCGTGGCAAGGCCAAGATTGTCGATCCAGCCATGGACTCGAACAACAACGTCTACGACATCCTGGAGCAGCACTACCAGATCGTTGACGACATCCAAAACCTGCATCGCACAATCGCCCAGAAATACGTCGAGCAGGACCAAGAATTCGCCGCTGAGTACAACGCGTTAATGGCGAATAAGGAAGCCAGCCAGATCGGTACCCTAAACCAACCCGGCGTGATTTCAGCCCCGGCTATCGGAGCCTCGAAATGACCGATTCGAACGAGCCCTCGAAGATTGCTGGTGGCGGTGAGCATGTCGATAGCTGGAACCATTGGAAGATCTACAACGCGTTCACTCCGCTGAATACGACCGAGGCTCATAATGGCTCCGGCGAGTATGCGCAGATCGCCACGTCGTGGGCTTCGGCGGCGGAACTGTTCGCCAACCGGATCAATCATTCGAGCTCGGCAGCCTGGGACGGCACTGCCGCGAACAGTTCGCGGGAAGCGATCAGCAAATACGCCAAGGCCGCATTGGACCTGACGACCCCGCTGCAGAACCTCGCCGACCGGGTGTCAGCAGCGGCCCAGGGCGTCAACGATACCCAGAAAGCCGTGGACAAACCGCCGGACGGCGGATCATGGTACAACCCCAAGAGTTGGAACCTGGGCATTTACCACGGCCCCAATTCTGCTGCGGTGCGCAACGATTGCGAGAGTTCCGCACGGGAAGCCATGCGCAGTCATTACGTAACAACGTTCGTTTCGGCGGATAAGCAGATTCCAGTGCTCCCGGTGCCGAACAGCCCAACTGATCCGTTGTACAAGGCACCCGAAACCAAGAACAACGGCTATTCCCCGGGGACAACGGGAAACGGTAACGGTAACCCGACTTCTGGGACCGGCGATCAGGGCAACGGCGGCGACCAGAAGGAAAATTCGCAGCCCACCACCGATCCGACGACGAACAATTCGCAGGATCCGTCGTCGACCACTCCGACGAGTGCGGGTTCGTCGTCGCAGACACCGTCGAACACCTCCGCTACCCAGCCGAGTTCGGTGACTCCGACGACGAGTACTTCGACGACGCCGAGCAGCTATCCGGGCGGCACGGGCAGCACGGGCAGCGGGCTGGGTGGCACCTCCGGCACCACCTCGGGCAACCCCGGCAGCAGCGTGCCCGGCACACCGACCGCATCCAGCACGACAGCCAACGCGGCACGTGCGGCGACTACCAGCACCGGTACCTCGGGCATGTCGGGAATGGGCGGAATGGGCGGTGGCCGTGGCCAATCCAAAGGCGACGACGAGTCCCATCAGCTCCCCGAGTGGCTTCGGAATATGGAGAACACCGAAGAGTTGCTCGGGCCCGCCCCGAAAACTGTTCCCGGTGGCGTGATCGGTGGCGACAACGCCGAACCCGGACCGACACCGAGTTGATCCCCGGCCGCCGGTAGAGATATCGACGGCCGAACCGCCTTTACCTGAATTTCGTTGGCCCGCTGCCTGTCTCGAGGTGCCCACACCGTACCCGGGACGCAGCCGGGCCGTCGCATGATGCTGATTGGAAGACCACGATGGCCGAATGGAGTTGGGAACCAGATGATTTCGCGGCGCTGTGGTACAGCGATGCGAACGACCGGTTCCCGCACCCACTGCGTTATGTCAGCCGTTTGGCCACTAACGACGAGGTCGCCGCGCATCGGGCCGCCGTGCGCGCCCGCTACGATGTCGAGGAATCCGAGCAGATCGAACTCGCCTTGCACACCCTCACCACCTCCGAGTTGCGCATCGAAATGGCCGGTGAATCAACAATTCTCGGCAAGGGCGAACCCCGGGAATACCGCGTCCTCGGCGCCCGGACCCCCTTTCACGCGGTGATGCTCACCCAGACCGCCGCGGGCGATGTCGACAGCCCTATTCGCTGTCGGCTGTTCCGCACCGAACAGTTGGCGGCACGCTTGGCCGCCATCCTGCCCTCGGTTCCTCCCGGCAGCGCCAAACCGGACACCTTCCATATCGAGGACCTGCGTTCCGGCAACAATGGCCACGGCCGCAACAGTCCGTTGGAACGTTTCGATCGTCTGACTCAGCACCGCTCTGGCGCGGGCGTCGCGGGCCTGCTCGCCGGATACCTGCACAGCCGCCCCGCGCCCTGGTACGCCATCGGATGGTTCGATACCGAAGGCGACGGCCGATACATCCAGCAGCAAACCCGCGAGCACATCACCATCCGCCCCGCCACGACCGGTGATCTCACCAATTACTTCGAATCCTGGATCGACTTGGCCCTGAAACGAATTCGCGGCGACGAACCAGACAACTGGTGATGCGCCATCCACGGCGAGGATCGCGCGCGCCGATGCCGTGCACGCTATCGCGACTGCATCCGAGCCAGCGCGCGAGCTGACTCCGGAGCTGTCCGCGGCCCGTCGCCGGACGCCGTGGCAATCGCGTGCCGAGCTCCGGCCAGCCGTGCGAGCGCGGCCTCGGTGAAGACCGACAGCCCGAGGTCGGGGTTGTATCCGTGTATTTCCTTGACGTCGAGCTCGGCCAGGAAGTACAGGATCTCCCTCGAGATCACCTGTCCCGGGACCAGCACTGGGAAGCCGGGCGGATAGGGCACCACGAAGGTGGTGGACACCAGGGTCTTGCCTTTGGCGAGCCGTCGCCCGGCCTCGCCGAGCAGGATGTGTTCGCGGTCGGATTCCTCATACCCGGCATAGAAGGCCGATCGCATGTCGCCGAACGAGCTGGCGCCGTCGGGACGAAATACGCTGTCGAACTCGCTGAAGTCGGGTAGCGCAGGCAGTTCCTTGGTGATCTCGTCGATCCGGCGCTGTTGCAGCGCCTGGTCGGCTTTACCGGCCGAGCGCTGACTGTGCTCGAAATCGGTGGCCACCCGCCGCAGCACGTCGAGCAGGTAGTGCACGCTCGACCAGGTGACGCCGATCGTGAAGATCAACAGCACACTGTTGATCGAGGTCTTGTTGATCTGGATACCGAACCGGTCCATCAGGACTTTCTCGCGGAACTCGAACCCGTTCATGCCGGTCTTGCCGATGAACAGGGTGACCCGAGTCGGGTCGAGCACGAACTGATCGGACCGCCACGCCTCGTTCCACTCCGCCAGGCCCCCCTGCCTGACTTGTCGGTAAGAGCTCACTTCGGAGAGCCGGAACTCATTGGGCACCAAGTCGTCCTCGTCGAGGATGCGGAACCACTTCCCGATCACCCGGTCTTTGCGGACGCGGTGGCGGAAGACCAGCGCCATGTCGTAGACGTTCCGGACCAGCTGGAAGCCTTCGATGTCGACCTGGCGACGCGCCAAGTCCAACGACGCCAGGAGCTGCTGGTTCGGGGATGTCGAGGTGTGGGTCAAAAAAGCCTCACCGAACGCCTCACGGGTGAGAGCTTTGAAATCCTGGTCGTGGACATGGATCATCGACGCCTGCCGAAGCGCCGATAGCGACTTGTGAGTGGAATGCGTCGCATACACGCGTACCCGCGCGCGTTCGGGGTCGGGAAGCAGCCGGTGGTTGGTCCACTCGGCGCGGTCGACTCCTTGCATCGACGCACGCCACGCGCGGTATTCCTCGGCGTACCCAGGCGCGGACAACATCGATTCGAGTTGTTCGGCGGCAACCATCGCGGTCCGCTGCCGGGCCCAGGGCACCGCGGTCGCGAACGCGTACCACGCCTCATCCCACAGGAAGCAGATGTCCGGCTTGATTGCCAGGACCTCCTCCATCACGCGCCGGGGGTTGTAGACGATGCCGTCGAAAGTGCAGTTGGTGAGCAGCAGCATGCGCACTCGGTCCAGTTGTCCGGACGCCTCGAGGTCTAGCAGCGCCTTCTTGATGGTGTGCAGTGACACCGCTCCGTAGATCGCGAACGACTCGAGCGGGTAGGCCTCGAGGTACCTCGGGTACGCCCCGGCGAGCACCAGGCCGTAGTGGTGCGACTTATGGCAATTGCGGTCGATCAGAACGATGTCGCCCGGCCGACTCAGGGCCTGCACAACGATCTTGTTGGCGGTGGACGTGCCGTTGGTGACGAAGTAGGTCTGATCGGCACGCCATGTCTTCGCGGCTTTGTCCATTGCCGCCCTGATTGTGCCGTGCGGGTCCAGCAGTGAGTCCAGTCCGCCGGAGGTGGACGATGTCTCGGCCATGAAGATGTTGCGGCCATAGAATTCGCCCATATCGTGCAGCGTCTTGGAGTTGAAGATGCTGGCGCCCCGCGCGACGGGAAGGGCGTGGAACTGGCCGACCGGCGCGGCCGCGTAGGCACGCAGGGCGTCGAAGAACGGGGTGGCGAACCGGCTCCGGAACCCGGCGAGCACCGTGCTGTACAGGTCGGTGACATCGTTGAGCCGATAGAACGTGCGGTCATAGACGTTCGACTCGTCTTCGGTCTCCGCGGCGATCGATTCGTCGGTCAGTAGATACAGATCGATATGCGGCCGCAACTGCCTGATCCACTCACCACATTCGACCCAGTTCTGCGTGCGATCGGTCACGACCACGTCGTCGTTGACGCCGAGCAATGTGGTCATCAACGGCACCCGGTCGCGTGAGCGAAGCGGCAGGTCGTGGCGGATGATCGCCGCCTGAATCTCGCCGTTCAACGCGACAGCGGTGATGGCGTCTTCGATGCTGGACACGACGAGCAGCTCGAACCGCACATCGTCGGACTGGTCGCGAAGCGCCCGCAGGCTCTCCGCCAGGCTTTCGGGTGCTTCGGGCGGGGAGTCGTCACCGAGCAGGACGGTGAAGAACTGCTGCTGTTTGGCCCGCGCCACGAGTTCCTGATCGGCCAGCGGTGCGGATGTGTCGAACACAGCGGTACCGTCGCCGTACTCGGAGAGCAGGCGCACCGCCAGCGACACATGCTCGGTGAGCCGTACGGTCGCAAGACTGTCGAGATACCCGCGAAACGCCGCCAGTCTCGCCGCGCCCGGGTACAGCCAGTACCGCTCGTAGGCGCCGAGACGATCCAGCAGGCGGCGCACCCGGGCGGCTTCGTGGGTAGTGTCCAGCCCGGCACGGTTGACTTCGGCGAGCCGACGGCACGCGTCGTCGAGCAGATTCCACGTGTCGATTCGCGAGTACGACGGGTTCGCTACCGCCGCCAGCGCGGAAACAGAAAGCCCTTTCGGGCGCTCGCCGTTTCGGTGCATGTTGTCGATTTCCGCCCCCGATCAGTGGGCGAGGTGACCTGTGGAACAAGAACGGTCACTCAGGAACATTCATCCGTACAAAATATTCTGCCCCGCCATGGAGCAAATTCCTAGCATCCCCTGAATGTGGTCGCGACGCCCGCAAAGCCGCGCGGTTTACGCGCGGTCAGTCCGGCGGGACGGGACTGGGGAACGGGCCGGAGATCGGTGTCAACGAGTTCGTGGCCGGGCCCTCGAGCAGGGTGCCGTCGGCGTCGAAGCGGGAGCCGTGCAGCGGGCAATCCCACGATCGCTCCGCATCGTTCCAACGCACGATGCCGCCCAGATGCGGGCAGACCGCGGAGACCTCGGTGGTGGCGCCGTCCACGGTGCATACGGCGGTCGGTCGCAGGCCGTGCCGTTCGACGCGGCCGCAACCCTCAGCGGGAACTTCACCGAAGCCGGTGCCGAGCATGCGCAGCCAGCCGAGGGAAAGCTGTTGGGCCACAGTACTATTGGCGAATACGGCGGCCGGTAGCGACTTGAGTTCGCTCGGACGCCAGCTGGCGAAGGTATCGGCCCACAGCGGTGGTTTGCCGTTGACCCGGCCCGCGAGCGCCAAGGCGGCGGCGATGCCGTTCGTCAAACCCCATTTAGCGTAGCCGGTGCCGAGCAGAAGGTGATTCTGCCCGGGCAGCAGCGGACCGACGTACGGCAGTTCGTCGACTGGGTGATAATCCTGCGCGGACCAGCTCTGCAGCGGTTCGGCGGTGGGGAAGTAGCGTCGCGTCCATGCGATCAACTGCTCGATCCGGCGGCTGGCCGCATTCGTGCGGCCGACCACGTGGCCGTTGCCGCCGACCAGCAGCAAATCCGCGCCATCGGGTCCGGGGGTATACCGCAGTGACCGAGTGGGCTCACCCGCGCTGATGAACATTTCGCGTGGAATCGGCTCGGCGACCCGGAAGGCGCTCAGATAGGAGCGCTCGGCGGTGAGCCGCGCGAAGAAGCCGCCGCGATCGAGTATCGGCGTGCCGGTGGCCAGGATCACCGTGCGCGCGACCAGATCGCCGTGCTCGGTCTCGATGACCAACCGGTCGTGCTCGCCACTGTGCACGCCCTTGGCGCGGGTGGATTCGAAGATCGCAGCGCCACGTGATTCGATATCGGCGGCCAGACTGGCCAGCAGCGCCATCGGATCGAGCTGGGCCTGGTTGTCGAGCCGCACCGCACCGTGCGTCGGGAACGGCACATCCAGCTCCTCGACGAGCGTGGTGTCCAGACCGGCAGCGCGTGTCGCCTCGTATTCCCTTCGCACAGCGGATATTTCGGCCGTGCTTTGCGCGTAGGTGAGCGCCGGGACGCGCTGGACCGGCACCGAATGCTCCGCACAATAGTGCAATAACCATTGCTGCCCTTCGCGATTGGCCTCGACATAGTCGGTCAGCGCCGAATCGCCGTGGCGGGCACGGATCCGTTGCGCTCGAATCCCTTGCAGCAGACTGACCTTCGCGGTACTGGCACCGGTGGTGCCCTCCCCGACTCGCTTACTCTCCAGCACCGCCACGTCAACGCCGCTCTCAGCCAGCAGCAGGGCCGTCACCAGGCCGGTGAGCCCGGCGCCGATCACGACGGTATCGAACCGCAGGCCCGGCGTGAGCCGCAGCCGGGCCGGTACCTCGGCATCGTTCAACCACAGGGACCTCATGTTCCGGCGATAACCGCTGCCGCACTGCCGAAACATCCCGATATGCGGCACGAATTCCAGGAATACGCGAAGAAAATGCGAACTCCGGATTCAACGTGCGGATCCCGGGTATGCGGCGAATGTCCACCTGAAAACCGATATTTCGGAGGTAGATATCGTGGCCGAGCAGAAGAGTGGTCCCCGCGAAGGTGTCGAAGGCGTCGTCGAGGACGCCAAGGGCAAGGTCAAGGAGGCCGCCGGCGCAGTCTTCGGAAAGGATGACCTGCGGGACGAAGGCAAGGCCCAGCAGGATAAGGCGGAATCACAGCGTGAAGCAGCCAGCAAGGAAGCGGCCGCCGAGAAGCAGCGTGCCGAAGCCAAGCTCGACGAACAGCGCCAGCGCGCTTACCAACAGGGGCAGTGATTATCGATAATCGCTGCGTATGACAGGTAATGGGTTGTCGGACAATCGGTCCGGCAACCCATTACTTCGTTCTACCGAGAATTACTTCGGCACCAGGATTCCGGTCAAGTCCGCTTTGCGGATAGGAGTGTCCGGATTGGCCTGGGCACGGCACATCAGTTCGATGGCCGCGATCGAGGCGTCGACGGTCTGGTCATTGGTGGCCGGCGCATTGCCGTTGCGTTCCTGTTCGAGGAATTTGGTCACCGTGACACGCTGTTTGTCCTTGTCCTGGGCGACGAATTCGTTACAGGGGGTGTCACCGCCCTTGTTCACGGCCTTCTCGGCCTCCTCGCAGCCGCTCGCCAAGACCGCCAGCGCTGCCGCAACGGCCACCGCGCCGATGCGACCTCGGCCGTTTCCGGTGATTCTCATCATGGATCGCTCCTCCTCGAAACGATGCCGCCGATCGCATCGGCGTCATCATCGGCATACCCGCCCGTCGAACACCGAATCAGCGCTGGCGATCAACGATCGCGGGGTGTATGGCGGCCCGGCGCGGGTACGCCGCCAACACGGAGCGCGAACCCAGGAGCAGCCATGGCGACGACATCGAAGGGCGATGACCCAGCCGTGACCATCGATGATCAGGAATGGGATCGCAAAGCCAGGCACGAGACCGAAACCCAACGGCTGGACCGCAATTGGTCGAATCTGGTGCAGGAGCTGCGCGTCGTGCAGACCGGTGTGCAGTTCTTGATCAGCGCCCTACTGATCCTTCCGTTCCAGGCCGGATTCACCACCTTGTCGCAGCTGATGCGACTGCTATATCTGGGCACTGTGTCCGCCGCGATGGGGGCGACGGTGTTCCTGGTCGCGCCGGTGTCCTGGCATCGCATCCTGTTCCGGAGACATCGGCTGGGCAATGTAGTGGCCGCGGCGCATCGCTGCGCGATGGCCGGGATCGCGCTGCTCGGCGTCGCGTTGACCGGTGCGACGATTCTGGTGATGGCCACCGTCGCTGGCGCCATCGCCGGTGCGGTGGCGGGTGTCGTGGTCGCGCTGTTGTTCGCGGTGGCGTGGGTGATGCTGCCGTGGCGCTGGCGCGACCGCCCCGCTGGCTCGGATAGTTGATGATGGTTGATCCGGGGCACGCCGGCGTGCCAGACTTGATGCGGTTGAGACTTACAGCCGAACCCGGGTTCGAAGCGGTACCCCACGCGGGACTCGGCCAGCGGGAGCGCTCAGCGACACTCGACAGTGTGGCGACGACGACCAACGCAGCGTAGTGGTATTCCTCCAACCGTCGCCCTCCTGCCGATCCGATCCTGCCGCCCAGGACCGGCATCTCCGTTGGGAGGTTTGACATGTCAGCCGCTCTTCAGCATCGATCCAACGGTCGGCACCCGGCCGGTGAACGACCACGCAACCGGTTCTGGGCACAGCGGGTCGACCGGCGTAAACAGTGTGTGGTGGTGCGAGCCGAGGGTGAACTCGACGCGGCCGCGCTTCCGGAATTCCGCGCAATGCTCGAACGCGCCGTTACGACCCGGTGCCATGCGGTTGTCCTGGATCTGCGCGCCACCAAATTCCTGAGTATTCGGGTCGCGGCCGCCATTGGAGCGATCACCGAGCGGGCCGCGCACGGCGGCCCCGCGGTGCGGATCGTCGCGGGGCGCCAGGAGATCGAGCGGGTGCTCGCTATTACCGGCGTGTGCGCCGTGTGCTGTGATTTTCCGACCATGCGCGCCGCACTCGACACATAATGAGGCCTTAAGTCCCTGGTCGCGCCGATATCCCGGCACCGCGCATGATCACACTCCATACTTGCGCTGTGATGGAGAGTGGATCGGTTTCGCCCGAGCAGGCGCAGGTGTTGGGCAGAGTCATCGCGATGGGTAAGGCGCAGAGCGTCGGCACCTTCAACTTCTGGTTCGCCGACCAGCGGTGGGAGTGGTCCGACGAGGTCGCGCAACTGCACGGATACGAGCCGGGGACGGTAACACCGAGCACCGAACTGCTGTTGTCGCACAAGCATCCCGAGGATCGGGCGCAAGTCGCCGATACCCTGGCCAAGTCCATCGAAAACGCGCAGCCGTTCTCCAGTCGGCACCGAATCATCGATACGACCGGTCGCGTGCACCACGTCATCGTGGTGGCCGATCAGATGCTCGATGAGTCGGAAAGGGTGGTCGGGACGTCGGGGTACTACATCGATGTCACCGACGCGCTCGAGGAGCGACAACAGGAAACCCTCGACGACGCACTGCCCGAGCTGTATGCCGCGCGGGCGGTGATCGAGCAGGCCAAGGGCGCGTTGATGCTGGTGTACGGCGTCAACGCCGAACAGGCGTTCCGGGTGCTGAGCTGGCGCTCCCAAGAGACCAATATCAAGTTGCGGGAACTGGCCGCCCGGTTGGTCGCCGACCTCGGCACGCTGACCGATTCGATGGCCGAATTGCGCACGAGATTCGACCATCTGCTGTTGACTGCGCATGAACGAATCGAGGCCGACTGAGTCGAATCCACACCGGTTGCGATGTTTCGATGGTGACCGGTCGGGTAAGTCGCGAATGGCCCCCGACTCGAAGGCAGGTTCCGGTCGGCTCGGAGGAAAAGAGGTGGTGATGGGCATGGGGGAGTGGAGTTCCCAGTCCGCGGCGGAGAAGACGGAGAAGACGACGACGATCGGAGTACGCATCCCTGCCGAGTTGGAGCAGCTGACCATGCTGCGCGCACTCGCCGAAACAGTCGCGCTCATCGCCGATTTCGCGATCGATGAGGTGGTCGACATCCGGCTCGCGCTCGACGAGGTGGCCACCTCGTTGATCCTGGAGGCAACACCGGGGTCGACCGTGGATTGTGATTTCACATACAACGATCACGAGATGTTCGTGCGCGTCGCCGCCGTCGCGGTGTCGGAGAAGGTGGTCGGTCAGGCCGGGTTCGGCTGGCATATCGTCCGCACGCTGACGCAGTCGATCTCTGCGGCGCAGGAGCCGTTCGACAATTCGGTTTCCGGATACCCGACCGTCGTCGACTTCAGCTGGGCACGGAGTGGTGATGGCGGCTGATTCGAGAGCGCACCGCGACAGTTACGACAATATCGAGCCGCTCTTCGAAAAGATCGCCGCCATCGACCTGGCTGATCACCGTCGAGAACTGTTGCGCGAGGAGTTGATCGGCCGGTGCCTGCCGCTGGCCGAACATATCGCACGCAAATTCTCCGGACGCGGGGAGAACTTCGACGATCTGCTGCAGGTGGCTCGACTGGGTCTTGTGCAGGCGGTGGATCGCTTCGATGTGTCGCGCGGTTCCTCCTTCCTGTCGTTCGCGGTGCCCACGATCATGGGCGAGGTGCGCAGGCATTTCCGGGACAACACCTGGGCGGTTCGGGTGCCGCGGCGCACGAAGGAGATCCAGCTCAGCATCGGTCCGACCATCGAGGCGCTATCACAGCGGCTCGGCCGGCTGCCCAAGGCCCGCGAGATCGCCGCGGAACTGAATGTGGATCTGGTCGAGGTCACCCAGGCGCTCATCGCGGGCAATGCCTATCAGTCGAGTTCGATCGACGCGGTAGTCGGCGACGACGCCGAGAACGCACCGCAACCGCTGATGGACAGCCTCGGTGAGGAAGAGCCGAGCTACCAGTATGTCGAGGATTATCTGGCGGTTCGACCGCTGATCGAGGAACTGCCCGACCGCGAACGCGAGGTGCTGGTCATGCGCTTTTTCGAGTCCATGACCCAGTCCCAGATCGCCGAACAGCTCGGGGTTTCGCAGATGCACGTCTCGCGCATACTGTCCAGAACGCTCGGCAAGTTGCGCGACGCCGCGCTGCGCGACTGATCGACAAAGGGAATGCATTGTCGCGCAATGCGTTTCGTAGTGATCCGATCCACTGTTTGCCCGGCGGTACGCGCGGGTACGCGAAGAGGAACCGGACTATTGATGCCGACGCGCAAGGAGGTCGTCATGAACGATCAGCGACGACCGGGCACCCGAGATCTGTACGCCGGACCGGGGGCTTCGAGGTCGCTGAAGAAACCGCCGGAATCAGTCGTTCGCGGCGAGGGCCCGCAGCAGCCCGGCCGCTTCCTCGTCACCCGCAATCATGAAGTGATCCGACAGTGGGCCGAGCAGCGCGGCGCGCGACCGGCCACCATGCCCGGCAGTGAATACGACGGCCGCCTCGGCGTCCTGCGCTTCGATTTCCCCGGGTACGGCGGCGCGGTGCTGCGCGCGGTGGGCTGGGACGAATGGTTCGCCACCTTCGACGCGCGCCGGCTGATGTTCCGCTATCAGGAGCGCAGGGCAGACGGCGGGCCCAGCAACTTCAACCGGCTGGAACAATCTCATCGCGACGAGTGGTGACACTGGCCGAAATGTGCCGTATGTCACGTGCAATTTGCACAAATCGGGTCTTCATGCGCAGGGTGGAGTAGCCGGACGCTAACCAACTACCCGTGATCTGCCGTTTACCAATTGGTCGGTCGGGGTACTAAAGCAGTTGGCAAAGGTGCTCGAAGGCGGGCTTTCGCGTCGGTTCTGGGTACGCGAGTGTCCGCGTCGCGTCGCGTCCGCGTGGCTGCAAGGGATGAGGGCTTGACCGCAAACCTGATGATCGTTGACGACGACGAAGTGGTACGTGGCGCACTGCGCACGGCCATGGAAGATGAGGGTTACGACGTTGCCGAGGCGCAGGAGGCCGAGGACGCGCTGACGTATCTGCGCAGCAACGGCGCGCCGGATGTGATGATCGTCGAACTGATGCTCGGGGACATGGACGGCTTCGATTGCATCAGGGAGATCCGGCGCGAGCACGACGTGCCGATCATCGTGGTCAGCTCGCGCGATGACACCCACGATGTGGTGGCTGCACTGGAGGCCGGTGCCGACGATTACGTCACCAAGCCGTTCGAGATCAAGGAAATCTCCGCGCGCATGCGCGCACTGCGCCGACGCGCGCGCCTGACGTTGGAGCGCGAAGCGCCACGCGAGGCCGTACTCGACGCGCATCCCGACGGACCGCTCGTGCTGGATCGCGACGGTGGTGCGGTGCGCCGCGGCGAGGACGAAATCCGGCTCACCATCACCGAATTCAAATTGCTCTGCGAACTCGCCGAATCGCCCGGACGGGTGCTCAGCCGCACCGTTTTGCTCGAAAGAGTATGGGACGATGGCTTTTTCGGCGATGAACGGATCGTCGATGTTCATATGCGCCGCCTGCGCACCAAAATCGAGCTCGACGCCTCCGAGCCGCGCATCGTGGTCACCGTGCGCGGTCTCGGCTACCGACTGGATCTGCAGCGCTGAGCGCTGTGACCAACGCCGCAGTGGTACCGAAGTGTGACGCTGCCTGCGGTTGTTTTCTTTTCGTAATACAACCGCAAAGAGATCGACAGGTTCACCTCAAAGTTGCTTCGTAAGCCTGGATAAGTAATGCAGACCGGACCAGGGAGACGTATGTCACTGCACACCTTGTCCACCACGACGATCGAACCGTCGGTGACCGAATACCCTTCGGCCGTACCGATTTCCGGGCCGCACACCCAGCCGGTGCTGCGCCCGCCGAGAGTCGGTGACGCGGCCCAGATCTGGCGGATCGCCAAGGATTCGCAGGTCCTCGACACCAATTCCAGCTACGCCTACCTGCTGTGGTGTCGTGATTTCGCGAGCACCTCGGTGGTTGCCGAAGTCGGTGGCCAGGTTGTCGGATTCGTGATCGGCTACCTGCGTCCGCAGGCACCGCAGACGGTGTTCGTGTGGCAGGTCGCGGTCGAGCAGGAGCAGCGGGGACGCGGCCTCGGCGTCGCGCTGCTGGATTCGCTGCTCGACACCGCGGCCGGCGCTGGTGTAACGGCACTCGAGACCACGATCGCACCGGACAATCCGGCCTCGATCGCGATGTTCGCCTCGGTGGCGCGTCGCCGATCGGCCGAGCTGACCAAACAACCCCTGTTCGATTCCGAACTCTTCCCGGACAGCCACGCTGCCGAAGACCTCTATTTGATCGCCCCTACCGCCCGAAAGCAGGAGAATCGACGATGATTACCGCCGAGACGACCATTTTCGAGGAGCTCGAATCCAATGTCCGTGGCTATTGCCGCGCCTGGCCGACGGTGTTCACCACCGCGTCCGGGAGTTGGTTGCGCGCCGAGGACGGAAAGGAGTACCTCGACTTCTTCGCCGGAGCGGGTGCGTTGAACTACGGCCACAACAATCCGGTGCTCAAGCAGCCGCTGCTGGACTACATCGCCAGTGACGGGATCACCCACGGCCTGGATATGTCTACCGTAGCCAAGCGTCGACTGCTGGAAACCCTTCGCGACACCGTGTTCGCACCGCGCGGCCTGGAATACAAGGTCCAGTTCCCCGGTCCGACCGGCGCGAATGCCGTCGAAGCCGCACTGAAGTTGGCCCGCAAGGTCACCGGACGCGAGACGATCATCAGCTTCACCAACGCCTTCCACGGCATGTCGCTGGGTGCGCTGTCGGTGACCGGCAATGCCGCCAAGCGGGCTGGTGCCGGTGTGCCGCTGGTACATGCCGCACATATGCCCTATGACGGCTACTTCGACAACACCACCGCCGATTTCCAGTGGATGGAGCGGGTGCTCGACGACACCTCCTCCGGTTTCGACCGGCCAGCGGCGGTGATCGTGGAGACGGTGCAGGGTGAGGGCGGTGTGAATGTCGCGCGCCCCGAGTGGCTGCGGCATCTGTCCGAATTGTGCACCGCGCGTGGCATTTTGCTGATCGTCGACGATGTGCAGATGGGGTGCGGCCGGACCGGCCCGTTCTTCTCCTTCGAGGTCGCCGGTATCACCCCCGATATCGTGACACTCTCGAAGTCCATCGGCGGCTACGGTTTGCCGCTGGCGCTGGTGTTGTTCAAGCCGGAGCTCGACGTCTGGGCGCCGGGTGAGCACAATGGCACCTTCCGCGGTAACAACCCGGCCTTCATCACCGCACAGGCCGCGTTGGAGCACTTCTGGTCCGACGGTGCCCTGCAGACCTCCACCGAGGCCAAGGGACAGCGAATCGGTGCGGCCTTGACCCAGGCGGCCGAGTACTTCCCCGGCATTTCGACGCGGGGTCGCGGATTGGTGCACGGCGTCGTCTTCGACGATCCGTCCCAGGCGGGCAAGGTCTGCCAGGTGGCCTTCGAGCGCGGGCTGCTGGTGGAGACCTCCGGTTCGCTGGACGAAGTGGTCAAGTTGTTGCCGCCGTTGACGGTCACCGACGAGGAGGTCGAGCATGGTCTACGGGTGCTGACCGGCGCGATCGGCACCGTCTGCGGACAGGAGCGTTGAGATGATCGTGCGCAGTACCGCGGAGATCACCGGCACCGAACGCGATGTCGCGGGACAGGGCTGGCGCAGTAAGCGCATCGTGCTCGGCGGCGACGGCGTCGGATTCTCCTTCCACGAGACCAGCATCGAGGCCGGGACCGTGCACGAGTTCCACTACCGCCATCACGTGGAGGCCGTGTGGCTCATCGAAGGTGAAGGGACGCTGACGGATCTGGACAACGGCGTCAGCTACGAATTGGCGCCGGGCTCGATGTACCTACTCGACGGACACGAGCGTCACCGCCTGCAGGTGCGTACCGCGATGCGGATGATGTGCGTATTCAACCCGCCGGTCACCGGGCAGGAGGTCCACGACAGTGATGGTGTCTACCCGCTGGTCGCGGCCCAGGTAAGCGGATAGGAGGAGCAATGACGTTGGTGCAGACCGACGATCGCTACCCGACTCGGCTCGTCACGGCGGGCGAGCACCGGGACCGGACCGATCCCACGGTCTGGGGCGCGGTCGATTCCGAGGAGTTGGCCTCCTTCGATGCCAATGGTTTCGGAATCGTCGAGGAGCTGCTGAACCCCGCCGAGGTCGCGGAGTTCAGTGCCGAAATCGACCGTCTCGCCGGTGACCCGGCGCTACAGGGTGATGACCGGGTGATCGTCGAGAAGGCCTCGAACCGGGTGCGTTCGGTCTTCGAGGTGCACCGGCTCAGCAGTGCGATCGCCGATCTGGTGCGCGAATCCCGAGTGGCCGGATTGGCCAGGCAGGTGCTCGGCTCGGATGTCTACATCCATCAGAGCCGCGTGAACTACATGCCCGGCTTCCGTGGCACCGGCTTCTACTGGCATTCGGATTTCGAGACCTGGCATGCCGAGGACGGTATGCCCGCACCTCGTGCGGTCAGCCTGTCCATCGCACTGACCAACAACTATCCGATCAACGGCAGCCTCATGGTGATGCCCGGCTCGCATCGCACCTTCGTGCCGTGCACCGGCAGCACTCCGGCCGAGCATTATCGGGAGTCGTTGCAGGAGCAGGAGATCGGCGTACCGACGCACGCGGATATCGATGCGCTGGCGAACCGGTACGGCATTACCCAGTTCACCGGTAGCGCCGGATCGGCCCTGCTGTTCGATTCGAACATCATGCACGGTTCGTCGAACAACATCACGCCGTTTCCGCGATCGAATATCTTCCTGGTGTTCAACAGTGTGGAGAACACACTGGTGGAGCCGTTCGCGGCTCCGGCGCCACGACCGACGTATATCGCGAGTCGGGACTTCACGCCGGTCTAGTCCCACTTACGCGCGCAACCGGTCTCGGGCCGCCTCACCCGAGACCGGTTGCGCGCGTATGTCTTTGGTTGCGAGGAGTGCTGACGTCAGCCGTAGATATCGAGCGTGACGGTCAGTGCCGCCAAGCGCGTCGCGAGTCCGAGATCGCGGGCACGTCCCTGGATGTCCGTGCGATCCTCGGCGGGCAGCTTGGCCCACAGCTCGCCGAGACGGGCCTGGGTGTCGGCATCGGCCACGGACAACACCCGCAGCAGTGTCGACCACAACCGGCCCTCGGTCGCGATGCCAGGTATCGCGGTCAAGGTCGATTCGGGCAATTCCAGTAGCTGTGTACCGACTCGGCGTTGGATCTCGGCATCGGTGCGCTCGACCAGGTCGAGCAGGCCGCGCCACAAGATCGGATCGCTGCGTCCGGCGAGCGCGGCGACAAGCGCCGCCATCGCCGCTGGGTCCGCGGTGATCGGGTTGGCCACCAGCGTATCCAGGGCCGATGGGCTCAGGTAGGCGGTGAAGCGGAGCATGTCATTGATCGCGCCATGCTCGATGAAGGTTGCGGTGAGTTCGGTAATGGCTTCGGGCCGGCCGATATCGAGCAGGATGTCGCCGAGTGCTTCGATCACATCCTCGTCGCAGCGGGCGAAAACCGATACCGCCGCCACACGCAGCTCGGTGGAACCGGCGAGGACAGTACCGAGGATATGCGGTATCCGATCCAGCGGCCCGGACAGCAGTTGACGCACGATCGCGCTGATATTCGCGCCGGAGTAGGCATAGGCCGCCGAGAGGATCAGGCCCTCGTCATCGGGTACGCCCGCCTCGATGGCACGGACGAGTTGTGTCGTCGCGAAGCCGAGGAACGGACCGGCCGTGACATAGTCCTTGCGGCGCAACAGTTCATTGGCGACCCGCACGACCGGTTCCGGCGGCGCGACCTCGGCGAGTCGGCCGATGGTGCGCGGGTCGATATACGGCGCGCAATCGGCGGCATATTTCGGGTCCAGCATGCGAAGGGCTTCCGCGGCCTTCTTGGGATGTTCGATCCCCACCGCACCCGCGGCGCGTCCGCCCATCATCGGCGGCACGACCCGCTGCACCAGCGGTATCGAAACGCTCAGCGGGATGATCGGCACTAGCTTACTGAGCCGCCCGAAGGTCGCGGAATGGTCGTCGAAGAGGACACGTGCCATGCGTTGTTGCAGTTCGTGCAGTTGCCCGGCGCCGAGTTTCTCCAAATGCGACAGGCGTTCGACAGGGACGTGCAGTGTGCGGGCCAGCAGCACCAGCTGCGCCCTGGTCACCAGGTCCGTCATCAGCCGAGCCGATTCCCGAACATGACCTTCTTGGCTGCCGTGCTCAGTGGCCAGGGCAGCGCAGCGACCAGTCGGTCGACGGCCTTGGTTAGTCCGGCTGTCTCGGCCTTGCGCGCGTCACGGAACATGGTCAGCAATTCGGCCGACTCCGCCTCGGAAAGTTGATCGAGGGCCGCGACGGGGCCGCCCAGTTCGTGTTCGAGATCTGCTCTGGCGGTCATATTCGCTCCTGGTTCCCCAGTCCTCGCGCAATGACAGTGCACGAAGCACCTCTAGATCACATTGTGCAGTGCCACCTCGTCCACCGGACCCGCTTCGCTGGTAACGCGCCGCCTGGCAGTCTTCCGGCAAGCGCACCGCCGGTCCGGCTGGTCCTCGGTCGGAGCCATGCCGCGATCGGATACGACAACGCCGCGGTGGTCGAGCGATTCGCCGACGGTCATCACGTCGGCACGCTCACGCTCTTCGACGGCTACACCGATGCCACGCCGCCGAGCAAATCGGCGGGCATGCTCATCCAGCACGGCTGATCACCGAGCCACAATGCGCTCCAAAGCGGCGAGGTCCTGTTCGAGCATCCGGAACAACCAATAGATGGCGATGAAGGCCAGCGCGCTGCCCACACACAGCACACGCAGCGGCACAATGACCGCCGGAATATCCCCGGCGGGAATGAAAGTCGCGCCCGCGACGCCGAGCAGCGGGACCGCGGCGGCGATGGCGAGGAAATAGGTACTGGTGCGGTCGAGTTGGCGCAGCTGGGTGTCATCGGCGGCGCCGAGTCCGCCGTGCGGCAGGAACATCGGGTAGATGCTGCGCACCGCATAGAAACTGACCAGGAAATACGGGTAGGCCATGGCGATCGCACCGCACACGATCTGGGTGATGAAGAAATGCACATAGGCTCCGGCGGTGAGGTGATTGCCGGAGACCTGCACCGAGACCGGGACAACGACACCGGCCAATACCCATAGCGCGAAGCAGGTCAACACATTTCGGCGGCCGAGTTGGACAGCATCACTGCGGGCACGCGCCAGCGTGGGCGCATTGTAGGACTTGCCTTTGCGTAGCCCGCGCGAGATGGACCACAGATCGACCAGCAGCACATTGGTGACGATGATCCCGATCAGGAAGCAGATGCCGTAAGTGGTGACGGCGAACTGGTCGAATCGGTGCTGCGCCTGCTCGTCCAGTTTGGCGATAATGAGCGCGCGATTATGGTTATAGCTGTACAGGATCGCCAGCGCATTCGGAGCGCCGATGGCCAACGCCATGATGGGATGCATGAATACGCGGGCGCGCAGTCGCCAACTATGCGGCGGCGGGTCGACCAGATCACGGGCGCGCGCGTCCAGGCAGACATCGAATTGCTGTGCCATATCGGCACCGCGCGCCCACCGCTTATCCGGATCCGGATCGAGCGCGCGGACCAGGGCGCGGCGCAGCGCGACCGGGCAATCGGCCGGAAGATCCTGATACGGCAGCGATTGCGGGCTGCCCGAACGACGGTTCAACATGCCGTCCAGTGCGGTGCGATCGCCGCCGGTCACCGTGTCGTCGTCGAATGGTTTGCGACCGGTGAGTAATTCCCACAGCATGACGGCCAAGGCGTAGAGATCGCTGCGGGTGTCCAAATCGGCGGCCGTCGTGGATTTGTCCGGATGCACGGCAGCCAACTGCTCCGGTGACATATAGGCCAGCGAGCCGCCGAAGTAGGCGACCGGACTATCACCGGAGACATTGCCGCTGAAGCTGATATTGAAATCGGCGAGTTTCGGGACGCCCTCGGCGGTCAGCAGCACATTGGCCGGTTTGATGTCGCGGTGCAGCACCCCGCACCGTCCGGCATAGTCCAGTGCCTGGGCCAGTCTGCGGCCGAGCCAGGCAATGGTTTCCGGCCAGGATAATTCGGTCAGTTCGGCACGTACGGTCGATTCGCTGGGGCGGATCTCGCCCTTGTCGGCGAGTACGGAGTCGATGACATCGAGCAAGAGTGCGCCCGACCGCTCGGCCGCCGGCGTTTTGCGCACCCGCTCGAGCACGGTGAACAGTGTGCCGCCCGGCACATATTGCATATAAAGCAGGCGCAGGCGGCGATTCTCCAGTACGCGCTGGTCGAAGACGCGAACGATGTAGTCGTGGTCGAGCTGGGCCAGGGTCTGTGGTTCGGCGCTCTTGTCCTGAGAGATCTTGACCGCGACGAGTCGCTGCATGGAGCGCTGTCTGGCCAGGAACACCCGTGCGAACGCGCCACGGCCGAGTCCGGTCATCAGGTCGAAGTCGTCGATCTTCTGGCCGACGTCGATCTCGTCGAGGTTCACCGGATCGGCGTAGCCGGCTAGCAGAGTACTGCGGTAATCGTCGGTAGCCAGCATCTGCGAGAGTTGCTCGGCCTGTTCGGGATAGGCCGCGGTGTATTCCTCGACATCCACCGAAGTACCCGCGCGTCTGCGGACGTGGAATTCCTCGTAGATGAGATCCGGCGGCAGCGGCCAGGTACGCAATTCCGGCAGGTCCTCGACATACTCGGCGAGACGCTTCGGCTCGGTGCCGCGCATCCAGCGGTTCGCCAAGTCGACCTTTATCAGTTCGATCAACGTCACCCGGCGAATGGCAGGGGAGTCCGGCAGATAGGCGGGCAGATCCGGCGGTGTATCGGCCGCCCGCCATGCCTGCGCGAATCGCTCGACGACCTCGGCGACTCCGGTGCCACGTGGTGCACTCGGCGAGCGGTCCGGAGCGACCGTCGCCCCCGGAACCGGCGGAGCGGGGTGCGCCATCTGCGCATCGTAGCTCCGCCGATACCCCGGTGGCGGTCGAGTTGGGCAACTGATTTGCTAGTTCAATGCCTGGTACAGGGTGAGCCAGCGGTCGGGGGAGACGAGGCCGACCGGTTCGTCGAGGGCGATTGCGGCCACGGCGCAGGCTGCTCGGATCTGATTGGTGCGATAGGCGCGGCGCAGTGTGGCCGAGAGGCAGCCGCCGAGGCCGGAGAAGCCGAGTTCCACGAGTTGGCGATAGCGACGCAGTTCCCTTCGCGCGAGAAGTGGGTGTTCACGCCTGCGCAGTCGAAGTACGGCCGCATCGACCCGTGGGATCGGATGGAAGTGGTCGCGGCGCACGCTGATGCCCAGTTCCATTGTGACCGTGGGCCAGTGGGTGACAGTCAGTTTGGGCCAGCGGCCGTAGTCCCCGGCGTATTTGCGGGCGAACTCGCGTTGGGTCAGTAGTGTCGCCGAGGTGAGCTCCCGTGCCGCGAGACACCAGCGCAGGATATCGGTGCTCGCGGCGAACGGGATATTCGCGACAACCGTGAATCGCTCGCGAGGAGGGGTTATATCGCGAATATCGGCGTGGTACACGTCAATTCGTTGGTCGCTTGCAAAGCGTGCACGGAGATTCTCGGCGTAATGCCGGTCTCTTTCGTAGGCCAGGACGTGGTGCGCCCGGTTCAGGAGATGACCGGTCAGCTTGCCGTCGCCGGGGCCGATTTCCACAACGAGGTCATCGGCACGGACACCGGCGGCGCGTACCAGCCTTTCCGCGATGCGGGTATCGGTAAGGAAGTTCTGCGACAGCTGTTGGCGAGTGCTGCCGGGGCGGACCCGGGCATGCGGCAGTGAACGATTGCGGGACATGGGTTGTCCTCCGAACGGAGTGGTCGAATCAGGAATGTGTGATTCGCCCGGACCCGTGCCGGAACGCTATGGGGCGCAACCCATCTCAGCGCGAGGAAAATCGATCAGATCGATCGCGCGGGAGCAGCGCAGTGCGCGGGCAGAGGCCGGGCCGCCGCGCGGGGCCGCACGTAGTACGCGCAGGCCACGCACGCTCCGTTCCAGCCAGGACTGCCTCCCATACGGGAAAACCTAGAGCACGCCGGAGTTGTCCGCGACCGATTTTCTTACCCGTCGCTCTGGACCCAAGTGAACCCCTACGGCCAGTTGGAGCTGGACATGAACTCCCACGTCGATCTCGCCGGTGCAGCGGCCATGCTGCCAGGCCCCCGCACCGCGCCCGACACCGCAGGGTCCCGAACCGGCGGCGGAAGCTTCCACCCCGCCCGCAGCGCCCTCACGCTCGACTGCTGGAGATGAGGCGGTCACGCCGGAGCTTCTTTACTGGGGGATGTCGACCAGTACACGGCCGCGACCGCCGGCGTCGATGCGGTTGTGAGCCTTGGCGATGTCGGCGAGCGGGAAGCGGTCGCCGACATCGACGGTGAGGGCGCCGACGGCGGCCGCGGCGGTGAGGTCGCGGGTGGCCTGGCGCCTGGCTTCGGCGGGGAAGTCGTCGCTGCCGAGCAGGCGCAGGGTGACGTTGTTGAACAGCAGGGTCCAGAACGGGATCTCGGTGCGGTCGTGGCGGGTGGCGTACGCGGCGATGACCGCGTCGTTCGCGGCGACGGCGTCGTCCAGGTCGGCGTTGTCGGACAGGGCGACCTCGATGATCCGGTCCACGCCGTCGGGTGCGTGGGCGCGGATCGCGGCGGCGGGGTCGCCTGAGTCGAGGGTGACGGCGTGGGAGACGACCTCGGGATCGATCCTGTCCAGTTCGGTGCCGCGTCGGACGGTGCCGATGACCGTGGCCCCGCCCCAGCGGGCGAGCTGGGCGGCCAGTGAGCCGACCCCGCCGAGCACGCCGTTGACCAGTACCAGTTTGCCGTCGACGGGGCCGTCGGCGAAGACGGTGCGGTGCGCGGTTATGCCGGGGATGCCCAGGCTCGCGCCGAGGTCGTCGGACAGGTGGTCGGGCAGTGGGACGGCGAGGTCGCCGGGGACGACGGTGTACTGGGCGGCAGTGCCGAAGGGGCGGTAGGACTGGGCGCCGTACACCCACACGCGCGTCCCGACGCGGCACGCGTCGACGCCGTCGCCAACGGCGTCGATGATGCCGGCGGCGTCGCTGTGCGGGATCACCCGCGGATAGGGCATGGCCGAGCCGGTCCAGCCGCGACGCTTCTTGGTGTCGCCGGGATTGGCGCCGGAGACGGTGACACGGACACGGACCTCACCGGGTCCGGGGGTGGGGTCGGGCAGCTCGCCGAGCTGGAGCACTTCGGCCGGACCCTGCTGGTCGTACCAGGACGCAAGCATGTTCAGTCCTTCCGATCACGGGTGTGGGTCTGAGGATGGGGCTGCTCGTCGGCTGCTGGGATGCCGCCGCCGTCCATGACCTCGTGGAGCCAGGCGCGTTCTGCGCGGCTGGTGGCGCGGGCGGTGAGCAGCATGCCGCGCCGGTAAGGGTCGATGACCTGCTCGGCGCGCAGCGGGGTGTCACCGTCGTAGAAGAAGCTGGCGGGGGCCTCCAGGAAGTCCAGGCGGCGTCGCAGCACGGCGTGCTGCTCGGCGCTGTCGGGCAGCAGCGAGAGGAACGCCAGGATCACGAACCAGCGGGAGAAGTCGGTGATCTCGTGCTCGGCCGGTTCCCGCAGCCGCCGCAGCATGTCCTCACGTCCTGCCGCGGTCAGGTTCAGCACGTACCGGCCGCCGCCCGCCTCGGGTGCGCGGCGTCGTTCGATCAGCCCGGCCTTGGTCAGCCGGTTGATCGCCGGGTAGAGGGTTCCGTCGCTGACCGGACGGCTGTAGCCGGTCAGGTGCGTGATGCGGCGGCGCAGCTCGTGACCTGGCAGGGGGCCTTCGGTCAGGAAGCCGAGTATCGCGAGTTCAAGCATGACCCCAGGATCCTACATCGAAACGATGTGTACATCGTTTCGATGTTACGGTGAATTCGGAGGCGCGCCTCCTCCGTACCGCCTGCAAGGCCGCCCCGGGTGGGTACCTGTGGGTTTTCGGCGGTTACTACCGGAACCCCCAGTACGAGCACCCACGCACACTGTCACGCCAGCATCCTGACCAACGGCTTCAAGATGGCGAACGCTCTCTACGCCAGCCTGGCGCAGTCAGGCGCGTCCCTGGGCTACTCCAAGAACAGAAAAACCGCCGGCCAAAACCCCCGAAAGAGGTCTTGAACTGCGGTTCTTCAAACTGAACATCAGTACCCTGAGTAGCCCCGATGGGGCACACGGCGGATGGATGCAGGATGCGCCCCTGGTCATCGAAGCCGTGTGTTCGCTGCGATCTGTCGCGTGAGAAGCGGTTCGCGGTTCGCTTCGGGCGAGCGTGAGTTTCGTCGACGAGGTCAGCGAGACAGTCCAGCTGGCCCGACCGTCGCGTCGCTTCTTCGATCCGCCCGACAGGGATCAGGCTGTCGAGGATGTCGACGACGAACTGGGACGCGGGGCATGGCTTCGAACTCGTCTGGTGAGTCGTCGTTCACTACCGTGTGCGTATCAGGTGACGGATGCTCAGCGATGGCTGAGCCCGTCGGTCAGTCGATGCCTTCGATGATGCGGAAGTCGCGCTCGACGCCGTCGGGGAGGGCCACCAGCGCCTTCTGGTATGCCTCGCTCTCGTATGCCGCGACGGCCTGTTCAAAGCTGTCGAACTCGATCAGAACGACGCGTTGCGCGATTCCGGCCTCGTGAGCGACGACTCGACCGCCACGGGACAGGACGCGCCCGCCCCCAGCCTGGACAGCCGGACGGGCCAGCTTGTTGTAGGCGGTCAGCCTCTCAGGGTCGGAAATGGCGGGGTAGACACTGACCCAGTAGCCCTTAGCCATGGAAACCTCCTGTGTTCGGCCGGACAGGTCCGACTTCGAATTGACGCTCAGATTGCTCGATCCCGGCGACGGGTACTGCGGTCAGTTGAATCGTCATATGCGCAGGTTAGGGCTTGATATGTGGTCGAGGGAAAGACCGATACGGGATAGACTCGGAGCGGATCGTTATTAATCGAGGGGGAGGGCACGTGGCGCCGGATACGGTTAGCCTGCGGTACTTTCTGGTGCTGGCGCAGGAATTGAACTTCACCCGCGCCGCCGCTGCACGGATCGGTATCGCGCAGCCCGCACTCAGTGCCCGGATGCGCCGATTGGAGGCGGAACTCGGTACGAGCCTGCTGGTTCGTAACACGCGTAGCGTCGTATTGACCACGGCCGGTGCGGCATTGGCGGAGTTCGCGCCGCCCGCGTTGGCGGCGCTGGACCGGGCATGGGACACCGCCCGGAGCGCGGGGGCCGGTGAACTGGGCACGCTGCGCATCGGATACAGCCTCAGCACGGGGGCCGAGACGGCACCGGCCCTGGTGGACAGGCTCATTCGCAGCAGCCCAGGGCTCGAGGTCGGTGCGGTCCCGATGGCGACACCGGAGATCTCCCCCGCGGTCGCCGACGGCCGCATCGATGCCGGGATCACCCGCGGTGAACAGCCGGGGCGTGGCGTGCGCCGGTTCCTGTTGCGGCGTCAACGGATCGGGGTCCAATTGGCACAGCATCATCCGCTGGCCGAACACCCGGAGATCGAGATCGCCGACGCGGCCGCGTATCCGCTGCGACTCCCCGCCCGTACGGCCAACCCTGTGATCCACGACCAGCTGTCCGCACTGTTCCGCGACACCCGACCACACCCCCGATTCCACACGCCCGCAGTCTCTTTCGACATGTCTCAGCGCGACCTACACGACGGGGTCACCCTCGCTCCGGCCGGTGAAGCCGCGGTCACGGCAGCACCGGCCGGTCTCACCTGGCGACCGCTGCGGGGCGCGCCCACCTTGACGATCCACCTGGTCCTCCCACGCGAGCAGTCACCACTACACCGCCGCATCCGTACCGTCGCCAAAACCCTGGCACACGAGCTGCACTGGCTGCCGGACTGACGCGCAAGAGGTCAAGCGAGACGGACGCCTGGGGTGGCGAGGCCGAAGACCTTACGCCCGGCGGACTTCGCGGTGATGACGACGACGGCGGTCTTGCTGAATGTCCGACACGACCTCGCTACGCCGACGGATCAGCATCCGATGATGGCCCCGGGTCCGGTCCCTGGGCAGCGCGATAGGGGGCCTGGTCCTGGCCACCGACACCGGTCATCTCTTCCCGAACGACCACGCCTACACCACCGCAGCGCTGGTCGGCATCGCCGCGATGGCGGTCACCGCCCTGACCGCCACCCCTCTCGCCCGCCAACGCCCGCCCGATATCATCCCCACCGCGGCCACGGCCAGCGTGCCGAGTCAGGGCCGGTCGAGCCGATGACCGGCTCGCCGGAGCGGCGGCGGCCCCATCGCCCTGGTCGGCGCCGAGGAGCTCGCCGGGCCGCTACCCGGCATCTACGACCCCACCGGGCCCGGCAAGCTGCTGTTCGCGTTCTTCGCCGCGATGGCCGAGACCGAGCGGGAGAAATCCGCGAGTCCACGCTAGAAGGACTCGACACCGCGGCCCGCAAGGGCAAGCACGGTGGCCGGCCCCGGTCATCACCGACGACATGCTGCACACCGTGCTGCGCCGCCGCGCGGGCGGCGAGTCCGTCGAGCAGATCCAGCCCGACCTGATCATCCCTACCGGCAAGCGCAAGAGGCAGAACCCCTCGGTGGCGAGCATCTACCGAGCGCTCGCCGAGCACGCCAAGCGCGAGGCATACCCCGAAGCCGTCGAGCAGGCCCACGCCGACTTCGCCGACCTCCGCAACGCAGACGTCTCCCGGCCCCGACCGGATGCCGCGGCGCTCAGCTCATGACCATGATCGTTCTCACCGGGATTTCTGTACCGCAACTACTCACACCCGACCTCCGGCACCAACCAATAGCGTTGGGAGCCAAGCCAACCAGCCGTTACCGCAGGCCGAACCCGCGATTCATCTGCGGTCGGCTGCGGCTACGTCATATCCGTTGGCGGTTACTACCGGAACCCCAGATTCCTGAACCAACGAGATCGGTCAGGCCGCCGACGATCCGTGTGCCGAGAATCCCGCCGCCCCGTGGACGACGTGCTCGATTTCGCGCTGATGGTCGCCAGGGGACCAGCTGGCGGCAGCGATTCCGCTGATACTCAGCCGGAAGTTACCGATTGATCGTGTTCATCGGTCTTCTCCTCCGCTGCGCAGGCGCGCCACATCTGGGCTTCAGCGTGGTTGCCCTGACGTTCGAGGAGGTCGGCGAGTCCGGTCATGGCGCGTGATTCGCGGCGATCGGCCGCGGTGCGCCACCAGCGCTCGGCATCGCCGAGTTGGCCACGATTGAACAGGACGACGCCGAGGTCATAGGCCGCCCCGGCATGCCCCGCCTCTGCGGCCTGTGCCCATAGACCGCACGCCTGTTCCTCTTCGCCGCGGCCGAACATGGCGACGCCGAGATCGTAGAGGGCGGCGCGATAGCCGCGGTCGCCGTCCTTGGTGCGCTGCTGCGATTTCGGCTGCTCGGACTTCGGCGGTTCCGGGAGCGGGATGTGGTCGGCATCCGCTGCACGCTCGGGTACCGGCGCGGCAACCGACGGTTCCTCCAACCGAATACGCGCGGATTGCAGCGGCGTAGTCTGCTCTGCCGCCGGGAACTCAGGGCGGACGAACGCCGTTTCCGGTGGTTCCGGAAACCGCACCAATTCGCGGTCCGGGGGTGTCGGCTGCGGCTCGGGAAGCCGAGTCTGCTCTGGGGCAACCGGCACGGCTCGCTGCGGTATTGGCGGCGGCTCGGGGAGTCCGGGCTGCTCTGACCCAATGGACACGGCTCGCTGCGGCTGAGTCGGTGGCGTCGGCTGCCGGGATCTGTCCTGTCGCGGTTCTGCGAGTTGCGATGACTGGGACGCTGGCACGGGGGTAGCGGCCGCCGGAGCCGGGACGGAGGCGGCAGGCGAACTGGCGGTGTCCACCTCGATCACCAGGTTGGCGAAATTGGGCGGGCCCTCGCCGACGCTGCACCACAGGACGATTCGCCCGGTCGGTGGTTGTTCGATGAGGATGCCATAGTTGCCGGACCAGGATTTCTGTGCGCCGAATCCGTCGACCCACACCGGTGTCAGCGAGAACAGCGTGCCCGGCGCGGTCGGAACCACCTCGAAGGTAACGCCGGCGGTGAGTGCATCACTCCACACGTCCACCCCGGCCAGGCGCCTGCCATCGATGCCGATATGCCCATCGACCACCGACAGCCCAATTCCGTGTCCACGCAGACCAGCGGGCGGTGCCGCGGACAGCAACTTCATGGTGACCAGGATCGGCGCCGCCCCAACCTGTTCGGTGTACATCGGGTAGATCAGGCTGCCGTTCCAGGTGATCGGGTCGGCGGATTGATACCGCGCGGCCAGCGGTAGGTTCTCCGGCGAGTTCTGGGCATACCAGTGCGAATACGGCTGATTCATATCGCGCCCCGACCTTTCACCGATGCTTCCTCGCCCCTGTCTACGCGGTCCGGCCGGTAATACCGTACCTGCCTCTGATTTGGTGGCTATCTCAGTCCCGAATGGCGGCCAGCCCATCCAATTCGCGCCGGAGGGTATCGGCATTGTCCGGCCTGATCGAGTCGAGCAGTTCGGTCAGTCTGCGCAGGATATCTGCGACCAGTTGGTGGTCGGTGCGCAGTTCGGCCAAAACCCGTGCCAATTCGCTCGGTTGATGCCATGAATCGTCTCTCGCGCGAGGAAGACGCACAGCCATGCGGCTCCGCGAAGGGTGCTGGAATGCAGTGGGCCTCGATGCCCTGCTCGACTTCAGTGCGAGCGCGAAGGTGGACGCACGGCGAGCTCCTCGATCACGGTGCCTCCATGCCGATCGCCGTCCACCCGGCGCCGCCACGCGACACATCCATGATCTTGCACCCTGCTAGGTGTGTCGATCAACTCGGCAGCGGTTGCGCACCATGCGATATCGCAGAGCGTGCCCGACGTGACAACGGCACAAATTTATATGTAACTCATGGTTACATATAAATTAGGTTTTGCGGAATTCGAGTGCCAGAGCGGCGATGTGATCATCGTACCCGGTACCGCCCCGCGCCGCGACCACGAAACTCGCCCCACGGATGGGCTACATCCGTGGGTGGAAGCAACAGGCGTCAGACGCCGACCGTCTCGTCAATTTCCTCCTCGGCCGCTACCGGTCGCTGTGCGCGGACCGGAGCGGCGGGCGCGGGGAAGTTATGCCGTTCGTATCGTGCGGCGATCACCAGCAGTACCGCGCCGACGGCCAGCCACGCGAACAGGCTCGCGATGCGACCGGCAAAATCCGCGCCGCCGTCGAAATACAGCAGGCTGCGCGCACCCTCCACGAAACCCGCGCCGTTCCAGAAGGCGTGCAGCGAACCGAAGAAGCCGTTCTGCAGTTCGGGACGGTAGATGCCGCCGGAGGTGGTGAAGTTGAGCATGACGAACAGCACCATCAGCGCGAGAGTGGTCCAACGCTTCAAGAAGGTGTGCAGTCCGATGCCGACGGTGATGATTCCCGCCGAGTACAGCCAACCCATCGCCCAGATCGCCGCGTAATCATGGTCGACGATGTGGAAGACCGGCGCCGCCAGGGCGATTCCCATGACGCTCACCACTAGCGAGGTCACCACGCCGATCGCCGCGCGCGCCCCCATGGACAGTCCGGCGCCCGCCGCGCCGATCGCGGCAACGCTGCCGTAGGAGCCGATACTCAGGGCGACCAGCAGGAAGAACAGGCCCTGTCCGGTGGGGTCGCCGCTGGCAGTCTGGGCGATATCGGTGACTGTCATCGGCACCCCTTGTGTCCCGGCGACCTGCCGGAACACCAGCTCGACCGCCATGGCGGTGGTATCGGAATTCGCTTTGGCTACAAGCAGTTCGGGATGTCGCGGGTCGGGAAGGTACGCACCGGAGAGCGTGCGGTCGCGCAACTGCGCGGTCGCATCATCGCGGGTGGGCAGCGTAACGACCTCGAGTGCGTCACCTGCCTTGTCCTTCATGGTCTGCGCCAGCACCATGTCCTGCGCTGAGGTACCGACCACGGCCACCTTCAGATGGTTCGGCTCGGGCTGATGGAACGCACCCAGATAGGCAAGTCCCATGCCGAGACACATCAGCAGTGGGGTCAGCAGATGTGCGGCGACATGCCGTAGCTGGTGCGAGCGCATGAGTGTCAACTCCTAATAGTTGGTAAATACAACTATTACAGTTGTAGCATACAACTGATGTATAGTGCAACCATGGCCAGTGAACCGCGCAGCGCGGCGATCCACATCATCCAGCGCGAGCTGACCGCCTTCGCCCGGCGAGCCCGCGGCCGCGCCTCGGAGCTGCATCCGGAGTTGTCGCTGGTCGCATCGAGCATTCTGGATCTGGTGATCGAGCGCGACGGCTGTCAGGCGACCGATCTCGCAGACCATTTCCTGCTCGACAAGTCCACGGTCAGTCGACAGGTGGGCGCACTGGAGCGCTTGGGCTATCTGACCCGGGAGGTCGATCCGGACAACCGGCGCAACCACATCCTGCGCCCGACCGCGGAGGGGCGGCGGGTCGCGGGGGCGGCCGAACGGCGTCGCCATCAGGAGTTCGCCGAGCGCTTGACGGCATGGGACGACGCCGACATCCGGCGTTTCGCCGACTATCTGGTCCGCTACAACGCCGCGAAATAGCCACACGAATTCCTTAGTCCTGCTGCGTAATTCGAATAATCCGGGCCACCAAACCAAGCGCTTGCTACGCTCACTCGATGATCCCCACGATCGTCTGGGGCACCGGCAATGTCGGCCGCGCGGCCATCCGCGCCGTCGACGCTCATCCGGCGCTGGAACTCACGGGCGTGCTCGTCCACGATCCGGATAAGGTCGGCCGTGATGCGGGGCGGCTCGCGGGGCTCGATTACGACCTCGCTGTCGCGGCGACAGCCGATATAGAGTCCGCCCTGGCCGCGGGACATCGTGCTGTGGTGTACGCGGCTTCGGGTGATATCCGCCCCGATGACGCGCTCGCCGATATCGTCCGGGCGGTCGAGTCCGGCGCGGTCGTCGTGACCCCGGCGCTCTATGCGCTCTACGATCCGCGCAGCGCCCCGCCGGAAATGCGCGAACCGGTGCTAGCGGCGGTCGCACGCGGCGGTGGGTCGCTGTTCGTCTCCGGTGTCGATCCCGGCTGGGGCAATGACGTGCTGCCGCTGCTGATGAGCGGACTCGGCAGCACCGTGGACGCGATCCGCTGCCAGGAGATATTCGACTACACCACCTACGAACAGCCCGATTCGGTGCGCTATCTGGTCGGCATGGGCCAACCGATGGACTATCTGCCGCCGATGGTGGCGCCTGGCATCCCGACCATGGTGTGGGGTGGGCAGATTCGATTGATGGCGCGGGCGCTGCAGGTCGAACTCGAGGAGATCCGGGAAACCCTGGACCGGCGCGCACTCGACGCCACCGTGAGCACTGAGCGGATGGGCGAGTTCACGGCGGGCACACAGGGTGCATTGCGATTCGAGGTGCAGGGGATCGTCGAGGGCGAGGCGCGCATCGTTATCGAGCACGTCACTCGGATCCATCCGTCCTGCGCGCCGGACTGGCCGAGGCCACCGGACGGCGAGGGCGCACACCGCGTGCTCATCGAGGGCCACCCGCGCATCGAAATCACCATCGAGGCCGCCGACGAGGACGGAAACCGTTCGGCGGGAGGCAATGCCACCGCGGTCGGTCGATTGGTCAATGCCATCGACTGGCTCGTCGACGCCGATCCCGGACTCTATGACGCGCTCGATGTCCCACTGCGTCCCGCAGTCGGCAAGCTCGGAAGGAAATATCCATGATCATCGACATCCCCGAGGGCAAGGACCCGATCGGTTACGTGTGGGGCGAGATGGTGCCGGGTATCGGCCTGGCCGCCTCGAAGTTCTCGCTGTCGGTGTATTCGCATTCGACCCTCGGACTGCGCGAGTTCGAGGCGGCACGACTGAAGATCGCCCAGGTCAACGGCTGCATCTTCTGTCTGGATTGGCGCACCGAACGCGACGGTCAGAAGGTGGAGCCCGAGTTCGCGGACGCGGTGACCAACTGGCGCACCACCGACCGGTTCGACGAACGCACCCGACTGGCCGCCGAATACGCCGAACGCTACGCCACCGATCACCACCATCTCGATGACGAGTTCTGGGATCGAATGCGAGCGCACTACAGTCAGACCGAAATCGTCGAATTGAGTATGAGCATCGGATCGTGGTTGGCCTTCGGGCGGCTCAATCACGTGCTCGGCCTGGACGCGGTGTGCGTATTGCCCGGACATTCATCGTAGGCGAATGTATGGCCGAGGAAGGCGTTGACCGGCGAGCGGATTCGGCGCGAATTATCCAGTGGCACTGATTATTTCAATCCAACGGTGCCCAATCGATACCGTCCAGGCGGCTCCACTCGTCACAGGCCCAGTCCCAGATGAGTTGGGCGACCATTGCGCCGTCGGTCAGCGTGGTGCCGAGGCGTTGGTTGCGGATGGGGTGGTGTAGTTCGAGGGTGTAGTCGGTGGGGGAGTTGCGGCGGGTCCGGATGAAGCTTGTTGCGCTGCTTCGTTTTTCGGCGATCAGGAAGGGGGCGGCAGCCAGCAGATGGAGTTGGCGGACCCAGTCGAAGATCTCGCGCTGGGTCAGTGAGGAGTACTTGCGTTCACCGCCGATATCTATCGAGGCGTAGCGACGAATTTCGGGGCTGGTCAAGGTGTTTGTGCGCGCATCGTAGATTTCATATGCGAAACCCGCGATGAGGGCTTCGATGAGCTCGCGTACCCGCGGCGCGGCGTAGTCCATGGCGGAGCCGCGCGTCCTGCGGCGATCCACGCTGTCGGCGGCGGTTACCCGGACCGCATCTCCGGCCGCCTCGATGCGCAGCCTGGCATGTCGTGCCGCGGCCGGAATTCGGCTGTTCCAGCCGTGCAGTCCGGCGATGACGGTCTGGTAGAGGTGGTCGTCGGCGGGTTGGCCGCGTCTGGATCGAAAATAAGGAAGTACGTCCCCCGGCGATGCCGCCGCGCCTGCGGGTAGCACCACGAACTCATAACTCATCAACCCAATTTAGCTCGGCCCCCGATACATTCGCGCGCCCTGTTTTCGATCCGAACCGCACTTGATAGGCAAGTGGTTACTTGCCTATAGTGTGGATGTGAGCGGCGATGTCTTCAAGGCACTGGCCGATCCCACGCGTCGGGCGATCCTCGACGAACTGGCCGATCGCGACGGTCAGACATTGTTCGAGCTCTGCGCGCGACTCGCCATGCGGCACCAGCTCACCTCGAGCAGACAAGCGATATCGCAGCATCTGGACGTGCTGGCGGCCGCCGGTCTGGTCACCACGCGCCGGGACGGCCGGTACAAGTTCCACCATTTGAATCGAGAACCACTGCGGCAGCTCACGCACCGCTGGCTCCAGGAGGACCCATGATCCGTATCAATATCACCAGTGTTCTGGTCGACGATCAGGACAAGGCATTGCGCTTCTACACCGACGTGCTCGGCTTCGTGAAGAAGACCGAAGTGCCACTCGGCGAGGCGCGCTGGCTGACGGTCGTCTCCCAGCAGGAACCGGACGGCGTAGAACTGCTCTTGGAGCCCGATGGGCATCCGGCGGCCCGTCCGTTCAAAGAGGCGCTGGTCGAGGACGGGATTCCGTTCACCTCGTTCGCGGTGGACGATCTGTACGCCGAGTACGAGCGGTTGCGCGGGCTAGGTGTGCGATTCACTCAGGAACCGCTCGATCAGGGACCGGTTCTCACCGCGGTGCTCGATGACACCTGCGGCAACCTGATTCAGATCGCCCAGCTGAAGGCCTGAGGTTCAGGCCGTTTGGAGTATTGCGTCGGCGAGGAGGTCCAGTTGGCGGCGGGCCTGCAATGAGCCGATGCGCAATACCAGATGCCGCGCCCCCGCATCGAGGTAGCGTCCGAGCCAGTCGACACACTCGGCAGCGGAACCGCCGAAATAGGCTTGGATCATCGACATTTCGTCGAGTGAACGACGGTAGTACCGACGGACGTAGCCGTCGAGTTCGGTGCGCGCGGCGGTGGAGTCCGAGTTGATATTGATGGTGGCGTAGAGGGCCGGGGTGATGGTGCGGGTGGTCTTTTCACGCAGGGTCTGCCATGCGCGGGCGTAGGCGCCCTGGTCTGGTAGGAACGGCAGCCAGCCGTCGTAGTGTCGTGCCACCCGTTCCAGCACCCTCGGCGTGTCACTGCCTGCCAACCACAGCGGGGGACCGTCCTGGCTCGCGGCGGGCAGGGTGCGGGTCAGGTCGTCGAGTTGCCAGTAGTGGCCGTCGAATTCGGTGCCACCGGACCAACTCCGCCGCCAGATGGCCACCGTTTCGTCGAGTCGGCCAACACGTTGATCGAAAGGCACACCGACAGCGGCGAATTCGTCGCGGCTCTCGGGTAGCGGGAATCCGGCGCCGAGGCCGAGGATCAATCGGCCGTTGCTGAGCTGGTCGACGGTTGCGGCGGTGTGGGCGCCGAGCAGGGGATGACGCAGTGTCGCGGTGAGTGCGGCGGTGCCGAGTTGGACGCGCGTGGTAGTCGCGGCGACGGCGGCGAGAAGCGGTAGTGGATCGACTCGGGTGCGCGCCAGCGGGGAATCGCCGATCCACACCGAATCGAATCCAGCATCCTCGACGGCGCGCGCGAATCGGACCAATCCGGCGGCATCGTGTTCGCCGGTCATCGAGGTTTCGCGGCTGGGTAGCAACAGCCCGATCTGTGTCATACCGGCGATCTTCGCCCGGTTGCCGACGCGGGGCAATTACCTGGAAGGTAAGCGACCTAGCGCGGTTCGAGCTCCGATTGAACGAGATCGTCGGGGAAGGCGTACCGCCGAAACGCCCAGTACCGGAACGCCATGGCGAGCAGCACGCCCAGGATCTGGCCGGTGATGAAGTTCGATACGGCCTGGGTCACCGGACTGACGTGCGGCACCCGGATATCGAGCACATACAGCGCAACCGCCTGCGGCAACAGCGTGACACCGATACCGAGCGCACTGATGGCGAAGAACAGCGCCGCCTCATGGTGCCGCTCGCGACCGCCCCTGGTCCGGAAGGACCACTCCCGGTTGAGCACATACGACACGATGGTCGCGATCAACACACCGAGCACGCGCGCGGTGAGCGGCTTCTCGCCGAGCACGGTCAGCTTCAGCGCATAGACGATTCCGGTGTCGATGAACCAGGTGATCCCGCCCACCACGGCGAACTTGAGCAGTTCACGTCGCTGGATCAGATACGACCGGTACGGCTCCGGGATCCGGTCGAGCGCAAGCTGGACGAAGGACACGCCCCGCACTATATCCAGCAAATCTGTCACCTCGCGTTTCCGGCCGCCGATGCCGTCTAACCCAAGCATGCCCGCGCCCGTCGCGCCAGATAAGTCAGCTCGACGGTTTCGGGCGCGCCGCGTTGGTCAGCGTGACCGTACTGCTCATGGCACTGTGTGTTACCTGACCCCCATAGTCGCAAGGAGGAGCGCTCATGGCCGACGCAAGCAATTCCGGTGTTGTGCTGGCCGCGGGCACGGCGCAGGTCAGCATCGACCCGGAGAATGGCGGGCGGCTGACCAGTTTCCGAGTCGGCGATCTGGAACTGTTGCGGCAGGGCGCGCGGTACGGCGCATTCCCCATGGCACCCTGGTGTGGGCGGATGGGTTCAGGCCAGTTCCGGTACGACGGAACGTTGCACCAGCTACCGATCAACGCCGATCCGCACGCAATCCATGGCACGGCCCGCGACACGGCCTGGCACGTCCTCAGCACAACGGAATCCACCGCCGCGCTGAGCTGCGAACTCGCCGACCCGTGGCCGTATCGTGGACGGGTCACCCAGGAATTCCAGCTCACCGATTACTCGATCACCCTGACCATGCGGGTCGAAACAGCGGGCGAGTCGTTTCCGGCGCAGGTCGGTTGGCATCCGTGGTTTCTGCGAAATTTAGGCTCCGGCAAGGATATTCAGCTGGACTTCACCCCCGCTTGGCAGGAGGAGCGCGGCCCCGACTATCTCCCGACCGGACGCCGCATTGCCCCGCAACCCGGGCCATGGGACGACTGTTTCGGGATGCCCGATGGCACCGCTGTGACCCTGACCTGGCCCCACGCTCTGGAGCTGACCATTACCAGTCCCGCGGAGTGGGTCGTCGTCTTCGACCAACAGCCCGAAGCCGCCTGTGTAGAGCCACAATCCGGTCCGCCCAACGGCATCAACACCCATCCGCGGACGGTCACCACGACTGACCCGTTGGAACTGTCCACCACTTGGGCCTGGCGTCTGCTCGACTGAGTCCTATGCGCCGTCGATCTCGACGGCCACGCCGTTGAGGATCAGTTCCAGCGCGAAAACGAAGTCCTGGTCGGCCGCATCGGTATCGCCGTCCGGCGGCGATTCGAACAGTGGACCGGCGAACAGCGCGGCCGCCTCGGGAAAGCGGTGCGGGTCGACCAGGACGGCGAGCGTGCGGCGGTAGTTCCGATTGGCCTGGACCTCGTCGAGACCGGTGCCGCGCCGCGCCTCGGTGATCTGCTGGGTGAGCAGACTCGCTTGCCGCACATGCCCGCTCACCAGCGTCAGGATGCCGACCTTGGTGGCCCACTCGAGTCCGGTGTCGGCGAGCGCGCGCAATGCGGCATCCATCCAGCCGATCGTGTTCGGCCCGCGCGGCGGGCCGGAGATCGGTAACTGCGGCAGCCACGGATGTTCGGCATAGACCGCGCGCATCGCATGCGCCCACTGCCGCAGCCCGGCCCGCCAGCCGAGTCCGGCCCTGAGATCCGGTGCCGGGCCCGTGGCGAAATCGGCCATCAGCTCGAAGAGTTCGTCCTTGGAGCCGACGTGGCGGTATAGCGCCATTTTGGTGAAACCCAGTGTCTGCGCGACCTTCAGCAGCGTGACCGCGCCGAGCCCGGCGCGGTCGGCGAGGTCCACTGCGGCGCGCACGACCTGGTCAACGTCCAGTTCCGCCGGTCGTCCGAGCCGTGTGGATACCGGGCGTCGCCAGAGCCTGGCGAGGTCGGCGGGCAGCGCGTCGTCGGTCATGGCGTTGCCTCCTCGGGATCGCCGATGCATCTGCGGGATATTAGCCCCAGAGATAGTATATGGTGGATAGTATCCCTCGGATACTAAAGATGTGCGGAGAACGTAATGACCGATCAGCTGGTCGCCTCCAGATCACGAGTACACGACGTCGACGCACTGCGCGGCTTCGCCCTGCTGGGCATCTTCGTCGTCAACATCACCTTCATGGCCTCGGGTTATCCCGGCAATCTGGTGACCGACCCCGCGTTTACCTCCACCCTTGACGATGTCGTGCGCGGTTTGTCCGAGGTGTTCGTCGAGATGAAGTTCTATCTGCTGTTCTCATTCCTGTTCGGCTACAGCTTCACCCTGCAGATGGACTCGGCGGCCGCGGCGCGAACCGCCTTCGAACCGCGGATGCTGCGCCGCATCGGGGGACTGTTCGTCCTCGGTGTGCTGCACATCGTCTTCCTGTATGCGGGTGACGTGCTCACCACCTATGCGGTGGCGTGCTTGGTGTTGTTCTGGATGCGGCGGGTCGGCGACCGAACCGCACTATGCGTCGCCGCGATTCTGTACGGCTTGGTCGTCGCGAGCCTGCTGCTCGCCACGGCGTTCATGGATGCGTCGGCACTGCTGCCCACAACTGCCGAGGCACAAGCCAATGCCGAGCGCGCAACCCAGGCCATGCTCGGCGGCTGGGGCGAGATCATCGGCGAACACCTCGATGGCCTCGGGCTCCTTGTCCTGCAAGCCCTTACGCTGCAGGGACCGACCGCACTAGCGATGTTCCTACTCGGCTTGGTCGCGGGCCGCCGCAAACTGCTCACCCATGTACACGGCGACGAACCGATCCTGCGCCGAATCCAACTCATCGGCTTCCCCACTGGCCTGGCGGGCAGCATCCTCTTCGCCATCGGCGGCGGCACCGGTCACACCCTCCCAGTAGCGATCAGCGTCGCCACCGCACCCCTGCTCACCGCCGCCTACGTCGCAACACTGCTCCGCGTGATGCACAGTCCCCGCACGTCTTTCATCCGCGCAGCCTTGGCCCCCGCCGGGCGTATTGCCCTCACCAACTACCTGGCCCAATCAGCCATCGGCCTAGTGATCTTCACCGGCATAGGATTCGCCGCCGCCGGAACATTCTCCCCTCTCGCGACCATGTCGACCGCCCTCCTCGTGTTCACCCTCCAACTGGTCGTGAGCGCACTCTGGCTGCGCTGGTTCCGCTACGGCCCGGCCGAATGGACTCTGCGCTGGATCACCAACGCCCACCGTCCCACCTGGCGCAAACCCCATCCGAGCCGCTGAATCAACCATGAGACCAGTGAGAATGTCAGGGTGACGCAACCAAAGGACAAACTCCTGGTGCTGGTCAATGGCCTACCGGGCTCGGGTAAGTCGACATTGGCGGCACCGCTCGCCCGCGAACTGGATGCGCAACTGCTGTCCAAGGACACAGTGAAAGAAGCCTTGGCGGAATGTATTTCGAGGCCCGAATCCGTACCCTCGCTCGGCGCGATCGCAATGGAGGCCGTCTGGGCGATGGCCACGGCGACACCGCAGTCGGTGGTGATCGATTCGTGGTGGTTCCAGCCGCGCGACCTCGAGTTCGCGAGAGCGGGAATTCGGCGCGTCAGCGCCGATCGCGCGATCGAGATCTGGTGTGACGCTGCTGTCGAGACGGCGCGGGCCAGATATGCGCGACGGCAGCGCGCCGCGGTGCACAACGACGGGCTCCGGCTTGCGCGCGATTGGGACACCTGGGCCATCCATGGGCGACCATTGGCATTGACCCCGGTGATCCATGTCGACACCACGAAGCCAACAAATACTGCCCGCCTCTGCGACGAGATCCGAACGGCCGCGGCTCGAGTTCATTCGGTCGAGTTAGCGCACCCACGCACTCAGCGGTAGGGAGGAACTCGTCTGAACGCGCTGTCCGCGTGGGATTGTGAATCAGACTTCGGCGCTGGGGAATTGGGGATCAAGCGGGGATAGTGGCGTTGAGGTGGGTTAGCGCTTCGAGAGCAGCGGTGGTTGCTTCGGTGGTGGCGGGAAGGAGGGGCAGGCGGACGGCGCGGGTGGGGATGCGGCCTTGCGCGGCCAGGGCGGATTTGATGACTACGGGGTTGGGTTCGGCGAACAGAGCCGCCGACAGCGGTGTGAGGCGGCGGGTGAGGGCGCGGGCTTCATCGATGGGACCATTGCGCCAGAGGTGGATCAGGGTGGCGAAGGCGGAGGTGGCCAAGTGGGCGGTGGCGAGGATGGCGCCGTGGGCACCGAGGGCCAGGAGCGCGGGGGCGTACAGGTCGTCACCGGCAAGGACGGTGATGTCGGGTGGGAGGGTGGCCATGAAAGTGGTTGTGGTCTCGTCGATGCCGCCGACAGCGTGTTTGAAGCCGATGATATTCGGGATACCGGCGAGCTCGTGGAGCGTGTCGAGGCCGAGGGTGCGGCCGGTGCGATATGGGATGTTGTAGACGATCAGGGGGACCGGGCTGGTAGCGGCCAGGTGACGGAAGTGGGCGACTACCCCGGCTTCGGAGGGGCGGGTGTAGTAGGGGACGACGGTGAGGGCGCCGGTGATGGTGGGGCCGAGGGCAGCGAGCGCTCGAGCCGAATCCGCGGTGGAGTTGGTGCCCGCACCGGCGATCAAGACAGCGTTGCGTTCTCGGCAGACGGTGCCGCAGATGTCGAGGACGCGACGACGTTCGTCCGGGGTGAGGGTGGCGGTTTCGGCAGTAGTGCCGAGGGCGACGATGCCGGTTGCGCCGTCGTCGAGGACCTCGTTGGCCAGGCCCGCCAGTGCGTCGGCGGCGAGTTCGTCATTAGCGGTGAACGGTGTGATCAGGGGGACGAAGAGACCGGTGAGCGTCATGGTTTCAAGACTGGCTTGCGACGATACTTCAGGTCCAGTTCACTTTTCTTCCGTTGAGCATAAGCTGAGCTGATGCTCGACGTTCGAAAACTACGCCTCCTGCGCGAACTGGCCCATCGCAAGACAATCGCGGCAGTCGCGGAGGCGATGAGCTACACACCGTCGGCCGTGTCACAGCAATTGACCGCACTGGAGCGCGAAGCAGGAGTACCTCTGCTCGAACGAACCGGGCGACGCGTCACTCTCACCCCTGCCGCACTCACCCTGGTCGACCACGCGGAGACAATCCTCGCGGCTCTCGAGCAGGCCACCGCCGACCTGGCTGCCTCGCGCGCAACACTTACCGGAACACTGCGCATCGGCGCTTTCCCGACGGCCGTCGCCACGATCCTCGCCCCCGCCTTGGTCGCACTGAGCCACGACCATCCGCGCTTGGAATTGCTTGTGACAGAACTGGATCCAGCTACCGTCCCGGACGCACTTCGTGCCGAAGCCCTGGACGTGGCGCTGGTCCAGGAGTACGACTACGTACCCGCCGAACCTGATCCCGCTCTGGACACCGAGCCGCTCCTGGAGGAGACCATCTACCTGGCCGCCCCGACCGCCACACCGCTCGAAGACCACCACGACACCTCCTGGATCCTCGGCACTCCCGGCACGCTTTGCCACACCATGACGATCCGGGTCTGCCAGGCAGCCGGATTCACTCCTCGAGTCCGTCATCATGTGGACGATTTCAGCACCGTCCTCGCCTTGGTCGCCGCAGGTCAGGGCGTTGCCCTGGTCCCCGAACTCGGCGCACTCGCTCCACCGCCGAACATACTGCTCACAGCCCTGCCGACCCGACGCAAAACCCTGTTGGCCTACCGTCGCGGTACCGGTCGACACCCGGCCGTGGCCGCGGCTCGGGCCGCCCTATGCGCCTCTGCCACAACGATTTCCAGCACCTTCGGCAAGTAACGCGTGCGAGCAATTCCACCCGCTCTCGATCGGTTCGCTCCACGCCCCGTATCAGGCTACCGACTTCCGCAACGCCGCCAATTCGTCCCCGCGCGGATCACTCACCACACCCGACTGCGGACTGTCGAATACCTGCACCAGCCGCGAATCCTCCTCGAAACGCGCCCACCCCGGATCACCGGACGCGGCGAAAGCCACCCACGCCGAATGGATTTCATCGGCGAGCGGCTGCGGCGGATTGGGACCGGTCAGGGTGTGCGCCCCGGCGAGTGCGTCGAAGACGAACGGCACCTCCAGAACGTGACAGGCACCGAGTCCCTCGATACCGGACGACCACGCGAACTCATAGGCGAAGCTCGGCGCACCCGCGGCGGCAATGGACTGAGCGATCCGCAGGGTATCCGAGCGGAAGGCCCGATCGGTAATGATCGCGGCGAACACATCCGCCGCTGACGCACCAGGACGATTGGCACCGTAGATGTCCCCGAGCCCGGGATCGAGTCCATAGCGGGTAAGCACGAAAGGCAGGGTCTGCGCGGTGATCCCGGCGGCGATCCCCGTCGGCACCGTAAAGAACCGGAACTCCTCGGCGGTGCATCCGGCGATGAGCGGGACGGCACGATCAGGTTGCGCGGCAAGAACATTGACGGGTTTCCCTTCGACCACCTCGCCATCGATCACCGGAAGCAGACTCATGATCCCCATCCCGTTGGCAATGATCGAGGACCCCCACCGCGCCGGATCCGGATCACTCATCAGCGCCAACGCGAGCCCATCCTGCGCCGCGCGTAACTCATCGGGACCGAGCTCGCCGAAATCCGCCGCGGTGGGGCTGATTCCGATACTCGTGGCCAATTCTCCGGCGAGTTTGCGGGCATCTTCGACGGCCACTGCGGCGGATCCATTGCCGCTCTGCATGATTGCCTGACGGAACAACCCACGCGACAGCGGCGAAGCCATCAGCGTCGCCACGCTCATTCCGCCCGCCGACTCCCCGAATACCGTGACCCGGTTCGGGTCCCCGCCGAAGGCCGCGATGTTCTCCTGCACCCACTGCAGCGCGAACAGTTGATCGTGTAGCCCTCGGTTCAGCGGTGCGTCCGGCACCGCCGCGAAGCCGGATATCCCGAGCCGGTAGTTGATCGAGACCAGCACGACCCCGTCGCGCGCGAACGCCGAACCGTCATAGATCGCCCTGGCATTGGATCCACGAGTGAATGCGCCACCGTGAATCCACACCATGACCGGCAGTCCGGCACCGCCTGGATCCGGGGTCCACACATTGACATTCAGATATTCCTCACCCGGTATCCCGTCACTACCGATCAGCGCATGGATCGGTGGAGGATATGGGGTCTGCACGCAGGTCGCGCCGTGGGTGAGCGCATCACGGACCCCCTGCCAGTCCGGCACGCGCGTCGGCAGCCGGAAGCGCGCGGGCCCGACCGGCGCCGCCGCATACGGCACGCCGAGAAATGCGCTGATCCCGGCGGTCGTCCAGCCGCGGATCTTGCCACCGGTGACGGAAACAATCGGTTCCATGAGACTCCTTCGCTCGATTCGATTCTCTACGCAGCACCCCGCGTCGGACCACGGTTTCGAGCACCTCGCAGAACTTCCGGAATCTCTTCGGCATCGGACTCGGCCTCGCCGGCGCACGTTCGCTGGTCCGCCTACGGTGGAGGTGTGCTCATTCGCTCAGGCGATACCGTCATCGGCGCATTGGGCGTCCCTGGTGCCGCGTTGTCGCAGACCGACCACGAGATCGCCGTGGCCGCCATCGATCAGTTCGACTGAGGCGGGTTCCGGCGCGATGCAAGGCGCATGCAAGGCGATGTAAGCCAGCCGCAACCGCCCATCGGCAGAGTCGAGTTCATGAACGAGACATTCGATGTGGTCGTCGCCGGTGCCGGACCGGTCGGACTGATGCTGGCCTGCGAACTTCGCCTCGGTGGCGCCGAGGTGCTGGTGGTCGAGCGGCTGGCCGAACCCGATATGACCATCAAGGCCGCTGCGATCAATGTGCCCACTGCGCAGGCGTTCTACCGCCGGGGCATGCTGCCCGACCTGCTCGAACAGCAGAATGCGACGGTGCAGCGCATCCGCGCGGCGGGCATGTTCCCGAATGCCGCCACCCAGCGTCTGCCGATCGCTGGTCATTTCGCGGGCATCATGCTTCGCGCAGACGAAATCGACTTCGACGACCCGGTTTTCGCCGAACTCGGCCCGGGCGCCGAGGCGGTGCTGGTCGCCCAGCAGGCCATCGAGGCGATCCTGGCTCGGCGTGCCGACGAACTCGGGATCGAGATCCGGCGCGGTGTCGAGTTGACCGAATTCGACGATGACGGAACCGGTGTCACCGTCCGCCTCGCCGACGGCACCGTCCGCGCGAACTGGTTGGTCGGCTGCGACGGCGGCCGCAGCACGGTCCGCAAGCTGGCCGGATTCGATTTCCCGGGTCTGGCCCCGGAGATCACCGGCCATCAGGCGGTCGTCGAAATGACCGGTGCGGAGGGCTTACGTCCGGGGTGGAACACCACCCACACCGGGATCTACACCAGCGGTCCGACACCGGGCCGGATCCTGACCGTCGAACTCGACGGCCCGCCCGCCGACCGGACAACCCCGGTCACCGCGGCCGAATTGCAGGCCAGCCTACGCGCGGTGTCGGGTGTGCCGGTCGAGATCACCGCTGTGCATTCGGCAACGCGATTCACCGATAACACCCGCCAGGTCACCGACTATCGCAGGGGCCGGGTCTTGCTCGCCGGCGATGCGGCCCACGTGCATTCGCCGTTCGGTGGGCAGGGACTCAATCTCGGCATCGGCGATGCGGTCAACCTCGGCTGGAAATTGGCCGCGGTGGTGCGCGGCGATGCGAGCGAAGCCCTGCTCGACACCTACACCGCCGAACGTCATCCCGTCGGCGCGTGGGTGCTGGAGTGGACCCGCGCACAAGTGGCGCTCATGCGACTCGATCAGCGCAGCAAGGCATTACGCAAAGTGATGACCGATCTGTTGGCTACCCGCGACGGCAGCACCGCGATCTTCAAGAGGATCTCCGGTGTACTGCACCGCTACGACCTCGGCGGTGGCCACGAGCTGATCGGCGCGGTCGCACCGGATATCGAGCTGTCCGATGGCAGTCGGGTCGGTGCGCACTTCGCCGATGGTCGGGCGTTTCTGTTGGATCTGGCCGATTCCGCGCAGCTGCGGGCGATCGCCGCACCGTGGTCGGAGCGGGTGCGCGTGGTGACCGCGAAACCCGTTGCACCACGCGAGCTTTCCGCAATGCTGATTCGACCGGACGGTTGCGTTGCCTGGGCAGCGGATTCCGGCGATCGCGATGGACTTGCCGAAGCGCTGTGCCGCTGGTTCGGCGACAAATCCTGATCGGCTGGTGCCAGCCCGGCGATCAGGGACCGGGCTGGCACTATCGGAGCATCAGGCCTCTTGGCGATACACCGCGACGACCGGAATCACCCGAGACGTCTTCGCTTGGTACTCGCCGAAACCCGGCATGATCTCGACCATCCGCGCATACAGCTCATCACGTTCCGCGCCGGTCACCACCTCGGCCTTCGCCGTATAGCTCGCAGTACCGAGTTCCACGGTGAATTCCGGATTCGCGCGCAGGTTGTGGTACCAGGCGGGATGCTTGTCGGCACCGCCGTTCGAGGCGATCAGCACGATTCGTTCGCCGTCGGGGAGATAGACCAGCGGGCTGGTGACCTGGCGGCCGGATTTGGCGCCCGTCGTCGTGATCAGCACCATCGGCGCACCCTCGAACATGCCGCCGACCTTGCCCGCGTTGGCGCGGAACTCATTGATCACCTGCGCGTTGAAGTCGTTCACTGCACTCCCATCGATTGTTTTCCGCACCAACCCCCACAGCGGTCCGGAAATTCCGGCCCGCGCCTTGCCGGACCAGCGGACGCGGAATCAGTACCTCCATTATTCGAACTACTCGGCAGACCGGCTGATCGCCTGGTTATACTTCCCGGCTATAGCTCAGGCGGCAAGCTCTACTTCGGAAAGGTTGTGGATGGCTCCCAGCGTTCTTCCCTGTGCTTGTGGTCCGGACTGCCGGTGCGGTTGCCAGGATGGCGGCAAATGCTCCTGCGGCGATAAATGCCAATGCCACCACGAATGATCGATCGAGGCTCCCGAATTCGGGAGCCTCGATTCGTATTCAGGCACTGCCGGGTGCGACGAACATGAAGCTCTTCTCCTCGACACGCTGCTTGATTCGCCACCGACCATCGATACGGGCGAAGGTGTCGTGATACCAGAGCCCGCACAGCATCAGACTCTGTTGACCTTCGCCGGTCGAGACCAGCATGGGGTTGTGACACATGGTGCGCCCGGTTGCGCTGTCGCCGTGGACACTGATGGACGAATTGCTGATCAGATGTTGGAACGCAAGGAAGTTCGGCATGACGGTGGACAGGAACTTCTTGGTGGATTCCAGATCACCGGCAGGGCCGCCCATCGCCGAGTAATCGATATGCGCATCCTCGGTGAAGATCTCGTCGAGCAGATCCCATTGATGGGTGTCGACCGCATGTGAGTATCGGACCATGAGGTCCTCGATCTCCAGACGGTCGGAAATCTCCTGCAGGGACAGCATGGTGCCTCCGAATTGCCGACACATCGTTCCGGCGGTGTCGCGGAACTGTGGGTCAGGGTAGCCGGTTGGCCGTGCGGCGAACGGGATATTCAGTGCTGGACCGCGTCGCGCACGCGACCGTCCGCGTCGCACAGCAGTGCGCGGGCCGCCGACACGTCGACTCCGGCCAGGCGCATAACGATGGCCGTTTTGACCTGACCGTCGGCTGCGTCCAGTAGTGCTGCGGCTGTCGCCGAGTCGGTTCCGGTCGCCTCGGCGACGATACGGCGGGCGCGGTCCACGAGTTTGGCATTGGTGGGCTGCACATCCACCATCAGGTTCCGGTAGACCTTGCCCGACCGAACCATGGCTGCGGTGGAGAGCATATTGCACACCATCTTCTGCGCTGTGCCCGCCTTCAACCGGGTGGAGCCGGTCAAAACCTCAGGGCCCGTGTCGAGTTCGATGCCGACGTCGGCGCAGTTGCTGGCTTGCGCATTGCGGTTGCAGGAGATCGCGACCGTCGCGGCACCGATCGAGCGGCCGTATCGCAGCGCACCGATGACGTAGGGGGTTCGACCGCTCGCCGCCAGCCCCACAACGACATCGTCGCTGGTGAGTGCGATGGCGGACAGGTCGGCGGCGGCCAGCACCGGATCGTCCTCTGCACCTTCGACGGCCCGCAGCAGGGCCTGCGGTCCACCCGCGATTATGCCGAGGACCTCGCCGGGAGCGGTGCCGAAGGTCGGTGGGCATTCGGCGGCGTCCAGTACGCCGAGGCGACCGCTGGTGCCCGCGCCGAGGTAGATCAGCCGACCGCCCCGCCGCCGCGCCGCGACAATGAGCTCGACCGCCTGTGCGATCTGCGGGATCGCCTGCGCGACAACCGAAGCCACACCGGCATCCTCGGCGTTCATGGTGCGCAGCAGCTCATCGATCGGCATCGAATCCAACGTGGTGGTGCGTGGATTCGACGCTTCGGTTGTCAGCGAACCGATTTCGGTCACCGCGACACCGGGTAGTTCATTCGGCCTCCTTGTTGCGACGATCGGCTACCGCCTCGTAGGTGCGCCGCAGCGCCCTGGCCGCCGACGGTGTGCGTTGCAGGACACCGACATACAGCGCATCCACGATGAGGAGCTGACTCATCCGACTCGCCATTGCCGCGGAACGGAATCCGTCCTCACGTCCGGCTACCAGCACCGTGTGCGCGGCGGCATTCGCGAGTCCGGACCCCGCCCCGGCCGTCACAGCAACCGTCGTCACGCCCGCGTCGACGGCCCGGCGCACGGCTTCGACGATCGCGGCGGTTTCGCCCGAATGCGAGAACGCGACCGTTACATCACCGGTCTCCAGCAGGCTGGCCTGCACAAGTGCGTCGTCCTCGGATGTGCATGCTGCGCACCACATTCCGATGCGCGTCAGCTTCTGCGCCATATCCATCGCGACAAGTCCGGACGCGCCGATGCCGACCAGATGCACCCGCCGCGCGCCCACCAGTGCGTCGACGACGGCTTCCATGGTCGCCGGATCGGCGAGTTCGGCGGTCGCCATCATGCCCTCGGTTTCGAAGGCGGTCAGTTTGTGCAGCACCTTCGATAACGCGTCGTCGGCATCGATATCGGTGGCGAATACCGGCGTGCCCTCATCGCCGCCGACCGCGGCCATGGCAAGTCGCAGCTGCGGATAGCCTTCGTAGCCGAGGGTTTTCGCCAACCGGACCACCGCGGAGGTGCTGGTCGCCGACTGCTCGGCGAGTTGGCTCACCGTCAGCTGTGCGGCGGCGGCCGGGTCGAGCCGGATCACCTGGGCGACGCGCAGTGCGGTCGGGGTGAGTCGTGGCAGCGCCGCCAGCAGGCGAGTGCGTACGTCGTCGGAATCGGGCATTATTCACCCCGCCAGCGTGAGTCGTAGGGGCACGGTTGTTGGCGCACTGGGCAGCGTGAATCCGGCCGCACCCGGGGTGATGGAACCGAGCACCGCCGCGCGACCCGCTCCGGTACAGGCGCGATGGTTACCCGCGAGACCGTGAGCGGTGAGGAAGCCGAGCACGGCGAATGCGGTGGCCTCCTTCGCCGCCGACGGTATGCCGAGTTCATCGGATGTGCGCACTTTCGTGGGCCCCAGATAGGCGCCGAGCATTGCCATCAGCGTGGGATTGCGTATGCCGCCGCCCGACGCGATGATCTCGGTCGGGCGCAGTGGTGCGAGGGCGTCGGCGATGGTACGGGCTGTCAGCGCGGTCACAGTGGCGACAATATCGTCGGCGGATGCCGCATGGCCGTCCAACACGCGCTCCAGGTAGGCGCGGTTGAACAGCTCCTTCCCGGTGGTCTTGGGGGCCGGTGCGCGGTAGTAGGGTTCCGCGAGAAGGGTTTCCAGCAGACCGGTATCGATATCGCCGCGGGCGGCGCGTTCCCCGGCACGGTCTAGATGCTCGACGCCGCCGGTGCACAATTCGACCGCCGCATCGATCAATGCGTTGCCGGGTCCGGTGTCGAAGGCGACCGGTTTGTCGCCGGTGACCGTGACATTCGCGATCCCGCCGATATTCAGCGCGGTCGCGCGTTCGGAATGTCCCGCCAGCCACAGCAGGTCGAACAGCCCGACCAGCGGGGCGCCCTGTCCGCCCGCCGCGATATCGCGCGCACGAAAGTCGCTGACGACCGACAACCCGGTGCGTTCGGCGATCCATGCGGGCTGACCCAGCTGCAGCGTGCCTCGCACCACACCGTCGCTCACCCAGTGGTAGACGGTCTGCCCATGAGAGGCAACGAGATCGGCTGTGCCGCCGAAGAACTCGTACATTGCCGCGATTGCCGCATCGGCGAAGCTCTGGCCGATCGCGGTATCCAGACGGCACACGGTCGCCATCTCTATGGCACCGGGCGGCAAGGCGGCGATGAGTTCCGAGCGCAGTTCGTCGGGGATATGGTCGGCTGAGATGTCCGACGAGTCGCACCTGAATCGTCGTATCCCGCAATACGATATCCGCCCCGACGGCATCGATACCATCGTGCGAGGTTCCCGACATCAGCCCGATGACACGCACTACGCCACCGCCGCAACATGCTCCGGCTCATCGGCAGCGGACGCCGGATGGAACAGGCTCGCGAAACCACCGACGACCAATGTCACGAGCACGCCGATCGGCACCAACCACTGTGCCGCGATACCCTTTTCGACCACCTTCCCGGCGACGGTCACATCGACCTTGACCACCCGCACCACGAATGTCATCACGATCACCGTGGCAATGAAGGCGAGGATCGCGTCGAACTGGTTGGCGCGCGCGACCAGCCGTCCGAGCAGGAACGCACCCAGCAGCGCACCGTAGGTGTAGCCCGCGATGGTGAGCGCTGTCAGATACACATTGCCCGTCGTCGCACTGAAACCCATGGCGAACAGCGCCATCAGCGCCGCCCACACCAGTGTCATCACGCGCGCCAACCGCAGCAGCGTGTCATCGGCGAGTGTGCGCCGGGAGAAGCTACGAATGATATCGGCGACCGTCGAATTGGCCATGGAATTCAACGCCGAGGACAGCGAACCCATTGCCGCGCCGAGGATTCCGGCGACCAACAGTCCGGAGACCACCACTGGCAGCCCGTGCAGAATGAAGTTGGGATACAGGCTGTCCGAACTGGCCAATCCGAGTTCCTTGGCCGTCTTGCCGCCGTTATAGGGCCACAGCAGCACGCCGACCAGGGAGAAGGCGGCGAACTGGATGGCAACGAAGATGCCCGAACCGATCATCGCCTTCTGACTGTCGCGCAGCGACCGCGTCGCCAGAATGCGCTGCACGATCAGCTGATCCGAGCCATGCGAGGCCATGGCGAAAATCGCGCCACCGAGGATCGCGGTCGGCAACGCAAAAGTGCTGGTGAGAATGTGCGCCAGACCGAAATCGGTATCGAAGACACGGAATTTGCCCGCATGCAACGCATCCGACCAGCCGGAAGCACCGACATGGCCGGTGAGCACGCAGATCGCGATGAGCGCACCGGTGAGGTAAAGGCCCATCTGCAATGCGTCGGTCCAGATCACCGCCTTGATGCCGCCGAGGTAGGTATACACGACGGTCAGCAGCGTCAGTGCCACAATGATCGCGTCGTAGCCGAAGTCGAGTCCGAATTCGTTGAGCAGTAATTTGATCGGAATGGCGGAGGCGAACAGCCGCACGCCCTCGGCGAGCAGCCGGGTGAATACGAAGGTTACCGAGGCCACGCCCTGCAGATACCGACCGAAACGCAGCTCGAGGTATTGATAGGCGCTGACGAAACCGCCGCGCTTGTAGAGCGGGATCAGCACGATCGCCACGGCCGTGCGCCCGATGACGTACCCGATGGCCAATTCCACATTTCCGAAGGCTTGATCGGTGTACGCGCCTCCCGGAATCGAAATGACGGTGAGCACACTCGTTTCGGTGGCCACCACCGAGAAACACACCGTCCACCACGGCATACGGCCCTCACCGACGAAATAGTCGCTGCTGGACTTCTGTTTTCCGGACAGCCGCAGGCCGATCCACGCAACGGTGACCAGATAGACGACGATGACGGCGAGATTGAGGGCGTTCAACGCAGCTCCCCGGTGACGCGATGGACTGAGTGCAACTAAGTGTCAGGTGTGTCACAGGTGCTGTCAATAAGTGTCAGAGAGTCGAGTGACCAGCGCTTCGAGCACAGTGGTGGCATCGACGGCGAGCAGGGCTGCGCCGTCGATCGGATCGCCGAGCGGATCGCGGCGGTCGATCGCGTGCGCGATCTGGCGGCCGAGCGGTTCCAGGAGTGGCGCGCCGAGTTTGGTGAGACCGCCCGTGATCGCATAGGGGACCGGTGGCCGAATTCCGGATCGTTCGATCGCGGCAAGGACGGTGCGAGCGAGTGAGCCTGCGGCGGCCGCCATGATCGCGACCGCGGTATCGTCGACAGCGGCCGCTACGAAGGGTGCGAACTCGGCGGCGACCAGAGCCGGATTATCTTGTTCGCCAAGGTATTTCGGCAGCGCGTCCAGTTCGATGCCGTAGTGTTCGCGAACCTTCTCGACCAGGGTGGTGCGCGGCCCGCGGCCGTCATGGGCACGTAGCGCGGCGCGTAGACCTTCGAGGCCGATCCAGCCGCCACTGCCCTCATCGCCTAGTTGCGGCCCCCAGCCGTCGACTCGGGTGAACCGGCCCGCCTCGTCGACGGCGGTAGCGACGGCTCCGGTTCCGATGGCGAGCACGACTCCCGGGGACCCGCCCAATGCCCCGGCGTGTGCGGTGACGGCGTCGGAAGTAACAGCGACCGCTGCCGCGCCGGGGATTTGCGCCAGCCGTCGAGCAAGTGCCGTCGCCGCGTCCGGTGCCGATGCGGCACCCGCTGCGCCGACCGATAGCATGAATGTTGTTGGCAGCGAAGCGATCTGATCTGTTACCGCGTAGATCGCACGCTCCGCCGCAATGACACCCGTCGCATGTGCCAGCCCGGGCGCACCCGGTGCTTGCGCATAGCCGACCTGGCTTCCGTCGACGCGCAATGAACCGCGACAGCCGGTCTTGCCGAGATCGATCGCGAGGACATGGCTGGTCATGGGCACATCTTTACCGTCCGTGGACTGGAGTCGCTTCGCATCGTACGGCCGGACAGTGTGCGGACCACCATGGCGATGCGATGAGCGGGCTCGAGTTGATCTCGTCGGATTTCCAGCAAACTATTGGCACACCGTCGTATGCTCCGTCAAGAATTCGGTTTGCACCTGCTGCGATGACGTCCAGGAGGTCATGCGCGTGGAAGACAACCGATACCTAGCCGAAGCCGACGACGAGACAGTGCGCGAAATGCGCCGCAGAATCGCGCTGGCGCCGCCAGCGCTCGGCCTGATGCTGCCCGTTGTCTGGAAGGGCTCCAACGGTAACGCTGCCGAGCCGTTGACAGTCGAATTTCCGACCATCGCAGACCGGTCTCCGGGTCCGGGCACCACGATTCACGGCTTGGCCGACCTGAACTGGCAACCTGCTCCCGGCGCACCGCCCCACAGCTTCGAAACCGCCGACGTGCTCGGCTCACATCGCGGCCCCGGTTTCTACGCCAGTTATGCCCGCTGGTACCCCGGTTGGATGAGCGCACCGCACGCCTACACCTTCGACCGCCATGCCGTAATGCTCTCGGGCGTATGGACCGTCGGCGCGGGCCCCACCATCGACCTCACCACCACCGCGCCCATGTACCCCGGCGAATTCGCCACGCGCACAGCGGGTACACCGCACTACGACGGCACTTTGAGCGACAGCCCGGAGCCCGCGGTGTTCATCCTGTTCGGAATCGGCCCTGCCATACCGATTCCCGTGGATCCCGCGCGGCCACTGTTCGTCCGCATCTAATCACCGATCGGGTGAGAATGGGTCTGTTGCCGATCGTAAGGCGGAGGAGCGGTGCGACTGAACGCGAAAGCAGCGCGGGAACGGTTCACAGCAGAACCGGTGGCCCGACTCGCCACCGTATCCACGGACCTGCACCCACACATCGTGCCGATCGTATTCGCGGTCATCGACGACATCATCTACAGCGCCGTCGATGCGAAGCCGAAGACGACAACAGCGTTGCGCCGCTTGGCTAATATCGCAGCGAACCCCACCGTCGCCGTGCTCGCCGACCACTACAGCGACGACTGGACGCACCTGTGGTGGACCAGAGCCGACGGCACCGCACGAATCGCCGACGCCCCCGAAGCGCAGCGGGCGCTGAAGCTTCTGACCGCGCGCTATCCCATCTACCGCACCCAGCCGCCCCCCGGACCGGTGCTCGCCATCGACGTCACCCGCTGGTCGGGCTGGTCCGCGACCTGACCCGTGGTGTGGATCGCGCTGCTATTTCGAATGCGCATGTGCCACGGATCATGAAAGCATGGGATCACCGGTCGAAAGGGGACGTGCATGGGGCAGCTGGCGGGCAGGGTTGCGGTAATCACTGGCGGCGCTCGCGGTCAAGGACGTTCGCACGCGGTGACTTTGGCGGCCGAAGGTGCCGACATCGTGGTGTGTGATATCAGCGAACCGATCGGTAGCGTGCCTTATCCGTTGAGCTCCGAAGACGATCTCGCCCAGACCGTCAAGCTCGTCGAGGAGACCGGGCGGCGCTGCGTCGCGGTACAGGCCGATGTTCGCAGCCGCGCGGCGATGGACGAGCTCGCCGACTTGGCCATCGCCGAATTCGGTCGGATCGACATTCTGCTCGCCAACGCGGGCATCGCCTCGGGCGCGGCCATCGCCGAGATGGACGAGCAGATGTGGCAGGACATGATCGATGTCAACCTCACCGGCGTCTTCCACAGTTTCCGCGCCGTGGTGCCACATATGATCGAGCGCCGATGGGGCAGAATTGTTGCCACCTCGTCCATCGTCGGCCGCATGGGGGCTGCGAACTCCGGCCACTACGCCGCGGCGAAATGGGGCGTCATCGGATTGGTCAAATCGCTTGCCCACGAAGTAATTCCGCACGGCATCACCGTCAATGCGGTACTTCCGGCCGGTGTGCGCACCGATATGATCATGAATCCGGCAATGTATTCGGCGATGGTGCCCGATATCGAGAATCCCACGCTAGAGGATGTGGAGGCGATGTTCGCCAGCGGTCCGCCGAATGGTGATCTGATTGTGCCGCAAGAGGTTTCCCAAGCGATCCTGCTCCTCGTTGGTGAATCCGGGCGCCATTTCAACGGCGAAGCGATCACCATTTCCGGCGGCATGAGCGCGGGCACCACCTGAGGCTGAAACCCGTAGGATCACAGCCATGCGACTATCCACACGTAACCAACTCGATGGAACAGTCGTCTCGGTCACCCGCGGCGAAGCGATGGCCGTGGTCCGTGTCCGGCTGGCCGGCGGCGACGAAATCACCTCCTCCATCACCCGCGACGCGGCCGACGACCTCGAACTCAGCGACGGCTCCCGAGTCACCGTCCTCATCAAATCAACCGAAGTCGCCCTCGGCGTCGACTGAAACTCCCGCCTGGCGCGACCAGCTGCCCCGCATTGCGCCCTGCGGGACTGAGCGCAACTGCTGACACGGCGCCGTCCGACGCCGTACTCTCTGAGTACGGAAGGCGTTGATCAGCAAATATTCGGACATCATGTCCGCGAGGTGCGTGACCACCACACGTCGAATCGAATATCCGTACCCCTCTCCGCCATCACCGGAGCTGGGCGTGCCTGTCCCGACATCACAGCCGCACCGATCGGTGTTCGCGTTGTACCCCGCATGAGGTCCGGAGCCCGGGCAGCAGGACGAATGGCAAACGAACAGCTCTAGTTATCGGAGGTGGATGATGGCCAGGAAGTTCGAAGGGAAGGTCGCGCTCGATATCCGTGATTCGGTCCCCGATTGGGGGCCTTATGCGGAGCCGACCGCACCACGGGACGCGCCGAATGTGCTGTATCTGGTGTGGGACGACATCGGAATCGGCACCTGGGACTGTTACGGCGGTCTGGTCGAGATGCCGAATATGAAGCGCGTCGCCGATAGCGGTGTGCAGTTCACGCAGTTCCATACCACCGCCTTGTGTTCACCCACGCGTGCCTCCTTGATGACCGGCCGGAATGCGACTTCGGTCGGTATGGCGACCATCGAGGAGTTCACCGACGGGTTCCCGAGTATGTGTGGTCGCATACCGGCCGAAACCGCGCTGTGCTCGGAGGTTCTCGCCGAGCGCGGGTGGAATACCTACGCGGTCGGCAAATGGCATATGACTCCACTGGAAGAGGAGAATCTGGCCGCGTCGAAGCGGCATTGGCCGCTGGGTCGCGGGTTCGAACGGTTCTACGGTTTCCTGGGCGGCGAGGCCGACCAGTGGTATCCGAATTTGGTCTACGACAATCACCCGATCCCACAGCCGTACCCGCCGGAAGACGGATATCACCTGTCGAAGGATCTGGCAGACAAGGCGATCGAGTTCATCCGCGACTCGAAGGTGGTCGCCCCAGACAAGCCGTGGTTCACCTACTTGTGCCCGGGGGCCGGGCACGCGCCGCACCATGTGCCACGGGAATGGGCCGACAAGTACCGCGGCCGGTTCGACATGGGTTATGAGAAGTATCGCGAGATCGTGCTCGAAAACCAGAAGCGCATGGGTCTGGTGCCGGAGAACACCGAGCTGTCGCCGATGAACCCGTATGCGAATGCCACCAGTGCCGACGGCAAGCCGTGGCCGATGCTGGACACGGTGCGAGCGTGGGATTCGTTATCGGAGGACGAGAAGCGGCTGTTCCGCCGGCAGGCGGAGGTGTTCGCCGGATTCCTGTCCTACACCGACGCGCAGATCGGCCGGCTGCTGGACTATCTCGAAGAAAGCGGCCAACTGGACAACACCATCATCGTCGCCTTCTCGGACAACGGTGCCAGCGGCGAGGGCGGTCCGAACGGCACCGCCAACGAGATGAAGTTCTTCAACGGCTACATCGACACGGTCGAGGACAGTCTGACCAAACTCGACGAGCTGGGTTCGCCGACCACCTACAGCCACTACAGCATCGGGTGGGCGATGGCGTTCAACACCCCGTACAAGCTGTACAAGCGATACGCCTCGCACGAAGGCGGCATCGCCGACCCATGCCTGATGTCGTGGCCGGCCGGGGTGGCGGCCCGCGGCGAGTTGCGCCACCAGTACCTCAACGTCTGCGACGTCACACCGACCGTCTACGACCTGCTCGGCATCACACCACCGGACACGGTGAAGAACGTGCCACAGCGTCCTTTGGAAGGCGTCAGTTTCCGAGCGCTGTTCGATGACGCGAACGCGGACGTCGGCAAGCACACGCAGTTCTATTCGATGCTCGGCACGCGCGGGATCTGGCACGACGGATGGTTCGCCGACGCCATTCACGCGGCATGCCCGTCCGGTTGGGGGCATTTCGACCAGGACCGCTGGGAACTGTTCCATATCGAGCAAGACCGCAGCCAGATGCACGACCTGGCCGAGGTTCATCCCGAGAAGTTGGAGGAGCTGAAGGCGCTGTGGTTCTCGGAGGCCGAGAAATACCACGGCTTCCCGCTCAACGATCTCGACGTCGTCTCGATGATGACCCGCTCGCGCCCGACGTATGGCGCCAAGCGCGACAATGCTGTCTACTATCCGGACGTCGCGGAGGTGGGACCCGGTGCGGCGCTGGAGATTCAGGGGCGGTCGTTCGCGCTGCTCGCAGAGGCGACGATCGACAGTGCCGATGCCCAGGGGGTGCTGTTCGCCCACGGCGGCCGGCTCGGTGGACACACCCTGTACGTCAAGGACGGCCGCCTTTGTTACACCTACAACTTCCTCGGCGAGGAAGAGCAGACCATCGTCTCCGATCGAACCGTCCCCCTGGGCGACCACATCCTCGGGATCCGGTACGAACGCCGCGGTACCCGCCCCGACAACTTCACACCCACCGGCGAGGCCATCCTCTACATCGATGAGGACCCGGTCGGCTCACTCGATGACATGCGGACCCAGCCCATCGTCTTCTCCGGCGTCGGCGAAGGAATCCGTGTCGGCCGTGACAGCGGTCAGTCCGTATCCGCGAGGTACCGCTCACCGTTCCCGTTCACGGGCGGAACAATGCACCAGGTCATCGAGGACGTGAGTGGCAAGCCGTACCAGGACCTGGAAATGGCTGCGGCCGCTGCGTTTTCGCGTGATTGAGGCGGGCGATCCGTGGCTACCGCAACCCCGTGTGGGAACGGACCGTCGATTACTTCCGCGTCCAGCATCCGACGCCGACCTGCTGTGTCCCACACAACCCACGCGGGGACACCCCCGAACCAACAGCGCCACAACGATTCCACGCCGCATCATCTAGGGCGGATCGTATCTGTGCGCGGCCTACTACTGCTTTCGGTACCGGCCCGCTGCCCGACAAGGTCGGACCAACGACACCGCTACCTGCCATCTCCGCTTCCGGTGCGTCGCCCATGACGCACCGGAAGGGGGAAATGCCGTCTAGACGGCTAGCCCATTCGGCGTGCCTGGAACCTCAGATGCACCAGACGACACTACCGAGAGGGAAACACAACACGACCGATCCGGTCGTCGGAGTGGCATAGGACGACGGTGAGTCGGCCGAAGCCGCAGGAGCTGCGAGGACTAACAAGGGCAAGGCCATAACAGTGGCGGCAACGGTTTTGACTGTCTTATTGGACATTTTTCATCCTTCAACTAAAGGCTTGAATCGAGAATGATTCTCAACATCTCCGTAGTCGCCCTCTTGGGCCGATGCGCTCCTGTCTGGTGCGCCGAATTCGGTGATGTAGACCCCGACGAGCTCTATGACGTCCGCGAACTGGCCACGCTGCCGAGTTGCCGGAATCAGGCTCTGAATGCGTCACGTGCCGAATCGGAATGCTGACACGCGGTTGGTTGCTTGGTGAAGTTCACAGGATTTGCCCCGGATGGGGCAGATCCTCCGGCGAGGCCGACAGTTGATGCATCGACCGGACCGAACAGGGACGCCGTCTGGTACACGGTAAGGCGTCAAGTAGAGCTTACCGCTGGCTACCACCCGAACCGGCGGAAACCGGGGAACAATTCGAAGACAACTCTCCGATTTAAGATGAGGCCTTGAAGGCGAAGCCTCCTCGGTCGCCGACGTCGGAGCTCTGTTCAGCGGCTCGATCGCCACACAGACCCCGTGCTGCCGATGGACCGCGTTCGCACTCATCGGTGACTGTGGTGGCAGCTGGGCACTACTGTGTTCTGGCCGTGATCTTCGCTCAGTTCCTTTTCGGCTCATACGCCCAGGCGGTAAGTCACCTGCACACCGTGGGGTCGACTGGCCAGCGCGCCTACTGCTCGTCGCGTTCGACGAACTGAGCGGTTCCAGACAGCACAGCAGTCAGCACCCGAAGCTACTTCGTCGCTGGTCGCCGCTCAACTAGCATCGACCCGCCAGCAACCGGGATGAATCGGCATGTGAGGTCGGACTATCAACAGCCCGACGGTCAGCACCGCGACGGTTTATCAGACTCTGCCGCACGGATGCCGGTGCGGCGGACTTTCGATATTGTCGTTCCAGTCCGGATCAACGCTGTTCGATTCGATCTGTCGCGGAAGGCGAAGGAAGTGAATCAGCGTGCGTATAGATCGACGTGATTTCCTCCGCTGGAGCGGTATGGCCCTGCTGACGAGTACCGGTATGGCCGCCACAGGATGCGCGCATAACCCTTCCGACACGCCCCCGAGCGGTAAGCCCGATTACGCCGTGCGCATCGGTCGGGGTGAGATAGAAATCGCACCAGGCCGGGTCGTGTCGACCGTTACCTACAACGGTCAATTCCCGGGCCCACTCCTGAGATTCACCGAGGGGAAACGGACCTGGGTCGATATCCACAATGACACCGATATCCCCGAACAGTTGCATTGGCACGGTCAAAACATCGGTGTGGAAGTGGACGGATCGGCCGAGGAAGGTACTCCGTTCATTCCGGCCCGTGGCATGCGGCGAATCTCATTCGTTCCGGGGCCGTCCGGATTCCGCTTCTACCACACCCATCTGAACCCCGGTGCGAATGTGACCGGTGGCCAGTACAGCGGTCAAGTAGGCCCGGTCTACATCGAACCGGCGAACAATCCCGGAGCCTACGACCACGAAATGTTCCTGACCCTCAAGGAATTCGAGCCCAACCTGAGCCAGGAAGGCGATATGCCCGAAGACTTCCTGGCCGGAGAACCGGTGCCCGAACTGAGAGACAAGGGTGAGGCGGCAATGGCCGCATCTCTGGCACGCGGCGAGCCCCACGGCTACGAGGTAGGCTACGACGCCTTTACCATCAACGGCCGCATCCTCGGCCACGGTGATCCGATCCGGGTCAAGACCGGCGATCGAGTGCTGCTGCATGTGCTGAACGGCAGCGCCACCGAAACACGCAGCCTCGCCCTGCCCGGTCACACCTTCACTGTCGTCGCCCTCGACGGCAACCCGGTCCGCAGACCCACCACGGTGCCCGTACTGTGGCTGGGCACCGCCGAGCGGATTTCGGCGATCGTGGAGATGACGGACCCCGGTGTGTGGGTGCTGGGAGATCTGGCCGACGAGGACCGGGAAGCGGGGATGGGCATCGTCGTCGAATACGCCGACCGCACCGGTGAACCGCTATGGCTCCCGCCCCAGCCGTTCCAATGGGACTATCGGATATTCACCACTCCCGATCAAGTGCCACCGGCCGCCGATGACGTCATCGAAATGCTCATCGAAAAACGCAACGCCGCCCAAGACGGATTCAACCTGTGGACCATCAACGGCGCCCCCTTCGATATGGAGAACAAGCGTCCGATCGTCGACATCACGCACGGCAAGCGGTATCGGTTGCGTTTCTACAACGCCACCGACGACATCCACCCCATGCACCTGCATCGCCATAGCTTCGAAATCACCCACATCGCGGGCACACCCACCGCCGGAGTACACAAGGACGTGGCGATGCTCGGCGGCTACCAACGGATGGACGTCGACTTCCGCGCCGACCAACCCGGCCGCTCACTGCTGCACTGCCATGCTCAACTCCACATGGATTTCGGATTCATGGCACTGCTCAACACCGTATGAACCCGCGAGCCGGTTCCACAGCAGCGCCCGGCAGGCGATCCCCAGGTCGACGATGCGGATTTCCGAAGTTGTCGGTAGCCGCAACAGCGTTTGCGTAGTGTTTGCGCGAGTTATCGAGTAGGTGGTACTCGCGTGCGTCGGTTTGTTCGAGCGCAGGATTTTCGTATGACGCTTGCGATATTCGATGTGGGCTTCCACCAGGATCGACGCACGGTGTGATAGCCCGATGTCCAGGGTCTTTCTGAGTCATTCCAGCCTTGACGATCGCGAAGCGATCGCAGTCAAGGCATGGTTGATCGCAGCCGATCCAGGCCTGACCGGTGAGATCTTTCTCGATCTGGACCGGCAGACCGGGATTCCGGCGGGTGTGCGGTGGAAAGACGCGCTGCGCCGCGCGAGCGATCGGTGCGAAGCGGTCATCTGTCTGGTCTCCGATAATTGGGACACATCGCACGAATGCAAGGTCGAATACCGCCACGCCGAGGACTTGAACAAACCGATCTTCGCGGTTCGCTTGCAGCCGTTGACCGGTCGCGACATCACCAGCGAATGGCAGCGCTGCAACCTGTTCGGGGACGGTCCGAAAACAGAGATCGCGGTGAACGATGAATCACCGCCGGTGCGATTCCTGACCGAAGGTCTACTGCGACTCCGGGACGGCTTGCGCGCGGCCGGGATCGGAGCGGATACCTTTGCCTGGCCGCTGCCGGACGAACCGGACCGCACACCTGCTAGCGGACACGTGATAATCCGGCTGGGCGGACATTTGGCTCCGGGCTGGCGGACATGATTTCTCCGGATCGGCGGACATCTGGATCTCTGGG